>NZ_JALJRB010000017.1 GCF_022968795.1 Desulfatitalea alkaliphila
GGGCCGTAATGGGGTGGGCTCCGGGCGGCCCGCACAACTCGCTGCGCTCAAACAGGTGCGGGCCGAACGCCCTGCGCCCACCCCATAACGGCCCCTATGTGCCTGCACGCATTGCATCACCCACCCCCCGACCCACCCGCCTCCGTGCGAGAACATGCAATGTCACTTTTACCCTGGAAAAAGACCCTTTATGGTCGAGGCCGCTGTAAGGGGTTGCGCATGATCACCATCATAATCGATTGATGCAACCTTTCAACCCCATATAATCGATAGAATTCATCAACTTAAAACTTTAAACGGTAAACTTAAAACTGGCCCGCCAGGGCCCTCGGCGTGTGACAATGGCTGTCTGATCAAAATACTTTCACTTGATTTCTACATGCGATTGCCCAAAAGGCATGCCCGACTGCCTTAGAATGGAACCTCATGCATCGAAAACGCATTCGTATGGGTGGTCATTTGGCAACTATTGCGCTGACAAGTATCATCGCTTTGCTTGGCGGTGGTTCTGCCCGCGGGTGGCACTGGCAACTGGTTGCCAGTGTGGCGCAGCAACAAGAGGTTATGTGCATCACTTTCGCCACCGGCAAGGTTGATAGCGTTCATGCCACATGCACAAGCCATCCGGTTGCCGCTGGTTCGGTCACTAGGGTACAAGACCGCCCTGGCAGTTCAGCTCTGCCGCCCGGTATCTGTTGAACAGGGTGATGGGTGTACGGTTGACGTCGCTTTTGGGAAAAACCTCCTGGCCTTCGGCAACCAGTTGCCGGTGCCACCCCGACACCCCACTTCCGCACACACATCTAAACGGCAGAATTCATTAACTTAAAGCTGGTACGTTTCCGAGTTATAGAGGCAGGGCAGGCGAGCGAGCCCATCGGGTGTAGCTCGCGATGCCTGGCCTGCTCTGTAACTCGGGCCGCCATTGAATTTTCTTCGACTCGGTCTTTGCAAGTGGGGATTTGGGCCGATGCCGATCTGAAGCGGGTGCTGCGATTGGAGGCGGCGTATTGCGGGCGGTTGCAGGCCGGGGATGGGCGGGTTGCATTCGATGGTGACCTTCGGCCGGTGTATGAATGTGTTGATCCGGTGCAGCGGTATGTGTGCGATGCCGTCGTGACGGAGTGAGGGGCAAGCCGGCAGCGCGGCATGGATGGTTTTCTTTGGATACCGCTGGATGCGGCCGATGGGGCGGTCGCATCCAGCGGCATTTTTATGGGGTCCGGCAGTGATTCAAGTCAGGTCCGGTGTTTCGGTCGGTGGTCATGGAGAAGATAATCACTGGGTCACCTTGTGTTAGAAAGGGATGTCGTCATCGCGGGTATCGGCCATCGGGGGCTCGGGATAGCCCCGGTCCTCATCGGGATAGCCGCTGCGATTGCCGGCAGGGCGGCCTCGGCCGCCGTCGTTGCGACCGCGGGCGCCGTCGTCGCGACTGCCCAGAAACTGCACCTCGTTGGCCACGATCTCCGTGGTGTAGCGCGTGACGCCGTCCTTCTCCCAGGATCGGGTTTGCAGCCGGCCTTCCACGTAAACCTGCCGCCCCTTGGAGAGATACTTGCCGCAAAGCTCGCCCAAGGCCCGCCAGGCGACGATGCGGTGCCATTCGGTGAGTTCTCTCTTTTCACCGGTTTGTTTGTCTTTCCAGGTCATCGAGGTGGCGACACTGAAGTTGGCCACGGCGGTGCCGTCGGACATGTATCGGATTTCAGGATCCTGGCCCAGATTGCCGACGATGATGACTTTGTTTACTCCTGCCATGCATTACCTTCCTTTCTTCTTGGTGATGAAGACGATTGCCCTCGGCGTTGGGTAAAAAGGGTGTGGGCGGCACGCACCTCAATCCCGGATCAAGTGTCGCCGTACCCTGCCCAGCAAGGGTTCCCTGGCGTGGATGGCCGCGTGGGGACACACTTCAATGCAGCAATAACAGCGGATGCACCGGTCGTAGTCGAAGATCACGCCGCGGGTGTTATGGGAGATGGCGGTTGCCGGGCAGATCTTCCAGCACTCGCCGCACAATTTGCAAAGGTGGTTGTCGGCCACCGGTTTCTGAATGACGTAGCGACGCATGAAGCGGCTGAGGGTTTCGGTGCCCAGGCTAAGGGAGTGCAGGGCGGGAAATCGGAAATCGGGGATGATCTTCAGATCGCCGTTGACATGCACCTGGCCGTCGAACAGATCCATTGCCCGTGCCTCGGCGTAGGTGAGCAGCGCCTCAGGCGCCAGGCCCAGCAACGTGCAGATGGTTTTGTCCACCGCATGGGTGTTGGCGCCGCCCACCAGCAGTCCCAGTTGCCTCGGTTGGCCGCTGCGCCCCGGCCCCTGGCCTTCCAAGGCCAGAATGCCGTCCACGATGGTGAAGGCGGGCCGCACGGCCTGGTGAATCTGCACCAGCAGCCGGGCGAAGCGCCGCCGGTCCACCCCCGCGCGCATGTGCCATTCGGGTTTGCGCAATCCCACGATGCAGCCGAAGATGTTCTTCACGCCCAGTGTGAGATACATCTGGGCATGGGTCTTGAGTTTGGCCAGGTTGATCACCAGGTCGGCTTCCATGGCGTCCCGGGCGATGGGGATCCGGCCGTAGGGCTCGCCGATGTCGGCATCCACCGAGGCTTCGAAGGGGGTGAGGGTGACATCCAGCCCTTCCAGGACCTCTTTGTAGCGGGTTTCGGTGACCACCTTGCGGAAGCTGCCCGTGCCGGAGCTGTCCGATATCTGCACCCGGGCGCCTTTGTCGAGGACATGCGCCGCAACCGCCCGGACGACATGCGGATGGGTGACGATGCCTTTGTCCGGTGCCGCCGGCAGCAGCAGGTTGGGCTTGATCAGCACGCGGGTGCCCGGCGCGATCCAGTTCGGCCCCATGCTGTCGAGCATCTCGTCGATGCGCTGTCGCAGAAGGGGCGGATCGTAGCCAGCTTGTCGGATGAATACCTTGCTCATGGGTCGATGTGTGTCGGGTCACCGGGGTTTCAGGGTCGGGGTACAAGTCGTTTACAAATGCGCGGGCGGCTGATAAGGCACCAGCAATCAGCGCCCACTCTATTATCGATGCCGGGCTTAATCAAGAGCTTTTCAAACCTCGGATATGCAGGCAGATGGCTGCCGTACGATTGGACAAACAGATCAAGCGGCATGTGATCGCCCCCCGGCATCAAATGCTTGCGGTGACCGCGCCGGGTGCCGAGAAGGTGTGCGCCGCGGAATTGGCCGCGCTTTCGGACACCATCCGGGTCGAAGGCGAAACGGCCGGCGGTGTGGCATTCAGTGGTCGGTTGATCGATCTCTACCGTGCCAATCTGCACCTGCGTACCGCCGTTCGGATCTGGTTGCGGGTGACGGCCTTCAAGGCGACCAACTTCAGGCAACTGGAGAAACAGTGCGCGGCGGTGGCCTGGGAACACTACCTGCCGTCCGGCTGCGTACCGCAATGCAAAGCGGTGGCCCGCGGATCCCGGCTCTACCACACCGGTGCGCTGGCCCAGCGGGCGGCCGCGGCGGTGGCAAGCCGCTGGCAGGCGCAAGCGGTGCCCTTGTCCGGGGGGTCGGGGCAGACCTTGTTGATTCGCCTGGAGGACGATCGGGCGACGGTCTCGCTGGACAGCAGCGGCGAGCATCTGTACCGTCGCGGATTAAAGACCCATGGCGCCCGGGCGCCGTTGCGCGAGAACCTGGCGGCGGCCGTTTTGCGGATGGCCGGCTACGATCCGGGCCGACCTTTGCTCGATCCCATGTGCGGAGCCGGCACTTTCTCCCTGGAAGCGGCCCTGATGGCCAAAAAGGTGGCGCCGGGCAGTCGTCGATCCTTCGCCTTCATGCAGTGGCCCGCTTTCCAGCCGTCCCGCTGGCGCCATTTGCTGAAAATGGCGGCGATGCAGCAGCGGGTACTGTCGCAGCCCCTGATCCTGGCTTCCGATTTGGATGAGACGGCGTGCCGCCAACTTTCCGCCTGTGTGGCCGCCAACGGCTTGGCCGATGCGGTGCGCGTGGCCTGCCGCGATTTTTTCGGAATGGTTCCGGAGGTATCGGCCGGCCCTGGTGCCATACCCGGCCTTGTGGTGCTCAATCCACCCTATGGCCGCCGGTTGTCCCCGGCCGCCGATCCCTTGGCCTATTACCGGCGCTTGCTGAGCAAGCTGCAACGCGATTTTCGCGGTTGGGATGTGGCCTTGCTGGCGCCCGACGGTTTACTGGAGAGCGCCTTGCCTTATTTGCTGCAACCCTTCCCGTTGGTGCACGGCGGTTTGTCCTTGCAATTGCTGGTCGGGCGGATGGAGGATACGACATGAGCAGCTGGAACAGAGGCAATCTGTTTGAAGGGATTCCCGCAGATCTGCCCGAGGAGTGGTTGCAAACCATGTGGGCCGACGGGAGGACCCGCATCGAGCGGATTGTCTCCCGCGGCCATCGGTCCGAGGCCGGTTTCTGGTATGACCAGGAATGGGATGAGTGGGTCGTGGTCATCAAGGGCGCCGCGGAGCTGGTCTTCGCCGGATGCGCCGCCCCGGTCGCCATGGGCCCCGGTGATTGGGTGCGCATCCCCGCCCGGACGAAACACCGCGTCTCCTGGACGGACCCCGACCAGGAGACGGTTTGGCTGGCCATCCACATGATGCCCAGCGTACAGTAGTGGGGAGGGAAAAGTGCGTACATCGGAAGTGCTGTTGACGTTGGCCGCCTTCGTGGTGGTGGTGGCCGGCATGAAAGCCGCCACCGTGATCCTGGTGCCTTTTCTGCTGGCCGCCTTCATCGCCATTATCAGCGCGGCGCCCATGTTCTGGTTGCAGCGCAAGGGGGTTCCCCCCTTCTTGTCCTTGTTCATCGTGGTGGTGGCCATGGTGGTGGTCATCACCCTGTTGGCCGCCCTGGTGGGGCAGTCGGTGAGCGATTTTTCCCGCGACTTGCCCGCCTACCAGGAAAAGATCGCGCAACAGACCAAGGGGACGCTGGCATGGCTGGACGGACATGGGGTCGATGCAAGCGCCTTGGCCCTGGACCGCATCTTCGATCCCGGCGCCGCCATGCGCTTGGCGGGCACCCTGCTCAACAGCCTAGGCAATGTGCTCACCAACGGTTTTCTGATTCTGATGACAGTGCTGTTCATGTTGTTGGAGGCCGCCAGTTTTCCGGCCAAAATCAAGACGATCATGGGCAATCCCGACGCCTCCTTGGCGCGCTGGGAGGGATTTTTGAACGATGTCAAACGGTATGTGGCCATCAAAACATGGGTCAGCCTGGCCACGGGGGTCATTATCGCCCTTTGGCTGACCGTATTGGGCGTGGATTATGCCTTGTTGTGGGGGTTGTTGGCTTTCGGTTTGAATTTCGTGCCCAATATCGGCTCCATCATCGCCGCCGTACCGCCGGTGTTGCTGGCTCTGGTGCAGGATGGCCTGGCCCCGGCGCTGCTGACCACCGGCGGGTTTGCAGCGGTCAATGTGATCATCGGCAGTGTGGTCGAACCGCGTTTCATGGGCCGCGGCCTGGGCCTTTCCACCCTGGTGGTCTTTCTTTCTCTACTGTTCTGGGGCTGGGTGCTGGGGCCCGTGGGCATGCTGCTCTCCGTACCCTTGACCATCACCGCCAAAATCGCCCTTGACAGTCGGCCGGACACCCGCTGGCTGGCCATCTTGCTCGGCCCGGAAAAGATCGTCCGGGTCGGCCCGCCGGCCCGTGGGATATCCGGTGGCACAGATGGGTCGGTTGAGGATCGCGAAGTTGGGTAGTAAGTGCAATCCACTCCATCCAACCAACTCTAACCGGCAGAATTCCTTCAACTTAACACTTAACACTTAAAACTTAAAACTGCCCACCAAGGCCACCACCCTCGCTTTACCGAATATCATAGTGGACAGATTCGCCGACGTTGTTAGAATGGAAATGACGGCAGTGGGCAAGGCGGAACCATTCGGACACACCAAAGGGAGGCCATGTTTATGGACAAGCAGACCTATCGCGACATTCTTGATGATGCCATTGAAGGCGAAATCGAGGCGCAACGGTTCTACAAGGAGGTGGCCGAAAAGGTGCAGAGCCCCTTTCTGAATGAGCTGTTCAGCGCGTTGGCCGATGAGGAGGGGATGCATCGCAAGATTTTGGAAGGGTTTCGGGAAAAGGAGGATATGGCGATCCATTTTCCGACGGTGCTCGATTACCATGTGGCCGAAACGGTGATATCTTCGCCGCCCTTGTCCATGGATATGTCGCCCGCCGATGCCATCGCCCTGGCCATGAAAAAGGAGGAGGCCGCCATGCAGCGTTACACCCGGTTGGCCGAGGCGTGCACCGACGCGGCGCAGCAGAAGGTGTTCTTCGAGTTGGCCGCCATGGAGCGCGGGCATAAGGCCAAAATGGAAAATGCTTTCGTGGATATCGGGTATCCGGAGGTGTGGTAAGCGGGGTGTGGATGTGATTGTGATGGATAACGGTGGGAAGGCGGCACCCGCAGGGGGTGCGCTCAGACAGCGCCGCTGGCCGCTGGCCGCGCTTTGGGGGCTCCTTGTGCTGGTGGGGGCCGGTCTTGCGGCGACGTCGGCCGGCGCGCAATCCGAGGCGCCTTTGGCGGCGGTGGCTGGCCGGTTGCGGGACCTGATCGCCCAGCGGGACAGCGCGGAGGGCTTTCATTGTCGTGGTGAGTTGGTGTGCGGCATCCGGTGGATTCCCGATTTCTATGCCGCGCGGGACCATGTGCCCGTATGGTTGGACGATCGAGGGTTGGGTCCCGCGGCCTATGTTCTGATGCGTGAGCTTCGACAGGCGGAGGCGGACGGGTTGCATCCCGGCGACTATCACCTGGATGCGGTGTCGGGATTGTTGGCCGCCCTGCAGCGCGATCAAGGCACAAGCCTGGAAGCGGCGCCGGCCGCATGGGCCGATATCGATCTTCTCCTGACCGATGCCTTTCTGTTGCTCGGCGCCCATCTGGCGCGGGGTCGCGTCAATCCGGAAACCCTGCACGCCGACTGGGTGCTGAGTGAAACCGCCATCGATCTGTTGGAAATGTTGCAGGAGGGGGTGTCGGCAAATCGGATCCACCGGTTCCTTGACGATATACGGCCTTTGCATGCCGGTTACCGCGGTTTACGGGTCGCGTTGCAGGCCATGCGAGACTTGGCGCTGGAGGGTGGCTGGCCCCTCATACCGGTCGGGCCCACCATGCGCAGTGGAGACCAGGATGCACGGGTCCTGGTGTTGCGGCATCGGTTGATCATCGGTGGCGATTTGCCGGCCGAAGCGTGGCCCGAGGCGCCCGAGATCTTCGATGAGGATCTGCGGGCGGCGGTGGTCCGATTCCAAAAGCGCCACGGACTGGTATCGGACGGATTGGTGGGGGGCAACACCCTGCGGGCGCTGAATGTGACGGTGCAGGAAAGGGTACGCCGGATCGAACTCAATCTGGAGCGTTGGCGCTGGTTGCCCAATGACCTGGGGGATCGGTACATTGTGGTCAACACGGCCGATTTCAATCTGCGGGTGGTGCAAGACGGACAAGTGACCATGCGGCAGCGGGTGGTGGTGGGCCGGCCCCATCGACAGACACCGGTCTTCAGTGCCCCCCTGACCCATGTGGTGTTCAATCCCCAATGGAACGTGCCGCATACCATCGCGGTGGAAGACATGCTGCCGCGCATCCAGCAGGACGTGACCTACCTGGAGACCCAAGGTATTCGGATCTATCGCGGGTGGGACGCCGACAGCCCGGCCATTGATCCGTGGGAGATCGATTGGCACGCCTATCACGCCAAGCGATTTCCCTTTCGCCTGGTGCAGGCCCCGGGGCCGATGAACGCCTTGGGACGGATTCAATTCATGATGCCCAACAAGTTCGCGGTATTTCTGCACGACACACCCGGGCGCGGTTTGTTCGCACGATCGAAACGGGACTTCAGCTCCGGTTGTATCCGGGTGGAAGATGCGGCCGCATTGGCCCATTATCTGCTGATGGAAAACCCGCGCTGGACCTACGACGCCATCCAATCGATCCTGGATGCTGGGCAACGACGCGTGGTGCCGCTCGCTTTCCGAATTCCGGTTCATTTGCTGTATATGACGGCCTGGGTGGAAGAGGACGGTACGCTGCAGTTCCGTGACGATATCTACGAGCGTGATCGCGTCCTTGACAGGGCGTTACGGCAACGTCTGCCGATGGAGGGCGGCCAGGATCACCAGCTGCGTACAGGGCCGGTATCCAGGTGGACGAAATCGGAGCGCGGATAGTAACCGACGCCGCCTGCTTTCAAATCAAGGGCTATTCGGCGCAGCCGTTGGGTGCTCAGACCGGGCAGCCGCACGTCGATGGCCTGGCCCATAGTGTGGAAGCTCTTGCGCGCCACGGCGCCGCCGTTTTGGCGCAGTTGGCGATTGGTTTGGGGGGAGCGGTAGCCGGAGATCACACTGAACGGCTGGTCTGTCTGCACATTCCGTTTGATGGCGTGTAGTTGATCCAGGAGGTGCGGATCGATCTCCGAAATTGTGCCGGTGCGATGGTCCCGGAGAACATGGTTGATGCGGGCCAAGCCGTCCGGGCAGTAATCGCCGTTTTCGAAATAACAGGTCTTGATGCGTTCCCCGGTGTGGGTGTTGTAAAAAGAGAGGGTGCGGCGTTCATCACTTGCCTGAATCGCCGCCAAGGCCGTGCGGGGCAAGATTGCTGCCGCCAGTGTGGCCATTGAAATTTTAAGAAAATCCCTTCGGTGATATCCTTGCATGCGCTGTCATTCCCTGTTTCGGATTGCCGGTGTCCGCGTGCCTTGCGGCGGGCGACGATCCTTTCGGTTGATGGCTGGATGCAGGGTATGCAAATTAAGTGCCGAAATAGAGAATGAAGCCCTGGTGGTTGTCGCCGATTGCCGCCTTTCCGTTGCGGAGAATGGCTATATATACATCATGCGGCGGCGTGGAGCAAGTGCCGACGCCCTTGGGCAATGGGTGCGCCCGGGGGTGGCGTGTCGTCGCGCGGATCGTTCAGCGGTCTGCGGTTACAAGAATGAAACGGTGTGTGCAATGATGTGTACTTCCGGAGGTTTGGGGGGCTGATCGGTCGAAGTCGAGAATCCAATGCCGATGAACCTCGGGGTCGTCATTCATTTGGCGGCTCTCAACGGATGCGCCGGTACCAACCGTCACGGGAGGCAGCTTGCACCACGTTGAACCGTGGATGTAAGCCGCCCCCGAAAAACGGTACGCTTGCCATTGTCCCTATCCGGCATTGACGGTGATCGTGCGTGGTGTGGCTTTGGCCACTTTGGGCAGGTTCAATCGCAGTACGCCATCCTTGAGCTGAGCCTCGATACGGGCCTGGTCGATCACTTCCGAAAGGGTGAATTGCCGGTAGTAACGGCCGGTTTCGTATTCGGTGAAAAGCGCTTTTTCCTCCGGTCCGGCCGCTGATGGCACATCTCCTGTGATGGTCAGGACATCGTCCCGCAGGTCGATGGTCAGCTGGTCGGGCGTAACGCCCGGCAGATCGGCCAAAAGGGTGATTTGCCGGTCGGTTTCGAAAATATCCACATCGGGCGAGAAGAGGACACCCGGCCGGGTTTGTTCGGCCGGCGCGGCGACCTCCTTCTTCTCCTGAACTTTCATTTCGTTGCTGGTGGTTTCGGTCATGGCGGATTCCTCCTTTCCATCATTGACGGGGCATTAGCTGCCGATGGGGATGCGACGGGGCTTGGCCGACTCGGCCTTGAGTATTTTCAGGGTAAGAATGCCGTTGGCCATGCGCGCTTCAATGCGATCGGCATCAATGTCGCCGGGCATGGCCAGCGCCCTGGAAAAGCGTCCGCCTTCGCGTTCACGCCGGTGGTAACGGGCCGATGCATCCTCCGTCGCCAATTTGCGTTCGCCGGAGATGGTCAGATTCCTGCCTGTGGCGGTAATGTCCAGGTCATTGACGCCCACACCGGGCAGTTCCGCACGAAGGGTGTAGTGGCTGTCGCTTTCACTCACATTGATGGCCGGAAAAACACCTGCGCTCGGTGCATAGGCCGGCCGGTCGCCATAGGTTTCCATCAAACGGTCCATGTTGCGTCGCATGCGGCTCAGTTCATCAAACATGCGCAATGGACCGAAGCCGGCGGGACCAAAGAATCGGGGACTGAACATGATGAACCTCCTTTTTGCTGGTGGTGTTGTCGGCATGCAACATCGCTCGCGCTGCATGCCCTGTGACGGCATCGATGCTTGTTGCCGCAAAATTATAAACGAATTATTTGTTGTCAATACATGAATTGAAAGAATTGGTGGCATTACTAATCATTAAATAGTAACTACAGTAATTGCATCTTGGATCCATTTGCCGATTTGAAGATCCACCCACGGCTGAAGTAATATGGGCGTTACCGGTCGAACGTCGCCGCAGGATTCGGTGGGTGGTCGCTGTAGGGGGGCCCCGCGCAGTTGTGCAGAGTGCCGCAGTCCTTGACAATTGTTCGAATTATTAGGATAGTATGCTCATTAAGGGTATTGTAAGAGGCTCGGCTTCACAGGATTCGCCGCGACATTATGGTTTCGTGGCGGATGGTAGGGGACCACCGGATTGAACAAGTTGACGATAACCGACTGCTCGCAGGGCTCATGGCCCTGAGCGACTCGCCTGCCGTTGGCGTTTTATCCGGCAGCTCTTTTGATCCCCATGCGGTTCAATGCATGGTCTACGCCAAGGAATCGGAATGATGCGCACCGCCGCCAACAGTGTTTCGGAAGCTTATTTGATTCCCTATCCTGCGGAGTCCTTTTCAAAGCCGGTGCCGATTCAGACCGGAGAGACCACCATCGGCCGGGACGTGGCGAACTCCATCCAGATCCTGCAGGGGTCCGTATCGCCGCGGCATGCGACCATTGCCGTTCAAGACGGGCAGTACGTCCTGACCGATCTGGAATCCCGTAACGGCACATTTCTCAACGAACAGAAGATCCGTTCGGGCGTGCTCAAACACCATGACAAGATCTCCTTCGGTGATCGCACTTTCCTTTTCCTGATGAAGGCGGATCCTGCGCGCAGCGGCCCGTTGACCGCCCTTTTTTCCCAGAACGATGCCGTCGCCATCACCGAGGACAGCGTTGAGCCGTCCGAGCTATTGGCCCAAACGGCGGCATCGGCGGCCCTGGGGATATTTCCGCCATCCGTGGGCCTGCCGGCGGTCGAGGCCGGCGAGGCGGCCTTGGCCCACCAGCGGCTCTCCTTGCTGTATCAATTGAGCGAAAAGTTGCGTTCTACGCGGGTGACGGAAGAGATACTACAAAAGGGTCTGGAATTGATCCTGACGGCCATCCCGGCGGCTGCGCGGGGGGTGGTGATGTTGGGCGGGCAGGCCGACGGCACCTTGAAGATCAGCGCCGTCAAGATGCGCGACCCGCAGGCCGCGGAGCGCTCCATCCCCATCAGTCGGACCATCGTGGATTGGGTGCTCAGCGAGCGGATGGTGCTGGTCAGCCAGAACTTGTCGGAGGATTCCCGGTTCCAGGACTCCGAGTCCATCCGCATCCACAACCTCAATGCCATCCTGGTGGTGCCCTTGCTCAAGGGTGAAAAAGTGATGGGCATGCTCTATGTCGACGGCCACAACATTCTGGAGGCGTTCACCCAACAGGATGTGGCCTTCGCCGCCGCCGTGGCCAACGAGTTGGCCTTGTGCATCGAGAATATCGAATTGCAGCAGGAGTTGATCCAGAACGAGCGCATGGCCGCCATCGGTTTGATGATGACCAACCTGGCCCACAACATCAAAAACCTTCTGACCCTCAATCAGAACGCCCTGGATCTGCTGGGTCTTCAATTGCGGGACCTCGAAGACCCGCGCATTCAGAAAAGCTGGCGCTATATCACCCAGAGCTTCACCCGCATCAACAATTTGGCGGTCAACATGCTGGCCTATGCCCGCGAGCAGGAGATGGCGCCGCGTCCCACCTTGATCAACCAATTGATCCTGTCCCACCGGGAGGCTTTCGAGCAAAGCCTGGTCAACAAAGGGATCGCCCTGGAAATGCGACTTTCGCCCGACAATCCGCGCTGGTTGATGGATGGGAGCCAGTTCCAGCGGGCTTTCATCAACCTGGTGGTCAATGCCATCGATGCGGTCAAGGAGCAGCCGGGCGGGCGCATTGTGGTTTCCACTCGGATCAACGAACAGGGGTGGTTGGAGGTAAGCGTGGCCGACAACGGCACCGGCATCTCTCCCGATCACCATGCCCGCATTTTCGATCTGTTTTACAGCACCAAGGGCACGGGCGGCAGCGGCTTGGGGTTGTCCATGGTCAAGAAGTTCATGGACAAAATGGGCGGGACCATCCATTTAGCATCCGAAGTGGGCAAGGGATCGACCTTTACCTTGGCCTTCCCCGAAAAACCACCGGGAACCTGAAAAGCACCCAACGCCATAACTTCGCCGAATGTTCCATGGTCGGCACCGGCCACCCGTATGTTCCCTTGCGGGCACGACGCGACCAGAATACGGGCACCTTTATCAAAGACCTGTCTTGGGGGCATCTTCAGCGAGTTGCCAAATGATCCTTGAAGGCTTCCAGGGCGGTATGGATGGGAATGGCGAAGCCCAGCCCCTCGAACTTATGGGTCAGGGATTTGAAGGTGTTGATGCCCAGTACACGGCCTTCGGCATCCACCAGGGGACCGCCGCTGTTGCCGGGATAGATCTGGGCGTTGGTTTGCAAAAAGCCTTGTTGGACACCGGAGAGAACGCCGGAAGTGACCGAGTTTTGCAGTCGCGCCGGGTTGCCGATGGCATAGACCGGATCGCCCTGGGCAACCCGCCCGGCCGCAGCGGGTTGTAGCGCCGGCGTTTGGAAGCCGTCCAGTTTCAACAAAGCCAGGTCGTGTCGGGCGCTCAGCGAAAGCAGATGGGCGTAGCGGGTGGTGCCGTCGGCCAGGGTGATGGTGAAGCGTTGGGCCAGATCGGCCAGACTGGTGTTGTAGTGATAGTCCTGGCGGCTGTCGCGAACACGCCGCTTTTCCGCCGCGAACCGCTCCTCCCGTTGTTTGAAGTCCGCTTGCCAGTTGTCGAAGCTGCGTTGCTGCGCCGCATAATCCTGCTGATAAGCCTGTCGCCGCTGGGGATGACGTTCTTGCCGGGCCGCTTCTGCCATGGCTGCCAGCCGTTGGCGCGCGGTTTGCAGTCGCTGCCGCTCGTCGTCCAGCGCACGTTCGACGGCGGCGATACGTTCATCGACCGCTTGGAACCGCGCTTGGGTTTGGCTGGTTTGGGCTTCGGTGGTTCGCAGCACGTGCTTGTTGGTCAGGATGTGCCCCGCGGTGGTGACGAAAAAACCGCTGCCGGCGCCCAATGTGCTTTGTACGGCAACGGTGGCGGCGGTGGCCGTCTCGATGGGGTTGCGGGTCGGGTAATCGATGACCAGCACCGGCCGCTGACCGCCTTCCGGTGGGGCGACCGACAGACCGGGCGTGAGGTTCTGAATCTCGCCGGGCGGATCGGCTGGGGGCGTGTCGGTGTAATACCACACGCCGTCCTTTTGATAGCGGTAGACCGGTCCGGCGGCCGCGGCCGTCCACCAGACCAACAGCCATCCGAGCACAAGGAGCAGGAGTGCCTTGCGGTAAAGGCGATGAAGGGAGGATGCCGGCGGTCGCATCACACTTTGCGCGCTGCTGCCATGCCTTTATCCAAGGCGTTGAGGTTGAGATCCACAAAGTCGGGCTTTGTTTTGGAACGAATCGCTTGCTGCACCTGTTGGGCGGTGACAGGCAGCAAGCCGGTCTGGACCAGGGCGCCCAACAAAACGACGTTGAGACTCAGGATGCTGCCCGCCGCCTTGGCCAGGGTCGCGGCATCGAAGGCGATCAATTGCCGGGTCTTGGCCCGGATGACCGTCTGCAGACGGTCCAGGTCCGGATAGGTGCCTTTGCCGATGGCGACCGTGAAGGGCGGCAGGGGTGCCAGGTTGGTGATGACCGTGGTGCCGGGGTTGCATTTGTTCAGGGCCCGCAAGGTTTCCGAAGGTTCGAAACCCAGCAGCAGATCGGCTTCGCCGTCGGCGATCAGGTTGCTGTGGGCCGGGCCGAACACGATGGCCGACTCCACCACGCCGCCCCTTTGGGCCATGCCGTGGATTTCGCTCATTTTAACCGGTACGCCGGCCAACAAGGCCGCTTCACCTAGAATCTTGGAGGCCAGCAGGTTGCCCTGGCCCCCGACGGCAACGATGATCAGTCGAATGGTTTCCATAAGCAGTTTATCCTTTGGCCTTGACCGGGACGATGGCGTTTTCCGGGCATATCTGGGCACAAACGGCGCAGCCGACACAGACGTTGGCGTCGATGCGCACCTTTTCGCCTTCCAGGTAAAAGGCCGGGCAGGCCAGTTCGCTGATGCAGGTGCGATGGTTCTTGCAACGGTCGCTGACCTGGAAGGGCCGCGCCTTGAGGGTCTTGAGACTGCGGGCGTAGAGGGTGCAGATCTCCTGGGAGATGATGACCGACACCCCCTTGTGGGATAGAGCCGATTTGATCTGTTCGATGCTTTTCTGCACCTTGAACGGTTTGATGACCGTGAGGTGCTCGACGCCCACCGCGCGCACCACCGCCTCGATGGAGACGTGGTGGTAGCCTTGCATTTGAAGGGCGTCCATGTCCACACCGGGATGGGGTTGGTGCCCGGTCATGGCGGTGGTGCCGTTGTCCAGGATCACCAGGGTGAAATTGTGGTTGTTGTGCACCGCGTTGATCAACCCGGTGATGCCCGAGTGGAAGAAGGTGGAGTCGCCGATGAAGGCCACCACCTTCTGATCGGTGGCGCGGGAGAAGCCGCAGGCCGAGCTGACCGAAGAGCCCATGCAGATGACGAAATCCCCCATGCTCAGCGGCGGCAGAAAACCGAGGGTGTAACAGCCGATGTCGGTGGGATAGATGGTGTCCATGCCCCGGGCCGCCTGTTTTATGGCATAGTAAGTGGCCCGGTGGGAGCAGCCGGCGCACAGGTTGGGCGGCCGGGCCGGCATCTCCGGCACCCCGGACAGATCGAGGCGCGTCGGCGGTGTGTAGGGCACTTCGAAATAGGCGGCCAACACGCCGCGCACCAAGGCCGGGTCGAATTCGTACAATCGGGAAAACAGCCCCTCCCCCTTGCCCTTGATGGGCAGCGTCAACCCCGCTTCCTGGGCCAGGGCCTTGACCGCCTCTTCCAGGAAGGGTTCCCCCTCCTCCGCTACCAACACCTTGTCGCACCCGGCCAGAAAAGTCTTGATTTTGGCCGCCGGCAGGGGGTTGGACATGCCGATGCGCAGTATGGCGACCTTGTCCGTCAACTCCAAATCAGCCACCGCATCGCGCACATAGTTGTAACTGACGCCGTTGCAAACCACCCCCCAGCGACCTTGGCCGGTCACCCTGTTCAAGGGGCTCTGCTCGGAGATCGCTTCGGCCTTGGCCAGGTTCTCCAGCAGCTTGACGTGCAGTTTGCGCGAGACTGCCGGTACGGTGACATAGTTGAGCGGGTCTTTTTGAAAGTGACCCTTGGTCACCGGTTTGCGCAGCAGGCCGAAATCCACGAAGGCGCTGGAGTGGTTGATGCGCGTGGTGGTGCGCAGAAGGACCGGCTCGCCCAACTGCTCGGACAGTTCGAAGGCTTGGCCGATCATCTCCTTGGCCTCCTGCACCGATGAGGGCTCCAGCATGGGAAGGCCCGCCATTTTGGCATAATAGCGGTTGTCCTGTTCGTTCTGGCTGGAGAACATGTTGGGGTCGTCGGCCGAAATCAGCACCAAACCTCCTCTGACGCCCACATAGGCCAAGGTCATCAAGGGGTCGGCCGCCACATTCACCCCTACGTGCTTCATGATGCACAGGGTGCGCAGGCCGGCATTGGCGGCACCGGCGGCCACTTCCAAGGCCACCTTTTCATTGGTGCTGTATTCGAAATAGAGGTCGCTTTCGCGGGCAATCTGGAACAGGTTCAGGGAGATTTCCGACGACGGCGTGCCGGGGTAGGTGGTGGCAAAGGCCACACCGGCTTCCAGGGCCCCCCGGGCGATGGCTTCGTTGCCCAGCAGCAGGATGCGGGCGCCCGGATCATTTTGGAGTAGTTTGTGCATTTCGGTTCCTCTGTTGAATTGGGTCAGCGTAACGCGGCGGCGGGTCCAAAAACCCGGCACCTCACCGCCGAGACGCGGTGCCGAACATGACATGGATTGATCGATTTGTCCATAGTACGTGAAATCGATAGTTTTAAGTTTTCAGTGTTAAGTACGCACCATGCAGAATTTTTTGTACGTGCTATTTTATGTTGACAATGAATAGTCGTCATTGTCTATAGGAAGATTCAATAGTCAAATTCATTTTTTGCTCGCAAGGAGGCCCATGACTGCCTATCCCCATCTGTTCCAGCCCATTCAAATCGGCACCATGACCGTTAAGAACCGTTTGCTCATGTCGGCCATGAGTATCAATTTCGGTGTGGACGACCATGGTTATGTGACCGATTCGCTGATTCAATACATGGTGGCCCGTGCCCGGGGCGGCGTGGGAATGATGCTGGTGGGCGGCGGCGGCATCCACCCTTCGGGCGTCGAACTGCCCCATCTGCCGGCCTTGTGGGAGGATGATTGCGTGCCGGCCCTGGCGCGCATGGCCGAGGCGGTGCGCCCCTTTGATTGCCGTCTGGGCATGCAGTTGATGCACGGCGGACGGCAATCCTACCATGATGAAAAGGTGGCCCCTTCCGCCATCCCCGCCCCGGCGGTGGTCAAGGGTACGCCCCGCGCCCTGACCATCGAGGAAATCGGGATGCTGGCGGGTGCCTTCGGTGACGCCGCGCGCCGCTGCCAGGCGGCCGGGTTCGACTTCATCGAGATCCATGCCGCCCATGGATACCTGATCAACCAGTTCTTCGCGCCCAACAGCAACCATCGCACCGATGCCTATGGCGGCAGCTTTGAAAATCGCATCCGCTTTTTGATGGCGCTGTTGGCCGACATCCGCCACAAGTGCGGCGCCGCTTTTCCCGTGGGCATTCGCATCAACGGCGAGGACTATATCGATAACGGCTGGACCCTGGCCGATGCCTTGCGCCTGGCCCCGATTCTGGAAAGCGAAGGGGTCGCCTATCTGCATGTGTCGGCGGGGG
Source organism: Desulfatitalea alkaliphila (assembly GCF_022968795.1). Lineage (GTDB taxonomy): Bacteria > Desulfobacterota > Desulfobacteria > Desulfobacterales > Desulfosarcinaceae > Desulfatitalea > Desulfatitalea alkaliphila. The sequence continues at coordinate 17,097 of NZ_JALJRB010000017.1, forward strand.
TATACGGCAGCAAACAGTTGACCATACCCTCCATGTACGTGCCTCAGGGCTGCTTTGTCGATCTGGCGGTGGCGGTCAAGGAGCGGGTGCGGTGCCCCGTGGTGACGGTGGGCCGCATCAAATCCCCGGCCTTGGCCGATGAGCTGATTCAATCCGGCAAAGCCGATGTGGTGGCCCTGGGCCGTTCGCTGCTGGCCGATCCCCACTGGCCGTGCAAGGCGGCGGCCGGCGAGGTGGACCGCATTCGGCCTTGTGTGGGATGTTGTCTGGGCTGCATCCATACGGTGCTCCAATTGGAGCCCGGCGGCTGCGTGGTCAACCCCGATGTGGGCCGCGAGTACTTGCTCGGCGATACCCCGGCCGCGGCGCAAGCCCGCCGGGTTCTGGTGGTGGGGGGCGGTCCGGCCGGCCTGGCGGCCGCGCGCATGGCCGCTGTGCAGGGGCACACCGTCACTCTCTGCGAGCAGGAGGGCACCCTGGGCGGCGCGTTGGCCCTGGCGGCCAAGGCACCCGGAAGAGGCGATCTGGGCGATTTGCTGATCTATTTCCGGGCGGAGCTGGAGCGGCTCGGTGTGGCCTGTCGCCTGCGGACGCCCCTGGATCAAACCTTGTTGGATGAAGTGCGGCCCGATGTGGTGGTGATGGCCACCGGCAGCTTGCCCGAAATGCCCATGCTCAAGGGGTTGTACCAATCGTCGCTGCAGATTTGCACCGTGACCGAGGTGTTTTCGGGACAGGCCGCCACCGGTGCGCGGGTGGTCGTGTGGGGTGGCAATCAGGCCGGCCTGGTGTTGGCCGACCACCTGGCGGAACAGGGCAAGGCCGTGACGGTGCTGCACCCCAAGGCCCATTTCGGCGAGGAGATGTCCAGCAACGACCGTTATTACCTGCGCGAGCGACTTGCCCGGGGGCGGGTCGTCCTTTTCAAGAAGGTGGTGGTGACCCGTTTCGCCGACAAAGGCGTCGATTTCACGGTTGAAGGCCGGCCGGAGCACCTGGATGCACTGGACACCGTCGTGCTGGCGGATCGTTTCACACCGCTGCGGGAGGCGGCCAACCTGCTGCGGCAGCGGGATGTGGCCTGCCATTTCATCGGGGACGCCAAACAACCGCGTCATCTGATGTATGCCGTCAGCGAGGGAGAGGAGTTGGGCAGGTCGCTTTAAACCAGCGACAGCACCTCGAAGGTGTTGTCGCTCAGGTCCATGATCCACAATTTGTTGCGCAACAGTCGGTCCGTGCGGCCGGTGAGCACCTTGAGCGCTTCGGAGCACTCCATGGCGGCGGCCATGGTCACGGTTTGGGGCAGATTGCCCAGAACCGTTTCCGCTCCTTTGGCGTCCTTGAGCGCATGATACGGGCCATGAATCGCCTCCAGGCCCGGATCATCGGGAAAAATGGTGGTCACATGAGCGGTCGAGCCCGCCACGGCCGCCGAAACCATGGGAATGGCGGTCTGCCGGGCAGCCCGGGCCACCACGAAGCGGGCCTCGATATTGTCCAGGCAATCGATCACCAATTGGCAGCCGGCGATCCGCTCGGCGGCGTTGCGGTCGTTGATATACTCGGCCCGGGCCGTCACCTGAACGGTGCTGTTGACGACCGACACACGCCGTGCGGCCACGGTCGCCTTGGATTGGCCCAGCTGGGCTTCATCGCTGAACAGTTGCCGGTTCAAGTTGTGGGCTTCGAACCGGTCGCCATCCATGAGCACCAGGGCGCCCACGCCCGCCCGCGCCAGTATTTCCACCACCGCCCCACCCAATCCCCCCAGACCGATGACGGCCACCCGGGCGTCGCACAGCCGGATCTGGTCGGCAACTGAATAGGAACGGCTGTTGCGCATATAGCGTTCGGGCAGCGCGCCGGCGGCCAGGGCCGTGCGTTCCACCTTGCGCAAAGAGGCACCGGTTGTGTCGGCGATCCGCCGCCCCTGGTCCAGGGTCAGGACGGGCCGAACGGTGTCGTCGGGCGCCACGGGGGATTCGATGTGCTCAGACACGATTTCCAACAGGCTTTGGTGCATCGCCTATCCTCCTCCCACCGGTGGAAAGAGACCCACCCGTTCGCCGCCCTGCAGCGGGCTGTCGGATTCGGCGCGCACGCCGTCGATGAAGATCAATTTGACTTCCGATGCCGGAATGTCGAGGGCCTGCATCAATTGGGCGACGGTCATGCCTCGCCGGATGGGTTGCCGGGCTTCTTGCTGCGGACGGTATTTCGCCAGGGTGGCGAAAAGTCTTAGATCGATGGTGGTCGGCGTCTGGTTCATGGAGCATCCCTCCGGTCGATGGATAGCTGGTCTGTGATAGCTGATCTATGTTCGGCGCCCACGGCGCCCTGAGGCGGTCTTGGTGCGACGCCGGGCCTCGAAATAGAGGCAGGTCGTGCCGGAACTGCTGCGCACCACCGCACCGGGCAGAAACCGGCTCTTGAAGCCAAGGGCACGACAGCCGTGGGGATGGGCCTTCTCCCAGGTCACATAATAGTGCCGGCATTTGTGGCAGTCGATGGGGGCGTTGTCGGTCATTTCCTCATCCGTAGTATGGCAGAAAAAGAGTTGACGCCTCTTTCATGCCATACTAACGATAGCGCGGCATGACAAGTAGAGAAGGCAGTAGCGGACCGCCGCATGCCATTCACGAAGGGCCACCATCGAGGAGTGCGCAATGGCATTGGAGATCAAGAAGGCGTTGGTGACGGGTGGTGCCGGATTCATCGGCTCCCATTTAGTGGATCGACTGGTGCGGACCGGGTGTGCCGTGACGGTAATGGACGACCTGTCCAGCGGTTCGGTCGCCAATCTGGCAGCAGTGATGGACCGTATCGATTTCATCGAGGGTGATATCCAGGACGACGCCCTGCTGGACAAGTGCTTGCCCGGATGTGATACGGTGTTCCACGAGGCTGCCGTGGTGTCGGTCACCCGCACGGTCCAGGAACCGGTGTCTTCCGCCCGGATCAACGACCTGGGAACGATCCAGGTGCTCGACACCGCCCGCCGTCATGGCGTGCGGCGGGTGGTGATGGCCAGCTCCAGCGCTGTATACGGAGACGCCCCGCAGCTGCCCAAAACGGAGTCCATGACCCCTGCGCCCATGAGTCCCTATGCGGTGCAGAAGCTGACCAACGAGTACTATGCCGATCTCTATTTCAAGTTGTATGGCCTGGAAACGGTGTGTTTGCGCTATTTCAATGTCTACGGTCCACGCCAGGATCCCTCGTCGCCCTATTCGGGTGTCATCTCCATCTTCATGACCAGGGCCCGGGATGGTCAGGCGCCGGTGATTTACGGTGACGGCGGCCAGACACGGGATTTTGTTTTTGTGGAAGATGTGGTGCAGGCCAACATGCTGGCGGCGACCCACCCGGATGCCCCGGGCCGCGTGTTCAATGTGGGCACCAGCCAATCGGTCGCCATCAGTGCACTGTGGCATAGCATTGCCGCCCTGGCCGGGGTCTCGGCGGACCCACGCCATGAGGCGCCCCGGCCGGGTGACATACGCCACTCCTTGTCCAGTATTCAACGGGCAAGGGATGCTTTGGGCTTTCAGCCCGTCGTGCGTTTCGAGGAAGGGTTGCGGCGCACCTTCGACTGGTGCCGCCGATAAGGCATGCCATTCCTGCGGCAGGGGGCTGATTATGCAGGGGCCGCCATCTTATTGTAAAGGTTTTTGACGGTCACGCCGCGCCAGATACCCTTTCCGGATAGGGTGGGATAACCTTGGGCTGCGATGTGGCGTGCGATGCGCTCCCAGTTGTTTCCCTCTGCCCGCATTTGATGAATAACGGCGAAGAGCCTATCGCGATCCGTTTCGCTCAGACCGCCATCTGCTGTTTGGCGCTCCTCCTGCTTATCTACTTTATCTTCCCCGGTATCTTTTACGGCCTCCGCACTCGGTTGGCTTGCGGCGACCGGCACTTCTTCCATTTTTTCTCCGGAAGGTGTCGGTGATGCGTCGTCGGTTGGCTTGACGAAGGCTGCCGCTTGGGGTGCCTCAGTCGCCGGAGGGGATGCCTCCTGTGATGGGTCGGCCGCTGAGGATGCGGCGGCAAGCAGTCGACCGGCGTTTTCCGCATCGGGAAAGAGCAGGCGGTAAATGCTTTCCGTCATCATCTCCATGGCCTTGTTCCGGCGTGCTTCGGTGCGGTTGCGTTCGATGAAGGCATCGGCCAAGCGCTTCTGGGTGGCGGCCAGGTTTTCCAGAATCTCTTTGATGGCCTGCAACCGCTCGCAGACTTCTTTGTTTTCGCCGTCCCGCTTGCGTCGGTCCGGCATATTGCGCCGCTGGCCGCCTTTGTGCTGGTCGCCGTAGGAGCGATTTTGTCGATCGGCTTGTTTGAGTTTGCCGCTGCGCAGATTGTGCAAAAAATCATCCATTCAATGGTCTCCTTGGGGGTGTGCCCCCGGTGTTGCCGACACCTCGGCCGTCTGTTTCACCGCCGCCTTTATTGCACGCGCAATGCGCACCATTCTATAAGGCCGCTGGGTTTGGCTCGACGCGAATCTTAGTAACGACAAGGAAGGGGGTTCTGCATCGATGCGGTTCGGCTGTGTGCCAAGTATATCGGTCTTTTCGGATTATGACTTTAGTGATGTCGTTCTGCCATGTGGGCTTTTTTTTCGGGTGTCAACCCGATCAAGATGCTCTGTCATGGCACAGACGGGCAAAGCTAATCCTTTTTCGGCCAAAGGTCAACACCTTGATCGGTGTCTGCCCCATCTTTCCGAAAGGTCACGGGTAACCTTCCAATTGCATCCATCGCCGGGCACGGCATGCCGTGCCCCTTCGGGTGGAATAACGATAATGCGGCATACCCTGCCCCTACGGCAACAGCGTTTGTGCTTCGAACTGCAGGGTGGCGAAATAGTCTTCCACGGTTTCGGCGCGGCGGATCAACTCCACGCGGCCGTCGGCGCGCAACAACAGCTCCTTGGGGCGCAACTTGCCGTTGTAATTGAACCCCATGGCGTGACCGTGGGCACCGGTGTCCTGGATGACCAGCAGGTCCCCTTCGTCGATGGGCGGCAGCGGGCGTTGCAAGGCGAATTTGTCGTTGTTTTCGCAAAGCGAGCCCACCACATCCACCGTTTCGACGGGCAGATCGGCCGACTTGCCCGGCACTTCGATGTGATGATAGGCGCCGTACATGCCGGGCCGCATGAGGGCTGACATGCTGGCATCCACACCGATGTAGGTGCGGTAGATCTCTTTGCGGTTGATGGCCCTCACCACCAAGACGCCATGGGGGCCGGTCATGTAGCGGCCGCTTTCCATGAAAAGGCGGGGCACGTACCCTTGGTCGGCGCCGAAGGCATCGAGCTGCCGTAGAATGCCGTCGGCCATCGCTTCCAGGTCGAAGGGCGCTTCGTCGGGATGGTAGGCGATGCCCAGCCCGCCGCCCATATTGATGAAATCGAAACGAATGCCCAGCTCCGCGCCGATCCAGCGGGCCACTTCGAGCAACATTTCGACGGTCTGCACCATATAGAGGTGATTGCGTTCGTTGGAGGCCAGCATGGTGTGCAGGCCGAAACGCCGCGCGCCGCGCGCCATGGCCGCGCGGTAAGCGTCGATCAACTGGTGGTGGGCAACGCCGTATTTGGCTTCCACCGGGTTGCCGATAATGCTGTTGCCGCTGCGACGCGGGCCCGGGTTGTAGCGAAAGCAAATCGTTTCCGGCATTCGCGGCACCTTGGGCACCAACGAGATGTCGTCCAGATTCAACAGGCTGCCGCCGTCGGCCAGGGCCGTGTGGAAATCTTCGGCGCTGGTGTTGTTGGAGGTGAACATCAGCGCCTCGCCCCGGGCGCCCACCTGCCGTGCCAGCAGCAGTTCGGCCACCGAACTGCAGTCGAACCCGAAGCCCAGCTCCTGCATGATTTGCAGGATGCGCGGGTTGGGCAGCGCCTTGACGGCATAATATTCCTGGAAGCCGCCCAGCCGGGCGAACAGGCGGCGCAGGCGTGTGCCGGTTTCACGGATGCCCGTTTCGTCGTAAATGTGGAAGGGCGTGCCGAAATGGGCGGCCACTTCGGGCAGGATGGGAAAGAGGCGGTCTCTGTAGTCGGGGCTCATGGGCATGGCGTCGTCATCTTTCTACTGATTATTGCAGGGCGGCTTGAATCCGCGTCATGGCTGTCTGTACATTGGCAAAACTGTTGAATCCGCTGATGCGGATGTGGGTTTGCCCGCAGCGGCCGAATCCGGCGCCGGGGGTGCACACGACGCCGGCCTTGTCCAGCAGTAAGTCGAAAAAGGCCCAGGAATCACGTTGACCGTCGATCCACACATAGGGGGAGTGATCGCCACCCACACAATCGAATCCCATATCGCTGAAGGCCTGGCGCACGTAAGCGGCGTTTTTGAGGTAACCATCGGCCAGTTCCCGCACCTGGCGTTGGCCCTCGGGAGAGTAGACCGCCTCGGCCGCTCGTTGGACGGGGTAGGAGACACCGTTGAATTTGGTGGCGTGGCGGCGGTTCCACAGGTCGCGCACGGCCACCGGCCGCCCGTCCGGTCCGTAGGCTTGACACGCCTTGGGCACCACGGTGTAGGCGCAGCGGGTGCCGGTGAAGCCGGCGGTTTTGGAAAAGCTGCGAAATTCGACCGCAACTTCCCGGGCGCCCGGCACTTCATAGATGGAGCGCGGCAGCCGGTCGTCCCGGATGAAGGCTTCATAGGCCGCATCATAAAGGATCAAGGCCTTGTTCTCGCGGGCGTAATCGACCCAAGTCTGCAACTGTTCCCGGGTAATGACGGCGCCGGTGGGATTGTTGGGAAAGCACAGGTAGATCAGGTCCACCGGCGCATCGGGCAGACGGGGCACATAACCGTTGTCTTTGGTACACGCGAGATAGACCAGCCCCTCGTAACCCCCGTTGCGATAGATTCCTGTACGACCCGCCATGACATTGGTGTCCACATAGACCGGATAGACCGGATCGGGCACCGCCACGCGGATATCGGTGGCAAAAAGCTCCTGGATGTTGCCGGTGTCGCATTTGGCGCCGTCGCTGACGAAAATCTCGTCGGCTTCGATTTCGGCGCCGCGGCTTTGAAAATCGTGCCGGGCGATGGCCTCTCGCAAAAAGGCGTATCCCTGCTCCGGTCCATACCCGCGAAAGGATTGATCCCGGGCCATTTCATCGACGGCCTGATGCAGGGCACGAATGCACGCATCGGGCAGGGCGTGGGTCACATCGCCGATGCCGAGCCGGATGATCGCCTTGTCCGGGTGGCTTGCCTGAAAGTGCTCCACCCGCTTGGCGATGTCGGCGAACAGATAGCTGGCCTGCAGTTTCAGAAAGTGGTCATTGATGCGGATCATGGGTCGTCCTTGTCTCCGTTGTGTTTCGGCGGCGAGCACCGTTTCACCGACCGCGCACAAAACAAGCGGTAATGTATTGTCGGGTCCTAAAAGGGTCAATCCCCGCATGGATATGCAAAAATTGCCTTTTGGTCAACCATGGACCACTCAACAAATCCAACCAACCCAAAAAACTCAATGAAATCGGATATCCATGATTGACTTCAAACCCTGATCGGTGCCAATAGTGTCCCTGGCGGTTGGATGTCCTGCCCGCCGAGGCTTCCTGGTACGAGAGGGTGAATATGTCAACGAAAGCGACAGCGGGCGCTCAGGGTGACGGCGATGCCGGACCGGCGGCATTCGTGTCCCGTTTAACGACTTTGGCCAATGCGGTTGAAAACAACCCTGCCGACGCCGTCCGACAGGTATTGCGAGACGCTTTGGGCACCATCGGCGGGCGGTTTGCCGTTTACAGCCGACTGGATGCTTCCGGCAAGCGTTTGATCAGAAGCGACGGCTGGGCGCTGCCGGACGGGTTTCCGGCGGTGGGCCGCGCAGCCGGCAGGATCGCCTATGAGTTGTGTCTTCGCAGGGCACGACCGGGGGCGGTATGGTTGGATCTTGCCGACACCCCCTATCAGCAAAGCGATCCCGATATCCGGCGGTACAAAATAAAAGCCTTCATCGGCGCAACGGTGAGCCGGGCCGGCGAGCCGGTCGGTTGCCTGGCGCTTTATGATGATCGGCCGCGGCAATTCCTTCCGTGGCATGGCGACTATTTGTCGCTGGTGGCGAATTGGGTCGGCCAAGCGGCTCACGGCGCCGAAGATGCGGAGCGCACGGCGCGCGAAAAGCGCAGTGCGCTCAACACGCTGCTGGCCACCATGGCGTTCATGACGCAATGGAAAGAGGGGCTCTCCATCTCCCGCGCCCTGGATGAGAGCCAGGCCCTGAACGAGCAGATGCTGCAACTTTCCCCCACGGCCATTTACCGTCTCGATATCCGCGCCAACCGCTTCATCATGGTCAACGACTACATGTGTGAAGCCACCGGCTACAGCGAAGCCGAACTGCTCGAGATGAATCCCGAATCGCTGCTGACCCCCGAAAGCCGTCGCAGGTTTCATCAGCGGATTGTGGATATGGCCGCCGGCAAATCCGTGCCCAGCCATGTGGATTGGGATGTGCGCACCAAAAGCGGTCGTACGGAGTGGGTCCGTTTTCATGTGCGCCATCTGTATGAGGGCGACACCCTTTGGGGCGCCAATGTGGTGGCCCATTTCATCACCGAGCAGAAGAAGAACGAGAAGGAGTTGGAGCGCTACCGGCGGCGTTTGGAATCCCTGGTGCAGGAACGGACCCGGGCGCTTTCCTTGGCCAATGAAAAGCTGCGGGAAGAAATCATCAGGGGGCGGGAAACGGCCGACGCCTTGCGCTTGAACACATCGCGCTTGGAGGAGCTGAACACCGCCATGCGGGTGCTGCTGGACAAACGCAACGAAGACCGTCTGCAAACCGAAGAGAATATCCGGGTCAACCTGGCCCAGCTCATCGAGCCGTACCTGGATCGACTTGGCAAAAGCGGCCTGAACGCCACCCAGAAGCAGTATCTGGATGTGATCCGGATGAACATCGGCGAAGTGCTCGGGGCCCCCATGCCCGAGCTCTCCGCCCAATACTACGCCTTCTCGCCCACCGAGCTGCAGGTGGCCAATTTGATCCGCAATGGGCGCACCACCAAGGATGTGGCGCGCCTGCTCAATCTATCACCCCGTACGGTGGAGTCCTACCGTGACAACATTCGACGCAAGCTGGGCCTCAAAAACCGCAAGGTCAATTTGCGTACTTTTCTTTCCCGTAGCGATCCGGACGGAGATCAAGATGGCCGGTAAGGAGAGTTTTAAGTTTTAAGTGTTAAGTTTTAAGTTAATGAATGCTGTCGATTTTTATGTTTCTTGTCAGGGCAGCAGGGTATCGATAAGGCATCCTTTTACGAAAACGTGACTTCCGTCGTCGCCGTCGAGGCTTTTGCCGGGGGTGGCCGTTGTCGTGGCCGATTCCAGGGGGCCTGTGTGATCGATGATAATGCCATTGGCCACGCCGTCGGCGTCATCCGGGCCGCCGTCGGTGATGGTGCGCAGAACCGCAAGGCCGTCTTCGCGCACTTGCAACCTTTCCGGGTCGGCCTGCGTCCATTGGCCGTCGGCGCCGTAAACCAGCCATGGGGCATGGGGATCGACGGGGTCCGACAGGTGGATGGTCACCTGCACCTGCCTTTCGGGGCGATCCAACTCGAGGCGGTAAGCCAGCAAGCCGTATGGTAATGAGACGGCGTCGGCGGGTAATGCATCGACCGTATGCGGGTCGATGGCGGCAATTCGGCCGATGGCCCGCACCTGTGGGCTGTTGTGGATGCTCACTGCCATGCTGTGCCGTCCGTCGGCGGTTTGAACGGCCTGGATCCGGTCGCTCTCCTCTTGGTCGGGGATGCCGTTGCCGTTCAGATCGGTACTGGGTGGTGGCGGGTCGTTGTAAGCCATGACCGCATCACTGCGACCGAACCAACTGCCGCGGGTGGAGAAGCGCACCGGGGCGGACCATTCGGACGCCTGGCCGCGGTCGTCGTAGTACCGTACCTGGCAGGTGTAGGCGGTGTCGGGCGCCAGGGTGAAAAAGGGCACCCACAGGCGCGTGAGGGGTCGGTGGGCGCGCATGGCATCCATTGCCATCGGCTGATTCGGGCTTGCATGCACAATGCGCCACTGGGTGTGCGCATGGCGGGCGGCACATTTGGGATCGGAGAATTCGGAGGCGGTCAGCCAGGGGGTCAGCGGTACGCCGTCGGCATTCTCCGCGGGATAATAGACAATGGGTTGCGTCGGGCCGAGGCGCGGATCTTCATCCGCCGCCGGTTCATCGTCGCCATCGGTGCCGGTCTCCGGAACCTCTGTGGGGGGTGTTCCCTTGACCACCACCAGGCAGGTGTCGCTGCAGGCAAGTTGCCGGGCATCGGTAACGGTCATTTCGAACACCAGGGTAATGGTATCGCCGGCGGGCACGGCCGGGGCGGTGAAACTGGGCCAGGCCGTTTCGGCGTCCGTCAATGCCACTGTCGGGCCGGTCGTCTGTATCCATCGGTAGGTAAGGGGCAGTCCCAGGGGATGGACGGATGCCGAACCATTGAGTTGCACCCTGCTTCCCGAGGCCACGCTTTGATTGCCCCCGGCCTGCGCATTGGGCGGTTCGCCGGGCGCCGCAGTGGCTGGGACGGTGATGTGGCAAAGATCGGTGGCACTCAAGCCGTGGGGGTCGCCCACAGTTAATTGGAAAGTCAACACCGACGGGGTCGATGCGGCTGCCGGGGCGGTGAAACCGGGACGGGCCGTATTCGATTGGTAGAGGCGCACCGCAGGGCCGCCGGTTTGTTGCCAATTGAAGGAGAGGGAGTCGCCGTCGGGGTCCGTGGAGGCCGCCCCGTCGAGGGTGACCCATGTGTCGGGGGAAACGGTACGATTTTCTCCGGCATCGGCAATGGGCGCACGATTGGGATTTCTCGGGGGGGTTGGATGGGGCGACGGGGGTGGATCGCCGATGGTGACTTTGTCGGTGTTTGTGCCGCTGCCACTGTCGTTGTTGTTGCCAGGGTCTGTGCCTTCGTCGGTAACCTTATCGTTGTCGATGGAACCCTTATCCGGGGGCGTGGCGACCGGTGGCGTTCGATAGGTCACTTTGTTGGAGTCGCCGCTTTCGATGCCGTCGGCATAAGCCCGGACCACGAAATGGTATTGGGTATCGGGTCGGAGATCGTTAACGATGCAGGTCTTTTTTGTGCCGCGCCAGACGGGTGCTGCGTTGAAGTGATCCGTGCCGATGGCTTGGTAGAGTCGGTATTCCTCCGGCGCAGGATCGTTGTAGTCCCAGGCGAGGGTGACCTGCGCCGCCCAAATCGGTGCGGCCCAAAAAGCGGCCGGAAGAATCGCCGACGCCAAAAAAAAGAGAAGACAGGGTTTGCAGGTGATCTTGAAAGGAGCGTACAAAGCGGGACTGCTCAACCAATTCCGAAGGTGCATTGAGATCTCCTTGGATTGCGGTTCGGCATGCGCCACTGTTCGGGAAGTGGTTCGTACCGATGCCAGACGCACCTTGTGTGCAACAATCTCTCGGGATTGCCGGCAAGCTGAAAGTGCCCGAACGAAGTTCCCAAATTTCCATTAAAGCATGGGGTGAAACCTAAACCCATGGCCATCCGATGACGGTAGCTTGCAGCCCGCATTGGTGCTCCTGCTGTTTGATAAACCTCAGCCCGGCCGGACCCAACACGCGAAAGGGCCGCAGCTTAGATCGTATCCGCAATTGCCGTTTCGTGATGGGTGTTCACTACCTTGATGGCACACAACACACTTGCAAAACTCAGCCTGTTTCATCACCTTGGGGGAAGGTAGCGCACATAGTTTTTATAAAAGAAAAAAGCGGGATAAGTCAAAAGGTTTTTGGCAGTCTACCACATGTTGGGGGGTTCGATTTGGAAAGCCGCATATTGTCGGTTCATGTGTCTTTGAGCGGACGTTTGGCGGATCCGTTTTTTCGTCCATTGGACGCACTGCGCTGCCAAGTGCTCAGATTCAAGGAGAGGTAGATGTGCTCCTGGGGGTTGCCGAACCCCATTTTGCGGAAAAACTGCAAGGCCGGCAGATTGTCGGCCTCCGTATCCACGATCAACATGCGCACCCCCTCTTCGCTGGTGATGTCGCGAAAATGGCGGAACAGCTTTTCCGCCACGCCTTTGCGCGCATAGGCGGGGTCAACGCCCAGCCAGATGAGGTGACCGTACTTCCAGGCGGAGTGGGTTTTGGTGATGATGGTGCCCAGGGCGAATCCGGCCAGTTCGTCATTGTATTCGGCCACGAAGCAGGTGGCCCAATCGCTTTGAAACAGGCCCACCACCTCGAATTCGTCCCAGGTACGATACAGGTTGGGCGCTTCGGCGGCGGTGAACAGCAACTCGCCCAAATGGAACACCGGCGCCAGATCGTCCACTTCCATGGAACGGATGCGCACGGTGCCACTCTTTTTTTTTGGCTCGCCCCCGTTGGGGGAGTGGTCGCTTCCCACGTTCGATCCTCGGTCGCATGTTTTCAGGGTGGATATGAATAAGGCGATTTCCACCGCGGGTCAAGACCCGGCAGCCAATTTATGCCTTGATTTTCCCCGGCGCATAATTTACCAGATGTGGTTCGAATATCCATTACCATATGGTTTGGTTGCCACCGGTTGCCCCATACCCAACTTTAAGGAGCATGCATGCCAAGGCGAGATGACATACACAAGGTCTTGATTATCGGTTCCGGCCCCATCATCATCGGCCAAGCCTGCGAGTTCGACTATTCCGGCACCCAGGCCTGCAAGGCATTGCGGTCCCTGGGCTACGAGACGGTGCTGGTCAACTCGAACCCCGCCACCATCATGACCGACCCCGGCACCGCGGACATCACCTATATCGAACCGCTCAACGTGAAGACCCTGGAAAAGATCATTGCCGTGGAACGGCCCGATGCCCTTTTGCCCAACCTGGGCGGGCAGACCGGCCTGAACCTCTCCTCGGAACTCTATGAGCAGGGCATTCTGGCCAAATACGGGGTGCAGTTGATCGGCGTCAACATGGAGGCCATCCAGCGCGGCGAGGACCGCACCGCCTTCAAGAACACAATGGACCGGTTGGGGATCGAAATGCCCCGCAGCGAGGCGGTCAACACCCTGGAAGCGGCGGAAAAGGTGGCCGAGCGATTGGGATACCCGGTGGTGATCCGGCCGGCGTACACCATGGGCGGCACCGGCGGCGGCCTGGTTTACAATCTGGAGGAGTTGCGCACGGTGGTGGTGCGGGGGCTGGCGGCCAGCATGATCCACCAGGTGCTGGTGGAGGAGTCGGTGCTGGGGTGGGAAGAGCTGGAACTGGAAGTGGTGCGTGATGCCAAGAACCAGATGATCACCGTCTGTTTCATCGAGAACGTGGACCCCATGGGGGTGCACACCGGTGACAGTTGCTGCACCGCTCCCATGTTGACCATCGCGCCGGCTTTACAGCAGCGCTTGCAGGATTACGCCCATGCCATCGTGGCGGCCATCGAGGTGATCGGCGGCACCAACGTGCAGTTCGCCCACGACCCCAAGACCGGGCGGGTGGTGGTGATCGAGATCAATCCGCGCACCTCGCGCTCCTCGGCGCTGGCCTCCAAGGCCACCGGCTTTCCCATCGCCCGCGTGTCGGCGCTGCTGGCCGGCGGGTTGACCTTGGACGAAATTCCCTACTGGCGCGACGGCACCTTGGAAAAGTACACCCCCTCGGGGGATTACGTGGTGGTCAAGTTCGCCCGCTGGGCCTTCGAGAAGTTCGCGGGCATAGAGGATCGCCTGGGCACCCAGATGCGGGCCGTGGGCGAGGTGATGAGCATCGGGAAAAACTACAAGGAAGCCCTGCAAAAGGCGATCCGCAGCCTGGAGATCAACCGCTACGGTATCGGGTTCGCCAAGGACTTCAACCGGGTTTCCTTGGATACGCTGCTGCAGCGGTTGGCGACCCCCTCCAGCGAGCGTTTTTTCATCATCTATGAGGCGTTGCGCAAAGGGGCCACCATCGAACGGATTCAAGCCTTGACCCATATGAACACCTGGCACCTGCAGCAGTTGCAGGAGCTGGTGGCGCTGGAAGAGCGGATCATCGCCTGCAAGGGCGGCGATCTGCCCGACGATTTGCTGGTGCAGGCCAAAAAAGACGGCTTTGCCGATCGGTATCTGGCCAAGCTGCTGGGAGTTCCCGAGAAAACCATCCGCCACCGGCGCATCGCCCTGGGGGTGACCCAGGCCTGGGCGCCGGTGCCCGTCAGCGGCGTGGAAGATGCCGCTTACTACTATTCGACCTACAACGCCCCCAACCAGGTGACGGTCAGCGACCGGCGCAAGATCATGGTGCTGGGCGGCGGTCCAAACCGGATCGGCCAGGGCATCGAGTTCGACTACTGTTGCGTGCATGCGGCGCTGGCCATTCGCGAGGCGGGGCTGGAATCGATCATGGTCAACTGCAACCCGGAGACCGTGTCCACCGACTACGACACCTCCGACCGGCTCTACTTCGAGCCGCTGACCGTGGAGGAGGTGCTCAGCATCTACGAAAACGAGAAACCGGCCGGGGTGATCGCCCAGTTCGGTGGCCAGACCCCCCTGAACATCGCCCGGGAACTGGCCGAGGCGGGCGTGAATATCCTGGGCACCTCCCCGGAAACCATCGATTTGGCCGAGGATCGCGACCGTTTCGCCGGGATCATGCGTCGACTGGGCATTCCTCAGCCGGAGTCGGGTATGGCCGCCAGCGAGGACGAGGCGATGAAGATCGCCGAGCGCATCGGGTATCCGTTGGTGGTGCGGCCTTCCTATGTGTTGGGCGGGCGCGGCATGGAAATCGTGCATGACGATCAGATGCTCAAGAGTTACCTGAACCTGGCGGTGGAAGAGGTGACCCCCGAACGGCCGGTGCTCATAGACAAATTTTTGGACAACGCCATCGAAGCCGAGGCCGATGCCATTTCCGACGGCCGGGACGCCTTCGTGCCGGCGGTGATGGAACACATTGAGTTGGCCGGCATCCATTCCGGCGATTCGGCCTGCGTGATCCCGCCCATCAGCCTCGCGCCCAAGCATCTTGAAATCATCGAGGAGTATACCCGGCGCATCGCCATCGAACTGAAGGTGGTGGGCCTGATGAATATCCAATATGCCGTGCACGAGGACACCGTGTATGTGCTGGAGGCCAACCCCCGGGCATCGCGCACGGTGCCCATCGTCTCCAAGGTGTGCGGCCTTTCCATGGCCCGGTCGGCCACCCGGGTGGTGCTGGGCGAATCGGTGGCCGATCTCAATTTGCGCAAAACGCCGATCGCCTATTACGGCGTCAAAGAGGCGGTTTTCCCCTTCAATATGTTCCCGGAAGTGGATCCCCTGCTGGGTCCGGAAATGCGTTCCACCGGCGAGGTGCTGGGCATGGCCAACTCCTTCGGGCGGGCGTTCTTCAAGTCCCAGGAGGCGGCGCAAGCCTCTCTGCCCTTGGAGGGCGCGGTGCTGTTCACCATTGCCGATCGGGACAAACCGGCGTCCCTGGAGGCGGTGCGGCGTTTCCGGGAGCTGGGCTTCACCCTGATGGCCACCGAAGGCACCCACCGCTATTTGGCGGAAAAGGGTATCGAAACCGTGTCGGTATCGAAACTGGACCTGGGACGTCCCAACCTGGTGGATGCCATCAAGAGCGGCCAGGTGCAGTTGCTGGTCAACACCCCCAGCGGAAAGAAGGGGACGGCCGACAGTTCCAACATCCGCCGGACGGCCATCCGCTACAAAGTTCCCTACATCACCACGACCGCGGCGGCCCTGGCGGCGGCCAAGGGAATCGCGGCGCGCAGGGAAAGAGAGCCCGAGGTGCGATCCCTGCAAAGCTACCACGGCGAGAATGCCGCATGCGGGGACCGCCCCGGCGGTGAAATCAGTTAGTGCTCATCCCGGAACCGAGATCGACCGTTCAAGGGCGGGCAGCAGCGAAGGAGTGAAATAGTTGGCATGGGCGGATTGTTTGGCATTGCTTCCGAGACCGATTGCGTCACCGACCTCTACTATGGAACCGATTACCACTCCCACCTGGGCACCAAGCGGGGTGGGATGGCCGTCTGGAATTCCCACGGGATCCATCGTTCCATCCACAACATCGAGAACAGCTACTTCCGCACCAAGTTCGAGTCCGACCTGGTCAAGTTCCAAGGCAATCAAGGGATCGGCGTCATCAGCGACACTGATCCCCAGCCGTTGATCATCGGCTCCCACCTGGGGGTTTTCGGGATCGTCACCGTCGGCCGGATCAACAACATGGACGCCCTTGTGCGGGACGCCTTCGCCCGCAAAAGTTACTTCTCCGATACCACCGACGGCTACACCAATCCCACCGAGGTGGTGGCCATGCGGATTTGCCGGGAGGAGCGTTTCGAAGAGGGCATCCGCAACGCCCAGGACGCCATTCAGGGTTCCTGCTCCATGCTGCTGCTGACCAAGGAAGGGGTCTACGCCGCCCGGGACCGATTGGGTCGCACCCCCTTGGTGATCGGCCGGCGCGACGGCGCCCTGGCGGTCACCTCGGAAACCAGCGCCTTTCCCAACCTGGGCTTCGAGGTGGAACATTTCCTGGGGCCGGGCGAGGTGGTGCTGATCTCGCCCGATGGCTGGGAGCAGCGGGTGCCGCCGGGCGACCGCATGCAGGTGTGCGCTTTTCTATGGGTCTATTACGGCTATCCGGCCTCCGAATATGAAGGCATCAATGTGGAGCAGGTGCGCTACAATTGCGGCGCCTTGCTGGCACGCAACGACGATGTGGCGGTGGATGCGGTGGCCGGCATTCCCGATTCGGGCATCGGTCATGCCCTGGGCTACGCCAATGCGCTCCATGTGCCCTACCGCCGACCCTTCGTGAAGTACACCCCCACCTGGCCCCGCAGTTTCATGCCCCAGAGTCAGCAAATGCGCGATCTGGTGGCTCGCATGAAGTTGATTCCGGTGCGCCGCCTGATCGAAGGGCAACGGTTGATGTTCTGCGACGATTCCATTGTGCGCGGCACCCAACTCAAGGATCATGTTCAAATTCTGTTCGATCGGGGGGCGCGGGAGGTGCACATGCGGCCCGCCTGCCCCACCCTGATTCACCCCTGCATCTTTCTCAACTTCTCCACCTCCCGCTCCACCTTGGATCTTGCGGGCCGCAAGATCATACACGAGCTGGAGGGAGAAGAGGACAGGCACCTGGATGAATATGCCCGGGCCGGATCGCCGCGGAACCTGGCCATGATCGACCGGATTCGCCGCCACCTGGGCCTGACCACCCTTAAATACCAGCATCTGGAGGACCTGGTGACCGCCATCGGACTGCCCAAGGAACGCTTGTGCACCCATTGCTGGGACGGCAGCAGCAGCTACTGATCCGTACGTGACGGGTCACCCGTAAACCCGCAGTGCGCGAACAAAGAGGGCCGAACGCCTCCCTGCGGCAACAGGCAAGACCGCTTTTGCAGCGGATAAAATCCCGCCCTTCGGATCAATAAAATCGATAAAATACATTAACTTAAAACTTAACACTTAAAACTTAAAACTATTTTTTAAACAGTCGGCGCGGCCGCCGGCCGCGATGAAGCCGATGGATCGCCCTCCTTGCCGAGGGGATGCACATGCCAAATCCTTCGGGCATACTCCATCACCGCGCGATCACTTGAAAAGCGGCCCATGCGGGCCGTGTTCAAGATGGAGCGGCGGACCCACTGATCGCTGTCGTTGAACAGCCGGTCCACCGCATCCTGGGCAGTGATGTAGGGGCGGTAATCGGCCATCAGCATGTAAAAATCCCCCTTCTCCCGGAGGCCTTGAACGATCGGCGCGAACAGGTGGGGTTGCTGGGGGGAGAAATGGCCCGTGGCCAGCATGTCCACCACCCGCTTGAGTTCTCCATCGTTGCGGTAGTAGTGATTGGGATCGTATCCCTTGCGCCGCTTTTCCACCACTTCCTCCGACGACAAACCGAAAATAAAGATGTTTTCGGCCCCCACCGCCTCCATGATTTCGATGTTGGCGCCGTCCATTGTGCCGATGGTCAAAGCCCCGTTGAGGGTCATCTTCATATTGCCCGTGCCCGAGGCCTCCATGCCGGCGGTGGAAATCTGTTCGGACAGCTCGGTGGCCGGAATCACCTTTTCCGCCTGGGAAACACAGTAGTTGGGCAGGAAGAGCACCCGCAACCGGCCGTTGACCAGCGGGTCGCTGTTGATGGTGTTGGCAACCGAATGGATCAGTTTGATGATCAACTTGGCCTGGTGGTAGGCCGGCGCCGCCTTGCCGGCGAAGATGACGGTCCTGGGGGTTGTCGGTTCGTCCGGGTGGTCGGTGATGCGGTTGTACAAGGTGATCACGTGCATCACGTTCAACAGCTGCCGCTTGTACTCGTGGATGCGCTTGACCTGTACATCGAACAGGGTGTCGAGGTTCACACCCAGACCGATCTTGCGCAGGATGTAGCGGGCCAGCCGCTCCTTGTTTTGGCGCTTGGCGGCCGCCCACTGCTGCCGAAAGGCCGCGTCCTCGGCCAACGGCTCCAGTCCCCGCAACTGTTCCAGGTCGAAGATCCAGTCCGGCCCGATGGCCTCCGTGATGAGGTCGGCCAGGGGCGGGTTGACCTGTTTGAGCCAGCGGCGTGGCGTGATGCCGTTGGTGACGTACTGCAGGCGCCGGGGATAGAGCCGATGGAAATCGCGGAACAGATGCCGCTTGATGATCTCCCCGTGGAGCGCCGCCACCCCGTTGACGGTGTGACTGCCGACGATGGCCAGGTGGGCCATGCGTACCTGTTTGGTTTCCCCCTCCGTGATCAGGGAAACCCGTTGCGCCAGGTCCGGATCGTCCGGATGGCGGCTGCGCACCGCCTCCAGGAACCGGTGGTTGATCTCGAAGATGATCTGCATGTGGCGCGGCAGCAGTCGGCCGATCAGGTCCACCGGCCAACTTTCCAGCGCCTCGGGCAAAATGGTGTGGTTGGTATAGGCAAAGGTTTTTTCGCAAATGGTCCAGGCTTCGTCCCAACCCAGCCCCTCCTCGTCCATCAGCAGGCGCATCAGTTCCGGAATGGCGATGGCCGGGTGGGTGTCGTTGAGTTGAATGGCGACGAAGTTGGGCAGGTCGGCAAGGGACCGTTGCAGTTTGCGGTAGCGCCGCAAAATGTCGTCGAGGGTGGCCGCAACGAAAAAGTACTGTTGCTTGAGGCGCAGCTCCTTGCCGAATTCGCCTTCGTCGCTGGGATAGAGCACCTTGGAGATGTTTTCGCTGATCACCTTGCTTTCCACGGCACCGATATAGTCGCCCTGGTTGAAGGTTTCCAGGTTGAACTCCCGGCTGGACTGGGCCGCCCACAGCCGCATGTTGGTCACATAATCGTCGCCGTAACCGGGCACCAGGATGTCGCAGGCCATGGCCATCACCAGATCGGTGTCCACCCATCGCACGCGCATGCGGCCCGCGGCGTCGCGATAGGTTTCGGTGCGGCCGTTGAAATTCACTGGCACCAGGTAGTGGCGGCGTTTGATGTCCCAGGGATTGCCGTGCCGGATCCAGTTGTCGGCCTGCTCGCGCTGATAGCCGTTGTCGATCACCTGGTGGAAAATGCCATAGTCGTAATGGATGCCGTAGCCGTAGCCGGGCAGGTCGCAGCAGGCGATGGAATCCATGTAGCACGACGCCAAACGGCCTAGGCCGCCGTTGCCCAGCCCGGCGTCCCACTCCTGCTCTTCCAGATCGTCCAGGTCGAAGCCCATCTCCGCCAAGGTCTCACGGGTTTCCTCCTCCATGCGCAGCGAGATGAGATAGTTTTTAAGGAAGCGGCCCGGCAGGAACTCCAGCGAGAGAAAGTACACCCTTTTGGCCAGGTGGTCGTAAAGTGCGCGCTGGGTTTTGATCCAGCGCGCGATCAGCCGATCGCGCACGGCGTAGGCCAGCCCCATGTAAACCTTGTACTTGTTGGGCCGCTCAGGATCGTTGCCCAAAGTGTAGCAGATGTGGTGCAGGATATCCTCTTTCAAGGTGCGCGCCGGTGACGCGGCGATCTCGCTTCTTGCGCCTTCCTTTTTGGTTGGGGATGGACACATGGGGGCCACCTCTCTAATCTCAGGGTAAGGATGTTGTTGAAAAACGGATGCTCTGATGGGAGCAGAATGATGGCTGCCGGTGGCAGCCGCCTTTATTGATATTAGTCTATCGAAACTTGCAGTCGGAAGCAACGGTTGGTTCGCGCGGGGCCAGGCAAATCGCATGTGGATATCAAGTGGAATGGATTTCGATTTGGATTTGGATGGTGCCGATGATTATCGATGCACCCTGGTTCTTCATTGCCTTGCCGCGGCGGCCTCGACTTTTGATGGGCAATGGGTATATAAATGGCCGCAAACGCGAATATGAAGCGCAGTGGCGCGGGCACGCCTGGAAAAGGTGCGATTGCGCCCATGTCTTGGACGAACATGGCAACTTACGCAAAATCATACGATCTGATCGTGGTGGGCGCCGGCCACGCGGGGTGCGAGGCGGCTTTGGCGGCGGCCCGCATGGGCTGCGCGGTGCTGCTGCTGGCCATCGATCTGGACAAGGTGGCCGCCATGCCGTGCAGTCCCTCCATCGGGGGCATGGCCAAGGGGCAGTTGGTGCGCGAGATCGATGCCCTGGGCGGCGAGATGGCCAGGATCACCGACCGCACCGCCATTCAGTACAAAACCCTCAACACCAAGAAAGGACCGGCGGTCCAGTCCACCCGCACCCAGAACGACAAGAAACGCTACCACATGGCCATGAAGGCGGTTCTGGAAGGGCAGCCCGGCCTGGATATCAAGCAGGCCTTGGTCGAGCGGCTGGTGGTGGACAATGGTCAGGTGCGCGGTGTGGTGGACCAGACCGGTTTCGGTTTTCAGGCCGCGACCGTGGTGCTGGCCACCGGCACCTTTCTGAGCGGTTTGGTGCACATCGGTTTCACCGCCATCCAGGCCGGTCGGGCCGGTGAGTTCGCCGCCTACGGCTTGGCCGCCGATCTGGCCGAACTGGGCCTGACCCTGGGGCGCATGAAGACCGGCACACCGCCGCGTCTGGACCGCGCGACCATCGACTTTTCCGCCTTTGCCGCCCAGGCGCTGGATGAGCCGGCGCGGCCCTTCTCTTTTTCCGGCCAGGTAAGTGCCCTCACTCCCATGCCCAGCTACATGGGACGCACCAATGCGCGGGTGCATGGGCTGGTACGCGACCATTTGCACCTTTCGGCCCTGTACGGGGGGGTGATCAAGGGGGTTCCGGCCCGCTATTGCCCCTCTTTCGAGGACAAGGTGGTGCGCTTCAGCGAGAAGGAGAGCCACCCGGTGATCCTGGAACCCGAAGGCATCGATACGGGGGAAATTTACGCTAGCGGCCTAGGCAACAGCCTGCCGCTGGAAATTCAGGTGCAGGTGGTGCGGGCGGTGCGCGGGTTGGAAGCGGCCGAGATCATCCGCCCCGCCTACGCCATCGAGTACGATTATGTGGATCCCGTGCAGCTCAAACCGACGTTGGAGACCAAGGCCGTGGGGGGACTTTACCTGGCGGGCCAGATCAACGGCACTTCGGGATACGAAGAGGCCGCCGCACAGGGCTTGTGGGCCGGCATCAATGCCGCCTGCCGGGTCCAGGGCCGTCCGCCCTTTGTGCTGGACCGCTCCCGGGCCTATATGGGCGTCATGGTGGACGACCTGGTCACCCGCGGCACCCGTGAGCCCTACCGCATGTTCACCTCCCGGGCCGAATATCGCTTGGTGCTGCGCGAAGACAACGCCGACCTGCGCTTGATGGCCATCGGCCGCGAGCTGGGTCTGGTCTCGGCGGACACCGTCCGGGCCCTTGAGGCGCGTCGGGAACAGATCGCGGCGGAGATCGCGCGGGTGCGCGCCACGGTGATCAAGCCGTTGCCGGCGGTCCAGGACTATCTGCGCGCCAAGCAGACCACCGCCATCGACAACGGCGTGCCGCTGGACCAACTCCTTCGGCGTGCCGAGCTCGATTACGACGTTGTGCACCACTTGGCCCCCGCGGCGGAGCCCGTGGCACCGGCGGTGGCCCGACAGGTGGAAATCGAGATCAAATATGAGGGTTATATCCGGCGGCAGATGACGGAAATCGAGCGCTTCCGCCACCTGGAGCGCATCCGCTTGCCCGAGGATTTCGATTACGCCGCGGTGCACGGACTTTCCAACGAACTTAAAGAGAAACTGGCGCGGGTACGCCCGGCATCCCTGGGACAAGCGTCCCGGATCGACGGCATCACCCCGGCCGCCATCTCCGTGTTGATGGTGGCGCTGCGGGCCCGGCAACCGCGGGAGGAAGATGGGCACCGTATTTAAACTCGTCGACTTCGGCTGCCGCGGGGTGGAAGGGCTCAACATGGAGCTGGCCGCCGGTCGCTGCCTGGGGCTGACCGGCCCGTCGGGCAGCGGAAAATCGCTGCTGCTCAGGGCATTGGCCGACCTGGATCCCTACGAGGGGCGCATGTTCCTCGACGGGGTCGAGGCGGTCCGGATGCCGGCGCCCCAATGGCGGCGCAAGGTGGCGTTGCTGCCGGCCGAAAGCGCCTGGTGGCATGACACGGTGGCGCCCCATTTCGATGCCCTGCCGGCCTCCTGGCTCGAAGGGCTGGGTTTCGATGCGCGTGCCATGGAGTGGCAAATCAGCCATCTGTCCAGCGGCGAACGGCAGCGTCTGGGCTTACTGCGCATGCTGGCGCAGCGGCCCGCGGTGATGCTGCTCGATGAGCCCACGGCCAATCTGGACCCCAAGAACACCGCTCGCGTGGAATCCCTGCTGGAAGGCCTGCGGCGGGAAACCGATCCGGTGATGATATGGGTCAGCCACGATCTGGACCAACTGCGGCGCTGCTGCGATGACATCATGGTACTGGCCCATGGCCGGCTGACCGCTTTGGATGAGGCCGCCGCCGGCGACGGCGGTGACCGTGCCCCGGAGGTGCCCCGGTTATGAATGTCATTGTTCTGTCCCCCTTGGACCTTGGCCTGGCTGGCGCCCTGGTGATCGTGCTGGCGCTCATTTCCTTACGGATGGGACTGCACCTGGAACGCCAATTGCTGCTGGCCGCCTTGCGCACCACCGTGCAGTTGCTGCTGATCGGCCTGGTGCTCAAGGCGTTGTTCAGCCAGGTCCATCCCGGATGGGTGGCCCTCATGGCCGGCGTGATGTTGCTGGCCGCCGGTCGGGAAGTGGTGGGTCGGCAGAAGCGACGCTTCACCGGGCTTTGGGGTTTCGGATTGGGCACCCTTTCCATGTTCGTATCCTCCTTTGCCATCACGGTGCTGGCGCTGATCGTCATTGTCGGCCCCCAACCCTGGTACGAACCACGCTACGCGATCCCCTTGCTCGGCATGTTGCTGGGCAATACGATGAACGGCATCGCCATCGGCATGGATCGGCTGACCGGTTCGGCATGGGACCAGCGCACCCTCATCGAAGGGCGCTTGATGCTCGGTCAAACCGGACAGCAGGCCATCTCCCATCTGCGCAGCGAGAGCATCCGCAGTGGTCTGATTCCCATCATCAACGCCATGATGGCCGCCGGGCTGGTCAGCCTGCCCGGTATGATGACCGGTCAGATCCTGGGCGGCAGCGCGCCCATGGATGCGGTGAAATATCAGATTTTAATCATGTTTCTGATTGCCGGCGGCACCGGTTTAGGCACCATGACGGCGGTTTGGCTTGGTTCCAAGCGCCTGTTTGACGAGCGGCAGCGGCTGCGGCTGGATCGGTTGCGCAAAGGGTAGGGGGATGTCCGGCCTTGACGGGACAGGGTACGATCATTATTATCAGAGCTGATTTTAATTTACTTTCCAGTGGTTAGGCAAGTTTTCAAAGTGACGAAAAATAGTTGGATGGAGTGAAGCATCGATGGCGGAGAACGATTATTACAAAATTCTGGGCGTGGACAAAAATGCCAGTAGTGCGGACATCAAAAAGGCGTACCGCAAATTGGCCATGAAGTACCACCCCGACCATGCCAAGGATGACAAGGCGGCCGAGGATAAGTTCAAGAAGATCAGCGAAGCCTATGCCGTTCTCAGTGACGAAGAGAAGCGCAAGCAGTACGACACCTATGGCTCCGCAGATTTCAAGCAGCGTTTCAGCCAGGAAGACATCTTCCGCAACTTCGATTTCGGCGATATTTTCCGCGAATTCGGCTTCGGTGGCCGCGGTTTCTCCACCGGAGACGGTGGGTTTCGCTTCACCTTCGGTGGCGGTTCCCCCTTCGGTGGCGGTCGCCCCGGGCGTCAAGCGGCCCCCAAGGGATCCGACCTGGTCTACGAATTGCCCCTGACCCTGCGCGAAGTCGTCAGGGGCGCCGAAAAAAGTGTGGCCTTTCAGCATCAGGGCCGTTCGGAAAATATCAATGTCAAGATTCCCAAGGGCATGATCAGCGGCAAGAAGCTGCGTATTGCCGGCAAGGGCGAGCCCAGCCCCTATGGCGGGCCGGCCGGGGACCTCTATATCAAATCGGTGGTCATGGACGATCCGCGCTTCACCGTTGAGAATCATGACCTTTTCGTCAACCGCGACATCAAATTGAGCGAAGCGTTGCTGGGCACCCAGATTCTTGTACCGACGGTGGACGGCAAGGAGATGACCCTGACCATTCCCCCCGGCACCCGCCACAAAACCAAGATGCGCCTGGCGGCCCGGGGATTGCCCCAGATGAAGGGCGACAAGCGGGGCGATCTCTATGTGGTGGTGCATGTGAACATGCCGCGGCAATTGACGGTGGAACAGCGCCAGCTGGTTTCCCAGTTGGCCGATACAGGTCTGTAAGGAATTAAATTTATTGACAAGAGTACTCTGGTCATGTAGCTTTTAGCCTATATTCAGTCAAGCTGGTGGACCATTCTGCTAAAGGTGCCGGGTCGAACGGGCGATATGGGTGTGAAGCAGCAGACGCGAAAAAGGGCCGACCAGCGCTTTTTCCGTGCGGCATGGGCCGTGCAGAGAACGTCTGCGCAGATGCATGAACAGAAAAAATGCCTGACTTAACGCTTGTCCTCGATAAAGAAACCATCGCTCGGAAGGTCGCCGGTGTTGCCCGAGACATTTCCAGGGATTATCGGGAGTCGGAACTAATCCTCATCGGCGTGCTCAAAGGCGCTTTTGTTTTCTTGGCCGACTTGATGCGCCGGCTCTCTCTTGAACATGTGACCGTCGATTTCGTGCGCCTCGCCAGCTACGGCGCCGATGCCCACTCGTGCGGCACCGTCTGCCTGCTCAATGATATCGCCATCGATGTCCGAAACAAGGATGTGCTCATTGTTGAAGACATTCTCGACACGGGTCTCACCGTTGCCTTTCTGAAAGAACACCTGCTGCAATTCCATCCCCGTTCGGTCAAACTGTGCGCATTCATCGACAAAGAGGAGCGTCGGCAGGTGGCATTGGCTCCGGATTACACCTGCCACCGCGTGGACAAGGGGTTTCTGGTCGGCTACGGGTTGGATTATGCCGAGGGATATCGCCATTTGCCGGAAGTTTACCATCTGAAATTATAAATTAAGAGGGTGTGCCATGTTTATTACCTGCCAGGAATGCAACACCACCTATCGTTTGGATGAACAACAGCTCCAGCCGGACGGCTCCAAGGTGCGCTGTTCCCAGTGCCGGCATGTGTTCGTCGCCAAGCCTCCGATGGCCCGGTCCGCAGCTGACGCGGCACCCTGGGCGTCGGCGGCCGCCACGGCGGCGGTTGCGGCGATGGGCGACAGCGATGTCGCCACCGCCGAGCAAGAGTTGGAAGGTATCGATCTGGCCGAACTGGACGCCCTCTTGGCCAAGGAAGCGGCAGGGGACACCCAGCCCGCCGCCGGGGCGCCTGCGGAGGAAGCGGCGCCGGTGGACGAAGTGTCCCCGGACATGGATTTCGCAGCCGCCCTGGAACCGGCGGCGCCGCCGGAAGAGGACCTTGCCGCCGAAACGGCGGATGCTGTCGATGCGCTGGACCTGGATATGGATTTTGAGATCCACGACACGCTGGCGCTGGATCTGGACAGCACAACGGTGGATGCCGAGGCGCGTGACACGGCCTCGGCGGCCGCAGACCGCCCCGCGGACGAAGCGCCGGCGGAGAGCGAGACCTTTGCCGCCGACGATTTGGACCTGGAAGGCCTGGATTTGATGCTGGCGGAAGAAGCCTCGGCGGACAGCGCTTCCGACGCCGCGCCGACCGATATGGCGCAAGAAGGGGCAGCGGCTGAAGACGACCTGGATTTGAATTTGGAAGGCGATCTGGATTTCGATCTGGAGACCGAGGCCGAAGCGCCCGCGACCGAAGAGGACCAGGAGCTGGAGCTGTTCATGGAGGATGAACCGGCGCCGGCCGAAGGGGCGAAGGAAGAGGCAGCGGCCGCCGACGGTCTGGACCTGAATCTGGAAGATGATCTGGATTTCGATCTGGAGAGCGATGCCGAAGCGCCTGCCACGGACGAGGACCAGGAGCTGGATCTGTTCATGGAGGATGAGCCGGCGCCGACTGAAGCCGCGAAGGAAGAGGCAGCGGCCGCCGACGATCTGGACTTGAGCTTGGAAGATGATCTGGATTTCGACCTGGATACCGAGGCCGAAATGCCTGCCGCGGACGAGGACCAGGAGCTGGAACTGTTCATGGAAGATGAACCGGCGCCGACTGAAGCGGCGAAGGTAGGCACAGCGGCCGTCGACGATCTGGAGTTGAGCCTGGAAGATGATCTGGATTTCGACCTGGAGAGCGATGCCGAAGCGCCTGCCACGGAAGAGGATCAGGAGCTGGAACTGTTCATGGAGGATGAACCGGCGCCGGCCGAAGGGAAAACGGAGACGGCGCCACCGGCCGATGAACTGGATTTGTCCTTGGCGGATGACCTGGAACTCAGCCTGGACGACGATCTGGATGCGGTCGAAGAAGAGGATGATGCGGTATTGACCGACGACACCATGGGCACCAAGGCCCCTGTTGCCGGTCAGGTACCGGACGCCGGTGGCGCGGACGACCTCGACCTGGATCTCGATTTGGACCTGGATCTGGACGTTGATCAGCCGGAAGCGACAGCGGACCATGCTGTGCCGGATCGTGCGGCCGCCGCCCAGGGGTCCGCTTCTGCGGGAGATGAGGAGCTCGATTTGTCGGACTTGGATGCCCTCATGGCGACCACCGGCTTGGACGATAGCCCTGCGGCGCAGGAGGCGCAAACCGGGGAAGACGATGCCCTCGATTTCGATCTGCGGCTGGAAGAGGAGACCGAGGTGTCTTCGGCAGACGGCATTGACGCCGCACGGGGCGGCGACACCCTGGCCGAAGAGGAGATCGACCTTTCCGATATCGAGCGGATGTTGGAGGATGAGGGCGCGTCCGCTGCGAAGGCAAAAGCGGCGCCCCCTGTTGAGGAAGATCTCGGTTTCGGCGGGCCGGACGATGAACTCGATCTCAGCGAAATCGAGTCCGCCATCGATGAAGCCGATCTCATGCCCCAGCGCAAAGTGGATGGCGCCGACCAGGACGATCAGGAGCTGGAGTTCGATCTGGACGCGGAGGATACGGCCAAAGATTTGCAAATCGACGGCCTGGACAACCTGACCATGGAAAAGGATGGCGCCGACGATTCGCTGGACCTGGATTTGGACCTGGATCTCGATCTGGAGCTTGAAGACAAGGGCAAACGCGGAGCCGCCGCGGGCGTCAGCGGTGACGAAGAGGAACTCGGCCTGGCCGACCTGATGGATGGGGAAGACGACAAGGGTACCGATGTCATTCACAGCGGCGATATCGAGCTGGAGTTTCATGTAGAAGAGGATGAGCAGGAGGTCGCGGAAACACCGTTCAAAGCTTCCCAAACAGCCGGTGCCGTCGCCGCCGCTGCCAAAACGGCGCCCACGGCCCGTGAAGAGAAAAAACCCACCGCGCCTCCCAAGCCGAAACCGTACAGAACCAAGAAGAAAACCAGCAAATCCCTGGTGCTGCTGCTTGTTCTGGCACTGCTGGGTGGTGGCGGCTACGGTCTCTACTACACCGTCGAAGAGATGGGAGTGGAGATTCCCTACGTCAGCGACTATGTCCGCCAAGCCGTCGATTACTTCAAGCCGGCGCCGGCGGATCCCCAGGGAATTCTCAACCTCTCCACCACGGATATCGCCAGCCGATTCATCGAAAACGCCGATGCCGGCCGACTGTTCGTGATCACCGGGCGGGTGCGCAACGGGTACAGTGCACCCAGGTCAATGATTCGTGTCCAGGGACGGCTCTTTACCCAGGGCAAGGTGCTGGCCAAAACCGAATTCAGCTATGCCGGCCTGATGCTCAACGATCAGGACCTGTCCGGCCAGTCCATTGTCGAGATTCAGCAACTGCTCAAGACGGCCCCGGGGGAACCCGGCGCGGCGACCACTGTGCGCGCGGGACAAACCGTTCCTTTCATGCTGGTTTTCGCCGATCTGCCCCCGGCCGATCAGCTGGACGAGTTCGCCGTGGAGCTGATCCGTTCCCAACCGGCAAGCTGACGCTCCACATCGCAAGCGGTGGCTGCGACAAGCGGCGCGCAGGAGCCGCGAACGCTGTTTTTCTAGTTGACTGTCGCCGGACGAACTGTTAATAAAGCCGTTCGTCGCGCGGGGCGGCCGCCCTGCACGACACACCCAATGGCGATGTAGCTCAGCTGGTTAGAGCATGCGGCTCATATCCGCAGCGTCCGGGGTTCAAGTCCCTGCATCGCCACCAAACAACATCAAGGGCTGTAATCCCAATGGGTTACGGCCCTTTCGTTGTTGGGGGCATACCGACGGGCTTTCGACACGGCGTACAAATGCTTTTTCATGCAACATGAAAGGAGAGTGATTCAATGCGTGCATTGGTTTATATCCTATTGGTCGGAACAGTGGCTTGGGGGCCTTCGCCGGTGAACGCCGGCGAGGTCGAGGACGGGCCATGGGTGGTTCCGGCAGGATCCGGTCGATTTGGGCCTTCGCCGGTGAACGCCGGCGAGGTCGAGGACCCCTTGACCGAACAGCGGCATCAAATGGTGGAGATGCAAATAAGTGCCCGCGGGGTGGTCGACCCGGCGGTGTTGGCGGCCATGGAGCGGGTGCCGCGGCACCTTTTCGTGCCGGAAGGGGTGCGCCACCTGGCTTACCATGACCGGCCCCTGCCCATCGGCTACGACCAGACCATCTCCCAGCCTTATATCGTCGCTTTGATGTCCGCCTTGCTGGAATTGGCGCCGGGGCAGCGGGTGCTGGAAATCGGTACCGGGTCCGGTTATCAGGCGGCGGTGTTGGCGGCCATGGACGTCGCGGTGTACAGCATCGAGATTGTGCCGGAACTCGGCCGGCAGGCCGCGGCGGCGCTGACCGAGGCGGGCTATGACGGGGTGAATGTCAAAATCGGCGACGGTTACAAGGGGTGGCCTGCGCACGCACCGTTTGATGCCATCATCGTGACCTGCGCCCCCACGCGCATACCGGAGCCGCTCCAGGAGCAGCTGGCCGAGGGGGGCCGCATGGTGATACCGGTCGGCCGGTCCGGCGGTGTTCAGGAACTGGTGCTGCTCCGGCGCGTGGAGGGGCGCATCGCACAGCAGAAGATCATCGATGTGCGTTTCGTGCCCATGGTGGACGAGCGAGGCGAAAATTATTGACGGTGCTGATTGCGGCTATTGTGATTCGAGCATGGTGCGTGCTAAACACGACCACTTGGAAAAGGAGGCGCTGAACGGCCCATGCGTGAGAGATCCATATGAAAAACGGTGATATGTTCAACGGCAAAAACAAATCCAACAGCGGCTACACGGCCGCTTCGGTGGAGGTGTTGGAAGGGCTGGACCCGGTGCGCCGGCGCCCGGGCATGTACACCGACACCCAGCGGCCCAACCACATGGCCCAGGAGGTGGTGGACAACGCCGCCGACGAGGCGATCGCCGGCTTTGCCGATCGCATCGAGGTAATTTTACACGAAGACGGTTCGCTGGAGGTGAGCGACAACGGGCGTGGCATGCCGGTGGACCGCCATCCGACGGAAAAGGTGTCCGGCGTTGAGGTGATTCTGACCCGTCTGCATGCCGGGGCCAAGTTC
Organism: Desulfatitalea alkaliphila; assembly: GCF_022968795.1. GTDB lineage: Bacteria > Desulfobacterota > Desulfobacteria > Desulfobacterales > Desulfosarcinaceae > Desulfatitalea > Desulfatitalea alkaliphila. The sequence continues at coordinate 47,128 of NZ_JALJRB010000017.1, forward strand.
AGTCAGAAAGATTACCGATTTTCCGGCGGGTTGCACGGTGTGGGGGTGTCGGTGGTCAACGCCCTCTCGCGGCGCCTGGAGGTGACGGTGATGCGCGATGGGCAGCAGTACACCATGGCCTTCGAAGGGGGCGAGACGGTGGCGCCCCTGACGGCGGTGTGCAAGGTCGGGCGCGCCCGCACCGGCACCACGGTGCGTTTCCGGCCGGATCCCCGCTATTTCGACCATCCCGTTTTTTCCATCAGCCGTTTGAAACACATCCTGCGTGCCAAGGCGGTGCTCTGTCCGGGGCTGCATGTGCGCTTCGACAACCGCAAAACCGGCGAGGTGGACCACTGGCACTACGAAACGGGGTTGGCGCAGTATCTGACCGAATCCCTGGACGCTTCGGAGCGGGTGCCCGACCCGCCTTTCACCGGGGATTTCGAAGGCGAGCTGGAGCAAGTGGCCTGGGCCGTGACCTGGTTGACCGAGGGCGGCCCGGTGATCGCCGAAAGTTACTGCAACCTGATTCCCACTGTTCAGGGCGGCACCCATGTCAACGGCTTTCGTGCCGGATTGCTGGCCGCCTTGCGCGAATTCTGCGATATCCACAAGCTGTTGCCGCGGGGCATCAAACTGGGACCGGACGACATCTGGGACAACTGCGCCTATGTGCTCTCGGTGAAATTGTCCGATCCCATGTTTTCCGGCCAGACCAAGGAACGGCTCGGATCGCGTCAGTGCACCCCATTGGTGTCCGGCGTGGTCAAGGATGCTTTCAGCATTTACCTCAATCAACATGTGGAGATCGGCGAGCGGTTGGCCGAAGCGGCCATCGAGAGCGCCCGTTTGCGCTTGAAAGCCGCCAAGACGGTGGCGCGCAAAAAAGCGGTGGCCGGACCGGTGCTGCCGGGCAAGTTGGCCGACTGCATCCACCAGGATCCGGCCCGCTGCGAGCTGTTTCTGGTGGAGGGCGATTCGGCCGGCGGTTCGGCCAAGCAGGCCCGCGACCGCCAGATCCAGGCCATCATGCCCCTCCGCGGCAAGATCAAGAACACCTGGGAAGATCCCTCCGACGGGGTGTTGGCCTCGGCGGAAATCCATGACATCGCCGTGGCCCTGGGGGTGGACCCCGGTGCCCACGAGATCAACGGGCTGCGCTATCACAAGATCTGCATTCTGGCCGACGCCGACTCCGACGGCCTGCACATCGCCACCTTGCTCTGCGCGCTGTTTCTGAAACATTTCCGCCCCCTGGTGGACAAAGGGCACGTGTATGTGGCCCTGCCGCCGCTGTATCGCATCGATATCGGCAAGCAGGTTTACTACGCCCTGGACGAACATGAGAAGGCCGCGATTCTCAAGCGGCATGCCAAGCAGGTGGCCAAGCCGGTCATTCAGCGGTTCAAGGGTTTGGGCGAGATGAATCCCGCCCAACTGCGCGAAACCACCATGGCCCCGGACACCCGACGCTTGCTGCGCCTCGACTACACCCCCGAATTCGCCGCTTCGGCCGAGACCTTGATGGACATGCTGCTGGGCAAGAAAGCGGCCGACCAGCGCAAGGCGTGGCTGGAAAGCAAGGGGGACCGGGCCGATACGGTCTGATGGCCCGCGAGTGTTTTCATTGCAGGTCGATGATCACCATTTCGGCCGTGCTTTCTTCGGAGAACGGGCCGAACAGCAAACGCGCGGGCATCCCTGCCAGCTTGACGAAATAGGCCGATTCGGGGGTGATGGGATTGCGCACGGCCCAGGCGCTGAAAGTGCGGCCGCCGGCTTCGATTTGCAGTCCCTGCATCGGAAAATGGAGGGTGCTGGTGGCGGGCAGGGCGCCGGCGGGTCCCACGGCCTGGAATTGGATCTCCCCCTCGTCGATGCCGAAGATGATGCCCGGCCATTCTTCCGCTGTCGGGCGCACTTCAAGCCACTGGCCGAGACGGGGGTCGCCCACCATGTCCAGATGAAAGGGCGGCGCAATGAATGTGGACCGGCCGTGGGCCCTGGCCACCAGCTTGGCCGCTGTGCCGGCGTCCGCGGCCGGAAGTATGGTGACGTTTTGCAACGGCGTCGGCAGCTCCTGCGCCGTGAACGGTTCGTCGTCGGTCTGCAACACCACAATGGGGAACCCCCGTCCGCGCTGGGACTGCACACACAATGCGAGCAGGGAAAGGCCGTAGCGCGTTTCCGCTCGGCGGAAAGCCGCTTTGGCTCCCATGATGGCCCACATGGCGCAATCGGCGTTGACCAGCGTCGCTTTGGGGGCGCGCCAGGCCATGGCGGTCAGGTCGTCCTGCCACTCATGCGCGGCGCATTCCAAGCCGTAGGTTTTCAATCGGCGCAGGAGTGTGTGGACCTGCGCTTCGGGTGTGGACAGCACGCTCAACCCTATTTTCATCATCCGTCAACCTTTCCGCAAAAGGAGTTGCATCATGCGCGATGGACGTTGTCCCCGGTGTCAATCCAAAACCGTTTACCAGATGCGTAACGGCGTCACCACCGCTTCCGGTAAAAATGTGTTCGTGCGCGGCACGGCCCTGATCGGCAGTGCCGCGACCGACCGGATGACCCTGGTGTGCACCACCTGTGGTCACTATGAACATTATTTGACCGATGCGGCGATCCTCAAAAGGGTGGCCCAAAAGTGGGACAAGGTCGGCTGATTCGATCTCTCAAGGCGCCAGCAGCATCACCTTGACCTGACTGGGGACGATACGGGCGCCCGGGCAATTGGTGGAGTTCTGCAAGGACATGCTGGTGAGCCGCGTGGCGGGCATGCCCTTGACCAGCACCGTGAAAGCCGCGGTCAAATGGCGCTGCGGGCCCATGACCGATCCCGATGCCACCCCCATCGCGACGCCGGTGTTGTCCCCGTTGGTCATGGGGATGGAGGTGGCCATGTTGTGGGCCGGCGCCCCCATGAAGAGAACCGTGTAGGCCGCGGGCACCCCCATGGGGCCCATGGCGACGTTGGGATAGGGAACGGGCACCGGTGCCGGCGACGGCGGCGCCGGTGTCAGGCAAACATCGGGAAAGCCGGTGTCCATGCCCATCATCTGGGTGTTGGCGAACATGGGTGTATACCTCCGTTTTTTGTTTCAACCATTTGCCATTTTCATCAAGGAACGCATCGGCGACAGTGGAACCGCAGACCCTTTCAGCCGATGTGAATGCGTTCGCCATCCACCTTCACATCCTCCTTGGCCGTCATCACGGTGTAGCGGCTGCGGAAGCTCAGCAGTTTGTCAATCCGATAGTCCATCCGCCCGATCTTGGCCTGCTCGAATTCATCCACCGTCCGATAGAGCCGTTTGACCCGTTGGGTCATCCTTTCCACCAGGCTGTTCACCGTGTTCGCAATCCAGTGGAGGGCCCCGACGCGACCGCTGAGACGGCCGGCCTGCAGCTCGCCCTCCTGCAAGTGGACCGCGGCCTGGATGGATCGGACGTCGAGCGTCCCGGACAGGGTTCGGATATCCCGGGCCGTCTCCACTTCAAGGCCGTCCCGGGCGAGGATGGAGAGGCGTCCGCCGTCGACTTTCAGTTGCACATCGCCTTCCAGCGCGATTTGCTGCGCATCGGTCGTTTCGCGTTCCAGGATGGCCAGCACCCAGGCGTTGCCTTGGGCGTCGAGGGCGGCCAGGACCCGGTCGCCGGCGCGGGGCGCCAGCAGACAACTGACCGCCCTGCGGGCATCGTAAACCCCCGAAGCCGACCTCAAGCGGCATTGGCGGCCATCTGCGAGAAGAACGCGGGCCTCTTCCTGGACCATCTCCGGGGAAAACGTTTGGCGGGCCGAATGGTTCATAAACACCTCTTGAAAGGGCTTTTGTTTGGCGCAATGGGATCAGAACGGCGGCTGCCATTCTTCTCCTGCCGTACGCACGGGGTCGTCGCCGAAGGCGGCCTGGACATCACTGCCGGTCCAGATGGTTTGTTCCCGGACACAGCGATGTAATTTGGCGCGCAACAGCCGGGCATTGGTGAAGTCGGCGCCGGACAGATCGGCATGGGCGAAGTCGCAATCGGTCAGCTGGGCACTCCTGAATCCTGTATTCCGGCATAGCGCCTTTTGGAAGACGGACGCCGTTGCATCGACGGCGCTCAAGTCGGCCGCTGATAAATCGGCCTTTTGAAACGAGGCTTGGCGCAAGACAGCGCCGCCCATGCGGGCGTTCGGCAGTCGGGCTTCAATGAAAAGGGCCAGGGGGGCCCGGGCTCTTTCCAGGCAGGCCCCGTCCATACGACACTGGACAAAACTGGTTTGGGTCAAATCGGCATTGCTGAAATCGACCCCCTGCAGGTCGGTGCCGTTGAGTTGGGCCTGGGCGAATGCCATGCCGCCGAGGTTCATGCCGGCAAAGCAGCTGTTCATCAGGATCGCCTGGCGGAAGTCGGCGCCGTCGAGCACGCTTTGGGTGAAATCGAGGCCGTTCATCAACGCCTGGGGGCAGCGAATGCGGGCGAGGCGTACGCCGGCCAGGTCGCTCTCCTGAAATATGGCGCGCTCCAGGTCGGCGTCGTCCAGGCAGGCCTCTTGCAGCGCGCACTGGTAGGCCAGGGCGCCGGTCAGATCGACCGCGGTCAGATCGATCCGCCGAGCAGTGCACTCCAGAAATTTGGCAAAGTCGAGCTTCGCTTGGGGCAGGCGTGCATCGGTCAGGTCGGTGTTCTGGAAAACCGCCAAATCGGCACGGGCACCGGTTAGATCGGCGCCGCTGAAATCGCAGTGGGTGAACACCGATTCACGCAGGTCGGCACCACGCAAATTTGCATTGCGAAAGGAGGTCTTTTCGAAAATGCAGCCGGTCAGGGCGGCGCCGCGCAGGTCGGTTGCCGCGCAATCGATGGTCGAAAGAAAATCGCCATCGGCCACGCGCCGCACCAGCTCGGCGGGGGTCATACGGCGGGGTCGGTCGTGGAAACCGAACTGCTCGCGCATGCGTTTGAAAATCGCCTCTTCTTCCATTGCCATCAGCGGGGGGCCCATCGGTTGAGGGTGGATCGGTCTTGTAACGCCAAGCGCACATCCGTGTTCCGGAATCGGGCTTTCATGAAATCGGCGCCGTAGAGATTGGCGCCGGTGAACCGGGTGTCGAACAGGGTGGCGCGGTGCAGCAGGCTTTCGAAGAGGTTGGCGGCCTGCAGGTCGGCGTTGGTCAGGTCGGCGTCCATGAAGAGGCAGCCGCTCGCATTGGCGCGGACGAAATTGCAGTCCTTCAGTACCGCTTCGCTCAAATCGGCGCCGGTCAGATCGGCGCCGGCAAAACAGGCGCCGGTCAGATCGGCCCCTCGGAAATTGCAGCCGCGCAAATCGGCATCGCTGAAATCGGCGCCGGTCAAAGTGCACTGGAACGCCGCCCGCAGGTTCGCCATCTGCGCGCCGCGGAAGCGGCACCCGGCGGCCTCGACTTCGACCAGGACGGCCTCTTCCAGGCGGCATCGGTCCAGCACGGCCCCTGTCAGGCGGGTTTTATACAACAGCGCCTTGCGCAGATCGGCCCCCTCCAGGCAGGCCTTTGACAGATCCGCCTCCAGCAATCGGACCGCCGACATGCGGGCGTCGCTGAAATCGGCGCCGCCGGCCTTGACTTCCGAAAGGTCGGCTTCTTCCAAGTTCGCACCGCGCAGCACCGTTTTGCCCAGATCGGCGGCCACCAGGGCGGCACCGGACAGATCGGCGCCTGTCAGGTCGGCCTTTGCCAGGCACGCCCGGCCCATGCCGGCCCCCTTCAAGCAGGCGCCGGACAGGTCGGCGCCGCTCAAATCGCTGCGCATCAGGGCGATCTCCGTCAACTCGGCCTTGGTCAACCGGGTGCCGTGCAAGCGGGCATCCTCCAGCAGGGCGCCGGCGAGGTCGATGCCGGGCAGGTCCGCATCGCTGAGGTCGATGCCCGCCAGATCCTTGTCCGGCGAGTGTTTGCCGGCCCCGTGGGCATCCAAAAGGGCCTGGCGTCTTTGCTCCGGCAGATGGTCCGGTGCCGACAGGATCGGCGGCAGGGCGTGGCCGGCCTGGCGGTAGGCGCGCTGGAAGCCGGTCTCCATGAGGGCCATCTTGTTTTCCAAATCGGGGTCGTTGACGCCCAGCGAGCGAAAGGTGGCCACCGCTTCCGCCGCCGTGAAGGTCGGGCGCGGTGCCGGTTCGGTTGCGGCCTGCTGCAGCAGGGTTTCCTTGTCCAGGCCTAAATTTTGGAGCTGGGCCGCCAGTCGCTCGTCGGCCGCCTTGCGCTGGTCCTGGGCTTGGGTGAGGATATGATCGAAATCCAGATCGCCGTCGCCGGGTTCGTTCGCGACCGGCAGCGGCAGCACTTGGTCCGGGTCGCTTCCCTGGGCGGCGATCAGGGCGCGCACAGCGGCCAGATCCCGATCCATGCGTTCTTTCTGCTTGGCCTGCAGCAACCCTTCGCCCCGCATGGCGGCAACGCTTTCGGAGGCCATCATTTCAGTGTAGCCCGAGCGTTCGCCGGCGGCGATCAAATCGGTCTCGTCGAGCAGGGCCAGGGCGCCGTTCTCCTTGTCCAGCCGACGGTGCAGCGCCGCGTGGTAGTGCATCAGGTCGCGGCGCGGGTCGCGACCGGCCTCGTAGGCGATCAGCAGATGGTCGATCTCCCTGGCCGTATCGCTGTCGCTGGGCACCAGGCCGTGGTAAACCAGGATGCCGCGTTGGGCATGGGGAAACAGCCACAGCGTGTCGAGCTGCAGCGACACCTCCTCGAAGGTCTGCTCCCCTTGTCCGCGTCGATTGATGAAACAGCGCGGTCGCAAGTCCGGCAAGCGTCCTTCGATCCGCTGCATCCGCGGGTGCATGCCTTCGATGAGAAAGGGTTCGTCGCCGTTGAAGAAGCCCTCGATCTGCTGGTCCTCCGGGGCGGTGTTGAAAAAGGTCCAGTCGATGTCGTCGGCCAGGCCGGGAAACCGTTCCCGGTACCACTGTTCATCGTAGGTGCCGCATTTGTGGTAGCGTTGGGGCCACATGGGATCCAGGGGCGCGAATCCCGCCGGTTCGGGGCGATCGCGCAACGATCCAAGCAAGTGATCCGGGTGCTCCACGTTGGGCAGTGCGATAGCGGCGCCGGCGCCGGCCTCCGTTTCCGGTGGCAGGCCCTTGCCCAGGGGGTTGGCTTTGAACCGCGGCCCGCCGAAGGCGTTGGCGTAGGTGATGGGAATCCGGGTGGCGGGGACGGGCGCGCTGATGTCCGCCACCAGGTGAAAATTCCGGCGCCAATGGCGGTCACCGAAAACAAAAAGGGTTTTGTCGATCCCGCCCAATCGCAGACGCACCCGGCCGGCCGGCACCGGTTGGCCACCGGGCGCATGAAAGGCGCCGTGCACCAGCACTTCACCCCTTTCTTTGGGCATGCCTTCATCCACCACGGCCGCCTTGCCCAGCTCGTCGGCGCAGAAGGTCCACATATCGATTTCGGTGCTCAGCTTCGGGGCCTGGCCGTCCTCGAAGTCGAAGAAGGCCAGCACGGTAGGCGCCCAGAAGCATCGGCTCCGGTATTCGAAGCTGCGGTGCAGGATACCCAGCTTGAGCGGTTTGACCACTTTCATGGCGCGCTATCCAATGACATGCAGGGCGTTGGTGTTCACTTTGATGCCGTCCTGACTCAGGTTGAAAGAGGTGTAGCCGATCGAGGCGTTGGCGACCGAAATGCTGATCTGTTTCAACTCCATCAACAGGGCGAAGGCGTTGGAGACTTTGAGACCGGCGAAATTCTCGAATTTGGCACCCGAGTCGGTGGTCACGTCCATGCCCAAAAATGTCTGCTGGTTGGTCACAGTACGGGTTTCATTGCCCACGGTGAGATTGCGATTGCCGCTGACGGTATAGCTTTCCACGTTGGCGCTCAGGGTGCGCATGCCGTTGACCGTTTTGCTTTCGGTGCCGGCGGTGACGGTGCGATTGCCGCTGACGGTGTACTTTTCCGTGGCGCAGGTCAAATCGTTTTGCCCGGTGATGGTGTGTTTCTGGATACCGCCTACCTTCAGTGTCCGGTTGGTGCCCACATTGACGACTTCCTCGGTGTTGACGGTCAGATTGCGCTTGGCCCCCACGTTGACCGTTTGGTTGCCGCCGATCTTCTCCTTGTGGGCACCGGTCACATCGATGGTCTTGTTGCCGCCAATGGTCTCTTTCTGGTTGGCGTCGACTTTCTTCTCGCGGTCGTTTTTCACTCTGAGCGATTCATCGTTGCCGATGGTCTGGTTTTTGTCGTTCTCGACGCCGATGGTCCAATTCTTCTGCGCATGAAGGTAAACTTCTTCTTTGCCTTTTTCATCCTCGAACCGCAATTCATTGGACCCTTCACCGCCCTTGGTGGTGTTGGATTTGAGGGTGCTTTTGCTTTTTTCGTCGGGTAGTGTGTAGGGGGGTGAATTGGTGCCGTGGTAGACGCGGCCGGTGACGATGGGCCGGTCGGGATCGCCTTCGATGAAGTCGACTATCACTTCGTGGCCGATGCGCGGGATGAACATGGCGCCCCATCCCGCGCCCGCCCACGCTTGACTGACGCGGATCCAGCACGAGCTGTTTTCGTCGCGTCCTCCCAAACGGTCCCAGTGGAACTGCACCTTCACGCGACCATGCGCGTCGGTGTAAATTTCTTCATCTGACGGCCCCACCACGATCGCCGTCTGCACTCCGTCCATCACCGGTTTGGCCTTCTTGCGTTCCGGCTGGACGGTCGCCGAAGAGGGTATGGCAAAGAATCGGTTTTCATAACGTGTGGCGCCGCCGGCTCCGGTTTGTTCTTCCAGTACTTGGGGCTGGGCCCCCTCGTGGCGCACCTCGACCAAAAGGTATTCGCTGTTGAAACGATCAATGGTGTGATCGGTCAAGGCGAAGGTGCAGCCGGGGATGAATCGCGGCACCACGCTCGTGCCGTCGGCTTGCGTCTTGGCCATGGTTTCCTGCTGCAGGCGCACCCGGGCGATTTTGCGCCCCTGCTCGGTCGTGGTGTAGGCACCCGGATAGTCGTAGATCTCCCGTGACTCGTTTTCGCTGTCGGTTTGGTCGGCGGTCAGGTCTACGGAGGGCTTTTCAAAATTGAAGTCTTTCAATGTGAGTTTGCCCGGTCGCAGCTGCTGCTGCATTTGGAAGGTCAGCACCGCTTCTTCCTCGGCCACCGTTCCGCTGCCGATGTTCAATGGGACCTGGTCGTTTCCGGCAATGGGCTGATAGTTGACCGGCCCGTCGCCGAAGATCAGCAGATGCTTCTCGTCACTGTGTTCGAAAAAGTAAAAGATGCCCTCCTCGGCAAGCAGGCGGGAAACAAAAGCGAGGTCCGTTTCGCGGTACTGCACGCAATAGGTTCTTTCCGGGTATTGATTCTTCAAGCGAAAGTCGAACAGGTCGGCGGTAATGCCCGACTCTTCCAGTACCTGTTGTACGATGTCCGGTACGGTTTGGTCTTGATAGATGCGACAGTCCTGCGCCAGGCTCAGCAGCCACATCTGGGGCACGATCCGGGCCCGATAGAGCAGGAAGCGGCCGGCAAGGCCAGTGTGCACAAAACGGTTGACGATGCCGTGCAGATAGCGTTCGCCGTCGGCGCTCTCAATGGTCAACACGGCGTTTTGGCCGATGATATCCTCAAATGGCACCTCTTCCTCGCAGGCCAGATTCACATCCGCCTGGAAGGGTGCCGAAACCTTTTCATCAATGGTGAAATCGACGATTTGCCATTCATGCCCCCCTGCTTCGAGGAAGAAGCGGGAGGCATTGGCCGCGCTCGACAGGCTCATGATGGACCTCCGAAAACGACGGTGAAGCCGCCGCTGTCATCCAGCGCAAGGTGCGCGCTGGACGGTAATTCGCCGCTGCTCATGCATGTGAGGATCTCCTGCGAGAGCCGCGGCATGATGGTGCCGCTCATGATGTGATCGATATTGCGGGCACCGGTTTCCACCTCCGTGCAGCGTTCGGCGATCTGGTCGACGAGCGCCGGTGCATAGCTCAGGGCGATGCGATGCGTTGCGTGCAGGCGCCGCACCAGTTTCTCCAGCTTGAGAACGACGATCTCTTTGAGGACATCGGCGGGCAGCAGTTGATAGGGCAGAACCTTCATGCGTGCCAGCAGCGCCGGTTTGAAGTGATTGCTCAACAGCGGGCGCACGGCGGCGCCCAGGCTTTCAAGGGGGGGCGAAGGGGATTCGCTGCACATTTCCGTTATGATATCGGTGCCCAGATTGCTGGTCATGAAGATGACCGTGTTCTTGAAATCGATGGCCCGCCCTTCACCGTCGGCCAACTCCCCCTTGTCGAACACTTGATAGAACAGGTTCATCACCTCGGGGTGGCCTTTTTCCACTTCATCGATCAGCACCACCGAGTAGGGCCTTTGTCGAACGGCTTCGGTCAGTACCCCCCCCTCGCCGTAGCCGACATAACCGGGCGGGGAGCCGATCAAGCGGCTGACGGTGTGCTTTTCTTGAAATTCGCTCATGTTGACGGTGACCATGAAGTGCTCGCCGCCGAACAAGAGGTCGGCCATGGCCAGGCCGGTTTCGGTTTTGCCGACGCCGCTGGGACCGGCCAGTAGAAACACGCCCAATGGCTGGGCGGGATCCTTGATGCCCGCCTTGGCCGCCATGATCACCTGGACGATGGCATCCAGCGCTTCATCTTGGCCCCGGATACGCTCTTTGAGCCGTTGGCCCAGTTGCATGACGGTCCGCGCTTCGTCCCGCATGACCTTGCCCACAGGTATGCCGGTCCAGTCGGCAACCACCTTGGCGACGATATCCGGGTCGACTTCCGCCCGCACCAGGGGGTCGGTGCCCTGCACCGCGCTCAGCCGTTGACCGGCCGCCTCCAATTCCGACCGGATCTCCGCCGTGGCCGTCGCTTCGGCATCGGACAACTGCAGGCGCAAGGCGATCACTTGTTGCACCAGGGCCTGTTCGTTCTGCCAGCGGTTGTTGAGGTCGCTCAACTCCTCCGTCAAGTGCTCCCGTTCGGCCGACAGCAACCCGGCGCGTTCCGGATCGACGGCGAGCCCGTGATCGCGGTCGCGGTCGATGGCCCGGGTTTCGCGGTCCAGGGCCTGAATGCGCCGCTCCCGGTCTTCGATCACATCGGGCTTGGCGGTCAGCATGATTTTGACCCTGGCCGCACTGGTGTCCAGCAGGTCGACGGCCTTGTCCGGCAGTTGTCGCCCCGATATGTAACGATTGGACAGTTCGGCGGCGGCTTCGATGGCATCGTCGCGCACCACGACCTGGTGGGCCGCCTCGTATTTCGCCTTCAGGCCGCGCAGAATCAGCTTGGTGCTCTCTTCAGACGGCTCGTCCAGTTTGACCAACTGAAAACGCCGGGCCAGGGCGGCGTCTTTTTCGAAATATTTTTTATATTCCGACCAGGTGGTGGCCGCCACGGTGCGCAGTTCACCCCTGGCCAAGGCCGGCTTGAGCAGATTGGCGGCATCGCTCATGCCGGCGGAACCGCCGGCGCCGATCAGGGTGTGGGCTTCGTCGATGAACAGAATGATTGGCTTTTCCGATGCCTTGATTTCGTTGATGACCGCCTTGAGCCGGTTTTCGAACTCCCCTTTCATGCCGGCGCCGGCTTGCAAAAGCCCCATATCCAATCCCAGCAACCGGACACCGGTCAGCAGATCGGGGACGTCGCCCTCCACGATGCGCAACGCCAGACCCTCCACGACCGCGGTTTTTCCCACACCGGCCTCGCCGACCACGATGGGGTTGTTTTTGCGGCGCCGGGCCAGGATGTCCACCATCTGGCGGATTTCGCGATCCCGTCCGAAAACCGGGTCGATGTCGCCGCTGGCCGCTTTTTCGGTGAAATCGGTACAATAACGTTGTAAGGCGGTCGCTTCGCCCGGTGGTCCCGTGGTCTCGGCGATTTCGCTTTCGCGCAGCGCTTTTTCCACCGACCCTTTGGTCGCCGCCCAGAAATTGTCCTGCACGGCATCACGGCTTGCCGCCGTCAATAGATCCACATAGCTGCCGTCGGCGAACTGGCGTGGGCGGTTGAGAAAAGCCAGCAAAAGGGCACCGGACCGGACCCTCGCCTCGTCCAGGTCCACGGATGCCACCAGCCAGCCTTCCTGCAGCCATTCCAGCAGCAAGGGTGAAAAAACCGGCTTGGCGGCATTGCCGCTGCGAAATTCTTCCATGCTGCGGTGCAGGGCCTTCTGCACACGGCCCACGTCGACGCCCTGATGCGCGAGCAGCAGACAGATGTCCGAGGCGGGATTTTCCAGTAGCTTCAGAAAGAAGTGTTCCGCCGTCACCTCGTAATGGGTGCGGGAGACGCACAGCCCCGCGGCGCCTTCCAAACCGGAGGTGCAGTAGGGGTTCAAGCGGCGCAGCAAGGATTTGATGTCGACCGTGAGCATGGTTTGCCTCCTGGGCTAGGGATGTTGCATTTCAAAACGGGTGCGCACTTCGCCTAACGATGCTTCGGAAAAAACCCAACTGGCGATCCCCAAGCGGGATCTGCCCGGATCACCGAGGCAAAGGGTTTCGGCCTCACCGGCGGCCAGAACGAGTTCCACTTCGCAGGAAAGCGGTTCGGTGACATACAGCGCCGTCAGGGCTGCCAGCTGCAGGTAGAGCGGGCTGCCCGGCGTGAATTGAAAAAAGAGCGTTTTGGGCAAGGGACCGATTTGTATGCGGAAGCGGCCCATGCGGTCTTCGATGGTGTGGCCCAGATAGCTGTCCATGCCGATCCGGTTGCCGGCCGAGCCGACGCAGAACCTTTGCGAATCCGGAATGGTGGCCCAGCGCGAAATGCAGGGCACGATGCGCAGCGGCACCCTCTGCAGGGCGTCCGTCAGCAATGCGGTCAACCCTGCGGCCGAGCGCGGGTATTGGGTGAACAGCCCGATGTAGCGCAACAACCGGTAGGGCGGGAAAGCCGGATCGGCCTTTTGCCGCTGCGTTTCCGTGCCCAGTCCCAGCAAACAGTAGAGCCGCTCCATGTGGGCCGACTGCTGCGCTTCGGCCACTTGCAGATATTGACGATATTTCAACCATCCCTTGAAAAGCAGATGGTACAGGCGCTGGTGAATGATGTCCAGAAAATCGCGGGAGACCGACTCGTCCTGTGCGGCTTCTTCCAGCAGATCCTCGGTGTAAAAAGTGGGCAGGGGCGAAGCGGTGCCGTACAACCCGAGGAAATTGGCGGTGATGTGGAAGATGGTCCCATCGGTAGGGGATGATTGTTGGGTGATGCTTTCGATGTCGGCGGCCGGAAAAGCGAGGGAAAGGTTCGGCCGGATGCGGATGCGCTCCTCCGCCTGTGCCGCGTCCCGACCGTCTTCCGCGCGCACGGCGCGGCGCAGCAATCGCATCGCCTGGAAAAAGGCGTAGGCCGGTGCGTTGGTCAGCAGGTCGCCGCAAAGCGCGCCCTCGCCGTCGACGGCTAAATCAGTGGATGGTCGCCGATCCGTGCCTTCCATTGGTAGCTTTCTCCCTTGAGGATCTCTTGCATCGACAAGCGGGTGTAGGTGTTGATGGAAGCGTACAGGCCGAAAAAACGGGAGAGGACCGTTCCGAAGAGGAACAGGTCGCCCGGCCCGCTGAAATGGTCCTGGTGCACCTCCATACGGATTTCACGACCGCGCATGACCACGCGGTCAACGAGGCGATCGGAAGCCTCGGCGCGGATGGCCCGGACACCGGAAATTCTTTTCTGGTGGGCCATGAAGGCGGGCCGGTCCCTGTTTTCCTCGAAATTGTAAAGCCCCAGCAGCGCCCTGAAGTTGTCCACATCGGTCAGGGACTGGTAGTTCAGGCAGAGGTGGGACAGCAATTTCCAGTGCAAATTGCTGCCGGGGGTGACCAGCACGGATGCCGTCGGAGGACGCAAGTTGGTGAACGCCACGAATTCGGGCGTGTTGCTGGTCGGGTGACGGATGTCGCCGCGTTGCAAACCTTCGGGCAGTTGACCGTTGGTGCATTGCAGCTGAATGGAAAGCGTTTCCGTCGCCGGCGGCGGCGCGCCGGGCGGGTAGGCCACGGACAGATAGAAATCAGCGGCGTGTCGAACCGGTGATTGGCGCATGCGCAGATGGTAGGTGGGATTGGCTTCGGGATTCGGGGAGAACAGCTCGAAGGGTGCATAGACCCGCTCCTTGGCGGTTCCCTGGACGAAACCGGTCACCCCGGTGACCGAGTGGATCTGAAAGTGCCCTCGCTCGCCGCCGCTGGGCATGACGCGGTATTCGCTTTTGCGGTGATCCAGCCGAATGGGATCCGCGTCGTAGGGGAATATGTTGATGGCCGGGGTGGCGGCCAGCGCAAAATGCTCCCGGCGCACCCGCGGCGGCGGCAGCTTTGAAGGCGTCAGTTCGAACCGGATTTCAAATCGGGTGTCGTCACCGTTCGGTGTCCACTGCTGCCAACCGTGTAAATCGAGAAAAAGGAATTTTTCCGGCAGTAGAAAATATTCCTGGAGGATGCGGTAGCCGGGGAAAGAGTGGGGCGGATATTCGATCAGCACGTCGGCATCGTCAAACCCCACCGGTCGCAGGTCCTCGGCCGGAAGCACGCAGACATGATTGTCTTCCGGCGCCGTCAACACCACGCGCTGCAGGTGACGCCGCAGCAGTAAGTAAATATCCGCTGCTTCCGGAAAGGATCCGGCCAAATGAAAGCGCAACCGCTCGGGCCGCCAATCTTTGAGGGACACCCCTTTCAAGGCCATCTGCAGGCGAATGCGCGGCGGCCGGCCGGGCTGCTCTTCGTAGGCGGCCTGTTCTACGGTCAACGGCTCGACCACCACGTCGCTGCAGGTGCGGAAGGTGCACGCGGTGCCCTCCACCGGCTCGGAGGCCAGGTAGGTGCCCTTGGCTACCGGTATCGCCTGTTTGGGATTGGCCTTGGGCGTGAAAGCAACGATGGTGGCCGCCGGCAACGGTCGCAAGTAGTGCGGCCAGATCAACTGAAACAACTCCTGGACGATTTCAGGAAAATCATCGTCCAGCCGCTGGCGCAGCAGGGCCGTCAGGAAGGCCACCCCTTCCAGCAGCCGTTCGGCATCCGGATCGGTCGACATGCCGCTGAGCATGGGGGCCACGGCCGGGTGCGCCTTGGCGAATTCGGCGCCCAGGTCGCGCAGTTGGGCCAGTTCCTGGTGAAAATAGTGGTCGAACATAATGGCCTACTTCTTTACTTTAATTTGGCCGCCGGTATCCAGCACGCTGTCGAAGGTGACCGGGTCTCGGTGGCCGGCCAACACCAGTTGGGCATTGATCTGAAAATGGACCGTCAGGGCGTCGCCGGCCTGGTCCAGAAATACCACCCGGACCTGGCGCAGTCGCGGCTCGTATTTCTGAATGGTGTCCCGGATGGTGTGTTCTATCACGCGCCGCGATTCGGGATAGCCGCTCATCAAGTCCGTAAAGTCGGGAATGCCGTAATCTTCAGCTATGGGTACATTGCCCTGGCGCGTGTTGAGAATGCGCTGCAAGTGTGATTGGACCGAGCGTATCATTTGCGCGGGATCTTCGGTCACCCGACGACTCGGGTTTCTGGCCGATTCACGGATGCGGTCCAAAAGACGGTGTTCACGCATGGCACGTCCTGCTCTTTATGCGGGCCGAGGTCTACTCAAGCGACCCCGCGCCCGGCATGGTCGACCGGTTTCATGCCAAGCCGCCTTGCAGGCAACGCAACGGCATCGATCCGCCGGACGGTTGCCGGCAAGGCATGCGCGGCACAAAACCAATCGTGTTCAAGTGCTTGCCCTGTTGCATCAGGACCGTGGGGCGCGCCAGTCGTCCGTTCCCTCCGTGCCGGACACGACATGGTTCCAGGTGATCTTGCGATAGGTGAAGGCAACATCTTCCAAATGGGTGAAATGGGCCTGGGCCGGATCCTGACAGTTGGGCATGTAGGTCTTGATATCGACGATGATGGCATCTTCCAGTTCGATGGTGTAATAGTGTTCCTGTTGGCCATCGGCACTGGTGCGATAGAATTTGATGGTGCACTTGGTCAAACGTTCGCCGGAGCACAGAGCGTTGCACAACAGTGGCGACGCCTTGTCGAGCACCTTGGTGATGACCAACGGTTTGTGCACCCGTTGCCCGGTCGGCTGACCGCTTTGCGGATCGCGGGGGATGGTGATGTCATGGGACAGCGCCTGGACCAGAACTTCGTCTTCATGGCCCTCCTGGTAGATGTTGCCCACGCTCTCCTCGGTGAAAGCACCTTGGGTGATCAGTCCCTGGCTGTTGCCTTCGATGGTCAAATAAGCTGGTGTCGGCATCTTCGTTCTCCTTTTTCTTTAAATTTGGTTGGTTTATTCCTTGTCCAGTTTCCCGACAAGCGAAAGGGTGAAAAAAGCACCCATGTACTTGAAGTGGGGGCGGACCTTCATTCCCACCCGGTACCAGCCTGGCTCGCCTTCCACATCTTCCACCGTGATTTGCGCCTGGCGCAGCGGCCGCCGGCTGCGCACCGAGGCGGGGGGGTTTTCCTGGTCGGCCACGTACTGCCGGATCCAGGTGTTCAGTTCCCTGTCCAGATCGGCACGCTCCTTCCAACTGCCGATGTTTTCGCGCTGGATCACCTTCAAGTAGTGGGCCAGGCGGTTGGCCACGTACATGTACGGCAGCTGGGTGCCCAGTTTGTAGTTCAGTTCGGCGTTCTTGCCCTCTTCGCTGATACCGAAGTTTTTGGGCTTTTGCACCGAGTTGGCGGAAAAAAAGCAGGCATTGTCACTGCCTTTGCGCATGGTCAGGGCGATGAAGCCTTCTTCGGCCAATTCAAATTCACGTCGTTCGGAGATCAGGACTTCAGTGGGGATCTTGGTCTGGACGGCGCCCATGGCCTCGAATTGGTGCAAGGGCAGATCTTCCACCGTGCCGCCGCCCATGGGTCCGATGATGTTGGTGCACCAGCGGTACTTGGCGAAACTATCGGTCAGGCGGGTGGCGAAAGCAAAGGCCGCGTTGCCCCACAGATAGTGGTCGTGGGTGGCCGACACATTCTCTTCATAGTTGAAGGTTTTGACCGGCTGGGTGTCCTGGCCGTAAGGCAGCCGCAAAAGGAAACGGGGCACGGTCAGGGCGACATAGCGGGCATCCTCCGTTTCGCGAAAAGATTGCCACTTGGTGTATTGGGGCCCCTCGAAAACCGCGTGCAGATCTTTCAGATTGGGCAGCTCGTTGAAGCTGTCCACGCCGAAGAATTGCGGCCCGGCGGCGGCCACGAAGGGCGCGTGGGCCATGGCCGAAACCGCGGCCACATACTGGAGCAGTTTAATGTCCTGCGGCCCGGGACCGAATTCGTAATTGGCGATGATGTTGCCGTAGGGCTGACCGCCGAATTGGCCATATTCCGCGGTATAGACCGTTTTGTAAAGACCGGCCTTGCTCACTTCGGGGGCATCCTCGAAATCTTCCAACAGCTCTTGTTTGCCGGCGTTCAGGATTTCGATGCGGATGTTCTCACGGAAATCGGTTTTGTCGACAAGGTATTTGAGCGACCGCCAGGCCGACTCCAGCCGTTGCACCTCGGGATTGTGAAGAATCGCATCCAGCTGTCGGCTGAGCTTGCCGTCGATTTCGGCGATGAACTCATCGATCAAAGCGTTGGAAACCTTGTCCACCGTGCGGCCCGGGACCACCAATTGGGCCAGCAATGCTTCCACGCCGCGTTTGGCCACGCCGTAGCCTTCGTCGGCGGGTTTGAGCCGGGTTGCGGTGACGATGTCATCCAGTAAAGAGGTTTCTGCGGCCTCGGGGGGCGCAGCTTGTTCCATTTCACGTTCTTCGGCCATGCTTACCACCTCCCTGATTTATTCTTTGTCCAGATTCAATTCCTTGAGCAATTTTTCGCGCGTCGCCGCATCGGTGACGATCTCCTGGATCTTTTTGCGAAACTCCGGCCGGTTGCTCATGGGGCCTTTCAATGAGGATAGCGCTTCGCGCAACTCGAGCAATTTGTTCAGTTCGGGCGTGCGCCGGGCGATGCTTTCGGGAGAAAAATCGCTGATCGATTCAAAACTGAGCGAAACCGCCATCTCTTTGTCCGGTTCATCCGAAAGCTTGTCCGGCGCGGTGATGTCGATTTTGAGGTTCTGTGCCCGCATCACGTCATTGAAGTTGTCCTTGTCGATCCGGGTGGGTTCGCGCTCTTCGATCATGCGGTCATCCGCCTGGAGGGTGAAATCGCCGACCACCAGCAGCTTCAGCGGCAGCTCCACCTCTTCCTTGGCATCCCCGGTGGCGGGTCGGTAGACGATATTGACTCTTTCCTTGGGGGCGACGGTTCCTTCCTTGGCCATGGCTTGACTCCCTTGTCTGGGGTTTGGGGTTTATCTGAATCGGGTCGCGTTAGCCCTTCTTGCAGCCGAAGGCCTTCAGGACCGGTCGGCGCGAAGGGCCGCAACCGGATCGAGCGCGGCCACGCGGTGGCGCATCTCCCCGGCGCGCGATTTGTGTTCATTGCCGCTTTGAGCGTCGAAGGCCTGCCCGGCCAGCGACAGCACCTCCACCGCCAACGCCGGCTCCCAACGCGCCAAATCAAAACGCTGCATTTCGGTAAGCGTGTACTCCACGTGCGGCACTGCCGCCGGCGCCTTGCGATGTTCCAACAACAACCGGATGATGGCCAAGCGCCAGCGCAATGCGTTGCGGCGGCCCGGGCTTTGCTGCATTTTCTGCTGCAGCAGGCCGACGGCTTCGACCAGCTGCTTCTTGCGAGCCATGGACCGGGCAGCGTCCACCGTCTCGGCCAACGGGTCGTCCGCCGTGGCCGGTCCGGCGGTCCCCCCCTGGCCCGCGGGTTGTGCGTCGCATCCGATTTGAGCAAGCCATTGGCGCGTCGGGTCATCCGCAAAAGGCATACCATCGGAAAAGCACAATGCCGCCAGGGTCGGCAATCGACGCAAAAGCGCCGCGGTTTCGTGGCAAACGGCGTCATGGGCCGCCTGATGTGCATTTCCCAGATCTTGCAGCGTTTCCGCCGTGTAGCGGTGGAGGTCCAGCCAGAAGATGTGCTGGGACACCTTTTGTTCCAATTGGGGCAGCAGTGCCGCGGCATTACCCGCACTGCGCAGCTCTTCCAACTGTTGCAGGACTTGGGGCGCCGGCGGTGCAATGGCGGTGTTGCCGTCCTTGTTGACCGGCGGTGCCGCCATCACCCTCGCCCAGCCCGCAATGCGGCGGTAACGGTAGGCCAATGGGTCGGCGGTGTCATGCTCGAGCAGCGCCAGGCTGATCCGCCGCAAGCGCTGCATGACGCCATCGGCGGCTTTGCGCGCCTCGGCGCTGCTGGAAAGGTTTTCGGAGGCTCCTTCCTCGGTCTTGGTTGGTGCGGTGGCCCTCGGCGCGGGGATCGGCGGTGTCGCGGCGGCCGTTGCCGGCGGATCCTGAGATTGTGCCGGGATTGCCGGGGTTTCGGCGGCGGCCGGCGGCGGTGTCGCGGCTTCCTGCACGTCGCTGATCGGGAACGTCTCGATCCGACGTTGCAGTTGGCGCAATATGGGCGCGTCGGGCATTTTGTCGGCCAACAGGCTGTCGATGGCGTGGAGGTTTTCCAACATTCGGGCCGGCATCTCCGCCGGCAACGGAGCGGGCGCAGGCAACCGCGAAAGGGCGTTTTCCGTTTTTTCAAGCCACCAGTCGATGGCGCCCGCGCGGCCACGCATCCGTTTTTTGGGGGGGTGGAGGGTGTCCCAAAAGTTTTCCAGCAGCGCCTTGAGCAGGGCCAGCCCTTGATCCAACCCTTCGCACTGACGGGTCGTCACCAGGGCGACACAAAGGTAAACGGCCGCATTGAGATCCTTGGCTTTGGATTGAAGGATCGCAGTGGCCAGGTCGATGACCCGGGACCAGTCCACCTGGCCGGAGGCGGTCGGCGATCCCAGCTTGTCGATTTCCGCCTGCAGCGCCTCGAAATCGGGATCATAACGCACGTCCGCGCCACCGGGGGTTGCTTCGGAGATGGGGGTTGTTCCAATTGCACTCAAATCCATGAATCAGCTTTCCTTCGTGTCTGCGTGCATGCGCCACAAGCGTATGAAGTCGGCGGTGGCCAACGCATGTCGGAAAATCACCAGGTGCGCCCGCTCCAAGGGCCCGCCGATAAAAACCGCCCGCGGCACCTCGGGGCAACACCGGTCCAACTGCGTGTGCCAGGCAACGACTTTTGCGAGCGGGTCGACGGCCAGGTCGTCGTCCAGGGCGATGAAGGCGCGACCATCGCTTTGCAGGGCGTTTTGGCAATCGGCCAAGCGTTCGGCGGCGATGGGGGCGCTCGGCGGCGCTGCGACGGTGTTTTCATCGGCGGCCGGCCTGCCCAAGCGCGCCACCGCGTCGCCGAAGTCTCTCAGGTTGTCGAACCGTCGTGCGGCGGTCTGTTCCACCTCTTCCCACAAAGGGTCGAGTTGCACCGCCAGAAGGGGCCATCGCCTCTGCCAATGGGCCAAGGGGCCGCTTCCCGCTATCATCAAGGGGTGGGGGCGCCCCAGGCGATCACTGCTGTCTTTGACCACGCCGCAGATCAAATGGTCCGCCTGCCCGCCTTGCAGCCAAAAGCGCCACAAGTGGTAACGGGAAACCATGGACTGCGGCCTTCCGGCCAGCGCGTCATAACCTTTGGTCATCCAATCGGCCACGACTTCCAATATCGGCGTCCCGCCGCGCAGGTGAATGAAATCCGGCGCTACAGGATGCTTGCCGGCGGCATGCCATTGCCAGCTGCGGCGGGTTCGGTTCAGTCCCAACATGTGGCGATTCGTCCGGGAGGCCGGCCCGGGGCACCGGCCAGCAATTGGATCACGGGACCGTGTCCTTGGAGCTGATAGCGCACCCGGATGAACTCGATGCCCGATCTTTTCAAGCTCGCCTCGTGTTCGGGAAACGCATTGGCTTGAAAGGTGCGTTGCCCGGTTTTGAAATCGTTCAGGAATTGGGCGAAGGCGTAACGGCCGGTGTATGTTTTGACCAGTGTCGTGTCCCCCACGAAAATGCGCAACCGCACTTCGCCGCAATCCCCAGCGGACCAGTTGAACTGCTTGGCGACGGGAAAGTTGAGGTTTTCCATGCGCGTCGTGCCCGCGGCGCACTGCATCTCCAGGACCGTCGCGTGGGGTTGCACCCGGGCCTCGGGGTTGGTGCCCGTGGGCAATCCTTTGATTTGGACCGTGTACTGGCTGCGCACCGGTCGGGCCGCTTGCGCGCCCTTGCTCAGATAGGCAAGAAATGCCGGCTCGAAGGCGAGTTCCATGTCCAAGGCGCGGGTGGCGTGATACCCCTTTGCCAGGCTACGGGTGATGAAAGGCGCCGCCGGTTGACTGAGAAAGCGGGTGGCCAAGCCATCGGGGCCCATCAACACCTGCCCCGGGTCGCGGTCGGCGCTGACATCCTGCAGCTCGAGCAACACCTGGTTTTCCCACAATGTTTGCAACCGACAGGCCGCCTCTTGGGTCA
Organism: Desulfatitalea alkaliphila; assembly: GCF_022968795.1. Lineage (GTDB taxonomy): Bacteria > Desulfobacterota > Desulfobacteria > Desulfobacterales > Desulfosarcinaceae > Desulfatitalea > Desulfatitalea alkaliphila. The sequence continues at coordinate 68,520 of NZ_JALJRB010000017.1, forward strand.
CATAACGCTGCATGAAAAGGATGTTACCTGCCAACAGATGCCAAAAAGGGGCTTCGTTCCGGTCATCCTGCTCGGCCATGATGATTTTCAGATTCGACAGGGCGCGGTGGGCCGTCAAGAAAGGCACATCACCCGTTGCGGGGTCCTGCTGGAAGAGGGCCGTTGCCATGTCGAAGGCCACGTTGCGTGAATCGGCGGCCTGCACCATTGCCTCCAGGGCCTTCTGATACTCCAGGTAAACCTGAGCGGCCTGCAGTTGGGCTTCGGCTTCCATCGGTGCGCGGACACGCACCCCCAACGCGCGTTCCGCTTTTCTCATCCGGGAGGTGACTTGGCGCGTCGCTTTGCGAAACAGTCCCGATTGTTGCGGGTCCACGACATCGCCTTTTTGCGACTCTTTGACGACCTCCTGCCAGTCGAAGGCCAGGCCGGCCCAGGCGGGGATGGCCGTTTCCTGTTCATAAACCTGGAACGCTTCGCTGATGCGCTGAATCAGGGCATAGTAGGGCCCTTGCCGGGTGGGAAGTCGCCGGGCCACATCCTGCCAGCGGCGCTTCTCTTGGATGAGATCGGGGGCGCCGCTGAAGTCCTTGACGAAACTTTCCCAGGCGGCGAAGTATTGATTGCGGTACCATTCGGCGAAGTTCTGCTTGGGCGCGGCCAACAGCAACGGCTCCAACAATGCGGATTCGATTTCGTCGATGGCCGTCTCGATCCGGTTCTTGCCGATCGGGGTATAGGCCGCCGAAATGGTGGCCGGCGCCGGTGCGTCCTTGGCAAGCGGACCCCAGAAGTCCGCCATGCCGATCGGCGATGCATCGGGATCGTCGGCGGCCCATACGACCAGCCAGTTGAGATCGGCCTCCGGTTGGCTGAGCAGGTGCTTCAACCAGGTGTGCAGCCGGCGCATTTCATCATTGAGCCGATCTTTGTCCTGTGTCCAGTTCAAGCTGTACAAGTACTGGGTGCCGATCCGCGTCTGGATTTCGGTGATGGCTTCGGCATCCTGCAGCAGTGCCGGACCATATCGCGGTTGGGGCAAGCCGGCCAATTGCGCCGGCTCGGCCCCGTCCAGGCAGGCTTTGATCAGGTTGATGCGCCGGGCAAGGTGCATCACATGGGTACCGAGATCCAACGCCGCCGTCTGCGGCCCGAAGTGGGTCATGCGATCGGCCATCCGTTGATCGAAAGGCCCCAGGAATTCCTTGTGAAACAAATCGACAAACCGCTGCTTGAGGGCGCCTTCGACCTTGAGGCTCTCCGTCATTCCCAACCGGGGGATCCACCAGTTGCGGTTGCCGCTTTCCACCTCCTGCACGGCATCGCGGAAGCGATCCAAGGTGATGGTGTCGGCGAGAATACGCCCCTGCATTGCGGCCGGACGGTCGAATTCCCGCCGGACATCGGCCAGGGTGTTGAGGTTTTTGACAAAGGCGTAGCTCAACAACCCGCAGGCCGCTACCGCCACCGCCACCCAGGCCGCCAGTCCCAGGTGCCGGGTCAACATGCGCCACTGCAGCAAATGTTGGGTGGGTCGGAACAGGTGCCGGTCCGTGGGCAGGATTTTGGCGAAAAAGTCGTGCAGAAAGAGCCCCTTGTTGGTGCCGGGCAGCACGTCACGGGTGTGAATCAGGCCCAAGGCCTCCAGAAAATGGGAGAAGGGCGTGCCTTCCTGCCGGCCGGAGCTGAAAAAGATCCCTCGCAGCAGCGGGGTTTCCTGGTAGGGGTTTTGCTGAAAGGCGCCCTGCACGAAGGCGGTCAAGGGGAGGCGCAGCTTGTCGAGCTCTTCCGGAAAAAGCAACAGGTCCGCGCTCGGCGACCCCTTGGGGGTTTTGTGCAGCATCAACAGCCGCAATTGACGGAGGCGTTCACCCACCCGACGGAAGGTCGTATCCGTCAGGGCGGCGGCATCCGTTTCCAGGGATTGGTTGATGTGGCCCATGGCCTGCTGCAGCGCCGGCTCGGGCAACTGGTCGCAAAAAGTGGTCGCTCCCTGCACCAGGTCGCACTTGGTGACCAGGATGTAGACCGGCGAACGGGCGCCCAGCACCCGGGTCAGCTCTTCAATGCGTTGCCGGATGACGCGGCCCTCCGCCGTCAGCGCGTCCGTGTCGGCCCGGGCCAGGCGGTCCGCCGCCACGGTCACCACCAGACCGTTGAGGGGTTCTTTTTTGCGAAATTTGGCCAGGAGGGTTAAAAAGGTCTGCCACTCCTCCTTGTCCTGATCCTCGTCGACAGGCATTGCATAGCGGCCGGCGGTATCGATCAGGACGGCCTGTTCGGAAAACCACCAGTCGCAATTACGGGTACCGGAAATGCCCGAAGTGCGACTCATTTCGGCGAAGGGGGATGAAAGGCGGGCGCTTTGGATGGCCGTGGTTTTGCCGGATCCGCTTTCGCCGATGACCATGTACCAGGGCAGCACATAGAGCGGATTGCCGTGCTTGCGCAAATGAGAGTGCCGCAAGGCGTTGATGGCTTCCTTCCAACGGGCTTGCAGTTCGCGCGCCTGCTGTTGCTCCGCCGGCGCCATGTTGGCTTGCCGCGCATCGTCCCGGGCGATGATTTGGTGCACGAAGCGCTGCTCCCGTCGCCGCAGCCAGATTTTGCGCAGCAAGACCGCCGCCAGCAGCAGGCCCGCCATCCCCAGGGCCACAAACAGGCTCACCCACCAGGGCCAACCGACCCAGAGCACCAGGGCGAGGATCAGCAGCAGCGCCAGTACCGCCAAGGTGAATACCAGAAAAATTTTGATCAGCCATCCCGCAATGGATTTCATCTACTACACCGTACCCATGAGATTGTTGCCGATGTTATTAAGAATGAAACTGTAGATGAGGTACAAAACGCCGAACAGCACCAGCGGCGCCGCCGCGCAGATCATGGCGAATGCGGGCCAGCGCCTTTTCTCTTGCAATGATGGCACGCCGTCGCCCTCATCGCGAGAGTAGGCATCGGGAAAAAGGGTTTGATCCTTCCAGTCCGGAATGCCCACGGCGCGACCGGTCAGCAGTTTGAGGTTCGAGGTGCGCAGCTGTTCCAACATGAAATCGTCGCCTTCATTGCAATATTGGCCACTGAAGCCCAGTGCCAGGCAAAGGTAGTAGACTTCGCGCACCTGCTGCTGATGGGGGCCGATGCCATTGAGGCGTTCGAAAAAGAGCTCCCCTGCATCGGCGGTTTGAAAGTGCACCCGCTGCAGTTGCTCGCGTTGCCACTGCTGCCGGCCTTCCCATGAAGATGCGAGCAGGGTTTCATCCACCCAGGCGAAGACGGCGAAACGCGCCAGGTCGCGATCCTCCTGCGAAAAGTCGCCTTGCGCCAAACAGGTTTCGCTTTGGTCGATCAGCCGCTGCATGGTGTTGCGGACCTGTTCGTAGGCAAGGGATGATGCCCCGTCGCCGCGAGCCACGGCCAAGGTGTAGGCGATGATTTCAACGAAGCATGCGGACAAGTCCATGGGGCTAACTCCTTCTTACGGCCATCAGTTCGATACTCAAATCCTCCGGCGCTGCGTCCCAGTAAAGGGCCAGGTTTTTCACCTTTTGCACCTGCGGCCATTGATCGTCGTGGTGGTCGATCTGAAAATAGAGCGCCCGGCTGCGGCGGGGCAGTTCCGAAGGCGGCGTCGCCAGGTGGGTCAAACCGATGCCCGACAAGGAACGGGCGATCAGAATGGGCAACGACTCCCGGCAGCCCAGTTTGGCGATGCCCGTAAGGGCGGGTAGTACGCCTTTGGGGTCGGCCTCGGTCTCCACCACAAGGTAGAAACGGTTGCGCCCTTCGAAAATGTTGGCCGGCAGTTCGGTGCCGAAATAGGTGCCGTCGAACCGCATGGGCAGCACAAATTCAGGCCCGGCAGTGATTTGGTCGAGCAGGAGGGTGATCAATGACAGGGCGGCCGCAAAGCAGGGCCCGAGTTGTTGATGATCGTAGCCGGGCAGCATCTGCTCGCCCGCGTTCGATTGGCCGGTGTACGAGATGTCCGCGGTGAAGGTGGAAAGCTCGCCCACCAGTTGGCGCAGCAGCCCGTAGATTTGCCATGGGTGACCGTGCCGTGCGGCGGTGCAGTGTTCCAGCAGGGCGGCATAACGGTTCAGGGAACGCAAGGCCAGCAGGTACACCATGTCGCGGGCGCCGAATTCGGCGGAGTGGAGCCCGCGATCCCGCTTGTACGCTTCCAGTTGGCGTGCCCGTGCACCGATTTGGTCCCGTATTTCGGTGATGGTGTTGTATAGGTTTTTGTCGGCGTCGATGGATAGACAGGGCGGCAGATAGGCATCGGACAAGCGCACCCGGTCCTGGTCGCGCTCCAAGCGACCGATGGGAATCAAATCGTAATCCCCCAACCGATCCTTTTCCGTTTCCCAGAACACCTTCAGCACGCAGGTGAGCCGCTGGACTTCGGCCGCCGGTCCGTCCCGGTGCAGATCGGGCACGGCATCCGCCGCGGCAGGGGTCGCCCAGCGCGTCAAGACCTCCGTTGCATCCCCGATGTCATTTACGATCGTCACGTTGTTGCCGCCGGGGTTCCATTTGCGCAGACCCAGGTAGACGCCGAACTGTTGACTGCCGGCTTCCCAGTCGGCCTCGAAGGAGCGGGGCATGACCACGCCGTTGCCGGGAATCTCCACATAGGTCATGTCGGAAAACAGGAACTTGCCTTCCGTCAGGTGAAAACTGCGGTTGTCCAGGGCGGCGGTTTGTACCCGGTAATGTCCGACGCCCCAAAAATGGGGTTGCAGAAATTGTTTGAGCGGCAGGCTCAGGGCTTCCTGGTACCGGCTGCTCAGTTGAAGGTGCTGGGGCTGTAAAAACAACCCTTGATGCCAAAAGAGTGCGCGTTCCATCATGAGGTGTGCTTTCGCTGCCGATGGGTGATCAAGGACCGATTTGCAGCGGTCCCAACTCCAGTTCGAAGGAGAGGCGGCCGGGCCGGCTGACGGTGGTGCGGCGTACCAGGCCCGAGGTTTCCACCGAAACGGGGATATTGTACAGGCGCGTCACCCTGTCCTGGTGCAAGGTGTAATAACCGGCCACCACCCCCACATGCCGAGCGCCCGCCGCGCGATCCATGGCATGGACCGTCTCCTCTCCCGGATGGACAATGAACCGTTTGGCGGTCGCCACGCTGTGGTCGAACAGATCGCAGGCGAGCAACTTGTAGATCCCCTCCAGGTCCTCGGCCAGCAGGTTGAAGGTGTTGGGGTCCCTCAACTGGTAGGTGCACAGCACCAGCGTGTGGGGTGCCCCGTCGTCCAGGTTGAGTTGTGGATCGGCCTTGACCCGCATTTCGATGGCCTCTTTTTCATAGCTCCAATCGGGTGCGGGCGGCGGCGGCGAGGCGCAGGCCGACAGCAAAAGGGTCAGAATGAACAAGACGTGGCAAGCGCGATAGGGCATGATGACACTCTCCTTACTTGCGGGTGATTTCCTGGCATTGTTTTTCGAATTCCCTCAGGAAGTCTTCCATGAACCGTTCCGAATCGAACCAGCGTTGGATGCGGTCGATCTTTTCTCTCAAGATGTCGTGGTCTTCCGCTTTGCGCAGCGGGCCGAGTTTCAGACCGCCGCTGCGTTCGGCGGCGACGGTCTCTTGACTCACGGCGTTGAGGACCTGGGCGAACTTGGTCTTAGCGGCGGCCTTGAACGCTTCGTGGGTCAGCAGGAAGGCGTCGTTGATGCGACGAATGTGGGCTTCAAGGGAAAGCTGCGCATCTTCGCCTTCCATGTGATCACCGATGAAATGCCGGATGGTCTGCGATCCGTCGTCCTCGCCGGAGAAAACGGTGTCGATCGAGGCGATCAAACGGTTGAGGGCATCGAAGATGGTGTTCATCGACCGTCCCAGGCGCTCGAGCATCTGGTCCGCTGAAAGCTCACCGGGTGCGAAGCGGCGTCCGAGCAACAGGCCGCATATCCGGTTCAACACCGCTTCGTCGGTCGCCATGTCGTCGCCTTCGTGCCTTGGTTCGAGAATTTGCAAAAGGCTTATCAAGGTTCGGCGGCCCTGCGCAGGGGAGCAGCCGGCCAAGCGCTCCTGCAAGAGGGCTTCGATGGCCCGGGGGGCATCGGCGGGGTCGCCGGCGTGCAGCGCGCGCAGATCCTCGGCCAGTTGGGAAGCGTTGGCGGTGCCGGTCATGGCTTCGATTTCCGGTTGGCGGATTGTCGTGGCTGGATGATCACCGTTTCGTCCAGCGGGTCCTCTTCCGATTCAGGGTGCGGCGGCGGCTTCGTATTTTCTCCTCCGGAAGCCGGCGGCTGCGGCCTGACGGCGGCAGGCTGCCCGGGCGTGCCGCCCTGGCCGATCAATACCGTGGCCTCAAGATCGTCTTCCGTATGCACCGGTGGTCCTTCAGGCGGCGCCGGTGTTGCAGGCGGTGCGTTGTTCGGCGACTGCCGGGACGGCTCGGATGACAGTAAAACAGTGGCTTCCAGGTCCTGTTCCGCGGCTGTCGGCGGGCTTTCCGGGGACGCCGGTGGCGCGAGTTGCGCCTCGCTCGGCGATGGCGGGCGCGATGCACCGGTGGAGAGCAATACAGTGGCTTCCAGGTCCTCTTCCGCCCCGGCCGCCGGGCGCCCGGGAGACACCGGTGTTTCAGGTTGCGCAGCGGTCGTCGCTGGCTGCCGGGGCGGCTCGGATGGCAGCATGACCGTGGCCGCCACGTCGTCAGCGGATCCGTATGCTTTGCCGTCCCGGGCGTCGGTGGTGCGCGCTGGGGACGGGGGTGGCTGCAATGCGGGTGGCGCTTCGGTCGCGTTCAGTGGCGTCGATACGGCGTCATGATCTTCCAGAATGACGGTTTGCATGAAATCGCCTTCGCTGTCGGGCAAAGGGTGCTCGGGTACGGCAACCGATTCCGGTGGATGTTCCGGTGTTGCCGGCTCCCGGGGCCAGCGGGACAGCACGGCGCGCACGACGTTGGCGATTTGGCGATCCTGTGGCATCTCCGTGGACTGGGTCGCAGCGGGCATCGGGGCGGTCGTCGCGGGTTGGAACATCCAGCGAAATGCCTGTTGCTTGAGGTCCGCCAGTGCCGTCGCGAACTGTTCATCGGACCAGTCGCCTTCGGCATTGTGGCCCGCGCGCAGCGCCGACAAGGCGAGATCGAGGGCGCCTTGCCACATGTCGCGGCAGTCCGGGGGCAGTAAAAGGGAATCGGCAGGGGTGAACGAGCGGCCTGGATCGAAGATCGGCTCGTTTTGCCACGGGTCGCTTGCGGCGGCATCCGTCAGCAGGCGTTGCAGCGCCTGCCGCACTTCGTGTGCGCCCTGTTGGTCGTTGGCCAGCAATATATGGAAAAAGGCGGTTCCCAAAAAGGCGCGCGAACGGCAGCGGGCCAACATGCCGCTGCCCGGGGTGATGTCCGGTCTGCCAACGGTGTCGACCCATTGCAGGCCGAAATTCCAGAAGACGGGCAGTCGGGCCGCCAGCTCGGGCAACGACACCCAGAAGCTTTCCAAGGATAGATCGACGACCGGTCCTTGCCAATCTTCGGTGGTCTGCGCCAGCAACTGGTGGATCGTTTCGACCAGGGTCAGTTTCAGATAGAAAGCCTCGGCGAAGCGCTGCGCCGGTTGGCTGAACAGAAAACCGTCGTTGGCGCTGAACCGTTCCTGAAATCGCTGCAACTTGCCCAGGCGTCCGGTTTTACGATCTTGCTTGAGTCGCGGGGCGAGCGCCTCTGCGCTGCGGTTGGAAAGCAGGGCGCTGAATTCGAGCAAGTTCAGGTCGGCGGCCGAACGAGGCAGGGTATAAAAGGGATGGAAGCAGAGGGCCGCCATGCGTTCATGCACCGCCGTGGCCGGCCCGTAGCATTCGCCGGAATGCTCACAGCCGATGCACGGCAAGTCGTGCGCCAAATCTTCCCTGGCCAGCAGGCGGCTGAACTGTTCCATGAGGGCCTCCGCACCCCGCAGATGCGCGGGCGGTGCCTCAGGCAGGTGGCGTGCATAGAAACGCGGCGGTTCCGCAGTGGATGCACAAGATGGACAATAAAGATAGCGCTGCAGGCCCGCGCTGAAGGCCGGCAGGCCGGCGTCGGACAGGCAACGGTCGTCGCGGCAGAGGGTCAGGCCGTCGCCGCAGGTCGGGCAGAGGGGATGGGCGAAGCGTTGTTTGAAGGCGCAGTAGAACAGGGGGCGCCACGGCAGTAGGCGCTTTTGCCCGTCCAGCTGCTCCGGCCAGGGCGGCAACTCTTTTGCCGGCGGCGCTTTGACTGCCTTGCCGGCGGCCGCTTGCCACAGCCTTTCGATATCCGGATTGGTCAAGCCGACCAATTCAGAAGCCGCTTGGGGGTAGGTGTCCGGCTGGATCAGCAACAACAGGCGCTGCAAGGCGGCGCTTTGACCGGCGTGGAGGGAAACTTCAACCAGCGCGGAAAACGCTCCTGTGCCTTCCATGGTGGCCAAAGCGATGCCGGGGCCGTTGCCTTGGCGTTGCACCATGGGCAACCGCAGTCGTAGGCCGCGGGTGCCCGGATCGAGATAGGGTAACAGCGAAGGCGTCATGGAAGGACCTGTTGCAGCCATTGCGGAATTGGTCACTCACGATGTCCGTTTGTTTGTGGTGGCGTTTGCGATGATGGAATTACCCGGTTACCCAAGCTGTTAGAAAAACTATAATAAAATCGAGGGATAGTCAAGGCGCAAAACCGGTCGGGCCCTTTCCTGGAGCGCTTCGGCCAAACTGCGACCCCGGTTCAGTATCACCGCCCCTCTTTGCGGCCGCGCCTCCCTTTGTTTTAGGACTTTTTCGGTTACTACGGTTTATGGAAATAGCGCCTCGGCGGCCTGTTCAGCTGCGCTGAGCCAAGCGCTGGGATTGTCGACGGGGGCGTCGGCCGTTGCGGTGTTGAGAACTCGGCCGGTGCCGACATCGACGCGGCGCACATCCAAGCGCAGGGAGGCTCCGATGGCCTGGTAGGCACCGAAGACCATTTGCCGGGCCCCGATGATACGACCCAGTTGCAGGCGGGTGCTCGCATCGGCCAAATCGGAGCTGCCGATATGCAACTCTTCCATGACATCGAGCAGCCGTTGCCTTTCAACCACCTGATAGTCCGCCCGGCCCTCCAGGTGGGCGGCGATTTGCTGCGCCATCAATTCGCCCATGCCGATCCGATCAATGGGGTGCACGCTCAGGTCTTCCAGATCCCAAACGGCGACTGCGATGGGCCGTTGATCGCGCACCGGTGCGCCGGCGCTGCATGCCGCCAGCAAAAAGAGCGCGACCAAAACCCATGCCTTGGCGCGCAGGTTGACCTCAGCTTTCATCGCGGCCTCCCGAGGCAACCGCGGCGGGCATTATCTCACGAATTTGGTCGTCCATAACCAATGGTCGGTCTTGTGCAACCACCCGGGCGTAACTCAAGTCCGGTTCCACGCGCACCACCTCCAGGCGGCCCACGGTTTTCATGGCGCCGCGTAGCACGCGCCCCCTGTAGGTCCGCTCCGCGCCGGGTTCAACCACCGCGAATGCGCTGCCGACGGTGACCCCCTGGTTTTGGCCCAGATTGATCATTGCCTCCCGGTTTTCCATTTCGACGATGTAGCCTTGCAGGGGGTAGCGCTCCATCACCATTCTGAGAATGTCCCGATTCAAGTCGAACAGTTGCCGTTCCAGATCCGTTTGACCGGTGAGGCGATGGGCGATGGTTTTGGCGATGGCGGAGGTTTCGGTGTCCACCAGCCGCAGGTGGAGCAGAGTGCTGTCCGGCGTGTAGAGTAGCGAGCCGGTGCCGATCAGCTTGGCGGCCAACAGGCGGCCCAGTTGCAGGGCGGTTTCAGGATCTGCCAGTTCGGATGATCCCAGATTGAGTTCGGACAGCAGGCGTTCCATCACCACCCGTTCCACCACCTGCACCCGTCCCGATTCGGCCAGCAATTCGCCGAGACGGGTGGCCAGTACGATGGAAAGGCCGTCCCGGCTGGCGAGCCCGCCCCGCTCCTGGATATCCACGAAGCTCAAGATCAATGGCCGCGAGGTCCACTGATCTTCGGGACGGTCCGTTTTTTGGGTTTGTTGCCGGCGATACCGTTCCACCAGATCGCCGACCAGTTTGTCCATGCGTTGGTTTCGGGCGTTGTCCTGCTGCAGGGCGATGATCTGCTCGGCTTTGCGTGCCAGCACCGCGGCGATGGTGTCCGACTGGTCCATGGCCAATGTCTTGCGGTATTCGGTCAGGGCTTTGTCCCAGAGTCCCTGTTTTTCGTAGGTCACCCCTTTGTTGGAGGTGGGCTCCAGGTAGTAGGGATCCATGGCCACCGCATTGTCGAAAAGCTTGCGGGCCTCGTCGAATTGGCCTTGCGCGGCGTACAGGCGTCCCAACTGGTTGAACGCTTCCGCCTTTTGAAAAGGCGCGCCTTCGGGCTGTGCGGCGGCCGCCTGGTAAGCGGTCGCGGCCGCGGCACGGTCGCCCTTGGCGATCAACAGATCCCCTTTGACCTTGTGGGCCACCACGCGCTGCGGTGCCTTGCGGGTCACCGTCTCCGCCATGGCCAGGGCCTGGTCCGTTTGCCCCTTGCGGGCCAACACGACGGCCTGCCCCTCCTGGCCGATCACGGCCGCGTCGTCGTCGCGGGCCGCGAGCTGATCGAACATCTTCTGTGCTTCATCCGTTTCGCCCCTGGCCAGGGCCGCATAGCCGCGGACCGCTTGGGCATCGGCATTGGCCGGATCCCGCTGGATGGCCGCTTCGGCCATGGCATCGGCCAGTTGCGGTTGGTCGCGGTGAATCTGGCGTTCCGCCAGGCGGGTCAGCATCACCTCGATGGTGGCCCCGCCCCCCTGGAAGTATTCGAGCACTTCGCGTCCCGGACCCAGCACGCACACCACCGGCAAGACGGTGGTGGCGCCGTATTGTCGACTGACCTGCTTTTCGTCCAGCAGTACCGGAAATTGCAATCGGGCGTTTCGGTTGAAGCGGCGCACGGCATCCTGGTCGGAGCGGCTGACGCCCCAAACCGTCAGCAGCCGATCATCGTATTGCCGCAGCAGCCGGTCCAGAACCAGCAACCCCCCCTGGCTGGCCTCCGAAGTGGCATCGAAAAAATATAGAATCGTCATCCGGCGCCCATCGATTTCCGACAATGCATGGGAACGACCATCCAAGTCGATGAGATGGAAGGCCGGTGCCTTTTGGCCCGATTCGAGTCGGCCGAAGGCATTGCCGGCGAGGCAGAGACCGATGGCGATGCAGACGGTGAAGCATCCCAATAAGATAGGCCGGTTGACACGCATGATGAATCCCCCTTTGTTATGGCGGCCGCAAGCGATGCTATTGCTTCGGCCACAACGTGATGTTCAACGGTGTTTCTCCTTCTGCGTCCACCTGCACTTGGGCCTGCCATTCCAGATACCCTTCCAGGTCCAGTCGCAGCTCATATTTGCCTTGCGGCAAAGCCAAATCCATTGGCGTACGGCCTTTGTGACCTTCGTTCACGTAGATGTCGGCCCCCGGTGGCTCGCTGGAAACCTTGAGCAGGGACAGTTCGGCGGCCTGCAGCGGGGTGGCGGTGTTTCCCGGTGCCGCATTTCCGGGTGGTGCCGATGCGGTCTTGTCGACGGCGGAAGAGTTCGGTTGGCGGCCCATGGCCCAATACCCTCCCGCAACCAGCAGCACCACCAGCAACAAGCCGAACGCCGGGACGAGGCGTCGGGATGAAGCGCGCTTTCGCGGCGTGGTTGTTTTGCCCGCCGGCGCTTTCAGGGCGGCCAACGCTTCCGCCAGCGCCGCCGCCATCTGCTCGCCGGTCTGGAAGCGTTCCGCCGGATCCTTGGCGAGGCTTTTGAGGATCAGGCCGGAGAGCGATTTGGGCAGGAACGGGTCGACCTGCTCCGGCGCTTCGGGGGTCCCGCGGGTGATGGCGTGGAAGATCGCGGCGATGCTGTCGCCGGTGAAGGGCCGCCGCCCCACGACCATTTCGTACAGAATGACACCGAGCGAGAAGAGATCCGAACGCCCGTCGACCGATTGGCCCATCACCTGTTCGGGCGACATGTAGAGCGGTGTGCCCAGGATTTCCCCCGCCTGGGTCTCCTGTCCCGCAGCGGCCTCTTCGATGCGGGCGATGCCGAAATCGGTCAATTTCACTTGCCCTTCGGCGGTGATCAGGATGTTGGAGGGTTTGATGTCCCTGTGGACAATGCCCTGCCGATGGGCGTAATCCAGCGTCAAGGCGATTCGGCGGGCCAGGTCGATGCTGCGGGCGGCGTCCGGGCGATCGTTGCGGATCACTTCGTTCAGGGGCACGCCCTCCAGATACTCCATGGCGATGTAAATGGTGCCCTGGTCTTCGCCGGCATCGTAGATGGTGACGATGTGGGGGTGGGACAAGCGGCCGATGGCCCGTGCTTCTTTCAGGAAGCGGGCGACGAAAGCGTCGCTGGTCACCCGGTCGGGGCGCAACACTTTGAGCGCGATCATGCGGTCGATCTGGGGGTCGTGTGCCTTGTACACCACCCCCATGGCGCCCTTGCCCAGCTCCTCAACGATGCGGTAGCGGCCGTAGTGTGCATCCATGTTCAATGGTTCTCCAGAAATTGGACCAGGGTCTCCAGCGGGATCAAAAAGCCGATGGCATCGGCGCCCCGGAATCGGCCCTTGACCACCGCCGTCAAGCGGCCCTCGGCATCCAGAACGGGACTGCCGCTGCTGCCCGGCTCGACCACCATGCGGGCCTGCCACAGGGGTGCGCCGGCAACCTGGCGCGGTGGACCGTCCAGTGCTCCCCGGCGCACGGCGCCATGACCGTTGACCGGGCACCCGAGTACAAAAAGGGCGCCGCCGGGATTGGGTAGAAACTGTCCGTTATGGATTGCGACAACGTTCTCCATGGATATCGGTATGCGTATCAATGTCAGGTCACGGTGCAGGTCCAGCGCCACCACTTGGCCCGGGACGGAGCGGCCGTCGGCCAAACGCACCTCAAGGGCCTGGTGCGCGCGCAGGTCGTGGGCCGTTGAGACGATGAGGCCTTGCCGATCAATGGCAAAGCCGCTGAGTTGCACCGTTTTGCCTTCCCTTTCGGCGAGGATGCAGACGGTGGCCGACAGCGCGGATAACACGGCTGTCGGCGTAACGTCTGCATCGGGGCATTTGCGCGTCGGCACGTCGATATAACTGTCGAGGTGGCGCCAGAGGGGTGTCCACACATCATTGTCCGGGTGTTCCGGCGCCACCTCGATGCGTGTGCCCAACGGAGAGTGCATGCGCAAACGAATGGTGGCCCGCAGATCGTGGCGTTGGACCTCGAAGCGAATTTGTTGCGCCTCCCGGGCGGTGTCCAGAGTGTGAAACCCGTTGGCGGCAAGCCAGCCGGTGACGGCCGTGGCGGTTTCCAGCATCGGCATCATGTAGATGCGATGTGCGGCGGCCGGTTCCGTCGCCGAAGCCGCGCACGCGATCCAGTTGATCAGCAAAATCGCCGTAAACAGCTGAACGGATTTTTGCACCATGGGCTTTGCCACCCTTCGGGCGCCTGAGGCGGTCCTTTTGACCCAGCATGCCGATCCATGACGGCAATGTGGATGAAAAGTCAATTTCATTTTAAATATTATGAGTTGCGTCGAGTGTCAACGCCGGGATCGTGTCCAATCGTTGCTGCCTTCGATCATCGGCGGGTACCGCTGTTATCAGCTGTTATCAATGGTTGCGCCACCGGACCGGATGTGGTATCGATGAAGCAACTTTTTGATTTAATGGCATTAAACTTGCTCATGATTGGGAGTGTGGTTCGGCCCTTGGGGCCGATGTTTTGAACGACATCCTTTACTCCAAAAAGTTGAATGCGCCCCTATGGTACAACCACCGCAGATCGTTGTTCAGTTGGTACACATCCAGGGTCCCTTGAAGGGCAGTATCCAGGAGTTGTCCGACGGTGAAATCAAAATCGGCCGCCATCCGGATTGCCAGGTGCGTTTCGCCAAGGAAGAGGTGACCCTTTCCCGTATTCACGCCATCATCGTGCGGGAAGGCAACCGCTTCAAAATCGTCGATCAGAGCACCAACGGCACCTTTGTCAACGGCGTCCGCGTGCCGGAAGCCTATTTGAAGGATGGCGATGTGCTGATGTTCGCCGAAGGGGGGCCGAAAGTCAGCTTCTTGACAATGACCGCTGCCGTCGCAGAGCAAGCTTCTCAAGCAACTCCGAAGGGTTTACCTGACGCCGGCGGGCGCGGGCCCGAACCCGCGGCCGCGGTGGCCCCGTCACCGCCGGAACCGCCGCCTGCGCCGCGGCCACCTCAACCGTCGCCACCGGTGCCGCCGCACGCGCATGAGGCGCCGGTCGATCCGCCGGCGGCACCGGGACCGGTCGTCGCACCGGTCAAGGTGCCGCTGGCCATTCAATATGGACCCACCATCAAATCCTTCGCCCAATTGCCGGTGGTTCTCGGCAGCGGCGCCGCCTGCGATTTCGTGATCGGTCATCCGGCCCTGACCGACCGGCATGCGCAGATCTTCTTTCACCAGGACCGTTACTGGATCAAAGACCTTTCCGGAACCGGCGCCCTGTTGGTGGACGATCAGGCGGTCGCCGGCGAAAGCGCCCTCGGGCCGAATGCCGTGATCGCCTTGACGTCCCGCGGGCCGTGGTTCCGTTTTCTCGGCGGCGGCCGGTTGGTCGAAATCGAAGGGTCGCCACCCGGACCCGATACGGACGAGGGTCCGCCGCGGCAGGCCTCAGACACACCAACCACTGACCGAGGGCCGCAAGAAGGCGGCGGTGGGGGCGGCAAGGGCGGTTCCTTGTTTAAAAAATTGTTTTCCTGAGATGGTGCCCCGAAAGGCCCGGGAGGCCTCCCTGATGGGCGTGCCCGTCGCTTTTTTTTAAAAGCTATCCGTCACCTGCAAAGCGGCAAACTTTCCCTTTCAGTGCCCGGTTACAAATAATTGATGGTTGGATACAGGGGGACGGCATGATAATGATGCCGGTGGTGTGCGACGGATTGCGTTGCGGTTTTGCAGGATGGGTGGGGACTCAAGATCGGGCAGGGCCTTTGACCGTGGTAAGATGAGAGGGCCGACAGTCGCCGTGGAGCACCGGCCTCGGTGGATGCCGTTACAGTGGTGATGATCGGTATGCCAGGGGTTGTCCGACACTTAGGATCTTGCGCCCCTCGCAGGGAGATAAAAACATGGGTTTACCGGTCAAAGACAATCAGGTGGAAGCGACGCCGATTCACCTGTTCGCTGAAAGCGCTTATCTCAATTACGCCATGTACGTGATCATGGACCGCGCCTTGCCGTTCATCGGCGACGGCCTCAAGCCGGTTCACCGGCGCATTTTGTACGCCATGTCCGAGCTGGGGCTCAAGGTGACGGCCAAGTTCAAAAAGTCGGCCCGCACCGTGGGTGACGTACTGGGCAAGTTCCATCCCCACGGCGACACCGCCTGTTACGAAGCCATGGTGCTCATGGCCCAGTCCTTCTCCTACCGTTATCCGCTGATCGAAGGACAGGGCAACTGGGGTTCCGTGGACGATCCCAAATCCTTCGCAGCCATGCGTTACACCGAAGCCAGGCTCTCTGCCTACGCGGAGAGCTTGCTCGCCGAGGTGGGCATGGGAACGGTGGCGTGGGGACCCAATTTCGACGGCACCCTGGAGGAGCCCTTGGCCCTGCCGGCGCGGCTGCCCAATCTGCTGCTCAACGGTTCCAGCGGGATCGCCGTGGGCATGGCCACCGACATTCCGCCCCACAACTTGAACGAGGTGGTCCAGGCCTGCATCGCCCTGCTGGATGATCCCGATGCCGATCTGGCGACCCTCTGCCGGCACATCCAGGGTCCCGACTATCCCACGGGTGCCGAGATCATCACGCCGCGGGAGGACATACGGGCCATTTACGCCGGCGGCCGGGGTTCTATTCGCCTGCGAGCCACCTGGGTGATCGAAAACGGGGACGTCGTGGTCAACGCGTTGCCCTATCAAGCATCGCCGGCCAAGATCATCGAGCAGATCGCCGCCTTGATGAACGCCAAGAAGTTGCCCCTGGTGGCCGATGTGCGGGACGAGTCGGACAGCGAGGAGCCGGTGCGCTTGGTGATCACGCCGCGTTCCAACCGGGTGGACCGGGAGGAACTGATGTTGCACCTGTTCGCCGTCACCGACCTGGAACGCACCTGCAAGGTCAACCTCAACATGATCGGCCTGGACCGCAAGCCGCGGGTCAAAGGGTTGGTGGAGATTCTCAACGAATGGCTGGCCTATCGCCGGGAGACGGTGCGGCGCCGGCTCAGCCACCGTCTTGAACGGGTGCAGGATCGGCTGCATGTGCTGGCGGGGTTGATGGTGGCCTTTTTGAACCTGGATGAAGTGATCCGCATCATTCGTACCGAGGACGAACCCAAGCCCGTCCTGATGCGACGATTCGATTTGACCGACCGCCAGGCCGAAGCCATTTTGCAGCTGCGCTTGCGACACCTGGCCAAGCTGGAAGAGCGCAAGCTCAAGGAGGAGCAGACGGCCTTGGCGGCGGAAGAGAAGCAGATACAAGCCATTCTCGACTCGCCCGCACGCCTGCGGAACCTGATCAAGAAGGAGTTGACCGCCGATGCCCGTCAGTACGGGGATGCACGGCGCACGGCCGTGGTCGAGCGGGAGGAGGCCAGGGCCATCGCCCAGACCCAACTGGCACCGGTGGAGCCGGTGACGGTGATTCTTTCGGAACAGGGCTGGGTGCGTTTGGCCAAAACCCATGAGGTGGCGGCTGAAACCTTGTCCTACAAAGCCGGCGACGGGTTCCTGGCCGTCGCTCGCGGCAGGAGCAATCAGCCGGCGGTGTTTCTGGACAGCACCGGGCGCAGCTACATGAGCGCCGTGAACGACTTTCCCTCGGCACGCAGCAACGGCACGCCCTTGACCGGCCTGTTCAAAACCCCGCCGCAAGCCCATTTCGTGGCGGTGCTCATGGGGAGCGCGCAACAGCCGATGCTCATCGCCGGCGATGGCGGCTACGGGTTCGTCACCGTCCTGGAAAGCCTGCACACGCGCAACCAGAAGGGCAAGGCGTTTCTCACGCTGCCGCCCGGCAGCCTGCCGTTGCCGCCGCTGGAGATTCCCGAAAGCGAAACCCCTTTGCATGTCGCCGCCGTCACCCTGCAGGGGCGTTTGCTGATCTTTCCACTGGCCGACCTGCCCGAGTTGCCCAAGGGCAAGGGCAACAAATTGATTCACATCCCACCCCGGGATCTCAAGGAAGGCGCCGACCGGCTGCTGTTTCTGCAACTGATGGGCGAAGGCGATAAGTTGGTCGTGCATGCGGGAAAGCAGTTTTTTGCCTTGACCGGCGGCAATCTGCAGCAGTTCATGGGGCAACGGGGCAAACGGGGCAAACAGTTGCCCCGGGGATTCCAACGGGTAAGCGCCTTGACCGTGGAGTAGCGACTACCCCCCGACCCGTTTGCGCAGCCGGCGCACATCGCCGATGCGGATGGTCAGTTGGGTGGTGTCGAAGTGCTCCAATAACGGGATCAGATACTTGCGCGACAGCCCGGTCATCTCTTTGAACCGGGGGGTGGCGATCTCTTCGTTGGCCGTCAAGTGGTCCACCAGGGCTTGTTTCACCTGCTCCAACGGCGCGTGGTGGTAGTAAAGCTCCTCTTTGACTTTGACCATCAATCCTTCCTTGACCAATAGCGACAGCACCTGGCGGGCTTGCTCCAAAGGGGTGTCCAACTGTTGGCAGAGGTCCTTGAAGTAGGGGGGGGCCAATTCCGCCCGGAGGTAGGTGTCCAGAATGGTTTCGCGCAACGCTTGCTGGTCGACGCCCAGGGCCACCCGGTGATCGGCCAGATGGACCAGGTCGTCCTGCTGCGCGACGGTGCCGTCCTTGACCATCTGTTGCAGTGCCAACAGGTACAGTTTGCTGTCCACGGCAGGCGGCAGCTTGGATTTCAACTCCTCCTTGGGCATCCCGGCCTTGAGCGGGTTTTTTTGATGATAGGCGCTCAAATGGCCCGTAATGGCCCCTTGCAGTTCGGTGAATGCTTTTTGGTGGACATATTGGCGTTTCTCGCGGTCGATCAGGATAGCCCCTTTCTGGGACATCATTCCCTGCAGCACCCGGTCCAGTTGTTTTTCAGGCAGGTTGGCCATGATGCGCAGGTCGTTGAAGTTGCGGCCGGCGAAACCGGCGGTCTCCAGGTGGTAGGTGACGATCTGTTCCGGCGGCCCCTCCGCCAGGGCAGCGAGTCGGGATACGACCTCCGGCCGGTTGCGCTTGTGTTTGGGGGCCACGGGGTTGAGTACGGGGCCGCCACCGATGGTGCGCACGGGTGAATAGCTGCGCAGCACGAAGCGGTCGTCCCTGACCAGGGTGACCGGCGTGTCCAACCGTATCTGGGCGACGGCTTGTTCGCCCGGCGCCAGCTCGTTGCGGTCCAACAGCACCACCACCCCCATCATTTCGGCGGTCCCGGTGTGGAAACGCACACGGGTGCGGTTTTTCAGCGCACGGCTGTTGCCGGCCAGGTAGGTGAGCACCACGTCCACCATATAGCTGGACACCAGCGAGTGGGGCATGGCGATCACGTCGCCCCGCTCCACCGCCGCTTTTTCCAACCCTTGGAAGTTGATGGCCGTGCGCATGCCGGCCTCGGCCGTCTGCACGGTTTGGTTGTGCACCTGCAGCCCCCTCACTTTCGAGGTCTCCCCCGACGGGTAGAGCATCACCCGATCGCCCACCGCCACCTTGCCCGAGGCGAGGGTGCCGGTGATCACCGTGCCGAATCCTTTCATGGAAAACACCCGGTCCACCGGCAGGCGAAACAGCCCCGACGCGGATCGGGCAGGGATTTCGGCGGCGATGCGGTCCAGGGTTTGGATGAATTCGGGCAGGCCTTGCCCGGTGACCGCCGAGGCGGGTATCACCGGCGCACCTTCAAGGAAAGTGCCGCGGGTGAATTCGGCCACCTCCTCTTGCACCAGAGCCAGCCACTCTTCGTCCACCATGTCCACCTTGGTGAGCACCACCAAGCCGTGATGAATGCCCAGCAGGGTGCAGATCTCCATGTGCTCGCGGGTCTGGGGCATGATGCCCTCGTCGGCCGCGATCACCAGGGCCATGATATCGATGCCCGTCGCGCCGGCCACCATGTTTTTGACAAACTTTTCGTGGCCCGGCACATCCACGATTCCGATGCGCTGGCCGCTGGGCAGTTCCAGGGAAGCGAAGCCCAGCTCTATGGTGATGCCGCGCAGTTGTTCTTCCTTGAGCCGGTCGGTGTTGACGCCGGTCAAGGCCTTGATCAGACTGGTTTTGCCGTGGTCGATGTGCCCGGCGGTGCCCAAGATGATTTGCTTCACGGCCAATCCACTCCTCATTTAACGATGGTGTTGCTGCCTTGGCGGATGTACGCGATCACTGTCGGCGGCGGAAATACTATTTCTTCTTCCGGCCGTGAAGCGATTCGGTGACATAGGCCATGGCCACCAGGATCACGCACACCCCCACGACGAAAAGTGTGGAGGCCTGGGGAAAGAACAAGCGGGTAACGATGATGCCGAAAAAAACGCCCAAACCGGCGCGAATGATGAACACATGCATGCGGGTCACGGCAATTGCTCCATTTTAATGGGAGGGGCGGCGCACGATGCGCAGTTGGCACCGCAGCGGCCCGATGGCGATGATGTCCTGGTGCTTGAGCGGATGGGATGTTTTCACCGCTTCCCCGTTTACCTTGGGCAGCAGCCATCCGTTGCCGCGGTTGAGGGTATAGCCGGCGCCCTTTTTTTCGATGGTGGCCGCCGGTGTACCGGCGAACCACGCCCGCAAGCCCGTCAGGCGAATGTGGGCATCGGGGTTCTTTCCGATGGCCACCACCGGATCGGTCAATTCGAAATCTTCCTTGCGGGTGGAAAGAAAGGAGAGATAGTCGAAGCTCAACCAGGTCGGTTCGGCCTGGTCCCGCTCCAGTACAATGGTCTGATCGGCATCCGAAGCTGCTTTGGAACGAGCGATCAATTGCTCGGCATGGGTGGCCGCAAGGGACAGGCTGTCATGCAGGTCCACGATCAGGATGTGTTTGCCGACGGTGATCCAATCCTGGTGGCTCAGCGGCGTTCGGGTGATCTTTTCGTTGTTGACCAGGGTGCCGTTGCGACTGCCCAGATCGGTGATGATCAGCTTTTGTCCATCGAAGTTGACCTTGGCGTGGTGGGCCGATACCAGCATGTTGTCGACCACGATTTGGTTGTCCGCGCTACGGCCGATGGTAACCGGCTGTCCCGAAGCAACGCTTTGATTGCCAAGCACCCTGTTGTTCAACGTCACGATCAACCGCGCCATTTCCGCTCCTCATTGCGTTTGTGCTTGTGATGGATATAAGTGCTTAAAATCATTGTTTTGCAAGGTTGTCAAGGGAAGGGTGGCGACGGTCGGTTCGCGGCGCTATCCATCGATGGTTTTGACCACCGCTTGTTGCAGGGCTTGAAAATGGCCCCAGAAAGAGTGGTCGGCGCCCTGGATTACCTCCATGCGGGCCGCCGGACTCCAGAAGGGCAGGGCGGTGCGGATACGGGCGGGGGGCGCCAGGTCATCCAAGTCGCCGGCGAACACGCGGGTCAGCCCCGGTATGGGGGACCGGTTGCCGAAATCGATGAAGGCCACCGGTGGGGCCACCAGCAGGATTCGGTGGGTATGCCGGGTATGGGCGCGGGACCAGCAGGCGATCACCCAGGCACCGAAAGAGTAACCGGCCAGATCGACGCGGTCATATCCCGCCTGTCGCAGAAAGTCGATGGCCGACTGCAGATCGTCTTGCTCGCCGGCGCCGTCATCGAACTGGCCCGTGCTGCGGCCGGTGCCGCGGAAATTGAAACGCAGCGCGGTCCAGCCTTGCCGGGCGTAAGCTTCGACCAGCGCCATCACGACGCCGTTGTCCATGTCCCCGCCGTAAAGGGGGTGGGGGTGAGCGATGATGGCGGCCCGATCATTTGCCTGACGGTTGATGCGGGCCTCCAGGACGATATCGTCGGCTTGGAGGGTGATCGGTTGATCCATTGGCCCTGCTCCTCCAAAGAGAACGGCGCTATTCGGCGAAGACGGTGCGGTGGTTGTTACGATGGTCCACCATGTAGAGCAATTGCGCTTTCGTGCCGATCTGTTGCAGCAGCGCTTCGGTGGCGTCGCGGTCGATGTTGTAGAACCGCAGGTAGACGCGGCGCTTGCCTTCCGGGCATCGTTTGTAGGAAGTCAGGATGCCGGCCATTTTGCCACCGGCTTCACGCACCATGTTGGCCACGGTCATGATCGAACCGGGTTGATCCGCCATCAGCAAACCCAGGTGGAGGCCACGGTCCTGCAGGCCGGTGAGCGAGACCAGGGCCCGGAAAAGATCGCTTTGGGTGATGATGCCCACCATGGTCCCGTCGGCGTCCACCACCGGCATGCTGGCGATCTTGTGCTCGAGCAGCCGTTCGGCGGTCTCTTCCAGGGTGTAGTCAAGCGGCACGGTGATGGCCGGCTTGCTCATGATGCCGGCGACTTTGACCTTGTCGAGCAGATAGAGCAGTTCGTGCACATCCAGGGAGGTGGCGTCGGATGCCGAGGCCTTCTTCAGATCGCGGTCGCTGAGCATGCCCACCAGTTTGCCGTCCTTGACCACCGGCATCTGGCGGATGGCATGCGCTTTGAGCCGATCCATGGCCTCCTTCATTGCGTCGCCGGGGGCGACGGTGATGACGTCCGTGCTCATCCAGTACTTGACCAGCATAGTGTTTTTCTCCTCCTTGTCAGACGACAAAGTATTTGTCGCCGCGGATGCTTAACAGGGGGATGGGGCAGCGGCGGTACATGCTGCGCGCGCAAGAACCCATCACCACGTCCACCATGTCGCTGCGACCCTTGGTGGCCATGATGAGCAGATCCGGTTTTTCTTCGTCGATCACTTCCAACAGTTTTTGAAACGGAATGCCGATTTTGACGACGGTGCGCACCCTCGCCGGATCGAGGTCGCACGCCGAAGCCATTTCTTGCAATCGGCCATGGCGCTCTTTTTTGCGATCGTTGACGAATTGTTCGAAGGGAAAAGTGTCGTAGGTGGTGGCGACGCTCTGCACCGCGTCGATGTCCCGCTGGTTGATGACGCTGACAAACAGCAGGTCGGCATCCAGATCGCGTGCCAACCGGCCGGCGTATTGCGCCGTCGGCAGGGCGTAACGGGACAGATCCAAGGCGACCATAATGGTGTGGGTGTCGGACATGGGCACACTCCTTTCTGTGGGGCGGCGTGATCGCAAGCGATATGTGCGACCACGGCCGTTAAAAGGTGTCACCCGGTTGAAGCCGGGGGGGTTGCTTTTCAAACCGCAAGAGTTGTGCCATGGATTCCGGGTTTGCGCCCGCGGCTGCAAATTCAATTTATCACAGGATGACCGCAGGGCGCAAATCCGGCCGCCGCCATGGCCGGGTGTGCCGCCTGCTGATGCGGCAGCGGTGTCAACGGGATCACCGGGCGCTGAATGCTCACTGTGGGGGGGCGGAACTGGCGGTATACACGAGGTGTGGCGACTGTCCGACTTCTTTACAGGTTGTCAAGTGGGCGTTCACCGACAGGCCGCCGATTTTTGCGCGAGCCCTATGTATCGCCTTTGACCGAGGTTTCAAATTTCAAGTCGAATTTTTCGATTTTGGCGTGCAGAGTCGGTCGGGACACCCCCAGCAGTTTGGCCGCCCGGGAGCGGTTGCCGCCGGTGATGTTGAGCGCCTCGGTGATCAACAGACCGGCGAAATGGTCCATGCAGGCCTCGAACAGGTTGCCCTTGGCCTGGCGCAACAACTGTTCGCGCACCCATTGGCGGATCGCCTCCTCGGTGGTTACGGGGGCGTGGTTCTGCCCGCTGAGGGGCGGGTCTTCGCCGGCGGCTTGCGCGATCGCGTCGACGCCGATGGGGGTGCCGCGGTTGAAAATCAGTGCTTTTTGCAGGGTGTTGGCCAGTTCGCGCACATTTCCGGGCCAGGGACGCTGCTGCAGAGCGCTCAAGGCCGCTGCTTCGATGCCCGGGTGGTCCACCCCCAAGGCCCGGGCGTAATGGACCAGGAAGTGCTCGCTGAGCAGCGCGATGTCTTCCTTGCGTTCGGCCAGGGGCGGCAGCCAGATCGTGATCACCTTGAGCCGGTAGTAGAGGTCTTCGCGGAACTGCCCTTGGGTGATGAGGGTTTCCAGGTCGCGATTGGTGGCGGCGATGATGCGCACATCCACGGGGATGGCCTCTCGCCCGCCCAGCCGCTCGACGCTCTTTTCCTGCAGCAGCCGCAGCATCTTGGCCTGCAGATTGAGCGGCATGTCACCGATTTCGTCAAGGAAGATGGTGCCGCCCGAGGCTTGCTCGATTTTGCCCACCCGGCGGTGGGTCGCGCCGGTGAAGGCCCCTCTTTCATAGCCGAACAACTCGCTTTCCAACAGCGTGTCCGGAATGGCCACGCAGTTGATCACCAGGAAGGGGCGATCAGACCGTAAACTGTGCTGATAGATGGCCCGGGCGGCCAGCTCCTTGCCGGTGCCCGACTCGCCGCGCACCAGCACGGTGGCATCGGTGGCCGCCACTCGGCCGATGGCCTTGTACACCTTTTGCATGGCGGCGCTGCGCCCGATGATCGCATCGGTGTTCGCTGCGCCCGGTTCGCCGTCGACCGACACCGTGGAACGCATGAAGCGGGCCGCTTCCAAGGCCTGCGAAATGGTGTTGAGCATTTCGGGCACCTCGAAAGGTTTGAGTACGAAATCGAAGGCGCCCATTTTCGTCGCTTCGATGGCCGTTTCAGTGGTGCCGTAGGCGGTCATGATGATCACCGGAACGCGGTGATCGGATGCATGAATGGCCTTGAAGGTTTCCAGCCCGCTCATGCCGGGCAGGCGCACATCCAGAATGACCAGGTCCACCTCCTGCGCTGCGAAGAGCCCGACACCGGCCTCGCCGGAGGCGGCCGTCAGCACTTCGTGACCTTCCTTGGTCAGCAGGCGCGCGAAGCTTTTGCGAAGCTGGTCGTCATCGTCGATGATCAGAATCGTGGTCACCGGTCACTCCTTGATCGGCAATGCAATAATGAAGGTGGTGCCCATCCCCTTGGCGGGGTCGATTTGGATGCGGCCGCCATGTTCGTGAACGATGCGCGCCACGATGCTCAACCCCAGGCCGGTGCCTTCCTCCTTGGTTGTAAAAAACGGCTGGAATACCTTTTCGCGCAATCGTTCGGGAATGCCCGGGCCGTCGTCGCGCACATGCAGCAAAGCCATCGGCCCTGCCGGGTCATCCGCATCGACGGCTTCCTGAATATCGATGCGGCCGCCGTTTTCCATGGCCTCGCAAGCGTTGATGATCAGGTTGACCAGCACCTCCTTGAGCTGCTCCGGATCGGCGGACACTTCCGGTAAGGGCTGTGTTCGCTGGATCGTCACATTGACATCGTAGGATTTGAGCCGGTGGCGCAGCAACTGGACAGCCATGTCCACCACCTGGGAGGGGCTGATGGGTTGCATGACCAGTTTGGGAGGGCGGGAAAACTCCAGAAAATTTTGCACGATGGTGTCGATATGCCGGATCTCCTCGGTGATGACGTCGAAATCCTCCTTTTGCTCGCTGTCCAGAACCAGGGAGCGATTGAGGGAAAAGAGGCGCATTTTCACCGAGGTGAATGGGTTGCGGATGCTGTGGGCCATGCCGGCGGCCAGTTTTCCGACGATGGCCAACTTTTCGGCCTGCAAAAGGGATTCACGGCTGCGGGCCAGTTCGAGGTGGGTCTTGTCCACGTCGGCCAGCAGTCCCTCCACTTTCATACTCAGGGCCGAGACCGCATTGCCGCCGCCACCGCCGGCTTGATCTCCGCGGCTGGTGATTTGCAGCAGGTGGTTGACCGGCCCCAGAACCTGGCGCAGCAAAATGATCGACAGCAAGACCGCCAGCAGCAGGCCACCGGTCAAGGCGGCGGCGGCGATCAGGCGCAAACGCACCGCTTGTTCGATACCGGTCTTTTGCGCTTCCTGGATGCGCGCGGCGTGCAAGGCTTTGTACTGTTCGCAGGTGTTCATCAAGGCGAAGAAGTGTTCCCGGACGGCAGGGTGCAGTCGCAATCCTTGATCACGGCGTTCCGCCAGATAGTGGGCAATCACCTGGTCCTTGAGGGTCGTGTACCGCTCGTACTCTTTCTCGATGTGATCCAGTATGCGCTGTTGGTGCACATCTTCGGCGCGGTGATAGGCTTCCTCCAAGCGGGTGCGGAATATTTGACGGTGTTCGCCCAGTTGCCGCAGCCACTCGTGGTTGCCGTCCTGGAAAAAATAGGTGACGAACCCTTTTTGATTCACCAGGGCCACTTCGAGATTGGCGGCCGAACGATAACCGGTCAGGTTGCCTTCGATGATCGTGCTGAGGACCGACTGTGTGCGGTAGGTGTGCCATATCATGACCGAGGCGCCGATCACATTGATGACCACCAGGGCGCCGATAATCAGAAAGATGCGGGTGCGCAACGGAAGAGCGGGTGCCATTTCGCGGCAATTGCCTCGGGCCGTTGGAGGTTGCTGTCGACCATGCGATCAAGGTCTTGATGGTACGGCCGCCAAACTAATATGAACGGCAGGCCGAAGGCAAGGGAAAAGGCTGGATGGGACCGGGATGATTCGGGGCTGCGCGTTTTTTGAGTTTGGCGGGTTGGTCGAGTTTTGATTAAGTGTTTGGGAGTATATGGTTTTAAGTTTTAAGTGTTAAGTGTTAAGTTAAGGAATTCTATCGATTACAAATGATTGGGGGGCGTTGACAACCGCCGGCGGGGTGGGCCGGGAGGGTTCGGTGCTGCGCGTTTTGGCGCCAAGGGGCCGTAATGGGGTGCCGGATGAAATGGAGATCAATGGGTATCGGTCTTGCTCGGGCACAGCATGCCGTGCCCCTACGATGCGTGGCAGGGCCCCATTTACTCGCCCACCCCAAACAATTAAAATCGATAGAATTCATTAACTTAAAACTTAACACTGCAAACTTAAAACTGCCCGCCTGGGGCGGGCTGCACGCAATGCAGCACCAAACCCTCCCGGCCCACCCCGCCTCTCTGCGAGGACAGGCGATGTCACTTTTTCAATCAGAAAGGATGCGCTTCCTGCGTCAGCGCATCCTATACGCTGGCCGCCAGGGCTCCGCCTCCGTGCGAGAACAGGCAACGACACTTGAAAGGCACACCTGCTCGACCACCCCACCGCCTACAATCGACAGCATTCCTTGCTTTAAACTTTAAACTTTAAACTTAAAACTGCCCGCCTTGGGCGGGCCGCACGCTGCACGGTTGCGCTTGGGCTTTGGTTGACCTGGAGGGGCGATTGCTCTATATCTTAAGCGTAATGATCGGATATTGTTATCATGTTCTTTGTGCGTCGCTTGCCCCTGTTTGCAGCCGGGAGGGGGCGTGGCGTACTGCGCTGGTGTCGGTTCATCGATGCCGCCTGCTGCTTGGAAAGGACCAGTCATGATCATCGTTGTCGGCGAGGTGCTTTACGATGTGTTCGATGAATATGAGCGCATGGGCGGGGCGCCCTTCAATTTCGCCTTTCACCTGAAGCAGTTGGGCTTGCCGGTGCGGTTGTTGACCCGTGTCGGCGATGATGAACGCGGTTTGGCCATCCGCCGCCGATTGGCCGACAACGGCTTCGACTTGGCCGATGTGCAGGTCGATGCCGACCACCCCACCGGCACGGTGCGGGTTCGCCTGGACGATAAGGGCGTGCCGCGGTTCGATATCCGCACCGATGTGGCCTACGATCATTTGGCGCTGGACGGATACACTCCGGAAATCGGGCCGTCGGCCGACATGGTCTACATCGGTAGCCTGGTCCAACGCACGTCTCGGGTTTTTCAAGGGATGCAGCGGTTGATGGGGACCAACCGCAACGGGGCCGAGGTGTTTTGCGACATCAATCTGCGTCCTCCCCATTACCAAGATCCCACGGTGGCCGCCTGCCTGCGCTATGCCGACATTTTAAAACTCAACACCGATGAGCTGAACCACATCCAAACCCTTTACGGCGGGCCCGCGAAGGGAACGGCGGATTGGCTCATGGAACGTTTCGGCGTTCACACCCTGGTGCTGACCCATGGCGCCGAGGGCAGCACCTTGTACCGGGGTGGCCGGGAGATCAGCGCGGCGCCTTCGGGCGATGGACCGGTGGTGGATACGGTGGGCGCCGGGGACGCCTATGCGGCGGTGGTGGCGGCCGGGTTTTATCACAATTGCGATTTGCAGCAGGTCGTCGACCTGGCCACCCGGTTTGCTGCATTCATATGCACCCTGCCGGGGGCCGTGCCCGATGAGCCTGCCGTATATTTGGAATTGCGGCGCAAGCTGGAAGGAAGGAACCATGTCCGATAAGTTGCCCTATGTGCAAATGTTCAGTGTGCACGGCCTGCTCAGGGCCGAAAACTTGGAATTGGGCCGTGACGCCGATACCGGTGGGCAGATCAACTATGTGATCGAGCTGGGACGCCATTTGAGCCAGCGGGAAGATATCGGCCGCGTGGACCTGTTCACCCGCTTGATTTCCGACAAACGGGTGTCGTCCGATTACGCGCAGCCCATCGAGGTGGTGACCGACAAGTTGCGCATCGTGCGCATCCAGTGCGGCGGTCGTCGCTACCTGCGCAAGGAGTTGTTGTGGCCCCACCTGGATGAATACATCGATAAAACCGTCAAGTTCATCAAGCGGGAACAGGCCGTGCCCGATCTGGTCCACGGCCACTATCCCGATGCGGGATACATCGCCGGTCAACTGTCTGGGTTTTTCGGCGTGCCTTTCGTCTACACGGGTCACTCCCTGGGGCGCTCCAAGCTGGCCAAACTGCTGGCCGAAGGCATGCGCGAAGAAGAAATCATCAAGAAGTACAGAATCGACCGGCGCATCGAAGCCGAAGAGGAAATATTGTCCCGTGCCGATTTCGTCGTCACCAGCACGCGCCATGAAATCGAAGAGCAATACGGGCAGTATGACAACAAGGAGATGGCGGCCTTCAAGGTCATTCCGCCGGGCATCGACATCGACAAGTTTTACCCCTTTTATCACGATTTGTTGGAGGAGAACGATCGCTCGGAGAATTCGCGATATGCCCAGGCGCGGATCCTCAAGGAGCTCAACCGCTTTTTCATGCAGCCGGACAAGCCACTGATCCTCTCCTTGTGTCGACCGGACAAGCGCAAGAACATTTCCGGTTTGATCCAGGCCTACGGGGAGGATTTGGAGCTGCAATCCATGGCCAATTTGGCTGTTTTTGCCGGTATTCGCAAGGATATCGACGCCATGGGGGATAATGAGCGGGACGTGCTGACCCAGATGCTGCTGCTGATGGACAAATACGATCTGTACGGCAAGCTGGCCATTCCCAAGCGGCACGATTTCGAGTATGAAGTGCCGGCGCTCTACCGCGTGGCGGCGGAAAAGCGGGGCGTGTTCATCAATCCCGCCTTGACCGAACCCTTCGGCCTGACCCTGTTGGAAGCCTCGGCCACCGGGCTGCCCATCGTGGCCACCAATGACGGCGGCCCCAACGACATCGTGCGCAACTGTGAAAACGGGATTTTGATCGACCCCACCCGGCCCGGTGAGATCAGCGCCGCGCTGCGTAAAATCATCGCCGATCATGATTTGTGGGAGCAATACTCCAAGAGCGGCATCATGAAGGTGCGCGAGCACTACACTTGGGCGAGCCATGCGGAAACCTATGCCGGCGAAATCGCTCGCTTGAAGGATGCCAATCGCGCTTCGGACATGGACACGGCGGTGCCCTCCGACGCCATCGGCCGGCGCTTGATCGCCTTGAACCACTTCCTGATCACCGATATCGACAACACCTTCATCGGTGAGGACAACAGCCGCCTGGCCGACCTGCTGGCAATTCTCGAGCGCCACAAGGGACGCATCGGTTTCGGGGTGGCCACCGGACGCACCATCGAGGCCACCATGCGCATCCTGGAGCGGCATCACGTGCCGCCGCCCGATGTGATCATCAGCTCCGTGGGCAGTGAAATCTACTACGGTCCCGATCACCAGTTCGCCCAGGGATGGGCCACCCATATCGCCCACCAGTGGCGCCGGGAGAAGATCGTCGATCTGCTGTCCGATCTGGACTTTTTGACCTACCAGGAAGAGGACACCCAGCGCGAATACAAGATCAGTTACTACATGCGTCCCGGCAAGGAACGCCTGGCCCGGATCCACAACCGCCTGTTGCGCAACAAGTGCCGCTACAACCTGATCTACTCCCACGACCAATATCTGGACATTCTGCCCTACCGCGCCTCCAAGGGCAAGGCCATCCGCTACCTGAGCTACAAATGGGAGATTCCCCTGGGGCGGTTCTATGTGAGCGGCGACTCGGGCAACGACGAGGAGATGTTGCGTGGCGAGCCGCGGGCGGTGGTGGTCGGCAACTACAGCCACGAGCTGGAGATGTTGCGCGAAAGCCGTCACGTGTACTTTGCCAAAGCACCCTGTGCCGGCGGCATCATCGAGGGGCTGCAACACTACCGTCTGATCGACGCAACCGAAACCGGTAACGAGGACAGCTGACCATGACCCTTCAAAACAAGGTGCAACTGATTACCTATCCGGACAGCTTCGGCGCCAACCTGCTTGAATTGCACTACGCCTTGCGGCGCTACCTGCCCCGGGCCATCGGCGGGGTGCATCTGCTGCCCTTTTATCCTTCATCAGCCGATCGCGGTTTTTCTCCGCTGACCTACGATGAGGTGGATCCGGCCTTCGGCACTTGGGACGATGTGGAGATGATCGGCCACGACTTCGACCTGATCATCGACTTCATGGTCAACCACATCTCGCGGCAGTCGGTCTTTTTCCAGGATTATTTCAAGCGGGGGGAGGCATCCGAATACGCCGACATGTTCCTTTCCTTCAACAAGCTCAGCCCCACGGGGGAGATCGGCGAGCAGGAGCTGGCCAAGGTGTACACCCGCAAACCGCGTCCCCCTTACACGATGATCGAGCGCTCCGACGGTTCCAAGGAGAAGTTGTGGTGCACCTTCGATTACGAACAGATCGATGTGGATCTGACCTCCCCCAAGACCAAGGAGGTGTTCCGCAACTTCCTGATCCGGCTGTCCCGCACGTCGGCCAAGATGATCCGCATGGACGCCTTTGCCTACACCACCGTCGAGGTGGGCACCAACTGCTTCTTCCTCGAACCCCAAGTGTGGGAGATCCTCGAATGGCTCAATGAATATGTGGCCCCTTTCGGGGTCGAAATGCTGCCCGAAGTGCACGAGCATTATCGCTATCACAAGAAGATCGAGGACCACGGCTACTGGACCTACGATTTCGCCCTGCCCCTGTTGATGCTCCACACTTTGTACCACCACACCAGCGCCCGGCTGCGTCATTGGATGGAGATTTGCCCGCTGCGGCAGGTGACCACCCTGGATACCCATGACGGTATCGGCGTGGTGGACGTGGAGGATCTGATGAGTGCCGAAGAGATCCAACGCACCCTCAACGGCCTGGACGAGAAGGGCGCCAATACCCGCAAGATTTTTTCCGGCTCCGAATACAAGAACCTGGATATCTACCAGGTCAATTGCACCTACTACTCCGCCCTGGAGGCCAATGACGACTCCTATTTGGCGGCACGCACCATCCAGTTCTTCGCTCCGGGCATTCCCCAGGTTTACTACGTGGGCCTTTTGGCAGGGGAGAACGACTTCGAGCTGGTCAAACGCACCAAAAACGGCCGTGACATCAATCGGCACAATTACAGCCTGGAGGAGATCGCCGAGGAGATCCGCAAGCCGGTGGTCCGCCGCCTGTTGCGCCTGATGGAGTTCCGCAGCACCTATCCGGCCTTCAAGGGGGATTTCAAGATCGAGGATGTGCCGGACGACGAAATCAAGCTGACCTGGTCCCTGGCGCCCTACCAGGCGACCGCTCATGTGGATTTGCGGACCTACGCGACGCGGATCACTTACTACGACGGCCGCAGTCGCGAGATGGCGACTTTCGAGGTCTGAAAACCAAGATGCCGGCGCCGGATTTCTCCAGGAGACGGCATCTTTTCAGGTCCTGGGGCGCATGGCCCATTGTCAGGCAGACCCTTGCCCCTGTGCCGGGTTACCTCGGGAGAGCGTCTGCTCCGCCAAGGCGTCGAACACCGCCGCACCCTCCAGATCGGCCTTGGCCTCTCCTTTGACCACCTGCTGCCAGTGCGCCATGCCGTCCTTCTCCAGGGTTTCGATAAGGGCCGTGATCATCTTCAAACGATTGTGCATGCGGTCGAAAAGGATGATGGGCGCCATCCGCAGCCGGCCGTCCGCCGTGGGTTGCGACTCGCCCCACACGAGGTGGTGGGGGACCTGAAAGGGCTTGGGAGCCTCCTTAAAGCCGAGCAGTTCGCAGAACAAGGCCATGATCTCCACCACCCCCTCGCCGTAATTGTTGCGCAACGCCGCTTGCCCGTCGGTCGCCATCGCTTCGATGTCGGCGGCGGTGAAGGAGAGATCCAAAGCGTCGATCAGTTCGGTTAGCACCCGGTCCAGGGTGTCGGTTTTGCGGCTGAGCACCACATCCTTGTCGTTGAGAATTTTGATTGCGTTGCGGATTTTGACCATCTCCTTCAAGGTGGGGCTTTTGCGCAGCGCCACATCCTCGACGCCGGTGCGGTACAGTCCCAGGCCGTTGTCCAGCACCAGCACCAGGGGACCGTCGATGGGGTCCTCCAGCACGTAGAGGTCCAGATCCCGTTCGCGCAGATGCTGGAAACGGCTCATCTCCAGCAGGGCGCGCATGGCGTCGCCATCGATCCGCTGGGGTCCTTCGGAGGGCGCCAGCGAACGGCGCACCTGTTCGGCCAGCCGGTCGATTTCCATTTTTTTGATGAGATTTTCCCTGAAACCCATTCGAACCCCCTCAATGTGCCGGTGGATTGTTCCGCACCACCGATTGGATGCCGATGACGGCGCGCTCATCGGCCGGATTGATTATTTTCCCGATTGACCCCTTCTCAACCATTTTGTATATAGGAATCTTCATTTCGGCAAACCGTTTCTCAACTCCCGGAATCAACAAGGGCGCACGCAAACATCGATTTGTCCTTTCGGCGGCCTGGAGCCGGGATGCATCGCGTGCGGCACCGATTTGCGTTTCGCGGCGAGGACCAACCATTGCGCTCCGTACGGGGCGCGTCGCCAACTGCAGGAGGAGGATTATGGAAGACTATGTTACTTTGACCTATCGCGGCAAGCAATACCAATTGCCGGTGCTCGTCGGCTCCGAACAGGAGAGGGGGGTCGATATTCTGCGTTTGCGCGCCGATACGGGCCTGATCACCTACGATCCGGGATTCGCCAACACAGGAGCTTGCCTGAGCAGCATCACCTTCATGGATGGGGAAAAGGGCATTTTACGATACCGGGGCATACCGGTGGAGGAGCTGGCCGAACATTCCACTTTCAAGGAGACATCCTATCTGCTGATCAACGGCCGCCTGCCCAGCCAGGAGGAATTGCGCAATTTCTCCATCATGCTCAACGACCACTCCCTGGTTCACGAGGACATGAAAACCTTTTTCCAGAATTTTCCCCGGGCTTCCCATCCCATGGGCATCTTGTCGGCCATGGTCAACGCCCTGCGCAGTTTCTACCCTGAGTTGCAAACCACCGAAGAGGAGATCAACTTCACCGTGACCCGGCTGCTGGCCAAGGTGCGCACCATGGCGGCCATGTCCTACAAGATCTCCCGCGGTCACACGGTGGTCTACCCACGGCCCGATCTGGCCTACTGCGAAAACTTTCTCAACATGATGTTCCACACCCCGGTCAAGCCGTACGCGTTCGTGCCCGAGGTGGTGCGTGCGTTGGAGGTGTTCTGGATCCTGCATGCCGATCATGAGCAAAACTGTTCCACCACGGCGGTGCGGGTGGTGGGCAGCGGGCGGGTCAACCTGTACGCGGCGATTTCGGCGGGAATTTCGGCACTTTGGGGACCCCTGCACGGTGGGGCCAACCAGGCGGTGGTGGAGATGCTCAGCCAGATCCACCGCGATGGGGGGGACTATAAGCGCGCCGTCGAGCGGGCCAAGGACAAGAACGATCCCTTCCGCCTGATGGGGTTCGGCCATCGGGTCTACAAGACCTACGACCCGCGGGCCAAAATCATGAAAAAAATGTGCGACGACCTGCTCGCGGCCCTCGATTTTCAGGATCCGTTGCTGGACATCGCCAAGGAGTTGGAGGAGGTGGCCTTGAAAGATCCTTATTTCATCGACTACAACCTCTACCCCAACGTCGATTTTTACAGCGGGATCGTGCTGCGGGCCATCGGCATTCCCACCAACATGTTCACCGTGATGTTCGCCATCGGTCGGTTGCCCGGTTGGATCGCCCAGTGGAAAGAGAGCATGGACGATCCCCAATGGCGCATCAGTCGGCCGCGTCAGATTTACAAGGGGCCGACGGAGACCCACTACGTGCCCATCGACCAGCGCGGCCAATGATGCGCGGCGGCCGGTTGCGCGGTCGTTGCCTGTTGTAGGGCCGCGCGCCGGCGGACGGGGCTAATCGAAATCGCCCAAGGGGCGGGCGAAGGTGAACTTGGCCGGATAGACCACCATGGCGTTCCAGGCATCGCCCACATTGCGGCCCAGCGCGGAAAAGGGCACCGAGATGACAAACAGCCCGAATCCCGCCACGGTGGCCACGATGCCCAGCGGGCGTGCCACGAGGGCGTCGGCCGCCATGCTGCCGGCATCAACTTGGGGATCCTTGAATTGTGGGGTCGCTTCCGCCAAGACGGTGCCCGGCACCGCCAACAGCGCCAGAACGGTAACCACTGCGATGAGTTGTTTGATCTGCTTGAACATGGCCATTCCTTTCTTACGGGTTTCTACGGCGTGGGCGCAGAGGGCGGATCGGCCCGTCGATGTCGCCACTGCGACTATATCAGGTCTGGGCGGGTCCCGCAACGGTTTGATTTCCTTCGGCTTGACAAGCAACGGCACGAGTATGAGCGATGACGGCGCGCGATCCATTCCCTTCTGAAGCGCGGGACGACTTGTTGGTGGAGGTGGCCGTGGCGCTGCCCCTTTTCGGCCGCTACACCTATGCCGTGCCGGCTGCCCTGCGCGAAATGGTGGCGGTCGGCCGGCGAGTGCTGGTGCCTTTCGGGCGCCGGCGCGTAACCGGTTACGTGCTGGGGTTTGCGGCCGACGCTCCGGCAGCGGCCCTCAAGCAAATCGAAGGGCTGCTGGATCCCGACCCCCTTTTTCCTGCCGCCATGCTGCCGTTTTTTCAATGGATCAGCGACTACTACATGCACCCTTTGGGTGAGGTGCTGCAAGCGGCGTTGCCCACGGGCATCAACGTGGCCGACCAGCAACTGGTATCCCTGACCGACGAGGGCCGCGAAGTGTTGCCGGAGCAGGCGCGGACGCCATGGGAAAGGGCCGTCGTCGAGCGGCTTTCCCGGGGGGCGTGCCGGCTGCCGGTGCTTCAACGCCTGGGTGGCGACGACTTTTCAAGAACCGCATTGCAACAGTGGGAACAAAAGGGTTGGGTGACGCGCCAAAACACTTTGGGCGGTGGGCGCATCCGTCCCAAGACCGAACGTTTCGTCCGGCCCTTGACCGAACCGGCGTCGCAAGAGCGTTTGTCGGCCCCTCGCCGTGCCCTTTTGGCTGTGCTGGCGCAGCGGGGGGCCATGGCCGTGAGCGCGCTCAAGGCCCACATCCCCACGGCGGCCGACCTGGTGCGGCGCATGGCCGCGGACGGCCAGGTGGCCATCGAATGGCGTGCGGTCTATCGGGACCCGCTGGGTGCGCCCATCACCCCCGATAACCCGCCCGCGCCAACCCCCGAGCAGCAGCGGGCCTTGGAAGGCATGGGTGCCGCCATCGGCAAGGGGTATCGCACCTTTTTGCTGGTTGGCGTGACAGGCTCCGGCAAAACCGAGGTCTATTTACGGTTGGCCGCCGAAGCCTTGGCGCGGCACACCACCGTTCTGGTGTTGGTGCCCGAAATCGCCCTGATCACCCAGACCGAGAGGGCATTCCGGGCCCGCTTCGGCCGGCAGGTGGCCCTGCTGCACAGCGGCCTTTCCGACGGCGAGCGCCTGGACCAGTGGCAGCGCATCCGCAACGGCGAGGTGGCCATCGCCATCGGCGCCCGTTCGGCCATCTTCGCGCCCTTCGAGCAGATCGGCCTGATCATTGTGGATGAAGAGCATGACGACGCCTATAAACAGGAAGGCGCCCTGCGTTACAACGCCAGGGATCTGGCCGTCGTGCGGGCCCGCCAGGCGGAGGCCGTGGCCGTGCTCGGATCGGCCACGCCGTCGCTGCAGTCGGCCTACAATGCGCAGATCGGCAAATTCGAGCGCATCAACCTGTTCGAGCGTGTGGATCAGCGCCGGATGCCGGAAATATTTGTGCAGGATCTGACCGATCTGCGCGAGGAGCGGGGTTCGCGCCGCTTTCTCACGGCGGCGCTCACCGAGGGTGTCCGACACTGTCTCGAACAAAAGGAGCAGGTGCTGCTGTTTCTCAACCGGCGCGGTTTTGCCAATGCGTTGATCTGCGCCGCCTGCGGCCAGGCCGTGCAGTGCGACCGCTGCGATATCTCGTTGACCTACCACCAGCAAAGCAACGCTTACAAATGCCACTATTGCGGCTTCAGCCAGGCGGCGGTGGCGCGCTGCAGCCGCTGCGGGTCCAACCGGATCAACCGGTTGGGCATCGGTACCGAAAAATTGGCCGCCTGGATTCAGGAGCTGTTTCCCACCGCCCGCGTGGCGCGCATGGACCGCGACACTACCCGGCGCAAAGGGGCCCTGGTCAAGATTCTCAAGGCGCTGCGGGAGCGCCGGATCGACATCCTGGTGGGCACCCAGATGGTGGCCAAGGGCCACGACTATCCCTACATCACCCTGGTGGGCATCATTTGCGCCGACCTCTCCCTCAGCCTGCCCGATTTCCGTGCCGGTGAGCGCACCTTTCAGCTCCTGGCCCAGGTGGCCGGGCGGGCCGGGCGGGGGCAACGGCCGGGTCGCGTGGTGCTGCAAACTTACAACCCGTTGCACTTCAGCATCACCGCCGCCCGCGACCAGGATTACGACGCCTTTTATCGTCAGGAAATCCAGTTTCGCCAGGCGCTGGGCTATCCGCCATTTACCCGCATGGTCCAGGTGCGCATCACCGGCCGTGACCAAAAGGGGGTGATCGCCCACGCCCGCCGGCTGGGCGAAACGGGCAGCGCCCTGCAGCAAGCGGACCCCGCCTACGGCGAGCTGGTTTTGCTGGGCCCCATCGAGGCCGCCCTGGCCCGCATCGCCGACCACCACCGCTGGCAGCTGTTGATCAAGGGACCACGGGTCGCTGCTTTGCACCGTTTTGTGCACCAACTGCTGTTCGGCCCCGACGCCCCCACGCCCAAAAGCGGTATCCGCGTCGCCGTGGATGTGGATCCGGTGTTTCTGATGTGAGGCCCACCATCGCCTGCACAATGAAACCGGCCCCGGCACCGCGATCTACCGTGCGCCATGGTCCCGATGCACCCGGTGCCTATCCTCGATCACACCCGCCCCGCCTTGACATCCCCCCGTTCCCCACCCTATACAGAGCATGTCGGTGTCGCCGTCAGCCGAAGGGATCACCCAGAACCGAGTGGAAATGAGTGCCATGACCCGTAACACCTTCAAAGTGGTCGGTTTCGATTGCGACGGGGTGATGTTCAATTCGTCCCGTGCCAACAGGGCCTACTATGATCACCTGATGGAGCGCTTTGCACTGCCGGCCCTTACCGATCGTCAGTTCGCCTACGCCCACATGCACACCGTGGACGAAGCCCTCAACTTCATCGTCGGCGATCCGCGGTTGCTGGAGCAGGTGCAGGCCTACCGGCGCCAAATCAGCTATCGGCCTTTCATCCGCCACATGGTGGTGGAGCCCCACCTGCACCGGTTGCTGAATTCGCTGCGGCCCGCATACAAGACGGCCATCGCCACCAACCGCACCAACACCATGTCCCATGTGCTCGAGGAACATGGCCTGACCGAATTGTTCGACAAGGTGGTGACCGCCAGCGATGTCACTTACGCCAAGCCCCACCCGGAACAACTGCTGCTTTTGTTGGCGCATTTTGCCATCGACCCCCGGGAAATGGTATTCATCGGGGATTCGGAGCTGGATGCCGCCGCCGCCCACCAGGCGGGGGTGCCCTTCGTGGCCTTCGGCAATCCCGGGCTCCACGCCATGGCCCATATCGAGCACCTGGGGCAGATACCCCGGCTGCTGGCCCCATGAGGAGGTCGCGCACCGATGAAACGCTGGCGATGTTTGATTTGCGGCTATCTGCATGACGGCGAGCAACCGCCCTATCGCTGCCCCGTGTGCGGGGCGCCGGCGCGCATGTTCGAGCCGCTGGACACCCCCGAGCCGCCCCCCGAGGCACCCCGATGAAAATCTACACCCAGACCGGTGATCGCGGCAAAACCGGCCTGCTTTCCGGTGAGCGGGTGGCCAAGGACAACGCCCGTATCCAGGCCTATGGCGATGTGGACGAACTCAATGCGGTGATCGGCGCCCTGGCCGCCTCGCTGGGCACCGAGGACGACCGCCTGCGCGAACAGTTGGAGGCAATCCAGTCGGACCTCATGCATGCGGGGGCCTGGTTGGCCGCCACTCCCGAATCGGCCTCCCGCGCTCAGTTGCACCCCGTCACGGATGCCCATTGCCGTGCCCTGGAAGCCGCCATCGATCACCTCCAGAACCAACTGCCCGAATTGAGGTCCTTCGTGCTGCCCGGCGGCCACCCGCGGGCCGCTTGGGCCCACCTGGCGCGCACCGTCTGCCGCCGGGCCGAGCGGTGGGTGGTTCACCTGATGCAGCAGCCGCAGTCGGGCGGTCCGGCCGCCGATGATCTTGGCACGATCATCGCCTATATCAATCGGCTCTCCGATTATTTTTTCGTTCTGGCCCGCCATCTGAACCACCAGGCGGGCACCGGCGACCGGCTCTGGCGGCCGTAACCCGACAGGCGGCAGGTACCCATGACCGAGTTCACCCTGGAGGTTGCCGAGCGGCATTGGTTGAGCGAAGAAACATTCGAAATCCGTTTTGTCCGCCCACCCGGTTTCGATTATCTGCCCGGCCAGAAGGTGGGGTTCGTGGACGGTGCGGCGCGCCGCGATTATACGATGCTGGGTCCCGTGGCCGCCGGCCATCTGTCTTTTTGCGTGCGCCTGGTGCCCGGCGGCCGTTTCTCACCCAAGTTGGCCGCCGCCCGGAGGGGGGATCGCTTTGCGGTGACGGCACCCTTCGGTTTTTTCACCTTCGCCCCCTCCCCGCGACAGGCGGTGTGGGTGGCCACCGGAACGGGCATCGCTCCTTTCGTGGCATTTGTGCGGGCCGGTGTGCGAGGGTTCGATTTGCTGCACGGGGTGCGCTCCCCCCGCGGACTTTACTACCGGGAGGAGTTGGCCCGTGCTGGCCGCCGCTATCGGCCCTGCATTTCCGGCCCGCTGCCGGATGACTACGACGGCCCGTCCCCCTTTGGGGGTCGGGTCGGCGACGGTTTGCGCGCCGGCTGGCCACCGGGTGATTATGATTTCTATTTGTGCGGTCGTGGCGAGATGATCCGCGACCTGTTGGCCATCATCGACTCCCGTTATGAAGGCGCCCATGTCCATACCGAACGCTTTTACTAAATCCGGGCGGACCCTGGGCCGGGTGGCCCTATTACTGCTGCTTCTGGTCGCTGCCACAGCCGCCCGGGCCGACACGCCCAAGCAAGTGCTGGTCTTGCACACCCATCACCAGGGTTGGGAATGGAGCGACGGCATCAGCCGGGGCATTCAGGAGGTCCTCGCACCCTTTGCCCGGGAGATCGTTCTCCACATGGAGTACCTGGACATGGGCCGCACCACCCGGACCTCCGATTTCGCGCAACTGGCGGATCTGCTGGCTTTCAAGTGGGGCAATACCGATTTCGATGTCGTGGTTGCGGTGGGCGAGGGCGCGCTGCAATTCCTGGAACAGCAAAGCAGCCGCATCCTAGCGGATGTGCCGGTCATTTTTTGCGCCGTTGCACCCGAGGCCGCCGCCATCGGCGCCATGGGGTGGCGGGCGACGGGTGTGACGGCCGTTGCCGGACACGATGCCACCTTGCGCCTGATGCTGGCGTTGCATCCCGAAATCCGTCGCATTATCGTATTGATCGACCCGCGCAGCATCTCCCCCAACGAGCGCCGCAGACTGGTCTCCCGCGTCCTGCAGCCCCTGATGCAGCGAGTGGCCATCGAAGTCTGGGCCGACCCGGTATGGACGGAGCTGCCCGCCCGGCTCGTCTCCCTCGGCCCCGGCGATCTGATCTACCTGGCCACCTTCCATCCCGATCGCAGCGTCCAGGACCTGGCGGCGGCCGAAACGGTCGAACTGGTGACCCACTGGTCGCCGGTGCCGGTCTACGGCGCCTACGATTTCTTCCTCGACCGCGGGGTGGTCGGCGGCATGATGACCGTTGCCGCCCGCCAGGGAGAACGGGCCGGCCAAATGGCCTTGCGCATTCTCTCCGGCGCATCCATCAGCGACATCGGAATGCCGTCGGCGGACCCCCACCATCCCATGTTCGATGGTCGGCTGCTGCGCCGTTTCCATTTGAAGACCGACCGGCTTCCAGACGGCAGTGAAGTCCTTCACCCGGCACCCGATTTCAAGGAGCGCTATGCCCGCGTTTTTCTCTACCTGGCCGGCGCAGCCGTCGCCATCAGTATTTTGCTTTGCGCGGCCATCATGCGGCAGAAGCGCCGACAACGCCAGATGGCGGAGATCAACGCCGCCCTGGACACCCGCGTACGGGAACGATCGGCCCAATTGCAGCTGGTCCATCAGAAATTGAAGAAGCAATCCCTGGTGGACGGCGTCACCGGTCTTCCCAACCGGCGCCAAACCTACCAGCGCCTGGTCGATGAAGCCAAGAAAGCACAACGCTACGGCCATCCGCTTTCCGTCGTGCTGTGCGACATCGACTGGCTCAAAGGCGTGAACCTGGAACACGGCTATGCCCTGGGCGACACCATCCTGCGCGATGTCGGCCAGACCATCCGGCGCACCGTGCGCGAAATCGATCTGGTGGGACGCTACGGCGGCGAAGAATTTCTGGTCATCCTGCCCCACACCGACATCGACCAAAGCCGCCAAACCGCCGAACGCATCCAACACGAGATCTCCCAGCTGCGCTGGGAGCAAGGCGAAGTACGCATCACCATCAGCACCGGCCTGGCCCAACTCAAAAACCAATCCCCCGCCGACCTGCTCAAACAAGTCAGCGAACGCCTCGGCACCACCAAGGCCCAAGGCATCGGGCGACAGGTGGAAGCATAGCGCGTTTTCAGGATATGATGTCACAACACGTAAACCAGAATTGGGGTACTCGGCGCCTTCCTTCATTGCATGGGTGGTCGAATTGCGCACAGAACTGAACAACTGACGTAACTCCGTGCGTCCCTCCGGCCCCTCCGATATTCCGATACGCCCCGTACGTCCCAGTCCCTCCTGTACTCCCCGTCCCCTCAGGCCCGCTCTCCGGCCGCCTTAGTCATTGGATATAAACGCTCGAAAACCTCCTCGTTCGCTTCTGAAATTTCTGGTTGAAGCAAACCGAACCCCATCCGGGCACCGGCATGCATGGGCCGTACTGTTTTTATGAGCGCTGATCCAATAGGCCTGATCGGTTTTTTGAAAAAAGCCTTGACTTGAATGAATGCATTTATTATCTGCATAAGATAGTTGCGTCGTCAGGCTTCAATACAATTAGGCTTCGAATAGGCTTCAAATCATTGGGTGCCGTTGGGCGGTAGAGCCTGGACGGGTTTTCGCTGAATTTTTTTTCATTATTATAATTGATAATGCTTCCTGCAATCCGTAGGGAAGCACATCGGACCCGTTTGCTCTATGTTCGCCCTCGTCTGGTGGGCGTTTGGGCACGGTGGAAGGAAATACAGCTGATGATCCTCATGTACTCGCTATCAACTTGATTTGACGCAGTTATTGAACTCCCAATTTGAACTGCGGATGACTCCTTGCCTCCTGTGGTACTTCTGCGTTTTATATTCCCATGGTGGGACGTGTGCCGTTGCGTTGTAAAGAACGGCTGAAATGGTGGTTGATGAAGAAGGAAACATACGATGGAGGTAAAATGAAGAACGCAATTGGAAAGTTTTTTTGGGCTGCTTTTTTCGGCGTCATCCTTTGGGCGCCGTTGGTCAATGCCTCCATTCAAACGGGCGCAAGCTGGTTGATATCCAGACAGGCTCCTGCGGGAGCGTTTTTTTCAGACCAAATGAGCGCGACACCCGCCCGGGCCACCGCCGAGTGTTTATCCTTTTTCATCTCGGCAGGTGAGCACCAGGCGGTGAATCTGCAGTCCGCCCTTCAATTTATCGGCCAATCCAGCGAAAAAGACACCATCG
Organism: Desulfatitalea alkaliphila; assembly: GCF_022968795.1. GTDB lineage: Bacteria > Desulfobacterota > Desulfobacteria > Desulfobacterales > Desulfosarcinaceae > Desulfatitalea > Desulfatitalea alkaliphila. Next base: position 109,968 of record NZ_JALJRB010000017.1, read on the forward strand.
AGGCCCTTGCGCGACAAATTGTTCACAGGTCCCGGTTGGGACTGCAAAACAATGAAATGATAACAGTATTGGAAGCCCACCAGGCGCTCGGCGGCGGGTATGGTTTCTATGCCGGATACGGCGCCGATGTGCTCAGTTCGGCCTGGGCGCTGTCGGCCTTGTCACTCGAGAAGAGGGCGGATGAGCGGGCCGGTCATGCTGTCAGCCATTTGATAAACGCACAGCAGCCGGACGGCAGTTGGGCCCTTTTGGACAACGCATCCAACACCATGTTGACCGCACGGGCCATGCATGCGCTTTGGCAATACCGCAAGGTGTACGCTGTGCAAAATGCTTTGCAAAATGCCGGTTCCTATCTTCTTGCCCAAAGGGGCGAAGATCATCTTTGGCAGGATATCAATGCAAGTGCGAAGGCATTGATCGCCTTGCTGAGCTACACAACCGATCGTCAGGATTTGGCGTCAAGCGTGCAGGCGCTGAAGGCGTTTCAGTCGCCGGCGGGAGATTTCAACGAGGATGTATTCACCACCGCCCTGGCGTTGCAGGCGCTATCCCTGGCCGAAACGCCCGCTGAGGATGAGGTCGCCCTGACCGGCAAGGTAGTGGACGCTGAGAGTGGTCAGCCGATTGTCGGCGTGACGATAGCCATCGAAGGTCCTTTTTCCATGTCGGTGCAATCTGCCGGCGACGGTCATTTTGAAATCCGCAATATACTTCCCGGCGCTTACACAATCGATATCAATGGCTCGGGTTATGACGGCTTGGTTTTCAGTGCGGTCTTGCACCTGGGCGCAAAGCCCGATTTGGGTGTGTTGCAGATGACCCGGAGAACGGAGGATCCGGGTACCGGGTTGCCTGTCACCACCGGCAGTGCCCGCGGTGAGGTAACGGATCGGCGTACGACCGCCCCGATTCCCGGTGCGGTCGTTCGGGTGCGGGATACGGATTTGACGGCAACGACCAACAATCAAGGTTTTTACCAGGTCGGTGACATTCCGGCCGGGCCGGTCGAACTTGTGGTCGAAGCTGCCGGATATGCAACTGTAACCGCATCGACCGAACTTCTTGCGGGCCAAACGCTGCTGTTCTCCCCATCGCTGCAACAGTTTGTCCCACAGGGCGTATCCTTGGAAGGGGTGATAACGGAGCGTGAGAACGGCCTTCCGCTGGCCGGTGTCACCGTCCAGGCGTCGACGTCTG
>NZ_JALJRB010000018.1 GCF_022968795.1 Desulfatitalea alkaliphila
TTCAACGCACCCTACGCACCCTACGCATCCTACGCAGCCTACGCAGCCTACGGGGCATCCGTAACATTCGTACTTGTTCGCCATTCGACCAATATAACAGCCATCGGAATGCGAATCATTGCGATAAATGAATGCTTCTGGGGGTTGAGAAGCGCAAGCTCCAACGTAAAGGCGAGCCGCCTTCAGCTTGAGTTGCCGGTCCGTTGCCATCCGCCGCAACCATCCGCCGGTTGACAATCGCGCCGTTTCGGAGCAGCATTGTGGTAGCGGCCGACATCGGGGACCCGCCCCTGCAAAACGCCCCTATTCGCGATCGGAACGAAGGCATTCCATCACCCTTTGCTTATAGAGAAAGGAAACCTCCCATGGCGAAAAAGCAGAAGAAGGCCAAGAAGCGCAAGGAGTTGACCTACGAGCGCAAAGCCATCCAAATGGCGCGCGAACACTACGAAAAGCAGAAACAGAAGGCCATCCACGAGCGCCGCACCTTTCGCGGTTTGCAGATCGTGCCCACGGCGAGCTTTTATGACGAATCCGGCGGGCACAAGCCGGGTGAAAACAACTGGACCGGTTACGGCTTCGATCTGCATCCCCAGGTCGCGCTTGTGGCGGGCGGATTGGTGCTGCTCTTCATCGTGCTTACCCTCGTGTTTCGGGAACAGTCGGCCGCCTTTTTCCAGGGGGTGGTGGATGGCATCGGCAACTCCCTGGGATGGTTGTATATCCTCGCGGCCAATTTTTTTGTGATCGTCATGGTGTTGATCGCCGCCAGCAGTTACGGCAACATCCGTATCGGCGGACCGGACGCCCTGCCGGAGTTCAGCACCTTCAGTTGGTACGCCATGCTCATGAGCGCCGGCATGGGGATCGGCCTGATGTTTTGGAGCGTCGGCGAGCCGATCTTTCATTTCCTGACCCCCTCGCCCATGTTCGATGTGCCGGCGCAATCCGCCCAGGCGGCGCAGGTGGCCCTGGGGCTCACCTACTACCACTGGGGGATCCATCCATGGGGCATTTACGCCCTGGTGGGTATCTCCCTCGCCTTTTTCGCCTACAATCGCGGCTTGCCGTTGACCATCCGGTCCATTTTCTACCCGCTACTAGGCGAAAAAATTTACGGCTTCTGGGGCAATCTGATCGATGTGCTGTCGGTGCTGGCCACCCTTTTCGGATTGGCCACCTCCCTGGGGTTGGGGGTGAAACAGGTGTCGTCGGGTTTGCATTACTTGTTCGGATTCCCTGCCACAACGACCTTCGCCGTGGTCCTGATCGGCGTGATCACCCTCTTTGCCGTCCTGTCCATCGCCTCCGGTCTGGACAAGGGCGTCAAAAACCTGAGCCTGGCCAACATGTACACCGCCGGCGCCTTCATGGTGTTCCTGTTGCTGGTGGGTCCGACGGTCTATATACTGAAGGCCTTCACGCAAAACCTGGGGTTTTACATTCAGAATCTTCCCCAATTGAGCTTCTGGGTGGAAACCTTCTACGGCGCCGAGGGCAGCAACTGGCAGAACCCCTGGACCATCTTCTATTGGGGCTGGTGGATCTCCTGGTCGCCCTTCGTGGGCATGTTCATCGCGCGGATCTCCAAGGGCCGCACGGTGCGCGAATTCATCCTGGGGGTCATGGTCTTCCCGACGCTGCTCTCCTTTCTCTGGATGTCCTCTTTCGGCGGCTCGGCGCTCTGGTTGCAGCTCACCGGCGCCGCCGACATTGCGGCGGCCGTGTCGGCCGATGTCTCCACCGCCCTTTTCGTTATGCTCGAAAGCTTTCCTTTCACCAAGATCACTTCCTTCATCGGTATTATGTTGGTGACCATCTTTTTCATCACCTCATCCGACTCCGGCTCCCTGGTGGTGGATCATCTCACCTCCGGCGGCAAACTCGATTCGCCGGTGCCCCAGCGCATCTTCTGGGGGGTGGTGGAAGGGTTGTGCGCCGCGGTGCTGCTGCTGGGCGGCGGCCTGGTGGCCCTGCAAAGCGCCGCCATCGCCACCGGATTGCCCTTTACCATCGTGCTGCTGATCATGTGCTACAGCCTTTACCGCGGATTGCAGGAGGAGCACTACCACGCCACCATCATCGGCAAGATGCAGCCGGAGACCCACAAGATCGAGATACCGATCGCCAAGGAGGAGATGGCGGCGGCCAAGACACCCGCGCCGCCATCGGCCTGATTCGCACTGCAGGACGGCGTCCGGACGACAGCATAAATGTGTCGGACGCCGTCCACTACCCGTTGCGTTGCCGTGAAATGTCAAACCATGCCCAATGACGTACCCTCCCAAAACGCAGCCACCCTGGTGCTGCTGCCCGGCCTGCACGGCACCGGCAACCTGTTCCGGCCGTTGACCGACCGCCTGCCGCGGGACATTCCCTATCAAATCGTCGCTTATCCAACCGATCAGCGCCTGTCCATCGGCGGATTGGCGTGCCGCGTGGCCGATCGGCTGCCCCCCGGACCGGTGGTGGTGCTGGCGGAATCGTTTTCCGGACTGGTGGCCCTCGAACTGCTGGCGCAAAAGCGCCACACCATCCAGGGCGTCATCTTTTGCGCCGCCTTTGCCCGAACACCCCATCCCCTGCTCAGAGGCCCGGTCCGTCGGCTTACCCTTCCCGGCCGCTGGCTGCAACTCCTGCCCGGGCCATTGCTGCGGGCCTTTGCCCTCGGCCGGCACGCCGATCCACGGCTGACGATGTCGCTGCGCCGGGCGCTGGTAGAGGTGGCGCCGGCGGTGCTGGCCCAACGCTTGCGGCTGATCGCCGGGGCCGATTTTCGGATGGACGGGTCCTTTGCCGTTCCCTGCCATTACCTGCAGGCCGGCCGGGACCGGCTGGTCCGCCCCCGGTCCGCCCGGTGGTTCGCCCACCATTTCGTGCCGTTTCATCTCCATCGCCTGGACGGCCCCCACCTGTTGCTGCAGGCCCGTCCGCGCCGCTGCGCCCGGCTGATCGCTTCGATCTGCCGGGCATGGCAGTCCTGAAGAACATCCAGCATGCAACACACCCCCAAAGGAGGTCCAATGGAAATCCCCTTGGCGAAAAAAATGGAAATGCTTCGATTCCTGCTGCTCGCCCGGCGATTCGAGGAATCCCTCACCGAGTTGTGCAAGATCGAAGGCAAAATCCCCGGCATGATGATCCTGTGCACGGGCCAGGAGGCGGTGGGCGCCGGAGTGTGCGCCGCCCTGCAGCCGACGGACGCGATCATCACCAACCACCGCAGCCACAGCCACCTGCTGGCCAAGGGCGCCGACCCGAATGCGCTGATGGCCGAAATCTTTTGCAAACGCACCGGCTGCAACAAGGGCAAGAGCGGCACCCTGCACCTTGCGGTGCCGGAGGTCAATGCCCCCTGCACCACCACCGTGGTGGGCGGCGGACCGCCCATCGCTGTCGGCCGGGCGTTCGCCCAGCAATACCGCAAGGAGCAAAGCGTCACCGTCTGTTTCGTGGGCGACGGCGCCACCAACGAAGGCTCCTTTCACGAAGCGGTGAACCTGGCCAGCGTATGGCATCTGCCGGTGATTTTCGTGTGCGAGAACAATATGTATGCCGGCGCCCAGCGGCATGAAGAACACACCAAGGCCGAGAACATCGCCGACCGGGCGGCGGGCTATGCCATCCCGGGCGTGGTGGTCGACGGCAACGATACCCTGGCGGTCTACCGCTCGGCCATGGAGGCCCGCGCGCGTGCCCTGGCCGGGGAGGGACCGACCCTCATCGAGTACAAGACCTATCGCTGGCGCGGCCATGGCGAAGCCGATCCCCAGATTTACCAGCCCAAGGAGGAGATCGCCGCCTGGCAGGCCCGCTGCCCCATTCCCAAGCTGCGCGGCGATATGCTGGCCGACGGCTCCATCAGCACCGAGGCGCTCAAGGCACTGGAGGCGCAGATCGATGCCCTGGTGCAGGAGGCCATCCGCTTCGCCGAGGAGAGCCCCTATCCCGAGCCCCATGAGGCCCTGGAGGATGTATTCGCTTAGCCAAAACCATGAAAGGAACACCATCATGCAACAATTGGGAATGGGACAAGCCGTCAACCAGGCGTTACGAGAAGAGATGACCCGGGATCCGGATGTGTTCGTCGCCGGTGAAGGGGTCGGCGTGGGCATTCACGACAACCCCATGTTTCCCACCGCGGGGCTGATCGACGCCTTCGGGCCTGAACGCATCCGTGACACCCCGGTGTCGGAAGCGGCCATCGCCGGCCTGGCCGTGGGCGCCTCCGAGGCGGGCCTCAAACCGGTGGTGGAGATCATGTTCAACCCCTTCTTCACCCTGGCCTCGGACATGATCGTCAACCATGCCGCCAAGCTGCGCTATTTGTCGGGCGGCAAATCGTCGTTTCCCCTGGTGGTGCGCATGAAAAGCGGCGCCGGAATCGGCGCCGGTTGCCAGCACTCCCACAACCTGGAGGCCTGGGCGGCCCACTGCCCCGGCCTGAAGGTGGTGATGCCCGGCACGCCGGCCGACGCCAAGGGCCTGCTCAAGTCGGCCATCCGGGACCCCAACCCCGTCATCTTCATCGAAGACATGCTGCTTTACTTCGCGCCGGGACCGGTGCCCGATGAGGAATATCTGATACCCATCGGCCCGGCCGACATCAAGCGCCCGGGCAAGGACGTCACCGTGGTGACCTGGTCCAAGATGCTGGGCGTGGCCTTCAAGGCGGCCGAACAGTTGGCCCAAGAGGGCGTCGAAATGGAGATCGTGGACCTGCGCACCCTGGTGCCCTTGGACAAGGAGACCATCTTGAATTCGGTGCGCAAGACCGGCCGCCTGGTGGTGCTGCACGAAGCCACGCGCACCGGCGGTTTTGCCGGCGAGGTGGCGGCGGTGGTGATGGAAGGGGCCTTCGACAGCCTCAAGGCACCGCTGCGGCGGGTCACCGGCCCCGATATCCCGGTACCGGCCAGCCCGCCCCTGGAGCGGTTCTACATCCCCGATGAGCAGCAACTGATCGCCGCCATCAAGGAGATTATGTAAATCGTTGCAGGCGGCGCGGATTGCATGCCGGGTCCGCGGGGCAATTGGCCCGACACCATCTTCCGGCCGTTTGCCGCCTATTGCACGGTTGCGACAAGTCCCGTCTCATAGCCCAGGGGATCTTTGGCGATGCCCGGCAGGCCGGCGGTCGGCTCCTGAACGACGAGGAGCCCCGCGTCGCGGATCGCTTGCGTTACGGCCGCAGGGTCGGCAACGGTGAAGGTGATCCGGGCCGGTACGTTGTCATACGGGCGTGGATTGAAGTAGTCCATCAGCACCACGTCCATGCCGTGGCTCAAATCATAAGAAGGGCTGAGACGCGACTGCAGGATGGCCTCGTTCATGAAGTAGGGAACATGCAGGTAGTATTTCAGCCGCATGCCGATCACCCGGGTGTAGAAATCGTCGCTGGTCGCGATGTCGGGCACGCCGATGCCGATGGCGGTCAAATAGGTTCCGGGAACGGCAAATTCTATCAGTTCGATCAGGTAGCCGTCCGGGTCGAGGGCCATGCCGATGCGCCCCAATCCCGGTTGATCGGCCGGCGCTGAAAAACCGGTGCCGCCGTTGGCCACGATGGCGGCGTACACCGCATCGACATCGGCAACGGCGAAGACCAGCTTGACCGGGCGGTTGGTGCAATCGATGGTGTCGTCATCGTACTTCATCAGTACCAGCCGGTTCGGCGTGGATGTGGCGGAGACGGGCCGATTGTCTTCATACACCGTCTCGCTTCTGTCCGAGGAAACCCTGTCGTCGCGATGGTGCAGGCCCATCACCGTATCATAAAATGCCTTGGATGCATCCAGGTCGGTCACGCCGATGCCCACCTCTTTGACATAGGGGGCAAAGGGATGGGGCGCCAATGCCGTGAGGGTGGCATCCAGATGTCTGCGGGCGCCGGTGGCCGTTCGCAGGGCAAGGGTGCGCGGTGTGTGGGCGGAGAAGACGGCGGCATCGTCCAGGATGCCGATGATGCGATCCAGGAAGGTTGCAAAGGGGCCCGAATTCAGGAAAACGGATGTTTCGTCCTGAAAAAGGGTGCCGTCGTTGGCGCCGTCGGCCGCGTCCCAGGCGAGCAGGGGCCGCATGGCCTCGATGATCGCGATCCCATCGGCCGGATCGCCGTCCACATCGAGCAGTTGGAGAAATCGGGCGATGTTGACCGCTGTCATGTTGGCGGAGCTCCAGGGCCCCGTTCCGATGTCGATGGGCGTCAGCACCGGTCCGCCTTCGGCCGATCCCAGCACGATTTCGCCCGCGGCAAAGGTCACGATCTCTCCTTCACGGTATTCAAACCCGCCGTCGCTGTCGGTCAAACCGTTCAGGGTGGGGGTCGCATACTCCAGTCCGGCCACCGGGCCGTCCACAAAGACGCCCGATAGAACGGGCGGATCGGAGGGTTCGTCTTTCGTGCCGGCACCGCACCCTGCCAACGCCGTTCCCATGATCAGCACCACCAGCGCCGCCATACAGCACCCAAGTCCCTGACACCCGATTTTCAGAAGCCTTCGCATTTCCTCCTCCTGTGTGTGCATCACCATGATTCAATCCCTATCCGGACGCCTGAAACGAGCGCATGTTTCAAGGCGCCTCGGGTTCTGAGCCCCCGACGAAAATGAATCCCATATTTCAAGTTGCGTGCCTGCGGCGCGATGCATCGGACGATGGTTCAACTTATTGGCGATACATGCTATTCATTGCTTCTGATAAGGGGGGAGAAAGATGGGACGGTGTGCATGGCGCACATCCGCCCCCGAGAAATGTGTGCCATGGCACACATGAACCAAGGAGAAAGGCTCATCATGCCAAACCGGTTGGACGATCTGCTGAACAACACCTTTGCATTGCCGGAAAACGAAGGCGAAGACAAGGTGATGGACCTGGGCACGGCCGTGGCGCGCCATGTGCGGCCCGGCGCCGCGATCCACATCGCCGCCACCCACTGCTGCTCCCACGCCGCCATCCTGGAGATCGCCCGGCGTTTCCGGGGCACGCGGCCCGACTTCACCCTGATCATGCGCGGCATCCGCGACACGGTCATCATCCTGCTGCACATGGGTTTGCTCAAGAAGGTGATCACCAGCTTCTCGGGCAATGTCTACCCCTGGTACGGCCCCAATCCGGTCTGCCAGAAGGCCTACGCCGCGAAAACGGTGGAACTGGAGGAGTGGACCATTCTCACCTTTCCCCTGCGGCTGATGGCCGGCGCCTTGGGGGTGCCGGCCATGCCCACCGCCTCCCTGCTGGGCAGCAGCCTGGCCGGCGCCAACGCGGACACCTTCCGCCAACTCGACGATCCCTTCGGCGGCGAAAAGCCCCTGGGGCTGGTCAAGGCCCTCAACCCGGACATCTCCATCGTCCACGGCGCCGTCGCCGACCGCGAAGGCAACACCATTCTCACCGCCCCGTACAGCGAAAGCCTCTGGGGAGCCAAGGCGAGCACCGGCGGCGTGCTGGTGACCGTGGAGAAGCTGGTGAGCAGCGACGATATCCGCCGCCACGCCCATCTGGTCAAGCTGCCGGCCTACATGGTCAAGTCGGTCTCGGTGGCCCCTTTGGGCGCCCACCCCGGCGGCGTGTGGGGCCAGGGATTGGAGGGGTTTGAACCTTATGCCGAGGATTACGCCTTCATGACCGAATTCAATCGGGCCTGCAAGGACCCCGCGGCCCTGGACACCTGGATCGACCAGTGGGTGGGGGATTGTCCCGATTTCGCGGCCTACACCACCCGTCTCGGCGCCGACCGTGTGCTGCAACTCAAAGGCGCCGCCCACAAGGACGCCTGGCGTCACCAACTGGCCCAGGTGCAAGACCGCATCCCGGAAGACCCCGATTCCAACGCCACCGAACGGATGGTGGTCACCGCCGCCCGTCTGATCCAGGAGCGGGTGCGCGAGGCCGGCCACCGCACCCTGCTCGCCGGCGCCGGCACCGCCAACCTGGCCGCCTGGCTGGCCAAGTATCAGTTGCAGGCAGAGGGGCTGCTTGTCGAATTGATGGTGGAGCTGGGCTACTTCGGCAATTCGCCCCGGCCGGGCGAACCTTTTCTGCTCAACTTCGGCAACTTCGGCACCTGCAAGATGCTCACCGAAACCCTCGACACCCTGGGGGTGTTCACCTGCGGCGCCACCAACCGCTGCCTGGGGGTGCTGGGCGCGGCCCAGGTCGACCGCTTCGGCAACATCAATTCCAACTGGGCCGCCGAGGATCTCTACATCACCGGTTCCGGCGGCGCCAACGACGTGGCCACCGGGGCCTGCGAATCCATGGTGATCGTGCAGCAGTCCCGCCGACGGTTCCTGGAAAAGGTGCCCTTCGTCACCGCCCCCGGCGATCGCGTACGCACCCTGGTCTCCAGCCTGGGGGTTTTCGAGAAGTCGGGCAATGACGACACCTTCACCCTGACCCACGTCATGACCGACAGCGACGCGCCGGGGATCCACGACGCAGTGGAACGGGTGCGCGCCGCCTGCGGCTGGTCGCTAAAGGTGAGCGACCAACTACGGACCGTTGCGCCCCCTGCTGCGGAGGAACTGCGTTTGCTGCGGATTTTCGATCCCCGGCGGTACTACTTGAAATAAGGCCGATCACCTGCGGTGTTCAGATATAAGAAAGCGCCCGTTACAAGCGGTCGCTTTCTTTTGAGAGAGGTGGATCCGCCAATGTCACGGGCGGATCAACTCCGCGATATCCCGCACCGCCAACCGATCTTCCAATCCTTCCACCTTGACCGCATCTTCGAGCATGGTCAGACAGTTGGGGCAGGCCACGGCCAGCACGGCGGCACCGGTGGCGGCGGCTTCGCGGGCGCGGATGCGGGCCGGGCTGTCCGGGCTGCCGCCCAGCAGGTCGATGACGGCGTTGCCGGCGCCGCCGCCGCAGCACAGGGCGCTTTTCTTGTTGCGCGCCATTTCCACCAGTTGGACGCCGGGGATCGCCTGGAGCACCTGGCGGGGGGCTTTGTATTCGTTGTGCCAGCGGCCCAGAAAGCAGGGGTCGTGGAAGGTGATCTTGGCGGCCTCCGCCCCCGCGGGCTTGATGGCGCCCTTGCGCATTAGTTGCGCCAGCAGCTGGGTGTAGTGCCACACTTCGAACCGGCCGCCGTACTTTGGATAAATGGCTTTGAAGGCGTTGTAGGCGTGGGGCGAGAAGGTGACGATCTTGCGCACGCCTTTTTTTTGAAAGGTTTGGATGTTCTGCTGGGCCACCATTTCCGCCAGGCCGTCTTCGCCCAGCAGCTCCACTTCGTTGCCGTCGTCGGTTTCCTCTTTGCCCAGGACGCCGAAAGAGAGGCCGGCGGCCTGCAAGGTAAGGGCCAGGGCCCGGGCGGCCTGTTGGGCGCGGCTGTCGTAGGCCCCTTCGCTGCCCACGAAGAGGAGAAATTCCTGATCGTCGTAGGGCGCCACGGCAAGATCGGCCATCCATTCGCCGCGGCGCTTGGCCGCCAGGCCGTATGGATTGCCGTGCAGTTGCACGTTTTGCAGGTAGGTTTTGACCGGCGTGGGCAGCAGGCCCAGTTCGACCATTTCGTTTTTGGCGGCCACCACCATCTGAACGATGTCGTCGCTGAAGGAGAGGGGGCACTTCTCGACGCAGTTGTTGCAGGCCGCGCAGGCGTAGACAATTCGGCCCAGGTGCTCGGACCACTGCAGCTCGCCGTTGACCCAGGCGCGGATGAGCCACAGGCGGCCGCCGGTGGAGTAGCTTTCCATGCGAAAGCGGGCGTAGGCCGGGCAATTGGTGACGTCGCTCCAGTCACCGGGGAATTTGCAGTAGCCGCAGCGGAAGCAGCGGTGGATGTCGTCTTTATACTTGTATTGTGCCAGCGCCATCAGGCCACCTCCCAGTTGCCGGGGTTCATGATGCCGTTGGGATCGAGCATCGTTTTGACTTTTTTCATCATCTGCAGGGTGTTGGGGTCCATGCGCGACATGAGCAACTGCTGTCCGAAGACGGCCGGTTTCCAGATGGTGCCGCCCAGTTCCATCACCAGGTCGTCGGTTTCGTGCAGGGCGTCGCGGGCGTGTTGCACCGAGCGGTCGTCGGCACGGTTGAAGGCGTAGGACCAGGAGAACATCATGCCGTGGGCGGCGCCGATCACCCTTCCGAGCACGGTGTAGGGAATGTCGTGGCGCGTGGAGATTTCCGCTCCCCGCCGGTAGCACTCGGGGTAGGCCGCCACCGGCATGATGGATCCCACATATTCGAAACCGCCGCCCTTTTTCCAGTCGGCCGACTTGCTGATCTGGGGCCGTTCGCTGGGTTGGGCCACGGCGCCGATGGCGCCCACGCCGTCACGGATATACTTGCTCAACTTGATATCGAAGATCTGCCGGCGCTTGAACTCCATTTCTTCTTTGGAATCGCCGGTGATGTTGATGCTGATGTGGTGCAGTTCGTTGGCGAACGGCGGGATGGCGCTGCTCCAGGCCACCAGGTCTTCGGCCATGCCCACGTGGGTCAACGCGAACAGAACATCGGGGATCAGGGTTTCGTCTTCCACCACGAAGATGTCCATTTCACGGAACTTCTTGCAGGGAAACAGACGCAACGAGACCTTGGTGATGATGCCGGTGCTGCCGTTCCAACCGAGGAAAAGGCCCAGGTCGGGCAACGGGTGCAGGGTGTACCAGGCGCAGCCGATGGCGCAGGAGCCGAAGCGGCAGATTTCGCCGGTGGGCAGCACCACCTCCAGGCCGTTGAGCATGTCGGAGTTGAAGCCGTAGGGGTGGGCCAGATCCCCCTGGCCGTGGATGGCCAGGTTGCCGCCGATGGTGGCCGCCGGCGGCGCGCCCGGTTCCGAGTGCATCAAGTGGGGTGCATGCTTGTGCAGGTGGGCGGTCAGCTTGCCGTGGGAGGCGCCGGCCTCGATCACCACGTAGCGGGCCTTTTCATTCAACTCGATGATGCGGTCCATGCGCTTGAGGTCCAGCACGATGCCGCCGCGCAGGGGCAGGGCCAGGCCGGCCAGGGTCATGCCGCCGCCCAGGGGCACCACCGCTACCTTCTCCTGGTTGGCCATCCGGACGATCCGGCTCACCTCCTCGGCGGTGCGGGGGGCGGCCACATATTCGGGAAATTGGGGTGGGGAGGTGCCCAAATCCTTGGAATAGGTGAACAGCTCTTCGGGGCGGTTGGAAACGTAATCCTCGCCCACGATCTGTGTCAACGCGCTGTATATCTTGTCCATGAAATCCTTACCTCCTGGGTGAATCCGGGGTTGTTGCAAGGTGCGCCGCGGTTGCTCAAGGACTCTTCTCGCCGATGGCCAGCCGGCACAGATCGCTCATGAAAATGGGCATGATGCCGGCATCGGCCACCGGTTTGCCCAGGGTCTGCATGCAGGCCGGACAGTTGAAGACACACAGCTGGGCGCCGGCCTTTTTCATGTCGTCGATGTTCTTCTGCTGCAGTTCCAGGCAGAAGCGGCGACTGCCCTCGCGTCTCTGACCCATGATGGTGCTGCCGCAGCACAGGGCGTTTTCATCCACGAATTCACGCTGGACGTGCTCGACTCCGATCAGGTCGAACAGTTTGTCCACGAAGGGGTGCTTGTCCGGCGAAAGGCGCGAAGAGCACGGGCGCTGATAGGCCACTTTGTAGTTCAGCGGTTTGATATCGTCTTGCATGGCGCCGAGCCGTTCATACAGATATTCGAACAGGTGTACCGATTTGAAGGGGACATCGATGCCGAAGGCCGGCGCATAGGAGGCATAGGTGCCGTAGCACTCGTCGTGGAAATGGATCACCTCCCGGGCGCCGTGGGCCGCGATGGTGGCGATGCTTTCTTCGAGCCGCTCGTTGATCACCGAGGTGCGCCCGAAGTGCAGGTACATCAATTGGCAAAAGTAGTGAAACATCTTGCGTGAATCGGTGGACATGAGGGTGACATCCTCGAACAGGCGTCCTTGCACATGCGGGACCAGCATGCTGAACACGCCCATGTTCAAGGCCCGGCCCGCGATGGGTTCGATCTCCGGTTCACCGCGAAAGGGGATCGCCATCTGGACGCCCCGCTTGATGAGCGGCGACGGCAGCGGCAGGATGTCCAATTCCTCCTGGCGGGTGACGATCAGGTAGAAGGGGTGGTTGCCCAGGGGGCAATACTCCTCGCAGGCATAGCAGGTGACACAGTCGTGCAGCACCCGGCTTTCGCGTCCCTGGATCAGTTTCTCCATCTCCGCCTTGGCCGTGGGGATGTCCATCGCCATGTACTGGCAGCGGGTGAGACAGTCGTGGGTTTCGCAGGCCAGGCACTTGTTTTCGTCAAAACGCAAATTGAACATGAACAACCTCCTGCATTCTGGGGCCATTGAGTGGCAGCGCGCGCTGTGCTTTCGGCGGCGCTTTCGGGGGAACGGTGGCGGTCATTGCAGCCTCCGGGTTCCGGGTGGGCGAATATATGACAATACCGAACATGATTTGAGGATCACATGTCGGCAGGATACTGCAGAACACCCTAAAAAGCCAGAGGTGTTCAGCGAAAGGGTCAGCGGCACGGAATACACGGCCTTGCAAGGACCCTTGCCATGGATGCGTGGGATGGTTTTGGGCAAAGGGCCCGGCATCGATAAGGCGGTAAAACAGTTCAACCGGCCAGGGCCCCCAGGGCGTTGACGGTGGACGGATCCTTGGGTCCGTGACCGATGATCACCAGAAAATCGCTTTCCGTGGTCTCTTGGGGCATGGGGCTGAGGGTGTGACGGCCGCCCACATATTGAAACAGCATCGGCTGCGGCGCGTTGTTGAAATGCAGTACGCCTTTCATGCGGAAGATGGTGGACGGCAAGCGCTGCACGGTTTGTAAAAAACCGGCTTGGTCCAGAGGGTGTTGGAGGGCGATGGTTTTGACCCACACATCCTCCTGCTGGTGGCCGGAAGGGTGTTGGGAGGGGAAATGGTCGGCGCGGGTGGCGCGTGGCTGCTTGACCGGTTGGAGCAGCAAGGCCGGGTTCAGATTGCCGTTGGTGGTGTGAAACACGGGCGCCTGCGGGTTGATTTGTTGTAGTTGTGCGGTCAGCCTTTCCAACTGGTCTGCGGTGACGAGATCGGCTTTGTTGAGCATGATCAGGTCGGCGGCCCGGACTTGGTCGGTTGCCAGGGGATGGTGCGCCAGGGTGGCGGCGGCATGTTCGGCGTCCACGATGGTCAGGGTGCAGTCGAAGCGCACGATGGATTCCAGTTCGTCCAGTTCGCCGAGCAGGTTGTAGGGATTGGCCAGCCCGGTGGTTTCCAGCAAGATGATATCGGGGGTGAAGGCGGCGAGGATGCCGCGCACGGCCCGTTTCAGGTTGCCGGCCAGGCTGCAGCAGACGCATCCTTCGTCGATTTCGGTGACCGTGTAGTCGAGCAGTTTGCCGTCCAGGCCCACCTCTCCGATTTCGTTCTGGATGACGGCCACGAAGCGGCTGCGTTGGGTTTGATACTCGATGAAGTGCTGCAAAAAGGTGGTTTTGCCGGCGCCCAGAAAGCCGGTGAGCAGGATCAGCGGCGGCCGCTCGTCCACGCCCAGTGCGGTTTTGTCGATGGTCGCACTGCCCTGTAGCTGGTGCGCCCGCCACCAGAGACGGTCCTGAACCGACGGGGGAACGGGTTGATCGCCGGTCCAGCGGCAAACGACACGGCTTTGGTGATCGGTCGGATCGAGTTCCGCGAAGGCGGCTTGTCCGTAGCCCAGCACCAGGGTTTCATGCCGGATTTCATCCGAGGGCGCCTGGCGCAGCCTGCCGGCGCCGCTGCGGACCAGATGGTGGCCGGGGCGGTGCTGGGCGCCGAAGTAGCTGGGCGCCCGGTCGAGATTGAAGGTGGTCGAGGCCGCCAGCACATCGAAATAGGCGCAGGCCGCTTCAAAGGCGGGGAAGTCCTGTTCCCAGGTACCGGGCGGCACCAAGGTCACCATTTGTCCCTGTCGGGGCAGCCGGATGCCCTTTTCGCAAAAAATGCGCAGCCGGGACAGGGCGCCCAGGGTGAGCGCGAGGCCTTGGCCGCTGCGCTGGACGGCAAGGTACAGCTTGCCGATGGTGAACAGGTTCGCCCAATCGGGAAAGGCGGCGAAATTGCGTATGCGGCGCAGGTAGTCTTCTTCCTGGGTGGTAGCCGCGGCACGCAGGGTGCACTTTTCCACCAAGGCTTCGTCGGGGTGGGGGAAATAGAACAGGGCGAACCGGCCGCGCACCCATTGGGGCAGCGGATCCAACCCTTCGAAGCAGATGCCGAAAACCCCTTCCCAGCGGTCGATTTTGGCGGTCCAGCATTCCGCCGCGGCGGTGGTCTGTTTCAATCCGCGCCAACCGAGAAGGTGGCGCACCACGGGCGCGAAATGGGTGCGCACCAGGATGGCGCGCAGCAGTTCCTGGATGGCCGTTTCGGGACGGGCTTGGATGTCGCCGCGGAAAAAGGTTTCCAGTTGCATGGTCGTGCTCCCCGGTCGGGGAAATTGGCGGCGGTACGGGCCCCGTCTCCCTGCACCGCCGCTGGAAGAAGGCTTACACCTCGATACCGAATCCGATTTGGTCGCCGTTGCCCAGGTAGACCGTTTCCTTGGACCGGTGGCGGGCCGTGCCTTTGACCACCGGGTAGCCGGCTTCCACGAATTTTTTGGCGCACAGGATGCCGGTGCAGTGGTTGCAGCCGATCTTCTGGAAGCCGTATTTGCCAAGGGAGAGCACCAGGTCGTCGTACTTGGGATCCCAGTCCTCGAAGGGCGAGATGTGCAGCCCGCCGTAAACGCCATACAACTGGTCCTTTTCGTACTGGATCTCCTGGTAGGCGGTTTCGGCGAACTGGATGATGCTCTGGTGGCAGCAGCCGGTGACGCTCACCAGACCCAGGTCCTTGACATTGAAGTAAAGGGATTGTTCGCCGTAGACCCGGCAGATGATGGGAATGGCGAAGACAAAAGAGGCGAAGCCGGGCACAACCGGATTGAGCCCCGGTTTGACGGTCACCACTTGGCCCTTGTGCCCCGAATCCTTCAGGAATTTGATCCCTTCCGGGTAAAATCCGTCTGGAACGTAGGTGGTGATGGTGGGGTCGTACTTGTAGGTGACCGGTATGCCCCAGAAGTGGTCGAAATGTTCGTGGGAGATGAAAAGGGCTTCGATCTCACGGTCGCGCAGCATTTGATCGATGCCTTCGCGCTGGAAGCATTCGTCCATCCATTTGAAGGACCAGCCGCTGTCCAAAAGGTATTTGTGTTGCCGCCCCTGCATGTCCTCCAGTTCGATCAGACAGGCGAAGCCGCCGGCATTTTCCGGATGCATTGAAAGCTTCTCGGTAATGGCCCACGCTTCGTCCAGATCATGGGGCAGCAGGTGTTTGATTTTGGCGATGCCCTTGTCGTAGCTGCCTTTGCCCAGACCGGTGCCGTCGCCGAAGGGAGGCCAGTTGTAGCTGTACTGGTTGACCAGCAAGCCGCCGGCGCCCTTGATGTCGCCCATCAAGTCGGCATTGCTGAACCAACTGGTTTCCGAAATGTTGGTGACCTTGATGTTTTTGCATACACCGATGTCGGCCATTTTGCGCTCGATCTTCGGCAGGTGGGCCTTGCGCCACGGAGAATAGGAGTAGAGGCCCATGGCCAGTGCCGTGCCGCCCAGGGCGCCCATGGCCGCACCTCGGAAAAAGTCCCGGCGGCTGATCTTGCCTTTATCGTCGGAAGACATACGCGTTCCTCCTGTTGCCTATCGAATAATGGTGATGGTGTCATAGACCCATGGCAGAACGCCCACGGCGACGAAGTAGATCAGAATGCCGCAGGCAACCCCGGCGCCGACGCCCCACCCCAGGGAGGGGCTCCAGCGGATCTCGTCGATTTGGGCCTGCTCGAGGGCCTGTTCTTCGGCCATTTCATCGGCCGTTTTGGGCACCATTTTCCAGGCCGGCCAGTTGTCCATGAACCAGTGGTGCGCCAGCCAGATGTTGATCAGCCAGATGGTGGGGATCATGGGAAATTGCTGGGGATGGGAGAATCCCTTTTGGGTCCCCAGAAAAACGTGGGAGGTGGCATAGTAAAAGATATAGAGCAGCGCCGCCGCCGCGATGGTGATAACCGTGCGCACCAGCACGTTGACCGGCAGACTGAATCGTTTGGGCCAATTGTTGCAGTAGAAATTGAGGAACAGTGCCGGTACCAGCCAGAAGACCGCCATTTCACCGACATGCAGCCAGCGCCAATCCGGCGCCGCATCCCGCCGCGTGCCGCGAATGGCGCCGCCCCAGGTCAGCTCCTGGGCGAAATAGAGAAAGAAGTGCAGGGCAAAGGCGATGGCGATGATGCCGAAGAAGGCCACGATGCGCCGCCGCCAACCGGTTTTGATCAATTTGAACGGGAACCGCTCCCAGATGGTTTCCACCATCCAGACCGTCACCGTGCAGCACATGATCCAGGAGACATGAAAGTTGCCCGACACCGTATCGGCGAAGCGCTCCCAGTAGGGCGGGGCGATGGATGTAAAATATTGCCACGGGTAGTAAAGAATGCCCATGTGGGAATGCATGGTCATGAAGTAAACCAGGGTGCTCAGAAAAAAGGTCATCACCAGGATGCTGATGCCTTTGCCCGGCTGTTTCATTCCCTGCCAGGGCACCTCCTCGCAAGCCACCACCCAGGCCGGGCTGAGCCAGGAGGCGATGGCGGCGAACATCAGACACGCCAGGGCGGCGTATTCGATGGCGAAAAATTCGGTGATGCCCGGAAGGCGCATCAGTTGGTCCGGGTTGAAGTAGGCCAGTCCGAAATTGCCCAACAGGGTCTCGAAAAACCCCTTGATCAGCACATAGAGGATGGCCACCGAGATGAGGGTGAGCACCGCTCCCTTGAGCAGCGGATGGCTCTTTTGCAACCAACTGCGCTTGAACGGCCAGTAGTTGAAGATGTAGACCATCCAGATCAGCATGATCAGCCACCAGCGGGTGTACATGTAGCCCACGTAGGGCGTGTACATGCGCATCCAGCCGCGGGGGTCCTGGAAAATCCACCAGGAGGCGTAAAAAATCGCCAGCGTCAGCACCAGGGCGACGATGGCCGGAATCGGCTGGGGCCACCGGGGCACCAGTTTCCGTTCTTCCAAATAACCTGCGCCAAAACGCTCCATGGACGGCCTCCTTGAAAGTTGGGAATCCTGCGGTTGAATCTCTTATCCTCGAACGGGGTCGCTTGAACGGCAAAACAATTGTTGCGCTGAATCAATCTGCATTATCGTGGAGCGATCCGCCGGAAGAACGGGCGCGCTCCCGAAGCCGGGCGTACAACTGCCGGCGCAATGCCGCGGGGTTCTCGTGGGCGTCTTCGCTGCGTCCTGAAACATCGGCCTCCATGGCTACCAGGGACGGGCTCAACTCGGTGAAGGCGAGCATCGCGGGGCCCGACCCATTCACCGATGGCTTTGGTGGTGCTTGGGGGCGGTCACCGGTGGCGGCGTGCGCCAGTTTGAGCAGGAGGTGCTGAAAGAACTGTTTGCGGGTCATCATGGCGGCGCTCCAGTCCAACAAAGAGGAATGGGAATCGGCAGTTGCCGGTATATGGTTTTGCAACAGGGGTGCCAGCTCTTGGGGGCGGCCTAACCCACTATGAATTCATCGAAAAGGAGCCGTTGCAGCGCATGCCGCGGTCCATCGAGGACAAGATCGGGGAAACCGGATGCACCCGCGTAAGGCGCAAAGGGTTCACATTGTTCCCTGCTCGGACTTCCAAAAGCCCGGCAGATGAAAACAGGGCAGGTGCAGTCGGTTTTGTTGATAAGCACGCACCACTGCCGGCACATTGCCGGCGATGCCGCAGATCACCCGGATTTTCTTTTCAGCCAGCAAGGCGGCCAATTGTTGGCTCAACGCCCCGCAAATCACGACCTGGACGCCCAGGGTCTGCAATGCTTCGGCCCGATCCGCCAAACCGCTGCACGCAAGCGGCAGGCGGCGGGGTTCGGGGCCCAGTATCAGCAACTGGGTGCAGGTGTCCAGCACCGGGGCAACCCTTCCATGAAACACCGGCAAAGCCGCCGCCACCGATTCCACCGATGCGGTCGGTGACTTGCGGGAAGCTTGCCGGCGCCTGCGTTTGTGGCGCAGGATGGCGCCATGGTCGGTGATGCGTTGCTTGTGGGGCATGGCGACGATCCAACCGTCTGCTGTCGTTGGTTCGGATGGGTGAAGTGTCCTGATGCCGCCAGTAGCAAAAAGCATACCTGAACGCCAGCGTCGGCGCACCGGCATCGCCCGTGTGCTGATCGCGCGGTACATTTGGGCCCCTCGGTGCGCGCAGCGCGCCGAGGGGCCGAAGATCATCCCACGCCAAAGGTTTTTGCTTGACGAATGCAAAGATAGGGAACAAAGTGAACCCAAGGCGTCACCATCCGCAAATGCGCCGTTGCGGCGGGTGACCAACGAGGTCCTGCCCGTCTCGCTCCGGATGCGGGGTCACAAAGGGGACAACCGATGGCCGCGGCCTTTGTGCATCACCACGACTTCATCCTGGACAGCCTTGCCGAAGGGGTGTTCACCGTGGATCTGGACTGGCGCATCACCTCCTTCAACCGTGCGGCCGAGCGGATCACCGGCACGCCCAAGGATCAGGCCATCGGCCGTTTCTGTTTCGAGGTGTTCAGGGCCGATGCGTGCGAATCGGGTTGTGTGATTCGGCGTACCATGAAGGCCGGCCGGCCCCTGTCCAATCTGTCCGTGCATGTCTACCGCGCCGACAAGCGCCGCATTCCCATTAGCGTCAGCACCGCCCTGTTGCGGGATGAAGCGGGCAATGTCGTCGGCGGCGTGGAAACCTTCCAGGACATGTCCGCCATTCGGGAGCTGCAAAGGGCGTTGGCCAAGGACCATTCCTTTGCCGATATCGTCAGCAAGTCGCCCGCCATGCTGCGCCTGTTCCACCTGCTGCCCCAGGTGGCGGCCAGCGGCAGCACCATCTTGATTCAGGGGGCCAGCGGTACCGGCAAGGAGCTGGTGGCGCGGGCCATCCACCACCACAGTCCCCAGGGACAAGGCCCCTTCGTGGCCGTCAATTGCGGCGCCCTGCCCGACACCTTGATCGAATCGGAACTGTTCGGCCACAAGGCCGGTGCTTTCACCGACGCCCGGCAGGATCGGCCGGGGCGTTTCGCAATGGCGCAAAACGGCACCATTTTTTTGGACGAAATCGGCGACATCTCCCCCGCCGTGCAGGTGCGCCTGTTGCGTGTGCTGCAGGAAAAAACCTACGAGCCGCTGGGCGCCAGTCGCCCGGTGGCGACCAATGCCCGCATCGTTGCCGCCACCCATCGCGACCTCGCCCAGCAGGTGCGCGCGGAGCACTTCCGGGATGATCTTTACTACCGCGTCAATGTTTTTAAGATCGACCTGCCTCCGCTGGCGGCGCGCAAGGAAGACATTCCACTGCTGACCGAGCACTTCATCCAGCGCTACAACCATCTGAGGGCGCGCTCGGTGCAGGGCGTCTCTCGGGAGGCCATGGCGGCCCTGATGCAGCATGCGTGGCCGGGCAACGTCCGCGAGTTGGAGAACGCCATCGAACACGCTTTCGTTTTGTGCCCCGGCGACATCATCCGTTTGGAAGATTTGCCCGAGCATCTTCTACCGGCCTCCGAGCCGCCTCCTTCGGAAGGCATGACCCTCAAGGCCATCGAGCGCGAAGCCATTGTACAAGCCCTGCGCCGCCACCAAGGCGCCAAGATGGCCACCGCGCAGGCCCTGGGCATCGACAAAAACACCCTGCGGCGCAAAATGCTGCGCCTCGGTATAAGCCACCCAACCCAAAAAACCCAACAAACTCAATAAACAAAACAAACCCAAAAAACGAACGAGCCCACCGTCACAACCCCAACCCCTTGCGCTTGGCTTCGATGCGATTGCGGATCAGCACGGCCGCCTTTTCCGGGTCGGGTTCCACGGCGAAGGTGGCGCCCACGACCGCCTTCAGGCCCTGGGTCAGCAGATGGACCACATCCATGCTGCCGGTGATGGGGGGCATGGGGCCCAGAACGGTGTAGGCGCCCGATGCGACGAAGTAGGCGCCGATGGCCACCGCCTTTTCCGAGTACCATTCGGGAGCGGCACCGGCCAGGGGCAGATCGCTGATGTCGCTGTCCGGATCGTAGGTGCGGATGGTTTCGGCCGCGCTTATACCGGCAATGCCGTTGCCGATGATGACATGGTGAATCGTCGCCAAGCGGGCCTCCTTCAATGCAATCGAAGGGGATGGGCAAGCAGTGTACCAAAAATTGCGCTGGGTATGTTCATCTTGGCCCCCTGCTTTGAGGTTGTCGGCAGGAAGAAGTGCCGGGGCCGTGTCAAATTGTCTTTCGGGACGCCGGGGGTACTTACCAAGGGTTGTTCATTCCTATGAAACACCCCAATTCCGGATGTACCATAAGAGATTGTTCCATTGAATGTTAACCGGGTCTTGTCATCTAGGTCCATAAAAGCGATGAACGATGGCGGCGCTCACGCTCCACCCGTGATACTCCCGGCTTTCATTCAGGTGGAGCCAGTTGGGATCGTCGTCCATAAGAAAGCCCTTAAGGCCGAAGTCCAGCTCCAGCGAATCGGTCAATTGTTGAATCAAGCCCACTGCAAGTGTGTACTTCTGCCGCCGTCCCATATACAGGGGAGAGGTGGTTTCATAGTCGTTGGGCCGCAGATAAAGAAACTGAAAGCCTGCATTAATGCCTGTGCCGGGGTACGGGCGGTATCCGCCCAGGAGATCGATTGTCCATTCCTGGCCTTGGCTGTTGCGTGCCTCAGTGCTCAGGCCGTTGCCGCCGGCCTCAACGAAGCGGGCTTTTCCTCTGAGAATGGTTTGCGTGGAAAGGGTAATGTCCCAGCGTGCAGCGGTCCGGGCAAGGGCCGCCCTCATAAGCCAGGTGTCGCCCTTTTTCATCATATCGATGCCGTTGATTTTGTCCTTGCTTGTCGTTGCATATTGCCCTTGAAAGGACAACTGCCAGAAGTCCGAAAATGAATAGGTCACCCGGGCTGCAACATTGAATAAATCCCCGGGGTCATAATCCCGGGTCAGGTTGCTGTAGTCGTACTTGCCTTGAAAAGCGTACCCCGCACCTATCCCAACCAGCCAGCGCTGCCAACTACGTGCTGCTCCTAAATAAGGATTTATGTTGAATCCTTGCCCCGGGCTGATGATATTCACCAAGTCCGGATCGAGCATCATACGGAGATCTCTCTCATCCAAGCCGGTGCGCCCCGTGGGCAGATTCAGATCGACACCCGCCATCCAATCCCAACCGATCCATCCAGGCAATAAAAAGGCGCCACCGACCTGGGTGTCCAGAAAACCCTCTATTGAGCGACTTGTGTCCCCAGATAGGTCTCCTGAAGTGTATGCATATCCCGCAGTCAGATGCATGGAGAAACGGTTAGCGCGCAGATCGAGGTGGATCGGCAGGTGCCATTGACTGGCGCTTTCGTCGGCATCGCTGGTCCAGGCCTGGTAGGTGAAGCCGGTGCGGCCGTCGATCTTCTGAGCCGCCGCAGGCAAGGTGCCAAGTGTCAGGATGAGGGCAACAATGGCAAATGGGATCGCTTTCATTTTCGGCATATTATCCTTATGTTAAAAATGGCGGTGGCAATTTTGTTTGCGCGATAGGGGTGGATCCGACCGGCAATCACCAATTACTGTAAAAGTCAACGACAGCTGTGCCGGTTGCCCCTTGGGAGTCTGTAACCGTCAAACGAATGCGAAACTGGTCGGTATCGAATCCGTAAAGAAATCCTATATCAATTGTGGTTTCACTCCCTTGATAGTCCCAACCGGTATCCATGTATTGTCCGTCCATAAAATAAAAGAGTTCCCAGCGTAGGTTGGAGCCGGGCAGGGGGCCATCTTCAGGATCCCAGCCGCTCCCGGCTACGGGAACAACTTCGTCATACATGATTCCGGTTTCCGGTAGTGTGATGGTCGCTTCAGGCGATTGATTGACCGTAATGATTTCGATTAAAACCTCTACCGAGGCGGTATCGGACGCTCCTTGGGAATCGGTTGCCGTCAATGAAATCCTATACGCGCCGCTGCGGCTGGCGAAAACCGGATAGTCAATAAATGCTACTGTTCCGTATGATTCCCAGAGGATTGTATCGGGGTTGTCCACTCGCACCATCCGCCAATGCAACTGCTGTCCTGTCAAAGCGCCATCTTCCGGATCTACGGCATTACCCCTGCACACCAGTGCATCTCCGGGCCCGATCGATTGCAAGGTTCCATCCAGAGGCCTCAGGATGGTGGCTTCGGGAGTCTCATTGACGACTATTTCTACGGTGACATCCACGATGTCGGTGTCCGTTGCGCCCTCACTATCGGTGGCGGTCAGTGTGATCCTGTAGGGACCGCTTACATTTCGGAACGCCTGGTAATCGATCATTGCCGTTGCGCCGAAAGCTTCCCACAGAAGGGTTTCCGGATCATCCGGATGGATCATCCGCCAGCGCATTTGTGCTTCCGATAGGTTGCCATCTTCAGGATCAATGCCGGTGCCCTGGCAAGTTAGGCTTTCCCCAGGCTGGAGTGTGATGTTCGATTCATGCTCCGGCAAAAGGATGGACGCGGTTGGGGGGGCATTGTCCGTGACCTCCACCACAACATGGGCGGAACCCGTCAAACCGGCTGCACTGGTTACATCAAGGGTGATGGTGTGCGTGCCCGGGGATAGAACATTAGTGGAGAATGCTAATTGTTGGGCAAGGATTCCGTCTTGTTCGGACCACCACTGCACTCCGGAAAGCACATTGGGCGATAGCAATTCGCCATCGGCATCCGAAACGATGGCGTCAAAAGCAATAGGCGTGCCGTAAATTACTTGGGTTCCGGTGAACGGCTCGATAATGTCCACCGAAAGGAGTTCCCGGGTTACCTGAAAAGTTCGCTGAGTCGATGGCCCTCCCAAGAAACCTGCGCCGTCCTCTGCTTGGATGCGCCAAAAGTATACCCCGCCCTCTTCCAGAGTGCCGGTATCGAACTGAAAGGAGGATAGCTTCGTCCATATGGTTTGCAGGATGTCCTCATCCCGGAAATCAGGGGTGCTCGCGATGCTGATTTGATAGCGCTTGGCACCGGCGATAGGATTCCAGATGAAGGTCAGGCTGCCGATCGCCACCCGAGAGCCATCTTCCGGAGCGCTCAGGGTCGGTACGAAAGAAACGGCTGTGATGATGCCTGCATCAACAGTATCTCCGGGTGGAAGAAAAAAAGGCTCCGATTCTCCATAATAAAGACTCAGGCCGTCGCCACTTTGACCGATCACTGCTACTCGGACGAAACCGCCTGCAGGCACGCTTGCAATGGACCCCCGATGATCACTGCAGGGCCACGGGCCGCCGATGGCCAGCACGACGCCGTCCATGTCCAAAACAATAGCGGTAACGGTGGCCACATCTGCGCAATCGACCAAGCCGTACCTGGTGGTTTTTTCAACCATTGACATGGATGTCGCGCGATCCCAGTTCACAGAAAATACCACTCTGCCGGTGGATGGATCCGCAGCATCCGCCGAGCTGCCGCCGCCACTGCAGCCCGCTGTGACAAATAGAGCGTAAACGAGCAATGCCATTATGGATATCTTGTTGGAGGACAGTCGGCAGTTACGATACATTGTGCGGTGATGTAGCATTTGGGAAGCCCTCACTTGAATGAATGATCACCATTGGACGTTGATGTTTGCTGTGGCCGGTTGAAAATTTTGCCTCCGATTGATGGCGTTGGGCGTCGGTCCTGTGTTGACCGATATCTGCTGATGCAGATGCCGAAGCAAAGCATCGGTGTCGTTGGGGGGGCTGATCAGGCGCATGTCGATTAGCTCTTGCAGGGCGGCCCTGGCCGTATCCATCCCTGGCTCCAACTCCAGTGCCTTCCGGTAAGAAGCAGCGGCCGTATCGTAATCGCCCAGATCACTATGTTCAATGCCCTGGAACAGCAGCATCAGTGCCTTTATGTCCTCGGCGATAGGCTGTCTCAGGGCTTCCTCTTCTTCCGCGGTCAGATCCATGCCGAGTAGGCGGACGATTTCAAAAAGAAGCTCTTTTTCCATCCTGAGAAGCTCTTCCAGTGCGCCGGCGGCGTGGGCGGTTCCAGTAAGTCGTTCGAGGGGAACATTAAGAATATCGGAATCAATTCCAATTGAATCGGATGGCAACCCTTCAAATATACCTCCTACCAAATGGCGGGCGCCGAGGAATCGGCCCATTTGTTGGGTGGTATCTGTATCGACCAGGCCGGAGGCGCCCAACTCCAGCTCTTGGATAAGGGCTTGCAACCGGGCCCTCTCGATCACCTCCAAATTATCAATTTTAGCCAGATCGGTAATCAGCATAAGGGCCAGGCCCTTTTCCAGTAGGTCCAGTTCAGTTCGTCCTGTACGATTGTGGAAATAGAGTACGGCAACGGTTTGACTGTCAGGTTCAAATGACAAGGCGGCTTCGTTTACTATGGCTTGATGGGCCCATTGTCGTAATTCAGGGGTGACGACCTGTCCGGCGGAAAGTTGACCAGCCACACATAGAATAAGGGAAAGCGTCAGGATGACGATTTTCCATCGCTCAGCCGTTGGATATTGCATGAGATTATTCTCCTTGGATCAAGCAAGCACTGCTTATCAATTCATCGTATATTGTAATTCCACTTCGATTATGAATGCCCCTCCGAGCGTGAAGCGTAAACGCACAAAGGAGAGAGAGGCCATTTTGAATGATGTTATTGAGGTTAAACCACAGATGCCGGGAATACAGAAACCATTCTGTCTGGATTTCCAAATGTCGGAGAAAGGAGCTGTAGGGCGAATTGCGAAGGTGTCTTCGCCAGGTCTTCAAAGAATTGGTGCGTGCCCGAAAGGACAAGGTGAGCATGATGCATTCGATCTCAGACCTTGTGCACATGCTCATATCGATACTCCTCGAAGGATACAGTGACGCCGAAGATCGGTTTCACCGAGGGCATTATGTTCAGAGGATGAGATCCGGCTTCACAGCACTACAAACTAATTTTATCACAGACGCAACATTACAGGTCAGCATTCATGGGCCAAGGGGGGTATCCTTTTCCCACCGTCGATCAGGATGAGGATCTGATACGCGAATGAATACAGGCCCAAGAACTGAAGATTCAACCATTCGACCAAATGTTTTGATTCAGGCAATAAGCCGCTGTCTTTCAGGAGGCCACTGAATCAACCACTTTGATCAGTTCGCTTTCTTAAACCTCAACTTTACCGGAGGCTGTTCACTTGAACCTACTATGTTTATGGGCTTTATGATTGGGTAGCATCGTCAGGTCCAATGGTCAAGCAAAAAGGCGGTGGCTTTCTTTCGGGGGATCGTCCACAATTCCGGTGTTATTTTATAAAGATTTGGTTTCGGCGGGTTTGATCAGGCAGGTAGGGAAAGTGGTCGTCGTTCATTGCCCGGCGTGCGGGGGTATGCACCGCACGCCGGGCCGTTAAATAGAATCGGGCGGATGTTCCGTCCCTGTGCCGGAGGTTTTAGGGCAGCAGGGTGCCGATGAAGCAGCCGCCGCTTGACCCGCCGGCCGAACCCGCGCCGCTTCCGTCGAGTTGTTTGCCGGAGGTGTCGGCATCGGCGGTGGTTTGCACCGGCGCCAGCAGATCCACGATCACACCGTTGGCCACGCCGTCGGCGTCCTCGGGGCCGCCGTCGTCGATGGTGCGGATGGCGGTCAAGCCGTCGGGCTGCACTTCGACATTGTGGGTGCAGTCCACCCATTCGCCGTCGGGGCCGTAGGCGATCCAGCGGGTTTGGGGACCGATGGGTTCGGCAAAGTGGAGGGTGACTTCGGCCGTATGAGCCGAGCCCTTCATCAAGAGGCGGTAACCCAGTAGATCACCGGGGTGGTCGTCGGAAAGCGGGGGTTCGGGCTCGGTGTCGTATGGCGCGACGGCCGCCGCTCCTTCGATTTCTGCAACGAAACTGCAATCCATACTATCAACGGCCATCAAGAATCGACCATCTTCCGTCATCACCGTTTGTACCTGGCCTTCATCCGTTTGTTCCACCCAATCGTCGCTGCCGGCGATCAGGGGGGCCGAGAAGGCCATGGTGCTCCCCATTTCGAAAGCGGTGCGGGCGAACCAACTGGTGCGGGTGGTGAAGGTGGCCGGGGCGGACCATTCGGAAGCCTGGTCGTGGTTGTCGAAATAGCGCACCTGGCAGGCATAGGTAGTGCCGGGCCAGAGGGTGAAAAAAGGCACCCAGAGGCTGTCCAAAGCGAAATGGGTTCGCGTGACATCCATTACCACTTGCTTGTCACGGGTGCGCACTATTCGCCACTGGCTGCGCTGGTGGGTGTCCGTCGGTTGCCCGCCGGAGAAGGCCGATGCCGTCAGGCGGGGCGTCAGGGAAACCCCGGTGGCGCCGGCGGCCGGATAGTAGATCGAGGGCTGCATCGGCGGCAGCAGGTCCGGCTCGGTGGGCGGCGGCGTTTCATCGTCCGGGGGATTGGACGGATTGCTCGGGGGATCGTCGGCCGGTGGGGGTGGTTCCTCGGTGGGTGGCGCCGTTACTTGCACCAGACAAGTGTCACTACTGTTCAAACCGTTGGAATCGGCAACGGTCAACTCGAAAACCAAGGTGCTGTTGCCGCCGGAAGTTACGATGGGCGCTGTGAATCGGGGCCGGGCTGTATTTGCATAAGAGAGGCTGACGGATCGCCCGGAGGTTTGGGTCCACCGGTAGGTCAAAGTCAGGCCGTCGGGATGGAACGACCCGGAACCATTGAGGCGTACCGTTTCACCTGAAGTTACGCTTTGATTACCGCCGGCCTGGGCCACCGGGGGATCCTGGGGCGGTTGTACGGCTTCGACCGTCACGCGGCAGGTGTCGGTCGCCGAAAGGCCGGCGGAATCCCGCACTGTTAATTGAAAGGTCAGCACAGTGGGTTCGGTGGCACCCGCAGGTGCGGTGAAGGTGGGCCGGGCCGTGCGATTGCCAGCCAATTGTACCGTGGGGCCGCCCGTCTGGCTCCAGCTGTAGCTCAGTGTGTCACCGTCGGGATCCTGCGAGCCGGCGCCGTTCAGCGCCACCGAGGACAACGGTGTCACGGTCTGGTCGTTACCGGCATCGGCTACGGGGGCGCGGTTGACACTGGCCGTGCGGTGGCCCACTTCGTTTGAGTTGCCGCTCTCCGTATTGCCTGCATAGGCGCGCACCACGAAGTAGTATTGGGTGTCGGCGTTGAGGTCGGCGATGGTGCAGGTGGTGCCCCTGCCGGACCAGGCCGGTCGACTGAAATTGTAGGATTGGCCCTGGGCCCGTTGATAGAGCCGGTAGCCGTCCGGTGCGGGGTTGTTGGCATCCCAGGCCAGTGTCACCTGGGCGGCAAAGGCGAAAGCGGGTAGAATCAACAGCAACAGTGCCGCTAATCCGATTTTGGCGATGGCAAGGAACGACATTCCGGTCCGTGGGGTCAGATGATACAGATGCATTCAGCTCTCCTTGTTGCCAGCAGAGCGCGTTGACACTGCGTTGGAATGGCTGTACACTAAAATTTGCCATTCAGGCGGCATCCCCTTGGATTGGTCGGGGCGGCGTGCTCTCCTGGTGGTGATGTTTGAATCCCCGGTTTATGTGGGCGCATAAGCCGGGGATTTTCTTTTTCGGCTAGCGCACTCGGCGCATGTCGTCCCGTTTGGATGCAAAAGCCCTGCCATTTGTTTGTTCGGCTTGATCTTTGGGCGCCTGTTTTTCATATGTTGAATGATTTCAATTGCGAAATGCAAAATGCCAATATGGCTGCCGGCGACACGGCGGAAATGGTGCAAGTCCGCCAATGACGCGACTTTGACGGTGCCGCAGGGGGTGCCGGAAGGATTTTGTGCGGATCGGCTATCCCCCGGCAATAAGAGCCGTCAGGCGCAGAATTGGTACTCGGCAGCGCAAGGGGTGTAATCGGGGGGGATAAGCGAACCAGGGGACCATGACGGCCCGCGTTTCGGTGTTTTTCTTTTGGTATTCGTCGAGGTCGGGTGATATTGTCTATTTGCATTCACCCTCAGAGCGCATCATCAAAGCCATGAGGATCCCATGAGCATACCGGATGTGGAGCAGGAACAAAAGCCGCCGACCAAGTTCGGTGCCTTCGGTGGGGTGTTCACCCCCAGTGTGTTGACCATCCTGGGGGTGATCATGTTTTTGCGCTATGCCGACGTGGTGGGATACGCCGGTCTGTGGGCCGCTTTGTCTATTTTGCTGCTGGCCAAATCCATCACCATCGTCACCAGCCTTTCCCTTTCCTCCATCGCCACCAATATGCGCGTGCGGGGCGGTGGCGCCTACTATTTGATCAGCCGCAGCCTGGGGGTGGAGTTCGGCGGCGTTATCGCCATCTTTTTCTATGTGGCCCAAGCGGTGGCCGTGACCATGTACGTCATCGGTTTCACGGAATCGGTGTTCGCGGCCCTGCCCGTCAGTGGTCTCTCCTTCACTACGGTGGCCACCTTGACCAACCTGTTCGTGCTGGTATGCGTATACATCGGGGCCGGATGGACCATCCGCCTGCAGTATGGTATCCTAGCCGTTGTGTTGCTGGCCGTCGCCTCCTTTTCTCTGGGCGCCTGGGACCAGGCGTCGATGGTTCGGTTGCAGGAGAACCTGACGCCCCAATGGACGGACACCTACTCCTTTTTCACCACCTTCGCCCTGTTTTTCCCCGCCGTTACCGGTATCATGGCCGGCGTCAACATGTCCGGCGATTTGAAGGACCCCAGCCGCGCCATTCCCTTGGGCACCTTTGGCGCCATCACTTTCACAGGCCTGATCTATGGCGCCATGGCCTTTTTGCTGGCGGCCGGCAACACCCGGGCGACCTTGATCGGAGAGGGTTTCGTGATGTACGAAACCGCCCGTTTCGGCCCGCTGGTGACCATCGGCGTGATGGCCGCCACCCTCTCATCGGCCCTGGGAAGCATGATGGGCGCCCCTCGCATTCTACAAGCTTTCGCCCGGGACAACGTTTTCAAACAGCTCCGTTTCTTCGCCCCGGGCAGCGGCGTCTCGGGCGAACCCCGCCGCGCCATCGTTCTGACTTTCGTCATCGCCCAGGTGGCCCTGATGGCGGGGGATCTGGACAGTGTGGCCCCCATCATCACCATGTTTTTTCTCATGACGTACGGCACGGTCAACCTGGCCTGTTTTTACGAAAGCATTTCGCGCAACCCCAGTTTTCGGCCCACTTTCCGGCTGAACCACTGGACCCTGTCCCTTGCGGGCGCCCTGAGCTGCGTGGCGGTGATGCTGTTGATCAACACTTTGTGGGCGGTGGTGGCCATGGCCCTGGCCGGCGGCATGTACCTGCTCATTGCGCGGGCCGAATTGATGGTCCAATGGGGGGATGTGGAGAGCGGCGTGGCCTTTCAGCGGGCCCGCAAATCACTGTTGCGCCTGGAGCGGGAGCGATACCACCCCAAGAACTGGCGCCCGTCCATTCTGGCCCTGAGCGGCATGGGGGGGCGGCGCCTGCACATGCTCAAATATGCTTGCCTGCTGTCGGCCGACCGCGGGGTGGTGTCGTTGGCCCAGATTATCGTGGGCGATCTGGAAAATTTGTCCAAGCGGCGATTCGAGGCCGAAAAGATCCTGCGCAAATACCTGCGGGAAGAAGACCTGGCGGCCTTTCCCGTGGCCATCGTGGACGAAAGCTTTACCGAGGCATTGAAAGCCCTGCTTCAGTGCCACGGCATCGGAGGGCTCAGGCCCAACACCCTGCTGTTGGGCTGGAGCGACGATCCCGAGAAGGCCCGATCCATTTCCGAAGCCCTGGGCATGGCCCGGGCCCTGCGGCGCAGTTGTCTCTTGGTGCACAGTCGCCGAGAGGCACAGCAGTGGGATCTGCCCCGCGGGGCCATCAATATTTGGTGGACCGACGCGGTCAACGGTCCCATGATGCTGCTGCTCGGCTTCCTGCTCAAGGAGAACCGGGAGTGGCGGGACTGCCCCTTGCGCATTCTGCGTCCCGTGGCGCCCAAGGCCGATGTGGGCAACGTGGCGGCGGAGATGCGCGAGGTGCTGAGCCTGGCGCGCATCGAGGGCGAGGTGGTCGTGCTGCCCACCGAGGACCCGCTGCAGGCGGTGCATCAGCACATGGGTTCGTCGGCCGTGCTTTTTGCCGGCTTCGCGCCGGTACCCGACGAAAATCCTGCCTGCGTGCTGCTTTCCGGGTTACAGGAGACCATGGATCTGCCGGGGGACGTCATCCTGGTGCACAATGCGGGCGATGTTTCCCTGGACGCTTGAGCGAAAGCTTGCGGCCCCACCGGCCGACGCAATTTAAGTGGTCAATGCCCCGCCATCGACATAAATGCTTTCACCGGTCATGTAACTGGCGCCGTCCGATGCCAGAAAGAGCACGGCGGGTACGATCTCTTCCGGTTCGGCGATGCGCCCCATGGGCAGTTGGGCCGTGACGTGCTTGGCGATGTCGGGATTGGACCAGATGGGTTGGCTGAATTCGGTACGGGTCAGCCCGGGCCCCACCGCATTGACCTGCACGCCGAAAGGCGCCCACTCCCTTGCCATGCAGCGGGTGAGCATTTTGAGGGCGGCCTTGCTGCAGCCGTAAGCGGCCATACCCAGCTCGGCCTTTTCCGCGCCGACAGTGGTGATGTTGATGATCCGGCCGCTTTTTTGTTCCATCATGGTGCGCGCCACGGCGCGGCTCAACAGCCAGACCGCCTTGACATTGGTGTTGAACACCTTGTCCCAACCATCTTCGCGCAACTCCATCAGTCCCCGCAGAAAGCTGCGGGCGGCGTTATTGACCAGGATGTCGATGCGGCCAAAGGTTTTCACCGTTTCGGTGGCCAGGTGTTCGATGCGGGCCGGGTCGGTCAAATCGGTCGGGACGGCCAGGGCCCGGCCCCCCTTGGCTTCGATTTCGGCGACCACCGCCTGGAGTTGCTCGGCGGTGCGGCTGGCCACAACGACCGCGGCACCCGATGCGGCCAGGCCGACGGCGATGGCCCGGCCGATGCCGCGGCCGGCGCCGGTAACGATGGCGACTTTTCCGGTAAGATCGAATTTGATGCTCATGGGGCTCCTTTCAGTGGGTTATGGGCGGTTGCAACGACCCGACTGTTACGACGTGTGACGGCGGGCTTTTTGCAGCGCGATTCAATCCGTGACGCGCTGATAGTCGGCCGGCACGGCGAACAGGGACGGGTCCAGGGCCTTGCGTTCGAAGGTTTTCAGCGTGGTGGTGATGGTGCCGCCCATCATTTGGGTGACCGTGTGGACGGGAAAACCGTCCAGGGTGTTCATCATGCCGGCGACGTTCAACTGCTTCATCATGGGGTTGTTCATGAACAGGCGCGACGCTTTCTCGCCGATGACCTTCATCTCCTCGTAACCCTCGATCTCCTTGGTGACCCAGTATTCCGAAGTGGACATCATCACCTGGACCAGGAACTTGCGGCATTTGTAGCCCGCAATGGTCTTGTATTCGTCGGTGGGGGTCACCTTGAGGCTGTCCGCCATCGCCTTCATCATGGCCTGGAACATGGGGTTGTCGGCCATATCTTCTCCCTCGGCACCCATTCCCGGAATGCCGCCCAGTTTTTCGATTTCGGTTTGGCGATAGGTCCGGTTTTCACGGTTCAGCTCGTAGAGCATTTCTTGTTTCATATCGATGATGGTCACTGCATCGCCCAGGTCGGTCATGGTGGCATCGGTCGTCAGGTACTGTTTGATGATGCCCTTGCCGTCCGGTTGGTTGGGGATTCCCTGGGTCACCTGTTCCGATTCGAAATAGATGTCCGCCGCGGCCGTGCCGACGCCGACCGACGGCAGGATCAAGGCGATTGCCAGTACCAGCAAAAGAGGTGTGATGCGTTGCATGGAGGGTCCTTTCGTTGTTCCTTGTTGGTTGGTGTTTACCGTCGCCGGGGAGCGGCCGGCCAGGGCCGGCCGATCAGGCGAAGGTTGCGAATTACAATTGGAGCAGGAAATGGCATGCCAGAATGGCACAGGCGATGCCTGCCACGTCCGCCGTCAAGGCCGCAGCCAGGGTGTGGCGGATGCGGCGGATCTGGACGGCGCCGAAATAGACGGCCAGCACGTAGAAGGTGGTTTCGGTGCTGCCCTGCAGCGTGCTGACCAGATAGCCGGTATAACTGTCCGGCCCGATGGCCGGATCGTTGATGATGGCGGCCATGACGCCGTAGGCGCCCGAGCCCGACAGGGGACGCAGCAGCGCCATGGGCAGGGCTTCGGCGGGCAGGCCGATGCGCTGCGTCAATGGCCCCAGAAGTCCCGCGATGGCGTCCATGGCGCCACTGGCGCGCAGCATGCCCACGGCCACCAGGATCGCCACCAGGTAGGGGATGATGCGCAGGGCTACCTGAAAACCTTCCTTGGCGCCGTCCACCAGCACTTCGTAAACCCGGACGCGCCGCACGGCGCCGAAGGCGAGGAAGGCGACCATCAACCCCGGAATGATCCAGGGCGAGACCACCCGGCCGTAGGTCACGGCCAGGGGTATCAGGGAAAAAAGACCGAGCAGGGTGACCATGCTGACCCAAAAGGGATAGGCATCGGTCTGTGTCAAGGCGGCGTCCTCGACGCCGGGCGCCGTCACTGCCGGCGCCCGGCCTTGATCCACCGCTGCCGGTGGGTCGCCGGCAACCGGCGCCCAATGGCGGTATAGCTTGGCCGCCAGCAGCGCCACGACGGTGGAGCCGATGGTGGCCGACAAGGTGGTGGGCAGGATGCCGGCCGGATCGGCCGACCCGGCCGCCGCGCGTATTGCGATGACGCCGGTGGGCAGCAGGGTGATGGAAGAGGTGTTGATGGCCAGAAACAGGGCCATGGCATTGGTGGCCGTGCCCGGGTGGGGATTGAGCTTTTCCAGCTCCTGCATGGCCCGGATGCCGAAAGGGGTGGCCGCGTTGCCCAATCCCAAGGCATTGGCGGCCATGTTCAGAATCATGGCCCCCATGGCCGGATGATCGGCGGGCACATCGGGAAAGAGGCGTACCATCACCGGCCGTATCAGGCGCGACAGGATGCTGAGCATGCCGCCGGCTTCGGCCACCTTTATCAGGCCGAGAAAGAGGGTCATGACCCCCACCAGGCCGATGGCCAGCTCCACGGCGCCGCCGGCCGAAGCGATCATGGCGCTGGAGAGCGCCTCCATGGGCGAGGGTTCCTCCGGCACGGGCACCCAGTGCCACTGATGCCAGGCGGCGAACACAAAGGCGGTGCCCACGAGCACGAGAAAAACGACGTTCATTGTCCCCCGCTGCTTGTCAAAGGGTTAACGACGTTCATGGTATACCACACCGTTGGAAGACGCTGCAATATCACACCCTGAAGCGCATTTTCGCGCGATGCTGCGCGGGGAGAAATCGGTGGTGGTGTGGAAGCGGAGAAATGGCTTGCCAAACGGTTCCTGCGGTATCTATAATTTTTTTGTGATCGGCAGTTTGTCTGATCGGCGGGATCCGGCCTTTCCTATTCGCAAGGGCATCCGCCACCACCGAATTGCTTCCATTCCATCCTGACAAAAGGGGCCGTGCCATGCAACAGGAGCCGCAAAGAAGGTTTTATTTGCCGGAATTCCGGGCCATCAGTCGGGCCATTTCCACCTATGAGGATCTGAACCTGCTGATCGACCACTTCGTGGAGGGCATCACCCGGGCCTTCAAGGTCAAAGGGGCCAGCATCATGCTCTATGACGAACTCGAAGGCCAGCTGTTCCGGGTCGGCAGCTTCGGCATTTCCGAGGGCTACCTGCGCAAGGGCCCCGTTTTTCTCCAAGATCAGGAGGATGCCTTTGTCAAAGGGGAGCCGGTATTTGTACAAGACCTGGAGCAGGATTCGCGGGTGCAGTACCCTGAAGCGGCCCGTTCGGAAAACATCCACGCCATGCTCTCCTTTCCCATCAAGTGCCGCGAGCATGTGGTTGGCATTTTGCGCATTTACCACAGCGAGGCGATCCAATTGCACAGCGACGATGTGGACTCCGTCTGTGCGCTGGCCCTGCACCTGGGACTGGTGATCGAGGACAACGGTTTGCGCAATTTCGTGCAACTGGTTGCCGGCGCCATCGACAGTCTGCCCCCGCGCATGCGCAAGGGTGAGTGATGCGTTTCCAGGGGCGCGTTTACACGGATACGACCGAATTTTTCAACATCGGTCCGGGGGACGTGATCCTCGTGGGCGGGCGCCGTTACTTGGTCAAGGGGGAGGAGCGCGAGTATCGTTTCGGCATTGAAGACCCCAAGTTTTGGGTTAAAAAGGCGGTGGATGAGCAAAGCGGGGAGCGCAAGATCATTAAACTCTCCTATGCGGAGACGTTCTTCACCGATTTGGGGGGCGTGAAGGTGCGCTGTTTTCGCGATCCGGTCAAAGAAGGCACCATCCTGGAACTGGTCGGCGATCGGCCCGGGTTCATGCACGGCTTCATGCGTCGCGACGTGCGCGACAACCCGGTGCGGATTCTGGAGATTGTGCGGGGCACCAATTTTCTGAACTATATGGAGACGTTTCGCATGCCCCACGAAAAATACTTTTGGGAAGCACTACCCGGCGTGCTGCGCCGCCTGATCGAGGCGTTCCAGTCCATCCATTTCCTGCATCTCAACGGCTTTCGCCACGGGGATGTCCGCAACGACCACGTGATCGTGCCGCGGGGCGACGCACCCTATGTCTGGATCGATTTCGATTACGATTTCGAGGGGCTGGACAACCCTTTCAGCCTCGATATCTTCGGCCTGGGCAATTTGTTGATCTACGCCGTGGGCAAGGGGTTTCATGACTATTACATGATCAGCAACGACACCTTTATTTACAAGGATTTGGCCGGACGGCTGGAAAAGGCCGATTTTTCCCTGCTGCACACATCGCGTCTGGTGAACCTGCGCAAACTCTATCCCTACATTCCCACCATGCTGAACCATATCCTGCTGCACTTTTCCAGGGGCGCCAATGTGTTTTATGAAAGCACACAGGAAATCATCGAGGATCTCGAAGGCTATCTCGAATCCTTGTAAAATCGGGGAGGAGGCGTGACGTGAAATGTTCCATATTGATGGCATTCAATGATTCGCCCAGTTCGCGCTCGGCCCTGGACTTTCTCGCCAGGATGACCACTTGCCCCGGCGAAAGCCATGTGACCTTGCTGCACGTTTTCCGCAAGCCCACCGGCAGCGAGGGGTTGATGGGCAAGAAGTACATGCAAAGTGTTTCCCTGCGGATCAAGGAGGCCATGGAAAAGGCCCGTGCGCAGCTGATCGACAACGGTTATCCGCCGGAGAACATCACCCTTCAATTGGTGGACACCCCCTACCCGACGGTGGGCGACGGGATCATCGATCAATTCAACCAAGGGCGCTACGATCTTGTGGTGCTGGGGCGTAAACGAATGTCCAAGGCCGAGGAGTTCGTGCTGGGGGATCCCAGCATCCGATTGGTGCGCGCTTTGGAAGGCACCGCCGTGATGGTGGTCAAGGAGTGAAACACTTCGGCCGCCGGTCTGAATACCGGCGGCCGAAGCTTACATCATCGGTCAGCGCTCGGAAAATCGTTTAAAGGGCGCCGAAACCGTCGTCTTCCATTTCCAGGGCCGCTTTGCAGCCGCTCTGGATGCCGTTGAATTTACCCATGGTCGCTTCCAGCTCGGTCATGATGAAAAACTGAGCGGTTTTCAACTGGCCGTTGTAGAACACCACATCCTTGGCCTTGGGGCCCTTGGCCAACTGCCGGGTGGCCGTCACGGCGCGCCAGAGCAGCATCCAGGCCATGATCACATCGCCGGTGGCGTGCAAAAAGGGCAGGGAGTGGGCAAAGGCCACCTTGAAATCGGGACCGGCCGCCAGCTTGCCCATGTGGGCGCAGATTTCGCCCAGGCGATTGGCCGCCGCATCCACCTTGGCCGCCAGTGGGGCCAGGGTGTCGTCGGCCTTGGCATCGGCCACGGTTTTCTTGATCTCGCCGATGAACTTCATGAACACGGTCCCCTTGCCGGCGCCGATCTTGCGGGCCAGAAAGTCCATGGCCTGAATGCCGCTGGTGCCCTCGTAGATCGTGGCGATCTTACAGTCGCGGGCGTACTGCTCCACCGGGTAGTCACGGCAGTAGCCGGGCCCGCCATACACCTGCATCGCCTGGATGCACACTTCGTGGCCCCTGAAGGCCAGATACTCCTTGATGATGGGGCTGAGCATGTTGAAGATGTCGCCGCAGGTCTGGCGTTCCTCTTCGGTGGCGCCGGTTTCTGCCTTGGTGCGGCAGGCGGCCATGTATTGGAAGAAGCTGCGCATGCCCTCCACGTAGGACTTCATCCAGGAGAGGTTGCGCCGCACGTCCGGGTGCTTGATGATGGGCACCGAGGGGGCCGCGGGGTTGGCGAAGTTTTCCAGGTCGCGGCCCTGGAGCCGCTCGCGGGCGTAGTTGGCCGCCAGGGTGTAGGCCGCGCCGGCATAGGTAAGCCCCTGCAGGCCGGTGGCCATGCGGGCGTTGTTGATCATGTTGAACATGATCTTCATGCCCTCGCCCTGCTTGCCCAGCAGCCAGCCGGTGCACTTGCCCTTGCCGCCCAGCACCATGCTGGCGGTGCAGCTGCCGTGGATGCCGTGCTTTTCCTCGACGCCGGAGCAGACGATGTCGTTGCGCTCGCCCAGGGAACCGTCGTCATTGACGATGAACTTGGGCACGATGAACAGGGAGAGGCCCTTGGTGCCCGGCGCATCCCCTTCCACGCGGGCCAGCACCGGGTGGATGATGTTTTCCACCAGGTCGTGCTCGCCGTTGGTGATGAAGATCTTGGTTCCCGACAGGGAGAAAGTGCCGTCCGCGTTCTTGGCCGCCGTGGTGGTCAGGGCGCCCACATCGGAGCCGGCTTCCGGCTCGGTCAGCAGCATGGTGCCGCCCCACTTGGCCGCAGTGAGCTTGTGGATGTATTTTTTCTTGTCTTCCTCGGTGCCGTATTTTTCGATCAGGTGGGCCGTGCCGTTGCCCATGGTGGTGTAACAGGCCAGGGACCAGTTGGCCCCCATGAAATACTCGGCCACCGAGGTGGCCAGGAAACCGGGCGCACCCTGGCCGCCCATTTCAGGATCCACCGCCAGGTTGTTCCACTCGCCCTCCACCATCAGCTTGAAGGCGCGATGGTAGCTTTCGGGCACCTTGACCGTGCCGTTCTCGAAACGCACGCCCTGCTCGTCGCCCTCTTTCATGGTGGGCAGAATCTCCTTGATGGCCAGGGCGCGGGCCTCGGTCATGATCATTTCGCAGGTTTTGCGGTTGAACGCCTTGTACTTGGGGTGCTTGATGATCTCTTCGTTGTTGAACTGTTCCCAGATGACGAAATCCTGGTCTCTGCGGTCGGCAAGTTGTTGGGCCATGGGGTGTTGTCTCCTTTGTGGGTGAATTTACAGCGGGGCGGTTTCGCATGCCGCTCCGAAGCCTTGGGTGCCGGCAATCGGCGTGTATATGACTATACGCTTGGCGTTTATTCAACTACACGTGAAACCTTCTAATAATACGGATAAAATATGTCAAGATATTTTTAAAAAAGGTTTGACATAGTCGAAAAATATTGGCAGATCTGATCTATCGGAAAGGTTTGCCGCAATCGGTGGCAGACATCTTTCGATATAACCCAGGGGGCCAGGCCCCCATCGCGCGAGGGGCGGGCCCATGAAAATCAGCGAGTTGGTCAAGCGCACCGGGGTGCCGAAGGAGACCATCCATTTCTACATTCGCGAGGGCCTGTTGCGTAAACCCCGTAAATCGGGCGTCAACACGGCCGATTATACCGAAACCCACGTGGAGCGCCTTCGCCTGATCAAGGATCTGCGGGACAACCACTACCTGCCCATTCCGGAAATCAAGAAGATCCTCAAAGCCCTCAAAAAGCAATCCCCCGGCGACCAGGCGGTTTCGCGCTTCAAAAGCCGCTATTTGCGGCCCATGGATCAGTTGGTGGAAGCCGAGGTGCCCGGTCGTGAAGCTTTCTGCCGCACCACCGGTCTGGGTCCCAAATGGCTCGAACGCATGGAGGCGTGGGGTGTGATCAACGCCCGCCAGGAGGATGGGCAACCGGTCTACAGCCAGGATGATGTGATCATCGGCCGCCTGCTGGTGGACATCGACCGCTTGGGCTTCGGCCCCAAGGACGGCTACGATCCCCGGGACCTGCAGCAAATCAGCGACTTCATTAAGGATTATGTGCGTTCCGGCCAGAACAAATACCTGAGCACCACACTGAAAAAGATCGCCGCCGGCGACTATCGCGAGAGCAAGATCCAGATCCGCGAAGTGATGAGCCTCTTTTTCTACCACATGTACCGCAAACGGGTGCGTGAACAGTACGAAGAGATCCTCGAGGCCATGAAGGATGAGGACCGGGCCGGGGCGTAAGGGCTCGCCCTCGGTAAATGGTTCAAAAGGGCAGGGCGGGCGGCATCGCCCCTGTTTGCCGATGTTGCCGCCTGGTGGCGCGAATGCAATGGAGCGCACCGCACCTCTCTTTGGCAGCAAACTTGCCCCGACACCTCAGCACACCAAGAGAGGCCCCGTTTCCGGGGCCTCCTCTATTGGCGGACCGACGGTTTCGCTTTATGGCGCGTCGGCGGGGGAGATGACCGTGTCAATGGCATGGACGATGCCGTTGGTGGCGATGAAGTCGGTGGCCGTGACAATTGCGGGGGCGCTGCCGCCGGTATTCAGGGTCAGGGCATCGCCGACCAGATCCACGCTGACATCATCGCCATTGAGCATGGTGATGGCCGTGCCGTCGGCCGCGATGGCGTCCACTGCGAAGATTTCAGCCGCGTTGACATGGTAGGTCAGAAGGTCGGTCAGGGTCGGGATGTCGGCCAGCAGCGCATTTATTGTGGCACTGGGGATTTTGGCAAAGGCTTCGTCGGTGGGCGCAAAGAGGGTCAGTGGCCCGGGTCCGGAGATTGCGCCCTCCAAGCCCGCGGTTTGCACGGCGAAGACAAGCGTGGTGTAGTTGCCCAAATTGATCAACTTATCAACGATGGTGCCTTTGCCGTCCGCCGGTGATAAAACGGTATCGATGACGTGGATGACACCATTGCTGGTCACAATATCGGTAATGACCACGGTGGCGGGACTTGTGCCGTCGATATTGAGCACCAGGTTGCCGCCATCGAGATCCAGGGCCAGCAGATCACCGTTGAGCATGGGCACGCTTTCGCCGGCTTGTGCCAGCATCAGCGCTTCGGTGGCACGCACCTCACCATCGAACACGTGATAGAGCAGAATGTCCCTCAGCGGGGCTTTGTTGGCTGCGGTCACCAGATCGTTCAGAGCTGTGGCCGGAATGGCGGCAAAGGCATTGTCGGTGGGGGCGAATACGGTGAAGGGGCCGGGGCCTCGCAGGGCCTCGTCAAGGCCGGTGGCTTGAAGCGCGCTGACCAAGGTGGTGAAGTCGCCCGCTGCCACGGCGGTGTCCACAATGTCGGCGGCAGGCGCCGGGGTGCCGTGCCCGTCACTTGCGCCGCCGCTTGCGGCTGAATCATGGCTGGAAGATGAACAGCCGAAAATCGTGAGTGTTGCTATCATAAGAATTGCTGCCGAAATAGTTGCACGTTTATAATTTTTCATGGGTCTTCTCCTTGTTGGAAGTTGATGCCGGATTTGGGACTAAAGATGTGACCATCGGCCGGCAAGCCAAGGGGCAATGGTTTGTCGGTGTAATGGGGGCTTATAACTACCATAGGAAGGGCGGGCTTTGCCGGGTTGTGCGTCGGGTGCAATGGTGATACGCAAACAAGGTTTGTTGTTAATCCGTCGTGAATACCTGACAAAAGGAGCGAGCACCATGGACAAGGATGCGGAGCAAGCGTTAGCGGCCTTTGTCGCGGATTGGGCATCGACGCCTGACGGTACCAAGACCGTTTTTTTGCATTTGAAGGACCACCTGGGCAAGCAACCGGGGGTTGCGCTGGATTTCATTTCGCGCCCGGGGCTCACCTACTCTCTCAGGGCCGTGCATGAACATCAGAAGGCAAAAGAGCTGTTCGTGATGGTGGATGTGATCGAGGATACGCCGCGGTGGCTTTCCGTCTGTTTCTACGGTGAGATGATCACGGATCCGGAAGAGATCGGTGATTTCGTGCCGGAGGGACTGCTCGGCGAAGATGCCGTGTGCTTCGATATCGATCAGCAGGACGATGATTTGGTGGGCTATGTAAAGGCGCGCATCGACGAAGCCGTCGCCCACGCCGCCAAAGAATAGCGCCGATGGTGCGCCTCCCTATTACGCTTTGATCCCCACATGGGCCACGGCGATGCCGTTGGTGAAAGCGCGCCAGGTCACCCGGCGGAACCCGATGCGGGCGAGCAGGACCGACAGTTCGTCGGGCAGGGGGAACATGCGGATGGTTTCCGGCAGACAGGCGTAGGATTGGGCCGCGCCGGTGATCAGGCCGCCGAGCAAAGGCATGATGTTGAAGGAGTAGAAGTCGTACAGCGCCCGGAACAGCGGGTTGCCGGGGCGCGAGAATTCCAGGCAGAGAATGCGGCCGCCCGGCTTGAGCACGCGGTGCATTTCAGCGAAGCCGCGCTGCAGGTGCGTCAGGTTGCGGATGCCGAAGCCCACCATGGCGGCATCGAAGCTGTTGTCGGGCAAGGCGATCCGCTCGGCGTCGCCCTGCACGAGGGCGATGTTGCCCAGTTCGGGGTGCGGCGCGATTTTGGGAAGCCCGGCGAGCAGCATTTCCCGATTGATGTCCAGCAGAACCACCCGGCCGTCGGGTCCCGTGCGCCGGGCGGCCAGGATGGCCAAGTCGCCCGTACCGCCGCAGACGTCCAGCACGCGCTCGCCGGGTCGAATATCCAACATGCGCACGGCGGCCCGCTTCCACGCGTACTGAATGCCGAAACTCAGCAGGGTGTTCATGAAATCGTATTTGGGGGCCACGCGGTTGAAGTGTTGCATCACCGCCCGCACCTTTTCATTTTCCTGCAGGGTGCGCAGGCCGAAGCGGGCCTGGCCGGTGGCCGCCACATGTTCGTCCAGTTGTTCCTGCCGCCCGCGGTCATCGAACCAGCGTGGGTTGTGCCATAACGCCATGGAAATCAGTCCTTTTCTGCAATGCGTTCCGCCGATCACTTGGCGTCCGCGCTTTTCTTTGTAACGGGTTTTTCAAAGCAGACCAAGTAGTTCATTCGCACCGAGCCGCACAGCCGGGTCTGTCCGGTAAAGGGGATGTAACGCAGTCCCGACAGGTCCGTCAGATCCAGTCCGGCGGCCCGGCCCCAACCGATCAACTCTTGCGGC
Organism: Desulfatitalea alkaliphila; assembly: GCF_022968795.1. Taxonomy (GTDB): domain Bacteria; phylum Desulfobacterota; class Desulfobacteria; order Desulfobacterales; family Desulfosarcinaceae; genus Desulfatitalea; species Desulfatitalea alkaliphila. The sequence goes on from NZ_JALJRB010000018.1 coordinate 41,261, forward strand.
CGGACCAGCTTGCGGTAGTGGTGGGTGCCTTTGTGCACGATGCCCAGCAGATACTCCGCCGCCAGGATCACCAACAGGAAGGAGAGCAGCGTTCGGTTGACCGTGGCGAAGAACAGGCGACCACCGGGCCGCGCCAGCCGGGCGCAGGCCGCCACCAGGGCGGCGGGGTCGGGCACATGCTCCACCAGTTCCATGCAGGTGACGATGTCGTAGGCCCCGGCGTGGGTGCCGACCCGGGTTTCAGCGGCGGCCTGTCGGTAGTCGACGTTGACACCGTTTTGCGCCGCATGTTGACGGGCCACGGCCAATGCCGCGGGGGCCATGTCGATGCCCGTGACCCGGGCACCCGCGCGGGCCATGGCTTCCGACAGCAGTCCGCCGCCGCAGCCCACGTCCAGCACCCGCCGGCCGGATAGTTCGGCATGGCGGGCCACATAGGCCAAGCGCACGGGATTGATGTCGTGCAGGCCCTTGAAGGGGCCTTCGGGCTGCCACCACTGGTGGGCCATGGCGCCGAAGCGGTCGATTTCCTCCTGGTCCACGTTTTGCCCCGAATGGCCCATCGTGCCCCATCCTCCATGCCGTCGTGGCCTGCTGCCGTAAAAAAGAGCTTTTTAGCATGATCGGCGAAGTTATGGAATCGGTTCCTGAAACCAATCGTAAACCGTCGGACAATTCGTTGACAGAAGTTCCCTCACGGCCTTAGGATGTCCATGACGTTCCCGATTTCATTTCCACTGTTGCAGGCACCATCCGATTTCACACCGGCACGCGTCCGGCGGTTCCAATGACGGCTGTCTATTTTCCCGGCCCTGGCGGCCGTGGCGACCAATGCAAACCATTACGAATGGAGGGGTGGACGTGGATCATTACAAGCTTTTCATCAACGGGGCTTTCGTGGACGCCGCCGACGGCGGTACTTTTCAATCCATCGATCCGGGCACCGGCGCGCCTATTGCCACGGTGGCCAAGGCGGGGGCCGCCGATGCCGAAGCCGCCATTGATGCGGCCCGACGGGCCTTCGACAGCGGGGTGTGGAGCGGTTTGACACCCCGGGAACGGGCTGATCGCATCTACGCCTTCGCCGACCAGATCACCCAGCAGACCTTGCGCATGGCCATCACCGAGGCCATGGACTCGGGCCAGATCATCGGCTTGAGCAAGTACTGGGGCATGCTCGGATCGCAGATGCTGCGCAACTACGCCCACTATGCCGCCACCGGTTTTCCCTGGGAGGAGGAGATTCCTTACGCCGGCAATGTGTTCGCGCCGGGACGGGACTTCATCCGCCGCGAGCCGGTCGGGGTGTGCGTGGGGATCGTGCCCTGGAACTTTCCCTTGAGCATGGCTTTCTGGAAAATCGGGCAGGCCATCGCCATGGGCAACACCATCGTGTTCAAACCGGCCAGCGCAACCCCCCTGGGGGTCATGATCCTGGCCGAGGCGGCCAAGGCGGCCGGGATTCCCGACGGGGTGATCAACGTGATCGCCGGACCCGGAGGCGAGCTGGGCAACATTTTGTGCACCCATCCGGAGGTGGACAAGGTCGCCTTCACCGGCAGCACCGAGGTGGGGCGGGAGATCATGAGGATGGGGGCCGACACGGTCAAGCGGGTCACCCTGGAGTTGGGCGGCAAGTCGGCCAACATCATCCTGGACGATGCCGATATGGAGCTGGCAGTGGAGGGGGCCCTGTTCGGCACCTTTTTCCACCAGGGCCAGGTGTGCGAGTCGGGGACCCGGGTGCTGGTGCCGGCCAAGCACTACGATGCCTTCCTGGATAAGCTGAAAGCGCGCGCCGAGAGCCTGCGCATCGGCTATCAACTCGATCCCGCCTCCCAGCAGGGGCCGCTGGTCAGCGCGGAACAGTTGGCCACGGTGGAGCGCTATGTGCGCCTGGGCATGGAGGAGGGGTGTGAGCTGGTGACCGGCGGCGAGCGGGCCGAGGTGCCGGGCCTGGATGGCGGATTCTATTACAAGCCCACCATCTTCGCCGAGGTGCAGAACAGCATGCGCATCGCCCGGGAGGAGATTTTCGGGCCGGTGGTGTGTGTGATCAAGTACGAAAGCGAGGAGGAGGCGGTGGCCATCGCCAACGACTCCATTTACGGATTGGCCGGCGGGGTCTTCTCCCGCAGCAACGCCCGGGCCGAGCGCATCGCCCGGCAGATCCGCACCGGCACCATGTGGATCAACAACTACCATGCCTTCGGCGACTTCTGCCCCTTCGGCGGGTACAAGCAATCGGGGGTGGGACGCGAGCTGGGCCACGCGGGACTGGCCGAATACACCCAGATCAAGCGGGTGCATGTGGCCGCCGCGGCCGATCACCAAAGCAACTTCACCATGAAGCTGCTGTCCGACGATCCCAAGATCCCCTTCGCGCAGTACATCACCCCCACCCTGGTGCTGGCCGGCCACGGGAGCTTGGCGGCGGTGTACCGTGAGGTGGTGCGCTTGGGCGCCCGGCGGGCACTGATATTGACCGACGCGGGGGTGCGGCGTGCGGGGCTGGTGGACCGGGTGCAAGAGGCCCTGGGCGATTTCTGCGTGGGGGTCTACGACGATATCGCCCAGGACACCGACCTGTCCATCGTGGATGCCGCGGCGGAGATGGCCCGGGAATTCGGTGCGGACATCATCGTCAGTGTGGGCGGCGGCAGCGTCATCGACACGGGCAAGGCGGTGTGCGTGACCTTGAAAAACGGCGGCAAGGCCAACGATCATGTGGCCCTGATGCGACTGACCGAACCTCAGGTGCCCCACATCGTCATTCCCACCACCTCGGGCACCGGCAGCGAGGTGACCAACGTGTCGGTGATCAAGAGCGGCGATGCGGGGCGCAAGGTGTACATCGTGGACAACTACATCGTGCCCAACACGGCCATTCTCGATCCGTTGTTCACCATGACCCTGCCTCCCGGTTTGACCGCCACCACGGCCATGGATGCCATGACCCATGCCATGGAAGCCTTGACCAGCACCATGTCCAATCCCATCTGCGACGGTCACGCCTTGAACGCCATCCGCTTGATCCGTGAAAACTTGCCCAAAGTCATTTCCAACGGCAAGGACGAGCAGGCCCGCGGCCGGATGCAGATGGCCGCCACCTGCGCCGGATGGGCCTTCGGCATCGCCCAGGTGGGGCTGGCCCACTCCATGGCCCACACCCTGGGCATGTTGGCCAATGTGCCCCACGGCGCCGCTTGCGGTCTCGTGCTGCCGGCGGTGATGCGGTTCAACGTGGATTACGCCACGGACAAGTATGTCTTGGCGGCCCAGGCCCTGGGGGTGAGCATCGGCGGCAAGGACCCGAAAGAGGCGGCCTTGGCGGCGGCCGATGCGGTGGAGGCTTTGATGAAGGAGGCCGGTCACCCCATGTTGCTGCGGGAGGTGGGGGTGACCGAGGACATGTTGGATCTGGCGGCCCTGCATGCCATCGCCGACACCCCGACCCTGTTCAATGCCCGGCCGGTAGCCGATCCGACGGCCGTGGCGGGTTTGTACAGGCAGGTGTTTTAACACAGAGGGGGTTCAGGGGCTCGAGGGTCGCGTCCCTGAACCCAGTTGCAGTCGCTCGACGATCAGCGCCAGGTTCTGGGCCAGCATGCCTTCGGGGTGGAGTGCCACTTCGGGGACCAGGTCCCGGGTGCTGCGGGCGATTTCGTCGGCGGCCGGAATGTCGGTCAAATAGGATACCTGGACGGAGAGCATGCGCCGGGCCACCTTTTGGAACCGTTGCACCACCGCCTCGGCACTTTCGGTGTCGGCCGCCATGTTGACCAGCAGCAGGGGTTGGAAATCGGCCACGGCCCGTTCGACCAAGGGCAACCCTTCCGGCAAGGTTGCTGCCACGGCGGCCAGCAGATCGTCGATATTGGCCCCCTTGGCGCCGTTGGATTTGGCCTCGGGCCCCACGTAGCTGTTGAGCAGGGAGAGCAGGCGTGGGTCCCTGGGGACATCCGTCGCTTCTCTGGATTCCGGGCCGAAAAGACGGGTCAGGCGGCGGTGAAGGGCCATTTTGACGAAGGTGTAGGCGTCCAGATAGGCGGCTGGATCACAGGATGTGATAACGATGCCGTGATCGGCTTGCAAAAAGAAGTCCAGGATGTTGTAGGCGGTATCGCCGCCCAGGTCCACCACCACGACATCGGCATCCAAGGTTTGAATGGCCCGTATCAGTTTCAGCTTGCGGGCGAAGGGCAGGTTGGTGGCCCCCAGCCGATTGCTGCCGCCGCCGATCAGTCGGGGCCCGTAGCGGGTCTCCACGGCGATCTGATCCAGCCGTTCCCACTTTTTATCCAGATAGTCGTTGATTCGATGTTCCAGGGCCCAGACGCCTAAGTAGAGGTGCAGGTTGGCGGCCCCCAAATCAAGATCCACCGCCACGGTGCGGCGACCGCGGTTGGCCAGGTGAACGGCCAGGTTGGCGGCCAGCAGCGATTTGCCGATACCCCCCTTGGCGCCGCCGACGGCCACCACCGTGGGCCGCCGGTCGCCGGCCCTCCGGATTGCAGTGGTTTGGGCCCTGATTGGCTCAGCTGGCATCGTATCTCCTTGCACTTGTTTACGGAAAGATCGCCCCGCGGCCCTTCCTGTTTTCCTATCGGCACCCACCAGCGGAAACTTGACCCCATGTTAGGTTCTTCAGCCGCGCAGGATGGCCGGATCGGCGGCGGATACGTCGGGGGTGCCGGTGAGCACCATGGCCGCGATCAGCTCCGATTCGATCTGCCGCAGGTAGGTGGTCACCCCTGTTTTCAATGCTCCCACGGCGGCCACGCTTATGGGGCGGCCGATCATCACCGCATCGGCGCCCAGGGCGAGCGTTTTCAACACGTCGCCGCCACTGCGGATGCCGCCGTCGGCCAGGATCGTGATCCTGCCTTTGACGGCCGCCGCGATTTCGGGCAGCACCTCCGCCACGCCAGGGGTGTGGTCCAGCACGCGGCCGCCGTGGTTGGACACCACGATGGCATGGGCGCCCACGTCCACGGCGCGGCGGGCGTCATCGGGGGTCATGATGCCCTTGAGAATGAGCTTGGCGGGCATCTTGCGCAGCATGCGGCGCAGGGTCTGCGGCGATTTGGGTGTCACCGGACGGCCCATCAGTTTCAGGGTGACCAGCCCGGCGGCATCCACGTCCATGCCGATGATGTCGGCGCCGGCGGCCAGGGCCTTGTCGATTTTCGCCTCCATTTCCGCGGCCTGCCAAGGCTTGATGAAGGGAATGCCCCGGCCGTCCAGGGCCTTGATGGCGCTGAAGCCGGCCTCGTGGATGAAGTCCGGCACCCCGTCGCCCACACAACCCATTGTTCCGGCGGCCACGCACCCTTCGAGCACCGCGCTGATGTACATCTCCTCGCTGATGGGATCGCCCATGTTGAAGGCCACGCCGCCGATGGGCGCCGCCAGCACCGGAAAACGCAACGGTTTGCCCAAAAAGTCGATGGCGGTGCCGGGTTCGGCCACGTCGTGGAGCAGGCGCATGTTCAAACGCCAGTGGGCCAGGGCCGCAATGTTGGCTTTGAAGGCGGCGCCGGTGCCGATGCCGCCCATGCCGGGCACCTCGCCCGCACAGGCGATGCCGTTGCATACGGGACAGACCCGGCAGAATCCCTTCAACCGTTCCTTGGCGGCCTTGCGAATCTCTTTCATGGGGGAACTCTCCTTTCCGATCGGATAGGGGCGCGTGAGCAGCTATGCTTTTTTTCCATTGCGGACGCCGGCCACTTGAAACACCAATTTGTTTATGGCGATCTATCGCCGCAACGGCGCGGTGTGCAGGTGGGCGCCGCCGTCCACGATCAAGGTTTCACCGGTGGTCCAATCGGCCCCGCCCACCAGGGCGGCGAGGGTCTGGGCCACCCGTTCGGTGGTGGCGGTATCCTTGAGCGGGGCGATCTCGGCATACTGGTTGTAAACCGATGCGTAAACCTCATCGCCCAATCCTTTTTTAAGCCATTCGCCCTGAACGAAACCCGGACAGATGGCGTTGACCCGGATCTGGGGTCCCAGAACGCGGGCCAGGGAGAGGGTCATGGTGACCAGGGCCCCCTTGGAGGCGGCGTAGGCCATGGAGCTGCCGATGCCGGTGATGCCGGCGATGGAGGCCATGTTGACAATGTGGGCCACCGGCTGCCGACGCAGGGCCGACTCGGCGGCCCGGGTCATCTGAAAGACCCCCACCAGGTTCACCGCGTAGATGTCGAGAAAGTCCTGTTTGCTCAGGCCCGCCAGATCCTGGTGGGCGCAGAATTTGGTGATGCCGGCATTGTTGATCAGGATGTCCAGGCGGCCGAAGTGCGCCACCGCGGCCTCCACCAAGGTTTGGCAATCGGCATCCTCGGTGACATCGGCCTGTTGGATGAAAGTGCGCCCGGCGTGATTCTCGCAAGCCGCGGCCGTTTGTTGGGCGCCCGCCGCGTTGCGGCTGTAGTTGACGACCACATGACACCCCTTGGCGGTCAGTTGGCGGGCCACGCAGGCGCCGATGCCCGATGAGGCGCCGGTGACGATGGCCACAGCGTCGGTCAATTCCATGATTTCCTCCTCGATGGTGTTTACTTTTCCGCCACCCCGAAGATGTGGGGGGCAAAGGGCATCCAGCGGGATCGCATCACGAAGCAATCCATGTCCACCCGCGCAAAACCGGCCGCCTGGATGATGTGCTGCGTGTCACGATTGAGGTGGCAGCCGTCGAAACACCAGCGCCAGCCCCGCTGCATCCACTCCTGCAGGCCCCGCAGGGGTGTACCCGGAAGGGCGGCCACATGTTCCAGGAAGATATAACGTCCGCCCGGCGCCAGCATGCGCTGAATCCGGGCCACCACCTGTTGCGGGTCGGCCACGGTGCACAACACCAAGGTGCCGACCACGGCGGCCACGCTGTTATCGGGCAGGTCGGACGCCTCGCCCGGAATGGAACGGATCTCCAGATCGATACCCCGCCGCCGCGCCGCCGCCCACAGATAGGGGTGCATGGCCCGGTTTGGTTCGATGGCGATCACCCGGGTACCGGGGGCATAATAACGGAAATTGGCCCCCGCCCCCGCCCCGATCTCCACCACGGTGCCGGGCAATCCACCGTACACGGCCCGCTTGCGCGCACCGTAAATCCGGTCCATCACCCCCTCCATCCGGTACAGCAACCAACCGTTCAACCCCTCACGCATAACCATCCCATCGAACCCATTTCACTCAACCGGTCAATCCAACTTACTCAAAAAAAACAAACAGCAGTCTTCATCGACCAGGCAGTGGATCCATACAAGCCTCCGCCGCGTCTCACGCCGCTTTTATCGATCCCGATCCCGATCCCGATATCGATTTCGATGGGCCCGAACACCCCCACCACCCCATCCAACCCACCAAATCCAATCGACAGAATTCCTTCAACTTAAAACTTTAAACTTAAAACTTTAAACCGGCCCGCCAGGGCCCAAAACTGGCCCGCCAGGGCCCCTACCCTATCTCTACCCGGCCCTCTTTCAGGGATTCCGTGGGCATAAACCACTCAATCCCCGTGCGCCGGGCGATGGCTTCGCACTGCCGGGCCACTTTTTCCCACCCCATGCCCTTGGCGAGGGCGAAGGGGCCGAAGGCTGCGCCGCCGCCGTTGATGACGGCCTTGTCGATCTCTTCGGCGCTGCGCGCCACGCCCTCTTCCAGCAGCTTGGTGCCTTCATTGACCTGCAGGCAGATGATGTCCATGACGTCGAAGTCGGGATCGGCCTTGGCCGGATCAATGGTGGGGCGGTTGCCGTCGGGCCAATCGTAGATGCCCTTGTCCGTCTTCTTTCCCAGGTGGCCTTCGTTCACCAGGCGTTTCATCCAACTGCGCGGCGCGAACTCCGGCGAGAGGGTTTCGGCGAAGTATTCGTTGCCGTGCAGGTTGACGTCCAACCCGGTGAAGTCCATGATTTCGTAAGGTCCCATGGGCGCGCCGATGGATCGCACCTTGGCGTCCAGAGCCTCGGGCACCACCAGCCCCTTTTCGTACAGTTCGGCCATGTAAAGGCCGATGGGGGCCCCCAGGCGGTTGTAGATGAAGCCGGGGGTGTCCTTTTCCACCCGCACGGGTACCATGGCGCCGCGGAAGTTCTTCAGTCGTTCAATCAGTGCGCAGCTCGTCTGCATGGTCTCTTCCGAGGTGCGCTCGCCGCGGATCACTTCCACCAGCAGCATCAGCATTACCGGATTGAAGAAGTGAATTCCCAGCACCTTGTCCGGTCGACCGGTGGCCGCGGCCATGGCGGTGATGCTCATGTTGGAGGTGTTGGAGGCGAGAATGGCGCCTGCCGGGGCGTGGGCGTCGGCTTCCTTGAAGATGGCAAGCTTCAGATCGAGCCGTTCGGGCGCCGCTTCGATCATGAAGTCGGCTGTCTTGACCGCATCGGCCAGTACGGTGAAGCCCTGGATGCGCGCCATGGCCGCCGTTGCCGCATCGGCCGCCAACTTCTGTTTGGCCACCTGTTTTTCCAGGCTTGCCTGGATGCGCTGCCGGCCGCGGTCCACGAAATCCTGCTGGATGTCGTACAGGTGCACCTGGAGACCGGCCAGGGCGCAAATTTCAGCAATGCCGTGGCCCATGTCGCCGGCGCCGATGATCGCCATCGTCTGGATTTGTTCCGCCTTCATCGTGTATTTCTCCTTGGTTGAAATAAAAGAACAACTGCCCTTCATTCCCACTCCGCATCTCCGTAAAAATCGCCGTGATCCCTTTCCAGAAAATCTTCGATTGCGGCCCGCTTGTCGCCCAAGCGAAAGAAGGGGCCGTGCCCTGGATAGCAGATGGTGTCGTCGGACCAGGGCAGAACGACGGTCTTGAGTGTCGTCAGGGTGGTGCGGAAGTCTTCCGGCGACCAGGTTTTGCCCGGTCCGCCTTCGAAAATCGTGTCGCCCACGATGACGTGACAATCGTTTTCCACGGCGAAACAGACCTGATCGGCGGTGTGGCCGGGGGCATGATAAACTCGCAACCGGTGATCGCCCACCACGATGCCCTCTCCGTCGGCCAGCGGCCGGTCGGCGGTCACGGGGCTCCGGCCGGCGTTATCGGGGTGGGCCAGTACCGGCACCTTCAGCCGTTGGCGCATTTCTGCCAAGGCGCCGATGTGGTCCGGGTGGCCGTGGGTGATCAGGATAGCTTGGGGACGGCTGCCCTGCACCATTTTGGACAGGGTGTCGGGTTCGCCGCCCGGATCGATGAGAATGCTGTGGCCGGTGGCGGGGCAGGTCAGGACATAGCTGTTGACCGACCAGGGACCGACCGCTTTGAAGGTGAGGTGCATGGCACTGCTCCGGCTGTGGGGTGTCGTTTTATATGACCGCTTCGATCAAGTGGGGACCCGGTTCGGCCAACGCCTTGTTGAACTGGGTGATGAAGGCCGCGGTGGTTTCGACCCGCACGGCCGGCACCCCCATGCCTTGGGACAGTTGGACCCAATCCGGCTCGGGCCGCCCCAGGCGCATCAAATCGGTGGTGCGGGCGCCGGGCGTCTTGAACCCCAGGCGCCACAGCTCCACTTCGAGAATCTGGTACTTGCGATTGGAGAAGATGACGGTGGTGATGTTGAGCTGTTCGCGGGCCTGGGTCCAGAGGGCTTGCAAGGTGTACATGGCGCCGCCGTCGCCCTGCAAACAGATCACCGGGCGGTCGGGGCAGGCCAGGGCCGCGCCGGTGGCCAGGGGGATACCCTGGCCGATGGATCCGCCGGTGAGACAGAGCCAGTCGTGGGGTGGGGTACCGCCCGTGGCGCGGTAGGCGAACTCGCCGGAGGTACCCGATTCGTCGGAGACGATGGCGCCCTCGGGCAGCAGGGCGCCGATGGCCACCCCGATGGTTTCGGCGCTCAGGGGGCCTTCGGGAAGTTCGGGGCGTGAAAGGGGCGGCGCCTCGGCGGGTGTGGCGCCGCCGGCGCCCAGTGCATCGGCCAGGGCCGCCAGGGATGCCGTGCCGTCCTCCTCGGGGGCTGCCAACGCAGCCACCCGGCAACCGGGCGGCAGCAGGTCCGTCGAACGGTCCGGATAGGCGAAAAAGGCGGTGGGCGCCGGTACCCCCACCAGGATCAATTGGCCGAATCCGGCCAAGCGCTTTTGCACCCGTTCGGGAAAGTAGGGCAGGCGCCGCACCATGGGGATGCCCGCGCCCCGTTGGAAGCGGGCGTCGAAAGTGGGTGCCAGCAGGGTCGCCCCGGTGCGTGCGGCGATGCGCGCCGCATGCCGCAGACCCTCTTGCTGAAGCGCCTTGCCGCCGATCATCAGGGCCGTGGGCACATCGGCGCGCAGCATCCCTGCCGCGGTCGCCACGGTGCTGTCCGAGGCGGGCGGAATTTCAGGTGGTTGCCAGTCAACGGCCGGCGCTTCGGCGTTGCCCCAGGCGCAGTCGGTGGGAATGATCAAAGTGGCCACCTGCCCCGGCGGGCTCAGGGCGGCCCTTACGGCCGCCAGGCATTCGGCGGGCAGGCCGGCGGCATCGGTCGCTTCACTGACCCAGGCGGAGACCGGTCGGGCCAGGGTGGCGATATCCGAGGCCAGGGGCGGATCGTTGCGTCGATGGGCGGCCGGGTGGTCCCCCACCAGATTGACCACGGGCGAACGGGCCCGCCGGGCGTTGTGCAGGTTGGCCATGGCGTTGGCCAGCCCCGGCCCCAGATGAAGCAAGGTGGCGGCGGGTCGGCCGGTCATGCGGGCGAAGCCGTCCGCCGCGCCGGAACAGACGCCTTCGAACAGGCAGAGCACGCCTTTGATCCGGGTCTCTGTTTCCAGGGCGGCCACCAAGTGAATTTCGGTGGTGCCGGGGTTGGTGAAGCAGACGCTGATCCCGGTATCGGCCAGCACTTTCATCAGGCTTTCGGCAGCGCTTACGGTTTTCGGCATGGTCACCCTTTCTTTGCGGATTTTTTCTCGCCGCGGGCTTTTTCCATTCTTTCCAGCACGCAATGAACCCCTTCGCCGGACCGCGCCGCGTCGAAACAGCGGTTGCACGAAACGCAGGTCGCCTTGCGCCGGTCGCCGCCGGCCCAACGCCGTACCAGTTGCGGTTCGCGGATCAGGGGCCGGCTCATGGCAAAGCCGTCGGCCACCCCGTTGTCCAGCAGTTGTTGCGCCGATTGCGGGGAGCGGATGCCCCCCACCAGCAAAATCGGAATAGTAAGTGTTTGTTTGAATTGCTGAGCGGCAGTGCGAAAATAGGCCTCTCTGTCCGAACGGTTGATACGGGTGCGCGAGGGGCTCAGCCCTTTGGACACCACGGTGCCGCCGCTGACCTCGATGGCGTCGATACCGTTGTCCTGCAGCCATCGGCCGACGCGCAGGGCGCTTGCCGGTTGCAGCCCGCCGTCCAGAAAATCGGCGCAGTTGAGTTTGACCAGCAGCGGGTAGTCCCGGCCGAGGGTCGCGCGCAACCCATCGACCACTTCCAGCAGCATGCGGGCCCGCTTCACCAGGGATCCCCCGTAGGTATCGGTGCGTTTGTTGAACAGCGGCGAAAGGGATTGGGAGAGCAGATAGCCGTGGGCGGCATGGATCTGCACGCCGTCGAAGCCGGCCTCCCGGGCACGCCGACCGGCGTCCACAAAGGCCGTCACCAACTGTTGAATATCGGCCGGCGTCATTTTGCGACGCGGCCCCTTGCCGAACTTGCGCACGGCGGTCAGGGCCGGGGGCGGTTGGCCGATCAAGTCGGCCTTGGCAAAAAAACCGGCATGGGCGATTTGAGCCACAATGCGGCCGCCCGCTGCGTGGACCGCCCGGGTCATTTCCCGCAGACCCGCGATCTGCTCATCCCGGTGGATCCCCAGCTGGCAGACGCCCGCCTGGCCGTCGGGCCGCACATAGGCATGGCTGCTGATGATCAATCCCACCTGTCCTTCAGCCAAGGCTTGCATCATGCGGGTCAGGCGCGGCGTACAGTCGCCGTCCGGAGCGGCCATACCCTCGTAGGTGGCGGATCGGACGAAGCGATTGGGCAGTTGCAAGCCGTTGATGGTGATAGGGTCGAAAAGAGATGGCATGGCGCGGCGATCCTTTGCAGTGGGCGTTTGGTCCAGCGTCGACCGGCTCAAGTGAAAAAACTACTATACGCGCCGACAATTGGCAACTTACAATTTTCTGTGCGTTCGATATGGTTTAGGTTTGTTTGATAATATAGAATTCTTTCAACTTAAAACTTTAAACTTAAAACTTAAAACTGGCCCACTAATTGACACCTTTATCGGATTGGGGAATGATGGGCGGCGATAGCCTATCCGACAACCACACGAGGAGAAACGAATCATGTCTGAACTGGTGAAGATCACAATCGAGAATCATGTCGCCGACGTGCGCCTCAATCGCCCTGACAAGTACAACGCCCTCAACCCGGCCATGTTCCAGGCCATCATCGAGGCGGGCCAAGCATTGGCGCAGGATACCCGTGTGCGGGCCGTGGTGCTCTCCGGCGAGGGGCGTGGCTTTTGCGCCGGTCTCGATTTCCAAGGGTTCGTCGAGATGGGGCAGTCGGGCGGGCTCAGCCTTATGGACAACCAGCCGGGTCAGATTGCCAACAATGCGCAGTTGCCCGGCATGGTCTGGAAGCAGGTGCCGGTACCGGTGATTGCAGCACTCCACGGGGTGGCCTTCGGCGGCGGATTGCAGATCGCCTTGGGTGCCGACATCCGGTTGGCGGCGCCCGACACCCGGCTTTCGGTGATGGAGATCAAGTGGGGCATCATCCCGGACATGTCGGCCACCCAGACACTGCGTGATCTGGTACGCCTCGACGTGGCCAAGGAGTTGACCTTTTCGGGGCGCATCGTCGAGGCCGTGGAGGCCGCCCAGCTGGGACTGATCACCCGCATCAGCGATGATCCGCTGGCCGAGGCACACCAAATGGCCGAACTGTACGCCGCCAAGAATCCCAATGCCATCGCCGCGGCCAAGCGCCTTTTCGAGACCGCCTGGCATGCCGATGCCGCCGAGGGCTTGCAGTTGGAAGCGTCGCTGCAACGCTCCTTGATGGGCACAGCCAACCAGATCGAAGCGGCTACGGCCAATTTCGAAAAGCGCGCGCCGCGGTTCGCCGATCGGGAGGGATGATGGCGCGATGGGTGTTCGGGGTCAGCCGGCGGTGTACATTTCGGTGGCCATGATCATGTTCAGAACGCGGTGATAGGTGCGGATGCGGTCCACGTACTGCACCGCTTCGGTGCCGCGGGCGTAGCCGTGGGGCAGCTTCTGGTAATAGAGCCGTTGCTGCAGCAGCGGTAATACATCCCGCAGGCTGCGCCAGGTGTAGTCCGGCTTGCCGATCTCACGGGCCAGGCGGCGGGCGTCGCGCAGGTGGCCGAGGCCGATGTTGTAGGCCGCCAGGGCCATCAGGGTGCGGTCCGGCTCGGCCACCTCATCTCCGATCTGGTCGCGCAGAAGGGCCAGGTAGCGGGTGCCGGCGAAAATGCCCTCCTCCACATCCAGGCGGTTGCGCAAGCCCAGGGTCTTGGCCGTGTCCAGGGTCAGCATCATGATGCCGCGCACACCGGTGAAGCTCACGGCATCGGGGTTCCAGTGGGACTCCTGGTAGGAGAGGGCCGCCACCAGTTGCCAGTCCAATCCGTACTCCTCGGCGGCGGCCTGGAAATGGTCCTGGTAACGGGGCAACCGTTCATGGATGCGCCGCCGGTAGCGGGCCAGGTCCACGTAATCGAAATCTTCCAGGTGGCTATAGTAATGGGTCATCAGGCCGGCCAACAATTCCTTGGTGTCGGCCTGTGCAAACCACTGCCGCAGGGCATGCAACAGGTAGCGATCACCGGGTTTGACGGCCCAGCGCAGTTTGCGGGGTTCGCTCAGTTCCAATTGCACCACCAACTCGGGGTAAAAGCGGCGGTTCATTTTCAAGATGTTGGACTGCACCACGGCCAGGGGCAGGTCCCGGTTCCAGATCATGTGGAGCAACTCTTCGCTGCTGCGGTCGGGAAAGGTTTCCCAGTTCAGCTCCGGAAGATCCGCGCGCAGGGCGCCGAGCCGTTCGATGGCGGCACTGTCCCCGGCCACGCCGATGGAGGTCTGCACCAGATCACCGGTTTCGGAGATGCTGGGCCCGCCGCGACGGCCGACGACCTGCTTTTGGACCTCCAGGTAGCCCGGACCCAGGGCCAGCATACGGGCCGCCGCTTGACCGAACAATTTGCCGGCGGCGATGATGTCGGCATCGCCCCGCAACAGAGTGGCCACCATTTCGGCTTCGTCCTCGATGACCACCATGCGCAGGGCTACGCCTATGCTTGTGGCGAAGGCGTCGGCCAGTTCATATTCGAAACCCGAAAAACCGTGGGCCGTCTCGAAGTAACAAGCGGCATTGTTGCGGGTGATGACGACCAGCTCGCCCCTGTCCCGGATGGCTTCCAGGTCGTTGCGCACCAGCGGATTGCCGCAGGCGGCCAAGACCCATATCAGCACCAGGGCCGGTATCCGGCGCCAAGAACGATGGGCGGTAAATTTGAGGCGGCATGGTCGGATCATGGTCGATTCGAATTCCGGATATTGCCAAATCAAAACGAACAATTAAACGTCATGGCGTGCCTGTTTCGGCACCCTTGCCCGCGGCCGGGGTGCCGAAACAGGTAAATCTATCTTCGGCCGGGGTGACGTTGCAAGCAAAAAATAGGCACCCTCCCGCGGCTTCTATTGTTCCTGGCCGAGACGCTGCCATTTTTCCAGGAGTCTCTTGGCGTTGTCGATGTCCTGGCGGGCCTTGGGGTGTTGGGGGTTGAGGGTCAGGCATTTTTTCCAGGCGGCGATGGCCATCTCCAGCTCTTCTTGCAGGAAGTGCATCACCCCTTCACGATAGTGGGTTTCGGCCCTTGCATTGCGGCGCGCTTGGGCCTGGTTGAGCAGTTGGGCGGTGTCCTGGTAGTTTTTGTCCAGCATGCGCAACGCTTCGATGGCCCCGATCTCGTCGCCCAGTTCCAGATGTCGACGGCCAAGGCCGTAGTGGGCCGCCTCGAATATCCCCCTTGCCGCCCGGTGGTTCGGTGCTTCATCGAGAATGCCGCGGCTGATGGCGATGGCTTCGGCGAATTCGCCCCGGTCCAGATGGCGCTGAGCGCTGTGCAATTGCTGTTCGGTGGTTTCCCGGGACATAAGGCGCCGGACTTCGGCGATGGTACGATTGCGCCGGCTGTGGTCGGCGCTGACCTGCTGCAAGCGGGTCAGGGCCGCCGTGTATTTTTTTTGCGCGATCAAACTTCGGGCGATGGCCAAGTGGGCCGTGTCGGCCATGCGTTGGGCCTGGACGTTGCCGGGGCTCTGTTCGTTGATGCGGTCGGTGATGGCAATCGCTTCATGATAGCGGTTTTGCTGCAAGGCACGCCGGGCTTGATCCAAGAGGGTGAGCAGGTCCCGGCGGGGCAGCAGTTGCTGCGTCTCCAGCCGGGGCAGCACCAGCAGGGTGCCGATCAGCAGGGGGCGGTGGGGGTCCATGTCGTTGAAGTAAGCCAGGACATAAGCCTTGCTGACATCCTTGTAGATGTCGTTGGCGATCTTGGTGAAGGAGTCGCCCCGTTGCACGCGGTAGGTCGCATGCTCGGCCTTGGGCAGCCGGGTCTTCAGGTAGTAACGGGCATTTTTATAGTCGGGATCCAGGTGAAGTACCGCCAGAAAGGATTGCAGCGCCAAGGCATGATCGCCCTTTTGAAAGTGCTCCACGCCTTCCTGATAGCGGGTCTTGACGGTGTCGGCGATGCGCTGTTCCAGGTCCGCCACGGCTTCCGTGGTGGCGGGATCTTGCTCCGTGACCAAATGAGCGGCCACCCGCCAGGTGAACAGGGCCCGGCGCCATTCACCTTCCGATTCCAGGGCCCGGGCTTTGGCACGGTAGGCTTCCGCCGAGGTGGTCATGGCCGGCCGGGATTGGATTTGCAGCCAGGCCGGCGCCCCGGCGCACCCTTGGGACAGGAGCAGCAACAAGCCCGCCAGCAGTCCGGCGGTCGGGCGCAGATCGGCCTTCATGGCCGCGTCTCCGGTATGGCCTGAAAGGTGGCCGGCGCCGTCAGGAACCGATCCGATGTTCCCTGGTGGTCGATGGTGGTGCGGTGCACTTTGAACGGATCTACGAAAAATGGGTTGGGACCGTCCTGCCGGGTAAAGGCGATTCGGTAACCGTACTGCTTGAGCAGGGCGATGAGCAGATCGTTGGCGGCGCCGCCGGGGTAAGCGAAGTCGAGGCAGGGGCGTTGCAGGTAATCTTCCAGCATTTGCCGCGACAAGCGAATTTCGTCCTCCAATTGTTTCAGATAGACATCGGTGGCGGTGTCCGGGGGGATGCGGGTCAGGTCACGGCCGGATAACCCCGATGCACCGATGCCCCAGCCACTGTCGGCCAATTGCGCCAAAGCGTCCCATTGCAGCCGGTCGTTGTGGCCGATTTGGGCGACAGGCGCGAAAAGGGCGGCGGTGTGGCCGTGGCGTTCCAGAATCGGGTAGGCCACCTCGTGTACCCAGGTGTGAGCGGTATCGAATGTGATCACCACCGCCTTGGGCGGCAGCGGCTCCCCGCGATCGAAAAAGGCGTGCAAGCGATCCAGGGAGACAGTGACATAGCCCTTTTCGCTTAAGACGCGCACCTGTTCTTCGAAGGCCGCGGCGTTAAGGGCGTCCCCTTGCGCTCCGTCCGTTTGAAGGTCGGGGTAGTGCAAGACCGGGACGATTTGGTATCCGTCGCTGCGCAGACCACCGAAGGCCAAAGGGATCTTGGGAATCACCAGCCGCTGACCCGGCACCACCCGATCGATTTGGTGGTAGTCGGCGATCCAGCCGGCCCGGTCGCTGTGGCCCAGATGGGTTTGAGCGAGGCTTGCCAGGGTGTCTTGGGCGGTGACGGTGACGATGACAAATTCCGCTGTCTGGACGGGGTCGGTAGGGGGGGACACCGGGAGTAAGTGGCCCGTACAACTGGATAGCGCGAAGGCCCACCAGAAGGACAGCAAGAGACCGCCCGCCCAACGATACAAGTCGCGTTCAGGCCTCATGACGCGATCCCCTGATGCGTAGGATCTTGAACACTTCCACGGCATCGGCGCGGCCCTTGACCGCCTGCGGACCCAGGGAGTGGACATCGATCAGTCGCTCGATACTTTCCACCACCCGGCGGCTGACAACCACTTCCGACGGACCAGCAAAGGCATTGAGGCGCGAGGCCAGATTGACGCTGTCGCCGATCACGGTGTATTCCATCTTGGTTTGGGATCCCACGTTGCCGGCCAACACCTCGCCTGTATGGACGCTGATGCCCACCGCGGCCAGCAGGGTGTTGCCGTTGCGGCTCTCTTGCAGGAGGGCCTCCTGCAGGGCGACGGCGGCACGTACGGCGCGCTCCACATGGTCCTGGCGATACACCGGGACGCCGAACACCCCCAGGATGGCGTCTCCGATGAACTTGTCGATGTACCCGCCATGCTTGATGATCACCCGGGTGGCGATTTCCAAGTAGCAGTTCAGGGCGTCCACCACTTGCTCCGGCGGTTGGTCCGCCGCGTAGGCCGTAAAGCCGCGCACGTCGCCGAACAGGATGGTGGCCTCGTTGCGGGTGCCCTTGAGCCATCCGGTCTCCGGGTTGGCCAGAATCAAATCCAGCACCTCCGATCCCACGTACTTGCCGAAGGACTTCTGGGCCATCGCATTTTTGTACAGCTCCTGGCCCATGCGGTTGAAGGCGCCGGCCAAGGTGCCCAGTTCATCCTTGCGGCGAATGGGCACCCGATATTGGTAGTTGCCCATGGCGATCTCTTCGGTGGCACGCACCAAATGGGAGACCGGCCGGGTGAAGCGGATGCCGTAGAAAATGGCGATGGACAGGCCCACCACCAGCAGCAGCAGGGTCAAGAGCAGGATGGAAAGCCTTTCCTGGCGGATCAGCGCTTCGATGAAGTCCAGGGAGATGCCCACATGGACCTGCCCCAGCGCTTTTTCCTTGAACTGGATGGTGCGATACAAATTGATCAGCCGTTCGCCGTCCGGGCGGTTGTAACGGTAGTGGATCACCTCGTCCTGCTCCCGGGTGACCGGGTCTTCGACGAAGTGTTTGAAGGGCAGCCCGATGAGGTTCACGTCGGTGTGGGCCTTGATCAAGTTGTCCGGTCCCACGATCAGCGCATAGCGCAATCCCTCCACGCGGGCCGCTTCGCGGATCAGGGTGTTGAGGCGTAGAATATCGTCCTCCAGAAGGGGGATGGGCGCGTTGTTGGCGAAGTAGTTGATGCTCACCGTGCCCAGGCGAACCGTCTGGTCATAGAGCCGATCCTTTTGCTGATTCAATACCACCATGCCGAGCGTGAACATGGTCAGAACGATGATGATGCTGACGGCCGCCGCCATTTTGGCCCACATGGGCAGCCGCGGCTTGGGCAGTCGTTCGAAATAGGCCCCGTACTTGCCGGCCAGCAGCTCGCGAATATCATCGGCCAGCGATGTGACCTCTATCTGGTATTCGGCGTTGATGGTGCGGATGATCTCCGCTTCGTCGGCCAGCCCCAGATCCACGATCACCTGGCCCAGCCGCACGGCCCGGCCCCGTTGCTTGAGGATCTCTTGTTGACTTTCAAGGGCCTGTTTCAGTTGAAAATCGGTGATGACTTGGTTGCGTTTGAGCACTGCGCCGATGAACAGGTCATCGCGGGTGACCTGGCCGCGCTGCATGCGACCTCGCGCTTCCCTGAAAAGGGTGGTTATTTTGTGGAAAAGGGATTGCTTCCCCATGGCGGCTCCGCTGAAACGTTTTCAATGGTATCGGCGGTTTTCTTAAAAACTATAGGTGGATTCTACGGTTGTTGTCAAAGCAAAGGGCACTATTAAGGGCCATAATGGTTCCGTGTGTCCCCCGTCGGCGCGTCGGCTGTGGTGGTGGAAGCGGTAAAGTGGCGCGCGGGGCTTTCGTCGGGAGCAATCGTGATTATTGTGGTGGTCAATGACCGTTGACCCCCATAACGAAGGAGGACGACCATGATATCGAAAGAGGAGCTGTGCCAAAAAATCAGAGACATATATCCCGATATCGGTGAGTGCGGCATCGACGTGGATGTGGACTACGACAATGACCAAGGACGTTGGGTGGTGGATTTGAAAAAGGACAACCACGAGTTGAAAACCTACCTGGAAGACGGGGATGCCGAGCTGTGCCTGACCGGCAAACAGTGTGTCGGATTGGGTATCGAGATCGCCCAGTTGCGGGACAGCATCGAACGGATGCCGCCGCGGCCTTGAACACCGGAGCAAGGCAAATTCCCTGGTTTCCGCACGCCGCTTATGCTATCTTGCCGCATGGTTGAAGGGTGGATGGAGCAATGACCGTAGACACCGATTCGCAATCGTACCGTGAAGAACAAGACAGCATGGGCACGGTCCGGGTGCCCGCGGATGCCTATTACGGTTCACAGACCCAAAGGGCGGTGGACAACTTCATGCAAAGTGGTTTGAAGCCGCCCTTGGCCTTGATCCGCGCCTTGGCGCTGATCAAGCGCCTGGCCGCCGAAACCAATCTCGCCCTGGGCTTGCTGCCCGACCAATCGGCCCGAGCCATTGTGCAAGCGGCCCATGAGGTGGCGGCGGGTCGATGGGACGACCAGTTCGTGGTGGATCTGTTCCAGACCGGATCGGGCACCTCCACCAACATGAACATGAACGAGGTGTTGGCCGGCCGGGCCAACGAAATCCTCACCGGCCGGCGGGGCGGGCGCGCCCCTGTGCATCCCAACGACCATGTGAACCTGGGGCAATCGAGCAACGACCTGATTCCGTCAGCCCTGCACGTGGCGGCGGTGATGGCGATCCACAATGCACTGTTGCCCGCATTGACCCATCTTCAATCGGCGCTGGCGGAGAAGCGGGACGCTTTCGCCGCCATCCGCAAGATCGGGCGTACCCATCTGCAGGATGCGGTACCCATGACCTTGGGTGAGGCCTTCTCGGCCTTCGTGCGCCAGATCGAGCTGGGTGGGCGCCGGGTGGAGGGGGTGCTGCCGCGGTTGACCGAACTGGCCCTGGGGGGCACCGCCGTGGGCAATGGGCTCAACACCCATCCCGAATTCGCCGCCCGCACCATCGCGGCCCTTTCCAGCGAGACCGGCATCGTTTTCAAGGAAGCCGCTAACCGCTTCGAAGCCCAGGCCGCCCGTGACGCGGCGGTGGAAACCAGCGGCGCGGTTAAAACGGTGGCCGTCAGCCTGATCAAAATCGCCAACGACATTCGCTGGATGGGTTCCGGCCCACGCTGCGGCATCGGGGAGCTGCAGCTGCCGGCATTGCAGCCCGGGTCGTCCATCATGCCCGGCAAAGTCAACCCGGTGATTCCCGAGGCGGTGATCCAGGTGGCCTACCAGGTGATGGGCAACGATACGGCCATCGCCCTGGCGGGACAATCGGGTAATTTCGAGTTGAATGTGACCCTGCCCCTGGTGGCCCACAACCTGCTTCAATCCGTGGAACTGCTGGCGGGCGCCGCGCGGCTGCTGGCCGACAAGTGCGTACGGCATCTGGCGGCCGATCGGCAGCGTTGCGAGGGCTATATCGAACAGAGCCTGGCCCTGGCCACGGCCCTGGTGCCCCACATCGGCTATGACCGGGCCGCGGAGCTGGCCAAACGGGCCTACGAATCCGGCCGGACGGTGCGTCAGGTGGCCGCGGCCGAAAAGCTGTTGCCCGAGGAGACTTTGAATCGATTGCTGGGCTGACGGGATCGGTTGCAATCCCGATCCAACGGCCCGGCCCGAACCCATTTCGGAAAACCCCAAACAAGGAGGCGTGCATGAGTGCAAAACGCTATCGTATCGAATCGTCCTGCCCCCAGTGCGGCTGTAGTTTCGCCACCCATCTGACTCCGGAAGAACTCAAGAAAAAGTATGGTGACTTGCCCAATATCGAACTGGAGTGCGGCGAGTGCATGATCAAATATACCAAACCGCGGGAAGAAGCCTGCCCCGAGTGGGACAAGGAGTGCCGGATGAAAGGCCAATAGGCCGCATGACGTTTCCATATGTAAAACGGATCAAAAATATCAAAGGATTCACAGAAAGGAACACATTCAGATGATGTATGATTTCAACGCCGACGACATTTTCGAGATCGCCCTGCAGTTGGAGCGCAACGGGGCCGAATTTTACCGCACGGCCGCCGAGGCGATGAAAGATGAGGCCCACCGCAAGCTGCTGTTGGAGCTGGCGGCCATGGAAGACGACCACGAAAAGACCTTCGCCGCCATGCGCGATCAGCTCAAGGAGGCCGAAAAATCCGCCACTGTTTTCGATCCCGACGGCGAAGCCGCACAGTACCTGCGGGCACTGGCCGATACGCGGGTCTTTTTCCAGAAGCAGATCGACACCTCCTCCATGGAGGCGATTCTCAAGGATGCCATCACGGCCGAGAAGGATTCCATCGTCTTTTACCTGGGCATGCGCGAAGCGGTGCCTCCGGAGATGGGTCGCGAACGTTTGGATGATGTGATCAAAGAGGAGATGGGGCACATCCGGCTGTTGAGCAAGGAGTTGACGGCCCTGCGGTAGCGGCGGCATACGGCAAGCGGCTTCCCGGCGCACCGGTCGGTGCGCTTTCAGCAAAGCGGAAGCCGCTCGCACCGCTCGCAAACGAAACCACCACCACCTCAGGCAACCAGACGGCCGGTTTCGGCCAGCTCCTCCAGCGCCTGATGATCCCGCAGCACAATTTCCGCTCCCTGCACCTCGATATACCCTTGGGCCGACATCTTGTTGAAGATGCGTGACAGCGTTTCCGGAATGGTGCCCAGCAGACTGGCCAACTGCCCCTTGGACACCGGCAAGCGCACGCTGTCGGGGTTGTCTTGCTCCTCGGCCAGATAGATCAAATAGGAGGCCAGGCGTCCCGGCACCTCTTTCAAGGACAGATTCTCCACCTGCACCGTGAACTGGCGCAGCCGCATGCTCAGCACCGCCAACATATTGAGCGCCAAGGAAGGGTGGGCCGTGATCAGGTCGATGAAGTCCCGGCGCGCAATGAAGAGCAGGCGGCTCTTCTCCACCGCCAATGCGTTGGCCGGATAGTGCTGCCCGGCGAAGACCGGCACCTCTCCGAAGGGCTGGCCGGGGCCGTAAATATGCAGGATCTGCTCTTTGCCCTCGGCCGAGGTTTTGAAAATCTTCACCGTGCCTTGGACCACGATGTAAAACCCCGTGCCCGCCTCTCCCTCATGAAAGATGGGGGCGCCGCGGTCAAAATCCACGGTGCGTGCGATGGCGCGAATACGGGCCTGCTGCGCCGGGCTCAAGCCCTTGAACAGGGCGCTGTCGGCGATGATGGCGTCGATGGTGGTCATGGCCTTCTTTTGATCGATTGTCGGCGGGAAGTCAAGTTTTTGTATTTGTTGGTTGCGTCGGGTGTTGTGGGGTTGATTTGACAATGGAGGTGATTGGAGCATCGGGGTTGATAAGAGTTTTAAGTGTTAAGTGTTAAGTTTTAAGTTGAAGGTATGCTGTCGATTAGATTTGGTGGGTTGGAGGGGGTGGTGGTGTTTGGGTCCATCGAAGTCGAAATCGGTATTGCAATCGAAATCGAAACGCGGCGCAAAAAGAAGCGTAATCGATTTCGATCCCGATCCCGCTAGCGATTTCGATTTCCAACGGGGCAAGCCCCAACTTGGGTTTTGTGCATCACCGCAAAAAAATGGGGGGTTTTGACTTAGGTCAAGGTGTTTGGTTGGGGGACGGGGTAGGGTGGCGGTAAATCGAGCGGGTAAAAGGTTGGCGCAACGCAACTGAATCATCCACATAAATGAAGGAGGCAGACCATGTTTTGTTTTCAATGCGAACAGACGGCAAAGGGCGAAGGGTGCACCAAGATCGGCGTATGCGGCAAGCAACCCGACACGGCCGCCTTGCAGGATCTTTTGATTTTCGTGACCAAGGGGTTGTCCCAGGTGGCCCTGGCCGCCCGCCAGGCCGGGATCAAGGATCCCGAAACCGATCACTACATCTGCGAGGCGATTTTTTCGACCCTCACCAACGTGGATTTCGATCCGGACCGCTTTGTGGAACTGGTGCGCGAAGGGGTTCGCTTGCGGGACGGCTTGAAGGACAAGGTGCAGGCTGCCGGCGGGCGGGTACCGTCGGTGGGGCCGGCCGCCTATGTGCCGGGCGCCGACCGCCAGGCGATGGTGACCCAGGGCGAGCAGGTGGGCGTTCCGCCGGCCGATGCCCTCGATCCCGACGTTCGCGCTTTGCGGGAATTGCTGGTGTACGGCATCAAGGGTGTGGCCGCCTACGCCGACCACGCGCGCATTCTCGGCCAGGAAGACGATGCAGTGTACCAGTTCATCTATGAAGGCATGGCCGCCACTTTGAACGATGCGCTGGAGGTTAACGATCTGGTGGGGTTGGCGCTCAAGTGCGGTGAAATCAACCTGCGGGCCATGGAGTTGCTGGATGCCGGCAACACAGGCACATACGGCCACCCGGTGCCCACGGCCGTGCCCCTGGGACACAAGAAAGGCAAGGCGCTGCTGGTCTCGGGTCATGACCTGAAGGACTTGGAGATGATTCTGCAGCAAACGGCCGGCAAGGGCATTTACGTTTACACCCACGGTGAAATGCTGCCCACCCACGGCTATCCCGGGCTCAAGAAGCATGACCATTTCTACGGCCACTACGGCACTGCCTGGCAGAACCAGGCCAAGGAGTTCGCCAAGTTTCCGGGGGCCATCGTCATGACCACCAACTGCATCCAGAAGCCCCAGGAGAGTTACAGCGACAACATCTTCACCACCGGCCTGGTGGGATGGCCCGGCGTGCGGCACATCGCCGACAAGGATTTCGCCCCGGCCATCGAAAAATCGCTGGCCATGGAAGGGTTCAGCGACGACGACCCCGGCAAGAGTGTCATGGTGGGATTCGGGCGCAATGCCGTGTTGGGCGTGGCCGGGCAGGTGATCGAGGCGGTCAAGAACAAGGCCATCCGCCACTTTTTCCTGGTGGGCGGCTGTGACGGCGCCAAGCCGGGACGGGATTACTACACTCGATTGGTGGAGCAGATCCCAACGGATTGTGTCGTGCTGACCCTGGCCTGCGGCAAGTTTCGTTTCTTTGACAAGGATCTTGGCGACATCGGCGGCATTCCGCGCCTGCTGGACATCGGGCAGTGCAACGATGCCTACTCGGCGGTCAAAATCGCCGTGGCCCTGGCCGAGGCGTTCGAGTGCGGCGTTAACGACTTGCCCCTTTCCATGATTCTGTCCTGGTACGAGCAGAAGGCTGTCGCCATCCTGCTGACCCTGCTCCACCTGGGGATCAAGGACATCCGCCTGGGGCCCAGTCTGCCGGCCTTCATCACGCCCAATGTGCTCAACGTGCTGGTGGAGAACTTCAACATCATGCCCATCTCGACACCGGAGCAGGATTTGAAGGCCATATTGGGATAAGTGAAAAATGCCCGGCGGCAAGGGAGAGATCTTCCGGCCCCCTTGCCGCCGGTTGAACCGGCGCGACTTCGCCCATGTGTGCAAGAGGCCATGTACTTCAACCGCATGTTGCCATCCGGAAAATGTCTTGATGCATGCTTGCCCTGATTTCCGCGAAACCAAGCGATCATGACCTTCTGCCCAAATCGGCGAAGCAAGCGTAAAACGCAAAACAGTGTTGCCAAAACGGAGGTGACCGATGAAATGCCCCGGACAAGATACCCAGTTCTGGACCCAGAATGCGATTTTCGAAGCCCAATGCCCCGAATGCGGCCGCGCGGTGGAATTCTTCAAGGATGACACCACCCGCAAATGCGGCAACTGCGGCCATCGCTTCATCAATCCCAAAATGGATTTCGGTTGCGCTGCGTACTGCCCCTTTGCCGAGCAATGTCTGGGGGATCTGCCGCCGGAGTTGGTGGCCCAGCAGGAAAATCTGCTCAAGGACCGGGTGGCGGTGGCCGTCAAACGGCACCTGAAGGCGGATTTCAAGCGGATCGGCCGTGCCGGGCGGCGCGCCTACCACGCGGAAAAGATCTGCCCCGCGGAAGGCGGCCATCTGGCCCCGGTGCTGATCGCCGCCTTCCTGTACGATCTGGATGCCGATCCCGGCGCCGACGGCGATCTCCCCGTGGCACGCGACATATTGGCCGATTTGCGGGCCCCTGAGCCCCTGGTGGACAAGGTGGCGGAACTGATCGCGGCGGCCCGCGGCCGACGCCGTAACGGTGACGGAAATCCCGCTATCGTTGCCGATGCGGCCGCCATCGCCGACTGGGAAGAGACCCAAAAACAATCGGCCCGGCAGGCCGCTGAAACCGCGGCCGCCACCACGGACGCCCTGCAAACGGCGCAGGCCAAAAAGTACTTCCAGGAACTGAGCGCCAAAAGCATCAATTAGTCCAACGGTCAGGAAGCAGATCGCCAAAGGTGCACGGCGCAAATGCAAACAATTCCGACCTCGGCTGCAAATTTGAATGGAACACGTCCGGCTCCGCCGGAGAACAGGAGTCCCAAATGAAAATCAAGCGCAAAATCATCCAGATCGACGAAGAAAAATGTGACGGCTGCGGCAACTGCGTCATCGGTTGCGCCGAAGGTGCCCTGGCCATCGTGGACGGCAAGGCCAAAGTGCTTTCCGATAATTTGTGCGACGGTTTGGGCGCGTGTATCGGCGAGTGTCCCCAGGATGCCTTGAAAATCATCGAACGGGAGGCGGCACCCTTTGACGAGGAGGCGGTGGAGGCCCATTTGAAATCTGTTGAGAGCGAACAAGCGGCGCCGTCAAAAATGGCCTGCGGTTGCCCTTCCACCCAAATTCAAAGTTTTTCTCCCTGTGCGCAGGCCAATCCGCCGGTGCAACGGCCGGCGGGCGGTGAATCGGCCTTGTCCCACTGGCCGGTGCAGATCCACCTCGTTCCCCCCAACGCGCCTTTTTTGAAGGGCGCCGATCTGTTGGTGGCGGCCGACTGCGTACCCGTGGCCTTTCCCACCTTCCACCAGGACTTTCTGCAGGGCCGGACGGTCATGTTGGGATGTCCCAAGCTGGACAACGCCCAAGCCTACGTGGAGAAGTTCACCGACATCTTCAAAACCGCCGGCATCAAACGGATCACCGCAGTGGTGATGGAAGTGCCCTGCTGCGAAGGATTGCCCCGCATCATCCAAAAGGCCTTGGATGCGGCCCAGGCAACCATACCGTTTCACCAGGTGGTGGTCAGCACCCGTGGACGCATTCTGCAGGAGCGCAAAGTGGCTTGAACCGGTGTTCGTACCAATACCAAAACCGGCAACGGTTCGGCAGCGCCATGAAACACTGCCGCCCGATCGCATAGGACGGGAGTGCCGCTCCGGCGGCACTCCCTTCGTTCCGCATGATCCGCCGCCCCATCTTTCACCACATCCCCTGCACAACGCCAACTCACCCACGACCACCCACCGGCGGTCGCCGTTTCCATGCCGCCGACTTCCTTGCGTGCATCATCCGTAAACAAACCGTTGCCGCCGCTCGTCATATAAAACGAAGTCGTCGCGAAGGGTGCCATCGGAAGGTTTACACTGTGGATCCGGCTCCCCCGAACTTGACAAATGCGCCTTATTACCGGAAAAGGTGACTCCAGGTATCTTCAGGTGATGAACAGCCAAGGCGGATATGCGGGATGGGCCGGACGGACGCAGCGGACAACAAGGGCGCCAACAAGGACGGGTTCGATCCCGCGCCGCTGGTGATGCAGGCCCGCAACGGGGATCGGCAGGCGTTTCACCGCTTGGTGGATCATTACCAGCCGCAGATCTTGCGCATGATCCACTACCGGACAAGATCCCGGATGGATGCGGAGGATCTGACCCAGGATGTGTTCTTGAGGGCTTACAAACACATCGGCCGGCTCGAAGCGCCCGCCCTGTTCCGCAGTTGGCTCTATCGGATCGCCCTCAATCGGGTCCGGGACCACCATCGTTCGCAGCGGGTCAAGTCGCTGATCGGTTTTGTCTCCACGGCCTCGGACGATTTCAGGGAAACCGAAGCCACGGCGGATGCGCCCGAGGCGCCGGAGCGGCTGGAAGCGCATGCTTTCCGGGAACGCATGGCGCAACTGATGGAAAGTCTGTCACGCAAGGAAAAAGAAGCGTTCATGCTGCGTTTCTTCGACGAACTGAGCATCAAGGAAATGACCGCCGCCATGGGTAAGAACGAGAGTACCGTCAAAACCCACCTCTACCGCGCCTTGCGCAAGGTGAAAGCGGCGGCGGGGGATGGAGAGGCGTTTTGGGAGGTCCCATGAAAAATATGAAACCGGAAGATACCCATCTGAACCACGAAGAGTTGCTCCTGGCAGTGGTCGACCGTGCCGACCTGCCGCCGGTCCGGCGGCAACATCTGGAACAGTGTGCCCGGTGTCACCAGGCATTGGCGGACGCCGAGGCGGGATTGGCCCGCATGGGGCGCCGTGCCCGGGAACTGGCGCCGGCGCCCGGCCGACCCTTTCGATTGCCCGCATCCGTGGGCAGGGAAAGGGGGCGCCGCTGGATCCCGCTGTGGCTAACGGCGGCGGCAGCGGTCTGCGCGCTGTTCATCGCTGTTTGGGGACCCTCCTGGTGGGCCCGGCAAACCTTGCCCGAAGGGCCGACCGTGGCGGCCGTCGACGACGAACAATTCTTTCAGGTCGTGGATCAATTGGTGGCCAATGCGTTGCCGGCCTCCTACCAGGGGTTGGCCTCCCCGGGTGCGCCTGCTGTGCCCGTGGACCTGGATGCGGCGGATGATTTTTTCGATTGGGTGGTGCCCGCCATCGATGATGATGAGGACCTGTTGACGTAAGAGGGGGATGCAATGTTCAAACGATTGTGCGCATTGACGATGGTATTGGCCATGGTACTGGGTGTCGCCGGCACGGTGCCGGCCCAGGACAGCGCCCGGGGCCTGTGGTGGCGTTCGGCGGACACCGCAGCCGCCCTGGCGTTGACCGACAAAGAGATCCAACAGTTGGATCGCGCCTTCGAAAAAGCGCGCTTGAAAATGATCGACGCCAAGAGCCGCGTGGAAGCCGAACAGGCTAAATTGCAGGCCCTGCTCGAAAGGCGCGACCTGGACGAGGCGGCCGTCAACGCGCAGCACAAGCAACTGGAACAGGCCCGCACCGCCCTGGCCAACGACCGCCTGGCCTTCCTCATGGAAGTCCGCAAAATCATCGGTCACGACCGCTTCCAAAAGCTAAAAGAAATGCGCGAAGCCTCCCCCCGAAAACGCCCCCGACGCTAGACCGGACGAGTTTGAGGAAGAGATAGTTTTAAGTTTTAAGTTTTAAGTTGAAGGAATGCTATCGATTATAGTTGGTTAGGGTGGTCTCAGGGGGGGCTGCAAAGGTGCTGTGCTCAAACAGTGCGGTTTGAACATCCTGCGCCCACCCCATATCGGTCCCTAAGCGCTTGCACGCATCACAGCATCCCCCGCCTCCCTGCGGGCACAGACAATAATGGTTCAATAGGATGTGCTGACGAAGGAAGCGCATCAAAGCCCTGTTGAACGTTTATTGGTTTCCATACGCTTGTTGAGCGCAACCGGCCGGAAATTAGGGCACTGCGCCGGCACCCCAACAAACCCAACCATATCTAACCGCCAGAATTCCTTCAACTTAAAACTTAAAACTTAAAACTTTAAACTGCCCTATCGGGCCCGCCAGGGCCCAATAGGGCTATGGCTAATATCGTGCATCCGCATACTCCACCCAGCCGCCGGCCTGCACCAGGGCGCGGTCGAAGTCGGAGACGGTGAAGGGGATGGTTTCGCTGTCGCCTTCGCTGTGGAAGGTGAGGCGGCCGGCATCGAAGTCGGTTTCCAGGTGGGTGGGTTTGCCGGCGAATCGGCTGAAGAGGCGGTCGATTTCGGCCTCGGGCAGCTCGATGGCCAGCATGCCGCAGTTGAACATGTTCTGGCGGAAGATGCGGGCGAAGCCGGCGGCGATGACCACCGTGATGCCGTTGACTTCCAGCGCCCACGGCGCGTGTTCGCGGGAGGAGCCGCAGCCGAAATTGGCGCGGCTGACGACGGCCCGTTTACCGGCGATGTCGGTGGCGGCATCGAACTCTTCCAGGCTCAGATCCTCCAACAAGTGGGGCGCCAGTGCCTCTTTGCTGATTTCGGTCAGGTAGCGCGCGGGTATGATCTCGTCGGTATTGATGTCGGAACGGTCCAGAAAGAGGACCTCGCCGTTGAAATCTTTCATGACCCCTCCTGTTAGTTGCTTCCTTCGGTCGTCTTGAAGAGCGGTGATTGGGCGATGGCGCCGGCAATGGCGCTGGCGGCTGCCGTGGCCGGGCTCATCAGGTGCACCATGCCGCCCTTGCCCATGCGGCCGTTGAAGTTGCGGTTGGTGGTGGCGGCGCACACCTCCCCGTCGGCCAGCACCCCGTTGCTCATTCCCAGGCAGGCGCCGCAGGTGGGGTTGGTGACGCAGAAACCGGCCGCCATGAACGTGGCGATGATCCCTTCGGCCAGGGCCTGCTTGAAGATGTCGGGCGTTGCCGGCGAGACGATGCCGCGCACATTGGGATCGATCTGCTTGCCTTCGAGCACCTTGGCGGCCACCCGCAGATCGTCGATGCGGCCGTTGGTGCAGGAGCCGATGTACACCTGGTCGATGGGGGTGCCGGCCATTTCGGTCACCGGTTTGACGTTGTCCGGCTTGTAGCCGAAGGTGACCTGGGGCGCCAGCTCGGAAATGTCGTGATCGATCACCTGGTCGTAGACCGCATCCGGGTCGGGGGCGAATCGGGTGTACTCCGCCAGGGCCGCCTCGGGCGATTCGAATTCATCCTGGATGAAAGGCCACAGGTAGCCCACGGTGGTGCGGTCGGGCGGGCAGATGCCGCAGGTGGCGCCGGCCTCGATGGCCATGTTGCACAGCGTCATGCGTTCTTCCATGGTCATGGCGGTTACGGCGGGCCCTTCGAACTGGATCACCTTGTTGGTGGCGCCGTTGACCCCGATGCGGCCGATGATGGAAAGGATCACATCCTTGGCGTAGACGCCGGCCGGCAGGCTACCGTGGATGTTGAGCTTCAGGGTGGCCGGCGCCCGGAAGGCGCACACCCCTTTTAAAATGCCCACCTCCAGGTCGGTGGTGCCCACGCCGGCGGCGAAGGCACCGAAGGCGCCGTGGGTGCAGGTGTGGGAGTCGCCCATGATGACGGTGTAACCGGGGCGCACGAAGCCCTTTTCGGGAAACAGGGCGTGGCACACGCCGTTGCGGCCGATATCGAAAAAGTCCTTGATGCCGTGGCGGCGGGCCCACTGCCGCAGGATCTTGCCCTGGGCGGCGGTCTTGCCGTCCTTGGCCGGTGTCACGTGGTCGATGACCGCCTTGATCTTGGCGGGGTCGAACACCCGGTCCTTGCCCCGGGCCACCAGGTCGTTGATGGCCACCGGGGTGGTGATCTCATGGCAGAAGACCGCATCCAGGCGCAGCACCCAGGTGTCCGGCGTGGGTCGATCCACCGCGTGGGCCTCGAAAATTTTTTCGGCAATGGTCTTGCCCATATCGCTACCTCGCTGTTTGCTATTCACTATCGCTCTTGAGCACCGCCAGAAAGGCACTCTGGGGCAGCATCACCTTGCCCACCATCTTCATCCGTTTTTTACCCTTTTTCTGTTTTTCTAGAAGCTTGCGTTTGCGCGTGATATCGCCGCCGTAACACTTGGCGGTCACGTCCTTGCGAAAGGCGTTGACGGTGGAACGGGCAATGATTTTGCCGCCGATGGTGCCTTGAATGGCGATTTTGAATTGTTGGCGGGGGATCTCCTCGGCCAGTTTGTCGCAGGCCACCCGGGCGCGGGAGTAGGCGCGATCTTCGTGGACCAGCTGGGAAAGGGCATCCACCCGCTCGCCGTTGATCAGGATGTCCAGTTTGGCCAGCTTGCCGGGCCGGTATTCGATGATTTCGTAGTCGAAGGAGCCGTAGCCCTGGGTGACCGTCTTGAGGCGGTCGTAGAAATCGTAGATCACCTCGGACAGGGGCAGTTCGAAGATCATTTCCAGCCGGTTGCTGGTCAGATACTGGTAGTTTTTGTTGATGCCGCGCCGGTCGAGGGCCAGTTTCATCACCGCCCCCATGTAGCGGTCCGGCACGATGATGCTGGCGCGAATGTACGGCTCCAGGGATTGTTGGATGGTGGTGGGATCGGGGTAGAGCACCGGGTTGTCGATCATCATCTCTTCGCCGTCGTTGAGGATCAGCTTGTAACCGACCGAGGGCACCGTCAGGATGATGGATTGGTCGTACTCGCGCTCCAACCGTTCCTGGACCACATCCAGGTGCAGCAGCCCCAGAAATCCGCAGCGGTAGCCGAAGCCCAGGGCCGCCGACGTGTCCTTTTCGTAGATCAGGGAGGCGTCGTTGAGTTTGAGTTTTTCCAGGGCGACGGTCAACTCCTCGTAGGTGTCGGCCGCCACCGGGTAGATGGAGGCGAACACCACCGGCTGGGCCTCCCGAAAACCGGGCAGGGGTTGCGGGCAGGGGTTGGCGTGCAGGGTGATGGTGTCGCCGCAGCGGGTGTCGCTGACCGTCTTGATGCCGGCGATCAGATAGCCCACTTCGCCGGCGGCTATTGCGCGCTGGGGTTTGCGCACGATTTGGAACAGGCCCACCTCCTCCACCTTGTAGGTGTAGCCATTGGACAGGAACCGGATCCGGTCCCCAGGCTTGATGGCGCCCTGAAACACCCGGAAGTGCACGATGGTGCCCCGGAACGGGTCGTAGTGGGAATCGAAGATCAGGGCCTGCAGCGGGGCATCGGCATCCCCCTTGGGCGGCGGCAGGCGGTGCACGATGGCCTCCATCGCCTCGGCGATGCCGGTGCCCTCCTTGGCCGACACCAGCAGCGCCCCTTCCGGATCGAGCCCCAGGTCTTCCTTGATTTGCTGTTTGACCCGTTCGATGTCCGCCGAGGGCAGATCGATCTTGTTGATCACCGGAATGATTTCCAGGTCGTGTTCCATGGCCAGCATCAGGTTGGCCAGGGTCTGGGCCTCCACGCCTTGGCTGGCATCGATGAGCAACAGGGCCCCTTCGCAGGAAGCCAGGGCGCGGGATACCTCGTAGGAAAAATCCACATGGCCGGGGGTGTCGATCAGGTTGAGGGTGTACGCCTGGCCGTCGGCGGCCACATAGGGTAAGCAGACGGTCTGGCTTTTGATGGTGATGCCCCGTTCCCGCTCGATGTCCATGTTGTCGAGGATCTGGTCCTTGAAATCGCGGTCGGCGACGATGTGGGCCGTCTGGATCAGGCGGTCCGATAAAGTGGACTTGCCATGGTCGATGTGGGCGATGATGCTGAAATTACGGATACGTTTCATGGCCTTCAGAGACAGCGGATCCACAAGGGCGCCTTGCCAAAAGGCGATTGACTTCCCCCCGTCAACCCGCTATTATTCGATAATTGGTTAAATTTGCTTTAGTATCAAATCGTTTTGAGACATGTCAACCGATAAAGCTATGAATAACGGGGAATCCGAAGCCGTAATGGATGCGCACATCCTCATTGTGGATGACGACAGCGCTATCCGCACGGCCATGCAGGAATTCGTCGAGATGTCCGGTTTCACCTGCCAGACCGCGGCCAGCGCCGAGGCGGCACTCGATCTGCTGCGCGACGGCTGTTTCGACGTGGTGATCACCGACATCATGCTGCCCGGCATGGACGGCCTGGATTTGACCGATCGCATCAAGAACAACCACAATATCGATGTGATCGTCATGACCGGCTACAGCGGCGACTACTCCTATGAGGAGGCGGTCAGCAAGGGGGCCAGCGATTTCGTCTTCAAGCCGGTGCGCTTCGAAGAGCTGCTGTTGCGGCTGCGGCGGGTGCTCAAGGAGCGGCGCCTGACCCAGGAGCGCATCGACATGCTCGAGAAGCTCAAGCGCCTCTCCATCACCGACGGCTTGACCCAGCTTTACAACTCCCGTTACTTTTACAACCAGCTCAAGCTGGAAATTGATCGCACCACCCGCTACCAACGCCCCTTGAGCCTCTTGTTGATGGATATCGACCACTTTAAAGACTACAACGACAATTACGGACATCTGGAAGGGGACAGAGTGCTCGTGCGGCTGGGGCAGGTGATCCGCAGCTGTTTGCGTAAAATGGATTCGGCCTATCGTTACGGTGGCGAGGAGTTCACCGTCATTTTGCCCGAAACCGAAGGAGGCGAGGCGGCCACCGTGGCCGAGCGCATCCGAGCCGCCGTGCAGGCGGACCGATATCATCCCAAAGGGGATGACCAGCCCATCTCCATCACCATCAGCATCGGGGTCACCGAATACCATCGCCCCGAGGAGATCGCCCTGTTCGTCCAGCGGGCCGACAGAGCGATGTACCAATCCAAACAGGCCGGCCGCAATCGGGTTTCCTGTCTTTTCACCACCAAAGACTAAGTGACCGTTGCAGGCAACATCCTTCGCTGACCGTGCAACGGGCATCGCAAAAAAGGTTTGCCACCCCAACAGATCCCCGGACGAGCATGATGCAACCGCTTACCCACCCAACCTCCCGCAACCAACGGCAGGGGCCCACCCGCCGGGAGACCCTGTTGAGTTTCGGCATTCTGTGTGTTCTTGTGCTGATCGCCCTGGCCATGTTCGCCGCCCAGGCGCGTTACGATGCCGGTGCGTGGCGTGCCCTGTCCCACGAAACGGATCGTGCCGACGCGCCGGACCTTCCTTCCGACCGGGTGGAAGCCCTGGAACAGTCGTCCCGGGTGGCCGGCATGACACCCATGTCGCCGCCGGAACACTTCGGCGCCGAGACCCTTTCGGACAAGATCGACGGCAAGGCCGAACTCTATCTGCCTTCCGGGTTTGAGCACCTGGAGAGCCGCCGCCTGGCCATGGCCGACGATCCCGGCCGCTGGGCCGAACGGTTCGTCTACGACATGGGCGGCAGCTCCGGCGCCTTTGCCGTTTACAGCCAGCAGCGGCGCGAAGGGGCGCAACCCATGGAAATCACGCCCCATGGCTACCGCTCGGCCAATGGTATCTTCTTGGTCCAGGGTCCCTTTTACGTGGAGATCATCGGCTCCGACACCTCCGCGAGATTGATGGATAAAATGGTCGCTATGGCCGAAGCCTTTGTGGCGGCCCATCCCGCCACCGCCACCGCGGCGGCCGAGCCGGACCTGTTGCCGGCAGCCGATCGTCTGCCCGATTCGATTACCCTGACGGCTGCCAACGCCTTCGGTTTTGAAGGCTTCGACCAGGTGTACGCCGCCCGTTACCAGTGGAACGGCCGCACGGCCATGGCCTACCTGTCCCGTCGGGCGTCGGCCGAGGAGGCCGAATCCCTGGCCGATGCCTACATCGCCTTTCTGCAGGAGTTCGGCGGCCAAATCGTGGCGCCGCCGCCGGATGCGCCGCCCGTGCGCATCGTCGAAATGTTCGATCTGGTGCAGTTGATTTTCACCCATAACGAGTGGCTGGCCGGGGTGCACGAAGCCGAAACCTTGGCCGACGGGCTCCTGTTGGCCGAACGACTCCATCGCAATCTGAGCGAGGCGGCGCCATGAACCGCCCGTCCGAGCACAACAACACACTGCAAGACCGGCGCGCTTTTCTGCGACGCCTGGCATGCAGCGCTCTGGGCATTGTAGGGGCAGGGGCGTTGGGCCTGGCCTTCTGGGACCGCCAAGGGCCGCTGCCCGAGGCCGCTCGGGCCCTGGCCGCACCGATTCCTGACTTTTCCCTGCCCGAGCAGGCCGGCAAAGTAGCGCTGGTGCGGGGCATCTCCGACCGCATCCGCGGCGTGGAACTCGCCTTTCAAGCCCTGGGCGGCCTGGAAGGGTTCATCCGGCCCGGCGACCATGTGCTGCTCAAGGTCAATGCCGCCTTCGCCCTGCCGCCCGCCCTGTGCGCCACCACCCACCCCGATCTGGTGACGCGGGTGAGCCAACTCTGTTTGCAGGCCGGTGCGGACCGGGTGTGGGTGACCGACAATCCCATCAACGACCCGGCCAGCTGCTTCGCCCTCACGGGCATCGATGCCGCCGCCCGCGCCGCCGGCGCCCGCGTACTGCTGCCCACCGAGGACCGCTTCGCCCCCTACACCGTACCCGGCGCCGACCTGATTCGCCACTGGCCCACCCTGACCGCGCCGCTGCAACGCGTCAACAAGGTGATCGGCCTGGCCCCGGTCAAGGACCACCACCGCAGCGGCGCCTCCATGACCCTCAAAAACTGGTACGGACTGCTCGGCGGCCGGCGCAACATCTTCCACCAGCAAATCCACACCATCATCACCGAACTGGCCATGATGATCAAACCGACACTGGTGATCCTGGACGGCACCATGAGCATGATGCACAACGGCCCCACCGGCGGCTCTTTGGACGACCTCAAACCCACCTACACCCTCATCGCCGGCACCGACGGTGTAGCGGTAGACGCCATGGGCGCCGAACTGCTCGAGCGCACCCTGGACCACTTACCCCATTTGCGGATGGCGGAGGAGAAGGGGGTGGGGACGGTGGATTACGAAAGCTTGAAGCCGGAGGTTGTAACGATATAACGCAGTTTAAAGTTGGAGGTTTAAAGTTTAAAGCAAGGAAATGATATCATTATTATAAAAGAGGGTCACAACCGTAGCTGCCGCAACACCATGGAATCAATCAGGGGTTCAACCGGGGCCACTTGATCGGTGAAGATCACATCCGACGGTTCAAGGGGTTTGAGCCCGGCGTGAAAGACTTCCATGGCGCTTGGGATGATCTCGGTGTCATCGGTGACCAGGGCAT
Organism: Desulfatitalea alkaliphila; assembly: GCF_022968795.1. Taxonomy (GTDB): domain Bacteria; phylum Desulfobacterota; class Desulfobacteria; order Desulfobacterales; family Desulfosarcinaceae; genus Desulfatitalea; species Desulfatitalea alkaliphila. Next base: position 77,003 of record NZ_JALJRB010000018.1, read on the forward strand.
CAAAGTTTTGTTGTACATTTTCGTGGCGGGTCGGCTTTACCGTGGCAACGATAATGGTATTGTCGCCGCGGGCGTCAATGGTATAGATGGACGGAAACACCCGCATGAGCGTTGCGACCATGGCATTTACCAGCCGGCGGTCGCGTCCGGGCCGGTAAACGTTGATCGCTATGCTGCCGCTCTCATTCAGCTTGCTCTTGACCTCCTCGAAATACTCGACGGTTGTCAAATGCCAGGGAATGTAGGGAGGCTTGTAGGCATCGATGACCACCACATCATAACCGCCCGCGAGTTTGTTCAGTTTGTAGCGGCCATCGCCCACGTGCACGTTGAGTTCGGGCTCATTCATGTCGAAGTATTTGCGCCCCACATCCACAATCTTGGGGTCCAGTTCAATGCCGTCAAAACGCATCTCGCCATAAACCCGGGTCATCAGCTTGGCAATCGTACCGGCGCCCAGTCCGACAATGGCCACATTCTGGACAGGATGATTCTGAAAGTCTTCCGGGTGGGCGAAAAGCGGGGCGATGGTCAAGGTCCTGTAAACGGAAGTTTGGGGCGGCAGGCTCCCATCGTCGCAGTAAAAGGAATGGATCGCCGCACCTTCATTGAGAAATAGATAGTAGCAGGATCGATTTTTAATCACCTCTATGTAATTGTAGGGGGATTCGGTTTCAAAAACCTGGCCCGGGGTCTGCTTGATCCCTCCCGGCGTCCATGCCACCACAAAGGGAATCAGCAACAAACAGGCGACAGCGGCGGCCGCTTTCGGCCTTACACTTTCAGCTTCTTGCCAAATGCCGATCAGCCCGACGACCAGTAGTACCGCTCCGAAGATCACTGCGGTTATGCGCGATCCGGCGACAGGAATGATCCACAATACCGGCAGGTAGGTGCCCAAAAGGCTGCCCCAGGTGGAGATTGCATAAATTCTGCCGCTGATGCGGCCGGCGTGTTCAACGTCCGGTACGCCCAGGCGGATGGCAAAAGGAGAGATGCAACCGAGCAAGGTTACCGGCACCGCAATGGCCATGAACACACCCGCAAAAGAGCCGATGATGGCGCCTGCGTTAAATTGCGTCAGGGTCAGGGTGGTGGTCCGCAAAATCAGGCTGGTCAATAACAGGAAAAAAATGCTGCTGAAACCTGCCGCGGTGATCAGCCCGTAAAACAACAGGGGCCGTGGATATCGGTCGGCAAGCCAGCCACCGATGAAATAGCCCATGGTTAAAAATAACAATGTCAGGCCGATGACGTTGGCCCAGACGATGTTTGAGGTGCCGTAAACGGTTTGGAGCATCCTGCTGGCGGTGAATTCCACCGCCAAAACGGTCATGCCGCACAAAAAGACGCTGAGAAACAGATACTTGCGGTTCTTTACCATAGGAGCTCCTATTTTAATTCAACAACACATCTACCATGCAGATGAGAATATCCTCATACCTGTAGCCTATGCCGTTACGCTCATCAATGGGAGACTTCCTAATAATTGCAGGATGAAAACCCTACTTTAGCAGAATGGAGGTCAATGCCGCATAATCTAAGGGTGTTCGGCAGCGACCAATGGCGTGAAGTTCATATTTGCTGTGTATTCAATATGGCCGGTTGCTCCTCGCACAAGCCGTGTGGTATTTATGCAAAATCGGGTTGACGCCAAATTAACTATTAATCCTTCTGCTTAAGACTTATAGCTGCCCCCATGTCTATTCTAACGGCCCGTCGCATCACTCAACTGTTCTTTTTCGCTCTCTTTCTCTGGTTTTGCATCGTCACGACCTTGGGAGAGCGGTGGTGGCAGTTGCGGGGGTGGCCGGTCAACTGGTTGCTGGAGCTCAATCCTTTGACCGGGTTGGGGGTGTTGTTGGCCACGCGGACGGTTTATGCCGGTCTGTTGTGGGGGGTGGTCACCATTGCCCTGACATTGGTGCTGGGTCGGTTTTTTTGTGGCTGGGTATGCCCCTTCGGGGCCTTGCAGCAAGCGGTGGGGTATCTGGGTAAACGGGGGTTGAACCGGGCGCGCAAGATCGCCCGCAACCGGCCCCATCCGGCCCAGCGGATCAAATATTGGCTGCTGCTGTTCATGTTGGCCGCGGCGGCCGCCGGCATGCTGCGGTGGGTGTTGGAGAGCGCCCGCCACGGCGGTTGGTGGTTCTGGGCCCTTTTGGTGGCCCTGCCGGCGGTGTTGGCGCTGCTGGCCGCTTTGCGGGTGGTTCGGCTGCGGCGGGACGCGGCGTGGGCGGCCGGCGGGGCCTTGGCGTTGGGCTTGTTGCTGGAGTGGCTGCTGCCGCGTGGCGGCTGGCTGGTGCCTTCGCTGCAGACAGGGTTGCTGGATCCCATCGCCCTGGTGCATCGTTCGGTGAACCTGGTGCTGTTGCCGCTGGCCGACGGCCCACTGAAGGTGACCGCAGCCTTGCCCCGTGTCTATCCCGGGGCCGCCCTGATCGGGATGTTCTTTCTGCTCTTTACCCTGTTGAGCCTGCGGGTGCCCCGTTTCTACTGCCGTTTCATCTGCCCCTTGGGCGCCCTGTTCGGTTTGCTCGCCCGCTGGAGTGTCTGGCGCATCGGCAAAGGGCAGACCCCCTGCACCGATTGCCGGCGTTGCGAGGCCGATTGCGAGGGAGCCTGCACCCCCACCGAGGCCTTGATTACGAGCGAGTGCGTGTTGTGCCTCAACTGTTTGGACGCGTGCCGCCACGGCATCATGGGATACCGGTTGCAGACCTCGGCGGCCGGCGAACAGTTATTGCCCGATTTGCAGCGGCGGCAGGTGGTGACGGCCATCGCCACGGGATTGGTGGCGGCGCCGTTGCTGCGGCTGGACGGGATGGCCGGCGCCGATTGGAATCCGGCCGTCATCCGCCCTCCGGGCGCCCTGGACGAGGCGGCATTTTTGGCCCGTTGCATCAAGTGCGGCCAGTGCATGCGGGTGTGTCCCACCAACGTGGTGCACCCGGCCACCTTGCAAAGCGGCCTGGAGGGGCTGTGGACCCCCATGCTCAATTTCCGTGTCGGCACCAGCGGTTGTCAGTTCAACTGCGTGGCCTGCAGCCGGGTCTGTCCCACGGCGGCCCTGCGCCCGATCAGCGTGGCGGAGCGCATGGGGACCGGCGCCTATGCCGAGGAAGGGCCGTTGCGCATCGGGATGGCCTTCGTGGACCATGGCCGCTGTCTGCCCTGGGCCATGGACACCCCCTGCATCGTTTGCCAGGAGAACTGCCCGGTCAGCCCCAAGGCCATCTTCACCCGCGATGTCCTGCAACCGGTGCGCGACGGCGCCTTCGCGCTGCATGCCGTGAACGGCGACCGTCTATCGGCGGCGGATGCCGACTGGGTGCCGGGACGATTTGCCACTGGGGACTATTTTTGCAGGGTGGATCAGATGGCGCCGCGGCCCATCGTCGCCAATACGGAACGCTCACTGACCCTGGGCGATCCGGCGGCTTGGCCGCAACACCCCGCGGCGGGTCGCAGCGCCGAGATCCTGGTGCGCCTGCAACAACCCTATGTGGATCCTCACCGGTGCATCGGTTGCGGGGTGTGTGAGCACGAATGTCCGGTGCAGGGCCGCCGCGCCATTCGCGTGACCGCGGAAAACGAGTCGCGCAACAGGGCCCACCGTTTGACCACATAGCCGATAGGGCCGGGGCCGGGCGCGTCGACCATCGCGGTGCGGCACCGTATTTATGCCCACGACCGTTTGGAAATGATGTAGGATGGAACAAAAAACGTAGGGGTGGCAACTCCGATGGCCGACCATTGGGGGGCACACCCGGGAGGGTATCATGGCTCATGACCGCAAAGGTTTTTCTCGACGGCAATTTCTCAAAACCGCCGGCGCCGTGGGCGTCGGTTCGCTGCTGGCTTCTCCGGCGGCCGCACGCAAACCGGAACCGCCCGGTTTCGGCCAACGCGCGGCGGCGGACGGCAAGGTGCCCACCCGGCCCTTCGGCAAGAGCGGCCGCCAGGTGTCCATCCTGGGGCTGGGGGGCATGTTCGATATTGCCGCCAACCAAATGATGCTGCGCCAGGCGGTGCAGTGGGGCATCACCTATTGGGACACCGCTTCCAGCTACCATGCGGGCAGCGAGACCGGCATCGGCCGCTTCTTCGACCGGCAACCCGAGGCGCGGGAGGCGATTTTCCTGGTGACCAAGTCGCGCTCCCGCGATCCGGAGGGTATCGGGCAGGAGCTGGAGCGTTCCCTGGCAAAGATGAACACCAGTTACATCGATCTCTACTTCATCCATGGGATTCGCAACATCAACGAACTCAACGATGCCACTCGCCGCTGGGCCGAGCAGGCCAAGGCCGCCGGCAAGATCCGCCTCTTCGGATTCAGCACCCACAACAGCATGGAGGCGTGCATGCTGGACGCCGCTCGCCTGGATTGGATCGACGGCATCATGATGACCTACAATTTCCGCAACATGCAATCGACCCGGATGCAAGAAGCGGTGGCCGCCTGTACCGAGGCGGGTATCGGCCTGACGGCCATGAAAACCCAGGCCGGCCCTTCCTGGTATGATTGGAGCGGCGCACGCCCCGAAACCGAGGCCCTTTCCGAGCAGTTCCGGCAAAAGGGCTGGACCGACGGCCAGGCCAAACTCAAGGCGGTGTGGGACAACCCGCGCATCGCCAGCCTCTGTTCCCAAATGGACACCATGCGCCTGCTCAAGGAGAATGCGGACGCCGCCCGCGACAGCGCCGCCCTGTCCACCGATGAGGCGCGGCTGCTGCACCGCTACGCCACCGCCACTGCCAGTCAGTACTGCACCGGCTGCGGCCGGATCTGCGAGGCGGCGCTCACCGCAGCGATTCCCGTCAGCGATGTGATGCGCTGTCACATGTACAGCCAAAGCTACGGCCGGCCGGAATGGGCACGGGAGCAATTCAATGCCCTGCCGGCAACGGTGCGCCGTCAGATGGCCCGGGCCGATTACGGCGAGGCCGAACGGCGCTGCCCCAACGGCATGCCCATCGGCCGCCTGATGCGCCAGGCGCTGGACGATTTCGCCTGAAAATAGGAAGCGTGTTTAGAAATAGCCCGCCAGGCGGAAGGCGGTCAGCAGCAACTGCCGGGATTGCTCTTCTTCGGCCGTGGTGGGATGGGACAACCCCATGCGTTCGATGAACGGCTGCAGGTCGGCCGGCGTTTCCTCGGGCAATGCTTTCATGATCGCCGGTATTTCGGCCGCCTCCGGACCGCTGGATTTGGCCTTGAGCACTTTGAGGGCGTGGGCGATCGTCAGCTCCGTGTCGGAAAAAATGGTGCCGAAGGGGAAAGCGGGAAAAAGGCCCTGCTGTTGATACTTTTTGAGGAGGCCGGCGAGCCGCTGGGGAGTGTTGTGGCGGTACGCTTCAGGGATCTGGTAATCTTCGGGGATCTTTTGGTATTTCTTGGCCTCGGCCAACAACTCTTCCTGGAAGCGGCTGTCGGTGATGTTGAGCATGGCCTTGATGATCTGCTGGTCTGATTTGCCGCGGATGTCGGCGATGCCGTATTCGGTGACAACGATATCCCGCAGGTGGCGGGGAATGGTCACATGGCCGTACTTGTAAACGATGTTGGAAAGGGTTTTGCCGCGCTCCGAGCGGGTGCTCTTGATCATCATCAGCAAGCGGCCGTCCGGCAGGGCGTGGGCCATGGAGACGAAGTTGTACTGGCCGCCCACGCCGCTGATCACGGTGCCGTCTTCCAGGGCGTCGGAGACGATGGCCCCCAGCAGGGTGGCTTTCATGCCGGTGTTGCAGAACCGGCCGTCCTTGCGCTCCAGGGAACGCAGCACCTCATCGCCGTATAAATGGTTGGCTACGTTCACGCCGGTCATCTCGAACTGCCGGCGTTCCGCCTCCGGCATTCGGCGCAGCGTTTCGTAGAAATCCTTGGGCCCGATGAAAAAGGCACCCGTGAGCAGCACGCCGTTTTTCAATCGATCCCCCAGGCAGTGGGCACTGACCGCCGCCAGGTTGGCCCCGTCGGCCAGGTTGGCAGAGTAGCGACGGTCACCGTCCACCAGGTACCCGTTGTCGTAGGCGATGGTGTCGCGGAACACGCCGAAGCGTTGCAGGCCTTCGAAATCCTTGCGCGTCAGGTAAGGATGCAGCACTTCCCGGTCGATCATCTGCTGCAGGATGTCGGCGGGAATCGTCTCCTGCAGCGCACCTTCGTTGATCAGGCGTTGAATGGCGATGTTGTGGTACACCTTGCGCTTCATGACGCCGCTGCGGTAGAGCTGCAGGAAACCGTCCACCAACATCTCCGTGGAACCGTAGAGCCCCTGCTGAAAAGGGGCCGTGCCGCCGATGGCGTCGATCAGGTCGCCGTTGCGCACCGGCAGGCCGCTGTCGGCCACCAAGGCCTGGTACGTTGCGTTATGATTCTGGCGCAGGTCCAGGGCGTATGCGATGGCATCGCCCAGGGCGCCGATGCCGATCTGCAAAGTGCCGCCATCCTTTATCAAGGTGCTGATGTTCAGGCCGATCATGTAGTCCGACGGGTTGATGGCCGGCCGCGGCGCACCGAACAAGGGATGGTGGTGTTGCGGGTCGTCGATGATCACATCGTAAAGGTCGGCGGACACTTCGGCATCGCCGTACATGAAAGGCAGCTGGGTGTTGACCATGCCGATGGTCAACCGTTTGTGCCCCTGCGCCGACAAACGGGTGAACTCATGCAATGCCTCCAAGGATGTGTCGGCGTTGCAGCTGCAACTGTAGCGGGTGCCCGTGTCCGTTTCCTGCTTGGCGATCATGTGGCAGAAGCAGTTTTCGCCCATGGCGGCGACATCACGGTGGGTGTGGGTGTAATTGACGCTCATGTAGTCCTGCTGCATCCGGGCGTCTTTGCGATAGGCACCCGCACGGCAGAACAGCTCGTGCACGGTCACGTTGGGCGGCAGCCCACCGCTGCGCAAGTCGCGCATGTAATCCAGGTCGGGCACACCGGTCCATTCCCGATCAACAATGGGTTCCAGCAAACGGCGCTCCAGGTCGCTGGACCAGTTCGGTTTCTCCAGGGAGAGGGCGGTGTAGAGGGTCAGCCGGAGCTCAGGGTTTTGTTTGACCCGCTGGTAGAGCGCGTTGACCAAGGGCACCGCCTTGCCCAGCCCCAGGGGCATCCCCATCCGGATGTCCTTGCCGAACATGCCGACGATGTGATCCACGCACTGTTCGATGTCCAGGAAAAGCGGCTTGCGGGGTTTCATCGGGATCCTACCTCACGGTGGGGCCTGACAAGCTATTTGGCGGCTTTCTTGGCCTTCTTGCCGGCTTTGGCAGCGGGTTGCGGCTCTTCTTTTTTCCGGCCCTTGGATGCACCTGCGGCCTTCTTCTCTTTTTTGGCAACGGCTTTTTCGGCTTTGGCTTCCGCTTTGCCGGCGATCAGTTGTTCCCGGGCGGCAACGGCGGCCAGGCGGCGATTGGCCTTGCGCACGTCGGCCTTGAGCTTCTTGACGATGGTATCCCGTGTCACCGCGGCGGCTTGCTCGCCTTTGGATTCGAGCAGGGCGATACGGTTGGCCAGCTTCTGTTGCGCTGTGGTTTTCTCTTCCAGAATGTATGCTTTGGCTTTGATGGTCATGCAGTTCTCCTTGTTCGTCGGGGTGGTCGTCCGGCCGGCACAGGCCGGTTGCAAAATTGCGCCAACCTACTGGGAACAGAACCGATTGTCAATATGCGATCCATCATGTGCGATCACTCTTTGTCCTTGAGCAGGGCGCCCAATGCGGCAAAAGGGTTGTCACCCAAGCCGCCGGCCGCGGGGCGGTCGGCGGCGCCGGGTGCATAGGCGTCGGCCACCTCCTGCCGGCTGTGCTCGTTGTCGTGGCAGTAAAGGCAGAGCAGCTCCCAATTGCTGCCGTCGGGAGGGTTGTTGTCGTGGTTGTGGTCCTTGTGGTGCACGGTGAGTTCCTTGAGGCGCTTGCCCTCGAATTCCCGCCCGCAGCGGGCGCAGATCCAGGGAAAGAGCTTGAGGGCCCGCTCGCGGTAGGTCTTCTCCTGGGCTTGGCGGTGTTTGCGTGCTTCGGCCACAATTTGCTGCAACCGCTCGTTATCAGTAGCTTTTTGGGTAGGGGGCATAACACTGTGTCTCCATTCAACGCCGCTTGGTCAATGTGTCGTAGGCCTGCTGGATCTCTTTGAATCGCTGTTCGGCCAGCTCTTGGAATTCACGGCCCAGGTGGGCTACTTTGTCCGGGTGATACTGGTTGGCGAGCCGTCGGTAGGCAGCGCGGATCTCGCCCGGATCGGCGCCCCGGGAGAGGCCCAGGACGGTGAAGGGATCCCGGGAGCCGTTGTTGCCTGCGGACCGGTCCTCGGTGTGTCCGCGGAACCGCCCATCTTCGGCCTGTTCCTGTGACTGCCCTTCGCCCTGGCGGTATTGCGCCGAGGATGTCTGCCGGAAGCGTCGCAGGTAGCGCCACAGCATGAAAGCGACAATGATATCGTCGATCCATCCGCGTACCGGAATGAAATCGGGTATCAAATCGTAGGGCGAAACGATATAGGCAAGCGCCAGTATGACCCAGAACCACTTCATCGCCGTGTCCGCACCGGGATCTCACTCTATTCCCAGTGATCGCCCCCTTTGTGCCGCAGATCGATGACCGTCACACGGCCGTTGTCGCTGATCAGGCTGTTGAGCCCGAAACTCACCAGGCTGATGATAAGGGCGCCGAACACCGCTGTCCAGAACCCGTGCACCTGAAAGCCGGTGATCACCCCCGAGACCATTTTCAGCATCAGCGCATTGATGATGAAAGTGAATAGGCCGAAGGTGAGGATGTTGATGGGCAAGGTGATCAACAAAGCGATGGGGCGGAAAAAGGCGTTGAGGATGCCCAGCATGGCGGCGGCGCCCAAGGCGGCGAAAAAGCCGCTCACCTGGATGCCGTTGATCAGATAAGCGGCCAGTATAATGGCCGCGGTCAGGGTCAGCCAGCGGATGAGCAGTCCGGGCATGGCAAGGTTCCTTCGAGGTCAGGCGGCGACCAGTTCGGCCACGGCATCCAGCAGGGCCTGACGGTCGACGGGTTTGGAAAAGGTGCGGTCGGCGCCCAGCTTTTCGGCGAGAAACAGGTAGTCCTCGGGCCGATTGCGGCCGCCGCCGGAGATGGCGATGACTTTGACGTCGGGGTTGCGCTTGCGTAACATGGTGATGGTTTCAATGCCTTCCATCTCCGGCATGATCAGATCGGTAATGACCACTTCGAAAGGCGCCGACACCTGCTGGTTGGACTCATAGAGCTTGAGCCCTTCGGCCCCGTTAGCCGCCGCCGCCACATCGTATCCCGCCCGTTCGAGGGTTTGTTTGAGCATGTTCTGGACATAATCGTCGTCTTCGATGATGAGCACTCGGTGCATGGGGCCCCTCTCCTTTTGCCGTGCGTTGGAAAATATAAGCGCCGCTTTACCATGGGCTGGACCTGAATGATGTTTTTCGCAAAAGGGCTGCGCCGAATGGAGCGAAGGCGACGGATCCATGCGGCGACAAACCGTGCAACTACCGGATTAAGCATGTGTGTTGGGTTCAATTAACCACAGCGGCAGGGGGATTTCAAGAGGCGAAGGGCATCGATGGCGAATGGCGATGGTGAGAATCAAACTGCGTCGTTGTTGGGCGGCGGAGCGCCCCGGACACCATCCTGATGGCATTTGCCGGCATACCAGTTCATTTGCCGGCAGATGCCGCGGATGATGCTCACTTCGCCGGCCCGCAGCTGCAGGCGGGTAAAGAAGTGACGCAGCTTGTTCATCCAGTAGTCGGGGTTTTCCGGCTGGATGTAATTGATCCGCACCAGGATATCCTTGACCTGGTCGTACATGCCGTCCAGTTCGGCCCGTGTTGCCAGGCGCGGTGCAAAACCGCCGCCGGTGGCGGTGGTGGTTTGAAACAGCTCGTAGCAGAGGACCATGACCGCCTGGGCCAGGTTGAGCGAGGAGAAGCGGTCGGTGGGGATGGTCACCAATTGGTGGCACAAGCGCAGCTCCTCGTTGGTCAATCCCCGATCCTCGGGCCCGAACAGCAGGGCGACTTCATTTTCCTGTGACAGGTCGGCCAGTTGCGCCGCCATGTGGGCCGGTGACATAACGGACCGCCGCTGTCCCCCCAGCCGCGCGGTGGTGCCCACCACATAGCGATAGGGCGCCAGGGCGGTCCGCAGGTCTTCGTGACATGCCATGTTTTCAACAACATCCATGGCGGCGTGGGTGGCGAGGGTCAATACCCGCGTCAGATCGCAATTTTCCGGTGCCACCACCGCCAGTCGGTGGATGCCCATGTTGCAGGCCGCCCGGGCCGCGGACCCGATATTCTCGGGATAGCGGGGCCGGTTGAGCACCACGGTAACGTTTTCCAGCCGCACACCGGGCATTTCAGTTGCGTTCCAACCCGCTGAAAAAGTAACCGGTTTCAAAGGCGGCGGTTTCCGGGGCATCCGAACCGTGCACCACGTTTTTCTCGATGTCGGTGGCAAAATCCCGGCGGATGGTGCCGTCGGCGGCATCCGCCGGGTTGGTGGCGCCCATCATCTCGCGCCAACGGGCGATGGCGTTTTCGCCCTGCAGGATCATCACCACCGCCGGTCCGGAGCACATGAAATCGGTCAAGTCCTTGAAAAACGGGCGTTCCTTGTGAACGGCGTAGAACCCCTCGGCCTGGGCGCGGCTCATATGGATCATCTTCATCGCCTTGATGGCCAACTGATTGCGTTCGATCCGAGCGACCACTTCACCGATCAGGTTGCGGGCCACTCCGTCGGGTTTAACGATGGCCAATGTCTGTTGCATCATGGAAATTTCCTTTTCATCGAATGGGTTCAATTTTGCGGCTGCCATAGCAGAAGGGGTAGGGCAAGTCAATGTGTGGGTGATTGGGGTGGATTTAACGGGATCGTAATTTAATGTTGGGCTTGGTGCTATTTAAGTGGTTGAAATATAGAAAAGTTTTAAGTTTTAAGTGTTAAGTTTTAAGTTGAAGGTATTCTACCGATTTATAGTATTGGTGGTTGGGGAGGGCGTTTGGGTGGGGGCGAAAAGTCTTGAGTTGTTTGAGTTGAAGGAATTCCGGCGGTTGGATGGGTTTTTTGAGTTGATTGTGCTGTCAGGTGGGTTGCACTCCGTAGGGGCACGGCATGCCGTGCCCGCGTTGCCACGATTGGCCCATTGGGGCACATCTGCAAACCGGGGATCAGCGCAATTATGACATACCACCCCCCAAACCCACCTCCCATCGTGCGAGAGCAGACAATATCACCTCAAGCCCCACCTCTGCACGCCCACCCTCAACCACCTATAATCGATAGAATACCTTCAACTTAAAACTTAACACTTAAAACTTAACACTACCTGTTTACAGGTCATACAGCGTATCGTCCCGCCGCGGCGCCGCACGCCGCGTGCCGGCCCCGCCTTTTTTGCCGGGCATCAGGAACGGGTCTTCATTTTCCAGCACATCTCCGAGCTCGGCTTCGATCTGCTCGGGGTCTTCGCCGCGCTCCATGCGCCGCAGCGCCTCCTCCATGCCGCCGCCCAGCTCCATGCCGGTCATGCGGGTCAGTTTGCGCATCAGATCGGCCGCTTGACGCGGGTCGTCCTCGTTGATCCGCTCCGCCTCGCCCGAGAGCATCTCCATGGCCTGCTCCATTTTGGAGGCATCGAATGGCGGATCGTCCGTCTCCCCGTCCTCCTTGGCCCGACCGGTGACCGCGAAGGTGGACATGCGGCGGGAGAGGGTGACGGTTTCGCACCGCGGGCATTGGGGGCGCTTGGTGGTGTTGACGCTGCGGGCAAAGAAGTTGAAAATGGTATTGCACTGGTCGCAATAAAACTCATAGATCGGCATGGCGTCACCTCTGATGAAACGTAGGTCTTTCCAAGTTTGGCATATGGTTGGTTTTCTAATAAGGTACGTCCGAAACAATGTCAATCTTGGCGCTGTCCGGTGCAATCGCGATTCCTCTGAGGGCCAAGCCGGCGCCCGGCGGTGGTATAGACCGAATTGATTTGACAAGCGAATTGGGATCGGGTATCCGAATCAGCTTGTGGCAACGTCGCTCCAATTTGACAATGTCGCCGACTGTGGTTACGTTTCCGAGCACTTCGCGACCCTATGTGTTGCCATCATGCGCCCCCGAGGCGATGAATCCAGTTTAAGGAGGATACCATCATGTTAGAAGTTACCCCTGCGGCCACCGAGCAGATCGCGGCCTACTTCCAGGGCAAGGAGATCAAGCCCATCCGGATTTTTCTCAACGAAGGCGGCTGAGGTGGTCCAGGCTTGGCCATGGCTCTGGATGAGCCGAATGACAATGACCGGGAATTTGATGTGAGCGGTTTCAAATACATCGTGAACAAGGAATTTCTGGAACGTGCCCAACCGATCAAGGTCGATTTTCACATGTACGGCTTCAAACTGGACTGCGGCATGGAGTTCAGCGCCGCCGGTGGCTGTTCCGGCTGCGGCACATCCGCTTCCAACTCCTGCGGCTGCTGATCGACGCAGCGCAGGGATCGTTGCATGAACAAACAAGCGCTCGTGTGTGCCCGCGGCACATGCGAGCGTTTTTTTTCGCGGCGGCGCGGCGCCTGGAAACGGTCCATCCATCTGATATCATACCCCATATCGGCAAAGGAGGTGTGCCATGCAATTGTTGATCACCGGTGGAACCGGTTTTGTCGGCAGCCACGCACAACACCACTTTTTGAACCAGGGACATGACGTCACACTGATCGGCACGCGTCCGGCCCCCGAGGGCCTGGACCATGCCCGCTGCCGCTACATTCGGGCCGATACCACCGCGTCCGGAGATTGGCAGGAGGCCGTCGGGCAGGCCGATTTAATTCTCAACCTGGCGGGCCGCACCATCTCCAAACGTTGGACCGCGCGTTACAAAACGCAGATTCGGGAGAGCCGCATCCTGACCACCCGCAATTTGGTCGCGGCCTTGCCCGCGGCCAGCCGCGCAGTGCTGATCAGCACATCGGCGGTGGGATTCTACGGTGACGGCGGTGAGATGGAACTGGCCGAGACTTCTCCCGGTGGCGACGATTTCCTGGCGGACCTTTCACGGGAATGGGAGGCTGCAGCCATGGACGCGACGGAGAAGGGGGCGCGGGTGGTGATCGCCCGCTTCGGCATCGTGCTGGGGCGCGACGGCGGTCCCTTGGCCGCCATGGTGCAGCCTTTCCGGGCCTTCATGGGCGGGCCCATCGGATCGGGGCGCCAATGGTTTCCGTGGATTCACATGGAAGATCTCCTGGCGGCCATCCAATTCCTTTACGACCACGCGGAGCTGCACGGTGCTTTCAACCTGTGCAGCCCCAATCCGGTGCGCAACCGCGAGTTGGCCCAAACCATTGGCAAAGTGATAGGGCGACCCGCCGTTATGCCGGTGCCGGCCCTGGCGCTCAAGCTGATGCTCGGGGAAATGGCCGAAGCGGTGATGGCCAGTCAGCGGGCCATTCCGGCCAAACTGCTTGCAGCCGGCTTCCAATTCCAGTACTCTGATCTGGAACCGGCCCTGGTCGACCTGCTGACCACGCCGGCGCGCTGACGCGCTATTCAATGACCATCAACAGGGGGCTTATCCCATTATGTTCTTTACCGTGCTCATCGTTCTGTTTGTTCTCGTGTTCGGTTTTCTCGGCTGGCGTATGATGGCCGCACCCGGCGACGCCTCCCGGGAGGAGGTGGACACCTATACTTGTCCACGCTGCAACGAACACCACTGTGACTGTTACAAGGAAGAGGAAGAGGAAAAATCCTGATCAATTCTATTCTATCCATCCTGCGGAAAGGAGCCGATGTATGTCCGACCTGATGACACTGATCCAGGAACGGCGCAGCGTGCGCAAGTATGAAGACCGGCCGGTGCCCGATGAGGCGCTGCAGCAAGTACTCGAGGCGGTTCGCTGGGCCCCCTCCTGGACCAATTGCCAATGCTGGGAAGTGATTGTGGTCAAGGATCCGGCCATTAAGGAGCAACTGCAGGCCAGCCTGCCGCCCAAAGGCAACCCGGCCGCCGGCGCCATGGTCGGGGCCCCGGTGGTGTTGGTGCTGTGCGCCAAGAGCGGCGTTTCGGGATTCTACAAGGATCAGGCGACCACCAAGTTCGGCGAGTGGATGATGTACGACCTGGGCTTGGCCACCCAGAACCTGTGCCTCATGGCCCACAGCCTGGGGCTGGGGACGGTGGTGGTGGGGCTGTTCGATCACGACAAGGCCCGCCAGGTGGTGGGGGTGCCCGACGGTTACGAACTGGTCACCATGATTCCCCTGGGCTATCCCGCCAAATCGGGAGCCGCGCCCAAACGGCGGGAGGTGACCGAATTCACGCACCACGAAAAGTGGTAGCAAGGCGCCGATGGCCATCAGCGCGCTTCAATACCACGACGCCACCAAGCACCACTTTCAGCGTTACGCCCGTTCGGCCGGTTACATGGATTGGGCCAACCAGCCCAATCCATTCCGCAGTTGGCAGGGCGCGGCGCAACACGCCTTGCCCCTGGCGGACGACCCGCCGCAGCCGACCTTTGACCGCTTGTTCGCCCCGGCTGTCGACATCGCCGCCGCGCCGCTGAGCGTCGCCACCCTGGGGCGCTTTCTGGGGCTCAGCCTCGGCCTGTCGGCCTGGAAAGCGGCGGGCGGCAGCCGCTGGTCCCTGCGCATCAACCCCTCGTCGGGCAATCTGCATCCCACCGAAAGCCATCTGATTCTGCCGCCCGCGGCGAACGATCTGCCCGGCGGGGTGTGTCACTATCACCCCTTCTTCCATGCCCTGGAACAACGCGCCCCGTTGCCCGAAGGCACTTGGCCGCTTTGGCAAGCCCATTTCGGCGGTGCGGGGTTCGCCGTGGCCCTGACCACCATCTGCTGGCGCGAATCATGGAAATACGGCGAGCGGGCTTTGCGTTATTGCCTGCTGGACGGCGGGCACGCCCTGGCGGCCCTCGGCCTGGCCGCCCGCCTCAACGGTTGGCGCCTCACCTGCCTTGCCGCCGCCGGCGACCGCCGGATCGAAACCCTGCTCGGGTGGGACCGGATCGCCTGGCCGGACGGCGAACAGGAGCACGTCGAACTGCTGTGCTGGGTTGCCACCGGGCAAACTGCCACCCCACCGCCCCGAACCCTTCCGGAAACGCTGGTGCAACCCTTTGCGCAGCTCCAATTCCAGGGGCGGCCCGGCCGGTTGAGTGCGCGCGCCGTCCATTGGCCCATCATCGATCAGGCCGTGGTGGCGACCCGCAAGACGTCCACCGCGGCGCCGGAATACCAACCCCCCTCGCTTCCCTTGGTTTTTCCGCCGCCTGCTGAATCCGCCGCGGCGGTGATAGGCCGTCGTCGCAGTGCCGTGGCCTTTGACCCGCGCGGCCGCATTGCCGCCGATACCTTCTACGCCATTCTGGACCGCACCCTGCCACGGGAAGGGGTGCCGCCCTTCGATGCCGGCCTGAAGGCGCCGGTGGTGGATCTGCTGCTGTTCGTCCACCGGGTGGTTGATCTGCCTCCCGGCCTCTACTGGTTTCAGCGGTCCGCCGACCGGCCTGTGTTCGGCGGCGGTCTGGTCGCCGAGCCGGTGCAAAGCGATTGGCCCCTTTGGCGCTTGCGCACGGGCGATGTGCAGTACGAAGCCATGGAGCTGAGCTGCCACCAGGAGATTGCCGGCCGCAGTGCCTTTGCCGTGGCCATGCTGGCCCCGCTGCGCCGGCTGGTGGCGCGGCGACCCTATCTGTACCGCCACCTGCACTGGGAGTGCGGCATGATCGGCCAGGTGCTCTACCTGGCGGCCGAGGCCCACGGCCTGCGGGGCACCGGCATCGGCTGCTTCTTCGACGAGCCGGTGCAAACCCTTTTGGGTATCGATGACGACCGATTGCAGAGTCTCTATCATTTTACCATCGGTCACCCGGTGGAAGACACCCGCATTGCCACCCTTCCGCCCTACCACCATTTGGCTCGTCCCCCCGACGCCGGCGCCGCCCGCGGTTGACGGGCGCCGTACCCCGGCGGTGCGGTTTGCCAACCATAAATGGCGTTCCTATATTGGGCTTTATTGCGTTCAGCTGCGCCAAGGAGGTTCGTCATGCCCAACCGCCTGATAAACGAACAAAGCCCCTATCTGCGCCAGCATGCCCACAATCCGGTGGATTGGTACCCCTGGGGGCCGGAAGCATTCGAAACCGCGCGGCGGGAGAACAAGCCCGTTTTTCTCTCCGTGGGATACGCCACCTGCCACTGGTGCCACGTGATGGAACGGGAGTCCTTCGAGGATCCCGAGGCCGCGGCGGCCCTCAACAACAGCTTCGTGTGCGTCAAAGTGGACCGGGAGGAGCGGCCCGACATCGACACGCTCTACATGACCGCCTGCCAACTGGTCACCGGCGGGGGCGGCTGGCCCATGACCATCGTGATGACACCGGACAAACAGCCGTTCTTCGCGGGCACCTACATCCCCAAAGAGAGCGGGGTGGGACGCCTGGGCCTCATGGACCTGTGCAGCCGGATCAGCGAATTGTGGCGGCAAAAGCCCGAGCGCGTGCTGGCTTCGGGCGAGGCCCTGATCGGGCATTTGCAGGAAGCCTTCGTCTACGACGACGATCCGTCCGGACCCGACCGGGCGGTGATCGATCAGGCCGTCAAGGCCACCCTGGATCGTCGCGACCCGCAATACGGCGGCTTCGATTCGGCCCCTAAATTTCCCACGGCCCACCGCCTGCTCTTCCTGCTCGACGTCCACCGGCGCACCCGGGCGCCGGAAGTGCTGTCGGCCGTCAAGGAAACGCTGACGGCCATGCGCCTGGGCGGTTTGTGGGATCATGTGGGGTTCGGCTTTCACCGCTACAGCACCGATCGGCAGTGGCTGTTGCCCCACTTCGAGAAGATGTTGTACGACCAGGCTTTCCTGGCCCTGGCCTACCTGGAGGGGTACGCAGCCGATGGGGATCCTCTGTTCGCGCGCACCGCGCAAGAGATTTTCACCTATGTGCTGCGGGACATGACCGACCCGCAGGGCGGTTTTTACACGGCCGAAGACGCCGACAGCGAAGGCGAGGAAGGCAAGTGGTGCGTCTGGACGTTGGACGAATTCCGGGCCCATGCGGCGGCCGACAAGGACGAGGTGCCCTGGGAGCGCATCATCAATGTGCAAGCCGAAGGCAATTTTCTGGAAGAAGCCACCGGTCACCGCACCGGCGCCAATATACTTCATCTGACCGCCTCTTGGGAAGAGTGGGCCCGGCGTTTGCAGATGGCGCCGGAAGAACTCTCCCGGCGCTGGGAGAATTTGCGGCAGCGGCTTTTGGCGACCCGCGTCCAACGGGTGCCGCCCTTGAAAGACGACAAGATTCTCACCGATTGGAACGGGATGATGATCGCCGCCATGGCTCGGGGAGCGGAGGTGCTGGATCGGCCGGCCTATCTCGCGGCCGCCCGCAAGGCGGCGACGTTCATCTGGGAAAATATGCGCGATGAAAAGGGGCAACTGCTGCATCGCCACCGTTCGGGGCAGACGGCCATCGACGCCACGGCCAACGATTACGCCTTTCTGATCATGGGCCTGATCGCTTTGCACCAGGCCGATCCCGGCGGCCCCTGGCTGGAGAGGGCGGCCGCATTGCAGGACGCCATGGACGACGACTTTCACGATGGCGCCCGCGGCGGCTACTTTTTGACCGCCGCCGACCGCAGCGATCTGCCGGTGCAACCCAAGGAGATCTACGACGGCGCCGTGCCCTCGGCCAATGCGGTGACACTGCACAACCTGCTGCACCTGCACCGCCTGACCGGCGACTTCCGATGGCGGGACGAGGCCCTGGTTCTGATCAACGCCTTCGGCGGATCACTGCGCCGTCAGTCGGTGGCTTATCTGCACACCCTGGCCGGTTGGGAGCTGTATCTGCGATAGGCCGATAGGTGTGTCCAATCGATTTCGATTGCGATGCCGATCCCGATTTGGATTTCGATCCGGATGCTGCTATAGCCCCCTTCCAATCTTAATTGGGCGTTGAAGATAACCGCTAACCGAAAGGAGAAGGTCCATCCATGAGCACCAAGCCTATCAGCCCGGAGGCGCTGCGGCGCTATATCCAGGAACATAAGGAGAAGCACTACCTGCTGGTGGACGTGCGCCAGCCGGAAGAGTACAGACAAGGACATATTCCCGGCGCAAGTTTGATTCCACTGCCCCAACTGGTGCAAGACATGGAACAACTGCCGGCCGACAAGGAGTTGATCTTCTACTGCCATGTGGGAGGGCGCTCCATGGCGGCCGCCGCCATGGTGGAAGAGGAGGGCCGGGAAGGATCGATCTACAATCTCACCGGCGGCATCGCGGCTTGGGACGGCGAGCGGGTGCCGGATATGCCGCGTTTGAAATTGTTCGCGGGGCAAGCGTCCCCGGAGGCCTTCCGCACCGCCATGGACCTGGAAAAGGGCGCCCAGATCTTCTACCAATCGGTGGGCGAACGTTACCCGGATCGGTCATGGGCAACGGTCTTCGCCCGCCTGGCCAAGGCCGAACGGGCTCATGCCAAGGCAGTGCACGGCTTCTGGCGGCAGGCGCAGCCGGAGCTGGAGGATTTCGACACCTTGTACGACGCCATGGCGGGCGATATTCTGGAAGGCGGCACACCGTTGCGGGAGGCCCTGGACAAGCTGCAGCATATCGGTGACGATCCCTTCTTGAGGCTGATCGAGGTGGCCCTGCAGATCGAGTACGCCGCTTTCGATCTCTACCGCGTCCTGGCCGACCAGCACCAGGAGACGGCGGTCCAGGAGGCTTTCATCAGCCTGGCCCAATCCGAGAAGGCGCACATGCAAAGCCTGATCGCGGCGCTGGACAACCAGGCGTAGTCAATGATCTTCCGGCAACTGCCGTGATTCACACTGCCCGCTGTTGGAAAGACCTGCCCAGATGGGTCTCCATGGCTGTCTGCAGCATGCTTGCGTTGAACGGTTTGTTGAGAATGGCATTGACGCCGGCCCGGTGAGCGGCTTCGTTGTCCTGACACTCGTTTTGGGTGGTGACCATGATGATGGGCAGGCGTTCCTTGGGGTGGCGCCGGCGCACCGCGCGGGTCAGGTCGATGCCGTTGATCTCGGGCATGTTCAGGTCGGTGAAGATCAAATCGGGAATTTCCGTTTCCAGCCGGGCGATGGCCTCGGCGGGGAATTCGAACACCACCGGCGTACAGCCCAGGTTGTGTAAAATACTGCGGTAGATGTTGAGCACCATGCGCGAGTCGTCCACGGCGAACACTTTCAGGGATTCGGGTGCCGGTGCGTTGATCCGGCCCCGGATGGCGGCGGCGAATTCGGCCATCCCGTTGGCCGCCAACAGTTGCACGAAGTGATCCCGGGTGTCTTCGTGAGCCTGGTGCCCCAGGTAGGTCATGGCGGTATCACGGAAATGTTCTTCCTGGATCACGTCCAGAAAGATGGTGTCGCAATGGGTGTCCATGATGGTGCGGCTGATGGGCCGGTCGACCGGGTCTTCGTCTCGCAGCATGTTTTTGATGCCGGCCGCCAGCACGGTGTTGTAGTTGTGGTCGATGGCCCCGGCGGCGGCGCAGCGCACGTTTTCCACCGGATCGGTCAACCCCTGGGCCAGGGCGAAGGCGCCTTTGGCCATGGGCAGCCGGCCCAGCGCCTCGTAGGCCGCGAAGCGCACGTTGGCATCCCGCGGTTCGTTGTGCAGCAGTTTGCGGATGGCGGCGATGGCCGTGACATCGCCGATGTCGCCCAGCACGTTGAGGGTGTGGATCAACAGGTCCGGGTCGTCGAAACGCAGATTGCCGATCAGCACCGGCACCGCCTTGCTGCCGATGTTCGTCAAGCGCTGCTTGGCGGCGTTGCGCAGCTGGGCCTGCTGGGCCGACAGCAGGGCGTTGAGCCGTTCCAACGCTTCCGGTTCCTGGGAGGCGGTGAAGGCATCCAGGATCATGGCGTCCAGATCGGGGTCGGCGCCCAGCTTCTGGGCCAGACGCTGGATGGCCGTGGGGGTGCGCAACAGGGCCAGGGCGTGGATGGCGGCGATCACCAGCTCGGCGCTGCCGGCATAGAGAAATTCCGAAACCGGGGTGGTGGCGGAGGGGTCGCCGATCATGCCCAGGGCCAGGATGGCGCTGCGCAGCACCCGTTCGTCATCGGCGCCGTTCAGGATGCCCAGCAGGGTGGGCGTGGCCGCCGCCAGCTTGATTTCCCCGGCGATTTCCGCCAGTACTTCACAGTGCGCCGGTTGGATCTCCCGCACCAACAGGCGGGTGACCATTTCGGGATTGTCCAGCGCCTTGGAAAAGAGCAGTTCGCGGATCGCCGGGCGGGATTCGGCGCCGTTCCCATCGGCTGCCAGAAGACCCACCAGCAGGGGCAGCACGAAATCGTCCGGCCCGCGGTAAAGCTCAAAGAGGGCCATGCGTTGGGTGGCGGCATCCATTTCCCTGAAATGGGCCATGACCAGACGTGCCTTGAGGGCATCCCGACTTTCGATATCAAAGCGCAGCTCCTCGATGAAATGGCGGGGGTTGATTTCCGTCATGCAATGTCTCCTTAATGGATCGAACCGTTGGTCGGCCCGACGCATGGGATCCGGTTGTCGCGGCGGGCCCTTTTTGTATCGGTCGGAAGGGGGTGGGGCTTGAGTTAAGGAAAAAAGAAGTTTTAAGTTTTAAGTTTTAAGTTAAGGCATGCTGTCGATTGGATTTGTTTGGGTTGGGTGGATTTTGGTGGGTGTGGGGGGGTGGTGTGGTGGATTGGGATGGTTTGCGGCGGGAGTTGGGGGATTGGTATGAGCGGGTGCGGCGGGATTTGCCTTGGCGGCGGACCCGTGATCCCTATGCCATTTGGGTTTCCGAGGTGATGTTGCAGCAGACCCGGGTCAAGACCGTTATTCCCTACTATGAGCGGTTCTTGGAGCGCTTTCCGGACGTGGCCGTTTTGGCCGGTGCCGATTTGCAGGCGGTTTACAAGCTTTGGGAGGGGTTGGGCTACTATTCGCGGGCCCGTCACCTGCACGCTGCGGCCGGGATGATCATGGCGCAGATGGGCGGCCGGGTGCCGTCCGATCCGCAAGTTTTGCGCCGCCTGCCGGGCATCGGCGACTACATCGCGGCGGCCGTGTTGAGCATCGCCTTCGACCAGCCCTTCGCCGTGGTGGACGGCAACGTGAAACGGGTGTTGGCGCGGGTGTTCCTGATGGAAACCCCCGTGAACCACCCGCCGGGCCATGCCCGCTTTCAAACCGTGGCCGACCGCTTGCTGGACCGGGAACAGCCGGGCCGTCACAACCAGGCCCTGATGGAACTGGGCGCCCTGGTCTGCACCCCCAAACGGCCGCTGTGCCCTCAATGCCCCTGGACCGCCCATTGCCGGGCGCTGCAAAGCGGTGCCGTCCCGGATTTTCCCCGACGCGTGAAGCCGCGCCGGCCGGGCGAACAGTTCTGGGTGGCCGGGGCGGTATTGAAAAAGGGGCGCCTGCTGCTCACCCGGCGGCCGGACCGGGGACTGCTGGCGGGCTTGTGGGAGTTTCCCTGTGACCGCATGGATGGGGCCGCCGATCCCGCGGCCGATTGTGCGGCCATGGTGCGGCGCCAGGTGGGCCTGCACTGCGCCCCGCCGCAGCATCTGGTCACGGTGCGTCACGCCTATACCCATTTCAAGCTGCGCATGGCGCTCTACCTCTGCCCCTGGCAAGGGGGGCGGGTGCGCCTGGACGGGCCGGACCACTTTGACTGGGTGCGCCCCGACCAACTGGACCGCCTGCCCCTGCACGGCGCGGTACACAAGGCATTGCCGGCGTTGCTGCAGGCGTTGCGCGGGCAGTGAGCCGGGAGACGGTTGCTTCATCTGTGTGCAGGGCAATTGCATGTAGAAATCAAGTGGAAAGGATTTTGATCAGGTAGGTATTGTCGCCCGCGAGGGCCCTGGCGGGCCGGTTTAAAGTTTGCAGTTTTAAGTTTTAAGTTAATGAATTCTGTCGTTTAGATGTGTGTGTAGGGTGGCGGGGGTGGCACCGGCGTCTCCAATGCCAAAACTGTATGCGATTGCCTTGCATTTGTGTGCTTCCCGTCTTGATCGTCATCCGGGTATGGGATAGGAAAGACCATACCCATGGTTTCGATACCCTGGTAATGGGATCGGAAAAGACCGTCGTCCGCCTCTGTGCGGGGCAAGGATTGGAGAAACAGATGATCGAGCGGATTTCCATCAAACGCACCTTGCACCTGCTGGCGCTGTCGGCGGTATTGTGGTCGGGCGCCGTGCCCACCCCGGGGGCTGCCACCTATGCCTATATTCCCGACTATGAAGGCCGACAGGTGATTCGGATCGCCACCGCCGCGCCGTCCACCGGGCGCGTCGCCGTTGGTTTGTCCTGCAAGCCTTACGGCGCCGCCGTGGCGCCCGACGGCACCTATCTGCTGGTCACCTGCCATGCGCCCGACGCCCTGGTGTTGCTGGGCGACGCCGACTTTGATGCGGCCGCGCCCTCTCCTTTGGTGGACGGGGCGTTGGTCGGCAACACCCCACTTGGCGTGACCATCGATCCCACCGGTTCCTTCGCCTATGTGGCCAATTCCGACGACCAGGATGGGCAAGGGCGCGGCACCGTCTATCGAATCGATACGCGCACCCTGGATGTCGGCAGCATCACCGTCGGTCGGGCGCCTTGGGGTATCGCCGCCCTTTACGACGAAATCAACGAGCGCATCAAAGTGTATGTGGCCAACCACCTGGACAACACCGTCACCGTGATCAGTGATGACGGTACGGGAACCTTTCCCCCGCCCATCACCGTGGATGTGGGGCAAGAGCCCATCGGTGTGGCCGTGTCCCCCGACGGCCGCTACGCCTATGTGGCCAATTTTCGAGGTGGCGGCCAGGGGTCGGTCTCGGTGATCCGCACCAGCGACGATGCGGTGATCCAGACCATCGCCGTCGATCACGGACCCTGGGGCGTGGCCGCATCCATTCACGCCTCTTTGCAGGGCGCGAACGGATACACCTTTGTGAGCAACAGCAAGAATGAGCTCCGTCCCGACATCGATCCGGGCAAAGTTGCCGTCCTGCGCCACGACAAGGATTGGGATTCGGATCCGCACATCCTGCTTTCGCCCTTGCCCAACGTCGGGGTGGCGCCCCTGGGGGGCGCCGCGCCGCGCAACGGCCGGTTCGCTTACCTGGTCAACGATCAGGGCACCATCAGCAAGGTGAGCGTCAGGGACGACCAATCCCTTGAAGTGACCACCATCCAGGTGCCGGAAATGGACAGGGCATACGCCCTGGGGGCCTTCATCGGCGGACGGCCGCCGGCGGCACCCTCCGGCTTCACGGCCGAGGCCACCTCCTATGACCGGATCCAACTGGCCTGGACCGACAACAGCAGCGATCCCTTGAAGGCCTTGGGGGTCAAAATCGAGCGCCGCCGCAAGGGGGCCCGGACCTTCACCGAAATCGTCCGGGTGCCCGCCGGCACTACGACTTACCGGGATGCGCCCCTGCAAAGCGACACCACCTTCGAGTACCGCATCCGGGCCTACAACGAAGCCGCCGATTCGGCCTACGTGACGCCACGGGAAACGGAAGTGACCACCGAAAAGGGCGGCTTCTCCTGGTGTTTCATCCAAACCCTGCGTCACTGAAATTCTCGCTCAAGAGTTTCACTCCGAAAGCCGATAGAAGGTTGACGTCTTGAGGAGGACACCATGCTGAACCACTCCGTCGTCGGCCTGCCGGCGCCCATCGCAACCCACATCATCGGCCTGCTGTTGGTCGGGCTGACCCTTTTCGCCTGCGGCGCGGGCCGTCCCCAGCCACCGGCCGATCCGCCCCTTTCGCTGGAGGCCCTGTTCGCCCAATGCGGGCTGCCGGCCGCCTGCGATGCCCCCACCCCCTGGGAGGGGCGTACCGTGACCATCGAGGCCCGTGTCGATCCGGCCAACATCTTCGAAAAGCGGCGCCATCCCCGGCTGCCCTATGAAAAGTTCAAGCTGCTGGACGGCAGCGGCCGCTCCCTCGAGGTGTGGCCCCGGGCCGCCGACAACAGTCCCATATTCGACAAGCTGGCCGCCCGGCCGTCGGACCGCATCGTGGTCCGGGGCCGCCTGGCCGCCATCAAAATGCCAACCCAATCCACCTGCCGTCTGGGCGTGAAACTGTTCATCGACCATCCGGACCGGATCCAGTTCCAGGAAAAGTAACATGCACTCTAAACATCCCGTTCTCTTGCTCTTACTGTTCGGTATTATCTGTATGATGTTCGGCATTGTAGGCCCCGCAGCCGGCAGTGACGTGCCCTACCACACCGCCCACCAGGTGGCCCAGCAAAAGCTGCAACACCACCTCACCCTTTACGGTGCCTGGAACGGCCACACGGCGCCTTACATCGGCGACGGCCAGGCAGTGCACTACAAGGAGCGGCTGGTGGCCTACAATTTCGCCATCGAACCCAGCGGCCACATCCTGGTGGCCGTGGATCGCGCCTTCAGCCCCATCCCCCTTTACTCCGAGCGGGGCCGCTTCGACCCCTCCCGCGCCGACCAGCCCGCCACCCTGGAGTCCTGGATCGTGCCGGAGTTGTACAACCGGGTGGGTGCGCTAAACGCCCATCGCCGCGACACCCGCTCTTTGCCCAGCACCCTGCGCAGGACCGTTTCCGCCGAGGGGACCCGCGTGCAAAGGGCTTGGGATTATTTCACAGGGACGGTCGCCGCTCCTACTGTCGACACGACCCGCTCGGCAGCTATGGATCAACCTGAAGTCAGTACCGTAACGGTAGGGCCCCTGATGGAGACCGCTTGGAATCAAGGCTATCCTTATAACACCTTGGCTCCGGAAATGGACGATTGCGATCACGCGCTCACCGGTTGCGTCGCCACCGCCTGGGCCCAGGCCATGTACTACTATCGGTGGCCGGACGCCGCGACAGGCAGTCACTGGTATCCATGGAACGGCACCATCGTGAGCGCCGTTTTTGAAGGGGTATCCTATGACTGGGATGCGATGCCGGTTATATTTAATGATTATGACAGCTACGATGAAATCGCCCATCCACCTGAAGCCGTATCGATGTTGATGCGTCATGCCGGCGTTGCGGCCGAAATGAATTACGGCTGCGATGAATCAGGTAGTGATTTTTTCGCCAACGATGTGCTGGATACCTATTTCAACTACAAAGCCATGGAGAGACATGATCGTTCGGCGCAGACTGATGCGGTTGAATGGTTTGAGTTAATAAGAAGTGAACTGGATGGTAAACGCATTGTGATCTTTTCCATTTTCGGTGTCAACGGCGGTGGACACGAAGTGGTGGTGGATGGTTACAAGTTGGAAACAGTGTCGGCAGAAGAACCGGAGGTGTTGACTAGAACAGTCCACATCAATCTGGGATGGGGTGGCTATGCTGATGCCTACTATGATATTTCAAATGATTTCGCCACACCGGAGGGCTTTGAGGCTGAATGGACGGCCTCCTCTCAGGTCGCCGTAACCGGCATTGCGCCCAACCAGGACCCTCGTCCAGTGGTAACTGCCGGTACGGACAAGCGGCAGGTCCGGACAGGCGACACCGTCACGCTGAGCGGCAGCACCACGCTGCAACAGGTGCCGGAGCCGCACTACCAGTGGCTCCAGGTAAGCATCGGTGATACAGGGAGCCGGGACGTACCCCCCGTGGTCGTTCTCAGCGATTACGACACCCTCAACGCCACGTTCCGCGCACCGGAGGTGGATGCCACCACCGACTTGGTTTTCATGCTCAAGGTCACCGATACCAATCGCAGCGTGGGTTTTGACAAGGTGACCGTGACTGTTCTTCCCAACAGGTCATCCCCTTCCAGCGGAGGCTCCGGAAGCAGCGGCCCCTGTTTCATCTCGACCCTACAGCGCCCGCGGCGCTGATCTTCCCTCAAGAAAAGCGGCCCGGTTGGAAGTAGCGCGGAGGGGCAAGTGCCCCTCCGCGTTTTCCTTCCTTGCCCACGCCATCCCAAGCCGTCGTTTGACATCCCCCCACCCATTCCTATAATTCCGACAATCGAAAAGCGCCAACCTGCAATCAAACGGGAGCTTCCATGACCACCGACGGCCGCACCGGTCGGGGCCTGCTGGGCCGGCTGCACGATACCCTGCTCCATCCCCGGGTGGACGAAGCGGCCCTGGACCGCGCCCTGCGCGAGGCCGCCGCCCACCATCCGCCGCCGGTGGTGTGGCTGCTGGGCAAGACCCAGGCCGGCAAGACCTCCATCATCCGTGCGCTGACCGGCAGTCCGCACGCCGAAATCGGTGCCGGTTTCCAGAGCTGCACCCGCACGGCCCGCTTCTACGACTTTCCCGAAACCACCCCCTTGGTCCGCTTCCTGGACACCCGGGGGCTGGGGGAGGTGGCCTACGACCCCACCGAGGACATCCGGTTCTGTGAATCCCGGGCCCACCTGATCATCGCCGTGGTCAAGGTGAGCGACACATTGCAGCAGGCCGTTTTCGAGGTGCTGCACGACGTGCGGCGGCGCCATCCCGATTGGCCGGTGGTGATCGCCCAGACCTGTTTGCACGAAACCTACACACCGGATCAGGATCACATCCAACCCTACCCCTATGGGCGGGAAGGCTGGGAAGCCGCGGTGCCCGCCGCCACGGGCCGCGCCATCATCGCCCAGCGGCGGACGCTGGGCGCCTTGCCGGGGGCGGGCGCCTGCACCTGGGTGCCCATCGACCTGACGCCCCCGGAAGAGGGTTACGAGCCGGCCGACTACGGCCTGGAAGCGCTTTGGGAAGCCATCGAGGCCGCCACCGCCTTCGGCTTGCAGGCCATGCTGCGGGACGATGCGGGGGTCCGCGATCTCTACAGCCGGGCGGCCCACCCCCAGATCATGGGCTACGCCACCGCCGCCGGGGCCCTTGGCGCCATGCCCCTGGCGGATATGGCCCTGGTGCCGGCCCTGCAAATGAAAATGTTGCACAGCCTGGCGCGGCTCTATCAAATGAGCTGGACCCGCCGCAGCTCATCGGAGTTTTTCGGCCTGTTGGGCGCCGGCTTCATGGCCGGTTACGGGCTGCGCTGGGCCGGCCGGGGGGCGCTCAAACTGATACCGGGCATCGGCCAGACCCTGGGGGCCGTGTGGGGGGCCACCGCCGGCGCCGCCATCACCTTCGCCCTGGGCAAGGCGGCCTGTTTTTACTTGGAAAAACGCGGGCAGGGCGCCACGGTGGATGGCGAAGCCCTCCGTGCGGTTTACGGCCGGGCCTTCGCCCGCGCCAGCGCGGTGATCCGCCCCGCCGATACCAAGGAGTCCCCACCGTGAAACCGGCCCAAACCCTGATTCGCCGTTTCGGCCGCCTGCGCCTGGCCGCCGCCCTGCTCACCGCCCTGCCGCTGCTGCTGCTGCCGCTGCTGGGCGTTCTGTGGCTCTGGCAAAACCGTTGGCAGTCCTACTGGATGATCGCCCTGGGCGGCTGCGCGCTGCTGGGATACGGTTTGCATCTACTGCTGGCGCGCCTGGAACGCAAGCGCATCATGGCCCGCACCACCGGTCCCGACCCGCTCTGGCCCCCCTCGGCCGATGCCGCCTGGCAATCCGTGGCGCAAATGGCTGACCGGGCCACCCCCCAACAGTGGCCGCTCAACGACGTGGAAAAGCTGGCCCGCCTGGGCCGGGACACCCTGGAACAGGTGGCCCGCCACTATCACCCCCATCGGGACGCCCCCCTGCTGGAACTGACCGTTCCCCACGCCCTGCTGATCATCGAACAGGCCGCCCGTGAGCTGCGCCGGGAGGTGGTGGATCACATTCCCTTCTCCCACCGCCTGACCATCGGCACCCTGTTGCGGGCCAACCGCTTGCGGGAGCTGAGCAAAACCTACGAACCGTGGTACCGCGCCGGGCGGGCCATCGTATCGCCCTACAGCGCCCTGTTCAGCGAACTGCGCCGCACCGTGGCCGGCACCATCGTGGGCTACGGGGTCGACAAGCTCAAAACATGGCTGCTGCAAGAGTATGTGCGCAAAGTGGGCTATTATGCCATCGCGCTGTACAGCGGCCGTATGCTGCTGGAAGACGCGCCGAGCGTCGCCGCGTCCGTGCCCCGAACGGACGCCGACCCTGCGGAAACGCCCGACGGAGCGGACGCTGAAGACGAACCGCTGCGCATCCTGGTCCTGGGCCGCGCCAACGCCGGCAAATCCAGCCTGATCAACGCCCTGTTCGGCCGCCTGACCAGCGCCACGGACATCCTGCCCCACACCACCCGCCGGATCACCGCCCACCGCCTCGAACGGGATGGCATCCCCCTGGCCGAGGTGATCGACGCCCCCGGCAGCGACACCGAGCTGCTGGACGACAAAGCTTTCAACAAAGCCGCCGCCGGCGCCGATCTCATCCTGTGGGTCACCGCCGCCCACCGCCCCGACCGCCAACCCGAGCGCGCCCAATTGGACCGGCTGCGCGCCCTCTACGCGGACAACCCCGCCCGCCGGACGCCGCCCATCCTGGTGGTGGTCAGCCACATCGACCTGCTCCGCCCCGCCCGGCAGTGGTCGCCGCCCTACGATCTGAGCCGGCCCGAGGATCCCAAGGCCCGCACCATCGCCGCCGCCACGGCGGCCGTCGCCCAAGATCTGAACACCCCGCCGGCCCGCACCATACCGGTCTGCCTGGCCCCGGAGCGCACCTACAATGTGGAAGACACCCTCTGGGCCGCCATCCTGGCGCACCAGGACGACGCCCGCCGCGCCCGCTTTCTGCGCTGCCTGGAAACCCGCCGCCGCCAGGAGAACTGGCACCTCGCCTGGCGCCAGCTCGCCAACACCGGCCGCCTGCTGCTGGAAGTCCCCAAGCGGCTGCTCTCCTGAACAGACCATGATTTGTAATTCTGGGAAGTAATCAGAAATCCAACTCGAGCTGCACCGGCTTGATATTCTCCGGCCCATTGTTGCGCACAACGTTGACCCGTCGCGCGACCGGCTGGAAAACCAGATCAACGACGGTTCGCTGCACCAGCATCTCGGAAAGGCCGGCGGTATCGGCGTTGGCCGGGTCCAGCCAGGCCGCGTAGTCGTCCGGGTGCAAAATAGCGGGCATTCGGTGGTGAATCGCTTTCAAATCCCCTTCGGCCGGGCGGGTGATGATGGTGCAGGAAAGGTAAGGCGTCTCCAGCCGACCCCGGTCCGTCCACGACGCCCAAAGGCCGGCGAAGGCAAACGGTGCGCCCCCGGGCAGGGTAATATATACCGGCTGCTTGTCGCCCTTGGGGCCTTTCCATTCATAAAAGCCGTCCGCCGGAATCAGGCAGCGGCGTTTTTTGAAAGCCTCCCGGAAACTGGGCTTGGCAGCCACCGTTTCCATGCGGGCATTAATCATTTTGGCGCCGATGGACGGCTCCTTGGCCCAATGGGGCACCAGGCCCCAATGCAACTGCTGCAATACATTGACCTCTTCCTGTCTCACGACGGCCAGAATCGGCTGGGACGGCGCCACATTGTAGTTAGCGGTCGCTTCCACCGGCGCACGGTCGATGGGCAAATAGCGTTTGAGTTCCTCGACACTCCTGAATCCGACGAAACGGCCACACATGGGTTGCATCTCCTTTGCAGCAGAAATGACGACAGTTTTATGGTAACCATCGCTTCAATCAGACGCAATTCACGTTTTGATCCAGCGGACTGCACACACCCAGCACATTCTTCCTGGCCACATGGGTGTAGATCATGGTCGTCTGCACATCGACATGCCCCAAAAGCACCTGAATCGTCCGGATGTCATACCCATTCTCCAGCAGGTGGGTCGCAAAACTATGGCGCAGCGTATGTGTTGTAACCCGCTTGGGAATCCGGGCGGTTGAGGCCGCATTTTTAACCGCCCGCTGAACAAAATCGGCTGACAAATGGTGCCTGCGGGTCAACTTGCTTCGCGGATCCACGGACAGCCTGTCGGAAGGAAATACCCAAAACCATATCCACTGCCGGGATGCATTGGGATATTTTTTGTCCAATGCACCCGGTAAAGAGACCCCAGGCGTACCGGCTTTTCGGTCGGCATCATAGATTTGGCGAACTTGTTCCAGATGAAGCTTTAATTCTTGCACCGCATTCTCCGGCAGCAGTGTCTGGCGATCCTTGTCCCCTTTGCCCGCACGTACCGTGATCGTGTTGCGTTGAAAATCCAAATCCTGAACCCGCAACCGCGTACACTCGTTCAGTCGAAGCCCGGCTCCATACAGGATTTTCACCATCAGACGAGGAAGGCCGTCAAGCGCGCTGATCATCTGTTTCACCTCCTCCTGGGTCAAAACCGTAGGCAACCGCTCGCCGCGTTTGGACCTCACCACGCTTTGTATGTCGCCGACTTCCCTTTCAAGCACATGCCTATAAAAGAACAGAATGGCGTTGAAGGCCAGGTTCTGAGTGGATTTTGCTACATGGCGATCCACAGCCAGGTAAGAAAGAAAATTGCGAATATGCAAATCCGTCAACTCGCAAGGGCCCACCGGTTTTACATACACAAAAAAATCCCGCAGCCATTTAAGATAGGTCTGCTCGGTGCGGTAGGATCGCTGCTTGAGTCTGAGCATGCGCACCATATCCTCACCAGCCTTTTTCCAATCACCAGCGGACACATTGCTTGCAGGCCCGGCAGCCGAAACGCTTCTACCGGCATAAAAACAGTACAGACTCAGCGCCTCCTTGGCCTGGTCCACCTGCCATTGCTCAAATCGTTTGCCGATTTGAATCAAAAAGGGACCAATCATCTGTTCAGGTTCGCCGGGGCTAACCTGCGATTGGCAAAAGCGGATAAACAGCTTTGTCCAGTGTAAATAGAAAGGCAGATGCTTTTTTGGTATATTGCGATTATTTTTCAAAAAGTTATGAAAATCATCAATCAGCATTGAATAATAAACCTCCGTATTATACCGCAGCCGTATAATATTGATAATTACGAGGAATTACCGCTAACCAAAAAGGGTCTCAAGAAGTCCTGGCCGGGTGTGATCTGAGCAGGGCGTGTGAAGGAGATGTAAAATAGATTGATTTTAATCGGAAAATATGCTGTAGGAGAAGGACTAACCAGCCAAGTTGCCGTTTCATAACCGAATCAAAT
>NZ_JALJRB010000019.1 GCF_022968795.1 Desulfatitalea alkaliphila
CGGTCAGGAGCTATCTTATTCATTTCCCTAATTGCACATGCCAGGATATTACGCCCGAAGTGCTCGATCTGGTGGGAAAAGATCAGAGGGTGAGCTGGCAATCGTTACGGACCGTGGACAGTCTCATTATCGCTTCCGGGCTTTACGCAGATGTCGATCTGTTTGTTTCCAACGACAGCCATTTCAAGCGATCCCTTCCATCATCGATGGTGTTGTCTCTGGAGTAATGTGAGCAGGGGGGTTCATATATTCAGGAAATTGCGTAAATAGGGGACGCGTAAATAGGGGACGGCGTAAATAGGGGACGTACGTCATATATTCATTTATTGTCCTCAAGTTTCACTTCTGATACAAATTGCATATGCCAAGAAAAGCCCGCATAGATGCGCCCGGCGCTTTGCACCATATTATTGTCAGGGGCATCGCCCGCCAAAAGATATTTGATGATGACGCGGACAGGGACGCCTTTCTGGAGAGACTTGTTTCACTACGCCACATGTGACATGGTGTTGCGGGGCGCAGGTGCACCTCGTAGCAACCCCTCGGTGCTTAAATCTTCATCGATGTCCGGCCAGTGGATACCGAAGCCGCCGCCGCAAACATGCCAGTTTTGGCGCTGCGCCGGAGAAGCGTGCAAAAGTCGGGGGTACCACGCCAACGGCACGCTGATCGTGCGGCCGTCCATTAAATCCACGCTTAAACTATCTTCGGTAAAATGCACGTCCTTGACCTGTTCGCCAGGTTTAATTTCCGAAGTTGTCATCCCAAGCCTCCAAAAGCCGCTTCTGATTGTCGAGAACCATTCTTTCTATGTGCCTCAATTCTCTTGCACTGAAACCAAGGTTGCGGGCCAAGCTCACGGGGTTCAGCCAGAACTTGCAGGATTGGTTGTCGCGATCAATGTGCACATGCGGCGGTTCGTTTGGTTCGTGACTGAAAAAGTATAACCGGTATGGGCCGGATCGTAAAATAACAGGCATTACTCTATCCGCCTCAACAGCATACCGCAATAGAGTTGACGGTCCCTACAGATTCTCGTCAATTGCCGGATTGATTTCAATGTCGCTAATTCCATTTTTGCACAAATATTTACACATGGTTGTGTGCGCGTCAAGATGTAGGTAGAGGGGGGCAACGTTGCGCTGATCTATAGCGGAAATTGGGGGACGTTCCACAGAAATTCAGTTTTTGCCATTGTGCCCCACTTTTGATACAAATTGCATATGCCAAGAAAAGCCCGCATAGATGCCCCCGGCGCCTTGCACCATATTATTGTCAGGGGCATCGCCCGCCAAAAAATATTTGATGATGATGCGGACAGGGACGCCTTTCTGGAAAGACTGGGGGCGATTATCCAGGAGAGCCACACCCAGTGCTACGCATGGGCGTTGATTCCGAATCATTTCCATTTGCTGTTGAAGACCGGGGCAACGCCCATCGCCACGGTGATGAAGCGTCTGTTGACCGGTTATGCTATGGGGTATAACCGCAGACACAAACGGTGCGGTCACCTTTTTCAGAACCGTTACAAATCCATTCTTTGCCAGGAGGACAGTTACCTTCTGGAATTGGTCCGATACATCCATTTGAACCCGCTGCGAGCGAGACTGGTAGCGGACATGGAGGCTTTGGATCGTTATCCTTATTGCGGCCACAGCGTTCTGATGGGGAAGGTCGAAGCAGAATGGCAGAATACGGATTATGTGGCCGGCTTGTTCGATGGGCAATTGTCGACGGCAAGAAGGATGTACCGTGATTTTGTGCAGAAAGGGATTGCCGATGGGAAGCGAGATGATCTGGTCGGTGGCGGGCTGATTCGAAGCGCCGGGGGATGGGCGACTGTCAAAGCGTTGCGCAAAGCCGATGCTTTGCAGAAGGGGGATGAGCGGATTCTGGGTGATGGCGATTTTGTCGAGCGTGTGCTTGCCGAGGCCGAGGAGACTCTCAAAAGAAAATACAAATCAGGGGCAAGCGGACTGAACCTCGATGACCTTGCCGGGCGGGCCGCGGAAATCATAGGCATCGATACCGATCAGATGTGGTCCGGGGGCAAACAAACCAAAACGGTGCAAGCGCGCCGTCTTTTGTGTTATTGGGCGACACATGAGCTTGGTATGTCGCAAGCGGCTTTGAGCAAGCGGTTGCAGTTGTCACCGTCGGCTATCAGCCTTGCCGTTGCGCGTGGGAGGGAGTTGGTCAAGAAGCACAAGTGGGTATTGCAAACTTGAATGACTGACGTACCCCCGTCCCATAAGCCCTCTAAACCCCTAAACCCTAAGTTAAGGGCGTCCTCACGTCCCGACTCCGTCAGATGTTGCAATTCGCAACATTATGTTGTATATTTGTAGCAAATCATTGGAGGTGCGACTATGACAACAACGGCCGTCAGGGTGTCTGAAGATTTGGTCAAAAAGGCTAAAATTTATAGTAAAATTGACAAAAGGTCAGTGACGGGTCAGATTGAATATTGGGCTACGATTGGGAAATGCGCTGAGGAAAATCCTGATCTCACATACAGTATGATCAAGGATATACTTGTTGGCCTTTCCGAGTTAGAGCAGGGTGAATTCTCCGAATACGATTTTGGATAATGGCGAATGAAGGTTATTCAATCTCGATCCTTTGCGCAACAGGTAAAGAAATTAAATCCTGCACAAAAGACGGCGCTTGATAAGCAGGTAAGGATAATATTGGAACGTCCCAATATGGGTGAAGAGAAAAAGGGGGATCTAAGCGAAGTATATGTGCATAAATTCAAACTGAAAGCCACTCAGTACCTTTTGGCCTACCGTTTTAACGAAGAACAACTTGAGCTGATCATGATAGGCCCACATCAAAATTATTATAGAGATTTGAAGAAATACCTTAAAATGAGGTAAGCGGTATGCGGGGGTGAGCGGGGACGCCCTTAACTTTTTAACTTTCGCAGGCACATAAATAAATGACTGCCAATAAAATAGAGCGAAAGTTTAAAAGTTAAGGGAGTCCCCGCCTCGTTCAAATTTTGCTTGACCCTTTTTTCAGGTTGTTTTATAGGGGTTTCGTTCCAATCGATATCATTTGTGGTTGAATCTGTTTTGGTTCAGATTTCCAAAATGGCGGTTATTCAGAATGTTTGCGTGACCGCTTGATCAGTTCGGATCTGTATTGCCCCACCTTCCTGAGCGAATCTGTAATTCTCCAATACGATTAATGGTTTGAATCTATTTGAACGCGGTGGTTCGGTTGATTGCGCCTGTGCGATGCCGCTTTTGTGGTCGGATCGCGGTGGGTGCAGTCGTTGGAGGCATTGGTTCGCCGCAACGGTAGAAGTAATGGCTTCCTGGTGAAAAAGTGCTTCGGGGGAGAAGGGAAGATGCGTGGGCATCCAGGCTTTACTATACTAGAGGCATTGGTTGTGATTGCGATTATGGCGATCATGACATTGTCGGTGCCGGCTTTCCATGGCTGGTTCAAGGGGCAGGGGGTCGGTTTGTCGGTGCGGCAAGTGCGGGTTGATTTGCAGCAGGCGCGCATGGCGGCCATCAAACAGCGGCAGGTGTGTGCGGTGCGCTTTCATGCACCGGCTGCGGGGCAGTACACCAACATTCTTACCAAGAGGGTGGGATGCTTGTCGGGGTATCGCGGAGGGGTGCGTTTTCTGGCAAGCGGGCCGGATGGGCGGTCGATGGTGTCGGAGGTGGGGTTCAATCGCCAGGGGATGTCCACTGCGGCGGTGGCGCGGGACATTTTTTTGGCGGATGGCGAGATGACTTCCATCTACCGGGTGCGGGTGACGGGGCCGGGGAGTGTGCAGGTGCATCGGTGGGTGGATGGGCAGTGGCGGTAGACGCATGAAGGACGGTTTTAGCCTGGTTGAGGTGCTCATTGCCATGGTGGTGGGCGCGGTGGCGTTGGGGGCGGTGTACGGCGTGTATGCCACCCAGTTGCGCGGGTATCGGCATCACCAGGTGTTGTTGGATTTGCAGCAGCAGTTGCGGGGGGCTTCGGTGGTGATGGCGCAGCAGGTGCGCATGGCCGGGTTCGATCCCGAAGGCAGTGGCGCCTTCGGGGTGACCGATGTGCGGCGCTACAGTGTGAAGGGGACCGGTCCGGATCCGGAGGGGCAGCCGGCATTATTCTACAATTTTGATCTGGATGAGGACGGTGTGCCGGATCCGCGCAATGGCTTTCGCAACCGGGAACACTGCAACTTCAGGGTGCGCCGGATCGCAGGTGAGGGGCGTTGGGTGCTGGCCTGGGACAACGGCATGGGGCGTCATCCCGTGGCGGAGCGGATTCGCATGCTGGGGTTGGCCTATGCGGTGGATGCGGATGGCGACGGGGTGTTGGATCGCTGGCGGGGCGGGCCGCACTTGACCTGGGCGGTGGATACCACCAACGACAATTTTTTGGACACCCATTTGGACGTGAACAATGACGGTGTGATCGATCGGCGGGATTTTCCCGAGGGTGCGGATCGCATTGACGGTGCGGCGGGCACGGCCATCGAGCCGCCCATTCCGGTGGATCGCATCCGCGCGGTGCGCATCTGGCTGCTCGCGGAGAGTGCTGCGCCGGTGAAGGGTCATGTGGACCTTGGTGTTCATGTGGTAGGGGATCGCCTGGTGCGCGGGACGGGGGACGGGCATTTGCGACGGGTGGTGGAGAAGACGGTGGTGTGTCGGAATTGGCAGCGGTGAGTGTGCCGGGGTAATTTTTTTCACGAAGTACAGGCCTTGATGAGAAGTACTTGCGATGATGATGGATATTCGCGGTGTAACTTTGATCGAGATTATGATCGCCTTGTTTGTGTTCACCGTGGGTGTGCTGGCGGTGGCTTCCATGCAGGGGGTGGGCATGGCGGGGATTGCCAAGGCACGTCTGGGCCACGCTTACTCCCTTGCGGCAGGGGCGCATATCGAAAAGCTGTTGAGCATGCCTTTCGACGATCCTCTGCTGGTTGATGAAGATGACGGCTTCCATCCAGAAACGCCGGATCATGGCCCATTTTCAGTGGCGGACGGAAACGGTCGCCTTGCCTGGGAGATCGCGGACGATGAGCCGATACCGGGCGGGAAGCGCATCCGAGTCATGGTGACGGCCCAAGGGCGTGGCGGAGCGCCGCTGGTCTTCACATACGATTACGTGAAGGTGCGGGAATGAGTCTGGATGATCGCCTTTCGGTTGTCGCGCCCGGGACCGATCCCGGGGAGGCGGGGGTGGTGTTGGTGGTGACGCTGCTGGTGCTGCTGGCCATCACCATTCTCGGGGTTGCGGCGCTTCAGACGACCACGGCGGAACTGCATATCGCACGCAACGAGCGTGAGGTGGGGCAGAGTTTCTATACTGCCGAGGCGGCGGTCATGGAAGGGGTGGGGCGGTTGCGCCATATGGCGGCGGAAGCATCCACGCGGATCGACTTGGTTGAACAGGTCGCCGATTGGCACCATGGACGACGGGATGTTGCAGTGTCCGGTTTCCGCGATCCGGGTGTATGGAGGTTCGACACAGCCGACAAGGATGTGCCGATGAACTGTGTGCCGTCGCGGGTCGACCCGGAGAGCTTCGTGGCTGCCGTTGAGTGGCGCGTGGCGCCCGGTGGATCCTTGGTGATGACTGATGGATCCCGGCTGTACGAGAACCGGGTGTACGGCCTGTCGACCAAATTCGGCGCGCTTCACCTGGTGGAGGTGGGATACTGTCTGCGCTATTAGGGGGGGGCGCGATTGTTTGAGAGAGAGCAGGTGATTGAATGAGGGTTCGGCTTTTTGGGGTTGGTTCGTTCTGGGTTACCGTCGTGCTGTTGTGGGGCCTGCCGGCGCTTGCGGTGGAACTCAGCGATGTGCCTTTGGATGGGGTGGCAGGGTCGACGGCGACCGAAGGGATGGTGAGCGGGCAGGCCTTGTCCGAAGACGGGGAGACGGTTTTTCAGACCCGTTACTGGCCCGGGACGTGGCATGGGGATGTGTTGGCATTTGCCGGCAATCCGGTGACGGGCCAGGTAGACACCGATCCGGGCAAGGCAATCTGGCGGGCATCGGACGGTTTTCAACAGGTGGGTGTCGATTACGAAACCCGGCGAGTGGTGACATATGGCGGGATTTGGCCGACGCCGCAAGGAGCGCCGTTCCGGTACGATCAATTGTCCGAGGATCAGAAACGTTTGCTGGGGTGGGATGGTGTGGCCGATTCGGAAGCGGCCCAGAACGTTCGAGATCTGGTGGATTATCTGCGAGGGGCCACCATGGATACCATGGATGGGTGGCGCGACCGTAGGGGCGTTTTGGGCGACATGGTCAATTCTGCCCCGGTGGTGGCGGGCAACACCCTGTTTGTCGGCGCCAACGACGGTATGCTGCACGCCTTCGATATCCGCACGGGTCATGAGCGCTTCGCCTATGTGCCCCATCAGGTGTTCGGCCACTTGAAGGCCTTGGCCGCGCCGGACTATGCCGACGATCACCGATTTTACGTGGACGGACCGCTCTCCGTGGGGGAGGTGGTGGTCGATACCGATCAGCGGATGACCTACCTGGTGGGCGGCCTCGGCAAAGGGGGGCGCGGCTATTTCTGCTTGCGCATCGGCGATCGGCGGCGGCAGGTGACGGAAGACGAATACGGCGTCTATGAGCCCGTCTTTCACGTGGACGCCATCGCAAACGATTGGGATGAAGAGCACATTGCCGAGGTGGTTCGTTGGTCGTATCCGCCGCCCCTGCCGTCGGATCATGGCACCACCGGTGGTGGCCAAGAATGGGTGGCGATACCACCCATGGTGGTGGCCGATGCAGACATGGGCTACAGCTACGGCCAGGCATACGCGGTCAACGCCAATGCACCGGAAGGCCTTCATCGCCCGGTGGTGATTTTCGGCAACGGCTACAACAGCCCAAATGGTCGGGCGGTGCTCTATGTACTTGATGCCGCAGACGGCACGCTGATCCGCAAGATCGACACCGGCGCGGGTATCGACAACGGGCTCTCCACACCGGCCCTTGTGGATGTCAACCTGGACCGGCGGGTGGATTATGTCTATGCGGGCGATCTGCGGGGCAATTTGTGGAAGTTCGACCTAACCGACGAGAATCCTGAACACTGGGGGATGGCCCATGGTGCCGCGGCGAGGGGCGACCAAGGCCGGTCCGTGCCGCTGTTTCGGGCCGTCGGCCAGCCGATAACGGCACGGCCGGACGTGATGGCCGTGCATGGCGGCTGTCTGCCCGGCGCCTCGGGCGGCTATCTGGTGGTTTTCGGCACCGGCCGCTTCCTTGGCCTGTCCGATCGTAAGGATCGCCGTCAACAGAGCCTCTACGGCATCTGGGATGCGGGGACGGCCATGGAACCCTTGGGTTGGTTGAGGCGACGCCATGACGGGCGCCTTTCCGGGGGTCGGCAGTTGATCCGCCGCGAGGTAGTGGCGAACGACGCCACGGATGACGGGGCGGCGCGTCGATTGAGTGGGTGGTCCATGGACATGGCCGCTGCGGCGGCCGCGGGCCGCAGCAATCGCGACAGCGATGAAAAACCGACCTTGCCGGTGGTAGCCGGTTGGTTTTTCGACTTTCCCGTACCTACACCCTCACAAGCCTACGCCGCCGAACGGGTGGTTGAGGCGGTCGCCATTCGAGGCGGCAAGGCCGTGGTGGCCTCTCTCGTTCCGAGCCGATCCCCGGACACCCAACCCGATTACACTTGGCTCAATATTCTGCACATGTGCGGCGGCGATATGACAGAAAACGAATGCACGGCCGACGCCATGCTATCGTCCCGGCGGTTCGAGGGGCGGCTCAAGCGATTGCCGACCATCCTGAAGACGGCTGCGGACCCGCGCCTGGATTGGGTCATTCTCCACGACGCCGCCGGACGGTTGATACGGCTGCCGTTTCAGGGGGAGATTTGGGGGCGAACCTTTTGGCGGCAGGATGGGAGATAGTGTTAAGTTTGGGCCCTGGCGGGCCAGTTTTGGGCCCTGGCGGGCCAGTTTAAAGTTTAAAGTTTAAAGTTTTAAGTTAATGAATTCTATCTATTTTATACGGGTGGATCAGGTCTGCCTGGGCACGGCACGCCGTGGCCCTACGATGCACGAAAAAACCAATCTGCTTGACAACACCCAAACATCTAATATCGATAGAATTCCTTGCTTTAAACTTTAAACTTTCAACTTTAAACCCAATTTCCCTCCAAACGCCAAAATCTCCCACTGTCGAGTTTTGATCTGAATTGACACAGCCGGTGCTTTTCATTATAGAAGATAGTGTCGATGGTGGCATGGATCGCACCTTCGAAACGATCTCGAGGCTTTGCGGCAGGGGGGTATTCCTTTCCATTTTCTGCCGCGACACTGCCCAAACGAACGATACAATCGGATTCAAGGCAAGGTGCTCCGGACGTGACTGCAATGGATGTTCCACCCGCATTGCCGCCCAAGGAGGCCGATCCGCGGAACAACGGTTCCCAAGGGGTCGGTTTCGATCCGTGGCGGATTCTATTAATGGAATTGGTCCATTTGCTGGGCCTCTTCTTCACCCACGCCCGTCACGCCCGCAAGGCGCGGGCCACGGCGGTGTTTTTCAATCAAATCATTCACCGCTTACACATTCTGGAGCGGATGCCGGGCCATGAAGGCGGGCTGATCATTCGGCGCA
Source organism: Desulfatitalea alkaliphila (assembly GCF_022968795.1). Taxonomy (GTDB): domain Bacteria; phylum Desulfobacterota; class Desulfobacteria; order Desulfobacterales; family Desulfosarcinaceae; genus Desulfatitalea; species Desulfatitalea alkaliphila. Next base: position 8,628 of record NZ_JALJRB010000019.1, read on the forward strand.
TCGGACAAAATGTTGACGCACCCATTCAGCGGCCCGACTACCATGTTTTGTTCGGCGACATCGCTTTTTGCGGCGGTGCGGCTTTGGAGGGACGGTGCAGCGCTGCGGCCAAGGGACCGGCCCATTTGTTGCGGTCCCTGGAGCAAGCCTTTGCCTGTTTGAATGACCAGGGTATTCATGCCTTCTATCTGCAGATTCCGCCCAACACACCGGACGCCGTTGACCGACTGCAGCTGGCGCTCAATATCGTGGCGCGTTTCAACCAGGCCGTGGAAAACGGTGCGTCCATCACCTTCCGCTATTTCGGACGTGCCTTGACCGTGCCCTTGGTCCGCGACAATCATGGGCGTCCGGATCCCAATCTGACCTTGGTAGCCGGTCTCAATGGTTTGTCGGCCATCAACATGCGTCAATTGATGCAGCAGGCGGAGGCCTTTCGCCGTATGGCCGCCATCGGCGGCCAGGACAAGGCGAAAGACCCTTACAACACCATCTTCGGCGTGCGCAATTTGCGTTCCCAGCTGATCAAACCGTTGGTGGAAATCAACAACTTGCCGTGGATGCCTTCCGATGTCGGCGGCTCGGATGCGGTGCAGCGGTTGGCCGAAGGTGGATCAGCGGAGAACGATCAGTCGTCCGGCGGCGATTTGGCGGACGAGAGTGTGATTCAATTGACGGATCCCGTGGCGTTCGGCGCGGGAGAGGCCTTGGACCCCCTGGGACTCGATCTTTCGCCCCAATACCTTGCCCTGCATCTGGGCGACGCCCTTCCGGATGTCAAGGCGGCGATGGCCCATCTGTTCGATGATGATTTCGGCGCGCTTGCACCCGATGGAGTGGTCAAGCGCTTGGGCGGCATCAGCCGATTGTTGCAAGACTTGGCCCGCCACGTGGAAGACCCGCTGCTGATAGAGCGGGTGATCGCCTTTCTCTACCGGCGCTTGGAGCAGTTACCCGAGGCTTTGGTGGCCGGCATGGTGGTCCAGCGGCAAGGGGTCACGATCGATCACCAAGGCCGCACCCTGATGGTGGGGATGGTGCACCCGAGGGTGTTGGAGTTGATCCTGTCAATCCGGGAGGCCAGGGCGGTGCGGCGCAAAATGGCCGTCGTCGATGAATGGGCAACAGGGGGAAGGGATCCGGATTCGGAAAAGTTGGCTGATCTTTTTCGATTGTCTTCCGCCGATTGTGCAACACTCATTTTGGCCCTCAACGGCTGCTTCGGCGATGATGATCGGTTTGTCAGTTCCCGGTTCGTGCAGCAAATGGACAGGCTGTCCCCATATTCGATCCAGGCATTTGAAATCCTATGGTGTCTGTTACGGCGCACGCCCGCGTTGCGTGATCGGCTCATCCTGCTAAGTGCCATAGTATTGCTGATACAGCGTTTGCATGATTTGAAGGGCGCGACGGGTTTTCTGCTCGCCGATTTTTTACCGACGCAGCCTTTGATTTCCACGTCCCCATATTACGCCTTCAGGCTGATCAACGGCATGCTCCATGCACGCCAAAACAGGTGGACGGGCAACGACAGTATCACCCCCGAAGAGGTGCTCGATGGGCACGATGGCGTGGATGATGCATTACAACGGCACATCGTATGGCGTCTGGGCATCGATCGGGTGCGGCTGTCCGGCCATTTTACCGCCATTCGCCGGAAATTGCGTGAACAGATTCAGGCCGCAAACCCGATGGCATACAGTGAGGAGATGGACCCTTCCACCCTGCTGGCCCTGGAACGGGAAGGCTTGGTGCTGATGGCCCTGGTGGGCGGCGAGGCGGCCCGGGCGGTGTTGCACGGCGCGCTGGAATTTTACGGCGACCCCCATGGTCCGATTTACCAATCCCGCATGGACACCCGTTTTCTGGCTGATTTAATGGACCATCTGCGCATTGTGCTCAAGGCCATGACCCGTGTGGGGCGTCCCGAGGACTTGACGCGGCTCAAGGCGCTGGAGCAGTCCGCCGCACTTCTCATGACGTTGGACACCGATCCCGCCCACAAGCGGCGCGTCAAAAAAACACTGGCGTGGGTCGCCCCGGCCATCCGGGCCATCCAGGTTCAAATGCAGTGATGGGCTTGAAGGGAATGGACAGCGATGAACCCTGGTCGCAAAGTGAATAACAAACGAGAACCGCAAGGTATGGCGAGTATGGCCGGCAACCCTTTCCAGGCGGAAGAGGTTTGCCGGATTCTGGTCCGGAACAAGGTGCTGGCGGTGTCCAGCGCCCAGGAGATTTTGCGGAAGCAACACGGATTGGTTCAGAAACTGGAACGTATTCGTGAGAAGAAGTATGCACAGGTGCCGGCGTCGGAAGCCATCAGCAATCCCGTCACCATTGTCGATGTGATCGCCTCGCTGAAGCTGAGCCGGCTGGACAACCCCGGGCTGCCGCTGGACGAAGAGACCGTCTTCAAATACCTGGCAGGCCACTGGCAGATGCCCTTTTTCCGGCTCGATCCCTTGAAGCTGGATTTGAATGTGGTCACCAGCACCATACCCCGCACCTTCGCCATGAAACATCTAGTGGTGCCGGTGGCGGTGGAAGATGGCGTGCTGACCGTTGCCATGCCCAACCCCTTCGACGAGGAAGTGCTGCACGATATCACCATGGCCAGCAAAATGAGGGTCGAAGCCGTGGTGAGTCCCAAGTCGGACATCATCAAACTGATCAACGAGTTTTTCGGGTTTAAGCGCTCCATTGTGGCCGCCCAGGACCAATTCGGTGGGATCGGGGTGGATTTGGGCAACCTGGAGCAGTATGTGCGTTTGCGCTCCGCCGATGAACTGCCGGCCAATGATCAGCACATCGTCAATGCGGTGGACCACCTGTTCATCTATGCTTTCGATCAGAAGGCCAGCGATATTCACATCGAACCCAAACGGGAACTCACCTTGGTGCGGATGCGCATCGACGGCGTGCTGCACACGGTCTACAAACTGCCGCGGGCGGTCCATTCGGCCATCGTCAGCCGCATCAAGAATCTGGCGCGAATGGACATGGCCGAAAAGCGCCGTCCGCAGGACGGTCGCATAAAAACGGACAAAGGGGACGTGGAGGTGGAGATTCGGGTCTCCACCGTGCCGGTGGCCTTCGGCGAGAAGATGGTGATGCGGATCATGGATCCCGACATTCTCTTCCGCGACCTGGCGCAGTTGGGGTTTTCGCCGTTGGACCTGGAACGCTATCAGAACGTGATTTCCATGCCCCACGGTATATTGCTGGTCTGCGGCCCCACCGGCAGCGGCAAGTCCACCACGCTGTACTCCACCCTGAAGCGGATCGACAGTCCGGGGATCAACATCACCACGGTGGAAGAGCCCATCGAGATGGTGCACGAGAGTTTCAACCAGATCGCCGTGCAAACCCAGATCGGGGTGACCTTCGGATCGGTGCTGCGCAACATCCTGCGCCAGGACCCGGATGTGATCATGATCGGCGAGATGCGCGACCTGGAAACCGCCGAGAACGCCACCCAGGCCGCCCTGACCGGTCACCTGGTGCTCTCCACCCTGCACACCAACGATGCGCCGTCCGCCATCATGCGACTGCTGGACCTGGGACTGCCCCACTTCCTGATCCAGGCCACCCTGGTGGGCGTACTTTCCCAACGGTTGGTGCGAAAGATCTGCAACTACTGCAAGGTGTCCTATGAGATCAGCGGCGATGAACTGCGCACGGCTGGTTTGGACGTGGGGCGTGACGGTTCGTTGACGCTCGCCCGCGGCCGCGGCTGCGAAAAGTGCCGGGGCACCGGCTATTTAGGGCGCACCTGCGTCGTGGAGATGATGCCCTTCACCGAATCTCTGCGCCGGATGACCACCGAAGGCGCCGACGTGGCCCTCATCCGCGCCAAAGCACGCGAAGAGGGCATGCGCACCCTGCGCGAAAGCGCCATCGAAAAACTCCTCGAAGGCATCACCACCCACGAAGAAGTGCTAAGGGTCACCTGGGAGCACTAACTCCAACCCACCCCAAATAAAAGTGCCGCGGGCAAACCACCCGCGGCACCAAACCACAACACAACCAACCCCATCCCAAAAATCCATACCCACAAACAATCAAAACAACAACCAAAACCCCAACCGCTCGTGCTCCCAACCCACTAAAATCGATAAAATTCCTTGCTTTAAACTTTAAACTTTCAACTTTAAACTATCTTTTTCCAACCCCTTACAAAACTCACAAGACGCTATCAACCAACCAAACCTGAATAACGCAATCAAAGTTTACGGCGCAAGCACCAAATGCCCCGCTTCTATGGTCCGCTTGCTCGCGTTGATCAGCACCGTGGCGGTGTTCTTTTCGGCGCGCAATACCACGAGGGATCCGATGTTGACCGGCGCCAGGGTCGCGCCGCGTCCGAGTGCGCGCGTAGTGGGTTCATCGAAGATATCATAGACTTGTCCGGGCACGATGCGATCATCGGCGCCCTTGTCGATGAAAGCAACGAAGTGATCGCCCATGATGCGGGTTTGTTCTTCACCGGCGATGATGCGTGCTTCGATACCGGTGGTGCTTTCCACCACGGCCATCTCGGGAGGGAGGGGCTCGTAGGGCATGAGCAAGTCGCCGACGCCGATGGCACGGAACGACTCCACCACCTTGCCGGTAACATATCCTTCTTCTTGTTTGACAACCTCCACGATGCCCAGCAGGTAGTGCTGTTCGCCGTAGGCGCGCTGGGCGTCGCGATCATTGTTGGGCCGCTTGGTCTGGTAGACAGTGAAACGGGTGCCGGGCAGGAAGGCGTTTTGTTGCCCGCTTTCCGGATGGCGGATGTAGACCAGGTCCTCTTCGCCGATCAGCTTGCGGTCGTCAAAGCTCTTGAAGATGACGCCCACGGGCTGCACCGACGGCTTGCGGATGAAACCGACACGGTCGATGAAGGGGTAAACGAAATCCACGGCCGGCGGGGCGGCGGCTTCTTCGCGGGTTTCCGGCGGTGCCGCAATGGTCGTTTCGGTGTGATGCTGGTCTGATTTTCGGAAAAGCCGAATGCGTTCGCCTGGATAAATCCAATGAGGATTGGGTATTTGCTGATTCTCCCGCCACAGGTCGGGCCACTGCCAGGGGGAGTCGCTGAAGCGTTGCGACAGATCCCACAAGGTGTCCCCTTCTTGGACGGTGTAATAGAAACCGGCTTCGTACTGCACATCCTGACTGATTCGATTTTCGGCCGCCACGGCTTGGCCGGTGGTCATAAGGGCCCATCCCAAAAAGAGTAACAGGCTTACCAAAACCGGGCGTTGCATCTTGCTTTTCATTGGCCAGATCCCCATCGATTGGTGTTTACGATTCATGTACGATTACTTTGTTATTGATTTCAGTACCCTGGTTCACGGTCCATTGTCAAGTTTTCTATGCCGCTGAAAACTTATGCAAAATTCGCGCCTGAAAGATTTACGGTGGCCGTTTTTTGTACGGGTCGGGGTATGAAGCAAATGAAGGGCACCCTCAGGATAAACGCTGCAATGGGCCGAGGACTTTGGGTGGTGTGGGTTGGGCGGCCCGGATTGTCGGATGTCCTTGCCGACTGGACACAGAAGTGTCCAAGTGTATATGCGGCTGCAATTCCGGGAAAGAAAAAACCCCCCGTGTCCCTAAGGACGCGGGGGGTTTGGAGTGTCTTGGAACGAATGCGCGGTCGGTACCGCGCGGGCTGGGAAGCCGGCGGAGATTACATCATGCCGCCCATGCCGCCCATGCCGCCCATACCGCCCATGCCGCCGCCGCCCGGCATCGGATCGGCTTTCTCTTCGGGCTTCTCGGCGATCATGGCCTCGGTGGTCAACATCAGGGAGGCGACACTGCCGGCATTCTGCAGCGCAAAGCGTACCACCTTGGTGGGGTCGATCACACCGGCTTCGATCAAGTCTTCGTAGGTATTGGTTTCGGCGTTGTAGCCGAAGGAACCTTCCGCATTCTTGACTTTGTCGATCACCACGGAGCCTTCAAAACCGGCATTGTTGGCGATCTGGCGCAGCGGCTCTTCGATGGCACGCATCACCACCTTGACGCCCAGCTTCTGGTCCGCCTTGATCTTGAGTTTCTCCAGGGCGGCCAGGGTGCGCACCAGGGCCACGCCGCCGCCGGGGACGATGCCTTCTTCCACGGCCGCGCGGGTGGCGTTGAGTGCATCTTCCACGCGGGCTTTCTTTTCCTTCATTTCGGTTTCGGTGAATGCGCCCACATTGATCACGGCCACGCCGCCGATCAGTTTGGCCAACCGTTCCTGCAGTTTTTCACGGTCATAGTCGGAGGTGGTTTCTTCGATCTGGGCCCGGATCTGCTTCACACGACCCTCCAGTGCACTGCGGGCGCCGGCGCCGTCGACGATGGTGGTGTTGTCCTTGTCGATGGAAATGCGTTTGGCCTTGCCCAGGTCGTTGAGCGTCAGGTTCTCCAACTTGATGCCCAAGTCTTCGGACACCACCTGGCCGCCGGTCAGAATGGCGATGTCTTCCAACATGGCTTTGCGGCGATCACCGAAGCCCGGCGCCTTGACGGCGGCCACTTGCAGGGTGCCGCGCAGTTTGTTGACCACCAGGGTGGCCAACGCTTCGCCGTCCACATCCTCGGCAATGATCACCAAAGGTTTGCCCATTTTGGCCACCTGCTCCAGCACCGGCAGCAGGTCTTTCATGTTGCTGACCTTTTTCTCGTTGATCAGAATGTAGGGATCTTCCAGGGAGCAGACCATCTTCTCGGGATCGGTGACAAAGTAAGGGGAAAGGTAGCCGCGATCGAACTGCATGCCTTCGACCACTTCCAGGGTGGTTTCCATGGATTTGGCTTCTTCGACGGTGATGACCCCTTCCTTGCCCACTTTGTTCATGGCCTCGGCGATGATGTTGCCGATGGTCTCGTCGTTGTTGGCGGAAATGGTGCCGACCTGGGCGATTTCGCGCTGATCCTTTGTCGGCTTGCTCATTTTGTGCAGCTCTTTGACGGCCGCTTCGACGGCCTTTTCGATACCGCGTTTGATGGCCATGGGATTGTTGCCGGCAGCCACCAGCTTCTGGCCCTCTTCGTAAATGGCGCGCGCCAGAACGGTGGCGGTGGTGGTGCCGTCACCGGCCATGTCACTGGTCTTGCTGGCCACTTCCTTGACCATCTGCGCGCCCATGTTCTCGAACTTGTCTTCCAGTTCGATTTCCTTGGCCACGGTCACGCCGTCCTTGGTGACGGTGGGGGAGCCCCAGGATTTATCGATCACCACGTTGCGGCCTTTGGGACCAAGGGTGACCACAACGGCATCGGCCAGTGTCTTGACGCCTTTGAGCATCGCTTCGCGGGCTTTCATGTCATACTTGATGATTTTCGAACTCATTGGATATCCTCCATTACTTCTCGTTGTGGTTGAGTTGATTAGCCTATGATGCCAAGAACGTCGTCTTCACGCATGATCAAGTACTCTTGGCCTTCAATTTTGACTTCGGTGCCGGAGTACTTGCCGAACAGAATCCGGTCGCCGGTCTTGATCTCGAGGGGGATGCGCTTGCCGTCATCGCCCACTTTGCCGTTGCCGACGGCGATTACCTTGCCTTCGGCCGGCTTCTCTTTGGCCGTGTCGGGAATGATGATGCCGCCCTTGGTGGTGGTCTCTTCCTCAACCCTTTGAACGAGAATGCGGTCCTGCAGTGGTCTGAGTTTCATTGTTCTGCGTCTCCTTTTGAATTACATCGTGATTTCTATAAAGGGCTTTTACGCAAATGCCCTGCTGATTGGCATTGGTTACAGTGCGTCAATCCGTTGTCTGAATCAGGTCACCTCCCTTCGTCCGGTATCCGGTCGGATCGGCACTGATGGCTTGTGATGGAACCCATCGTGAGAGAAGGTAAGGGCGCTTCATCTTTACAAACGTGCGTCATCATCTGGCAATTCCCCTACGCAGGTGGTCTGCCGGTTCTCTTTCACCACAGCCTCGCCCATTCCATTGCCTGTTCACAGATCAGGCATCGTTGCCGCTTTTGGGTGAATCGGCGGATTTGGCTTCGCCGGCGGATTTGCTGCTGGTGGATGTTTCGGTGTCACCGGGCGAGCTGTCCGGTTTTTTCGATTTGCCGGCATAGTCTGTGACGTACCAGCCGGACCCTTTCAGGTGAAATGCGCTTTGGGAGATGAGTTTGTGCAGTTTTCCCGAACATTGTGTGCATTTGTTCAATGGTTTTTCAGAGATTTTCTGCAGCACTTCCAACACCGCGCCGCAATGTTCGCATTGGTACTCGTAGATCGGCATTTTCTAAAAAACCTCCTTGTGCACGATTTCTATAATCAGCGGGGGCACACACGTTGATCTCAAATGCATTCGGGAAGTGCATTCTCGCCGTTTCCGGTCGTTTCGGCGGATGTTGCATCCTTCCGCCCGAACCGGCGTTTGAGCCCTCCGTTTCAAAAATTTGGCAAAATATAGGGTGGGTTTTTTTATTGTCAAGCATCGCAATTCAATAAAAATTCAATGGGCGTTCAGGTCCTCGAGGGGTGTTCGCCAGCGCTCATAATAAGCGATTACAGGTTCGATGCCGTCCATGCGTACCGGGGTCACGATCTGATGGGTGATGGCGTGCACGCGGTGCTCTTCGGCCAGTTTTTCGGCGGCCGTGGCGTCGAAGCTTTGCAGAAACTTGCTGAACCGTACGATATGCACCAGCTCATGACAGATGATATACAGTGCGAAGGGCAGGAGAGCCAGATCCGTGTTGCTTTGCAAGGCATTGAGAATGGCGTGATCCTGCAGGCACACCTTGTAGAAGTCGTACACCTCCGAACCGAGCTCGGAACCCTTGCGTTGCCCTTCATAGCGAATGATCTGCGCAAAAGGGCCGTCCACGATCTCGTGGGGATTGAGTTCCGCCAGGGTCTTGACATCGTAGCGGCGGTGCAACCATTGGCTGGCCGACATCTTATAATGATTGCTGACCAGCTCTTCGGACAAGGTCACCGCCTGATTGATGAGCGGCAATTGACCCCTGCCGAAGGTCGGTCTATGATATTTGGAACCCATGGCGCGCCCATAGCATACAAAGCAGGGCATATCAAATCGAAATAGCTGTGGACATTCCCATGGGACCGATGATATAGACGCCGGATTGATCTCCGTAAATGAAAGGGGGTGAGCCATTGGGCAGTGTCATCAAAAAACGCCGGAAAAAGATGAGAAAGCACAAACATCGCAAGCTGCTGGCGCGCACGCGTCACCAGCGGAGAAAGGGCAAATAATGTTTGCCGCGATTTCGCATAACGGCATGCCATAAGCACCTTCGGCGGGCATTATCCACGGGGGTGCTTTTTTCTTGGCGAAAGGGGGCACATGGCCGCAAAGCGGATTCAGCGCAAACAGTTCGTGCCCATCGGCAACGTGCTCGAAACAGTGCTGCGCAAGTACCGTCCGGCTACCGATGCGTCCTTGCTCAAGGTTTGGGAGGTGTGGCCGCAGGCCGTCGGACCGATGATCGTCGACCATGCCAAACCGGCGGCCTTCAAAGGCGACCTGCTGTTGGTGCACGTTGACGCCTCCACTTGGCTGCACCACCTCTCCATCCATGAACAGGAGTTGTGCCGCAAGATCAATCACCTGCTTGGCGGTGACCGCGTCAAGCGGATCAAATTCAAGATCGGTCCCCTCTGAATCCATGGTCGAGCAGACCAGCGATACCTTTTTCAACGGCCGGATGGTCGTACACCAGATGCGCAACGGTTACCGCTTCTCCATCGATGCGGTTCTGCTGGCCGCCACCGTTGTGCCCAAACCGGGCGAACGGCTGCTGGACCTGGGCACCGGCTGCGGCATCATCCCCTTGATCATCGCTTTTCGCTATCCGACGGTGCATATCAGCGCCGTTGAAGTGCAGGACCAATTGGCAGACCTGGCACACGCCAACTTCCGTGCCAACCACTTGCAAGAGCGCATTCGGTTGATCCGCGGCGACCTGCGCCGGCTCCGCCCGCCGGCCGACGAAGCCCCCTTCGACTGGGTGATGTGCAACCCCCCATACCGGCCACCCGGCAGCGGCAGAACCAACCCGAACAGCCAAAAAGCCCTGGCGCGCCACGAAATTCTCGTAGACATCGCCCAGGTAATCAGTACCGCCAAACGCATGCTGCGCAGCGGCGGCCGTTTCGCCGCCATCTTTCCAGCTGTCCGCACCGTGGATCTGTTGCACCGAATGCGCCTTGCCCGCATCGAACCCAAGTGGCTGCAAACAGTGCACTCCCGCGAAGGGGAACCGGCAAGGCTGATCCTGGTACACGGCATCAACGCCGCCCGCCCGGGGATCGAATGGGGGGCACCATTGGTGATCTACGATGAAAAGGGCGATTACACGCCGGTGGTGGCAAGGATGTTTGAATCGACTGCGGAATCACTGAAATGACCGATAAGCGATTGACAGGGTAGACCAAACAAGGTATTGACGCTGTTTTGAAAGCGCATGCGGCCCTTTGGGTTCCGGAGAGGTTGCCGAGTGGCTGAAGGCCCCGCTCTCGAAAAGCGGTATCCCGTTTACCCGGGATCGTGGGTTCGAATCCCACCCTCTCCGCCATTTCACCGGTAACTCGAACCGCGCACAAGTACCATCGAGATCCGGACCGCCCCGCATGCGACGCGTCAAAAGACAAACGGAGAGATGTCCGAGCTGGCCGAAGGAGCACGACTGGAAATCGTGTGTGCTGTTAATAGCGGCACCGAGGGTTCGAATCCCTCTCTCTCCGCCATTTCATGCCTTAAGTACCTGAAAAACATTCAAATAAAAAAGAACCCGCCGCGTACCAACAAAAGCACCCACATCATCAAAATGGTAGGCGCCCAGGTCGCCGACCACCCCCATTGTCGCTGCCGCCGGGGTCGGTAGCTTGGTCATGGGGCGGCATTGGCGCTCGTTTGCGGGGGGGCTGTACGCCATGGCGCACATTCTCAACAACCACAGCGGCATCCATAAGTTGGTAACTTGTTCGGCGTGCCATATCCCACCGATCCCGGCAGTAGGCTATGCCACAAAAAAAGGGCCACCCGGTGATGGGCGGCCCCTGGTGACGGTCGGTGGTACGTTTTACAAAAAAACCTTGTGGGAAATGTTCAGCGCCATGCCAAGCTTCTTGGCAATGGTCACACCAATCGGCCTTTTGCCGCGTTCCATCTCCGAAATATGTCCTTGCGGAATGTTCGCCCGTTCAGAAAGCTGTTTTTGCGTCAAACCTTCCTTGGCGCGGGCACCCCTCAAAACCGTTGCCGGAAGTTCAGCATCGTTCACCTGAAGCGCCTTGCGCCATTCCAGGCTTCCCCGGCCATCCTCCCCCACCGAATCAATACGGGGCTTTTTCGTGAGTGCCAACATAAATCACCTCCGCGGTTACGCTATCTTTGTCCACCGTCCAAAGGGCAACATAGGTCGGGCTTCCCTTTTTCAAATGGCAATGGAAGCAAGCATTCTGTTTCAACGGTCCATAATTGTGCCAATTGCTTCTATATGGCCCCTTCAATTCAATCTCTCGAATTAGGGCAATCAAGGCGTCAAGCACCTTTTTAGGCAGCTTTCCTAAGCGCTTTGCGACGCTTGGCTTAATCTCGACGCCCCATTTCATTCTTTGAGGATATACCAATAATGGTATATGTCAAGCGAAAACCGCCCCACCAAATGCGCCCCTATCATAACGATGCCGACCCGGCCCATGGTCCGGTATACCTTCACTTAACACTGAAAAACGCTCTCCATCATTCCTTGCACCCACCCACCATGTGCGGTATAAGAACCGGACAGTTGCGGATCGAGCGGTAATGAACCCAGATGCACTATAAGATCCGGAAAGCCGCGGATTGAGCGGCAATGAACAGTGGAAGACCCATGAGCTACCTCGTACTCGCGCGCAAATATCGCCCCCAGATCTTCGACGAAGTGGTGGGGCAGGGCCATGTGACCCGTACGCTGGTGAACGCCATCGAGGCCGGCCGTGTGGCCCACGCACTGCTGTTCACCGGTCCCAGGGGAACGGGTAAAACCACGGTGGCGCGCATTGTGGCCAAGGCCATGAATTGCGAGCAGGGTCCGACGCCGACACCCTGCAACGTTTGCCGTTCCTGCCTGGAGATCACCGCCGGGCATGCATCCGATGTTTTCGAGATCGATGGCGCATCCAACAACAGCGTCGACCAGGTGCGTGAGCTGCGGGAAAATCTCAAGTACATGCCGGCCCACAGCCGTTACAAGATCTATATCATCGACGAAGTGCACATGCTGACCCTGGCGGCTTTCAACGCGTTGCTCAAGACGTTGGAGGAGCCGCCGTCCCATGTGCTGTTCATGTTCGCCACCACCGAGCCGCACAAGATTCCGGTTACGATCCTGTCCAGGTGCCAACGCCATGATTTGCGGCGCATCGATACGGCGGCCATCATCGCACAGATGCAGTCCCTGTGCGACAGCGAGGAAGTGCCCATCGACCAGGCCGGTCTTGCCTTAATCGCCCAGGAGGCCGCCGGCAGCATGCGCGACGGGCTCAGCCTGTTGGACCATGTGCTGTCCTGCGCCGAGGGCGAGGTGACCGCCGATTTGGTGGCCGACCTGCTGGGCGCCGTCGATCACAATCACCTTTTCGAGCTTTCGGAGGCGGTTTTCGCCCGCGATATTCAAGGCGTGTTGGAGAAGATCGATACGATCTGGCGCCTGGGGCTGGAGATGAAACGGTTTTACGCCGACCTGACGGCCCATTTTCACCGCCTGATGATGGTGGCCATGGGGGATCGCACCGGTCAACTGGTCGATCTTCCCGATCAAGCGGTCCGTCACATGCGCCGGCAGGTGGCCTCCGTATCCAATCCCTTTTTACTGCAGGTCCTCGATCTGTTGTTCCAGGCCGAACCGGCCATCAAATTTTCCACCCAACCGCGGTTGGCCATGGAGATGGTGTTCCTGAAGCTGTTTCAGACACCGCCGGCCCTGGCCATCGACACCCTGATCGAGCGCTTGGACCAATTGCGCACTTCCGGCGCTGCTGCGTCGCCGGTAGCGCCGCAAGGCGGCGGCCAAGTGGTCAAAACGCCGGCGCTACCTGCAAATTCTTCAGCGACGGCGGCGGGCGGCGGCGCCGGGCCGGCGTCGCAAGCCGCTGCAGCAGAGAACGCCATTCCGCGTCACGAGGCGCCCGAGACGGCCGAGGCGTCCGAGACGCCCGAGACGCCCGAGGCGCCTGCGGTGGACACCGCCCGCCCATCGGGCACCCTTCCCACGCCGGCCGCAGATGCGCCTGCCCTGGACACGCAAGCCCTGTGGGAGAATGCCTTGGAGGCGGTCGAACAGGAGAAGCCGTCCCTCGGGGCGCTGCTCAAACGGTGTCGAATCGTGGCGCTTGAGGAAGGCCGCCTGACCATGGAAGTGGACGGCAATGCGTTCGCCGTTAAGAGCATCCAGAAACACCATGTCTTCCTGGAGGCGTTGTTTTGCCGTCTTGCCCGGCGTACCACGACGCTTGAGGTGATCGCCAATACGCGGGATGCGGCCGAGAAGCAGAAGGAGCGCGAGGTCGCCGAAAAGCGCAGGCAGGCGGCCTTGGATCATCCCCTGGTGATGGAGGCGATGGAACTGTTCGGCGGCAAGGTGATCGACGTGAAGGTGGAGAGCGGTCCCCCGGAAAAATGAGGGGTGCTGTAACGTGAATGAAAATTCCCCCCGGAAAGCACCGGCCAAGGCGGCCACGCCTGCCGGCCGGTGATGGAAGGGGGCGCGCTTTTAAACAAGGCACAAGGCATTGAGCCGATAAAGGAGGTTGCGGATATGAAGGGCATGGGCAACATGATGAAACAGGCGCAGAAGCTGCAGTCAAAGATGATGAAGCTGCAGGAGGAGTTGGCGGACAAGACCGTGGAGACCAGCGCCGGCGGCGGCATGGTCCGCGTGGTGGCCAACGGACGCCAGCAAGTTGTCTCCATTGCCATCGACAAGGAAGTGGTCGATCCGGAAGATGTGGAGATGCTGCAGGACCTGGTGCTGGCGGCGGTCAACGATGCTTTGGCCAAGGCCCAGGAGATGGTGGCGGCCGAGATGGGCAAACTGACGGGCGGTTTCACCGTGCCCGGAATGATGTAGGCGAAACACACCATGGAGCAATATCCCGATTCCATACGCCGGTTGATCCGCAACCTGGCCAAGTTGCCCGGCGTGGGCGAAAAGACCGCCGAACGCCTGGCCATCCATATTTTGCGGCGCCCTGTCGCCGAGGCGCGGGACCTGGCCGAAAGCATTACGACGGTCAAGGAAAAGGTGCGCCTGTGCACCCGCTGTTTCGGTCTCAGTGACGGCGCGCTTTGCCGTTATTGCCAGGACAGCGGGCGCAATGAACGATTGCTGTGCGTGGTGGAACAGCCGGCCGACATGATCGCCATCGAAAAATCGGGGGCCTTCAACGGTTTGTACCACATCCTGGGCGGCGCCCTGGCACCCATGGAGGGGGTCGGCCCGGACGATTTGCGCCTGAACGAATTGCTGGCGCGGGTCCGCAACCGGGAAGTGGACGAGATCATTCTGGCCACCGGCACCGGCGTGGAAGGCGAGACGACGGCCGGTTACATCGCCCGACAGCTGGCCGACACCGGGGTGCGGCTGAGCCGCATCGCCTCCGGCGTGCCGGTGGGCGGCGATCTGAAATATGTGGACAAAAACACCCTCAAATGTGCTTTGGACGGTCGCCATGCCCTCTGATGCCACCACTGTCGGCGACCTGTTCGAATGCACCCAATGCGGCGAATGTTGCAAAGGGTACGGCGGCACCTATGTGACCGATGCGGACATTCGCAATATCGCCGCCTTTCTCAATATGCCGGCCGAGACGGTGCGACGGCGCTACTGCACCTTGTCAGGCGGCAAACCGCTATTGGCCCAGGCGGACAACGGATATTGCGTCTTCTGGGATCGGATCTGCACCATCCATCCGGTCAAACCGCGGATGTGCCGCCATTGGCCCTTCATTGCCGGCGTTTTGATCGATCCGCTCAACTGGCGCACCATGGCCGACAGTTGCCCCGGCATCCATCCCGATGTGGATGAAGCCACCCTGCGGCGATGGGTCGCGAAAATGATGCAGGAGCAGAAGTGAAGCGCCAGATGGCGGAAGACAACCGTTTGCCGGCGCCACGGGCGTGCAGGGCCGCCAAAACCCATGGGCGCCTCGTTGCAACGGGTGGCGTTCGATGATCGGCGTTTTCGACTCCGGCATCGGCGGCTTGACGGTGGTACAGGCCCTGCGGGAACGACTGCCCGGCCACGATATCGTCTATCTGGGCGACACCGCCCGCACCCCCTACGGCAGTAAAAGTGCGGCCACGATCGTCAATTACTCCCTGAACAACACCGATTTTCTGCGACGCCAAGGCGCGCGGCGGATCGTCATCGCCTGCAACACCGCATCCAGTTACGCCTTCGCGGCGGTGCGCGATCACTTTGACGGGCCGGTTTTCGAGGTGATCGGTCCCGGCGCCCGCCTGGCCCTGCAACGATCCCGTTGGGGCCGTGTCGGTGTGATCGGCACCCGCGCCACGGTGGCCAGCGGCGTGTACCCCCGCACCTTCCAGGCATTGCAACCCCAAGCCAAAGTGTATGCCGCCGCCTGCCCCCTTCTGGTGCCGCTGGTGGAAGAGGGCTGGATCCGCAAACCGGAGACGGCCATGATCGTGCGCAAATATCTCCATCCCTTGAAAGTTAAAAAGATCGACACCCTGATTTTGGGGTGCACCCACTATCCCGTGTTGCGCCAGGTGATTCAACGCAAGATCGGTGCCCGGGTGGTGTTGGTGGATTCGGCGGCCGCCGTTGCCGAGCAGGTGCGTGACCATTTGGCGGCAATCCCGGAAGGGGAAGCGCGGGGTGAGGGCGGGGGACGATTGAAAATTTTTGTCACCGATACAGCCGATCAGTTTCGCAAAACCGCCCGTTTGATTCTCAAACAACCGGTGACCATCGAACAGGCCGATCTGTAGACGATCGGTTCAGCATTTGAGGGCCATGTCAATGCGCTGGTCGGCGCTCAGGTCGCTGCGCTCAAGGGTGTCGCGCATGGCGCTGATCCGCTCCTGCAGCTCCGCCACGGCGATCTCCAGGTCTTGGATGGTTTCGCAGGCGGTTTGTTCGGTGATGTCCATGGCCATGCGCAGATCGGCGGCATTTTTCAGCAAGTGGCGCCAATTCTGGATCTTCTCCAAACGCAGAATCAATTCGTCGAAATTGATGGGTTTTTGCAGATAGTCGGTGGCCCCTTTTTTCATGGCCACGATGGCGTTGCTGATGGTGCCGTGGGCCGTGATGAGAATCACTTCCGTTTTCAGGTGATGCTCCTTGGCCGCTTCGAGTACGCCGATGCCGTCGATGCCGCCCGGCATCATCAGGTCGGTCAAGACCACATCGTAACATTGCCGTTGCAGTTTTTCCACGGCCGCCACACCTGTTTCGGCGGTGTCCACCGCATAGGCGGCTTTGCTCAATCGTTTGCTGAGCAGGGCGCGGGTGACGGGATCATCGTCCACCACCAGAATGTTGATTGCTTCCATTGTTGTTCTCCTCCCGGGGCTGAAGCGATGGGCCCCTTTCTACCGCAACTGGTAGAAGATCGATTTCAAATGGCGCTTGGGTATGAAACGGGGGCAAACGCCGGTCAGCGATTCTGTCGATCCGATGATGAGATAACCATCGGGTACCAGGGTGTCGGCGATTTTGTCGAACAGACCCATCCGATCTTCCAGGGTGAAGTAGATGGCCACGTTGCGGCAGAAAATCAGGTCGAATTTGCCCATGCCGGTGAAAGGGGCCAGCAGGTTGATTTTGCGGAAGGTGGCCATGGATCGGATTTCGTCTTTGATTTTCCAGTTGTCGCCGCTGACGGTGAAATAGCGTTGCAGCCGCTCCCGCGGCAGCCCGCGTTCGATTTCGAAGCGATTGTAGATGCCGGAGCTGGCTTGTTTGATGGCCGCGTCGGAAATATCGGTGCCGAGCAATTGGATGTTGTATTTCGGGTTGTTGCCCAAAAGCTCCCGCAAAACGATGGCGATGCTGAACACTTCCTGGCCGGTGGAACAGGCCGCGCTCCAAATCCGGAGCGGCACACTCGCCGCGCTTTTATTGGCTGCGCGCTTGTCGATGAGTTCGGGAATGATTTTGAATTTCAGCAGTTCGAACGGGCTGGTGTCGCGGAAAAACAGGGTCTCGTTGGTGGTGATGGCGTCGATGATCTGGTTCTGCAGTCGCTTGCCGGCGTCCGCCTTTGCTTTTTGTAATAAAGCCGTGAACGAGTCGCATCCTTCCTGCTCCAACAGTCTGCCCAAACGGGTTTCCAGCAGGTAGGATTTGGCGGCCTCGATGTGGATCCCGGTCAGGTCGCGAACATATTTGGCGAAATGAACGATTTCCGCCGGCGTGATTTTCACCTGGCGGCGGATGCCGGGGATGGGTTGGATCCCATTGGCTCCTCCGTTGGCGGAGGTGATGCCGTCACCGATTCGGGCATTACCGCCGGGCATTGGCAAGTTCATGGTTGTTCGGCTTTCCTGGTTGGACGCATGGCTGACCTGTTCGCTTAAGCCCGCAGGGGTTGGCGTTGTACAGTGCCGGCGGAGCGGTAGGCGACGGTTTTGAGGATTTCCGAGGCGATACCGTCCAGCGGTACCACCACATCCACCAAACCGCTCTCGATGGGGGCCTTGGGCATTCCGAAAACGACGCAGGTGGCTTCGTCCTGGGCGATGGTTACGGCGCCGTTGTGCTTCATCAGTTGCAAGCCGACGGTGCCGTCGGATCCCATGCCGGTCATGATGACGCCGGTGGCGCGTCCCACAAAGTGATCGGCCACGGACCGGAACAGATAGTCCACCGATGGTTTGCAATTATTGACCGGGGGCTCGTCGGTGATCTTGATCACCCGCTGCTTGCCGTCGGCGCCGGCCACGATTTTCATCTGCTTGCCGCCGGGGGCGATCAGCGCCACGTTGGGCCACAACGGCTCGCCGCTTTCGGCCTCCTTGACGGATATGGCGCATTTGTTGTCCAGGCTGGTGGCCAGGGACTTGGTGAACAGGGGCGGCATGTGCTGTACGATGACGATGGGCACGCCGATATCGCCGGGCAAGCGGGGCAACATCCGCGCCAGGGCGTTGGGACCGCCAGTGGATATACCGATGGCAACAATGGACGATGGGCCGCTGCGCCCGACGGCCGATGCAACGGTGCGCGGGATCGTCACGGTACGTGGTGCGACCTGCGGTCCGGCCTTGGTCAACGGGCGAAGCCGCTTGCGGATCTGGTGGCTGCGGGCATAGGCGAGGATCATGGGCGTCAGGGCGCTTTGAATGGCCTCGCGGTTCTGGGCCATGGTGCCCGACTGGGGTTTGGGGATGAAATCGAAGGCCCCCAATTCCAGCGCCCGCATGGTCATGGCGCCCCCTTCGCGGGTCAAGGTGCTGAGCATGACGGCACCGACGCCGGGGGCGTGTTGGGACAGTTGCTGCAACACTTCCAGGCCGTTCATCTCGGGCATTTCGATGTCCAGGGTCAACAGGTCGGGTTTCAACGTGTTGACCTTGTACATCGCGGCCTTTCCGTTGTGGGCCGTCCCGACCACCTCCACCTCGGGCATGGTCGCCAGCACATCACTGACGATCTTGCGGTAGAGTACGGTGTCATCGACGACCAACACGCGCAGTGGTTTGGCAGGCTCGTTCATTTCATGTCCGTTCTGGTGGCCTTGTTGCGCCGGAGATGGGCAGAGACGTCATCATGGGCCGTGGTGTTGCAGCAGTACCGGCGGGCCAGCGCGATGCGCGTGCCGGGAGCGGCCGGTTCAATTCTCATCTGCCAGCACCCGGTCGGCGTCCAGAATGCCGATCAGGCGATCTTCCGTCTTGAAGACCCCCTTGAAGAAGGTGCCTTGCAAACCACCGATGTTGGCCGGCGGGCGTTCCACCTTCTGCCAGTCGGCTTGCACCACATCGCCGATCTGTGACACCAGCAGGCCGATGTACTCATTTTCCGAATTGACGATGATATTGCGGGAGGATTCGTCCACGTCGATGGAGGAGAGGCCCAACTTTTTTCCCAAATCGATGATGGTGACGATCTGACCGCGCAGATTCAAGATGCCCATTACATAATCGGGGGCCTGGGGCACCTGGGTCATTTCCATGATCTTGTTGATTTCCTGCACCTTTAAGATGTCCATGCCGCAAAGTGCATCGCCCACATAGAAGGTGGCCAGCTCCACCGTACCGCCGGCTCTCGCTTTATCCATACCTGTTTTCATCGGATCGTATCCTTTCTGATCAGTGCAACGAGACGACATCCCACGGCCCCTAAGCCGCCGCCTGCAGAAAACCGTGAATACTGCGGATCAGCCGTTCACGATCCAGCTTGATCTGGTAGTCGTCAATACCCACCGCCTTGCCCTTGGCGATGTCCTCTTCTCCCGCCAGGGTGGTCAAGGCGATCACCGGCAGGTGGGCATAGCGCGCACTCTCCTTGATTTTGCGCGTCAGGGTGAAGCCGTCCATGTTGGGCATTTCGATGTCGGTCACCACCAGGGAGACGGCTTGTTCGCTTTGATGGAGCAGGTCCCAGGCGATTTGGCCGTCTTCGGCCTCGAGCACCCGGAAGCCCTCTTTTTCCATGGAGCCTTTGACCTGGTTGCGGAAAAAGCTGGAATCCTCGGCGAACAGAATGGTGGCGGCCTCTTGCGCTGCCGCGGATGTCTTTTCCGGCGCCTTGAACCATTGGGGGTTGAGGTGCTGCACGATTTCGTAGATATCCACAAGCAAGGTGGTGTGATCGTTGATGATGGCCGAGCCCATGATGCCGGTCTGGCGCAGGGTGGTGCCGTCGATTTCCAAGTTCATTTCAATGGCGTCCACCGGACCGATGGCCAGCAGGCCGATCTCCCGGCCGCCCACCACCGACACGATCACCAGCAGTTGCTCCGTATCGGCCAAGGGGCCGACCGAGGCCACCTGGTCGATGCTGAACAGGGGCAGGCTGCCGCCCCGGTATTTCATCACCCGTTGGCCGCCCACCTTTTCGATGTCGCTGCGCTTGATCTTCTCGATGCGTTCGACCAGGCTCAGGGGCGCGGCGAACTGCTCGTTCTCCGCTGCGCGGAACAGCAGCAGGGACTGTTTGTCGCGGGCCGCGCGTTGCGCTTCGGCTTCGGCCTCGGCCACTTCCGAGGCCCGGGCCGTGGCTTCCACGGTGGTCAATCCGCCCATTTGGGCCAGGTTGGAGACATCCAGGATCAGCGCCACGCGGCCGTCGCCCATGATGGTCGCACCGGCGTAGCCTTTGCATTTTTTAAGATCGCGCCCCAGGGGCTTGACCACGATCTCTTCCGAGTCGAGCAGGTGGTCGACCACTAGGCCGTACTTCATGGCACCCGTGGAGACCACCACGACGTTAAGGGCGCCGGCGGCATGGAAACGGCGATCCTTGCCGTGCCGTGCATCGTCCGTCGGATTGGAGGGAGCGGCGGCGTCCGCATCGGCAACCGCGGCCATTTCTTCCGCCGGTATGGCGGCACTCTTTTTGGAACGCCGATCCGCCAGGGTTGTGCGTCGATCCGGTTTTTGTTCCCCGCTTTCGGGATCGGTGTACAGCGGCTGCACGCCGATGATGTCCGCCAGGCGGATCAAGGGCAGCAGGTTGCCGCGCAGGCGCACTACGTCGGCATTGCCGACCCGTTCGATCCGTTTGCGCACCTGGTTGGCCGGTATGCGCAGCAGCTCTTCCAGATTCACTTGGGGAATGGCGTAGCGTTCGCCGCCGGTGACCACGATCTGGCAGGGAATGATGGCCAGGGTCAACGGCAGCTTGATGCGGATGGTGGTGCCTTTTCCGGCCTCCGAGTCGATATCGATGATACCGCCCAGTTGGTCCAGGTTGGTTTTGACCACATCCATGCCCACGCCGCGGCCCGAAACATCGGTGATGGTTTCGGCCGTGGAGAAGCCGGGCAGAAAGATCAGGTTGGCCTTTTCCCGCACGGACATCACCTTGGCCTGCTCTTCGCTGATCAACCCCTTTTCCACCGCCTTGGCGGCGATGGCGCGGCCGTCCAACCCTTTGCCGTTGTCCGATATTTCGATATTGACCTGGCCGGCTTCGTGGTAGGCCCTGAGAAAGATCTGTCCCACGGGGTTCTTGCCGGCCCGTTGCCGTACCGCCGGTGTTTCGATGCCGTGGTCCACGGCATTGCGCACCAGGTGGGTCAAAGGATCGCCGATGGCCTCGATGATGGTTTTGTCCAGCTCCACATCCTGGCCTTCCAGGGAGAGCTCCACCTGCTTGCCCAGGGTGCGGGCCAGGTCGCGTACCACGCGGGGAAACTTGTTGAAAACGTTACCGATGGACTGCATGCGGGTGAGCATGATGGCTTCCTGCAGCTCGGAGGTGATCAGGTCGATGCGTTGACCGGCCGTTTCAGAACCGCGGGCGTCGGTGGAGGCCATGGATTGCAATAATTGGTTTCGGCTGAGCACCAACTCGCCGGCCAGCGTCATGAGTTGGTCCAGCAGACTGACGTGCACCCGCAGACTGGTTTCGTGCTCGAATTTGGTCGATTTTTTGTCGGCGCCGTTGGCGGCGGCCGTTTCCCGGGCGCTGGCGACTTGTTCCATGGGCATATCTTCCATATCATGGGTGGCAACGATGGCCGAATTGCCCGATGCCTCGGCGGGGACGGGCGCGGCGGTGGATGGGATCGGATCCGGGGCCACGTCATGTCCGTCCAAGGATGCGGTGTCCGGCCGGTCAGTCGGTTCTTCCGGCAACGGTTCGCCGTCGATGGGATACAGGCGGTGATCGTTGCGCAGTTCCAGTATGCGGTCCGTTTCGATCTCAAACAATACATTGATATCTGAAGGTTTCAAGATGGTGGCGAAGAGAAACAGCAGTGTGGGCATATCCGGTGCCCAACCCTCGTCCAATTCCGCCGAGGGTTGCAAATCGAAATTGGCGCCGACGATGGCACCGGTCTGTTCCATCTCTTCCAGCAAGCCGCTGCAACTTCTATTCCGAGCGCGCAGGTGCTGCGCCACATCGATGCACACCAGGTAAACGCTTTTGCCTTGCTCCAAATGGTCGGCAACCAAGTGCTGTGCGACGGACAGTGTCTCCCGGCCATCGGGAAATGCAAGGGACAGGTCCGCGTCGCTCTTTTTGTCTTGCTCGGGCGGCGATGGCGACGGCTTTTCGGTTTTGGTCTTGACGGCTTTTGCCGCCTTGGCCGGCGGGGACGGTGCTTCGACCTGTTCCTGATGGGCATGCAGCACCGCGCGCAATGCTTGCAGCTGGTCGGCGATATCCACGTCGTTGCTGTTGAGGATGTCGTTCATCAAAGCCTTCAGGGCATCGGCCGCCGTCAACAGCACGTTGATGATATCGGGATTGGGGATGATTTCGCGGTTGCGGATTCTGCCCAGGATATCTTCCATTTCATGGGTCAAATCCTTGATGTTGGTCAACCCCATGAAACCGGCCCCTCCCTTGATGGAGTGGGCGGCCCGATACACTTTGTTCACCCGCGCCTCGTTGATATCGGCCCCATCGGCCTCGATAGCCAACAAGTCGGTCTCGATATCGGCCAGATGCTCCAGGGACTCTTCCAGGTACATCTGCAGGGTTTCATCATCTTGAATCGTCATGGCGGCAACTCCTTTTCGTCGCAAAAAATCGGACCCTCGTAACCGGGCGGCACTCATCCGGCCGGAACAGCTCGCCGGCGTCCCGAGACACGCCGGTCCTATCCCTCTTTATCCGCGCAATAGCGGAAAACTTTAGCTCTATTGTGGACCACCGACGGCATTCATGGTTCATGTTCAAACCTAAGGGCTCGCGAAAAAATCCGCCACGGCTGCCGACAACGATGGCTGGGTCACCAGCGTGCCGGTTTCCTGGAAGCCCTGCAGCGAACCTTGCTGAGACGCCGTGGCCACCAGTCGGATGTCCAGCTTGGCCCGCAGGCAAAGGTTGATCACTGCCAAAAGGGCCTGCATGGCGGTCATGTTCAAGTTGACGATGCCGCTGAGGTCGATGACCAACTTGCGTGCCCCGGCATCGGTCATTTGGCGCGCTTTGGCTTTCGCCTGCGCCAATACGGTTTCGCTCACATTGCGCGTGATTTTGGTCGGAAGGGTGAGGACCACCACATCGCCGTCCACGGTGAACAGGGCGTCGTGGGCCTCGGCGGGGGCACCGGCGGAAGCGTCGATGCGCTGTTTGAGGTCCGGCAGCACGAGTTGAACCCGTTCAATCAGCTGTTCCCCCTTGAAGGGCTTTACCATGTAGTCTTTCACCCCCATTTTGACGATATTCATCACGTTGTCGCGGCCCGATTCCGCCGTCAGCATGATCACCGCCGTCTCTTTGAGGGTGTCGTCGGCCATCATTTTGCCCAGCATTTCGATACCGGTCATCACCGGCATGGTGATATCGAGGATGATCAGGTCGGGACGCACCTCTGCTGCGAGGGCCAAGCCGTCGCGCCCGTTCTCCGCCTCGAATAGCTCGCATTCGTAGGATTTGAACGCATTTTTCACGATGGTTCGGATGGTCCGACTGTCGTCCACGGTAAGGATCTTGTATGTCATGCCAACACTCCCGCACAGGATTGGATTGGGTGACACCCACGCATCGAAGGTTGGATGGGGGCGTCATAGATCCATTATCGGTATGCTGTAGTTAGACTTTAATAGAGAAGATAGTGTTAAGTGTTAAGTGTTAAGTTTTAAGTTAATGAATTCTATCGATTATAGGGGGGGGTGGGGGGCGGGGGTGGGTGCTGTTTCGATCCCGATCCTGCTTCAACCGGGTTGTGGGTTGCGGTTGAATTGTTCGGGGGGTGCGTATATGATTGGATACGGTTGATGGATATCGACGCTGGCGTTTTCACCATGAAGAAAGGAGGAGCGGATGAAGCAGGATAGCGGTGGTTGGAGCCCTTACATCGCAGGGGGGCTCAGTGGTGTGGTGGGCATCTTGTCGGTTTGGATCGCCGGCAAATATTTCGGGGCGTCCACCTCGTTCGTACGCACAGCCGGGCTGATCGAGCAGGTTTTCGGCGCGGATCGTGTGGCCCAAATGGACTATTTCATCAAAGTGGTGCCGCGGATCGACTGGCAGTGGATGTTCGTGGTGGGCATCTTCCTGGGCGCGATGATCTCCGCCGTCACCTCCGGATCGTTCAAGCTGCAGGCCGTGCCGGACATGTGGGCCCGGCGGTTCGGCGCCGGCAGCGTCGTGCCGCGGGCCTTGACGGCCTTCGTGGGTGGTGTGGTGGCCATGTTCGGCGCCCGTATGGCCGACGGGTGACCCAGCGGTCACGGGTTGAGCGGTTCGCTCCAACTGGCTGTCAGTGGTTTTATCGCTTTGGTTTGTTTTTTCATCGGTGGCATGATCGTGGCCCGTCTGGTCTACGGAGGAGGTGAACGATGAAAATGCTCATCTACGGTTTGGTCACCGGACTCTTTTTCGGTTTTTTACTGCAGAAAGGGCGGGTGCTGCGCTACGACAAGCAGCTCGGCGCCCTGCGCCTGATGGACATGACCATCGTCAAATTCATGCTCAGCAGCGTGATTGTCGGCATGGTCGGCATCTATCTGCTCTACGATCTGGGCATGGTGAAACTCTCCATTAAAGCGACCATCCTGGGACCGGTCATTATCGGTGCGTTGATTTTCGGCATCGGCTGGGGTCTGCTCGGCTATTGTCCCGGCACCTCCATGGGCGCCGTGGGCGAAGGCCGGTGGGATGCTTTGTGGGGCATTTTGGGG
The DNA here is from genome assembly GCF_022968795.1 of Desulfatitalea alkaliphila. GTDB lineage: Bacteria > Desulfobacterota > Desulfobacteria > Desulfobacterales > Desulfosarcinaceae > Desulfatitalea > Desulfatitalea alkaliphila. The sequence continues at coordinate 33,418 of NZ_JALJRB010000019.1, forward strand.
ATGGTGGTCGGCGCCGCCTTGTTCGCCGAAGCCTACCCGATGTTACTGAGAACGGTCTACACTTGGGGGGATCTGGGAAAGATCACCGTGCCCGAGGTGCTGGGGGTGAGCCACTGGATCATCATTCCCCTTTTCATCGTCGCGGCGGTGTTGATGTTCCGCTGGTTCGAAAAGAAAGGCTTGTAGCAGGTCTGAAGAAAGGCAAAGAAATAAATGGGAAAAAGATCGAAGTTCTTCCCTTCGGCGCGTGAGGATGCCCAGGCCGCCGAACGGAGCGTGAGAACACCCCAAACCCTTTCGCCCGCCTATCGGCTGGCGTTCAACGACAACGATTTTCTGGTCAGGGAAGAGCTTCGACCGGTGCGATTGCAGCTCGAGCTGCTCAAACCGGAACTGCTGCTCAGCGAACGGGGGATCGACGGCACCATCGGGATCTTCGGCAGCGCGCGCATTCCGGAACCGGCGGCCGCCCGCGGCGACCTGGAAAGGGCCGTAGCGGCCGCCGCCGCGGCGCCCGACGATACGGCGGCGGCCAAGGCCGTGCGGGTGGCCCGTCGGCGCCTGGACACGTCCCGTTATTATGACGAGGCGCGCAAGCTGGGCGTGCTCATATCCAACGCCAACAAGAATTCCCAGCGGTTCAACTGCGTGGTGGTGACCGGCGGCGGTCCCGGCATCATGGAGGCGGCCAATCGGGGCGCGCATGATGCGGGCATGCCAAGCATCGGGCTCAACATCGTGCTGCCCTTCGAGCAGAAACCCAACGACTATATCACCCCCGAACTCTGTTTCAATTTTCACTACTTCGCCATTCGCAAGATGCATTTCCTGATGCGGGCCAAGGCGCTGGTGGTCTTTCCCGGCGGTTTCGGCACCCTCGATGAGCTGTTCGAAAGTTTGACGTTGATCCAGACCCAAAAGGTCAAACCGTTTCCGGTGCTGATTTTCGGTAAGGCTTTCTGGGAGCGCGTGATCCATTTCGAGGCCCTGGTGGAAGAAGGCACCATTTCGCCCGAAGACCTGAACCTGTTTCACTATGTGGAGACGGCGGAGGAAGCCTGGGAACACATTGCGCGGCAATTGGGGCACGGGCAAGGGACCGCGCGGGAGTGAAAGAGGCAAAAAGGCTCGCAAGCAGTGGTTACTCGCAGAGGGCCACTTGTTTGCAAGCCATATTGGGTTGACTGGTTTTAACTTGCGTAGAGCTCTTCCAGGTAGCGTTCCGCACTGCGGGGCCAGGGAAAACGGGTGGCGGCGGCGTTGCGGCAAATGGTCCGCCACTGCGCTTTGTCGGTGCTGAAGATCTCCATGGCGCCGGAAAAGGCGTCGATCATGCGGTCCACCTGGTCCGGCAGTCGCTCGCCGTCGAAATGCCAACCGTTGTGGCCGTGGCGGACGGTGTCGCGCAACCCGCCCACGGCATGCACCAGGCAGGGCTGACCGGCGCGCATGGCCAACATCTGGCTGATGCCGCACGGCTCGTAGGAACTGGGCATCAGAAACAGGTCGCCGGCGGTGTAAAGGGCCGCGGCGCAGGCATCCGAATAGCCGTTGAGAAAGAGCAAGTTTCCACGTCGGGCGCCCGTTTGCATGAAGAAGCGTTCGTAATCCCCGTCGCCGGACCCCAGAACCACCAGCAAGCCACCTTCCGGCAAGCGGTCCAACACCCCCTCCAGCCCGCTGCCGGAACGGGTGCCGGCTTCTTTGAGCAGCATCATTTTTTGAGGTTGCAAGCGCCCGATGCTGGTGCAGAGAATCGTCGGGGGACGAGATGCTTGCGCCAGGGCGCTGAGCCGGGCGTGGGCCGTGAAATGCACCGTTCGCAGCGTGTCCGTCGCAGCGGACCAGTCGAGCACAGTGGCTTTGAGAAGGGACCACAGTGCGCCGAAGTCGGGTTCGGTCTGCCGTTTTGTTTCCTCCGGGTAAGCGCAGCCGTTGAGAATGCCATACAGACGGCCTTCGTCCCGCGCCCCGCGCAAATCCCTCTCCAGCCCTTCACCGCCGTAAAAGTGGGGCACATCACTGGGACGCAGCACCTCTTCGGCATAAGTGGGCGATACCGTGTGCACGCGATCGGCCAGGCGGATGCCCAGGGCCATGGGGTTGACGGCGTCCCAGCGAGGGTCGGCTACCGCCGAGCGATCATAGGCAATCCCTGGAAACCAGGCGTGCAGGCTGGACGCATGGTCCTGAAAGGGGCGGATGCCCTGCAAGCCCAGGTTGTGGATGGTGTACACGGTGGGCAGGTCGCGCAGCGACCTGTAGTCCGGGTGAAAGGCGCGCAGGAACAGCAGCAGGGCCGCGTGCCAGTCGTGCAGATGCAGATGGGTCAGGTCCGGGAAAAGGCCCTGGCGCACCCCTTGCGCCACCGTGAGACAGAACAGGGCGAACTTGGTGGCATCGGCGGCGAAAGGCTGGTGGGGCGGGTCGTCCACATAGATGCGATGTGCATTGCGTTCCGCGTCGAAGGCTTCGAAGAGTGGGTGATCGATGACGAAGTGGGTCACACCGTCATGGGGTTGATCGGCCTGGACCCGATGGCCGTAAGCGGTATGAGCGGTGCCGCCGAAGTGCACCGGTAAGGTGACCGGTTCGTTCGTCATCCGCCGATGGTGCAGAAAACCATAGGCCGGCAGGACCACCGACACACGGCAGCCCAGGTCGGCCAGCGCCATGGGGATGTCGCGCACCACATCACCGATGCCGCCCACCTTGGCGCCGTTCAAGGCGCCGTTTTCCGCTGCGACCATTAAAATATGCATGGGCATCACCTCACGGGTTTGAAAAACCGTAGCACGCCGCGCCGAACACCCCCACATCGGGCCGGGTGACCAGGAAGACCGGAATGTTGCGCAGCAAGTCGGTCATGCGCCCCTTGGCGGTGAAGGCCGCCATGAAACGGGGATCGCGCATCTGCTCTGGCATTCGCGGTGGAATGCCGCCGGTAACATAGACGCCCCCCATGGCCGCCACCTTGAGGGCCAGATTGCCGGCGGCGGCCCCCAGAATTTCGACAAAGGTGTGCAGCACCTGCACGCAAAGCGGACACGTCGCCGATTGCGCCAGGGCGGCGTCGACAATGACCGGTGTCGGATCTTCGGCGCCGGTGATTTGGTCATGGATGGCGGCCGAAACCTTGTATTGGTTCAGGCTGTGGAAAAAGTGATAGAGATGGGGAATGCCGATCCCCGAACAGACCCGCTCGAAGCTCACATGTTCGAATTGACGGGAAAGATGACGCAGCAATTGGATCTGAATTTCGCCCCGTGGGGCGAAGCTGACATGCCCTCCCTCGGTGGGATGGGCCGTGGGGCCTTGGGGGCCGTTGACCAGAAAGGCTTCACCGAGGCCCGTGCCGGGGGCGATCACCGCCCGGGTGCCGTCCGACTCTGGTCGGCCGGCATTGAGCACGATCCGGTCATCCGGTTCCAGGTGGGGCAGGGCATAGGCCACCGTCTGCAGATCGTTGAGCAAGGCCACCCGATCCATGCGCAAACGGCGTGCGAGATTCGATTTCTCAATGACCCAGGGCAGGTTGGTCACCTCGACGCGCCCGCCCACCACCGGACCGGCAATGCCGAACACGGCCCGGTGCAGAGCACCGCCCGATACATGTGAAGCCTCAAGAAACGATTGCAAAATGGCTTCCAGGGAATCGAAATCGCGGCTGGCGTAGGTTTGCGAAGCGATCGGCGCATCGGGGCCATGGTCACGATCGAACAGGTGGAGGCGGGTTTTGGTGCCGCCGATATCTCCGACGAGAATCTTCTCCATAAACTGTTTTCCGTAATAGGGGTTTGTTGCGCTGTAGCATAGCGTAGATGGGATGGCGGCGGCAAGATCAGAGATAGAATAGTTTTAAGTGTTAAGTGTTAAGTTTTAAGTTAAGGAATCCTATCGATTATAAGGGGTTGTGGGTAAGCAAGCGGATGGGGCCTTCCACAAATCGTAGGGGCGTATGTTGTCCAGCCCGTAGGAGGCCATTGCACATCCCGGCCGAGGTCACGTTTGAAGGGGAATAACGGGCTTTGATGCGCTTCCTTCGTCAGCGCATCCTATGATCTATGATCCTGACCATACAGGGTATTTTTCACGGTAAAAGGAACATCGTCTGTTCTCACCCGCCGGCGGTTGTTCAACGCTCCATACTGCGCTCGTTCAAAGCTTCCTTTATATGGGTACCGAAACAAGTGGTCTATCTCCGGCGTTGGTCGATGTCTGCAGTAATAGTTGCAGAGGCGACGGGTGTGGTTATAATCTAGTGTTGATAGACACCGAAAAACTGCGCCGTTCACTGATCTTTCCGTTGCCGTCGTCACAGGTTTCACTGCTGCCGTTCGTGGGTCGAGCTCATCATCCGCCGATGCTTGAAGAATCGGGTTCGATTGTCATCCAACAAAAGGGTGCGTCTTGTACGTGCCGCGAGGAGCAGGGGATGGATGCCTTTTTCAAACGTGTGATCATCGAGAACGTGCAGCCGGAAATCGACCACGGTCGGTTTCCGGTGCGCCGTGCCGCCGGGGAAACGGTGCGGGTGACGGCCGATGTGTTTGCCGACGGTCATGACCGGATTGGCGCCGTTTTGTGCCATCGGCGCGCCGGGGAAACGCACTGGGTGCAAACGGCCATGACGCCGTTGGGCAATGATCGATGGGAGGGACGGTTTCGCGTCGATGGCCCGGGCGAGTACGAATACACGGTGCGGGCTTGGGTGGATCGTTTCGCTACCTGGTCGGGCCGGTTGCGGCAACGGATGGCCGCCGGGCAGGATCCGTCGTTGGATTTAACGGAAATGGCCGCGCTGGCGGCCGCGGCGGCCGATCAGGCCGACCTCGCTGGTAACGAGCGTCTGGCCTGGTATGCGCGGCAACTGCAAAACGGCGCACCCGTCGCGGATCGCGTGCAAACGGCGTTATCACCTGAGCTGGCGGATTTGATGGCATCCCGGCCCGACCCAACACAGGAAACGGTCTACGGCAAGCGATTGCGCGTTCGTGTGGAGCGTCCACTGGGCCGCTTCAGCACATGGTATGAACTGTTTCCAAGGTCCTGTGCGCCCGAGCCTGGACGCCACGGCACTTTCCAGGATGTGATCCGGCGCCTGCCTTATATTGCCGGGATGGGTTTCGATGTGCTCTACCTGCCGCCCATCCATCCCATCGGCAGACAACATCGCAAAGGGCGCAACAACACACCTGCGGCGGGGTCGGCGGATCCGGGCAGCCCCTGGGCCATCGGCGCGGCGGAAGGCGGACACACCGGTGTCCATCCGCAACTGGGAACGCTCGCCGACTTTCAGCAACTGATGGCGGCGGCCCGTGACCACGGGATCGAAATCGCCCTGGACCTGGCCTTTCAATGCAGCCCCGACCATCCCTATGTGTCGGCGCATCCCGAATGGTTTCGCCGCCGGCCGGACGGCACCATTCAGTACGCCGAAAATCCGCCCAAGAAATACCAGGACATCTACCCCCTGGACTTCGAAGGCACCCAGGCGCCGGAAATGGCCGAGGCGCTGCTGGGCGTGGTCCGTTTCTGGCTCGATCAGGGGGTGCGCATTTTCAGGGTGGACAACCCCCACACCAAGCCGTTGCGCTTCTGGGAATGGTTGATCGGCGAGGTGAAGCGGCTGCATCCGGATACCATTTTCCTCGCCGAGGCCTTCACCCGGCCGCGCACCATGTATCGCCTGGCCAAAGGGGGCTTCACCCAATCCTATACCTATTTTACCTGGCGCAATCTCAAGTGGGAAATCGAGCAATACTTCAAGGTGTTGACCACGCCGCCGGCAAATGAATTCTTCTGGCCCAATCTTTGGCCCAACACGCCCGATATTCTGCCCGAATACTTGCAGACCGGCGGGCGGGCGGCTTTCATCATCCGGTTGGTGCTGGCTGCCACGCTGTCGTCCAGTTATGGCATTTACGGCCCCGCCTTCGAGCTGTGCGTGGACCAGCCCCGCGAGTCTTTCAGCGAAGAATATCTGGATTCGGAGAAGTATCAGCTGCGGCATTGGGACTGGGACGCCCCCGAGAGTCTCAAGGATTTCATCACGCGGGTCAACCGGATCCGGCGAACCAACCCCGCCTTGCAGCAAAACAGCAACCTGCAGTTTCATGCAGTGGCGCAAGAGGCGATGCTCTGTTACACTAAGCACACCGACGACCTGACCAACATCGTTCTGGTGGTGGTGAACCTGGATCCCCACCATGCCCATGCGGCGTCGGTGCGCCTGCCCCTGGAGGCCTTGGGGCTGGCGGCGGAACAGCCGTTTCAGGTCCACGATCTGATTCGCGATGCCCGCTACCTTTGGCATGCCGGTGAAAATTACGTGGCCCTGGATCCCCGGTCGGTCCCGGCCCACATCTTTCGCATTCGGCGCAAGGTGCGCACCGAGCACGATTTCGATTACTACATGTGAGGGCTTGACCCATCGCCCTGGATGTTGTTCGATTTCATTGACCGCACCCGTAACCGCTTTCCCAGGCGGAGGAAACGATTCATGCCCAACGACGCCAAACAGAACGTATTGCTGCAAGACGATCCGCTGTGGTTCAAAGACGCCGTCATCTATCAGTTGCATGTCAAAACCTACGTCGACAGCAACGGCGACGGCCTGGGCGATTTTCGGGGATTGACCACCAAGCTGGACTATCTGCGCGACCTGGGGGTCAACACCCTGTGGCTGCTGCCCTTCTATCCTTCGCCCCTCAAGGACGATGGTTACGACATCGCCGACTTCTGTAAAATTCATCCATCCTACGGCACCCTGGCCGATTTTCGCAAATTTTTGTCCGAAGCGCACCGGCGCGGTTTGCGGGTGATTACCGAGCTGGTCATCAACCACACCTCCGACCAGCATCCCTGGTTTCAGAAGGCGCGGCGGGACCGACCCGGGGGCAAATGGCGCGATTTCTATGTCTGGAGCGACACATACAACCGCTACACCGAGGCGCGGGTCATCTTCCAGGACTTCGAGAACAGCAACTGGACCTGGGACCCGGTGGCCAAGGCCTACTTCTGGCATCGGTTCTATTCCCACCAACCCGATTTGAACTACGACAACCCGCGGGTCCACGATGCGATCTTCAAGGCCCTCGACTTCTGGATGGACATGGGGGTGGACGGTCTTCGGCTGGACGCCATACCCTATCTTTATCAACGCGAAGGCACCAATTGCGAAAACCTGCCGGAAACCCACCAGTTTCTCAAAAAGCTGCGGGCGCGCATGGACGCCAAATACAAAAACCGCATGTTTCTGGCGGAGGCCAACCAGTGGCCCGAGGATGCGGTCAAGTATTTCGGCGACGGCGACGAATGTCACATGAGCTTTCACTTCCCTCTCATGCCGCGTCTCTACATGGCGCTGCACATGGAGGACCGTTTTCCCATCGTCGACATCCTGGACCAGACACCCGCCATTCCCGATAATTGTCAGTGGGCCATCTTCCTGCGCAACCACGATGAATTGACCCTGGAGATGGTGACCGATGAAGAGCGGGACTACATGTATCGCTTCTACGCCAAGGACCCCCGCATGCGGCTCAACCTCGGTATCCGGCGGCGGCTGACACCGCTGCTGGGCAACCATCGGCGCCGCATCGAACTGATGAATGCGCTGCTCTTCTCCTTGCCGGGAACGCCGGTGATTTACTACGGCGACGAGATCGGGATGGGGGACAACATCTTTCTAGGTGATCGCAACGGCGTGCGCACGCCCATGCAGTGGAGTGCCGATCGCAACGCCGGCTTTTCCCAGGCCAATCCGCACCAGCTTTACTTGCCGGTGATCATCGATCCCGAATACCACTACGAGGTGTTCAATGTGGCGGCTCAAGAGAACAACCGCCACTCCCTGCTCTGGTGGATGCGGCGCATCATTTTGCTGCGCAAGCACATTCCGGCCTTCAGTCGAGGCCACCTCACCTTTCTGGAGCCGGACAACCCCAGAATATTGGCCTTCACCCGATGTTACCAAGACCAATGCATATTGGTGGTGACCAATTTTTCACGCTATGTGCAGTATGTCGAACTGGATTTGAGTGACCATGAAGGCAAGGTGCCGGTGGAGGTTTTCGGCAACACCGCCTTTCCGGCGATCAAGGCCCATGGGGGATACCCCCTCACGCTGGGCCCCCACTCTTTTTACTGGTTCAGCTTGCAGCATACCGGGATCCTGGACGCAGACGATGCTCCAACGGCCGATTCGGAGCAACTGCCCTTGTTGGAGACCCGCCGCTCCTGGAGGGAGGTACTGGACGATTCGGCCAAGGCGCTGACGCCTCTACTGCCGGCGTACATACGCTTGCAGCGCTGGTTCGGCGGCAAGGGACGCCGGATCAAGAAGGCCACGGTTGTTGAAATGCTGCCCGTACAGGGCATCGATTTGGAGGCATTTCTCCTGCTGGTGCAGCTGGCCTATACCGATGGCAGCGACGAAACCTATCTTCTGCCCCTGGCCCATGTCGATGCAGCACTCGGGGAAACGTTGCACCAGGACCATCCGCGGGCGGTATTGGCCATGGTGCGCAGCGGAGCGCAAGAGCGGTCGGGGATGCTGGTGGATGCGCTCCTGGTGGCACCCTTTTGTGAAGCTGTACTGCGCATGGTGGCCCGACGCGGCTCGAGCAAGGGCGGTGGCGGCATAATGGCCGCCGTTGCGACCCGGGCCTTCAAGCCGCTTTACGAACCTTCTGCGGTTTCATCTTTCGAGAGTCGGCCGCTCAAGGCCGAACAGAGCAACAGCTCTGTTGTCTACGGCAATCGTTTCATTCTCAAATGGTACCGCCGGGTGCACGAGGGGCGCAATCCGGATTTGGAAATGGGGCTGCTGCTGACAAACAGGGGTTTTGAACACATTCCGGCGGTGGCCGGACACCTGGAATATCGCCGCCCCAATGCAACGCCCGACACCCTGGCGATGCTCCAGGCCTATGTGCCCAATCAGGGCGATGCCTGGGCCTACACGCTGGAAAACCTGCATCGCTTTTTCGAGCAAGTGGTTGAAAATGACCGGCGGTGGAAACCGGCACTGCCCACCGCCACCCCGCTGTGCCTGGCGGATGGAACGATTCCGTGCGAGGCACTCGACCGCATCGGGATGTATGCCGAGGCCGTGCGCCTGCTGGCCCGCCGTACCGCCCGGATGCACATCCTGCTCGCCGGTGCAACCGAGGACGACCGCTTTGCCCCGGAACCTTTTTCCAAGCTGTACCAGCGCGCGCTCTATCAGTCGATCCGTTCTTTGACCATCACCGTGTTGGCCCGGCTCAAGAAGAAAATGCCTTCGCTGGCGCCGCAACTGCAAGCCGCATGTCGCCGGGCGGTGGCTTTCAAAGAAATCGTTATCGAGCGCATGGGCGTTTTGCTCACGCAACGTCTGGAGGCACAGCGACTGCGTTGCCACGGAGATTACCACCTGGGGCAACTCTTGTTCACCGGTAAGGATTTCGTTATCATCGATTTTGAGGGCGAACCGGCGCGCACTTTACAAGAACGACGAATCAAACGCTCTCCTCTGCGGGATGTGGCCGGCATGTTGCGCTCCTTTCAATATGCCGCCTACAGCGCCCTCATGGAGGAAGAACGGCGGGGCCTCTTCCGCCCCGAAGAGCGATCTTTCGCCCATGCCTGGGGCGAGTACTGGCAGCGTTGGATCAGTGCCATTTTTTTGCAGCACTATATCGAGGCGGCGGCGCCGGCCGGATTTCTGCCGGCCGATCAGGACCAACGGCAGTTGCTGCTCGATGTGCTGCTGATCGAAAAAGTGATCTACGAATTGGGCTATGAACTCGACAACCGTCCCGAATGGCTGCCCATTCCCATCCGCGGATTGCGCGATGTGTTGAGAGTGGATGGTTCTTAGTGGTTGGGGACGCAGCCTGAATTCGAAGGGGGGGAATATGGGATACTCATCCAAAGAAGGGCCGGCGGAAGAAAAGGCGGCCGAAACGGTGCGCTACGATTTCACCTTGTTGAGTGAGGATGATCTGTACCTGTTCAACGAGGGAAGCCATTTCCGGCTGTATGAAAAGTTGGGCGCCCACCCGGCCTCCCATGACGGCAGGGACGGGGTCCACTTCGCCGTCTGGGCCCCCAACGCCGAGGCGGTCAGCGTCATCGGCGATTTCAATCAGTGGAATCAGCGCCGTCACCCGTTGCATCCGTTGCAGCAGTCGGGCATCTGGACCGGTTTCATTCCGGGCCTGGCACCCGGGGCGGTGTACAAATACCATCTGGTGTCCCGGCACAATCAATACCGGGTGGACAAAACCGACCCTTTTGCCTTCTACCATGAGCTGGGCCCCCGGCCCGCCTCGGTGGTATGGGATATGCGTTACGAATGGCAGGATCGGGGCTGGATGGCCGGCCGTGGTGCCGTGAACCGTTTGGAAGCGCCCATTTCGCTCTATGAAATGCACTTGGGCTCCTGGATGCGGGTGCCCGAGGAAAAGGATCGCCCGCTGACCTACGATGAGCTGGCGCCCCGCCTGGTGGACTACCTGCGCAAGATGAACTTCACCCACGTGGAATTTCTGCCGGTGATGGAGCACCCCTTTTACGGCAGTTGGGGCTATCAGTGCCTGGGCTACTTCGCGCCCACCAGCCGTTATGGCCCCCCCGAGGCCTTCATGCGTTTGGTGGATCGACTCCACGGGGCCGGTTTCGGCGTGATCCTGGATTGGGTGCCTTCCCATTTTCCATCGGACGAACACGGCCTGGGCTACTTCGACGGCACTCACCTTTTTGAACATGCCGATCCCCGCAAAGGGGTCCATCCCGATTGGAAGAGTTTGATTTTCAATTACGGTCGCCGCGAGGTGGTCAGTTTTCTGATCAGCAGCGCCCTTTTCTGGCTGGACAAGTACCACATCGACGGATTCCGGGTCGATGCCGTGGCCTCCATGCTCTACCTGGACTACTCCCGCGCCGAGGGGGAGTGGATGCCCAATGTTCATGGCGGCAACGAAAACCTGGAGGCCATCGATTTTCTCAAACGGTTCAATGCCGAGGTCCACAGCGAATACCCCGGCGTGCTGACCGTGGCCGAAGAGTCCACCTCCTGGCCCCAGGTGTCGCGTCCCATCTATCGCGGCGGCCTGGGGTTCGATATGAAATGGGACATGGGATGGATGCACGACACCCTGCAATACTTCGCCAAGGACCCCGTTCACCGCAGTTATCATCACGACAAATTGACTTTCCGCATGCTCTATGCCTGGCATGAAAACTACCTGCTGCCCCTCTCCCACGACGAAGTGGTGCACGGCAAGGGGTCGCTGGTGGGCAAGATGCCCGGCGACGCTTGGTGCCGCTTCGCCAACCTGCGCCTGTTGTTCGCTTATATGCACGCCCAACCGGGTAAGAAGCTGATGTTCATGGGCGGCGAGTGGGGTCAGTGGCAAGAGTGGTCCCACGACCGCAGTCTGGATTGGCATCTTTTGGAGGAAGGCCTGCATGCCGGCCTGCAACGCTGGCTGGAAGACCTGAATCGGTTCTACCGTGACCAAGCCGCCATGCACCAACTGGATTGCCGACCCGAAGGGTTCGCTTGGATCGACTGCAACGACGCCCACCAGTCGGTGCTCAGTTTGCTGCGCAAAGGCAAAAAGGTCCATGAGCAGATCATCGTGGTGTGCAATTTCAGCGGCACCCCGCTGCACAACTACCAGGTGGGCGCCCCCCAAGGCGGTTTCTGGGCCGAAGTGCTCAACAGCGACGCGCAGCAGTACGGTGGCAGTAACCAGGGCAACCAGGGTGGTGTGGAGGCGGCCCCCGTGCCGGCCCACGGCTTGCCCTACAGCTTGACCATTGTGTTGCCGCCGCTTGCGGCGGTGTTTTTCAAAAGGGCGCAACCGCCTGTCAAAGGAGATACGGCATGAAGATATTGTTTCTGTCCAACGAGTATCCGCCCCACATCTACGGCGGCGCCGGGGTCCATGTGCAACACCTGGGCGATGCGCTGTTGGCGGCCGACAATGGCGCGCACCGACTGGAGGTGCTCTGTTTCGGGGATCAGGACGTTGACCGGGAACGGTTGCGGGTCAGCGGGATCGGCGGACGGGAGTGGCCCGGATTGCAGCGCGGCCGCATCCTGGATCCCCTCTATCGCAACCTGGTGATGAGCGGCATGGCGACGGCGGCCGATGTGGTTCACTGCCACACCTGGTACAGCTACCTGGCGGGCTGCCTGCTCAAGCAGATGCTGCGCATCCCCCTGCTGGTCACCACCCACTCCCTGGAACCCCACCGCCCGTGGAAACAAGAGCAGTTGGGCGAAGGCTATTACGCCTCCATGTGGTTGGAGCGCACGGCCATGGAGAATGCCGACGGTATCATCGCCGTTTCCAAGGCCATGAGCGAAGATGTGCAAACCCTCTACGGCGTGGCCCCGGACAGGGTCAGGGTCATCTACAACGGCATCGATACCGACCGTTATCGTCCCACGGAGAATCCCGCCGTGCTGACCGCCTATGGTGTGGACCCCCAAAGGCCCTACGTCCTGTTTGTCGGCCGTTTGACCCATCAGAAGGGCATTCTGCACCTGGTCAAGGCCTTGCCCCACTTGCAACCCGGTACCCAGGTGGTGCTGTGCGCCGGCGCGCCGGACACGGAAGCCATCGCCCGGGAAATGCGCGATCAGGTGGCCGCCGCCCGTGAAACCCACGACGGACCCATCGTGTGGGTGTCGGACATGGTGCCCGAGAAGGACCTGGTAGTGCTCTACAGCCAGGCGGCGCTGTTTGTCTGCCCGTCGGTGTACGAGCCGTTCGGTATCATCAACCTGGAGGCCATGGCCTGCCACACGCCGGTGGTGGCCGCCGCCGTGGGGGGCATCCCCGAAGTGGTGCGCCATGGCGAGACCGGGCTGCTGGTGCCCTTTGCGCCCGCGGGTCCCGAGGACCCGGAGCCTTTGGATCCCGAAGCCTATGCCAGGGATCTGGCCGCGGCGATCAACGAATTGCTGGCCGCGCCCGAAAAGCGGCGTTTGATGGGCATCGCCGCCCGCCGTCGGGTGGAAGCGCATTTCAGTTGGCAGCGCATCGCCGCGCAAACGTTGCAATTCTACCGGGATCTGGTTTAAGGACCTTTTATGGCACAACATCATCTGGACGGCCTCCGTGCCGCCTTGCAACAACCCGCTTTCTATTCCCATGCGGTGGATTCGGTGGAGATCCGGGAGACCCACATCTCCATCGTGGCCATGGCCGGAGCGTTTGTTTATAAAATCAAAAAACCGTTGGATTTGGGGTTTCTCGACTTCACGACCCTGGAAAAGCGGCGCTACTATTGCGAACAGGAGGTGGCGCTCAACCGTCGCCTGAGCCGGGATGTCTACCTGAATGTCTGCGGCATTTCCAATGACGACGGCTATCGATTGGAAGGCGACGGACCCGCGGTGGAGTACGCGGTGAAAATGCGCCGGCTGCCGGACGCGGCGGCCATGGATCGCCTGCTGGCGGCGGGCCGGGTCACGCCGGGACAGGTGATCGCCTTGGCCCGGCAACTGGCGCGATTCTACGATCAGGCATACCAGGATGAAGCGGTCGCCGCCGTCGGGGCCCGGGAGACGGTGCGCACCAACTGTGAGGAGAACTTCACCCAGATCGAACCCCACGCCGGCGCGCTGGTTGATCGCAGAACCTTGGATATTGTGCGGACGGCCACCCGCGCTTTTCTGCACCGCCGCCGATCCCTGTTCGACCGGCGCATGGAAGCGGGGTTCATCCGGGACGGCCATGGCGATCTACGCTGCGACCATGTCTATTTCGACCGGGATGCCATCCAGATCATCGACTGCATCGAATTCAACGACCGATTTCGTTACGGCGATGTGGCCAACGACCTGGCCTTCCTGGCCATGGATCTCGACGCCCGCGGCTTTTGTCCCATGGCGGACGCTTTCCTGGCGAGCTATGCGGCCGCCACCGAGGACAGCGACATCTACACCTTGATCGATTTTTATAAATGCTACCGCGCCATGGTGCGGTTGAAAGTCAACTGCCTCCGTTGGGACCAGGTTACGGCCGACCAGCGGCCCGCCCTGGAGCGGCAGATCCAGTGCTACCAGCGGTTGGCCTACAGCTACGCGCTGCGCTTCACGCGCCCTGTGCTGTGGGTGGTGTGCGGCATGCCGGCCACCGGCAAGAGCACCATCGCCACCGCCCTGGGGCGGCGCCTGGATGCGCCGGTGATCCGGACCGACGCGGTGCGCAAGGAGTTGTTTCGATCCAAGGCGCTGGCGTCCGACGGCGCATCCTTCGAAGCGGGGATTTACAGCGCCCATGCGACCCGCCTGACCTACGGACAAATGCTGCTGCAGGCCCAAGGCTATCTGGAAAGGAGACGCTCGGTTATACTGGATGCCACTTTCGATCAACGGGACCGGCGGGCGGAGGCAGTGCGGCTGGCCAGGGACACGGATGCCGGATGGATCTTTGTCGAATGTGTCTGCGCCGAGGCCACGGTCCAGGCGCGGCTGGCGGCGCGGGAGAAGAAACCCGGGATTTCCGACGCACGACTGCACCATTTCGAGCAGTTTAAAGCACGGTTCGAAGCCTTGGACGAGATGCCGCCCGCCCGCCGCCTGCGCGTCGATACGGAGCAGCCCATTGCAAACAACCTGCGGGACATCCTGGCGGCGGCCGAGCACAACGGTCATATTTGTGCTTGCCGGGATGATGAACAGCAGTGTTGAGCAATCGCCCAGAGGTGGAAAACGCCCGTATGCGATGAGGACCGTTGCGCCCCATTGTTGCTTTTCGGGAGTGATCTGCTTTTTTTTCAACTGCCACATTTCACCTATGTCAAGGAGATCGGCCATATGACGTCCTTTCGCTTGGACCAAACAACCGTCCATCAACCGCTGCTGCAGGAAGCCCAACGCATGCAACGGCCGGAAAACCATCTGCGCCGGCTGATCGAGACCCCTGACCGCTTGAAGCGCTATTCGATCGAGGGGTGTGGTATGTTGCTGGACTATTCGCGCCAGCGGTTGGATGACGCGGCGCGCCGATTGCTCTTCACCCTGGAAGACGCACTGCGACTGCGGCAACGGTTCGGCGCCATGTGTGCCGGGGAGAAGATCAACGTCACCGAGAATCGGGCCGTGCTGCACACGGCCGCCCGAGCCTTCGGCGACGACCCCATCCGGGTGGATGGCCGGGACGTGATGCCGGAAATCCGCCGCGTGCGCGATCAGATGAAACAGTTCAGCGAACAGGTGCGCAGCGGCGCCATCACCGGCAGCACCGGCAAACCGTTTCGCCACGTGGTGGTGATCGGCATCGGCGGCTCCTATCTGGGCACTGAGTTCGTCTCCACCGCCCTGGCCGCCCTGAGCGACCGTCGACTAACGCTGCACTACCTCGCCAACGTGGACATCCACAACTTCGGCGCCGTGGCCGCGGCCATCGACCCGGAAACCACCCTCTGGGTGGTGATTTCCAAAAGCTACACCACGGCCGAAACCTCGGCCAACACCCACCAGGCGGAACAGTTCATGCGGGACAAGGGCCTCGATCCGGCCCGCCACACGGTGACCGTCACCAGCAAGGGCAGCCCCGGCGACGATCCCGCCCGACCGGTGCTGCAGACCTTTCACATGTTCGATTTCATCGGCGGGCGCTACAGCGTCACCTCGGCCGTGGGCGGCGTGCCGCTGAGCCTGCTGCTGGGCTACGACCGCTTCGAGGCCTTCCTGCTAGGGGCCGCGGAGATGGACCGCCACGCCCTGGAAGCGCCGGTGGCGAAGAACTTACCGCTGATTGCCGCCTTGATCTCCATCTGGAACACCTCATTGCTGGGGTATGGTCAGCAGGCCATCATCCCCTATGCTTCGCCCCTGGCCAAACTGGCGCCCCATGTGCAACAACTCAACATGGAAAGCAACGGCAAGGCGGCGGACATCCAGGGTGACTCCCTGGAACCGCCGGCGGGGGTGGTGATCTTCGGCGAGCCGGGCACCAACGCCCAGCACTCCTTCTTCCAACTCGCCCACCAGGGGCACCCCTTCCCGATCGAATTCATCGGCGTGCGCACACCCCAATACACCCAGTACACCGCCCGTTCCAAGGGAGTGACCAACCATCAGGAACTGTGGGCCAACCTGGTGGCCCAGGCCAACGCCCTGGCCGCCGGGCGGCCCAGCGAGGACCGGACGCGCCATTTCGAGGGCAACCGGCCATCCAGCACCCTGGTGCTGGAAGATTTGCAACCAATCAACGTGGGCCGCCTGCTCAGCTTCTACGAAGCGCGCACGGTCTATGAAGGATTTATCTGGGGCATCAACTCCTTCGACCAGTTCGGCGTGGAGTTGGGCAAGGTGTTGGCCGATGATTTGCGCATGCGCATCGCCCGTCGGAATTCCGAACCGGATTACGATTTCGGAGATATGGATGATATCGGTCGGGGGTATTTGAGGTTGTTGTTTGGGGAGAGTTTTAGGGGGAGAGTTTTAAGTGTTAAGTTTTAAGTTTTAAGTTAAGGTATTCTATCTATTATATATTTTGGGGTTGGGAGTGATGGCCTGGGGGTGAGAACTTTTGAGTCATAAGAGTTGAACATTGGTTTTTCCAAATCGAGATCGGGATCTAAAATATGGAGTGACGCCGCCATCTGCTAATTAGGCTGCAATTGAATAGGATGCGCTGACGAAGGAAGCGCATCGTTTGAATTTGAAGGACAAAACACATTTCCTTACGGGGATATCGATTTTTCGACCCTCCGGAAGGCAAATGTTGGGTTTTGATGCACTTCCTACGTCAGCACATCCCATGATCCTTCAAAGGATTCACGAATCGCAGCGGAATGCCATGGTTTCGATCCCGATAGCGATCCCGATTTCGATTTCGATGAAAGGCATCTTTCAACCCCCACCCCCCTATAATCGATAGAATTCATTAACTTAAAACTTAACACTTAAAACTTAAAACTATCTTTCCACCAATACCCCAAGGACATCGTCTCTTATCTGAATCATAACTTGCGACGCCGCCAAACTCATCGCCCGAGATAGCGCGGCGGGATTGCGTTCCGCCAAGGGGGCTCGGGCGTGGTATGTGCCCTGGTGCAGAACGCGGGCCACGGGATCGGATTGGTCGGCATCCAGCAGCGTGATATTGACACGGATGGCGGCCTGCGCCGGGGCGGTCGTGCCTTCTTCGAGGAATTCCTCCACCCATCCTTTGACCACGTGGGTGGGGGTCATCACGTCGTCAGGGGCGATGACGGCTTGCAGGGCGTTGGCACGCTGCAGGTCTCTGGCCAGTAGATAGGCCAGCATGTCACCCGGCGGCGCCACCCAGCGGGAGGAGGCATAGGCATTGCGATGCAGATCCTTGTCGGCGTAAATGATGCGCTGGGTGTCGAAGGGGGGCGCGGCGGAAAAGCGCTCGATGCGCAGCGCATAGGGCAGGGGGGTGGCCGCTTGGGTGATCGGTGGGGGGTAGTCCAGGGTGTAGTAGTACATCGGGCGCGCCGGGTCCGAGCGTCCGCCGCAACCGATCAGCAGCAGGGCCGGCAGCGCCATGAGTAGCAGCCGGTAAAAGCGATGGCCCGTCTTGTCGTGTGTCGCACTTGTCAATTTCTCTTCCTCCTCTTCAATGGCCTGTGTTGGCGGCCATTGTCAGGCAAGGCATGGCGGGCCTATCGCCCGCGATTGCATCCATCAGGGGGCCGCCGGCTTTTCCACCTGCGGAGTGCTGAACAGCAGTTGCGAGGGGTCGCCGGAGAGGCGGTCCAGAAAGCGGTTCAGGTTGTCGCCGGCGCGGTCGATGCGGTACAGGGTCTGGATGGCCTGTCGCCGGACCATGTCCACGCTCTGATCGGTGGTCTCCATCACTGCGGCCAGGTGCTCCATGGCCCTTTTGACTTCTGCGGCCGATGCCCTCAGGTCGGCCGTGACTTCCTGTACATCGGGGCCGCTGCTATCCAGAATGTGTTCCAGGCGGTTCACCGCGCTTCGGATATCGTCGATGCCGCTGTCCGCGTTGACCGCCATCCGGCTCAAATTGTCGGAGGTCTGCTGGAAGGAGCGGACCAGGCGCTCGATCTTTTCGGGTTGCACAAGGCGCTGGAGATTGTGGACGGTTTGTTGTATTTCGGCAAGCAGCGCGTCCAGGCGAAGCGATTCCATGGCATGGTTGACCTTGCGAATCGCCAACACCAGTTCGTCGGAGATGGCTTGGGTGTCCAGGGCGCGCAGGGTGTCGAACACGTCGTCGATGCCTTGGAAGAACTTGGTGATGTCCGACGGCCGGGTGGCAATCACCGGGTAGGGAGGGGTTACGCCATCGGGTGGGTAGGTCAGCTGATCCCCATCGGTGCGGCGGTCCAGCTCGATGAACATCAATCCGGTGATACCCACCGATTTGAGCTGACCGACAATATCGTGCAGGACTTCTTCAAGATCGACATCCGCCTCGATCAGGATCATCACTTCTATCAGGTTGCCGTCCGCACCGATGTCGATGCTGTGGACCCGGCCGACATTGACGCCACGGTATTTGACCGCTGAATCCCGGTCCAGACCTTGCACCGATTCATCGAAATAAGCGAGGCAAAGCTGACCCTTTTTCAGGTAGTTGGACATGCCCAGCCACACCACGCCGACAATCACGATGGTTATGCCGACGATCATGAAAAGCCCGACGCTGAATTTGGTTTTTAAGGTTGCCATGTGCTCCGCTTGGATAGGTTGGCTTGACGGTTGAAGAATTGGCGTACCACCGCATTGGGGCTGCTGCGGCGCAACTCTTTCGGGTCGCCCTGGGCGATGATCCCCTTGGCCGATTTGTCGAGCATCACCACCCGGTGGGCCACCTCGTAGATGATGTCGAGGGAGTGGGTGATGATGATCATGGTGGTGCGGAACTGGTGGTTGATGCGCATGATCAACGCTTCGATTTCCGCCGAAATCACCGGGTCGAGGCCGGCGGTGGGTTCGTCCAGGAAAAGAATTTCGGGATTCAACGCCAAGGACCTTGCCAGAGCCGCCCGCTTGATCATGCCGCCGCTCAATTCCGACGGCAAATGGTGCTCGTATCCGCCCAGATCGACGCTGCACAGTTTCATTCGCACCAGGGTGCCGACGGCGTCCGGCGGCAGGTCGGTGAAGGCCCGCAAGGGCAGGGCCACATTCTCGGCGATGGTCATCGAGCTGAACAGAGCGCCGCCCTGAAACAAGATGCCGATTTTGCGCAGTGCTCTGGCAAAGCTCTTTTCATCGCCGTTGGTGATGTCGATGCCGTCGATGGTTATGTGCCCGCCGTAGGGTCGGCTTAGTCCCACCATGTGTTTTAGCAGCGTTGTTTTGCCGCAGCCGCTGCCGCCGATGACGGCCAGGATTTCGCCGGCCCGTACATCGATGTTCACATCCTTGAGGATGGTCGTTTCGCCGTAGCGCGCCTCCAGATCGCGGACTTCGATGATGGTTCGGTCGTTGTTTTCCATCGTTTACCAGTAGCTGCGGATGACGGCGAATATGGAATCGAACAAAATGATCAGGAAAATACCGCTGACGACGGCCGATGTGGCCGCGTTGCCCACCTCGGAGGAACCGCCACGGACCTGAAAGCCCCGCAGGCAGCCGACCCAGGCGATCAGGGCGGCGAATACAACGCTTTTCATCAACCCCCACATCAATTCGAACAAGGTCAGGGCCTTGAGAGTCTGGTCGATGTATGTGGCCACGGTGAGGTTCATCATGCTGACGCTGATCACCATGCCGCCGGCGATGGCGAAAATGTCGGAAAAGAGGGTCAGTAAGGGAACCATGATCATGGCGGCCAGAATGCGGGGAACGGCCAAAAACAGGGTGGGGGAGAAGCCCATGGTGAACAGGGCGTCGATTTCGTCCGAGATGCGCATGGTGCCGATCTCGGCGGCGAAGGCCGAACCGGAACGGCCCGCCACCACGATGGCCGTCATGATGGGGCCCAGTTCGGAGACCATGGCCAGAGCTACCAGCCGGGCCACGAAGATGCTGGCGCCGAACTGCTCCAACTGCATGCTGGAGACGAAGGCCATGATCAAACCGAGCAAGAAACTGATCATGGCCACGATGGGCAGGGCGTCCACCCCCACCTTCTGCATCAGCACGATGGTGTCGCCCACCCGCAGGTCGCGGGGATGGCGAATGACGTGCAACATTGCCAATATGACCGAACCTAAAAAAGAAATTACGAAATTCAAGCTATTGTAGAATTGAATGGTAGCCGCCCCCAACCGCACGACGGTATTGTCGCGGTGCGCATGAGGTAGGGGGGAGCACATGTCCGGATCGTCGAAGCTGGTGCGGGCCAGGATTTCAGCCACTTTTGGCGGTGGTTGGACCAAGCGGAAGGGCACTTCTTGCTTATTGAGGTGATCCCGCAGTTGGAACAGCACCAGTAGGCCGAAATCGTCGAAAAAGGTGACCCGGTTGAGATCGACAGTCACCTGTTTCGGTTCGCGCTGCTTGACTTCACCCTGCAACTGCTTGAGCAGACGTGCAGCGCCGTGGTGATCGATGCGGCCGATCAACTGGATGGCAACGGTGCCGTTGTCGCCGGTTTTCAGAGCATAGGATTCGGACATCGATGCCCTTTCGGGATTGTGTCCAAGAAATTACTTGTTGCGGCGACTTTCCAAATCCACCCGAAACGCTTCCATCGGCGAGTGAGAGCGGCAACTGGAAATAGCGCCGGCCAATCGGGTTTGGATCAGGTCCAGGGTGTCGCATTGCGCCATACAACCCGGGAAATCGAATCGCATGAGGCAATTTCGGCAAGGACTTTTAATGAGATAGCCGATTTCAAAGTCGAATTGGTGCCGTATAGGGGTCTTACCATGGTTCATCACAAAGAATCGTCCTGCAAGATTTTTGTATTTTCCAAAATTATCGTCGTTTATCCTTCATACCAGATTCGACCCGGCAACTCAACAATGCCAAGCATCTTTGAACCCCCGGTATCCCCTATAGGTCCTTTGGTGCGACATAATTTGAATTGAATCGACAGCATTCCTTGCTTTAAACTTTACACTTTAAACTTTAAACTAAATATTTACGAATACTTAAAAAAAACGTCCCATCCACCTACTCTTTTTGCGCAAGAAAAGTTTCATAATCAAGCATCTTCGACAACGCGAGAACCGCTCTTTCCGGCGTTTGGTAAGTCACGCCTTTGTAGCGGTGGCCGGGCAGGTGCAGGATGGTTTTGGTGTTGTGGTCGGTACGCAGGTTGACGCCGAGGATCGGTTTGTTCAGCTCGTCCATCAATTCCAGGCAGCGACGGGCAAAGGCATCTTCGAACTGCTCTGCAAGGGTTTTGATTTCGTCGAAGGTTCCGGGGGCCACGCTGGGGTCGGCGGCCAGGACCGAGGCCGAAAGCCGTTCGATCAGGATGCGGCGGCCCATGATGCCCATGTGGAGTACGGCGTCGCAACCGCTCCAGCGCATGAGCAATTCCTGGACCCGGAAAGTCATATCGGGATTGAAATCGCCCACCAGGTCCACGGGGTTGGCGCGGCTCCAATAAGGGGGCAGCATGGTGTCGATTTCCGCCAGGATGTCCGCGTCCAGCTCCGGCAGCACCAAGCCGAGGCGTTGGCACAGGTCGGCGGTCACCACCCCCCAGCCGCCGCCGAAGGTCATGATGGCCACCCGGGGACCGCGGGGCAGGGGCAGGGCGTCGAAGGCCGCCGCAAGGTCCAGCAGATCCATGGGGCGGTGGACGTTGACGATGCCCGCCTGCCGGCAAAGGGCTTCGAACACCCGGTTGTCCGATGCCATGGCGCCGCTGTGGCTTGCGGCCGCTTTCTGGCCGGCGGCCGTTTGCCCACCTTTGAGCAGCACGATGGGTTTGCGGCGACTGACGCGGCGGGCGCTTTCGAAAAAACGCCGCCCGTCTTTGAACCCTTCCACATAAATCAACACCGTGCGGGTGGTGTCATCCACCTCGAAACCTTCCAGGTAGTCGGCCATGGTGATCATTGCTTCGTTGCCGCTGCCGGAAAAACCTCGCATGCCGATGCCCTGATGCTCGGCGAAAGCCAGCAGTTGGGTGCCCATGTTGCCCGACTGAGCCACCATGGCCGTGCTGCCCGCCAGGGACTGCACCGTGGTGCCGGTGCTGAAAAGGCGGATGTGGGGATTGGCGATGCCCATGGTGTTGGGTCCCAGGATCAGCAGTCCGGCTTCGCGTGCCGCCTTGACCAGCTCGGCTTCCAGGGCCTTGCCTTCATCGCCTGCCTCGGAAAATCCCGAGGTGATCAACACCATGTAGCGAATGCCCTTTTGGCGGCATTCGTCCACCAATGGCTGCACATGCCGGGCCGGCACGGTCACCACCACCAGGTCCACGGGATCGGGGATGTCCAGCAGGCTGCGGTAAACCGGTCGTCCCGCAATGGTACCGCCTTTGGGGTTGACCAGCAAAATCCGGCCTTCATAGCCGCCGCTGATGGTGTTGACCACCAGCATGTTGCCCCATTTGCCCGGCTGGGCCGACGCCCCCACAAAGGCGATGGAACGGGGGTGGAAAATGGCGCCGATCTCCTTGGCCGGCACCGGGGTGAGCGACGGCGCCGACTCGGTCGGCGGACGGAGGGCGATCAAGGCATCCACCGCCACCAGCCGGCCATCGGGGGTGACCCGCAGCGGGTTGATGTCGATTTCGGCAATTTCAGGGTGTTCCACGGCCATCCGCGACACCCCGTCCAGTACTTTGAGCAAGGTTTTCCGATCCACCGCCGCTTCGCCCCGGAAGGGGGAAAGCAATTTTTGAGCCCGGATTTCAGCGATCATTTGCGTTGCGTCCCAACGACTCAGGGGGGCCAGCCGCATGGCCACATCGGCCAACGCCTCGGTCAGCGTCCCGCCCAGTCCGAACAACACCACGGGGCCGAACTGGGGATCGCGGAACATGCCGGTCATCAACTCCCGTTGCCCCGTGATTTGGGGCTGCACCAGCAACCCTTCCAGGTCCGCCCCAGCGCCTTCGGCGATCTTGGCGGCCGCGCGGCGTAACGCTTCGGCATCGAAGAGGTTCAGGTGGACCAGTCCCCTTTCCGTCTTGTGCTGCAGAGCGGCGCCCAACCCTTTGAGCACCACCGGATATCCCAACTCGGCGGCGGCGGCCACGGCGGCGGCGGCATCCCGCACCACCGTTTCGGACACCACCGGAATGCCGTACTGTTGCAATATGTTTTTGGCCGCATGTTCATCGAGGGCGGTCGGACCGGACACCATCAAGGAAGATTTCGTATTCACTGGAACTCCTTTTTACACTGTTGCATGCATTGATCTTCAGGCACCGGAAAACAAGGCCCCGAGGACCATTCGCGAGCCCTTCGCGGAAGCATATCTCTTTACCACAAATGGTTCATCGAATAAACGGGATTTATTGTTGCAGGGGTGAGGGAAAAGCTTCGCGCACTGGATAAGTCAATCGAAACCCGAAGTCATCGAAAAAGATGTCGCCGGCCCCATCACCGAAGGCGTGCAATCCTAATTCGGCAACGGGGGAGGCGCTAAGGGGCTTTGAGATGAGGTTTGGGTGATAGGTGCGCAGAATGCTGTCGGGGGTGTTGGAAGAGGGCACGGCGTACAGCTCGGACGGCGCATTGATGGTATCGTTGATTGCGTCCCAGTGAATCAATCGGAAAGGGGAGGTGTGCGCCTCTTCATCCGCCCCATCGTCCGGCGGCCACTGGAGCTTTTGATTGCCGGCGATGCGCGGGTAATCGGCCAAATCGGCACGATATATTCTGATTATGTTTTCTTTTTTATCCATCGTGACATCGTTCGACACTTTGGCTGCGCTATTGGATCGGCCGACCACCAGCAGGGTTTCATTTCGCTGAAAGGTGCTTCCCTTTGTGACCTTGTTGAGCAAGAGGGTGCCTGCGGCCGATCCATCATTCCAAGCGCCTGTTGATAGAATGGGAGATGACAAAACAGTACCCATTGCGCCATGGTTCTCGCCGAAAATTCGTTCACCCGCTTGGATAGCTGCAGCTTCACCATTCGTGAAATTCAGCAACACCGCTTCATGCAAGCGGACCAGTAACGCCACGCCTCCGGCAGGGAAATCGATGGCGCTGTAAGCCAGCCAAGTCCTGGTATCGATGCCGCCTGTTTGTTGCCACAAAACGACCAGCGGGCCGGCTTCAAGCGCGGTGCCGGGAAGTTGAAACCCGGTTTGGCCGAGAACGATGGAAAGGCCGTAACCGTTGAAGGCCGTGAGTGAAAGAGATGGATTATCGTCAGTGGTCCTCAGGCGAAAAGAAAGACCGCCGGCAAAGGACGGGGCGGCATCCGAATCAGAATCGTCGCCCTCCGTTTCAGGATAAAGCGAATTCAGAAATCCCAATTTGACTTGCACATCGTAGCTGAGAAACCCGCCGGTTAAGCCTCGGTAGCCGGTGAAACGGTCACCGGCCGCTGCGGCCGATGTTGCCAATCCTCCATTCGAACTCAATTCTTCAAAAAAGAGTGCCCGGTTGCCGTCCGCCGCGCTGATCGCGACACTCCCGTCCACCGTTTCCCAATTCGCAATTGCCGAAGTTTCGGAGAAGGTTTCTTCCGTCACCTCTTCCCAGAGAAAGGGCTCTTGCGGAAAGGCGCCATCAAAGATCAACTCCCGGTGCGTCGTTAATGCTCCCTGGCCGACAATCCCGGTGCTGTGCAAGCGTGAAAAGTTGGTTAGTATGATCGGGGCGCCTGACAATATTTCAAGATTAGAGTCCTGGGAAGAGGCGCTCGGGTCGCGAATTCCTTCGAATCGGTTTTCGTCGCGGTTGTTGTAGTTGTAATTCACAATGCGGCCGCCGACGATGATGCGGCCATGGGTCGACGGAAAGAGGCCGCCACCGCCGTTTTCATAGGATAAAAAACCGGTGGTGGGATCGAAACCGTTACTGCGAACAAATGGGTAGACGATGGTGTGTTGCGGCAGTGGCGTAGCAAACCCCTCACCATCTTCCAAAATGATGGTAATTTCCTGGTTGTTATCTTCTATCGATAGGTTTACCTCGAAGTCCTGGTTACCAATGAACAAACGTTGCGTTTGCCCGATTGCATTTTCAAGCAATTCCGGTGGCAAAGTGCCTGCAACGACCGCTTTCCAACTATTGACCCCGGGCTCGGCACCATTGGTCAGCACGAAATAGTAGGAGAAGATGCGAATTTCGAAGGAGCCCACCCCTTCCAGTTGAAACCGTCGGCCGTCCATGTTCTCAAGCGCCGCCACCTTCTGCTGCATGGTTTGTGCCTGTCGATACTGGTGCAGGGCCATGCGATAACCCGATTCCGCCAGAAAATAGGCTTGGTCGGCCAGATGGTGGAACGCTGTCTGCTGTCTGGAGGAACTCACCAGGGGCAACAGGGTGGCCGCCAGGACGGAAAAGAGCAAAATAGCCGCAATAATGGCGATCAACGCACTGCCGTGATGCCTTTTGCACACCATTGTTGGAGGACTGATTGTGGTTTTTGATGTCAAAGACATTGCATACATATAGGGATCCCGTTCAACAGGGTATTTTTCACAGCAACGCTAATACACCCCACCACCCACATTATCTGTATTGCGCGGATGCACTAGTGTGGTGAAGCTGTGTGACTGGGTAGGGGCATCGGGGCGTTGCAAATCCAAGCGGATTAGAATGGCCGTCAGCAACCGGATATCGTAGCCCGGTAGCCAAGGGTCGGCCCCGCGGAAAAAGGTGAGGGCGAAATCGGTCACCCCGTCCACCAGGATGTGTCCGTTTTGGTTTGTATCGGCGGAATCCGCCTGGTTCGGGTCACTTGTGTATAGGTAAACCGCCCCGGTATCGTTTCCAGACGCCTCAACGAATCGCAATTCCATGCGGCGGATGTGTGGAATGCCGCCAGGATCTTTCTGGATGCGCTCATAAACCACAAACACATCGTCGGAGGACACCGGGCCGGTATCCCGGACATCTATCAACTCTGTCAGTTCACGCACAATGCGCGCCATGGCCAAGTGCCCTTTTTGCGTTACTTGAGCGTTGGCCCGACTGAAATCATAACCCTGGACGGCGGCAACCAAACCGGAACCGAAAAGGCCGGCGAGAATCGCCATCAACACCATGGTCGCGATGAGCTCGAGGAAAGTGAACCCCAATTTGTTCGAAATGCATACGCGGATATGTTTGTTGATCCAGGAAAGTGTGCCCATGGCTGCCTTACCGACCGAAAAGGGCGGTCAAATTTTGGGAAGTGTCCGGGATGGACACGATGACTTGCAGCAGGCCTTGTAATGATTCGCAGTTGTCAATATCGTCGGCCCTGATCCCTGAGGGTTCTAATGCCACATTGCGCGGGTTAAACACTATCTTGGTACGAGACGGAACAACATGGTCGTTCTGCCAGTAAACGCCGCTATTCAGCTTCTTGCACAAGGTGATCAAAGGGTTTTTTTGAACCGGATCCCGTTGCAGATGACGATAATCCGCCACTACGTTGTTCATGACGGCGTTGAGTAACAAGGAATCGTCCAGGGTTTGCACGGGTTGATAGCTGCGCCAGGTTTGCTCGCTGATCACCTGCGCCAAGATGACCGTCAAAATGGCGGAAATGATGATGGTGAAGAGGATTTCGATCAGGGTGAAGCCCCGCTGATCGCACCACTCTTTTGCTGGTGCGGGTGCCGTCATGGTATGAATCCGGTCTCCGGATGAATGATAAAACTTTCAGTTTCACCGTTTTTGGTCAGAATGTAATGCAGGTCGCTTGCCTCGGTCAATGGGGTGCAATGGTCCTGTTCGGCTTGGGTCGCCAACGCCCCGGGACGGCCCCAAGTGTCAAAACAGAGCGTAAACCCGGCAGGAGTGATGGTCACGCCGCCGGCCAACTCGGTGGTGTTTTCCGTTTCTCCTGGAAGCGGCCTGCGGTTGTTCGAATCATTGCCGGCGAACAACCAGAAACGGCGGTCGTCGCTGTCGTAGTGGATGCCCCAAGGGGTGCCGGTGTTGATAGCCCGGCTTTGGGCATAACGAACATAGGATTTGAGAGTGGCTATTTGGGCCTTGAGGGTCACATCGGTGGGGGGTTGGCGCAACACCGCGACCGTTGCGAAGATGCTGATGAAAACCAGTACCAGCACGACCTCGAGAACGGTGAAACCTGTACTGCGGTTGCCGGCCTGGAGCCGCATGGCTGCCTTTTTTGATATTATTAATAAAATCAAATTCCTGGGCGAGGTATGCTTTTGATCTCGTCATCAGCTCCCGCGATTGCTGTACCATCTTTTGGCGATACGACCAGCTTGATACAACCGTCCAAGGCGTCATCATTGTCAGCCTTATCGCTAAAGCATGCAGACGGATCGAAATCCTCATCTTCACTGTGGCCGCCGTCGAAAACAGACAATTCGAAATCGCCAAGATCTGTCCCCAACGGTTCGCCATCTTGGTAATTTATTTCGCTTGGAAGCGACCCCCTCAACACCTGCTGGGCGAAATACCCGTTGACCCGGCCGATGGCTTCGGCCATGGCTGTTTCCATGGCTTTCTTCCTGGCTTCGCCCTGGAGGTCGAAATAGCGCGGCACGGCGACAACTGCCAGGATGCTCATGATAACGATGACAGCGATGATTTCGAGAAGGGTGAAACCGGCGTTGCCGACAACTGGCGCGTTTTTACCGGGAGAGGGTGGTTGCATTAGGTTCAATCCCTTCGAAGGAAAAAAAATAAATATGAAGATGGACAGTTCTGCTATTTTATGAGTGCACTATATATGCCATAGGAAGAGATTGATGACAACAAAATCTTGATTCATTTAACAATATGAATTAATTATAAAATAGAATCTAAATCCGCTCCGTGCAAGGGGCGCGGAATGGCTCGCGAATACATTTTGCATCAAAAAATGTAGTTGATTATCCATTAAATGATGGAAGAAAGTGCCGATTGCATGGCCTCATTCATATATTTTTTCATCCGCTGCGTGGGCCTCGGCCGCATCGTTTTCGAAATCCCGTTCGGTCTTGCGGCCTTTGCCGGCAAGATACTCCTTGTACCACTCATGGGCGATGATCATGCTCATCACCTCGTTGGAGCCGGTCCATATGGAGGCCAGGCGCAGGTCGCGGGCGATGCGTTCGACGGGAAACACGTTGGTGTAGCCGATGCCGCCCATGACCTGCATGGCGTTGTGGGCCACTTTCTGGCACGATTCGGTGACGAATTTCTTGGCCTGGCTAACCATGCGGCGGGTCTGTTTGGCCGGTACGCCCGAATCGACCATGCGGGCGGTGGTGTAGATCATGCTGCGGGCGGCATCCAGCAGCATGGCGGCTTCAGCCACCTGGAAGCCGACCCCTTGGAACTGGGCGATGGGTTGACCGAAGGCCTTGCGTCGCGTTGTGTAGCCGGTGGCCACGGTCAGGGCGGGTCGGGCGGCGCCGATGGTCATGGCCGCGGTGCCCAGCCGCTCGGGAATCATCATGGTGTTGAAAACGGCATAGCCGTTGTGCAGCTGACCCACGATGTTCTCTTTGGGCACCCGCACATCCTTGAACACCACCCGTCCGGCACCGCCGCCGCGGCTGCCCATCAGGCCATAAATATAGTCAACGCGGACCCCTTCACCCCGATCAACGATGAAACAGGTGAGCGCCTTGTGGGGTTCGGCGTCGGGATCGGTTCGGGCATAGACCAGAAAATAGTCGGCGCCTTCTGCTCCCACGATGAACCGTTTCTGGCCGTTGAGGACAAAATGGTCCCCATGATCCACGGCTGCGGTGGTGGTGCCGAAAAAGTCCGAGCCGCCCCGGGGTTCGGTGAGGCACTCGGCGGCAAAAAGATCACCCCGCAACAACGGCTTGACATATTTTTCCTTCTGTTCGTCGGTGCCGTGTAAAATGATGGCGTCGCACACCAACTCCGCGCCGACACCGAAGACGCAGGCGAAAATGTAGCCGAGTGTGCCGACCTCCTCCATGACCATGCAGGTGGAGACCCAGTCCATGCCCCGTCCGCCCCACTCCACGGGATACCGCACGCCGAAAAGGTTGCGACGGCCGGCCTCCTTGAGAAACGCCTTGGGAAACTGGATTTTGTCCTGGTCCATGTCCAGGATCATCTGTCGGGGCACCCAGCGCACCAGGTCCCGAACCTCTTCACGCAGTTGCTTCTGTGCGTCGCTCATCATGAAATCGAACATCAGGGGACCTCCTTTTTTCAAAATGGTGTTTTACCGAATATGCTCCAACTTGGAAGTTTCGAGTTGGCCGGGTCGGAAAAGGGGACAGTTTAAAGTTTAAAGTTTAAAGTTTCAAGCAAGGAATGCTATCGATTATAGATGGTTGGGGTGGGCGCACGCCACAGTTGATTGAATTCCCATAATTTTCCATCGAAATCGAAATCGCTATCGGGATCGAAAGCGAATGCTTTTCGTCCATAACACCCGGCGACTTTTGTATTTTCGGCATCTCTTGAAGTCAAATGCGCTGTGCTCAGGCATTTCATAGGATGTGCGGGAGGATCAGTGATACCCGGGCATGGCGTGCCGAGCCCGTGCGGGAGGATCGGGGATACCGGGGCACGGCGTGCCATAGGATCGGATCTTATTGGGCACGGCATGCCGTGCCCCAACGGGTTGGTGAACGGCTCCATCTGCTCGACTACCCTCAAACCCATATAATCGATAGAATTCATTAACTTAAAACTTAACACGTAACACTTAAAACTCCCTTATCGCTTAAACACTCCCGCATCAATCTCATACTTTTTCAACCGATGCCACAAACTGCGTTCCTTGATACCCAGGATTTCCGCGGCTTGTTTTTGGACACCGCGGGTTTGGGAGAGGGCGTTTACGATCATCTGCTTTTCGATGGTGCGCAGGCGTTCGTCCAGGGCCGCGGCGCCGTTGGGTAGGGGTGGGGCGGGGGTTTGCAGGGGGGTGGTTATGTTTTGCAGGATGGCGGACGGCAGGTGATTGGGTTCGATGGTGGCGCCCGCGAGAACGGCGGCCGACTGGATGGCGTTTTGCAATTCGCGGACGTTGCCGGGCCAGGCGTGGGCCGTCAGCAGGTGCATGGTGGCGGGGGCGAAATGTTTTTCCGGGGCGACCTGGTCCAGCAGGTGTTCGGCCAGCAGGGGGATGTCCTCGCGGCGCTCCCGCAGCGGGGGCAGTTGGATCACGAACACGTTGAGTCGATAGAACAGGTCCTGGCGAAACAGCTCCTGTTGCACCATTTCAGGCAGATTCTTGTTGGTGGCGGCGATGAAGCGGGCCGCCACGGTGATGGGATGAATGCCGCCCACCCGGACGATGCGCTTTTCCTCCAGGGCGCGCAGCATCTTGGCCTGGGTCTCCAAGGGCATGTCCCCGATTTCGTCAAGAAAAAGGGTGCCCGCGCCGGCCAGCTCCATCTTGCCCGGTTTGCGATTGACGGCGCCGGTGAAGGCGCCTTTTTCGTGGCCGAAGAGTTCGCTTTCCAGAAGGCCTTCAGGGATGGCGGCGCAATTCATGGCCACGAAGGGGTGGGACTGGTGGCGACTGTGGCGGTGGATGCTGTGGGCCACCAGCTCTTTGCCGGTGCCGGTTTCACCGGCGATCAAAACGATGGCGTCGGTGGGCGCAACCTTGAGGATCTGGTTGAGGACGGCCCGAATGGCGGTGCTTTGGCCCACAATTTCCGGAAAGAGCGTTCGTGCTTCCACCTTGCTCAGTATTTCAGTGACTTGATCGAACACCCGCTCGAAGCGATGCAGCTCGGGATCGCCGGTGGCGTGGGGCGGGTCGTTTTCCATGCCGATGTCCCGCAAGACCCCCATGGTTTGGGTGCGGTCCACGAACCGGCGCACGGGGGCGATGAGGAATTTGACCACCAGCAGACCGCAAGCGAAGGTGAGGGTCGTCAGGACGGCGCCCCATGCGAGCAGGGGCCATTCGGGCGGCAGGTGGCGATCCAGGTAAAAACGGGTCAGGCGATAGGCGGAGAGCAGGGACAGGATGGTCAGACCGGCGAAGATGACCGGTATGATGACGTAAAGATTGATGTTGAAGCGCAGGTCTTTCATGGTCATCGCACGACGCGGGACAGATCCCACATGGGCATGTAAATGGCCAGGGCGAAAAAGCCGATGACCACGGCCATGCCCACGATCAGAATCGGACCGAGGGAGTCATTGAACCGTTTGACCGCATGGGACAACTCCCAGTCGTAATGGGCGGCGATCTCGCCGAGCATCTCTTCCAGGTTGCCGGAGGCCTCACCGATGGCGGTCATGTTGATGACGATGGGGGTGAAGTATTGGGAGCGGCGCAACGGTTCGGCGATGCCCCGGCCTTCTTCCAGCTGTCCCATCAATTGGGTGAACTCCCTTGCAATGGCGCTGTTGTTCACCGTGTCCGCCAAAATGCGCATGGAATCGAGGATGGCGACACCGCTGGCTTGCAGAATGGCGAAGATGCTGGCGAAGCGCGACATTGCGGCTTTGCGGAACAGCGGCCCCAGCAAGGGAAGATGCAGCAAAAGGCGGTCTTTTTGGAAGCGGCCGTTTTCGCTGCGCAGAAACAGGGTCAGGGCCACCAGCGCGATTGCGCTGACCGTCAACAGGACCGGCCACCACTGCCGTAAGAACTCGTACATCAGGATGCAAATGCGGGTCAGCAGGGGCAACTCCAGGCCCGAGCGAATGAAGATGGCGGAGAATTTGGGGATGACAAAGGTCAGCAGAACGAAAAAGGCCACTGCCAGAAAAATCAGCACGATGGCCGGGTATTGCAGGGCCGAACGGATTTCGCTGCGAATGCGGTGCTCGTGCTCCAGGATGTGGATCAACCGATCCATCACCTCGGGCAGGGCGCCGCTGGCTTCACCGGCCCGGATCATGCTGCAGTAAAGGGGCGAAAACACCTTGGGGTGGCGACGGAAGGCTTCGTGCAGGCTCGCGCCTTGGGTGATGTCCTGGGCCATGGCGATGACCACCTTGCGCAAGCGGGGGTCTTCGCTCTGCACCTCCAGGGTGCGCAGCAGCGTTAGCATCGGGATGCCGGCCCGAATCATGGTACGGAACTGCTTTGTGAAGAGAATCAGCTCCGGCGCGCGCACCGGATGCAGGCGGGCGGAGAAGCCGTCCAGAAGCTGCTGGATGCGCGGGGCTTTCTGCGGGCGGACCTTCTCGGGGATCAACCCGTTGTTGACCAGGGCCGCATTGGCCGCCGCCAGGTTCTCCGCCTCCATTGAGCCGGAAATGGCGGCGCCGCTCTGGTTGATGGCCTGGTAGCTGTAAGTGGGCATGGCGTACCTTACATCACATCATGACCGCCGAGGCGGCTTCGTCCAGAGTGGTGATGCCCCGGGCCACCTTGTCGGCGGCATCCTCCTTGAGGGTGCGCAGACGCCCGGATTGATGGGCGGCGCGGGTGATTTCGCGGGCCGAGCAGCGTTTCAGAATCATCTCCTGCACCATGTCGTCGATCAGCAGCACCTCGAAAATGCCGGTGCGCCCCTTGTATCCTTTGTCCATGCAGTTGAAGCAGCCGGCGCCCTTGACGTATTCGGCATCCTTTTTGTCTTCCAGGCCCCAGAAGCGCAGGGCGGATCGGGGGGGATCGTAGGGTTTTTTACAGTAAGGGCACACCTTGCGCACCAACCGTTGGGCAATGGAAACCAGCATCACCGAAGAAACCAGAAAGGGTTCCACGCCCATGTCGATGAAACGGGTGATGGCGCCGGCGGCATCGTTGGTGTGCACCGTGCTCAGCACCCGGTGACCGGTCAGGGCGGCTTGCACCGCGATTTGGGCCGTTTCGGCGTCGCGGGTTTCGCCCACCATGATCACATCCGGATCCTGGCGCATGATGGCCCGCAAGCCGCCGGCGAAGGTCATGCCGGCTTTGCGGTTGAGCTGGATCTGACGGATCTTGCCCACCCGGTACTCCACCGGGTCCTCCAGGGTCAGGATGTTGATGTCGGGCTGGTTGATGCGCTTGAGTATGGCGTAGAGGGTGGTGCTCTTGCCGCTGCCGGTGGGGCCGGTGCTCAGGATCATGCCGTAGGGTTTGAAAATCATCTCGGACAGCTTTTGGATGTCCCCCGGATTCATGCCCAGTTCTTCCAGCGAGTAGATCCCGCTGCTGGTGTCCAGCAGCCGCAGCACCATGTTTTCGCCGTAGATGGTGGGGATGGTCGATGCCCGGATGTTGATCTCCTTGTTGTCCATGCGGATGGTGAAGCGGCCGTCCTGGGGTATCCGCGAGAGGGAGATGTCCATGTTGGCCAGGATTTTCAGGCGCGACACGGTGAGCAGGTGCATCGATTTGGGCGGCGCGGGCACTTCGTGCAGCTTGCCGTCCACCCGGAAGCGCACTTGCACGCGGTCCTTTTCCGGGCTGATGTGCACGTCGCTGGCGCCTTCGCGCACCGCCTGGGAGAGAATGGAGTTGACCAGGCGCACCACCGGGGCCTCTTCGGCCATATCCTGCAGGGAGCGCACTTCCAGATCTTCCACGCCGCGCTGTTCGGGGTCCCCGCCGCCGGTGTGCTCGATCTCCATCTCCTCCATGCGTTCCAGCACGCCCCCCATGGTGGAGTAGGTGCCGTAGAGACTGCCCATCAGGTGGTTCCACTCCGGGTAGGTGCAGATGACCGGCTCCACCTCCAGGTTGGTGTACACCTCGATGGCGTCCAGGGCGGTGATGTCGGTGGGGTCGGTCATGGCGACGGTGATCAGGGAGTTGGCCCGTGCCAGGGCGATGGCCTGATACTTCTGCACCATCTCCAGGGGCAGGAACTCGGCCATTTGAATGTCGATGGGATAGTTGTCGGGGTGATACTTTTCGATCCGCAGCTGGCGGGAGATCAGGTCGGCGATCTGGGGACCGCCCACCATGCCCTCGTGCACCAGGAACTGCCCCAGCTTCATGTGGCTGCGGCGATGGTCCACCACCGCCTGCTTGAGCTGGTCGTCGGTGATCAGGCCGGCCTCCACCAACATTTCGCCCAGTCGTTTCCGTTCCCTCACGCAACCTCCGCCATCGGTTTCACCCGCCGCCTTTGGGCCTTTTCAATGCTTTATCCACTGTTAGAAGGGAATCTCTTCATCCAGCTCATCATCAAAATCGCGCGACATCATATCGGCGGCCAATTCCAGGAACACACCTTGTGATTTACACAAATTCTTTATAATCCGGCTGTAGGCCTCTTTTTCATTAACGTCTTTCGTTTTGGCCATCGCCTTTAGTGCTGAATTGATTTCCTTGGATAAACCATCCATGATTTGATCCGGATCCATTCAATCTCCCTCAATAGTTTCTGGAAAAAGGGTTTGCTTTCCGCTCGGCGATGCCTTTTCCGCCGCCGCGGGCCGAGGTTTGAGAATGTGGGGCGTTATGAAAATCAGCAGCTCCTGCATCTCTTCGCTCTTGCCGGTGCTTTTGAAAAGATGCCCCAGCAGCGGCACCTTGCGTATCCATGGCACGCCCGCTTCGCTGTTCTGGGTGGTGTTTTTTTTCAGGCCGCCGATCACCGTGGTCTGGCCGTCGAAAAGGATCACGTTGGTGGCGGCCTTCTTGGTGACGATGGTCGGGTAGGTGAGCACGGTGCGGGAAAAATCCACCTCGTTCTTAGTGGTCATGATCTCCAGCTTGAGCACATCTTCCTGGATCACGTAGGGGGTCACCTCCAAGCTGAGCAGGGCCTCCTTGTAGATGACATTGGAGCTGTCGCTGAGAACCACCGGGATGGGCACTTCGTCGCCGCTCTCGATGACCGCCTTGGTGTTGTCCAGGGTGGTGATGGAAGGGCTGGAAAGGATGTTCAGCATTCCTTCTTCCTCCAGGGCGGAGAGCTGCAACGCCAGAAGGCCGCTGGAGCCTTCGGCGATGAGGCCCAGGAAGAGGCCGGCGCCCTCCGTCGTGGCGTTGCTCAAATTGGCCGGAAAGTTGATGCCCGTGCCCGCGGGTGGGTTGATGCCCTGGCCCGATCCCGGTTGCTGCCCGCCGACGGCGCCGGTGGCATTGGGTGATATCCAGTAGCCGCGACTGCTGTTGTGGTACAGGCCGCCCCACTGCACGCCCAGTTCGCGGGCCGTGCTGCTGGTGGTTTCGACGATGTGGGCCTCGATGTGGATCTGGGGCGTGGGGCGATCCAGGGCCTTGATCATGGGAATGATTCTGTCGATATCGCTGGGGGTGGCCTGCACGATCAGCGAGTTGGTGTGGGTGTCGACCATCACGGTGCCCACCGGCTCGCCGGCCTTTTCGGCGCTGATCACCCGCGATACGTTTTCCCGCAACCGTTCGGCGCTGGAAAAGTCGACCGGGATGATGGTGGTCACCAAAGGCGCCCGGATCTCCAGTTCGCGGCGCTTGGCCAGGATGCGCTCTTCGGCCTCCAGGTTTTTCAAGTCCCGTTCGCGGTCCTCGATGGTGACGATGCGCAGGATCTCCCCCTCCCAGTCGTAATCCAATCCTTGGGATTTCAGTACGCCGACGAACACCTGGTTCCAGGGCGCGTTGTTCACATTGATGCTCAGGCGTCCCGTGACGCTCTCGTTGATCATGATGTTCAGATCCACGGCGCGGGCCAGTGCGCGCAGCAACACCGGCACCTCGGCCAGGTGCATTTTCAAGGTGACGGGTCCATCGGGCAGGTCCCGTGCCGGCCCTGCCGATGCGCTGCCGGTGCCGCCGACCGTCTCGATCTGTTTGGGTTGCAAGGCGATGGAGCGTTCCCGCGCGCTCGGTGAGTACCCGCCACTTTGTTCCGCTTTTTGTCGCCACACTTCCAGGGGCGAGGGTTGGGATTCCCGTGCGTCATGGGCGCATCCCCAAAACCAGACGATGCCCAGCATCATGACCGCCAACATTGCCCATCTGCATCCGGCACCCTTCATTTGATCCCCGTCGTCTTCCGTTTGGTGTGTTCCATATCCATCCCGCCTGTGCGGGGCGTTCAATCCATCTCCCGCAGCGGCAGCACGATCCGGTGGGCGCTGCCCACCTTGCCGAGCACCACCCGCTGCTCCGATATGCTGTGCACATAGAGGCCATCGGTGCCCAGGGCTTCTCCCCGGGCATACTCCATACCATTGATGATCGCCATGCGGGTCTCGCCGAACCGCAAAAACCCCG
Organism: Desulfatitalea alkaliphila; assembly: GCF_022968795.1. GTDB lineage: Bacteria > Desulfobacterota > Desulfobacteria > Desulfobacterales > Desulfosarcinaceae > Desulfatitalea > Desulfatitalea alkaliphila. Next base: position 69,509 of record NZ_JALJRB010000019.1, read on the forward strand.
TGAAGGCAAAAGCCGGCGGGCCGCTGGACGCCGCGGCGGCGCGCGCCGAGTCGCCTTGCCTTTGGCCCGGCTGGCTGGAAAGGGGCCTGAGCGAGGCGATGAACGGATCTTCGGTCCACGGCGCGAGCGCCTGAGCGATGACGTGCCGGTCGGCATCGGAGATCACCTGCTCGCCCGCTTTGCGGCTCATCTCCTCGGCGAACCGGCGCACCTCTTCCAGCGAGGCATCCCTGCCAGGCGGTTGGGTGGCCCGGCCGGTGCCCACGCTTTTGCCGAGCAGTTCGTGGGCACCGTAGACCAGGGTGAGGCACATGACGGCCACGATCCATTTTTCGCGCATGCTCATAGGGCCCTCGCCCGATCTACATCGGGTTCAAAACCAATCGCAACGCCATTCGCCGGCGATCTTCCCGCGTGTGAATGCCGACCGAAGTGATGGCGTTGATGTAAGGCAGTTGACAAAGCCGGAACAACAACGGTTGAAAGTCGACAAAATCACCACTGAAGACGACGTTCATCACGAGTTGGGTGTTTTCTTGCAAATAACTGGCGGGGTCGGGTGCGGCGCTTTCGAAAACCACCCGGTGTTCGCGGGCCATCTCCGTGAAGACCCCCTGAATGTCATCGATGGAGGGTAACGGCGCATCGTTGTCTGCCGGAATCGGCAGCTGTTCCGGCAGACGATGTCGGCTCTGGCGGATCAGGGTTCGATAAACCGGGTGGAGCAACTCCTGGGACTGCACCCGCTGCGTCAGCGTCGCCACACGGTTATCCATTTCCTTCATGGTCCGCAGATTCGGGAGAACGAACAACAACAAAAAAGCGACAATGGCGGCACCGCAAAGGCCGAGCCACACCAGGTGCCGGTTGGACAAACGGTTCAGGATCATCCCTCAATCTCCAGCACGGCTTGAAACCGCAACACCTCCCGGCCGTCATAATATTCCACCCGCCGGTTTTGCACCACAGGGCGGCTGAAGATCGGCGAGTTGCGCAGGGTGAGCAGGTAACTGGTCAGCGCGGTTTCGAAAGCGCCTGGCGCGCCGAAAACGAGGCCGTCCACGGTGACGCGGGCCGCGTTCGATGTTTGTTGTCCGGCGGACGGTTCGAGGTCGGCGGTCACATCGATCAAACGGACGTTGGGCGGCGTCAACCGGGACAACTCCTGCAGCATCGCCACGGGCAAGTAGCTTTCTACAAGTTGCGTCATGGTTTGCCGCCGCTGTCGGCTTTGGGCGAACAGGGCCAGCATGATTTCCTTTTCCGCTGCCGGCGTGTATGTCAGCAATTGCCGGTCGAGTCGGGCGATGGTTTCTCTTTTTTGACTGATCCGCCGTTCTTGCCAGGCAAAGAGCATCAACAGGGCGAGCAGGCAGGCCAAGCACCCCGCGAGCAAACGGTGATTGAAGCGCTGCGAATGGTCTTCCGCCGCCTTGTCCTTGTGGGTGTGCAGGAAGTTGGGCGTAAAGCTGTTGTGCGAAACCGCCAGTCCGATGGCAGGCAGGTAGCTTTCGCGGTCGGCACGGCCTTCGGGAACGACGGCATCGCCGATGAACGCCGGATCTGCCGCAAAGGGATTCATCACCTCGGTGGGCAGGTCCAGCTGTTTTGCAATATGCTCGATCAACATGTCATTGGCGCTGATCCGGCCGGACAGCAACAGGCGCTTCACCTTGCCGCCTTGAAAATGGAGGCTGTAGTGCGCGAAGGTGCGTTCCACTTGTCGCACCAGACGGTCCAGGGCCGGCCGCAGCATCGCAAAGACCGCTTCCGGGGGGTGCCCGAGGGACGATGTCGCCTGTTGGTCTTCGGCGGATGCATCTTTTCCCAGGAGAAAGTCGAAAAAACATTGCTGGGCCGCCGGTCCGGCGATGCCTTCGGGAACGGTTGTCGGCCCGGGGGGCGCATCCGTTTCAGACGGGAAGGCAATGGTCCCGTTGTCGGAAGCGCCATCCGACGGCGTCGCGGTCGTGGCCGTCTGGATTGCCTCCACCATGCTGCGCATACCGGTTTTGATGCCCCTGGCCAGCACCAGGTGGTTTTGGTTGTAGATGGCGATGCGCGACCAGTCGCGGCCCACGAAAAGCGTGCAGGCGTCCTGCTGCCCGTGGCGCAGCCAACCGGTACGGAACAGGTTCTGAACCGCAAAAGGGACGATGCTGATGCCGGTAAGGGGATAACCGATGGCCTCGAACGCCTCCTTGAGGGCGGCCACTTCCGCTTTGGGCGCCTTGAAGGCCAGCACTTCCGTCTTGCGCACGCCCTCTTCGGTGATATCGCCCAGGATGTCGAAATCGAGCAACTCTTCTTGCTCGTTGAGTGCCACCTTGGTGGTGAAGGTCCAGTGGACGGCGTTGGTCAGTTGGCGCTTCTTGAGTTTGGGAACGCGCAAGCAGCGCAGCTCAACCCGGGCCGAAGGGATGGCACTCCAGATTTCGCAATGGCCTTCATTGGCACCGATGCGTTCCAAAGCTGCCTGCAGCTGTTTGCGAAAAAGGGGGTCGTGCCGGGCGGGGCGGCCTTGCAGGGGCACACGACAGTAATCGATCAGCTGGTACCGCTTGTCCGCCAGGCGCGCCGTCTTGGCGATGCGAATGTCGGTGTGGCCGATCTCAACCCCCAACACCATGGGCTTCCGCGTGCGCAGGGCCGGCAAACGTAGTGCCGCCCGCAGTTGTCTACCGGCCGTTGGGCGAGCGGCGGTGGCTTCAGTGATGGACGGTTTGGGCGCGGGCCGGTGAATCCGATCTACAGATGTCTCCGTGGAATGCATTTCCTCCGACCTGACCAACACGGCACTCCTCGATGCAATAGGGTGGGGGGATGTGGAAAACGGCCGCCATTAAGGGCGCGATGCCCTCTCTTTCACCTTAAAGGGCCATCTTTGTCAAGTTGTATTGAAAATGGCCCAACGAACGTGTATCTTTCCTTTGTTCCCGATGCTGTTGACCAAAGACCGGAAGACACGACCCTGCCATGAAAACGTCCGCAAAAAACGACAAGCGCTCCATGGTGACCGATCACATGGTGTTGATCGGCTTCGGCTTGGCGGCCATCTACTGGCTGCTGGACTCCTTTCTGTCCCTGTTCCTGTCCTACGACAATTTTCTGGAGAAGATGACCGGTCTGGACCTGACCAATGTGTGGGGACGGGTCATTGTGCTTTGCTTGTTCGTCATTTTCGGCAGCCACGCCCAATTCACCATGAACGAGCGGCGCAAGTCGGCCCGCCGCATGGAACGGGAAGCGGCCACGCGGGAACGTTTCCGGCGTTTGCTCTCCCCCGATCTGGCGGAGCTGGTGGTCAACGGGGATTTGAGTGTGCAGCAGGGCGGTGAAAGCCGGGTGGCGACAGTGATGTTCGCCGACATCCGGGGGTTCACGCGCCACAGCCGCGACGCAGATGCCGACACGATTCTGCGCATGCTCAACGACTATTACGAAGTCGTGGTGGAGATCGTCTTTCGCCACGAAGGCACCGTGGACAAATTCATCGGCGACGGCATCATGGTGATATGGGGTGCGCCCCTGGCCCACGATGACGACCCGCAGCGCGCAGCGCGGGCGGCGCTGGACATCCAGCGGGCCCTGGAGGCGTTCAATTTCGATCGGGCCGCGGCGGGCAAACCCCCGATTCAAGTGGGCATCGGTATCAACACCGGACCGGTGGTGGCGGGCTATCTGGGTTCCAGCCGCACCATGAGCTATTCGGTCATCGGCGACGCCGTCAACCAGGCCTCCCGCCTCTGCGCGGGCGCCGCGCCGGGGGAGATCCTGGTGTCGGAATACACCCATCATTTGATCAAGGATCACTTCGCCACCCGGCCCCGGGGCGATGTCCGGGTCAAGGGCATGGAACAGGCCATCAAAGCCTACAACGTGGTCGGCGACAATGCGTATCGGCATCGGGTATGATATCCACCGCCTGGTGGCGGGACGTCCCCTGGTGCTCGGGGGGGTGACCATTCCCTTCGAGAAGGGGCTGCTGGGCCATTCCGATGCCGACGTGCTGGTGCATGCGGCCTGTGACGCCTTGCTGGGGGCCGCCGGTTTGGGCGACATCGGACGCTTGTTTCCCGATTCGGACCCCCGCTACAAGGACATCTACAGCATCGTGCTGTTGCAGGAATGCCGCCGCCGTTTAGCGGACCACGGGTTCCTCCTGGCCAACCTGGACGCCACCATTTTCGCCGAAGCACCCCGTTTGGCGCCTCACAACGACGCCATGCGCCGCACCATGGCGGCCGCCTTGCATGCCGACGAAGCCGTCATTAATATCAAGGCGACCACCACCGAAGGCTTGGGGCAGGTGGGGGCGGGGGAGGGGATGGCCGCCATGTGCGTGGTGCTGCTGAATGTGAAGTGACCCATGTTTGAACTGGTTTCGGATTTCGTCCCCCGGGGCGATCAGCCGGAGGCCATCCGGCGCTTGTGCGACGGTTTGCGTGAGGGGCGCAAAGATCAGGTGCTGCTGGGCGTCACCGGATCGGGCAAGACCTTCACCATGGCCAATGTCATCGCCACGCTGAACCGGCCCACCCTGGTGATCGCGCCCAACAAGACCTTGGCGGCCCAGCTCTACCACGAATTCAAACAGCTCTTTCCGCGCAATGCAGTGGAGTTTTTCGTCAGTTATTACGACTATTACCAGCCCGAAGCGTACATCCCCACCACCGACACCTATATCCAGAAAGACTCCTCCATCAACGACCTGATCGACAAGATGCGCCATTCGGCCACCCGCTCGGTGCTGTCCCGGCGGGATGTGGTGGTGGTGGCCAGCGTCTCTTGCATTTTCGGGCTGGGGGCGCCCGAGGACTACCTGGCCATGCGGGTGGATGTGCGAACCGGCATGACGCTTTCGCGGCAGCAACTGCTGCGGGATCTGGTGGCCATGCAATACCAGCGCAACGATGTCGATTTTCACCGGGGCACCTTCCGGGTGCGCGGCGACCGGGTGGAGGTGTTTCCGGCCTATGAGGAGGACAAGGCCCTGCGCATCGACTTTTTCGGCGATGAAGTGGATGCCGTGCAGGAAATCGATCCGCTGCGGGGTGTGGTCTTGTCCACGGTGGAGAGCGCCACAGTCTTTCCCGCCAGCCACTATGTGACCTCCCAGCAGACCCTGAAGCGGGCCATGGCCGCCATCAAGGAGGAACTCAAAGAGCGGGTGAACCGGTTCCGCGACGACAAGAAATGGATCGAGGCCCAGCGGATTGAAGAGCGCACGCGCTTCGATCTGGAGATGATCCAGGAGCTGGGCTATTGCAACGGGATCGAAAACTATTCCCGGCACCTGACCGGCCGGGCGGCCGGTGCGCCGTCGCCCACCTTGCTGGACTATTTCCCCGAGGACTATCTGATGTTCGTCGACGAGAGCCACATCGCCGTGCCCCAGTTGGGCGCGATGTACAAGGGGGACCGCTCGCGCAAGGAGACCCTGGTGGCCTTCGGTTTTCGTCTGCCTTCCGCCCTGGACAACCGGCCGTTGCGCTTTGACGAATGGCGCCAAAGGGTCCACCGGGTGATTTACGTTTCGGCCACTCCGGCGGCCTACGAAACCGACAAGGGCCGGGATGCCGTTGTGGAGCAGATCGTACGGCCCACCGGGTTGGTGGATCCCCCTGTTGTCGTGCGCCCTGCCGGGCACCAGGTGGACGACCTCTACGCGGAAATCGTGCAGTGCAAAGCGCGGGGCGAGAGGGTTTTGGTGACCACCCTGACCAAGCGCATGGCCGAGGACCTCACCGACTATTACACCGACCTGGGGCTGGCCGTGCGCTACCTGCATGCCGACATCGGCACTTTGGAGCGCATGGAGATCATTCGCGAACTGCGCATGGGCGCCTTCGACGTGCTTGTCGGCATCAACCTGCTGCGGGAAGGGCTCGACATTCCCGAGGTCGGCTTGGTGGCCATCCTGGACGCCGACAAGGAAGGTTTCTTGCGCTCAACCCGCTCCCTGATTCAAACCTTCGGCCGAGCGGCGCGCAATGTGAACGGCACGGTGATTCTTTACGCCGACACCACCACGCCATCCATGCGGTCCGCCATCGAAGAGACGGACCGGCGCCGGCAAATCCAGGTCGCGTACAACCAATCCCACGGCATCGTGCCGCAGACCATCCAAAAGAGCATCACCGCCATTTTCGATGCCGTCTACCAGGAACAACCGTCCACCGCGCCGGCCGTGAAAGAACCGGACACGCCCTACGGTTCGCCGGAAAAGATGGAAAACACCATCAAGGCCCTGGAAAAGCAAATGCATCAGGCCGCCCGCGACCTCGAATTCGAAACAGCCGCCGAACTGCGCGACCGCATCAAGCTGCTGAAACACAAAATGGTCAACGAAGGATGAGCCTTGCCAAGAGCAGACCAAACTGAATACAGAAAGAAGACGCCGAAGCGGATTCGTCCACTCCGTCCACACCGTCCACTTTGTCCACTATGACCACGAACCCCACCCCCCCCACCGCCATCGAGCACCCATCATCGCGCATCGACCGCCTGGCTCGCGAGGCCGCCGCGGTGGCCACCACCCCCGGCGTCTACATCATGCGCGACGAGCGTGGCGCCATCGTGTACGTGGGCAAAGCGCGCAATTTGCGCAAGCGCTTGCAATCCTACTTCCAGAAGCAGCGGCCCCACGACCCCAAAACCGTGCTGTTGTTGACCAAGGTGGCCGCCTTCGAAACCACTTTGACCCACACCGAAAAAGAGGCCTTGATCCTGGAGTCCAACCTGATCAAGCGCCATCGCCCCCGCTTCAACGTGGTGCTCAAGGATGACAAGCGCTACCCGTCGCTGCGTCTGGACATCGATGCCCCATACCCCCGGCTGACGGTGGTGCGTAAATTGCGTTCCGACGGATCACTCTATTTCGGTCCCTACGCTTCCGCCGGAGCGGTACGCCAGACCATCAAGTTCATCAACAAAACCTTCAAGCTGTGCAAATGTCGATGCGAATCATTCAAGAAGCGCCCCCGCCCGTGCCTCAACCACCAGATGGGGCTTTGCATGGGGCCCTGTTTCCAGGAGGTTTCCCCCGGGGAATACCAGGAGGTGGTCAAGGAGGTGGTCGCCTTTCTGAGAGGACGCACGCCCGCGCTGATTCGTAAAATCAAGAAACAGATGCAAGCCGCGGCGGCGACCCAGGATTACGAATCCGCCGCCAGGTTACGGGACAAAATGTTCGCCTTGGAGCGGACCCTGGAAAAACAGGTGTCGGTCAGCACCGATTTCAAGGACCGCGACGTGGTGGGGCTGCTGGCGGCGGACGATTTCACGGTGATCGCGCTTTTGCGGGTGCGGGGCGGTTTCCTCCTGGGTAGCCGCAACTTCGTCTTCGAGGAGGCTGTGGGGGCGCCGGAGGCGCAAATGGGCGTATTCCTGCGGCAGTATTATGCCTCGGCCGGCCGGATGCCGCGGGAGATTCTGGTCAGCCGGCTGCCCGAGGAACCGGATTTGGTGGCAGAGACGCTGCAGGAAATCAGGGGCGGTCGGGTGGTCATCGCCGTGCCGCAACGGGGCGACAAGGAGAAATTGGTGCAGCTCGCCTTGCAGAATGCCCGCCAGAGTGCCGGCGAACACCGCCTGCAGCGGGACGCCAACACGGCCATGCTGCAACGGTTGCAGCAACGGCTCAAACTGCGTCGGCCGCCGGTGCGCATCGAATGCTTCGACAACTCCAACCTGTTCGGCAGCCAACCGGTGTCGGCCATGGTGGTGTTCGAGGGGGGGCGACCGCGTGCTGAGGGCTACCGGCGCTATATCATGGGTGGCTCCGGCAAACCGGATGATTACGCTCACATGGCGGCGGTCATCCGCCGGCGCTTCGACAAGGCGGACCAAGGACGTCCGTGGCCCGATCTGCTGCTGGTGGACGGCGGCAAGGGCCAGTTGAATGTCGCCCTGGCGATTCTGGCAGAGATGGGGTTGGGCGCCCAATTCGACGTGGCCGGCATTGCCAAGAAAGATCCGGATGCGGGCGAACAACAGGACAAAATATACCTGCCGGGGCGCGCCAATCCAGTGACCTTCGGCAAAGATGGGGACCTGCTGCTCTTTTTGCAACGGGTGCGCGACGAAGCCCATCGTTGGGCCATCACCTTTCAGCGGCGACGGCGCGAAACCGCCGCCCTGCGATCGGCCCTCGACCAAGTCTCAGGTATCGGCCCCAAACGCAAAGCGCAGTTGCTGCACCATTTCGGCAGCTTGGAGGCCATCGCCGCGGCATCCCCGGAAGCGCTCCAGGCATTGCCCGGTATCACGGCGGAAATCGCACAAGCCGTGCAGGCGATGATCCGTGGGACGGATAAGTGAATAATCTTGCCAAGGGCGCGATGGCGGCGATCCCCTTTTTTTATTTGGCAATTTGGTGTAATTGCCACTATGTTCGGTCAGATGGAATCGATAAACGGCAGTATCGGGATCGACGTCGAAATCGGAATTGAAATCGTTTCTGTTCCGTTTTGCGGCTGGGTTCGCATCGATTTCGATAGCGATCCCGATTCCGATTTGGATTGCCAATGGGGCAAGCCCCAACTTGGGCTTTGTAGATAACCGCAAAAATTAAACCATTACATCAACACATGGAGATCGCCGATGAAAAATCCCGTTCACGTCACCATCACCGGAGCCGCCGGCCAAATCAGCTACGCATTGATTTTTCGAATTGCCCATGGGGACATGCTGGGCAAGGACCAACCTGTGATATTGCAACTGCTGGAGATCCCGCCGGCGATGAAGGCCCTGGAGGGGGTTGTGATGGAACTCCTGGATTGTGCCTTTCCCCTGCTGGCCGGCGTCGTGGCCACCGACGATCCCAATGTGGCTTTCAAGGATTGCGACTATGCGCTGCTGGTGGGGGCCCGGCCCCGAGGCCCCGGCATGGAGCGCGCCGATCTGCTGAAAGTCAACGCCGACATTTTCTCCGTGCAGGGCAAGGCCCTGGATCAAAACGCCAACCGCAACGTCAAAGTGCTGGTGGTCGGCAACCCGGCCAATACCAACGCCTTGATCACCTTGAAAAACGCGCCCAACCTAAACCCCCGCAACATTACCGCCATGATGCGCCTGGATCACAACCGGGCCTTGTCGCAACTGGCGGCCAAGGTCGGATGCAAAACCACCCAGATCGAAAAGATGGTGGTCTGGGGCAACCACTCTCCCACCATGTACCCGGACATCAGTTACGCCGCCATCGACGGACGGCCTGTCAAGGATCAGGTGGATGCCGAATGGTATGAAAACACCTTCATTCCTGTGGTACAGCAGCGCGGCGCAGCCGTTATCAAAGCCCGCGGCGCCTCCAGTGCGGCGTCGGCCGCATCGGCCGCCATCGATCACATGCGCGATTGGGCGCTGGGCAGCAGCGGGCAGTGGGTGAGCATGGGGGTGTTCAGCGCCGGCAACAGCTACGGCATCGATGACGATATTGTCTATGCCTTCCCCATCATGTGCGAAAACGGCGAATGGCGTGAAGTCGGCGGCCTCTCCATCAGCGATTTCAGCCGCAAACGAATGGCCGACACGGAAAAGGAGCTTTTGGGCGAGAAGGCTGCTATTGCCGATAGATTATTTAAATAACTATTAAATATTGACTTTTGGGCGGCAGACGCGGTAAAAGGTATGAATCTGTATGCACCTGTACGGACGGCCGCGGCTTATCTGCCGCCTGTTTCTTTTTGAGCACCCAATGACGGTCGCAGGCTGCTGGGGCCAAGGTACGAACGGTTTCGGGGGAATGGATGGACATCAAACAGCGACTGAAGGCGTTGCTTCAGGAAGCCGAAATTTACCGCACCCAGGGCTTGATCAGCGAGGCCCACGACAAGTATAAATCAGCGGCCGATCTGATTCATTCCATAAATAAATTGAAAAACAAGGAGAGCCTCTTAAAGGCCGTGTCGGAGAAGATCAGGGCGCTGGACTCAACAAAAGAGAAGGTGGACAAAGGGGCCGAAACGCCCGAATTATCCAAGAAGGCCCAGGATCTCATCAAGAACCTCTTCGCTTTCTCCGAGAACACCGATGCCGACAGTGCCGCCCTGGAGGGTGCCGTCGCACTTGCCAAGTTCGGCCAATTCGACCGCGCTGTCGTGGAATTGAACGAATTGCTGCAAAAAGAGGCCGTTCGCGTCGAGGCGGCAAAAAACATATTGCGCTGCCATCTGGCCTCCGCCACCGTCGACGAAGCGATCAGTCAATATCACGAGTGGTTCAGTGGCGATCAGTTTCAGCCACAACAGCTGGAAGCGGTGCGCATTTATTTGGACGAGATCCTGCAGAAAAGAGGGCTGACCATGGATCTGCCATCGGCGCAGACCGCCGAGGCCGCCCTTCTGGAAGAAACGGCCGTCGAGGCGGAAACGATTGTCGAGGCGGAAGAGGAGTTTCTGGACATCACCTCCATCGGCATCACCTTCGACAAGGGGCCGCGCAAGGGGAAGATGGTGGAGTTCGATGTCAATTTCCAATCGGGCAACATGCTGAGCTTGATCATCTCCAAGCAGGAAAAAGAAGTGTTGGAACATTTGGCCGAAGGCATGAAGTTGCAGGACGTGCAATTCTTTTCACCTATCGCCATATTCAACGGGGCGGGGGTGGTTGCGTCCAAAACCCAGATCAAGGCAGGACCCAAGCAAGGCGATTATTGCCTGGATATTCGCATTGTCAGTTCATAATGCCAGCGCTATTCCCGGGGAGTTTGCATTTATGGCGATTTTCAATCTGAAAAAGCGGGAGATCGAATGTAAGGTGGTCTATTATGGACCCGGCCGGTGCGGGAAGACAACCAATCTGGAATACATTTTCGGCGCATACAAAAAGCAAGTCAAGGGAGAGATGGTTTCCATCAACACCGAGGGCGACCGCACGTTGTTCTTTGACTTTCTCCCCATAGGGCTCGGTCAAATTCGAGGGTGCAATGTGCGGGTGCAACTGTACACCGTGCCCGGACAGGTCAAATACAGCTCCACCCGCAAGTTGGTGCTGCGCGGCGTGGACGGTATCGTGTTCGTCGCGGACTCCCTCGAGGTTCGGCGGGAAAAGAACATGCTGTCGCTCAAGGATTTGCAAGCCAATTTGAAAGAGTACGGCAAGAGCATTTTCAAGGTGCCGCTGATCATGCAATACAACAAGCGCGACTTGGCGGACCAGGGGATTCCCCTGATGTCCATTGAGCAAATGGAAAGGGATTTGAATCGTCAATTGAAGGCGCCCTCTTTTTCCGCCAGCGCGGTGCGGGGAGACGGCGTAGGGGCGACCCTCAAGGAGTGCTTGAAGGTGACACTGCAATCGCTACAGCGCGAATTCCAATGGGCACGGTAAGCCGGTCATGATGCGAGATAATGTTGTTCTGGCCGGAAGCCTCAAATTCCTGGCGCTTGGCGATATCATGCAGCTTTTGGGCGCCAACAGCAGCACCGGTGTGCTGCGTTTGATCAGCCGCTATGCCGCCGACCCCGGCTTCATCTATTTCGAAAACGGCAACCCGGTCAATGCCGCCTGCGGCAACGCCACCGGATTGGAGGCGGTTTACGCGCTTTTCGGCTGGACCGACGGGGAGTTTGAATTCACCCGCGAAAATGTGCTCAGTCAGAGGGTGATCACCAAGAGCCGAATGGGCATCATCCTGGAAGGTTTGAAAATGGTAGACGATGGACAAGTCAAAAGGGTCGGTCCCGGAACAGGTAGCCGCCGGCATGAGATGCTGGAGGATCCCGACGCGGTTCCCATCATTAAAGGTCCGTTGGTGGACTACATGTACGTGGCCGACGAGGAGGACTTTTTCGACGGTGAACTCATCGTGGAGGAGGGCAAGCACGGCAGCTGGATCTGGGTGATCCTGGAAGGCGTGGTGGAGATCATGCGCCAGACACCCGACGGTCCCTTGCCGATCGTCCGTTTGGGGGACGGCTCATTCATCGGCAGCTTGTCTTCCTTTTTGATCCAGGGTCACATCCGCACCGCCACGGCTGTTGCCGTGGGCAACGTGCAGCTGGGGGTGCTGGACTCCCAACGGTTGGCTCAGGAGTTTTCACGCCTCTCACCTGAATTCCGTGGGTTGCTGATCAGCCTTGACCGGCGCTTGAAGCAACTCAACGAAAGGGCCATCGAACTGCGTCAAAAGCAACTGGACCCCTCCGGCTATGTCGAGAACCGCAAGCCGCTGATCATGCAGGCCTCCGAAGAGGAGTCCTTTTATCTGATCCGTGAAGGGTCCGCAGCAGTGGTTCGCAGCGAGCCCTTCGGCCGCATTCCTTTGGCCACGCTCTACAAGGGCGATTATTTCGGACAGCTGCCTTTTCTGGACTTGGGGCACGAACCGGAGTTCGCATCCATCATGGCTGCCAAGGATCTCAAGGTGCGCAAGGTCGAAATCAACCACTTCCAAAAAGAGTACAATCATTTGTCCACCACCTTCAAAAACTTCATCGACAATGTGGCGACCTGCATATCGGTGAGCACCAAGGTGGTTTGCAACTATTACAAGAAATTCGGGGGGACGTCATAACCTCTTCGGCTGATGACAATAGCGGCAGATGATAATAGTGGTGGATCGCCGGATCTCCCGCACTCGCGCCGCCATTGAGGGCAACCCGCACAGCAATGGACGAACAAGGCATGCAGATGGAAGAAAAAAGAAAATACGCCCGGATCGACTCGCTCAACCTGCTCAATTACCTCTACTACGAGAACAATGAGGAAGATGCAAACCAGGGTATGGGACGCACCCTGAACATCTCCGAAGCGGGCATTCTGTTGGAAACCCACACCCCCCTGCAACCGCCCAACAAGGTCAGCCTGACCATCGGCATGAAAGAGGATGTGGTGGATATCCGGGGAAGGGTGGTTTACATGAAACAAAACCCGGACGGCCTATTCGAGTCCGGCATCAGTTTCGAGGGGTTGAACAACGGAGCCCTGCAGGTGTTGCGACGCTACATAACGGCCTTCAACGAAACGGAGGCGTAGGGGCACGGCACGCCGTGCCCTGCCCGAGTATCGGCAGGATGCGCGCCATCCCGCACCCAAAACCCAGCAATCACAGGGGGCCACGGCACACCGCACTCCATAAACGAACAGTACAATCCATCACCATCCAACATATCCAAACAGGAGTGAACAAACTAATGGTCAGCGAAACCTCTCTGTCCGATCTCAATCTGATCAAACGCGGCAAAGTGCGCGATATTTACGACATGGGCGACGCGTTGTTGATGGTCGCCTCGGACCGCATCTCCGCCTTCGACGTGGTGATGCCCGAACCCATTCCCGACAAGGGCATGATCCTTAATCAGATATCGCTCTACTGGTTCGGCATCATGGCCCCCCTGGTGGCCAACCATGTCATTTCAGGGGACGTGAAGGATTTCCCGCCGGCCTGCCGACCCCACGCACAAGCCCTGGAAGGCCGTTCCATGTTGGTCAAAAAGGCCGCGCCCCTTTCCATCGAGTGTGTCGTGCGGGGTTACATATCCGGCTCCGGGTGGAAGTCGTACCGGAAAACCGCTGAGGTGTGCGGTATTCGGCTGCCGGAAGGTTTACAGGAATCGGACAAATTGCCTGAGCCGATTTTCACGCCCTCGACCAAGGAAGAGGTCGGGGTGCATGACATCAACATCGATTTCGAGACCGCCTGTCAAAGGGTCGGCCGGGAGGTGGCGGAAAAGGTGCGCGATCTCTCCCTGTCCATATACGCCAAGGGCGCCGCGCTGGCCTTGGAAAAGGGCATTATCATCGCGGACACCAAATTCGAATTCGGCCTGGTGGACGGCGAACTGGTGCTCATCGACGAGGTGCTCACACCGGACTCCAGCCGTTTCTGGCCCCTGGCGACCTACCGTCCCGGCGGTGCCCAACCCAGTTTCGACAAGCAGTACCTGCGGGACTACCTGGAATCCATCAAATGGAACAAACAGCCCCCGGCCCCCCATCTGCCGGAGGATGTGATCGCCAACACCCGTGCCAAATACCTGGATGCGTTGAAGGCCATTACCGGAAGCGATTATGGACTTTGAGATCCGGAGCGTCCCGCCGGCCCTGATCGACGCCGCGGACGAAACCTTTCGGATCTCCTCCGGACAGGCGGACGATGCACTGACCCGTTCCATTCAAAGCGTCGGACTGCTTCATCCGCCTGTGTTGTTGGCAAAGGGCGAACGCTGGGTTGTGGTTTGCGGCTTCGCCCGCGTGGAGGTGTGCCGACGGCTCGCCTGGCGCGAAATGCCGGCGCGCTGTTTGCCCGCCGAATCCGCCTTCGCCGATTGTGCCTTGATGGCGGTGGCGGACAACAGCAGCCAACGATCCCTGGATATTGTGGAAACCGCCAAGGCCCTTAAGCTGCTGGAACATGCGGCCGGCGTGGAATGTGCGCCGGACGGTGGCGCCCGTCTGTTGAAATCCGCCGGCATCGAAGCCGGGCCGCAACTACTGAAAAAGTTGCGGCCCGTGCCGCGAATGGCGCCTTGGCTGCAAGGCTGTCTGGCCAAGGGAACCATACCATTGCCCATGGCCTTGCGTCTCCATGACCTGGATGATGCTGCGGCAGCCCGGATCCTGGGAGATCTTTTTGAAAACCTGGTGTTGAGCCTGGGACGCCAGCGGGATCTGCTGGATTGGGTGCAGGCCATTGCGATGCGGGAAGGGATGCTCCTGGCGCAGGTCCTGGCCGATCCGCAACTCGTGCAATGGCGTCAAGACGCGGAGATGGACAGGGGGCGCAAGTCGCAATTGATCCGGGATCACATCCGCCGGCGCCGCTTTCCGGCCATCACCGCTTTCGAGACGCGCTATGCACAAACCGTGAAGGCCCTGCAGCCGGCCAACGGGTTGCAATTGTTGCCCCCCGCCCACTTCGAGGGACGCACCTATCGTTTGCAGATCGATTTTCAATCCGCCGACCAGCTGCGCGAATTGGCGCGGGAAGTGGAACGCCTGGCCGCTGCGCCCCCATTGCGCCGCCTGCTGGAAGACCTTTCGGTCGATCAATCGCCGTCGTGAACCTGCGCCTGTCCAATCACCTCACCTTGACCCGTGTTCCCCTCCCGATCCGGACGGCATTGGAGGCCGAGCTGCAGTTCGCCAACCCCAAGTGGCTGGAGAACGAGCGCATGGGGCGCTGGAATCGGGGCGTTCCCAAGACACTCAAATTTTTCCATAGGTCAGGCAAAGACGGACTGATCGTACCCCGGGGCTTGACACGCAAAGTCATTTTGGCTTGCCGACATCACCAGGAACCGGTGGTGATGGATGATCGACGCCGTAAAGGGCCATCGGTGGATTTTCGATTCCAGGGCGAACTGCGGCCATATCAACAAGCCGCGGTGGATGCCATGCTCAAGAAGGATTTCGGAACTTTGAGCGCGCCCACCGGCAGCGGCAAGACGGTCATGGCCCTTCATATGATTGCCCAACGCCGCCAACCGGCCATCGTCGTGGTACACACCCGGGAGCTGGCCCTGCAGTGGATCGCGCGTATCGAGGCCTTTCTCGGTATTCCGGAAAAAGAGATCGGATGGATCGGTGGCGGGCGGCGGCGGTTGGGCGCCGCGGTCACCGTGGCCATGGTCCAATCGTTGTACAAATGCGCCGACGAAATCGCCGCCCATTTCGGCCACCTGGTTGTGGATGAGTGCCATCGTGCGCCCAGCCGCACCTTCACCGAGGCGGTGACCGCCTTCGACACCCGGTACATGCTGGGTCTGTCGGCCACGCCCTTCCGACGCGACGGCCTCTCCAAGCTGATCTTCTGGCATCTGGGCGACGTCCATCATCGTTTGGCGGCCGCCGATCTGGTGGCCGGCGGACAGATCCTCGATATCGAGGTGATGTGGCGCACCACCGATTTTGTCGCCTACGCCGATCCCGTCAGCGAATACAGCAGGATGCTTTCCGAGTTGACCCACAACGACACCCGCAATCGGCTGATTGTCGCCGATCTGGCCGAGGAAGTGAACAATGCCCACCGCCCGGGGGTGTGCTTGGTGTTGTCCGACCGCAAGTTGCACTGCCAAGTGCTGCAAGCCTTGCTCAAGCACAAGCACCATGTGGACGCAGAGTTGTTGACGGGCGATTTATCCGCGGAACAGCGCAAAGCGGTGATCGAGCGAGTGAACAGCGGCGCCGCACGGGTACTCATCGCCACCGGCCAGCTCATCGGCGAGGGATTCGACTGTCCGCGCCTGTCGACGCTCTTTCTGGCGACACCGGTTCGTTTCAGCGGCCGGATGATGCAGTATCTGGGGCGCATTTTGCGACCGACACCCGGCATCGAACGGGCCCGGGTATACGATTACGTGGATGTATTGGTGCCGCCGCTCAACAAGGCCGCCCAGGCCCGTCGTGGTGTGTATGAAGGATTGGAACAAGTGTGGGGCGGCGGCTGAAGGGCACCAACAACCTGAAAGGGACCGTGGCATCGATCGGTCATCGAGGCCACGACTGGGCTGAATACGGCCATCACCGCTGGGTGTCGCTATGACCCACCACCCCACACCTGTTTGCTGGATTTGCGGGCAACGTCTTGGGATGTATAGTTTTTCAACACGTGCCGCAGCTTCTTCCGCTGTTTGTCCGTCAACCCTCCGAAAGCAACGGTGAGTCGGCGCATGGTCAGCACGTCGAAGGGCGATTCACTGTCGACGGCCGTTTCCTTGATGGTCCGAAAAGGGACCCGGCGCAGGTGAAAATCTTCGTCGGCAAATAGAATGTCCATCTCCGCATCGAGATGCAATTGGCCGGCATCCTCGTTCAAAAACTGGAAGGTCAGACCATCCCTGCTGATCTCCACGATCTCCCCCATGCGCGGCGGTCTGGATTTCAGCACCGCCAACGCGACCGATGCCTTGCTCATGCTTTCGACTTCATAGGATGCGTAATTTTCCGAACGCACCACGGCGAAGATGCGGTTTTTCATCGGGTAGCGTTTGTGGCGGCGGCGTTCCGGGCGAGATGGGACGATCATTTTTCCTGCCCTCCTCATTTTGAAGATCCCCCTGAACCCGATCAGATCAATCGCATCGGGATCGGGATCGCAATCGAAAGAAAAGGAGACGCCTCGGTCCTTGGATTCGAGGAAATCGATTTCGATCCCGACGCATCCAAATCCCGCAAACCGATGCACAGAGCGATCATTGTTCAGTCGAAGAGACTGGTCCGAGTGCAGCAAAAGCCCGTGATGAAGATCGACGGTGAACAGTTCCGAGGCCAATGGCGTGCGGTCAATCTGCCGAAGAACGAATGAGGCCCCTCTACTTGGTTGCCGGTCCGTATTTCCAAGCGAATTAGGATGGTTGTTTGAATCAAGAGGTCGGCGGTCGTTGTCAGTGTGATCCCTGGAAAACCGGCAAAGCTGCTGCGACTGAAGTGTTTCTATATGGAGAATAACAGCGGGATTTGAAATGTGTCAAGTTAAGATCGTCATCAGATGCAATGATTGTCATCAGATGAAATCAGGTGCAATGAGAAAATATATAGTGGAGCATTGAACCACCGCCGGCGGGTGGGTCGGGGGGAGCGCTTGTTGCTGCGCGTTTTGGCGCCAAAGGGCCGTAATGTTGGGTTTGACGGCGTACGGCGTTCCGTACCCTTGCGGGTTTGCGGGGATTTGTGAAACTACCTGAAAATAATGGGTTTTAAGTTTTAAGTGTTAAGTTTTAAGTTAAGGAATTTTATCGATTATAGAAGGCTAGTATGATTTCTACCCATCGGCCTCCGTGCGATAACAGGCGGTGTCGCTTTTGCGGCGGGAAGATCCGTTTGTGGTCGGCCTCGAGGATTATCCGGAGGGGATTCCGTTGCATCGAAATCGATATCGCTATCGGGATCGGAATCGTCTTTGCATTCGTTCGTGGACCACGGCGTTATTCCATCGGATCGCCTTCGTAGGGGCACGGCATGCCGTGCCCTTGCGTGCCCCTGAGGTGTGTGGTGCGTCCGTGCGGGTGGATCGGGGCTACCCGGGCACGGCGTGCCGTGCCCCTACGGGATTGTTGAGCCTTTTCGGGCATGATGTGTTGTGCCGGCACGATCCGTGGCAGTACCCATCCGCTCGACCACCCCCCAACCCCCTATAATCGATAGAATTCATTAACTTAAAACTTAACACTTAACACTTAAAACTCCTTCTAATCTCCCCCTTTACTCGCTTCACCATCGGCAGGTACGACAGCAACTCGCTCAATGATCACGGGATCTAAAGGTACATCCCGATGGCCGGCGCGGGTGGTGGTGGAGACCGATTCGATGGCGCGGACCACCTCCATGCCGTCCACCACTTGACCGAACACGCAATAGCCCCAACCGGCCTGGGTTTTGGCCGTGTGATCGAGGAAGCTGTTGTCGGCGGTGTTGATGAAAAATTGGGAGGTGGCGGAGTGGGGGTTGGGGGTGCGGGCCATGGCGATGGTGCCGGTGCGGTTCTTCAGGCCGTTGTGCGCTTCGTTTGCGATGGGGGCCAGGGTGGATTTGTTGCCCATCTCGGCTGTGAAGCCGCCGCCCTGGATCATGAAGCCCTTGATCACGCGGTGAAAAATGGTGCCGTCGTAAAAACCGTCGGCCACATATTGGAGAAAATTGGCGGTGGTGAGGGGGGCGGCGTCGGGGTCCAGGGCGATGACGATGTTGCCTTTGCTGGTTTCCAAAACGACCCTTGATCCGGTTGTTTCATCGGTTGCCATGACGATCGGTGCCGCCACGCACAGGACGAGACAAACGAGTAACATCATTTTCAACGGTTTCATCCTTTTTTCCTCCCTGAAACATGCAAATGGTGAAATCTGCTACCACAAAACGAACGACCGCCGGCGTTGGTCCAGCCGGGTGATGCCCTCCTCCTGTGCCTCCCGCAGTGCCTGTTCGAATTCCTCGACCGTCGGTGTGCGGGACAGGGCGGGCATTTCGCGGGCGCGGCCGCAGGGACGGTATTGGGGCATGATGTTGACATACGTGTCGGCCGAGATGCGGGTGGCCAGAAAGCGCATCACCTGTCGCGTTCCCGCCAGTCCGTCGGGCAGCACCAGGTGCCGCACCAGTAGGCCGCGCTGGGCCAATCCGCTGTCGGCAATCTTCAGATCGCCCACCTGGCGGTGCATCTCGGCAACGGCGGCTTGCACCACTACGGGGTAATCGGGCGCCTGGCAGGTCTGTTCGGCCACCGCTGCGTCCATGAATTTGAAATCGGGCATGTAGATGTCCACGATGCCGTCCAGCAGGCGCAGGGTTTCCGCACTGTCGTAGCCGCCGCTGTTGAACACCAGGGGGATGTTCAGCCCTTGTTCGGCGGCCGGGATCAGGGCCGCCAGAATTTGGGGCACCACGTGGGAAGGGGTGACGAAATTGATGTTGTGGCAGCCCATGGCTTGCAGTTCGAGCATGATGTCGGCCAGTTGACGGGCGCTGACCGGCCACCCTTCGCCGCCGTGGCTGATTTCGTAGTTCTGGCAGAAGTTGCACAACAGGTTGCAATGGGCGAAAAAGATGGTGCCGGAACCTTTGCGCCCCACCAACGGCGCTTCTTCGCCGAAATGGGCATTGTAAGAGGCCACCACGGCCTGGTCGGCGGTGTGGCAATAGCCGGTCTCGCCGGCGGTGCGATCCACCCCGCAGCGGCGCGGGCAAAGGGTGCAGGCGCTCAGTGCGGCCAGGCCCTGATCGGCGGCGGCCCGCAGGCGCGATCGGCGCAAGGCGCTGATGTAGGCCGGCTGAAAATCCATTCGGTTAGACGAATTCGATGAACAGGCTGTCCTGGTGTCCTTCGGTCAGCGGTTGGTTGTTTTGCCATTCGTGGATGGTGCAGGCATCGCTTTGTTCCGTCGGCACCACACAGGCGATGTGGGGCAGCAGGGGGTCGCCCATGAACGATTTGAAGTTGAGCAGGATGGCCTCGTCCCGCGGTACATGATCGAACTCCAGGATTTGGGTGATGAAAATGGTGCAATGCCCCTCGAAGAAAGTGGACGTTTCGCGAAAGGCGATCAGTCGCTGCCGAAAATGATTCAATGCCTCATCGGCCGAATCGGCCTGAATCATCATGGAAAATCCGCCATGGCGACGGTCGGCCTCGTTCTCGTTCTGCTGATCGGTCAAGTATTGAAAATTACCGATAAAATACATAATACCCATCCCCTCCCGTTTTGAACCGCGCCCACTCCAAGCGCTCCTGCAAAAACCCACCATCCACTATTGCCTCCGCTAAGGAGGCAATCCAGCTCAATTCCATCAACGCCCTCCATACTACACAACCACCCCCCAAGAAAAGCAAAACCCCACCCCCCTACAATCGATAGCATTCCTTAACTTAAAACTTAACACTTAACACTTAAAACTCTGTTTTAATTTTATATCACCCAACCCCCGCCATCACCACAGCCATCCGCTCAAGCCCCTCCACCAGCAACCCCTTATTACACCCAAAATTGAGCCGCACGAATCCCGGTCCACCGAAGCCGGTGCCGTCCGAAAGGCCCACGCCGGCCGCCTCGAAGAAGGGGGCGGGGTGCTCGATGGAGCTGCTACGGGTATCGATCCAGGCCAGGTAGGTGCCTTCCACGGGTCCCATGTGGAGACCGGGCATTTGATTGATGGCCTGAGTGGTCAGGTCGCGGTTGGCACGCAGATACTCCAGCAGGGCCTTCAACCACGGTCCGCCGGATGCGTAGGCGGCCCGGGCGGCGGCGAAGCCGAGCACATTGACGTGGGGCACGATGCCCGCCATGGCCTGCTTGAACCGGTGTCGCAATCCGCTGTCGGAGATGATGGCGAAGGCACAACCCAGGCCGGGGACGTTAAAGGTCTTGCTGGGCGCCATCAGGGTGATGGTGCGGGCCGCCACTTCGGGGCCGAGGGTGGCGAAGGGGATGTGGCGCTTTTCCGGTGTCAGGATCAGATCGCAGTGGATTTCATCGGCACAGACCACCAGATCGGCTTCCAGGCAGATCTGCGCGAGGGCGGTCAGCTCCCGGCGGGTGAAAACACGGCCGGTGGGGTTCTGCGGGTTGCACAGCAGATAGAGCCGGGTCCGGTGGCCCAAAACGCTTTGGAGCTGGTCCCAATCCATCTGCCACTGACGGCCGTCATAGATCAGCGGGGTGGTGCGCAACTCTCTTTGCCACAGGGCGGGGGCGTTCAAAAAGGGCGGATAGACGGGCACATGGGTTACCACGGCCGAACCCTGTTCCCCCACGGTGCGAACGGTCACATTGATGCCGGTGACCAACCCGGGGAGCCAAACGATCCACTCCGGGGAGACTTCCCAGCCGTAGGTTTCCAGCAAATGGCGCAGGACGGCATCGGTCAACGCCGGATCGGGCCGCCCGTAACCGAAAACGCCATGCTCCACCCGTTGCTGGAGGGCTTCCATGACGGCGGGCGGGGATCGGAAATCCATGTCCGCCACCCACATGGGCAGGATGTCACGGCCGGCGTATTTTTGCCATTTGTGGCTGTCCGAGCCGGTGCGATCCACCGGCGTGTCGAAGTCGAACATGGGCAGCGGGCTCCTAATCGTTGGGCAATCGGACGACACAGCGTCCCGTCAGACGACCCTCCAGGATGGCCGCGATGCGTTGGTCCAGCTCCGCGAGCTCGATTTCAGCGCAGATTCGCTTCATATGTGCGATTTTCCAATCGGCGGCCAGCCGGTTCCAAACGGCCCGTCGGGTCTTCATGGGGCATTCGGCCGAGTCGATACCGATGAGGCTGATGCCGCGCAGGATGAAGGGGTATACCGTAATGTGCAATTCGGCGGAGGCGGCGTTGCCGCAACAGGTCACCGTCCCGCCGTATCGGGTGGAACGGATGGCAAAGGAGAGAATGTCGCCGCCCACCGTGTCGATGACGCCCGTGAAGCGTCCCGGCAGCAACGGCTTGTTTTTCGGGTCCGTCACCGCCGCGCGGTCCAGCACCTCCTTGGCGCCCAGGGTGGTCAACAGTTCGCGGGCTTGTGGCTTGCCGGAGGCGGCCACCACGGAATAACCGCTGCCGGCCAGAATGGCCACCGCCAGGCTGCCGACCCCGCCGCTGGCGCCGGTGACCAGGATTTCACCGTCCCCCGGCAGGATGCCGGCCTGTTCCAGCTTGAGGATGCTCAGGCCGGCGGTGAAACCGGCGGTGCCGAACACCATGCTTTGCTGGAAGGTAAGGCCTCCCGGCATGGGCACCACCCAGGCGGCCGGCACGCGGATATAGCGGCCGAAACCCCCGGAGGTGTTCATGCCCAGGTCGTATCCGGTGACCAGCACCGCATCGCCGACCTGGAAATCGTTGCTGCTGCTCCGGGCGACCTCGCCGGCGGCGTCGATGCCCGGTGTGTGGGGGAAGCGCCGGGTCACCCCCCGGTTGCCGGTGGCGGACAAGGCGTCTTTGTAGTTCAGTGAAGAATAATGCACCTTGATTAAAACCTCACCATCCGGTAATTCAGAGACCGTTTTTGTGCCGATGCGGCGGGTGAATCGGCCATCGGCGGTTTCCTCGACGATCATGGCGGGAAATGGTGTGTCTGCTTGTGTCATGGCGGAGGCTCCTTTTCAGGGGGGATGTCTTCAAACCATCAATGTCATTTTATACCACAATGCCAAACAACGATACCATGAAAACGACAACCGCGCCGATCCTCGAATGTCGCGGTATCATTCAACGATACGGCCGCTTGACCGCCGTCGACGATTTGAGCCTGGCGGTGCCGCCGGGGATCTGTTTCGGTTTGCTCGGCCCCAACGGCGCCGGCAAGACGACCCTTATCGAAATCCTGGAGGATATCATACGGCCCACCGCCGGGGAGGTGTTCTACCTCGGCAAGCCGCGCACCTCCCTGTTTCGTCAACAAATCGGCATCATGTTC
Source organism: Desulfatitalea alkaliphila (assembly GCF_022968795.1). Taxonomy (GTDB): domain Bacteria; phylum Desulfobacterota; class Desulfobacteria; order Desulfobacterales; family Desulfosarcinaceae; genus Desulfatitalea; species Desulfatitalea alkaliphila. The sequence goes on from NZ_JALJRB010000019.1 coordinate 92,352, forward strand.
CAGCAGACGGCCTTGCTGGCCTTCATGACCGTTCAAGAAACCCTGGCCACCTTTCATAAGCTGTTTGACAAAGCCTATGACCTGGAAGAGCTGATCCGGTTGTGCCACCTGGACGACATCCGCAAACAGCTCAACGACAAGATCTCGGGCGGCCAGCGGCAACGGCTGCTGCTGGCCCTGGCCTTGATCAATCAACCCGAGCTGCTCTTTCTGGACGAGCCCAGCACCGGTCTCGACCCCCAGGCCCGGCGCAATCTGTGGGACATCGTGCATCAAGTGCGGTCCCAGGGCAAAACCATCATCCTGACCACCCATTACATGGATGAGGCCCAGCATCTTTGCGACATCGTGTCCATCATGGACCACGGCCGGATCATCGCCACCGGAAGCCCCCAGCAACTGATCGCCCGGCACACGCGGGGCATCAACATCACCCTGCCGCCCGATGCCGCTGAAGCGATCACCAGCAACGCCATTTTTCAGGTCAATCGGCTGGCCGACCGGGTGGTGTTGCAGGTCACCGATTTAAACAGGGCCATCCAGGCGTTGTTGGAAGCGAGCGTGGACTTGACCCACATGAGCGTTCAATCACCGACCCTGGAGACCGTATTCCTGAACCTCACAGGACGGAAGTTGAGGGAATGACCATGCGTTTCAGACGGATATGGGCCATGTTCACCGCGCGCAACCGGGAATTTTTCCGGGATCGCGCCACCTTCGGCTGGAATTTTCTGTTTCCTTTTTTGCTGGTGGTGGGATTCGCCATCATCTTCAGCGGGGATTCGCCCCAGGAATTCAAGGTGGGGCTGTTTTCCTGTCCGACCCAAGATCCGGCCGCGGCGGCTGCGTGCGTTCCTCCCGAATTGGCCGGGATTCAACAAATTCAATACATCCATTTCGATCACCTGGAACAGGGGTTGGAGCGCCTCAAACATCACAAGATCGATTTGCTGCTGCACAAGGAGGGGCCGCCGTTCCGGTACTGGATCAACGAAACCGCGCCCAAGGGCCAGACCCTGGAGCTGGTCCTGGTCGGCAGTTTGACCGACGACGGTCCCCGGCTGCTGTCCCGCCAGGAGGCCCTCAACGTGCGCCAGGTGCGTTACATCGACTGGCTCTTTCCCGGCATCATCGGCATGAACATGATGTTTTCGGCCCTGTACGGCGTCGGCTTCGTGGTGGTTAGATACCGCAAAAACGGAGTGCTGAAACGGTTGCAGGCCACACCGTTGACACCCTTTGAATATCTTTCCGCCCAGATGTTGTCCCGGCTTTTCGTGCTGGCCTTTTCCATCACGGTGCTGTGGATCGGCTGCCATTTCATTTTCGATTTCACCATGGAAGGATCCTATTTCGACCTGGTGATCGTCTTTTTGTTGGGCAGTTTGAGCCTGATCGCCCTGGGATTGATCATCGCCGCCCGCGGCACCAGCGAAGAGTTCGCCAATGGTGTTTTGAACTTCATCACATGGCCCATGATGTTCTTGTCCGAGGTGTGGTTTTCCATCGAGGGCGCGCCGGACTGGGTGCGGGGCATCGCCCAGATCTTTCCGCTGACCCACCTGTTGCGGGCGGTGCGCCAAATTGTCAACGACGGCGCCCGACTGGCAGACCTGGGGCTGGAGGTGGCGGTGCTGGCCTTGCTGACCCTGCTGTTCCTGGCCACCGGCGCGGCACTGTTCTCCTGGAACAAATAGAATCCACGCCAACCCAACAAACCCAAAAAACTCAACAAACTCTCAACAAACGCGACAACCTCGCTATGCAACAAACCGCAAATGTGATATGGATGGATACCAAGCGCCACCGATCCTCATGCTATTCCCCGATATTTCGGAAACGTCATAAATTTCAGTTTTTAAACCTTTTTTCGGTAAAGGAGAACCGCAATGAAGATTATGGTTTGTTATGATGGATCGGGTGCCTCCCGTTCGGCTCTGAGAGTGGCGACCAAACACGCCAAGGCCATGGATGCCAAGATTTACCTGGTGGCCTCGATGGAAAAGGGCACCGAGGACGAGCAGAAAATGATTCAGCAGCTGGAGACCGAGCTGGCCACTACCAAGGAGAAGCTGGAACGGGACGGTATCGCCTGCGAAACCCATTTGCTGGTGCGCGGCATGACCCCGGATGAGGATCTGGTGACCTATGCCAAGGAGCAGGGCATCGACGAGATCGCCATCGGCATCCGCAAACGGTCCAAGGTGGGGAAACTGATTTTCGGGTCAACGGCCCAGTATCTGATCCTCAATGCCCATTGCCCCGTCATTACGGTAAAATAACCTGCATCCGGAAAGGGCGCACTGCCAAGTGCGCCCCGTCCCCTCCCGTTCAACGCGCTACCCCCTAAAAAAAAAAGCCATAAATCCCAAGCCCTCACCCAAACCCTCAATTGGTCAGTGAGTGAATCGGCGAAGGAATCAGTCCGCCGCGGCGGATGAACGGATTGTCCCCACGGGCATTGTTGACCGGCAGGATGATCGATTCGCCCAGTAAACCGCCAAAGTGGGCGTAATCACCTGCTTTTTTTCCAGGCACGGGGATGATGCGGGCGGCGGTGGTTTTCTTGTTGATGACGCCGATGGCCATCTCGTCGGCGATGATCGCGGCAAGGGTTTCGGGGGAAGTGTCCCCGGGAATGGCCACCATGTCCAGTCCGACGGAGCAGACGCTGGTCATGGCCTCCAGCTTTTCGAGGGTCAGATGTCCGTCCTGGACGGCCCGGGAGATGTTCAGGTCTTCGCTCACCGGAATGAAGGCGCCGCTGAGTCCCCCAACGTTGGAACCGGCGAATGCGCCGCCTTTCTTGACTGCATCGTTGAGCAGGGCCAGCGCCACAGTGCTGCCCGGCACCCCGATGCCGAGCAGGCCGAGGCTTTGAAAGATTTCGCCCACACTGTCGCCCACGTTGGGGGTGGGGGCCAGGGAGAGATCCACCACGCCAAAGGGAATCCCCAGGCCTTCGGCCACCTCGCGGCCGATCAGCTCGCCCGCCCGGGTGACTTTGTAGGCCGTGCGTTTGATCAGGTCGGCCACTTGGCGCAAATCCATGCCGGGACTGGCTTCCAGGGCGCGGTCGATGGCCTTTTTGACCACCCCCGGTCCACTGACGCCGACGTTGATCACCGCATCGGCCTCGCCGATGCCGAGGTAGGCGCCGGCCATGAAGGGCACATCCTGGGGGATGTTGGCGAACACGCACAACTTGGCGCAGGCGATGCCGTCCCGGTCGGCCGTCAGTTCCGCCGCCGCCTTGATTTGCCGCCCGAGCAACAGAATGGCATCCATGTTGATGCCGGCGCGACTGGCGGCCACGTTGATGGAGGCGCACAACCGCTCCGTCTCGGACAAGGCACGGGGCAGGGCATCGATCAAGGCACGGTCCCCGACGGCCATCCCTTTTTCCACCAGGGCCGTGAAGCCGCCGATGAAATCCACATTCACCGCCCGGGCGGCTTTGTCCAGGGCATGGGCGACGGCCACCATCTGATCGGCGTTGAAAGGCGCCGCCGCAACGGCGACGGGGCTGACGGAAACCCGCTTGTTGACCACCGGGATGCCGTACTTTTCCCCCACCTGGTCACAGACGGCCACAAGCCGTTCGGCCTTGCGGGCGATGCGGTCATGGATCTTGGTCGTGAACCGTTGCAGATCGTCGCTGGCGCAATCCAGCAAACTGATGCCCAGGGTGACGGTGCGCAGATCCAGGTGCTCATGGTGGAGCATGTCCAGGACGGAAAGAATTTCGCTGTGGGTGAGCATGGTGTATCGCGATCCTCACTGGCCGGAACGGCCTTTCATATGCGGTTGATGGCCTCGAAGATGTTCTGATGCTGGATGTTGACCTCAAGGCCCAGCGCTTCCCCCTTGGCCTTGAGGGCGGCATTGAGGCGCCCCTGGTCGACGTCAACCGGTATGTCCACCTCGTAGATCATCACATTGTGATCCGGCTTGTCGCCACCGCGGAAGGCGGCCCGCAGTTGGGTCACATTGACGTTGAAATCGGCCAACACCGCGGTGATTGCGGCCACCAGGCCCTTGCGGTCCGGTCCGCGGGTGGTGATGACGAAATGCTCGCAGTCACAAGCGGTCCAAGGCCCTTCATCGGCAGACAGTTCCCGGGCGTGAAAATGCATGTTCAGGGCGCTTGTGCGGGTGGACAACAGGTCGCAAAGCATTCCAGGCGCCATCCGGTCAGGCCCGGTGACGACGAGAATACTGGAAAACTGGGTTTGCAGAATGGTTTGGCTCACATCCTCGATGTTAAAGTTTTGCTCGAACAAAACCTGCGTCACCGCTGCGATGATCCCCGGCCGATCCTTGCCCAGCACCGAGATAATGAACTTTTTCATTCCGCCACCCAACCGTCGACCATCGACCACCCGTCGTACCTGCGGTCGTGATCGGCATTGATGTTCACGTTTGCAAGCCCTTTCCCATGGAGATCGAACAGCCGGCGCCCCTTTTCAACATCGGTTGACGACCCGCCAATAAGTTGCCTATATGGATGAAATTCGCCGGCCTGTCAAATGATGATGCCGGTCCGCGAACCCTGAGGGCTCAAGTGCCGGCCGACGGGTGTCGATATGACTTTCGGACCCGGCGCAATCGCGACACACGGCCGACGATCTTCTTGATGGAGCTGGAATGGAAACGATCATAACGACCCACAAGAACACCGATTTCGATGCCCTGGCGTCCCTGGTGGCCGCCATGCTGCTTTATCCGGATGCCACCCCGCTGCTCCCCAAACCCATCAACCCCAATGTGAAGGCGTTTCTGTCGCTGCACAAGGATGTGTTTCCATGGGTGGAAAAGCCGGCCCCCGACCCGAAAACAGCGCAGCGGCTGATCGTGGTGGATACGGCCCAGTGGGAACGGTTGAGCGGCATGTCCGTTTTTCGCAAGCGGTCCGATCTGGAAATTTTCTTGTGGGACCATCATCCCCAGCCGGCCACCATCAAGGCCGCCTGGAAATGCCACGATATGGTGGGCGCCAACATCACCCTCATGATGCGCTGCCTGCGCTCCGAAGGCAAACACCTGAGCCCCATCCAGGCCACCTTGTTCCTGATCGGCCTGTACGAAGACACCGGACAGCTCACCTTCCCCAGCACCACGGCCGAGGACGCCCACGCCGCCGGCCACCTGTTGTCCCAAAACGCCGACTTGGCCATCCTGCGCCGCTTTCTGAGACCGGCCTACGGTGAAAAGCAAAAAGAGATTCTGTTCCGCATGCTGTCCAACGCCCGGCGGGAAAAGGTCAACGGGCACACGGTGAGCATCAGCCGACTGCCCATCGAAGGGCATGTGGATGGGCTCGCCCTGGTGGTCAACATGTACCGCGACATCATGAACGTGGATGCCGCCTTCGGGATTTTCTGCCAGCCGGAAAACGAACGCTGCATGGTGATCGGGCGCAGCGATGTCGCCGGATTGCACATCGGCGACATCATGCGCAGCTTGGGCGGCGGCGGACACGCCGGCGCCGGTTCGGCCATGCTGCGCCAGGTCAACCCCGAAGCGGTGACCGAGATGATTCTGCAACTGATCACCGGCAATCAACAGGCCTCGGTGCAAATCAGCGATCTGATGTCCTTTCCGGTTCAGACCGTCAAACCCGATGCCACAATGGAAGAGGCGGCCAAGATCATGCGCACCAAGGGATGTACCGGACTGCCCGTGGCGAAGGACGGCAAGCTGGTGGGCATGATTTCGCGGCGCGATTTCCAGAAGCTGCGGCGCGACTCCCAGCTCAAGGCGCCGGTGAAGGCCTTCATGAAACAGCCGGTGCAGACCATCGAACCGGGCAAAAGCCCCCTGCAGGCCGCCCGCCTCATGATCCGGCAGGATATCGGCCGCCTGCCGGTGGTGGATGCCGATCGGTTGATCGGCATCGTCACCCGCTCCGACGTCATGTGCTATTTTTACGATCTGCTACCGGATTAGGGCTACGATAGCTCCGTGCAGTTGCCCGTCGGGCAAATCATGCCCAATCGCTGATCGTACATCTTGCCCACGCCGTACTCCTTGCGACGCATGAAACGTTCCTTGCCCGGACCGATGATCTGCATTTCCGGATGTTTCTGCTGCACATCGATGGCGATGGCCATCTCCTTGGTGCAACCGGTGCTGTAGGTGGCGTCCTTGCCGACCCATTCGGGGGGGATCTTCCGGCCCATTATCTGGAAAGCGGTCACGATATCGTCGTAGGTCTGGAAGCGCCAGATGTCGATTTGGCCGCTGCGTTGCACGATTTCCCACATGTACATCAGATCGTCGGCGTCCATGCCCGGCTCGTAATATTCGGACGGGTTGATGATGAAGGTCATGGCCGACTGCTTCTTCAAGTGATCCACAAAGGTGGACATGATCGCCTTGGCCATCTTGATCTTGCCCGGAATGGAGCCGATGATGCCGCTGTAGAAGATGACCGTCATGCCCTTGGCCTTGGCCGCTTTCATTTGGGCGATAATGGCATTGCCCTTGCGCTCCAGATCGTGGTGGGAAAACTTGATCACTTCCGGATGGCGCGATTTGTAGAGGATCGAAACGGCGCCGGCGCCGTCCGATGCGATGCTGAAGATGTCCTGGGTGAACTGAAACCGGGTGTCGAACAGCCGCCGGCGCTGATCCAGACCGCGGGAAACCACGGCGTCCACCTCCTTGAACATGCGGGCGAAGGTGGTGGACACCAGGATCAGGTTGAGGTTCTCGCTGGTGCCGTCGGAAAGCGCCAGAATGGGCACGTCACTGCGCAGAGTGCGCACCAGGTCGTTCTTGCCCATTCGCGGATCGTCGATGGTCAAGGCTTGCCCCATGGCGTTGTGCAATACCGTGTCGGCGGTAATGTCCAGGATGTCCGCCTTGGTGTACAGCGGACCCTCCTTGAAGGCCACGATCACTTTGTTGCCGTGGGAGACCAAGAACCGAATCAAGGCCAGGTCCACCACCACTTCTCCCGACTCGTCGGCCAGCCAGAGAATCCTGCGCTGTTTCGGGGGGTAGGAGCGTCCGAATCCCAGGAAATCCATCAGGGGCCGTCGGCCATTGCCGGTGATGGGTTTGTCGAACAGCTGCAGATAGTCGGCCGTACTCAGTTCTCCGGGGCGATCCGTTTGCCACAGTTCCGGGGCGTTGGCCATACACAACAAGCGCTGGAACTCGACGGCGGCGATTTGGGATTTGATCTCATTGAGGGTTTTCGGCGGGTTCTGCAGGGCCGTTTCGGTCACATGATTGAAGGCCTCCTGAAAGGCCGGTGCTTCCAGCAGGGCCCTGGCCCGTTGGTTTCTTTCCGATTTTTCGACGGCAAAGGGATCTTCGATGTGGGTGCGGTTCAGATAGATTTGCATCAACCGCTTTTCCAGCCGGGAAGGCATCATGATTTCGTCCCGGGTCTCGTGCTGGTACTTGTTGATCACCAATGACTCCAGGTAGGCCTTCTCCCGCTGATCTTCGATTTGTCTCTCGATCAAGGCCAGGATGCGCTGCAACACCTGGTTGTAGGCTTTCTGGATGTGGGCCGAGTTGTTGCGCCAGATGATGGCGCCGAACATCTTGTCCGAGCAGGGGTAGTAGCGCTCGTTGGGCGCGGTGTAGACCATGAAGCGGATCTGCTCGTCCGAGGCCGCTTTCTCCGGACTGGTGAAATAGTCCAAGTGGTTTTCAATGAAAAATGAGGTGAACCAGGCGTCCTGTTCCGGGCTTTGCCCGGGGACGTAGACCGGCTCGGCGGCCTTCGCGGCGGCTTTGGCGTTTTGTTTGGTTTCGGGGGCAACGGGCATCGCAAAAGACTCCTCGGTAACGATGGATGGCAGTGACAGTGGATTCATTTAACAGCTTCCAGGCAGCGGATCAACCGGGACAAGTCGGTGACAATCAAATCGGGTACATTCAATGGATCGGTTGTGGGATCGGTTGTGCCGGGCGCCTCCAGGCGCAGGGAACGCGCGTCGCCGGCGAACAGCACGGTTTGGAGACCGATGCATGCCGCGGGCAGGATGTCCTTGCGCAGATCGTTGCCGACATAGGCGGTTTGGTCGTGTGCAATGCCCTTGGCGACAAGCGCTTCGGCCGCCATTTGAAATAGGTGCGGTGAAGGTTTGGCCACCCCGTGGCGATAGGACCAGAAGATCAGGTCGGGATCGAATCCCAGCTGTTCGACAGGCGCGCCCAGGAACCAGGCAAGCAGGCAGGGGGTGAAAAATTGGGCATTGGAAACGATGCCCAGGCGTATGTCGTTGTGTCGGCAGAACGCGATCAATTCCGTTAGATGGGGCATGGGCCACACCGGGTTGACCACCATCTCGTATTCGATGGCCAGCCGGCGGATCCGTTGCGCGTCGGCAGAAGGCACCACTTCCCGCCAGATGGCCTCGATGTCCACCTCGGGAAAGTCGATTCCCCTGCGTCGGGCGGCGGCATGATGCCGGTCGATGGCGCGGCGCAGCCCCTCGGCCACCGCGGCCGGTGCCATGGCCACACCGTGGCGGGCCAGTACGGTCTGCAATGCGTCCGATGCGACATGCCGCGCCGGGCTGTTGCCGGGATCGCCGCTGCCGCTGATCAGCAACGTGCCGTAGATGTCGCACAACAGGCAGCGCACCGGCGGCCGCAGGGCGCCCCGCTCCGACAAGGGGGTGGGGATGGGCGCCATGGGCCGCAAATGTTCGGCCGCCAATTCCGGGGGCAGCGCGCTATCCATGAAACGGGCGCCATTTGAGCAGGCTGAAGCGTTCCGGTGTCAGGAACGCCGCCGCCAACTTTCTTTTGTCGATGGCCTGACGCACCGGGTGCGCCATCACCTGGTGGTAGATGGCCAGCAGCCGTTGCAGGTGGCCGGCCGGATGGAAGTGGCGCAAGACCGCGCGGCGGTTGCCGTCGATCAGCGCCGCCGCAGGCGAGGGCGGGCCGGGTGCGCGCAAAAACAGATTACGGTCCGCCAGGAGACGCTTTGCGTGGGGATCGGCGATCACCCGTGCAAGGATGGTGTGCTGATGGAGCTCGTTCAGCAAACCGAAGTCGATCCAGCCGTCGGCACTGATCGTGGTCCACCCTTGGTGGGCGATGTCGACATCCGAGGTTAGACCGTAACACTCGGCGGCGGCCAACCAGGCGTTGCACCACTGTTGTTGCAGAATCGAGGCATCGAGCCAGTCCAGGGGAACCCGCAACTGCCGGTAAAGGTGGTCCAAAAAGATGCCCTTGCGGCTGAAATCATTGCAGATGTCGGGCAGCAACCGGCCCCACAACGCCTTGCCGGCGCACCACGGCTCCAGAAATGCGAAACCGAAACCCTCGGTGATGCTGGTGGTCAAGGCGAAGCGGCATTGGGCCAACAACCGCCGGAAATCGGCGCGGCAACCCGCTTCGAACATCACCGGCAACCCCTGGTCGGCAACCGTTTTGCGCCACAGGCGATAACCGTCCATGTCGCCGCCGCTTTGCGGCGGCAAGGTGATGGCCAACGGTGCGGCGGTCTGCATGAACAACCGCAGCAGGATCGCCTCGCCGATGTTTTTGCGCCGGATGGCCCGTACCGGGTAGAGAACGGGGCCGGCGGACCCGCCGGGTATTTCCGCCGGCAAGGTGATGGGGTCGATGGCATTGGGCAGGTAGTGGACGCCCCCGTCCGACAATCCGGCCGCCTGCAACAGGTGCCTGTCGCGGCCGTTGACGACGGCATAGTGACAATCGGCCGGGTAGGGGTCTTGGCAATAGGCTTCCGGCCGCCCATCCTCGGCGAAATCGTGGACCTGGCAGAGCAGCCGGTGCCCGTTGCGCTGCAACCCATTGAGAATGTTTGGTAAGCGCTTGTTCTTGGCCAGGATGGGGTTGTGTGCGTGGATCAGGTCCGGCGGACCGTCGGGCCAGTGGCGGCGCAAAGCGTTTTCCAGGTCGGTGACGGTTTGCGCCGCCGACGGTGCCGCCTGGCCGGCGCGATCATAGGCCAAACCGGGCACCACGGCCACGGGCGCCGGCCACGACGCGCCAGGCGATGAGGCGCCGGCGATCAGCAGCACTTCGTGTTGCGCGTCGGCCAGCAATGCCGCCTGGCGACCCATGACGGATGTGACGCCGCCCGGCTTGAGATGATAATGAAGCAGTGCAATTCGCATCCAACCACATGAAATATTAAAAATTTAATCATTAATGTTTACGTTTAAGATTAAATATTATACCCGAAGTACCTAAAACTTAACACTTAAAACTTAACACTTAAAACTTGATTTCATATATCGCGTGGGATCCGGAACGCCCGCCTCCTGAAACCCTTTGCGGCGCAGGAGGCAGCTGTCGCATTGGCCGCAGGCCAGCCCGTCGGCAGTGGGATCGTAACAACTGAAGGTCAGGCCGTAGTCCACCCCCAGGGAGGTGCCGGTGCGGATGATTTCGGCCTTGGTCATCCGGATCAGCGGGGTGAAGATGCGAATAGGGCGGTCTTGCTGCACCGCCGCCTTGGTGGCCAGGTTGGCCATGGCTTGAAAAGCGGCGATGAAGGCCGGTCGGCAATCGGGATAGCCGCTGTAATCCAGGGCGTTGACGCCGATGACCAGTTGGTTGGCGTCCAGCACCTCGGCCCAGGCCAGGCCGTAAGAGAGGAAAATGGTGTTGCGGGCCGGGACATAGGTGACCGGGATGTCGTCGCCCATGGCCTCCAGGGCGCGCCCCTTGGGCACGTCGATGGCGTCCGTGAGGGCCGAGCCGCCGATGGGCGCCAGGTCCATCTTCAAAACCAGGTGTCGTTCTGCGCCCAAGGCTGTTGCCACCCGCCGGGCGGCGTCCAATTCACAGCGGTGGCGTTGGCCGTAATCGAAGCTCAGACTGAACAACCGCAGCCCGAGGTCCTTGGCCATGGCCATGGCGGTGGTGGAATCGATACCGCCGCTGGATAGTACAACCGCCTTTTCCGTCATGTGTGCTAAACCCCCCTGTCCTGATCCGGCCACAGGATCTTGTGCAGTTGCAATTGCAAACGGGCTTCCGTTCGGGTTGCCAGCAACCAGTCCGCCAACTGTCGTGGTGGCAGGATGCCCTGGGCCGGCGAAAAGAGGATCCGTTCTGCCGCCTGCCGGGCCGCCAGCCGTGGCAAGATGTCCAGGGCGTATTGGAAATCGTCACGATCCGCAACTACGAATTTGACTTCATCGCCCGGTGCCAACAGATCCAGATTGGCCCACCGTTGGTGGTGTTGCATGCCGCTGGAAGGGCACTTGATGTCCATGATGCGGTGGCAGCGCGCATCCAGAACACCGATGTCCAGGCTACCGTTGGTTTCCACGGTGACTGTGTATCCGCGGTCCGACAGGGCCTCGGCCAATTGCGGCGTGGTCCCCTGCAACAAGGGTTCTCCACCCGTCAACAGGACCCTGGGGCAACCAAAAGCAGCAATACGCTGCAGAATTGCGTCCACTGTCATGGGCTGCCCCCCGTCGTAGGCGTAACGGGTGTCGCAATAACGGCAACGCAGGTTACACCCCGTCAAGCGAACGAACACAAAGGGCAAACCGGCCCAGGAGGATTCCCCCTGAATGCTGTGAAAAATTTCGCTGATGGTCAAGGACATTGTCCACCCGGGGAAATTGCACCCGCCTGTGGCTTGCAGGCCAATCGGTTCATGATCGAATATCTTTAATAATTAAATGGTTGGATACAAACATTTCAAGTTGCAACTTGATCCATTCTATTTTATGCCTGTGGCAAGACCGCAGTGTGCATGCCCACTTATAACATGCGCCAACCGGTCCGTAAACGGCCATAATCAAAGGATTCCAATAGCATGAACCTGTTTCTGGAAATGGAGAATCCGATCCAACCCTACGCTTGGGGCTCACGCACGGCCATTGCACGGCTTTTGGGACAACCGGTGCCGGCGGATCAGCCCCAGGCCGAGTTGTGGATGGGCGCCCATCCCAAGGCGCCCTCCCGGGTGTGGTACCCGGACCACCGGCAGCGACCGGACGGCCTGATGCGATTGGATCAACTGCTGCGGCAGGACCCGGATGCTTTGCTGGGCAAGGCGGTCAGCGAACGTTTCGGCGAGCGGCTGCCCTTTCTGTTCAAGGTGTTGGCCGTGGAGCAGCCCCTTTCCATCCAGGCCCATCCCGACCGGACGACGGCTGAAAAGGGTTTTGCCAGGGAAAACGCCTTGGGCATTGCGCTGAATGCACCGGAACGCAACTACCGGGACGACAACCACAAGCCGGAATTGGTCTGTGCCTTGACGCCTTTTGAGGCGTTGTGCGGATTTCGCGCCCCCGATGCCATCCGTTCGTTGCTCGCCCCCCTCTGGCCTGCCCGATGGCATGCCGATTTGCAACCCCTGACCGAAGCCGCCGCCGCAGTGGCCTTGCGCACCTTTTACACCCGCCTGATGACCATGGAAACTGATAAACGGCGGGAACTGCTCGGCCACATCCGCCCCATAGCAGAGGCAATGGCGCAAGAGCATGCGGTCTACGCCTGCATGACGCGTTTGTTCCGGGTCTATCCGGAGGATGTCGGGGTGCTTTCCCCGGCCCTGTTGCATCTGATTGGCCTGGCACCCGGCGAAGCGCTCTTTTTACCGGCCGGTTGCCTGCATGCCTACTTGAACGGCACGGGCATGGAACTCATGGCCAATTCGGACAATGTGCTGCGCGGCGGTCTGACACCCAAGCATGTGGATGTGCCGGAGCTGTTGCAGGTGCTCCGGTTCGAGCCGCAGGCGACTGAAATTTTGCTGCCCGACGCCATAACGCCGTGGGAAAATCGCTATCCCAGCGCCGCCGCCGAATTCGTGCTCTCCGAGCTTCGATTGCAATACGGTCGGCAGGCGACCTTCGACCAAAGAGCCGCTCTTCCTGAAATTCTCTTTTGTATCGACGGGCAAGCCATCGTGGAGGGTACCGGCTCGGGCGGTCCGACATGCACCCTGTCCAAAGGGCGCTCGATTTTCATTCCTGCCGGCCACCGGGGATACCGCCTCGGCGGTTCGGCCAAGATTTATAAAGCGACGGTGAACGAGGCGTTGTTATGATCAACTACCGTGGTATCAACCACCTGGCGATGGTGACCCGCGACATGACGGCCACCATTCGGTTTTGGCGTGATTTGTTGGGGTTGCGTCTTGTGGCCGGGTTGGGAAGGGAAGGGTACCGGCAATATTTTTTCGAGATCGCACCCCACACCCTGCTGCTTTTTTTCGAATGGCCCCAGGCGCAACCCATGATGGAGAAGGATCACGGGGTACCGGTCGAGGGGCCGGTGGGGTTCGATCATGTGTCGTTGTGTGTGGCAAGCGATGATGATCTGTGGGAGATCAAGTCGCGGCTGGAGGGGGCGGGGCTATGGGCCTCGGAGCTGATCGACCATGGCTTCATTCACTCCTTGTACAGTTTCGATCCCAACAACATTCCCATAGAGTTCAGCGCGCCGGTGGCGGAGGTGGATTTGCATCGGCAGCCGCGCATGCGGGACCGCCATCCCCTGCCGGCGGCCAAGGAGGGGATGGCGCCTGTGAACGGTCATTGGGCGGCCGCAGCGCCCATCCCGCCCGCCGCAGAGCGATACATCTATCCAGGAGAAGGCACGGACTTGGTGGATAGGCCGGAGGATGACGAGGCTGCCCCCTGATCCCGGCCATCCAGCGCGAGCACCGGCTCAATGATGGTTTGCATGATCTTGGCCGTGGGACTGTCGACAAAGTGTTGCACAAAAGGCAGGCCGCTGTCGCCGGCTTCCGCGATCTTGGGATCGATGGGGATGGAGCCGAGAAATGGCACGCCCATGTCGATGGATATCTGCCGCCCGCCGCCGGAGCGCAGGATGTGGGTCACAGCACCGCATTCAGGACAGGCAAAACCGCTCATGTTCTCCACCACCCCGATGACGGGCAGGTGCAACTGACGACAAAAGGTGATGGATTTGCGCACATCCACCGCAGCCACCCGCTGGGGCGTCGAGACCACAACGGCGCCGTCCAGGGTGCCGATCAGCTGGCAGACCGAGAGGGGTTCGTCGCCGGTGCCCGGCGGTGAATCCACTATCAGATAATCGAGGTCACCCCACACCACATCCTTGAGAAACTGTTTGATCACGCCGAACTTGAGCGGACCGCGCCAGATCACCGCATCGTCCGGATTCTTGATGAGAAACCCCAGAGACATCACCTTGATGCCGCCCATCTCGATGGGAACCAGGCCATCCTCGGTCCCGATGGTTTGCTTGCCTTCCAAGCCCATCATGGTGGGTATGCTGGGGCCGTGAATATCCACATCCAGAAGTCCCACCCGTTTGCCGGCCATTTTCAGCGCCATGGCCAGATTGACGGCGACGGTGCTTTTGCCCACGCCCCCTTTGCCGGACAACACAACCACCTTGTGACGAATGCGGCACAAACGGGATTGCAGCTGCCGCCGCTCCTGGAATGCCTCTTCGCTTTCGTCCTTTTGGCGTTTGGTTGCGCTGCAGGCGGTTTGGTTGCAGCTGTCACAGGTGCTGGTGCTTTCGACGTCCGTTGTTTGCATCTTTTTGTTTCCCTCCAAAGCGATCCGCAGGTATTTGATGTTCGAAACCAGCGCCGTTCGAAACGGCGACCGTACAGCAGGGATGCAGCATAGGTCGTGCCAGGGATCGCCCGGAATCTCAACTCACCGATATCAAATGATTTGCACTAATAACCCAACCACATGCAGCGCGTGGAACGTGTTCATGGTAGCGTTCCTGCGACTTGCTTCCGGCTCGGAATGCAAAATTCCAACCCAAACCAAAACATTGCCGGTGTCACCGGTTCCGCTTTTCAGGTAACGGAAGTCCACATTAGGTTATTAGCCATTCCATTGTACATTTGTGCATTAAACAACCGCCGGCGGGTGGGTCGGGGAGCGTTTGGT
>NZ_JALJRB010000002.1 GCF_022968795.1 Desulfatitalea alkaliphila
GCCCCACCCGCCTCCGTGCGAGAACAGGCGATATCGCTTTTACGGTGGAAAAACACCCTTTGTGGTCGGCGCGGCTGTAAGGGATTTCGCGTGATCACCATCACAATCGATGGGTGTAACCTTTCAACTTCAACCCTCTCTAGCTCCCTCAAATTCTTATAATCGCAAGAATTCATTAACTTAAAATTTAAAACGGCCCGGTAGGGCTTTGATGCGCTTCCTTCGTCAGCACATCCTATGGCTTATCGTTCGCCAGCACATCCTATGGTTCTGCACCCACCTCATAACGGCCCATGTGGGCCACACGGGCGAATACCCCCCCCGTAGGGGCACGGCATGCCGTGCCCTTGCCGGAGGATCGGGGCTGCCCGGGCACGGCGTGCCGTGCCCCTACGGTGGGTGCAATGCACAAGGCGGTTATGCACAATGGGTGGAAGCACCCATCCGCCACCCCCCCTCACCCACCTAAAAACGATAGAATTCATTAACTTAAAACTTAACACTATCTGTTAACAAAACTTACTTCCGCCGACCACGGAAGTAAAAGCCGATCCCGGTCAGGCCGAAGATAAGCCCCAAACCCGCCATGATGCCGTGGAGGCGGGAGTGGGGGGTGCTGACGGCGGTGTCGCCGGCCACGGTGAGGGTTTCGTCCACTTCGAAGGTGGTGTTGATGACATGGCCCATTCCCCCGTCGACCACGATGCGCCATTGGCCGGGGGTGTCGGGAATGAAGGCGAAATGACCGTTTTTATCGGTGCGGCCGTTCTGGTGTTCGATTCGGGATTCGCCGGGGGCGAAGATCTTGACGTCGCTGTAGGCCATGGGGTCGCCGTCGTCGTAGGTGGCCAGGATGGTGACGGTTTCGCGCGTGGCGATTTCCCACACCATGCCGTGGGCCTGAAGCATTGTGGGAAAGGCGAACAGGGCGAGCAACAAATGAATCCAGGTGCGCGGGTGCATTGCACTTACTCCTTTTGTGCCTTGTGTTTCCAGAAAAAGTAGAATGGCACGCCGCTGATCGCGATCAGCAGACCGATCAGGGCGTTGGTGGGGTTGTAGAGAAACAGCCGCACGCCGATCCAGGCGTAGGCCGCGATGAAGAGCAGCGGCGTGACAGGGTAGCCCCAGACTTTGAAAGGGCGCTCCAGGTCGGGGCGCCGGTGGCGCAGCACGAACAGGCCCGCCACGGTGGCCACCGAGGTGAGCAGCATGAAAAAGACGGTGTAGGCCAGCAGTTGGTAAAAGGTCCCCGCCAGCACCATGACCGCGGCCACGGCCGCCTGAACGACCACGGCCTGGTGCGGGGTGCGAAAACGGTGGTGGGCCCGCCCCACGAACCGGGGGAAAAGCCGGTCGCGGGCCATGGCGAAGTAGATCCGCGGGGCGGTGAGTATCACCGAGTTGAGGCTGCCGAGGATGCCCAGAAGGATCATGATGGAAAAGAAGATGGCGGCACCGCTGCCCAGCAGCGCCTCCGAAGCCCGGCGGGCGATGTCCACCATGCCGTCCATCTCCGGCACCGGCAGGGCGTAGAGGTAGAACAGGTTCATCAGCAGATAGAGCACGGTGACGACCAGGCTGGCGGCAAGCAAGGCCAGGGGCAAGGTGCGCTGGGGGTCTTTCATCTCACTGGCCACGTAGGCCGCCACGAACCAGCCGCTGTAGGTGAAGAAGACCGACACCATGGCCGGGCCGAACAGACCGCCGAGGGCGGCATCGGGCGCGCGGTGGGTCAGGTGGCCCCAATTGCCGGACCCCCAGAGAAAGCCGACGGCCAGGATCAGCACCATGGTGAGCAGGTTGAGGCCGCTGACCAGGTTCTGGGCCCGGCTGGCCCAGCGCAGGCTGACATAGTTGAGGAGGGAAAAACTGAAGATGGCCGCCAGGGCCGTCCCGTTCTTCATGCCGCTGCCGATTGCCTCCGGGTCCCGCACCACCAGGGGCAGCAGATATTCGGCAAGGCCCAGGCCGAGGGCGGCGATGGAGCCGGGATTGATGATGAAAAACCCCACCCATCCCACCAGGAAACCGGCCAGGGGGCCGTAGGCTTCCCGCAGGTAGACGTAATCCCCGCCCGCCCGCGGAAAGGCGGCCCCCAGTTCGCCGTAGGCCAGGGCGCCGAGGATGGTGAGCAGGCCGCCGAGCAGCCAGGCGCCCATGATCAGGCGCGCGTCGGGCAGCTCGGCAGCGATGAAGCCGGTGGTGGTGAAGATACCCACCCCCACCACGTTGCCCACCACGATCATCACCGCATCGATGGGCCGCAGGGTTTTGACCAGTCCGGCGTCGCTGGATGAGGCGGTGGGCATCAGCGCACCTGCAGGGTGAAGGCCGTGTTGTAACGGTCATCGTCGCACCGATCCGGTTCCGGGTGGGCGATGGTGTGGGAAAGGTGGATCAGCCAGTATGCGGCGCGATCCAGGACCAGGGTCGCTTCGCCTTTGTCGTCGGTGACGGCTTCCACGGCAAAGGGCTTCTCCTTAGGCGCTGTTTCCGCGTAACCGGCAAAGACCGCCCGCACGGGCATTCCGGCCAGGGGTTGCCCCCGGAACAGCACCCGCACCGACAGTTCGCTACCGGCCGTCAACCGGGCCGGATTGGCCAGGGGCACCAGTTCCAGCGGCAGCCCGGTGCCTGCTTGCGGATTGCGGTCCCCATCACCGGCCACCACGATGGTTTGGGCCTCGATTTTAAAAGCGGTGCACTTGATGGGGTTCTCCACCCCTTTTTTATCGGCCCATTTGCGTCCCTGGGGCGTGGTGGTGAAAACCCCTGGTTTGATGCGCGCGGCGACCTGATAGACCCCCGCCTTATCCACCTTCAGCTTGAAGGCGGGACCCTCCTCGGGTGCCAGCGCGATGGTGCGGCCATCGGGATCCAGCGCCCAGATTTCGGCCACCCGGTCTGCGCGCACCGATTCATCGGAACGATCCGCGCCGTATTTGTGTCCCCAACCGATGGCGATGGTGACGGTCTCCCCCACAGCCGGATAGTGGTTGTCCGGGTTGAGCCAGAGGTTATGGGCTTGGGCCGCGCCGGTCAGAACCAGCGCCAGGAGGCAGCAGAGCGTGATGGAAAATGTTTTTATCGGCATTTCAGTAGTCCTTCCATGGAATGCTGGTTGGTTCAAGGAAAAGTTAAAACAATCCGCCGGCAATCACCACTGGGATCGGCCTTCGAGAAAATCCCCGACATAGAGCAGATACTCGAAAGGCAGCCGGCCGGCGTCCATTTCGGCCAGGATGGTGTCCAGCCGGCCGCGCAGCACCTTTTCGCGTTCGGCGTAGCCCGCGCTCTGCACGATGGCCACCGGCGTGTGGGGCGGATAGTGCTTGGCCAGGGCGTCGATGAACGTTTTAAACTCCGTGCGCATGGTGAACAACACCATGGTGGCCTGGTAGGCGGCCATCCGCTCCACGGTCCAACCCGATGCCAGGATCACCGAGTGGCTGTTCTTGCCTTCGGTCACGCCGGTGGCCAGGGCCGCATTGCCTGCGTTGAGGGCGCTGAGACCCGGCACCACTTCCGTCGGCAGATCGGCCAGTTCGGTCAGGGTCCAGGCATTGGGGCCGTAAATCATGGGGTCGCCGCTGTCGAGCAGGGCCACCGTCTTGCCCTCCGCCACGGCGGCGCGAACCATGGCGGCGAACTCGGCCTGCTTGGTCTGGTACTGCTCGCAGCTCATCCGTTCGCGGGAACGCTCGGACGCGGTCACCGCGGCACAGTCACGTCCGTAAAAGGGGAAAAGGCGATGGTAGCCGTCCAATACTTGCTTGCCTTCCAGGTGGGCGGAGAAGCGCTCTTGCAGTCGCTGCCGGGCAAAAATCAGGTCGGCCTTTTCAATCACCGCCAAGGCCCGCAGGGAAGCAAGGTCGGCGTCGCCGGGCCCCATGCCCAACAGGTAGAATCGACCCTTACGGGCGTCGGCGGTCTTTGCGGGACGATATTGGGCCGTGTTCAGAGAGCGCCCCAGGTAGAACAGGGACATGTTGGCCTCCGCGGGGTCCAGGCGCTCGCCGATGTCGGCCAGGGTGCCGACGATCACCTTCTCCCGGTCCGCATGACCGGCGCGCACCACCACGGCGGCGGGGGTCTCGGCGGGATAAGCCGCCTGCAACCGCTGGAGCATGGCCGGCATCTCCCGGGGCATGAAGATCACCAGGGTCGCCTGGTCGTTGCCGGCGAAGTTTTCCAGGGTGTCCTTGCGGTCCGGGCGCTGGAAGGGAGCGGTGAGCACCACCTCTCCGAGGCGCACCTGCAAGGCGGCGTTGGCGGCGTTGAAGGCGCTGATGCCGGGCACCACGCCGGGATTCAGGTCGGCCAGGGCATGGAGGCTCCACATGGCGGGCCCGTAGATGGTGGGATCCCCGCCCGAGAGCAGCACCACATGCCGTCCCGCGGCCACGGCGGCCCGCACCCGGGCCACGAAATCGGCCTGCTTTTCCTGAAACTGCTCGCAGCTCATGGACCAGCGGCTGGGCTGGTCCGTCGGCACCGTTGCGCAGTCCCGACCGTAGTAGGGGAAGATCACCCCGTAACCGGCCAGGACCTGTTTGCCGTCGAAGCTCAAGAAGGCTTCCAGCTGCTCCTGTTGCCGGGGTTCGCAGAAGACGATGTCGGCCCGCGCGATGGCGGCCAGTGCCCGGGGGGTGATCAGGTCCACGTCCCCCGGCCCGGTGGCCACCACCTGGTAGCTGCCCGGCGCGGCGGGCGATCCTGCCGATGGTCCGGTGGCGGCGCAACCGGCGGCAAGGGTAATCACCAATAGCGCCAATGATAAGGCGGCGCACAAGCATTGAACGGGTTTTTGAGCATATGACATGGGATGTTCCTTTCTTGTGGTACGGGTCTTGCCGGAAATGGGTCGAGCGCTTCGCCCTGACCGGGCGAAGCGCCAACGAAATCATCGACAATGAACGGCGTTTTGCCGCCTCCGGACTTACATCTGAAGGTTGAGCGACACGCCGAACGTGCGGTCCGTGGCCGGGTGGAGCGAAGAAGTAAAATATTTCTCGTCCAACAAGTTCTGGATATAGAACTTCAGCCGGGCATTGCGTAGCGGCCCCGCCTGTTTGAAGAGTACCTGCTCGATTGCGAAATCGAAGACATTGTAGCCTGGGTTTTTCTGCTCATAAAAATCGTACAGATCCTCGTCCAGCACTTCTCCATTCCATATCTCCCCGGCCTCGGCGATCAGGTCGGACCGGGTGCGCACCTCCGCGCTGCGGTAGTTGTAATCGAGCTTCAAAGTGGTGCGGGCGAACAGGTCATAGCGCAATCCCGCCTTGAGGATGTGCTCCGCCCGCCGATCCGTTGCGTCATAGCCGGCCGGCTCTTCCCCCTTGTTGTACAATTTCTGCCAGGCATACCCGAGATAGAAAGAGAACGTGTCGGTCAAGTGACCGCCTAGATCCACGTCCACGCCGTGGCGTTGCATTTTCTCCACGTTGATTTTGTAATCGCTATAGCGCAGGGCCCCGGCATCGGCGCCCGAATATTTCGCATAGGAGCTGTTGGAGGCGATATAGTCCTTGATTTCGTAAAAACCGTAATTGAGGCGCAGCCCGATATCGCGCCACAGGCGGCGGTTGAGCATCAGGTCATAACCCATGCCGTGCTCGGGTTCGAGCCACACACCGGCGGGGCGGCCCTGGGGGTTGTAATCGCCGTGGGCGTCCGGTGCGCGCCAGATTTTGCTCACCCCGGCCGATAGGGAAGTGTCCCGCAGCCAGGGAGCCAGGTGGCCCATCCGCCAGGTGATGAAGGATTTGGGGATCAGTTCGTCCCAACGGCGCATGGTTGTCGCCTCACGCCCGGTAATCGCGCCCGAGCCGGTGACCCAGATGCGCAGGGTTTCATGACGCAAGCCCAGCTTAACGTCCACCATGGGCAGCAGACGCCACTGGTGCTGCACGAACCCGCCGGTCTTGCGGATGCGTTCATCCTTGTCGCTGCCGTCGAACATCTGGGTCAGGTCCATGCCGATGGTGGTCTCGTGCCGGTCGGTCCAGCGGATGGCATCCATGATTTTCACGCCCTGGGACCACCAGCTGGTCACGCCTGTATTGCGACTGGTTTGTGCTTCGTCGTTGTAATAGTGCCGTCCCCGAGTGGACTTGCTGTGATAGGCGCCCAGTTGCAGACGCCCGATGGGCAGATTCTGGGCGTAGCCGAGTCGGTATTCATGGGATTCGCCGTCCCAGGTGGGTTTCTGCCAATCACTGAAGGCGCCGCTCTCGGTGGTCGGATAATCCGGATCGTAATCATCCGCGCCGGGGATGTTTTTGATCGCCGCCTGGCGTTTCACATCGGAGTAAGCCGCGCTCAACTTGAGATATCCATTCAGCGGCAGAACCAACCCCAACCCTCCGGAGTAGTTATCGATTTTCGTCTCGGTGTTGCGCAGGTAGCCATCGGTACGGTAATGACGATACCCGAAATCATACGAGAGCGCCTGCACTGCGCCGTTGACAGCCAAGCTGTGATTCTGCGTGTTGTAGGAACCATAGCTGGTGTTCAGACGAGCCGACGGTTTCAGGGTATCCCGCAGCCGGGGGGGCGCGCTTTTGATATTGACCACGCCGCCGATGCTCTTGCTGTCGTACAAGGCCGAATGGGGGCCGGGCAATAGCTCGATGCTTTCCACCGTGTGGGAAGGCAGCGTGGCCCAATCCACGACGTTACTGGACTTGCGGCCACCCGTTTTCTGCACGGTCATCCCGTCGATGGCGGTGACGAAACGGCCGCTGTCGAACCCCCGCATGTAGACCGTGTCCACGCCCGGGTCAAGGCCCGTGTCACCGCGAAAATCGATGATGCTCTGGGTTTGCAGCAGGTCCACAACGCTTCCGCTTTCTGTGATGGCGTCGAATTTTTCCACTTCGATGACCGTTTGCCCGGGCGCAAGTTGCAAACCGGGCGCGCCGACCTTTTCCGTGACGGTCATATCCTCGATCTGCTGGACTTCCTGTTCCGTTTCCGCAGCGCGGGCCTCAGTGGCGGCCGCCAGCAGCCATAAAAGGCCGACCCCCAAGAGCGCGCACTTTCCGATGCCTTGTCCTTTCACTGTTCTCTCCTTTTCCGTTGTTTACCGACTTCCATTGCGGTTCGGAACCGGCCGGATCAGGCAGGGGCCCGCGAGGCATCGTGCAAGGTCTTGTATTCAGAGCTCATGGCAAAAAAGGCCGCATTTCACGCTTCCTTGATTCAGGCCGTTGCAACCCGATGCCGAACACCTGAAATGCGAATCCATTTTTTGCGCGCCCCGACCACGATGACCATGCCGATGTGGCGTGCTTCAACTCCTGCCGGGTCGTCCATTCCCCATTTGACGCCCGGAAAGCTTCGGTGATATTCTGACAACCGAAGCTCCCTTCACCGGGAGGTTCATCCCATGACAGCCGCCCCACCCCTGGCCGGAGGGCGGCTGTCTTTTCTTCCTGTATTTGGCGTTCTCAAGCTTGCAACGCCTGCAGGCCATCCTTTTCTCAACCTTCTACGGCGCCAGAACGATGCGGTGATCCACCAGGCACATGCACTTGATCGCTGCCCGGACGACCTTCTGCTCGCCGAAAATGTTGACCATCCGCAGGGAGCCGTCCGCCTGCGGTTCGATGACATCCACGGACGCCAGCAGCAGATCTTCCCTACCGTTTTGTTCCATGTACACATTGGCTTCACACATGGTGCGGGCCCTCCTTCGGTTTAATGTCGGTACCGGTTGGCTGCAACGAGCGCGGCGCAAGGCGGTACCGTGTGCGTGTCGCACACCTTGGGCGGCAGGTCTTGCCGGCCACCCTCAATTGGCGCGTGACTGTTGGTTTTGCAAACGCCGCATGGCCGTCAGGGCCGGTTTGCGCTGGCGCTCGAATCGGGCCGCCCGCTCGAAGGCCTGGCGGCTGGCGGCCCAGTCCTCCGTTCGCCAGGCGGCATACCCCGCCATCAGCCAGGCTTGCCCGGCCTGACGGCTGTTGCGCGCCGCCGCCCGGCGATAGGCGCCGGCCGCTTCGGCATACCGTTCCATTTCGTAGAGCAGATCGGCCCGCAGCATCAACAAATCAGGGTCTTCACCCGACGCGGGGTGGCTTTCCAGCCGGGCCAAGGCCGCATCAGCCCGGTCGATTCGGCGCAAGGCGGTCACCAGGTGCCGCACCACCCGTTTGTCGGCCGCTCCAGCCTGCAGCAGGGATTCATAAAGGGGTGCGGCCCGGTCCGGAATACCCACCTGCAGGTGCAAATCGGCCAGCAGCTGCTGCTCTTCGCGGGTCAAGTCCGTCAGGTAGCTGTAAACAATCATGGCCACCAGAGCGGGGGCGTGGTCCTGGGTGTTGAGATGCAGGTGGGCCTTGGCCTTCCACCATTTGGCCAGTGTGGGGGCCTCGTCCACCAAGTCCCGCGCAAGGGCCAGGGCGTCGGCGTGCATCTCCAGTTGCATGTACTGGTGAAGCAGGATCTCCTGCCATTGAATCCGCTTGTCGCCGTCGTAGATGCCGGCCAGGCGGCGAATGTGGAACAAGGCCCGACGGGGCTGGTCGTTGCTGAGCAGGGCATGGACCAGGTGTTCGCGCCACTCCGGCCGCATTTGCTCGGGATGGCGTGCCAGCAGTTGATCGAAGCGGGCGACGGCTGCATCGTACTGCCGGGCCATGAGGTGACTCGCGGCACTCAAATAGAGATGCTCGGCATCCTTTTCTTCGCCCTTTTCGTAGGCCATGAAAAAACAACGGGCCGCTTCGGCGGGGGCATCCAGTTCATAGTGGGTCTTGGCCAGGTTCAGCCAAGCGGGCACCCAATCGGGATGCAGACCCACCGCCTGCTCAAAGGCTTGTCGGGCCCGGCCGTGGGCCGCTTGCAGCAAATAAGCGTTGCCCAGGGCGAAATGGATCATGGGATGGGAATAGACGGCATGGGGCGTGCCGTCCCCCCCCTCGGTCGATCGGCCCCGGGCTTCGAAGGCCAGCAGTTTTTCCACCGCTTCGTCGACCTTTCCCTTGTCCATCAATCCGCCGGCCTCGCCCAGCACCACGCGCACCGCCGCTGGAAGATCTTGGGGATCCCAGATCGGCGCCGCGGCCGTGACGCAGGGCCAAAGCACCAGACCCACCAGCGCCGACAGCAACACCCGGCGCCACACCATGTCCCCTTTTGCCGTTCTCATCGAATTTCTCCTTGCCTTGAAACACGGGGCGAAGACGGCGACAACCGCCCGCCTCGCATTGACGTCCCCCACTGCCCACCAAGGCCGGTTCATTCCAATTCAAAATGAAGCGTCGTTTCGGCCCACACTTTCACCGGGCGACCGTCCACGGTGCCCGGCTCGAATCGCCAGCCGCCGACGCAGCGCATCACGCTCTGGTCGAACACGCCGGGCGGTTCCGCCTCCCGAATGGTGATCTGCTCCACTCGCCCCTGTTCGTTGACGATGAAACGCACCGTCACCCATCCCTGGATGCCCTGGCGCCGGGCGTTGATCGGGTAGACCGGCGGCATGCGCGACAGCACCAAGAGTTGCCGGTCCAGGTCCCCCGCCTCGAACACCCCCGGATGTAAATCCATGGCTGAAAGGTCGAAGACGGGCAGGGCCAGGGTACCCGGCCCGGCGGGCAAACGGGGCGCCACTTCGAAGGGCAACTGCAATTTCGCCGTCTGCTGCCGGGGCGGCCGGGGCGCCTCATCGGGTGCGACCGTCTTGGGTGGTTCGGGCAGCTCCGGCGCAGGTCGCTCCGGCGGTGTTTCGGGCCGTTTCAGACGGATCACCTGAATTTGCGGCACCAACGTGTCATAGCCGCGCGCCGCCGGCACCGGCCGCGACAGATACGGCATGAACCCGAACAACAGAAGGTTCACTCCCACCGCCACCAAAACGGCCAAAACCCACACCCGCCGGCTATCCCCCATCCCCGAACCCAATGCTCACACCTCTCAACCCAAAAAACCCAACAAACCCAATAAACTCAACAAACTCAACAAACCCAACCCCCTCAGCGCTCCTCCGGCAACCCGGCGGCCAGGGAGACATTGTACGCCCCGGCCATGCGGCACCCGTCCATCACCTGGATGGCGGTGCCGGTGTGGCTGCTGCGATCGGCCACCACCACCACGGCCCCTTCCGGGTTTTCAGCCAGCGCGCGCTCCACATTGGCGCGCACGGCACGGATGTCGATCTCCCGGCGATCCATGAACACCCGGTTGTCCGGGTCGATGGCGATCAGAATGGTGGCCTTGGGTTGACTCGCGGCCGTCGCCGCGGTGGGCCGAGTCACCTCGATGCCCGTCTCCTTGACGAAACTGGTGGTGACCAGAAAAAAAATCAGCAGAATGAACACCATGTCGATCAACGGCGCGATGTTCAGCTCCGTGCCGGCGCGGCTTCTTTTTCGGGTGGCACTGATGTTGAGCATGACGAAATCTCTCTTTGCAAATTGAGTCCCACGGAGGCGATGCGTTGTCCCACGATGCGGGCCCGGCGCTCGAGAAACCCTTTCATGTAGAGCCCGGGAATGGCCACGATCAGTCCTGTCTGGGTGGTAATCAAGGCCTGGGAAATACCGCCGGCCATGGCCTTGGCATTGCCCGTGCCGAACACGGCCAACACGTCGAAGGTGGCGATCATGCCGGTCACCGTGCCCAGCAAGCCCAGCAGCGGCGCCACCGCGGCCAACACGCCGATGAGGGCCAGACGGTGGGTCAGGGCACGATGGAGCCGCTGCACCGTCGCGTCAAGCATCGCCCGGTCCAATGCGGGTCGTCCGGAGCGGTGAACGACGAATTCGCCGACCAACAGAGCGACGGCGCCTTCGGCGTATTGCGGCGCAGGAAGGCGATTTTCGCGCACACAGATCCGGGCCTGGTCAGCCGGCATGTTGCGCCGCTCCAGACGGCGGAAAAACAACACCCGCTCGGCGATCAGCAGCCACATCAACACACTCACCACCACCAGCGGCGCCATGACCGCACCGCCGGCACGCAGGTAGTCGCTGAGCAGCACGAGGCCGTTTTGCAACCAGGCCGTCATGATCGGCCTTGATCCCCGTCCAATGGACGGTGCCGGTCCACCATATTGATCAGGGCCACCGCCTTCTCCTCCATGTTGCCGACCATGTTGTCCACGCCCCGGCTCAGCAAGGTGTGGGCCAGCATGATGGGGATGGCCACGGCAAGGCCCAGCATGGTGGTCACCAGGGCTTCGGAAATGCCGCCGGACATCATCCGCGGATCACCGGTGCCGTGCAGCGTGATCACATGAAAGGTGCCGATCATGCCGGTCACCGTACCCAGCAAGCCCAGCAGCGGCGCGATGGCGGCCAGCATGCCGAGGGTGGAAAGCATGCGTTCCATGGGCGGCACCTCTTTCAATATGGCTTCCTGGAGGGCGTTTTCCATCTCGGCGCGGGCCATCCGGCCATATTTCAAACCGGCGGCCAGCACCCGGGCCACCGGTTTACCGACGTGGGTGGCGCACAACTCGCGGCAGGCATCCCAACGGCCCTCCCGCACCAGTTGGTCCAGCCGTGCCATCAAGCCTTCGTCATCCATCCGCCGGCGCCACAGAAAAAAAGTGCGCTCGGCCACGATGATCAGGCCGACCAACAGAATGAGCAGAATAGGGATCACGATGGGGCCGCCCTGGGGCACCTGCTGCCACAGGCGCAATTGATGGGTCAATTGGCGCAGGGCGCCGCCGCGGGAGATGTCCATGGGCACCGCCTCGGAACGGCCGTCCAAATAGCCGTCGATCTGTTTGCGCATGCCGCGGGCGGGCAGGCGTGACAGGGCGAACAGTTTGCGGCTGTCGGGGGAATAGTTGAGAAACCCCGTTTCTTCAGCGGTACGGTAGGCGGTGGTGAAATTGCCCAGAACGAGTATCTCGGCCTCGGTCTCATGGCCGCCGCGGTCCACGATGGTGCCCCGGGTGCGGCGCACCTGGCCGGAGCAGAGAATGTAGTCGTGCAGCATGTCGGCCATGCGCCGGATGTCGTCCATTCCGGGAAAAAGGGCCTGATCCGCGATGTCCCGCAAAAAGGCGAGATCAGGCGGGTTCAAGGCGGTTTGGGGACTCTGGGCAAGCAACCCTTCCAGGTCCTTGGCATTGACCCGCACCGCGCCGACCATTTCGCGCACCATGCTGTCGGTTTCCGCCAACCGGCCGTCAAGATCCTGCTCGGTTTCGGCAAGATCGCTGCGCTGTCGGTCCAGCGCATCCACCTCGGCCGTCAACCGGTCGTTGCTCTGTTTGAGCGCGGCGACGGCGCGTGTCAAGGCATCGCGGTCGGCCACGATGCGGGCCCGACTCTCGGCCGCCGCCGCCTCGGCCGCCCGCTTTTCGGAGGCGGCTTTCTCCAACAGTTCTTGGCGGGCCCGTTCGGCCTGCACCTGCCGCTCGCGCATGTCCTCCGCCGCAAGGGACATGGGGGCGCTAAGAAGCACGCCGGCCAGAAGGATCAAAAACAATCGTCCGGTTCTCATTCGGCCACCATCCTCCCCAGCGGCAGGGTCAACAGCTCCACCGGTTTCTGACGGGCGCCGATCGCCAGCGCTGCCTGAATGGCCCGGTTGTGCCGGTCCGGCAAGGGCTGCCACGCCTTGGCGGCCACATCGTACACGCCGCACTGCCGACCATCCAGGGTTTGGTAAAAAAGGCCCAGACGGCCGAGGCGGAAGATGTCCACCAACACCCCGTTGCCATTCAATGCAATGGTCTGCTGGTACACCTCGATGGTGTCGCCGTACTCCGCCTCCACGAACCAGGCCTCCATGGTTTTGCGCAATTTTTCGCTGATGGCCGTGTCGGGGTCCTCCATCATGACGCGCAACCCCTCCAGACGCCGCCGCCGCTCCTCGGGCAAAAAGGGCGCATCCGTCGCGATCAAAGCCGCCAGGCGATCCACCTGGTCCTCCAGAAAAGGCCGGATGCGGGTGGAAAGCGCCTCGATGTCCGCCAACTGCTTCTCCTTGCTTGCCACACGGGTCCGGGCGGCTGCCACGGCTTCACTTAAAAGCGCTGTCTGCTCGCGCAGCTGCGCTTGCGCCTGTTCCAGCGCATCCAGTTCCGCCACCAACGACCTGCGTTCCTCCCGCCATTGCTCCTCAGCCGCCTGGGTCTGCTGCCGGAGGGTCACCGCTTCACCCACCGAGCGCTCCACACGCCCCCCCAGGTCGGCCGCGGCGGGCAACACCCAACCGGCCCCGGCCACCATCAATACCAAAACCACCTGGACCCAAAAAATTACTGCCGAGGGTTTCAAAAATGCCTCCCTTGTGTCTCTCGTCCCGGCACCCGGAAGTGGGGCCGAAAAAAAAGGCCGGGAAGGTCAGATAACGGGATTCTTCCCGTTCCGACCTTCCCGGCCTTGGTGTCTATGTCCACTGCGGCAGCATTCAACCCCTGCGGGATTCAAGCTGCCATATTTTTTAAAATCGGCTTACCCGATCACACCGCGCCGATCAAGGATCGACCCAGCAACCTCACGGCGGATCAGGCTGCGGCGTCTTCATGACGCCATTAGAACAACCAGCCTGTGCATACCAAAACCAACCGCACGGGTCAAGTGGGTTGATTGGGTTTGTTGGGTTTTTGAATCGTTTGCATCCCGTAGGGGCACGGCACGCCGTGCCCGATAGGACCCGATCCTCCCGTAGGGGCACGGCACGCCGTGCCCGATAGGACCCGATCCTCCCGTTCGGGCACGGCATGCCGTGCCCCTACGATTACGGAAAGAGGACCCCCTGAATCCATGCCAGGCCCCATTGCAGCCACGGTCCATCATCCTCTGCCGCCAGCGGCGGCGGCCCACTGGGTTCTCCGGCCGGCAGGCTGTTCTGCGAAGCGGCGGCCTTGAGACCATCCAAATCGTAGAGCGCCATCAAAACCCACTGCCGTTGACCGGGCGGCAGAGGACCGGGCAAATATTGGTTTTTGCGGGCGATCAGCTCCATCAGCGCATCGTTGGCCGCCAAGCCGGCGGTCAATTCCTGATCGTCGATCCAGTCCGCCACCGTCCGGCGCTGCGACTGCTCAAAGCCCCGGCAGTGGGGTTCGCGCAACAGGGCATAGTGAACGGTCAACCGTCCATCCGCCCGGTTGCGATGCAACCCCCGCGCCAGTGGATAGAGGCGGCAGGAGGTGGGGCGGGCCGGGTAAACACGGCACCCTTGGGCAGTGACAAACGGGCACCGCCCGTCCGACCGGTCGCCGAAGCGCAGGGTCACCACCGGCAGACCGCTGGAAGGTCCTGTGTGCACGGCGGCGTAGTCCCTCGCGAAAATCTGCCACGAAAGGCCCAGATAGCGCCTCAATTGCAGCACGTCGTAAGGAGTGAGCGCCTGGTTCAAATCCCGGCAGCACGCATTGAAACAGGGTACGCCGGGATGGCAGTCGAAGGTGAAGGTGTCCTCGGGCGCGACAGCCGAAATCTCAGGCGAATCCATTGATTCCATAATGCCTCCACGGTTGTTTCGGACCAAAACGTCACCATAACCTCCCGCCGGCCCGGATGCAATGGGCGAAGGGATTTTCCGCCCCTACATCTTGTGATTCGGCCGGCGCATTGCGCCACATGTGGAAGAAGTGTCGCAACATCGCGCCACAGGCCCGACCGACCGACCCGTTTCGCCAAAAATCGTTGACAAGCCTGCCCTCTGATGATATTCATCTAATCTTGTTTGATTTATAACTTATTGAATTTATGATAGAAATTTCGTCGCAAAACATACGGTGCCGCTCCTGCGGCACGATTCGGCGGCACCGTCGCGGCAAAAAGAACATATCCATCCAGCGACTGGAAAAAACCGTCAACAAGACACCAAAATGAAGGGAGGTGTGGGAAACAACCGCTTGATCCAGATTTACAAGAACGGAGTCCATTGGTTCAATTCGTGAAACCAACTTTAGGAGGTATCGTAAATGCCAAGTTTTGTCATTCAGGAAAAATGTGACGGGTGCAAGGGTGGCGACAAGACCGCTTGCATGTACATTTGCCCCAACGACCTGATGGTCCTCGACCCCAACGCCATGAAGGCCTACAACCAAGAGCCGGATCAGTGCTGGGAATGCTTTTCCTGCGTAAAAATTTGCCCCACTCAGGCCATCGAAGTGCGCGGCTATGCCGATTTCGTGCCCCTGGGAAGCTCGATCATGCCCATGATGGGTACCGAGGATGTGATGTGGACCTGTAAGTTCCGCAATGGTCTCATCAAACGCTTCAAGTTCCCCATCCGGACCACTCCCGAAGGCGCCGCCAACGCCTACGACGACCTGAAAGGCAAGGACCTGGAAAGCGAACTGCTCTCCACCGAAGAGGCGGACGGCCGCACCTTGCCGACCCCCCAGGCGACCGTGTAACGGCAGGTTTTCAACCCATTTGAATGAACGAAACTTTTCGAACTCATCATTTAGGAGGATAGATTATGGCAATTCCGAATAAACCCAAGGGTGAACTCAAGGCCGTCCGGGACCCAGCGGTGGAAGAGCGCGAAGTGGACATCCTGATCGTCGGCGGAGGCATGGCTGCCTGCGGTACCGCTTTTGAGATCAAAAAATGGCTGCAGCCCGGCCAGACCGTGCTGCTGTGCGACAAGGCCGCCATGGAACGTTCCGGCGCCGTGGCCCAGGGCTTGTCCGCCATCAACACCTACATCGGCGACAACACGCCGGATGACTATGTCCGCATGGTGCGCAACGACCTGATGGGCCTGGTGCGCGAAGACCTGATCTTCGACCTGGGTTGCCACGTGGACGATTCGGTTCACCTGTTCGAAGAGTGGGGCCTGCCGATCTGGAAGAAATCCGAAGAGGGCAAGAACCTCGACGGTAAAAAAGGCCAGAAGATGGGCACCCTGAAATCGGGCGCCAAGCCGGTCCGCACCGGCAAATGGCAGATCATGATCAACGGTGAGTCCTACAAGCGCGTCGTGGCCGAGGCCGCCAAGAAAGCCCTGGGCGACGACAACATCATCGAGCGCTGCTTCATCGTCGAGCTGCTGCTGGACGCCAACAAGCCCAACACCATCGCCGGCGCCGTCGGCTTTTCGGTGCGTGAGAACAAAGTCTACATCATCAAGTGCAAAACCATGATGGTCGCCTGCGGCGGCGCGGTGAACATCTACCAGCCGCGTTCGGTGGGCGAGGGCAAGGGCCGCGCCTGGTACCCGGTCTGGAACGCCGGTTCCACCTACACCATGTGCATGAAGGTGGGCGCCGAGCTGAGCATGATGGAAAACCGTTTCACCCCGGCCCGCTTCAAAGACGGTTACGGCCCCGTGGGCGCCTGGTTCCTGCTGTTCAAGGCCAAGGCCCTCAACGGCCTGGGCGAGAACTTCGCCGCCAGCGATGCCGCCAAGAAGGAGCTGGAAAACTATGCACCTTACGGCACCGCCGCCATCACCCCGACCTGTCTGCGCAACCACTTGATGCTGTTCGAGATGAAGGCCGGCCGCGGCCCGATCATCATGGACACCGTCACCGCGCTGAACGAGCTCGGCAAGACCATGGACAAGAAGGAGCTCAAGCATCTGGAGTCCGAAGCTTGGGAAGACTTTCTCGACATGACCTGTGGTCAGGCCAACCTGTGGTGTGCCCAGGACTGCGAACCGGAGAAGAAAAATTCCGAAGTCATGCCGACCGAACCGTACCTGCTGGGTTCCCACTCCGGCTGCTGCGGCCTGTGGGCCTCCGGTCCCGATTTCGACTGGATTCCGGATGCATATAAAGTTAAGGCCGACAACGGCAAGGTTTACAACCGCATGACCACCGTCAACGGTCTGTTCACCGCCGGCGACGGCGTGGGCTGCTCCGGTCACAAGTTCTCCTCCGGCTCCCATGCCGAGGGTCGCATCACCGCCAAGGCGATGGTCCGTTACGCCAAGGACCATGCCGATTTCACCCCGACCCTGAAGCAGTCCAAGGAAGAGCTGGTGGACCTGATCTACAAACCGGTCCGGACCTACCTGGACAACGTCGCTTACACCACCGCCGAGGACATCAACCCCAACTACATCAAGCCCAACGGCATGATGTACCGGTTGATGAAGGCCACCCACGAGTACGGGGCCGGCACGGCGACCTACTACCTGACCAGCAGCAAGAACCTGGAGATCGTCATGGATCTGCTGGGCACCATGCGCGAAGATTGCGAAAAGATGGCTGCCGGCGACCTGCATGAACTGATGCGGGCCTGGGAAATCGAGCATCGCATCTGGACGGTGGAGGCCCACTTGCGGCACATCCAGTTCCGCAAAGAGACCCGCTACCCGGGCTTCTACTATCAGTCCGACTACCCCGGACAGGACGATGCCAACTGGTTCTGCTTCGTCAACTCCAAGTACGATCCGGCGAAGAAGGAATGGGATGTCTTCAAGAAAGACTACATCAAGATCATTCCGGACTAATGGGCAGGTGTCTGTTGTGCACTGAGTGCTGACACATAAAACCTCCAGGCGCCTGGCGCCTGGAGGTTTTTCGTAAGTGGTGCCCATCGGATCGAGGCGGCACGCAGCCAGGTCCCACCGGGCACCCAACAAAAACGCATACCGACGCCTGCCGCGCCTATCCGGTTCAGGCGATATTCCCTTTGAGCCGCAGCAGGTGGCGGCGCACCCTGGATCGTGGGTGCCTGGCATCCCCTGAAACGTGAAGTTGAATGTTGGAGCACCGCTTTTTGGGCAACACCCCCAGGATTCAACTGCACGGTTCAGGATTCAAGGGTATCGCCTGAGGGCCGCATCCCGCGGCGGGTCCGAACCATTCTTACCAAATCTTGAATGCATGGAGGGACAGCATGACAAGTGAAACCAAAGCCCCCGCAGGTGGAAGCATTGTGGTGGTCGGCGGCGGCATCAGCGGCTTGACCACGGCCATCGAAGCCGCCGAAGTGGGGTACGAAGTTTACCTGCTGGAGAAAAACTCCTATTTGGGCGGTCGGGTGGCCCAGCTGAACCAGTATTTCCCCAAATTGTGTCCACCGACCTGCGGCCTGGAGATCAACTTTCGTCGCATCAAGGACAATCCCCGTATCAAGGTGCTCACCTTGGCCGAGGTGGAGAAGGTGGAAGGCACGCCGGGCAACTACACGGTCTCGGTACGGATCAATCCCCGCTTCGTCAACGAGAAGTGCACCTGTTGCGGCGCTTGCGCCGAGGCCTGCGGCACCGAGCTGAGCGACGATTACAATTTCGGCATGAACACCCGCAAGGGGGCCTACCTGCCCTTTGAAATGGCCTTTCCGGCCCGCTTCGTGCTGTCGCCCCAGATCATCGGCACCGACGACGCCCGCAAGGCCAAAGAGGCGTGCAAGTACGACGCCATCGACCTGGAAATGAAACCCAAGACCTTCGATCTGCAGGCCGGCGCCATCGTCTGGGCCACCGGCTGGGAGCCCTACGATGCCAAAAAGATCGACAACCTGGGCTTCGGCCAGTACGACAACATCATCACCAACATGATGATGGAACGCCTGGCGGCCCCCAACGGCCCCACCAAGGGCAAAATCGTCCGGCCTTCGGACGATGCGGAACCCAAGAGCGTGGCCTTCGTGCAGTGCGCCGGCTCGCGGGATGAAAATCATCTGCCCTACTGTTCCTACATCTGCTGCATGGCCTCCCTCAAGCAGGCCACTTACGTGCGCGAACGCTATCCCGATGCCGAAATCCACATCTTCTACATCGACCTGCGCGCGCCGGGCCAACGCTACGAGAAATTCTACAAAACCATCAAGGAAGACGCGAAAGTCCATTTCATCAAGGGCAAGGTCGCCGAAGTGATGGAAGATCCGGCCTCCAAGGCCGTGACCGTGGTGGCGGAAAACGCCGTGACCGGCGAAAAGATGCGACAGACAGTGGACCTGGTGGTCCTTGCCACCGGCATGCAACCGACGGCCGCCAATGCCAAACTGCCCGCGGACCTGAAGTACAACGCCGACGGGTTCATCATCAATGATTTCGAGCAGGGCGGTATGTTTGCCGCGGGATGTGCCAACAAGCCGGCCGATGTGGTCTCATCCAACCAGAACGCGACCGGCATGGCCCTGAAAGCCATCCAAACCTTGGCAAGGAAGTAGGAGGTCATCCATGGATAAAAAGTATGGTGTCTATATTTGTGAAGGTTGCGGGATCGGCGACTCCCTGGACGTCGCGGCCCTCAAGGCCGTCGCCGACGATGAAGGGCTGACGGCCAAAACCCATCCCATCATGTGCGGCCCCGACGGTGTCGCCTTCTTGCAAAAGGAGATCGCGGACGGCGTCAACACCCTGATCCTGTGCGCCTGCTCGCGCCGGGTGCATTACGATACCTTCCGTTTCGACGGCTGCATCATCGATCGCGTCAACCTGCGCGAAGGCGTGGTCTGGTCCCATCCGCGGGACAAGTACCCGGCCCTCACCGAGGAAGAGAAGGGGGATGAGGACAATTACGACCGCGTGCAGATGATGGCCGAAGACTACATTCGCATGGGCATGGCCCGCGTGGAGAAGGTCAAGCTGCCCGAACCTTATGTTCTGGACAATATTTCCCGCAAGATCCTGGTCATCGGTGGCGGCATCACCGGCATGAGCGCGGCCCTGGATGCGGCCAACGCCGGTTTCCAGGTCACTGTCGTGGAAAAAGAGAACCAACTGGGCGGCGCGGCCCTCACCTGGCGCAGCCAGCTGCCGGTGGCCGATCCCTATGATCAACTGATCCCGCCAATGGTGCAAAAGAAGATCGAGGCCGTCAAAGCCAATGCCAACATCACCGTCAAAACCGGCACGGTGGTGGCCCGCCTGGCAGGGCAACCGGGCGAATTCACGGTGACCTTCAAAAAGCCCGGCGAAAAAATCGATTTCGACGTGCCCTATCCGCTGCCCCCTGAGATGCAGGTGGACGAAAGCGGCAAGGAACTGGATGCCGAGACGCTGCACGCCAAGTACCTGGAGTACAACGAAGGGCGCAAGGACATCCTCACCCTCGACCCCAACGGCGAGCTTTACGGCGCCGTGGTGCTGGCCGCCGGTTGGCGTCCGGCCAAACTAAAGGGCGACGAATACGCCCACCTGGGTTACGGCGCCATTCCCGATGTGATCACCAACGCCGATTTCGAAGCCCTGGCCAAGAAGGGCCGCATTCTGCGCCCCTCGGACGGCAAGGAAGCCAAGTCGGTGGTCTTCGTGCAGAGCCCCGGCAAGGGGGAAGATGACAGCGACTTCGACTATGCCGGCGCCGTCACCAGCCTGGTGGCCCTCAAGCAGGCCAAGTACGTACGCGAGGATTACGCGGACGGCAAGGCCTTCATCTTCTATCAGCACATGCGCACACCGGGCCTGAGCGAGAATTTCTACAAGAGCATTCAGCAGGATCCGGGCATTTTCATGACCAAGGGCAACGTGCTCAGCGTGACCAAGAGCGGCAACGCCCTGGTGGTCGAAGCCTCCGACACCCTGCTGGGCGAACAGCTCAAGGTCAAGGCGGACCTGGTGGTCCTGGCCGCCGGCATGGTGCCGGCCACCAAGGACGATCCGGTGGTCAACATGGCCTATCGCCAGGGCCCGGCCTTCCGCGATAACGACCTGTTCAACGGCTATTGCGACTCCAACTTCATCTGCTTTCCCTACGAGACCCAGCGCACCGGCATCTATGCCGCCGGCGCCGTCCGCCGCAGCATGACCACCGACGAAGCCATGGAAGACGCCGCCGGCGCCGCCCTCAAGGCGATTCAGTGCATCGAGTCGTCCAACCGCGGTGTTGCGGTTCACCCCCGCTCCGGCGACATGACCTTCCCCGACTTCTTCTTCCAGCGCTGCACCCAGTGCAAACGGTGCACCGAAGAGTGCCCCTTCGGCGCCCTGGATGACGATGCCAAGGGGACGCCCAAGCCCAACCCCACCCGCTGCCGCCGCTGCGGCACCTGCATGGGCGCTTGCCCCGAGCGGATCATCGGCTTTGCCGACTACAACATCGACAGCATCGGCTCCATGGTCAAAGCCATCAAGGTGCCCTCGGAAGACGATTACTCCGAACCACCCATGCGCATCCTGGGCTTGGTGTGCGAGAACGACGCCTACCCCACCTTGGATATCGCGGCCCTCAACCGGATCGGTTATTCGGCGGACGTGCGCCTGATACCGGTTCGCTGCCTCGGTTCGGTCAACGTGATCTGGATCAAGGATGCCCTGTCCCAAGGCATGGACGGCGTGTTCCTGATGGGCTGCAAGCATGGGGACGACTACCAGTGCCATTTCGTCAAAGGCAGTGAATTGGCCAGCATCCGCATGAAGAAGATCGGCGATGCGCTGGCCAGCCTGGCCCTGGAAATGGAGCGGGTGGCCCAGTTCGACATCGCCATCGACGAATACGACAAGGCACCCCAACTGATCAACGAATTCGTGGAATCCATCGAGGCACTGGGCCCGAACCCCTTCAAGGGTTTCTAACACCGCCGCTTGATGGACGGACAAACATCATTCAATGAACCTTTGAATGGATCCACATAGGAGGAAATCGCATGTCCGATAGCTATTTTGTCGACCCCGATGTCGGCTTTATCAAGGAAGTGTCCCAGCTGGGCGGGCAGGACCTGAAAAAGTGCTTCCAGTGCGCCACCTGCTCGGTGGCATGTCCCATCAGCCCCGACACCAAGCCCTTTCCCCGCAAGGAGATGATCGCCGCCTCCTGGGGGCTCAAGGATCGCCTGGTGGGCAGCGCCGACATCTGGTTGTGTCACAACTGCGGCGACTGTACCGCCTTGTGCCCCCGGGGCGCCAAACCCGGCGACGTGCTGGGCGCCTTGCGGGCCTACGCCATCAGCGAATACGGCGCCCCCAAAATCCTGGCCAAGTCGGTCAACGATCCCAAGAAGCTGGTGCCCCTGGCACTGCTGCCGGCGGTGCTCTTCCTGGTGGTGGGCTTTCTGTGCAACATCCTGTTCGGCGTCCAGTGGCTCAACTTCCGGCCCGGCGGCGACACCATCGTGCACGCCAACTTCTTCAGCACCTGGCTGGTGGACATCATCTTCATCCCCACCTTCTTCTTCGCCGTCGTCGTTTTCGCCCTCGGCCTGAAGCGGTTCGTGGCCGATATTCACGCCAATGCGCTGTTGGAGGGCAAAACCACCAAGGAGAAGATCGACCCGGTCGGATTCGTCCAGGCCCTGGTCCGGACGGTGCCCACCATTTTGCAGCACAAGAAGTTCACCGAGTGCGGTGAAAACAAGGAGCGGGCCACGCCTCACATGATGGTGCTGTTCAGTTTCATCGCCCTGTTCATCGTCACCAACATCTTTTTCGTGTCCTTGTACATCTTCGGCCAGCATGGACCCTACTCACAACTCAACCCGGTCAAATGGCTGGCCAACGTGGGCGGCATCGCCCTGATCATCGGCTCCGGCATGATGATCATCCAGCGCCTGTCCAACAAGGAGCAGGTCAGCAGCTATAAAGACTGGTGGCTGCTGGGGCTGGTCTTCGGCCTGGGCGTCACCGGCATGCTGGCCCAGCTGACCCGCCTGGGCGGCCTGGCGGGCGTCTCCTATTTCATCTATTTCGTCCACCTGATGTTCGTGTGGTATCTTTTCGCCTACACCCCCTTCTCCAAACTGGCCCACTTGGTCTATCGCACCGTGGCCATGACTTACCTGGAGTGGTCGGGACGCAAGTAGCAAGTACTATTTAAAAACGGGGCATTGCCGAAAAAGAACCGGCAATGCCCCGTTTTTATTTGTGGCAAGATCCAACAATGCGTGCCTGAAAGGATGGTGCAGGTTTAGGGCGCGCGACCACAAAAATGGGGAAGGTGCGCGGCACCTTCCCCATTCTGATTTTACTTGTTCCTGACTTTACGGAGGATTAATCACCCGTTGCGGCCTTGTGGGTCTTGATGGCCACCTTTTCGGTCAACCCTTCATAGTACGCGCGCAGGATCTCCACGACCTCGTCACGGCCGAAGTGATCGGGCAAATTGCCGCCTTCGCTGAGCAGCTTGCGCAGCATGGTGCCGGAGAGCAGCACGCGGTCTTCCTTGCCGTGGGGGCAGGTGCGCAGGGAGGCCATGCCGTCGCACTTGTAGCAGTAGAAGGTCCAGTCGATCTTCAACGGGGAGCACAGCAGCGCCTTGCCCGGTTCGGACGGGGTCGGGATCTTGTCGAAGATGGTCTGGGCTTCGAACATGCCGTAAAAGTCGCCCACACCGGCGTGATCGCGGCCGATGATCATCTTGGAGCAGCCGTAGTTCTGGCGGAAGGTGGCATGCAGCAGACCTTCACGCGGACCGGCATAACGCATGTCCAGCGGATAACCGCCCTGGACCACGTTCTTTTCCACAAAATAGCCTTTTACCAGGGCGTCGATGCACTTGACGCGCACCGAGGCGGGAATGTCGCCCGGTTTCAGGTTGCCGACCAGGGAGTGGATGTAAACGCCGTCACACACCTCCACAGCGATCTTGCACAGGTACTCATGGGAGCGGTGCATGGGGTTGCGCAACTGCAGGGCGGCCACTTCGGCCCAGCCACGCTCTTCGAAGATGGCGCGGGATTCCGCCGGGCGATGGTAGACCCCCTTATAACGGGTGGGGTAGTCCCCTTCGCTGAGCACCTTCACCGGACCGGCCAGGTTGACCTCTTTCTGCTGCATCACCATCTGCACGCCGGGGTGATCG
This sequence comes from Desulfatitalea alkaliphila, assembly GCF_022968795.1. GTDB lineage: Bacteria > Desulfobacterota > Desulfobacteria > Desulfobacterales > Desulfosarcinaceae > Desulfatitalea > Desulfatitalea alkaliphila. Next base: position 23,624 of record NZ_JALJRB010000002.1, read on the forward strand.
TCTTCGGCGATTTTCCAGAACTCCTCGGCGGTTGGGGTGCCTTCGCCCATGAAAATCTTTTCGCATTCCCACTTCTTGTTGGCCTCGGTCATCGCGAACTTTTCAGTGACCTTCATGGTGGCCATGATCTCGTCGCCCTCAGGGTCGTACAGCGCGATCTCCTCGCCTTCCTTGATGGCATCGGCATCGGCCTTGCTCACGTCCAGCGTCACCGGGACCGGCCAGAAGGTGCCGTCGGCCAGGGTGTAGTTTTCGCACACGCTTTTCCAGTCGGCTTGGGTCATGAAGCCGGTCAGGGGGCTGAAGCCGCCGATACCGATCATGATCAGGTCGCCTTTGATGCGGGGCGAAATGGTGACTTTCTTGAGGCCCGCCGCTTTTTGCTTTTCGGCTTCCAGCGCAGCACCTTCCAGCAGGCAAATGGTCAAGCCTTTGCCGCCATGGGGAGGAATGAGTTTTGACATCTGTTGATCTCCTTTCGCTTTTATATTGATTTCAGTAGGTAGGACCACCTTCAGGGCATAGTAGGGCAACTCTGATGCAAAGGCGTATCTTTAACGGGGAACCGGGTTTTTGTCAAGTTTATTCCGGCGCAGGCGGGCAATCCCGAAAGCGCATGGTGCACTTTTAGTGACCGGCATCATCGAAACTGAAATCGAAATCGATTCAGTTCAGTTTTGCGCGAGTGGCACCGGCAACTGGTTGCCAGTTTTGCGCAGCAACAAGAGGTCATGAGCTTCACCATCGCCACCGGCAAGGCGTTAGCGGGGCCAACCCCCCCACACATCTAAACGACAGAATTCCTTCAACTTAACACTTGATGGTCTCGTAAAAAGTCGGAATTTTCAATTTTCGACGCTGTAAGTACCTAAATTTATACGATGGCAATTTGCAAAAACACCGTTTTTGGGACTTTTTACGAGGCCATCAACACTTAAAACTTAAAACTTAAAACTGGCCCGCGAGGGCCCGCACCCGTTGTGGTCAATTTCCCCGGGTTGTGCTATGGATGCGCAATAACCAACGGTGCACGCAAGGAGGCGTCTTCATGACGGGTCGCTCAAAGCAGGCCAACAAATCCGAAATTTTGGCCAAAATCAAAACCTTGCCCGCCCTGGAACCGCTGAACGAGCAGGACCTCAAGCAGTTGCTGCGCATCAGCAAGATCGTCCGCTACGATCCGGGCGCGCTGATTGTCGACGAAGGGGATTACGAAGGCTGGATCTACTATTTGATCTCGGGGCGCGCGCGTATTGTCAAAAAAGGGGCGGAACTGGCCACGCTGCAACGCACCGGGGATGTGTTCGGCGCGGTGGGCAATATCGAAACGGGAGAACAGGCGGTATCGGTTTATGCCCTGGACGAAACCATCTGCCTCAAGATCAACATGTCCCATGTGGACGGGCTCCCCACTGAAAACCGCTATGTTTTCCGCTACTTGATCTTCCGCGGCTTTGCCGAGGTGCTGGCCAAGCGGTTGCGGATCACCACCGACAGATACCTGAAGGCCAAGGAAGAGATCGAAAGGCTGAAAAAGAAGCGGAGGTGAGAAGGATGGCGGAGAGAGAGGGATGCACCTGACACATGCCCTTACGACCGGATACGCCACCCCCTGTCAGGCAACCATTCGTTTTCAAATGAAATATTCGATTTCAAGCTGTCGATGACAGGCAGAATGAAGACAACGACGTCGGCGATAACGGCAGACAGATCGACAATCGGAATGTCGGGCTTTGACTTTTTGACAAAGGCTTTCCATTGCACTGTTTTCTGAGGATCGGCGTAAAAAGCGGGCGTGAACGCAAAGGGTGTTGACGCCGGAAATGTCGTGCGCCGCCGGCCGAAGGTATTCTCCAGCGCATTTTGCAACACCTTCCCCTCGAACGAGAAGAGCCTCGAGACCAGCCAGAGATCATAAAAGTCCTTCATCCGGCTGTTCGCCAGACCGAGTTTGACCATTGCTTCCACCTTTTCGGCCACCAGCGTATATCGGGGATAAGCCTTCAAAAGCGGTGAGGGCGCGTCAAAAAGGGTCGGATACTCGATTTTTTCAGGGGCCGGCGTTATCGCATCCCCAAAGCCGATATCGACCCGGAGAGGAATCCGGGCCCGACTGAGCATACCGATCAAGGTGATTCGCACACCGTCGTACTCCTGGTCTTCGCGGATCTCCTCCGCACTCAGGGATTCCGGCAAATAGATCATGCCGTCTCCCTGAGACTCGACGCGGCAGATCTTGCGGAACACGTTCGCGAGCTGTTCGATCTCGGCATTGCCGAATCCCAGAAGATCCGCATCCCTGGTGACACGGTAATTCCGTCCTTTCCAGACCAGAAACAGACTGGCTCCTTTTAGAACGAACCGGTCATTGTGAGGCGAGACGCTGAGCCGGTAAAGCAATCGCTCCATGCCGTACCGGGAAAGCAAAAGATTGAAATCTTCATTGTTGGTTTTAGCGCGGTTCAGCAGCCGCCGAAAGATTGAATGAGCATCGTTTTTGTTGTTCCGGTTCATACAGTCGCCTCCAGATATGGGCGCATGATTTTCGACACTCGGTCGACTCCGGCAGCTTCGACCAGCTCATCCATGGTGACCTTACGTGAACGCCATGCTTCGCGGAGCGCTTCAAGGGCAACATCCAGACCGACCTTGTTTCGAAACTTGAAGCAGTCAGCCACCGTCTTGGCAGGGCTGTATATTTTAACCGCCACACCGTTGATGACATGCTCCTGAATACCGAACGAATAGGCTGGGCCTGAAACATAGGTCAGGTTAAGCGGTGGGTATTTCACATCCGGCCGCCATGAGCCTCTCGGGATGGTCAGCCATATCTCGTGGGGAATCTGGGTGGTCACCTCATGGTAGCTCAGGGCGGAAATGAGACAAACGACGGCGTGAGGCAGCCTTTTCGCAACCTCCGCCAGAGATGAGCACTCCGTCACGGGCGCTTCCGGAAGGGTGTAGAGTCCCACAGCGCTCTTCTCCAGCAGACCTTCCTTGTGCATTCGGTACAGGTAGTTTCGGGAAATCCCCACCGCCTCGACGTCCTCGGCCCGGATAATCCCTTTTTCCCTGGCAAGTTCCAGTATCTGCTGTTGTCGACGCATGGAATCTCCTTGTGCAAATCCTATTCAAATATACACAAGTGACGAGGATTTGCAACATTTGCGTTGGCGGTCAAGCCAATCCCCCTGCTTGCATCAATACGGGCCACAAAAATTTCCAATCAGAACTGCAATCGGAAGAAACAATGTTGGTCAAAGAGTGGACTTTCGGGAAACTCGAAAACGAACAGGAGGGGGAATCAGGCGGACGCTATCGCCACGTCTGATTCGCTGTACGAATGCCTGAAGAAACCATTTTTTGAGGCGCAAGGTGGCTTAACTTGTTGAAATGGCGGAGAGAGAGGGATTCGAACCCTCGGTGGAGGTTTCCCCCCACACTCGCTTAGCAGGCGAGCGCCTTCAGCCGACTCGGCCATCTCTCCGTATTCTGTTTTTTTGAATTTCGTTGAACGGTCAAACCATCCATCCTGCGGCCATGGGGCCGGTTCGCGCCCGCTAACCGCCGTCGCGAATCGATTGCTTAACGATGCAACGAAATTCAAGAACTGGCGGAGGGAGTAGGATTCGAACCCACGGAGCTTTCGCTCAACGGTTTTCAAGACCGCCGCCTTAAACCACTCGGCCATCCCTCCCTCGAAAATTGGTTCGCTTTTAACATCAAGGCCCTGTATGGTCAACAGGTTTATGCGGCCAATGGTGAGGGGATGCCATTTGGTAGTTGACATCGCGCCCCATTGGTGATTAGTTGGCCGCCAACGGTTGCCCCAACCATGGGGTTTTTAAGGAGATCCAGCATGAAACAAAAGTACGCCATCATCCGGGACGACGAGCAACAGAAATTGATCGTGCGTGAATACGCCGAGCTCGACAAGGAAATGATGTCCCTGCTGTGCGAGGAGTTCTACCCTCTGGAAAAGATCAAGGTGGCCTTGCAGGAAGATGCACAGGCCGTCATCAACGCCATTCGCACCAACAACATGTATCCGCCGACCCTGTTCGCCCAGGCCATCGCCGAAGCCATCACCGGCCTGTTCGCCGAGGACGGCAACCCTTCGGCAGAGCTCTTTTTCGATGACAAGGAGCTGTTCAACCAGGACATCGTCCTGCCCGGCGAAGAGTCCCCGGAAGATGTGGAAGAGGATGTGGATGTGGACGAACTGCTGGATGATGACGAAGATGCCGACGACGACGATTTCGAAGACGACAAGGTGCTCAAGGAGCTCAAGTCGACGCTTCAGGTCGCCGACGACGATTCCGACGATGGTGACGACAGCGCCTGACAAGGCTTTGCTCCCGTCCCCATCGCCCAGGACCCGACCATGTGCCTTGCCATTCCATCCCGCATCATCCGCATTGATGGGCAAACGGCCACCATCGAAGTGTCCGGTGTCCAGAGCCAAACCAGTTTGATCCTCCTGGAAGACGCACAAGTGGGCGACTACGTCATCGTGCATGCCGGTTATGCCATTCAAATCCTGGATGCCGAGGCCGCCTTGGAAACCCTGGATCTGCTGCGCCAGGCGGCCGCCGCGGCCGAAGACGATCCGCCGGCCTGACCCCGACGCACCATGTCCCCCGGCCTGCACGACCCCGACCAACTCCCGATCGCTAAAACGGCCGACATCGGCGGAATCGTCCAGGGCGTCGGTTTTCGGCCCTATGTCCACCGCCTGGCCCATGAACACGGTCTTGCCGGCTGGGTGACCAACACCGCCGACGGGGTTTCGCTGTGGGTCGAAGGGCCTCAGGACCGGATCGCCGCCTTTTTCCGAGACCTGCCGCGCCGCCTGCCCCCGTTGGCCCATATCGGCACGTTGGACCTCCAGGAACAGCCCGTCGCCGGCCATGACGAATTCACCATCCGCCACAGCCGGGCCGCCCGGCACCGCAACGCCCTGATCGCCCCCGATGTGGCGGTGTGCGACGACTGCCTGCGGGAGATGAGGGATCCGCGGGATCGGCGCTACGGTTATCCCTTCATCAACTGCACCAATTGCGGACCGCGCTACACCATCATCGAAACGGTGCCCTACGACCGCCCCAACACCGCCATGCGCGGTTTCACCATGTGTGCCCGCTGCCAGGCCGAGTACGACGACCCCGCCGACCGGCGCTTTCACGCCCAGCCCAATGCGTGTGCGGACTGCGGTCCCCGGATGGCCCTCTATGACCGGCAGCGCAACCCGGTGGCCGACCCGGATCCCATCGGCCGCGGCGCCCGATTGCTGCACGAAGGGCGCATCGTGGCCATCAAGGGATTGGGGGGATTTCATCTGGCCGTGGACGCCTTCAACGATGCGGCGGTGGAGCGCTTGCGCCGGCGCAAGCAGCGGGAGGAGAAGCCCCTGGCGGTCATGGCGCCGGACCTGGCGGCCGTCGCCGGCTTCGCCCGATGCGACGACGCCGATGCCGCCTTGCTGACCGCCCCCCAACGCCCCATCGTGCTGCTGCCCAAGCGGCTGCCCGAACGGTTGGCCTATGCCGTGGCCCCTCGCAACCTTTTCTACGGCGTGATGCTGCCCTACACCCCGTTGCACCATCTGTTGCTGGCCCACGGCTTCGAGGCCCTGGTGATGACCAGCGCCAACCGCAGCGAGGAACCCATCGTCATCGACAACGAAGCGGCCTTCGATCAGTTGGGCGCCATCGCCGATCATTTCCTGGTCCATGACCGGCCCATCTACCTGCGCAGCGACGACAGCATCGTCCAACGGGTCGGCGGCGCCACCCGCTTCGTTCGCCGCTCGCGCGGTTACGTGCCGGTGCCCATCGCCCTGCACGACAGCCAACCGTCCGTGCTGGCCTGCGGTGCCGAACTGAAAAACACCATTTGCCTGACCAAGGGGCGCCAGGCCTTCGTCAGTCAGCACATCGGCGACCTGGAAAATCTGCCCGCCGAACAGTTCTTCCGCCTGACCATCGACCACTTGCAGCGCATACTGGACATCAGCCCCGCGGCCCTGGCCTGCGACCTGCACCCCGACTATCGGAGCACCCAGTGGGCCCGCGGCCGGACCGAACGGCCGGTGATCGCCGTGCAGCACCACCACGCCCACATCGCCGCCTGCATGGCCGAACATGGATTGACGGGCCGGGTACTGGGGTTGGCCTTCGACGGTACAGGTTACGGGCCGGACCGAACGGTTTGGGGCGGCGAAATTCTGGCCGCCGGCTTGACCGGCTTCGACCGCCTGGCCCATCTGGATCCAGTGCCCATGCCCGGCGCGGCCGCCGCCATTCGGCAACCTTGGCGCATGGGGCTGGCCTACCTGCACCACGCCTTCGGCGATGACCTCTGGGAACTGGACTTGCCCTTTCTGCGCAACCTGGATCAAGGGAAAGCGCACACGGTTTGCCAAATGGCCGCCCGCCGCATCAACGCCCCGCCGACCTCCAGCCTGGGACGCCTCTTCGACGGCATCGCCGCCATCCTGGGCCTGCGCCACACGGTCTCTTTCGAAGGGCAGGCCGCCATGGAGCTGGAGATGATCGCCGACGGCGCCTCCCACGGGCCCTATCCCGCCAACACCAACGACGATCCGATCGACCGGGTGGATCCGGCCCCCATCGTGGCCGCCGTGGTGGCCGATATCCGCGCCGGGTTGCCGGCCTTTGTCATCGCCCGCAAGTTCCAGGACACGGTCATCGACCGCTTCATCACTGTGTGCCGCACCCTGCGCGACACCACCGGGCTGGAGCGCGCCGTGCTCAGCGGCGGCTGTTTCCAGAACCGCCTGCTGCTGGAAGGGTTCACCACCGGGTTGCAACAAGCGGGCTTCGAGGTGTACAGTCACGAGAAAGTGCCCACCAACGACGGCGGGCTCTCCCTGGGGCAGGCGGTCGTGGCCGGTGCCCGCTTGCAAGAGGCACAATGAACATGGACGACGTCACCTTTACCGAAGCCTTCCGCGATCCGGCCATCGCCCGGGGACTGGTGCGGGACATCCAGCGGGCGGCCGACCGCCCCATGCGGTTGATGGAGGTGTGCGGCACCCACACCATGGCCATCTTCCGCCACGGCATCCGCGATCTGCTGCCGCCGGCCATCACCCTGCTCTCCGGGCCGGGCTGCCCGGTGTGCGTCACCGACACCCTGGACATCAACGGCTTCATCGCCCTTTCCCAGCGCGAGGAGGTGATCGTGGCCACCTTCGGCGACCTGCTGCGGGTGCCCGGCAGTTTCACCTCCCTGCGCCGGGAAGCGGCCGAGGGCGCCGACGTGCGGGTGGTCTACTCGGCCATGGACGCCGTGACCCTGGCCCGGCAACACCCGGACCGCACCGTGGTTTTTCTAGGGGTGGGATTCGAAACCACGACCCCCACCGTGGCGGCCGCCATTTTGACGGCCCGCGATCTGGGCCTGACCAACTTCTGCGTCTATTCGGCCCACAAAGTGGTGCCGCCGGCCCTCGAAGCCCTGATGCAGGCCCCCGACACCCGCATCGACGGATTTCTTCTGCCGGGCCATGTATCGGTCATCATCGGCACTGAGGCCTACCGCCCCTTCTTTGAACGCTTCGGTCTCCCCTGCGTGGTGGCCGGCTTCGAGCCCCTGGACATCCTGGCGGCCATTGGCGATCTGGCCCGCCAAATCGCCGACGGCCGACCGGCATTGACCAATGCCTACCGCCGGGCGGTCGGCGACGCGGGCAATCCCCGGGCACGCCAGGTAATGGCACAGGTCTTCGCGCCGTGCGACACCCGCTGGCGCGGACTGGGAACGATCCCCGCCAGCGGTCTGGCCATCCGGGACGAATTCGCGGCCTTCGACGCCACCCGGCGTTTCAAAATCGCCGTGGTCGAGATGCCCGAACCAAAGGGGTGCCTCTGCGGCCCCGTGCTCACCGGCGCCCGGGTGCCCACCGACTGCGCCCTTTTCGGCAAGCGGTGCACCCCCACGGACCCCGTCGGCCCCTGCATGGTGTCCAGCGAAGGGAGCTGTGCCGCCTTTTATCGTTTTCAACGGTAGGAAGGTGCACCCACGGCCCAATGCGATGCCGAATCAACGGCCGACACCATCGAAATCGAAATCGGGACGATGCAACCATGCCTGACAAGGACAAGATCGCCATCACCCTCGATCACGGCGCCGGCGGCAAGCTGGCCCACCAACTGACCACCGAGCTGCTGCTGCCCCTGTTCGACAATCCTTTGCTGGCGCAACTCCATGACGGGGCGGTGTTCGAGACGGACCAGGGACGGCTGGCCTTTTCCACCGACACCTTCGTGGTGGATCCCCTCTTTTTTCCCGGCGGCAGCATCGGCGAGTTGGCGGTCAACGGCACGGTCAACGATCTGGCCATGTGCGGCGCGCTGCCCCGCTACCTGAGCATGGGCCTGATCGTGGAAGAAGGCCTGCCCATGGCCGACCTGCGACGGGTTCTGGAACAGGCCAGGGCGGCCATGGATCTGGCCGGGGTGCAATTGATCACCGGCGACACCAAGGTGGTGCCGCGGGGCGCGGCGGACAAATTGTTCATCAACACCGCCGGGATCGGCGTGGTGCCGCCGGGCATCCGCATCGGCGGCGACGGCGCCCGTCCCGGCGACCGCATCCTGCTCAGCGGCACCATGGCCGACCACGGCATTGCCGTATTGACCCAGCGGGAGCAGATGGCCTTTCAATCCGATGTGCGCAGCGACACGGCGCCCCTCAACGCCATGGCCCAGGCCGTGCTGGCGGCGGCGCCGGGGGTGCGGGTGCTGCGCGATCCCACCCGCGGCGGCGTGGGTACGGCCCTGAACGAGATCGCCGTCCAATCGGCGGTGGGCATGACCATCCAAGAGGCCCTGCTGCCGGTGGATCCGGCGGTGGCCGGCATCTGCGACCTGTTGGGCTTCGATCCCCTCTATCTGGCCAACGAGGGCAAGATGCTCTGCTGCGCGCCGGCACAACAGGCCGAGGCCGCCCTGGCCGCCATGCAGGCCTCCCCCTACGGCCGCCGGGCCGCCATCATCGGCGAAGTGACGGCCCAAGAACCCGGCCGGGTGGTGATGGCCACCCGCATCGGCGGCCGCCGCATCGTGGACATGCTCACCGGCGAGCAGTTGCCCAGAATCTGTTGACCCCGACCGGCGAACAGCGTATGCCTTGCCCGGAACCCGCTGCCGAGGCGTTAACGGAAAGGTGCACCAGAAAAAACCATGAACCGATTGCACACAGAAAGATGGGGCCGGCGATCTCTGTCGGTCTGTTGGATCCTGATCTGCCTGCTGGCGCCGGCGGCCTGCGGCGGCGTAAAACCGCAGGAACACACCCTGGCGGGCCAAACCATGGGCACCACCTACCACATCAAGGTGGTGGCCGATGCCTCGGCGGACCTGGCGGAACTGCAGGCCAAGGTGGATGCGCGCCTGGCGCAGATCAACCAGAGCATGTCCACCTACCGGCCGGACAGTGAAATCAGCCGCTTCAACGCCCTGACCACCGCCGACACCCCCATGGCCATTTCGCCCGACTTTCTGCGGGTGATGCTGGCCGCGCGCGAGCTGTACCACCTGACCGGCGGCGCCCTGGACGGCACGGTCCAGCCCCTGGTCAACCTGTGGGGCTTCGGCCCGGGCGGCCCCTTGCAGCGCATCCCCGACGACGCAGCGGTGGCGGCGGCCCGTGGGCGGGTGGGGTTCGAGCGGATCGACATCGCCGTTTCGGGCCACCTGACCAAGCGCATCCCCGACGTGACCCTGGACCTGGGGGCCATCGCCAAAGGTTACGGCGTGGACCAGGTGGCGATACTGTTGGACGGCATGGGGTTCGACCATTTTCTGGTGGAGATCGGCGGCGAGGTGTACGCCGCCGGGCAGCGCCCCGACGGCCGCCCCTGGCGGGTGGGCATCAACCGGCCGCAACCGGGCGGACCCACGGATGCCGTCCATGCCGTGGTGCGGCTGCAAAACAGCGCCCTGGCCACCAGCGGCGACTATCGCCAATATTATGAAATCGAAGGCCGCCGCTTCGCCCACATCATCGACCCGCGCACCGGCCACCCGGTGCAAAACGACGTGGTCAGCGCCACGGTGATCGCCGATAACTGCACCTTCGCCGACGGCCTGGCAACCGCCCTGGCGGTCATGGGGGCCCGGGAGGGCGTGGCCTTGCTCGACGACCTGCCCGGCGTGGAGGGGTTGATCATCACCCGGCAAGCCGACGGCACCTTGGTCGACCACCCATCCCGGGGCTTCGCCGCCCTGGCGAACCCATGATGCGGCAAGGCACTTGAATGCGGATCTATCTTGAAAGTCTGGGCTGTGCGCGCAACCAGGTGGACAGCGAATCCATGCTCGCCCTGCTGCGCGGCGCGGGCGCACGCGTCACCGACGACCCGGCCGGCGCCGAGGTGATCGTGGTCAACACGTGCAGCTTCATCGAGGCGGCCGTCGACGAATCCATCGACGCCATCCTCGCCTTGGCCCGTTTGAAAACCGAAGGGGCCTGCCGCCGCCTGATCGTCACCGGCTGCCTGCCCGAGCGGTACCGCGAACAGTTGGTCGCCGAACTGCCCGAAGTGGACCTGTTCCTGGGCACCGGCGCCTACGACCGCATCGTGGCCGCGGTGCTGGAAGAAGCGACCATCGGCGCCTGCCTGCTGCCCGATCCCGACACCATCGACACCACGGCGCCCATGCATCGCCAACCCCTGACCCCCTGGGCCGCCTACCTGAAGATCGCCGAAGGGTGCGGCCGCCGCTGCACCTACTGCATCATCCCCCGCCTGCGCGGCCGGCAAAAAAGCCGCCCGCGGACCACCCTGCTGGCCGAAGCGCGCGCCCTGATCGCCGCCGGCGCCCGGGAATTGACCCTGGTGGCCCAGGAGACCACGGCCTACGGAACGGACCGCACGCCCCCGGACCATCTGGCCGGTCTGCTCACCGCCCTGGCCGGCGTGGACCCGACGGTGTGGATCCGCGTGATGTACGGCCATCCGGAAAGCTTGCAGCCGGCCGTACTGGACGCCATGGCCGCCCACGACAATTTGTGCCCCTACCTGGACTTGCCGGTGCAGCACGCCAGCGCCCGTATCCTGCGGCGCATGGGGCGCCGTTACGACAGCGACGACCTGCTGCGGCTGCTGGAACGCATTCGCCGCACGGTGCCCGATGCGGCCCTTCGCACCACCGTGCTGGTGGGCTTTCCCGGCGAAACCGACGACGATGCGGAACAACTGCTGGCTTTCATCCGGCAGGCCGGCTTCGACCACCTGGGGGCCTTCGTCTATTCCGACGCCGACGACCTGCCCGCCCACCGCCTGGACGGCCACGTGCCGCCGGACATCGCCCAGGAGCGGCTGGAAGAGGTGATGGCCGCACAGCAAACCGTCTCCGCGCAACGTCTGGCCCGTCATCTGGGCCGGCAGGCCACCGTGCTGCTGGAGGAACCCCCGGGCGAGGACGGGTTGTGGGTCGGCCGCACCCGGCACCAAGCGCCGGAAGTGGACGGCGTGACCTTCGTGCGTTGCCCCGCGGATGCCGATCACCGACCCCGCCCGGCCCGCGGCGCCTGCATCCCGGTGCGCATCCTGGAAACCCTTGATTACGATCTGATCGCAGAGGCCCTATGACCGATCTCAAACAGCGCATCCTGGCGGCCGTCGGCCCGGACCTGGCGGCCATCGAACAGGCCCTGGCCGACCACCTCGACCCCCATTATGAACTGGTGCGCCAGGTGGCCGGCCACCTGCTGTTCGCCGGCGGCAAACGGTTGCGCCCCCTGTTGATGCTGCTTTGCGGCCGCCTTTGCGGCCACGACACGCAAGACGCCATTGCCAGCGCCATCATCTTCGAATACCTGCATGCCGCCACCCTGATCCACGACGATGTGGTGGACGGCGCCGACCTGCGCCGGGGACGTACCGTGGCCCACAAGGTGTGGGACCCGCCCACGGCGGTGCTGACCGGCGATTTTCTGCTGGCCCGGGCCCTCACCCTGGCCGCCCGCACCCAAATGCCGGCGGTGATCGCCACCATCGCCGGCATCACCGAATTCATGGCCCAGGGCGAAATCAACCAACTGGCGCGCAAAGGGGATGTGACCCTCAGCGAAGCGGACTACATGGACGTGATCCGCTGCAAGACGGCGGTGCTTTTCCAAGGCGCCTGCCGGGTGGGCGGCCTGCTGGCCCGCGCACCCCAACCGATCATCGAGGCCCTGGCCGACTACGGTCTCCATTTGGGCATGGCCTTCCAAATGGCCGACGACCTGCTGGACTACACCCAGCAGACCGACACCCTCGGCAAACGGGCCGGCGCCGACCTGCTGGAAGGCAAACTCACCCTGCCGGTGATCCACGCCCTGCGCCACGCCACCCCGGCGGAGCAGACGTGGATGAAGTCCCTGATCGCCGCCCAGGCCTTCACACCCGATCAGTTGCAGCAATTCATCGCCATTTTGCAATCCTGCGACGCCATCGCCTACACCCGCGACCGGGCCGCCGACCACATGGCCCGCGCCAAAACCATCCTCGACGGCTTTCCCCCCGGCCCCGCCCGCACAGTGCTGGCCGACATCGTCGACTATGCCTGGGCCAGGGCCAATTAAATCACCCGCCAGGGCAATCGCATGTAAAAATCAAGTGGAAAGGATTTTGATCCGGCAACCATTGTCCCGCGGCGCGCGAGCCCTGGCGGGCAGTTTAAAGTTTTAAGTGTTAAGTTTTAAGTTAATGAATTCTGTCGTTTAGATGTGTGTGTGGGGGCGGGTGTTTCGGGGGTGTCGGGTGGCACCGGCAATTAGTTGCCAGTGCCACCCCCGCCAACCCTCAACCATCTCTAATCGATAGGATTCCTTCAACTTAAAACTTAAAACTTAACACTTAACACTGGCCCGCCAGGGCTACAGGGTTGCCTTTTTCCGTCCGTCGGGGCATATTTTGGGAACGCGATAAGATGGGCAATCATCGAAATACGGGTACGGGGAGATAAAAGACAGATGCGCGGAATAGCAGGAACGGTGCTGTTGCTCCTGATGGTATTGTCGGCGCCTGTGGCCGCATGGGCCCAGCAGGCGCCGCGCGGCGATGTGACGGTCCACACCGTGGGCGACAGCCGGGTACGCGGAGGCGATGTGGCCTCCGCCCGGGAAGAAGCCATCGCGGCCGGCCTGGTGGCGGCGGTGCACCAGGTGCTTGCCGATCTGCTGCCGCCGGAAACAGTGGCCGGCAACTTCCAGGCCATCAATGAAGGGGTACTGCAGTCTACCGACCGCTTCGTGCGCGATTATCGGATGCTGGCCCAGTCCACCGTCTCGGGTCGCTATCGCGCCCTGGTGCGCGCCACGGTATCGGCGGACCGCATCAAGGAGGCGCTGCGCGCCGCCGGCATCCGGTTGGAAGCGCGCCAATACCCCAGCATTCTGTTCTGCATCGCCGAAAGCCCGGTCGACACCCTGGCGCCCCGCTACTGGTGGGACGGCCGTGGCGGCCGCGATGAAAGCGTCTCCGGCGCCGCCCTGTCCAGGATCTTCGCGGCGGAAGGGTACCCGGTGGTGCGCCCCGCCGCTGCCGTGGCGGCCGGTTACCCGCCCGAGCTGCGCGGCCCCCAGGCCGTGGCCCTGGGCCGTGAATTCAAGGCCGAAGTGGTGGTGGTGGGCCTGGCCACGGCCGAAACCGCCCCGCAAACCGACACCGGGACGGCACCCGCCGTGCGCGGCACCATCACCGCCAGGGCCTATCGCGTTGCCGACGGTCAACAGATCGCCCAAACTCAACGGGCCGTCTCGGTCTCCCGGGAAGAGCCCCGCATCGGCGGCCGCGAGGCCTTGGACAACGCCGCCACGCAGGCGGCCGCGGATTTGTCCAGCCAGATCGACAACGCTTGGACGCAACTGCTGGCCGCCGGGCGCCCCATCGAAATCGTGGTCCACGGCATCACCGGCCACATGGCCGATTTTGTCCGCTTTCGCAGCGCCCTGGGCAACCTGACGGGTGTCGACCGCCTGCAAATCCGGGAAATGACCGGCGACGCCGCCATCTTGCAGGTGCAGTACCAGGGCAATGCCCGTGCCCTGGCCGAAGCCCTGACGCAATTGCCGTTGGACGGTTTCAGGGTGGCCATCGCCCGGACGGAGAACGACACCATCGAACTGCAACTGGTCAGACGGTAATGACCACGACCGCCGCCGGATAAAACCAAAGCGACAGGAACGGATTGAACCCAACAACCCCCATCAGCATTCCTAACATCTTGACACTGGTGCGGATTCTGCTCACGCCGGTGTTCATCATTCTGCTGCTGCGCCACCTCTACTGGCAGGCCTTGGCGGTCTTCGTCGTCGCCGGCGTGAGCGACGCCCTGGACGGCTTCATCGCCCGCTATTTCAACCAACGCACCACCCTCGGGGCCTATCTGGACCCGGTGGCGGACAAGCTGCTGCTGGCCTCGGCCTACATCTCCCTGGCCGTGCTCGAGGTGCTGCCCGCCTGGGTGACGGTGATCGTCATCGCCCGGGACGTGATCATATCCCTGGGTATCGCCATCCTCACCCTCACCCAAAAAACCTACGAAGTGCGCCCCACCATCATCAGCAAGTGCACCACCGCCGCACAGCTCGTTCTGGTGATCGTGGCCCTCTGCGACCCGGCGCGCATCCACCTGACAATCCTCTACCTACCCCTGCTTTGGCTCACCGCCGGCCTGACCACCGCCTCCGGCCTGCACTACATCTACATCGGCATGAATATCCTGCAAGCCCCCGATCCAGGGCAATCGAACATAGATATCAAATAAAGAAGATTTCGATCCGGTGGCCATTGTCTCGCCGAGCCCTACGGGCAGTTTTAAGTGTTAAGTGTTAAGTTTTAAGTTAATGAATTCTGTCGTTTAGATGTGTGTGTGTGTGTGTAGGGAGGGGAGCGAGAGTTTCGGGGGTGCCGGGTGGCACCGGCAACTGGTTGCCGGTGGCCGAAGGCCAGGAGGTTTTTCACGCAAGCGGCGGCAACCGGATGGTTTGTGTATGTGGCGTGAACGCTACCCGCCTTGCCGGTGGCGGTAGGGTGTGCATCACCTCTTGTTGCTGCGCAACACCGGCAACCAGTTGCCGGTGCCACCCCGCCACCCCCCAACCATCTCTAATCGATAGAATTCCTTCAACTTAACACTTAACACTTAAAACTTAAAACTGCCCGTCAGGGCCCCCGCGTCTGCGCAGGATCCCCTCTCACGTCAGATGCACCGTCTGCCCGTGCCGCACCTCCACCAAGCGGTCCAGCAATCCTTCGCGAGCCATCACCGAGCGCAGTTGCAAAGGCGGAAAATGGACCGGTTCGTCTCCCAGGCGGTAGGTGCCCCAGTGGATGGCCATCAATTGCCGGGCCCCCAACTGCTTGAACGCCGTCACCGTTTCCTCGGGGTTCATGTGACTGGGTGCCATGAACCAGCGCGGTTCGTAGGCCCCCAGGTTGAAGATGGCCAGATCGATATCGAACTGCCGCCCGATTTGATCGAAGCCATCGAAAAAGGCGGTGTCACCCGAGATGTAGATGGTCTTGCCGCCGGCCGTTTCCACGACGTAAGCCCCCCAAAGGGAACGATTGGGCCCGGTGATGGGGTTGCGCATGGTCCAGTGGTTGCACGGCAGAAAAGTGATCCGCCGCCGGTCGTCGGCGTAGCTGTCGAACCAGTCCAATGGGTGCCGCCGCTGCATCCCCAGACTGTTGAAAAAGCCGTCGTACCCCAAGGGGCTGATGACATGGGTGTCCCGGTCGAAGCGGGCGAGGGCCGGTCGGCTCAGATGGTCGTAATGGCCGTGGGTGATCAAGATATCATCCACCCGCGGCATCTCCGCCAAATCGAAGTCCAGGGGTGTGAAGTCCTTGATGAACCAGAACAGGCTGTCATCGAACACCGGGTCCACGATCATGTGGCGTTCGCCATCCTTGATCAGCACCGACGCGTGCTTGAGAAAGGTCACCGACACCCCGTCGTGCTTTTTCACCGCTCGCCAATCGATTCGCACCGGCACCACCGGCTGTTCTGCCAAATGGGGTTCGAATGGATTCTCGTGAAACAGTTTCCAGTAGAGCACCCGGCCCAGGTTGGCCCGGCGGCGGCGCTCGCCCAGGGGGTTCAGGAAGCGGCCGTTGTGGCCGTGGTGTATCCGCTCGGCCGCGATGCGTCGCAAGGTCATGCCGTTCAAGGGCTGATAATGCAATGGCGTTTCCATACCGCCACCGTCATCCGCAAACACCGCCGCCGTCGGCAGCAAGTTCAAAACAGCCAGGGACTTTAGCCCAGCCATCATATGTTTCAAAAAGTCTCTGCGTTCCATATCGCACCACGCTTTCGTCACACAAGAGTGCCTCTCCTCCCCTTTTCAGTATGCTGAACAACATAACACCCCTCATCCCCGGGGCAAGGGCTGCGGGAGCGGCACCGGCCTCATTTTGCCTTGACAGTGATCGGCGCCGATGCTAACAAGATCGCACTTACAGGCACGTAGCTCAGGGGGAGAGCGCTACCCTGACACGGTAGAAGTCCGCGGTTCAAATCCGCGCGTGCCTACCATCCGATCTGAAAAGGGTTGCGGTCCATATCGTAGCCCTTTTTGCATTGCAACAAGGAGCCGCCATGGACCACATGCCGCACGCCCGCCGCTGGTTGGGGGCCATCCTCCTGCTCATCATCGGGTTGCCGGTCGGATGCGCCAAACCGCCGATTGTCGCGCCAAACCGCCCCGAGCCGGTGCCGGCGCGGGAGTGGATGTACCAGGAGAGCGGCGCCCATATCAACGAGGCGGGCCCGGTTTTTTACGGTATCGGCATGGCGGCCGGGGTGCGCAACACCACATTGCTGCGCGCCGCGGCCGACAACGAGGCCCGCACGGAAATGGGGCGCATCCTGCGCGCCTACATCAACGCCCTGGGGACGGAAGCCGGACTGGACAGCGAGGTGAATGGGGACGCGCAACTGCTCGGCACCCTGAGCCGCAACGCCTTGCAGCGGGCACGCATCGTCGATCACTGGCGGGACGACAGCGACGGCAACTTCAAAGCGTTGTGCCACCTGGAACTGGCGCAACTCAAAAAGTTGATCGAAGCCGAATTCCAACTCAACCCCGCCCAGCGCGCCAAGATGCTCCAAATGGCCGACACGGTACATCAACGGATGACCGCCCGCCGGGGGCCGTGAGCAACGGCCGCGGAAAAAAGTCACAACATAAACCATCGCACCGCCGACAACCGCGTCGACGCACTTCTTCCGCCTGCTGTTTTGCGGGTGCCGCAGCGTGGAACAATGGCTACCTGATCAAAATCCTTTCAACTTGATTTCTACATGCGGTTGCCCTGGGACAACAACAACTTAAAACATAACATTTTAAACCGCCCGCCAGGGCTTTGATGCGCTTCCTTCGTCAGCACATCCTATGGTTTATGGTTTCGATCCCGATATCGATATCGATTCCGATTGCGATTATCATAAACACTTACAAACACACATTGGCATACACCCCCCCACACATCTAAATGGCAGAATTCATTAACTTAAAACTTAACACTTAAAACTTAAAACTGCCCGTCAGGGCCCAAACTTAAAACTGTTCGTCAGGGCCAATGGCGACCTGATCAATATCCTGTCAACTTGATAGATTGATAGATGCGACTGCCCCGGTCACCCCCACCAATGCATGGCGGTCAGCACGATGCTCACCAACACCACGGCAGCGCCCAGGAGAGGATTCCAAACCGTGGCCTGGTAGCTGTCCAGGGAGTGGAAGCGCCCGTTGAAGCCGCGGCACTTCATGGCCAGGTGCACCCGGCGGGCCCGTTCCGAGGCCCGCACGAAGAGCATGCCCACCAAATAGGCGTAGGTTTTATAGGTGTGCAGATTGGTTGTGGGACGGAAATTGCGCATCCGGGCCGCCCGCAGCAGTCGCTGGTATTCGTGGGCGATCACGAAGGCGTAGCGGTAGGCCAGCAACAGCAACTGCACCAGCTTGGCGGGCACGCCCAACCGGTGCAGGGTGTGGCCCAGGGTGGCCAGGTGCATGGTGGCCACCAGGGCGGTGAAGGCGGTGAGAATGGCGATGGTCTTGAGGGTGATCACCAGGCAGAGGCGCACCCCTTCCCGACTGGCCGTCAGCGGCCCCACCGTCAGCAATGGCTGCCCGTCGTAGGTCAGCGGCAGCACCACCCAAACCAGCAGCAGCAAGCCTCCGGCCGCGGCCAGGCGTTTGCCCAGCGGGCGCGCCGGCAACCGTGCCGCCAGGGCCAGACCGGCGGCGAACACCACCGCCAGGAGCAGTGCGCCCACGTGATCGATCAAAGCCGCGGTGAAGGAAAAAAGGGTGGCCGCGGCCACCCGCAAGGCCGGATCGGTGCGGTGGATGGCCGAACGCCCGTCGGCGAACAGTTCCTCGATCATGGTGTCCTTTTGGGGCGATAACGCATGTAAGTGGCCACACCCACCAGGCCGAAAATGTAACCGATGCCGGCCACGATGTCCCGCCAGGGCGCTTGTCGGGCCGCCATGTGTGCCTCCAGGGCCCCGATCCGGCGGTCCAGGGCCTGCCGCACGATCCGTTCGACGGTGGCCGCGTCCAGGCCCGAATCGGCGACGACACCGTCGAAGGCCGACGCCGGCTGGGCCGTTGCAGCAAGATCATCCGCCGCAGACGCCGCGGCAGGGGCGACGGGCGGGTCGCCGGAGGCCATCTCCGCCGCCCGCACGATCCAGTGGGCCGTGTGCCCCATGCCGGCCAGCACCACCACCTTCAAATCCCCCGCGACGGGAAAATCGAGAGGAAACGAAAAGCGGCCTTCATCGTCGGTGATCCCGGTCAGCAGCTTGTTCTCCTGCGTGTCGTACACCTCGATGGTGCCGCCGCGCACCGGACTGCCGCCGCCGAAGCTGCTTTCGGTGTGGATGGTGCCACCCTCCACATAGGCGAACACCATCACCCGGTGGCCGTGGGCCGGCGCGGTCCAACCGATGAACAACATCAACCATCCAGCTACGCCCCACGCCATCCAGCGTGTCACTCCCCTGCCATCCATCAAACAACCTCCCGCGACTGTGGCGGTTGCACCACATTGTGGGGCAACAGCTCGGGTTTGACCTTTTTCAAGAAACCCACGCAGAAAAGGGTGATCACCCCCTCTATGACCATGATGGGCACATGGATCGCCACCGCCGTGGCCGCCACGGTAAAGAACTGCTTGTCGGTGAAGTACAAAGCGGCCGCCATCACCACCGCGGCCAGCACGATGGCACCGGCGCCGCCGGCAAAGGCCGAGGCCATGCAGCGCCAGCCGTTGCGACCGATCCAGGGTCCGCACAGATAGTGCACGGCCACCGCCGGCGCGGCCATGATCACGGTGTTGACCCCCAGGGTGGTGATGCCGCCGTACTGAAAGAAAACCGCTTGAAGCAGCAAAGCCGCCAGGATCACCGGAAAGGCGGCCCACCCCAGCAGCAACCCCAGCAGGCCGTTCAGGATCAGGTGGATATTGGCGGGCCCGATGGGCACGTGGACCAGGGAGGCCACGAAAAAGGCCGACGCCAGGATGCCGGCCTGGGCGATTTGATCGTAATCGAGCCGCTTCAATCCAATGGCTGTGCCCGCGGCGGCCAAGCCACCGCCTGAGATCAGCACCGCGGCGGACAGATACCCTTCCGAAATGTGCATGGCGTTCCGTTCCTGTCTCTGTTGTAGCGACCTCCCCGAAGGACCGAGGCCGCCCGTGCGTGGCGGCAAGTTAGAATGGACAACTGCCGGCGCGCAACCGGAAAATGCATTCTTACACAATCATCTGAAACGTCGGGACGCCGCGCGTCGACTGCAAACCTTCGTGGCTTGATAGGCGGGAACAACAATGGGATCAACCGGGCGGACTCCGGTCCGCATTGGACGACTGATAACCATTTTGCCCGCCGAAGTCAAACACCGGATAAACCCAAGCGCCCCTCCGCAATCGTTTGCCGAATCCGGTCATCGCCACCCCCACCTCAACCCTACAAACGCAACAAACACGCATACGGGATCTTGACTTGTCTTTGCGCGCCATTTATGAGAATCAGTTTTGGCGGTTGCGATAACAATACCAACTCCGAAAAGCCAGCCATTCCCAGTTGCGCGCCCGGCAAGGGTCGCGAGCGACCCATCGGGCCGACGGGCACGGCGGCCGGCTTTTCCCATGATCGTCCGAGGCACAAGCACCCTGATGAAATCCCGGATCCAAGCACTGATTCTCGACGCCGCCCGCCAGGCCTTGGCGGCCGGCGCCTTGACCACCGACCAATTTCCCGAAGTGTTGGTGGAGGAGCCCAAAAACGAGGGCCATGGCGATTTCGCCACCAACTTCGCCATGTTGTCGGCCAAAACCCAGAAGATGGCGCCGCGCAAGATCGCCCAGGCGCTGGTGGACCATCTGGGCGACGGGGACGGGCTGCTGGAGCGCACCGAGATCGCCGGCCCCGGCTTCGTCAACTTCTTCCTGCAACCCGTTGCCTGGCCCGATCTGGTGCGCCAGGTGCTGGCCGCGGACCACGCCTACGGCACATCGGACATCGGCGCCGGCGAGAAGGTGCAGGTGGAGTTCGTCAGCGCCAACCCCACCGGCCCGCTGCACGTGGGCCACGGCCGGGGCGCGGCCGTGGGCGACAGCGTTGCCCGCATCCTCGCCTGCTGCGGCTACGATGTACAGCGGGAATATTACATCAACGATTCGGGACGCCAGATCCAGACCCTGGGGCGCTCGGTTTATTTGAGGATGCGCGAGCTGCAAGGCGAGATCGTCGAGTTTCCTTCCGATTGCTACCAGGGGGACTACATCCGCGACCTGGCGCGGGAGCTGTCGGCCGCCGAAGGTGATGGCCTGCGGGAAATGGACGAGGCGGCCGCCATCGGCCACTGCGCCCGCTATGCCGCCCGCTCCATCACCGACGGCATCCGCCGGGATCTTGAAAATTTCGGCGTGCGTTACGACCGCTGGTTCAGCGAGCAGAGCCTCTACGACAGCGGCCGGGTGGACCAATGCCTGAACGACCTCAAGGCCCGCGGCATCGTCTATGCGGCCGAAGGCGCCTGGTGGTTCAAGACCTCGGACCTGGGCGACGAAAAGGACCGCGTGGTGGTGCGGCAGAACGGCCAAACCACCTACTTCGCCTCGGACATCGCCTATCATATCGACAAATACCAGCGGGGTTTCGACCGGGTCATCGACGTCTGGGGCGCCGACCACCACGGCTACATCCCCCGCATGAGCGCCGCCGTTGAGGCCGCCGGTCACGGTCGGGACCGGTTCCAGGTGATCCTGGTGCAGCTGGTCAACCTGCTTCGGGGCGGTCAACCGGTGGCCATGTCCACCCGCTCGGGGGAGTTCGTCACCCTGGAAGAGGTGGTGGCCGAGGTGGGGGCCGACGCCGCCCGCTTCATCTTTCTGACTCGCGATTACGACAGCCCCCTGGACTTCGACCTGGAAACGGCCAAGCAGAAATCCAACGACAACCCGGTCTACTATGTGCAGTATGTGCACGCCCGCATCGCCAGCATTCTGCGTAAGGCCGCCGAGCAGGGGATCCCATCTGTGACCTGGGCGCAGCGCGCCGGCGAGCGGTTGATCGAGGCCGAAGAGATCCAGTTGATCAAGGCCCTGGCGCGCTATCCCGAGGTGGTGGCCATGGCGGCCCACTCCCTGGCGCCCCACCGCATCCCTTTTTATTTGATGCAGCTGGCGGCCCTGTTCCACGCCTACTATAACAAGCACCGGGTGTTGACCGACGACCCCGACCTGACCATGGGGCGGCTCTGCCTGGTGCTGGCGGTACAGAAAGTGATCCGCAACGGCCTCGGCCTGCTGGCGGTCGGCGCGCCCGAACAGATGTAGCGGAATCGAGGACAAGCCATTGGCCAAGGAAAACCCCTACGCCGTTCAAATCACCCGCAAGGGGGTGATGGTATGGATCGGCCTGCTGCTGTTCGCCCTGGGCTGGATGTTCGTCCTGGGCATCCTGGTGGGCCGCGGCACAGCGCCGGTGCCCCTGCAGGCCCGCAACCTCGAAAAGGAACTGGTGGCGCTCAAGGCGGCCATGGAGGACAAGGAGCGCGAGCAACTGGCGGCCCGGTCCGGCCAGGGGGATCTGAAAAGCGCGGACCTGGGGTTTTACGAGGCGTTGAAACAGCCCCCACCCAAACCGCCCGCCCCTTCGCCGCGAACGGTGACCGCCAAGGTGCCCCAACCGAAACCCACGCCGCCCAAGCCGCCCGCCGCGCAACCGACGCCGCAACCGCAGGCCAAACCCGCGCCGGCGCCCAAGCCGGATCCGACACCGGCACCCAAGCCGGCACCTGAACCGGCACCGGCACCGGCACCGCCGCCAGCGCAACCCAAGCCACCGGCCGCGCAACCGGCACCGGCGGCCGCCCCGGCGGCGGACGAAAGCGGCCGCTTCACCATCCAGGTGGCGGCCTTCCGCGAAGCCCAAAGCGCCGAGCAGATGGTGGCCACCCTGCGCGACAAAGGCTATCCGGCCTACCATCTGCGCACCACGGTGGCGGGCAAGGGGGAGTGGTTCCGGGTGCGCGTGGGCGCCTTCGCCAACCGCGCCGCTGCCGAAACCATGCTCCAGAAGCTCAACGGCGACGATATGCAGGGCATGGTGATCGGGACCCAGTAAGGGCTCGCCCAAGCCCCTTGCGAAAATGGCCGCGCATAAACGAAGGAAACAGCACCACAGGAGCCGTAACCCATGAAAATCAATGCCGAAGAAGTACAGCACGTCGCCCGCCTGGCGCGTCTGCGCATCGATCCTGAAATGGTGGACAAGATCGCCGGCCAAATGGCCACGATTCTCAGCTACGTGGACAAACTGGAGGCGGTGGACACCCGAGAGGTGCCCCCCGCCACCCATGCCACGGCCCTGGTCAACGCCTTTCGCGAGGACCGCCAGGGGCAACATCTGCCGTCGGAGGCGGTCTTCGCCAACGCCCCCGCGCGGGAAGGCGATTTTTTCACGGTGCCCAAGGTGATCTGATGGAACCCTTCAAGCAGTGCCCCAAATGCCGCTTCCCATGGCCCGCAAGGGCGGACTTCCTGGCCGACCCGCACTTGACCCTGGTGGGCTACCAGGTCAATTTCAAGGCCCTCGAAACCGGTCTCCTGATGTTCAACCACATCTGTAAAACCACCCTGGCACTGCCCGTGCGCGCATTCCGAGATCTGTACGACGGCCCGCTGTTCACCGAACGGGCCGCCGGCGGCGCGGATTGCCCCGGCCACTGTCTGCATCAAAGCAAACTGGACCCCTGCCCGGCCCGCTGCGAATGCGCCTTCGTGCGTCACATCCTCCAGTTAATCCGCGACTGGCCCAAAACCAACGGCGGGGGCCCCCGCCCCCCTTTGGAGTAAAACCCATGCAACTGCATCAGCTCACCATCGCCGAAGCGCACCGGTGTTTGAAAGATAAAGAGATCAGCGCCGTCCAACTGACCGAAGCCTTGCTGGCGCGCATCGCCGCCGTGGACAGCCGCATCGGGGCCTACCTGACCGTCACCGCCGACCAGGCCCTGGACCAGGCCCGCCGGGCCGACGCCGCCATCGCCCAGGGGCGCCTGGCGCCCCTCACCGGCATCCCCCTGGGCATCAAGGACGTGATCTGCACCCAAGGGGTGCGCACCACCTGCGGCTCCCGCATCCTGGAAAACTTCACGCCCCCCTACGACGCCTGCGTCATGGCCCGGCTCAAGGCGCAGCAGGCGGTGATGACCGGCAAACTCAACATGGACGAGTTCGCCATGGGCTCCACCACCGAACACTCCGCCTACCAGGTGACCCGCAACCCGTGGGATACCGACCGCATCCCCGGCGGCTCCAGCGGCGGCTCGGCGGCCGCCGTGGCCGCCGACATGTGCATCGCCGCCCTGGGCTCGGACACCGGCGGCTCCATCCGCCAACCCGCCGCCCACTGCGGCGTGGTGGGCCTCAAACCCACCTACGGGCGGGTGTCGCGCTACGGCCTGGTGGCCTTCGCCTCCTCCCTGGACCAGATCGGGCCAATGGGCAAAACGGTTGCCGACTGTGCCCTGCTGCTACAGGCCATCGCCGGCCACGACCCCTCCGACGCCACCTGCGCCCCCGAGCCCGTGCCGGACTACACGGCGGCCCTGACCCAAGGGGTCGAAGGCCTGACCATCGGCCTCTACCAGCCCCACTTCGACCATCCGGGCCTGGACCCCCAGGTGTCCGCGGCGGTCCTGGCCGCCGTGGAGACCCTCAAGGGGCTGGGCGCCCGCACCGTGGAGATCGACCTGCCCCACACCGAGTACGGCGTGGCCGCCTACTACGTCATCGCCCCCTGCGAAGCCGGCTCCAACCTGGCGCGCTACGACGGCGTCAAATACGGCCGCCGTGAAGCCGCCGGGGACACCCTGATGGAGATGTACCAATCCACCCGCTCCCGGTGGCTGGGTCCCGAGGTGCAGCGGCGCATCCTGCTGGGCACCTACGCCCTCTCGGCCGGCTACTACGACGCCTACTATCTCAAGGCCTCCCGGGTGCGCACCCTGATCATGCGCGACTTCCAGAGCGCCTTCGCCCAGTGCGACCTGATCGCCGCGCCGGTGGCCCCCACCCCGGCCACCCCCATCGGCGCCCACCTGGACGACCCCCTGGCCATGTACCTGATGGACATGTACACCCTGCCCGCCAACCTGGCCGGCATCCCCGGCATCAGCCTGCCCTGCGGCTTCTCCACCGAGGGCCTGCCCATCGGCCTGCAGCTCATGGCCGCCCCCTTCGCGGAAGCGCGCCTGCTGGCTACCGGACACGCCTTCGAGCAGGCGACCGCGTTTCACCGCAAGCGGGCGGCGATTTAGCAGGCTGATAGGGTTTGTTGCGTTTATTGAGTTTGTTGGGTTTGTTGGGGTGCGTGGGGGTTAGAGCCAGTGGACTTGGATGTGGCCTTGGGTTTGAAGGGGTTTGAATTCGGGGTCGCCGGTAACGAGTTGTGCATGGTGCTGTTGGGATAGGGCTGCGGCAAAGGCATCGGCGTAGGAGATCGGAAAGCGGGCCTTGAGGGAAGCGGCAGTCAGCAGCAGTTTTTCGTCGATGGTGTCGTCCAGGATGACGGGAAAGGCCTTGATGCGGGAATAGGCAAGGTCGGCCGTTGCGCGTCCCTGCTCTCTAAGCGTGATGTAGTATACCTCCCCCAGTTGAATGGCATGCAGGTACAAGCGGCATTCCCCCCGGTCCGCCGACCTCAATAACGCCTGGAGCCAATCGGCAAAGGGCTCGTCCTCCAGGTACCCGATCAGCGCATAGCTGTCGAGCACATAACTATCGATTTTTGCCATATCGATCCTCGTTTTCCCGGTCCGCGCGGCGGGCCGCCATTAACTTCGCCAACAAACCGGTGGTCTTGGGCAGCATCCCCCGGGCAGCCGTAACAGCGTTCTCCGAATCCGGAATGAGCAACACCCCTTCGTCCTTTTGCACCCAACGAATTACCGTTGCCGGTTTAATACCGTAGCGCATGCGGATCTGTTTCGGGATGACGATTTGTCCTTTGGAGGTAACTTTCGACTTCGTCGATTCCATGGTGTTTGACCTTTCCCAAGGCATCGCTTCAACCTTGCATATCTTCCATCTTGCATATAATTGATTACAGGTTAATGGTGATGTAAGAATTTGTCAATATGTTTTGTCTTACTAATTTCTTTCATCCGGAATTTCCCGCCGATTCCGACTTTTCTTGACACGTCCGGGGGGTATGTTATTTTTGCCTGAACGTCACCGGCGTGGTGGTTGCCGCGCCGGTGTTTGGTTACAGGAACAGCGAACGGTGACATAAAACAAGGAGAAATTCCGATGAAAAAGCCACAGGGCGACAGCGTGCGCAGTGCGGTCAAGTGGATCAGCGACGAGCGCCAGGACAACCCCGGCACCTCGTTGCAGAAACTGATCGATCAGGCCTCGAGCCGATTCAACCTCACCCCCATGGAAACCGCCTCCCTCGAACGCATGTTGAAGGAAAGCAAATAAATAAGCGGGGGGACGCCCTTAACTTTTTAACTTTATGAAAAAACGCTGTCAAATGCCGGTCCATGTTGCCGCCGTCACCGATAGCCCACGAATAAGCGCTAAACCATAAAGTTAAAAAGTTAAGGGCGTCCCCACTACGATTGGGCGTCCCCACTACGAATCCTATTATGACCCGCATCCGCATCCTGACCGACATTCTGGCCAACAAGATCGCCGCCGGCGAGGTGGTGGAGCGGCCGGCGGCGGTGGTCAAGGAGCTGGTGGAAAACGCCCTGGATGCGGGGGGCGAGCGCATCGCCATCGAGATCGAGAACGGCGGCCGCGCGCTGATCCAGGTGGCCGACAACGGCAGCGGCATGGGATACGACGACGCCCTGCTGGCCCTGGAGCGCTTCGCCACCAGCAAATTGCGCAGCGACGCCGACCTGGCCGCCATCCGCACCCTCGGCTTTCGCGGCGAGGCCCTGCCCAGCATCGCCGCCGTCTCCAAGCTGACCCTGATCACCCGCGAGCAGGAGAGCGACACCGGCGTGCAAATCCAGGTGGAAGGCGGCCGCATCGTCCATGTGACCGAAACCGGCGCGCCCCGGGGCACCCTGGTGCGGGTGGCCCGCCTCTTCTACAACACCCCGGCCCGGCGCAAGTTTCTCAAAACCGTCAACACCGAAATGGCCCACATCGCCGACACCGTGGCCGGCATGGCCCTGGGCCGGCCCGACGTCCATTTCACCCTGACCCACAACGGCAAGACCGTCCAACAGTGGCCCCGCGCCGCCGACGGCCCCGAACGGGCCGCCGGCGTGCTCGGCCGCGCCGAGGGAGAAGCGCTGCTCCCCCTGGCGGCCGCGTCCGAGCCCTTCCGCCTGAACGGCTGGATCGCGCCCCCCCGCCTGGCGCGCAACACCCCCCGGGGCACCTTTCTGTTCGTCAACGGCCGCCGCGTGCGCGACCGCATCATCCAGCACGCCTTGTTTGAAGGCTTCGAAGGGCGATTGATGAAAGGCCGCCACCCCCTGGCGGTGCTGCTGCTGCACGTTCCCTGGGATCAGGTGGACGTCAATGTCCACCCAACAAAGCACGAAGTGCGCTTCGTCGACCCGCGCCGGGTGCACGACCTGGTCCGGGACGGCGTTCGGGAAGCCCTGGAACGCAGCGAACGGCGCCGTTGGCACCCCGACACCATTGCAAAAGCCATGGGGGACACTCGACCGGCGCCCCCCGCCGGCCGAACCGACATCCGCAACGCTGCGCCCGCGTCCGCTCCCCCGGCGGCCGCCGTGGCCGAATCCCCCATTGCCTACGGCCCCGTGCCGACCACCCCGGCCGACGGCCTACCGGCAACCGCTTCCCCCGCACCAGCGTCGCCGCCCCGCGATCCACACAGTCCACCGGCTCCGCCGGCGACAGTGCGAGAGGCGACGGCAAGCAACCATCCGCCCGCCGCCAGGCCAACGCAGCAAAACCTCTGGCACGCCGACCGTTTCGCCGATCTCGTCGTCATCGGCCAGTACCGCGGCACCTACATCCTCTGCCAGCAGGGCGACGACCTGATCCTCATCGACCAGCACGCGGCCCACGAACGGGTTGTCTTCGAAGCCCTCGGCCGGCAGCACCACGCCCCGGAAGCCCAGCGACTGCTCATGCCCGAAACAGTAGAGCTGGGCTTTGCCGAAGCCCGCGCCCTGGAACCCATGGCAACCCATCTATCGGCCATGGGCCTGGAGATCGAACCCTTCGGCGGCACCACCTTCGCCATCAAAACCCTCCCCAGCCTGCTGGCCGAGGCCGACCCCGCCGACCTGGTGCGCGGCCTGGCCGAACGGTGCGCCGAACTGGGCCTGGACACCGATCCACAGAAAATCCTAGACGCCTGCCGCATGGTCATGGCCTGCCACCGGGCCGTGCGCGCCAACCAGCGCCTGAACGACACCCAGATCCGAAGACTGCTCGAAGACCTGGACCGCTGCCAAAACCCCTCCCACTGCCCCCACGGCCGCCCCACCTGGGTGCGTTGGACGCTAAAGGATGTGGAAAAGGCCTTCGGTCGGCGGCCTTAGACGGTCACGCCCGATTGGCGTTCGGGCATCTCCATTCGGGCACCCACGTTCACGGATCTCCCGATCGGCCACCCACCGTAGGGGCACGGCACGCCGTGCCCTGCACCGCGATCCTCCATGGCCGCTTGTGAAAGATATCGGGCATATGGGCTCCGGGGATGTTGCACGGCATTTACACGGTACCATTGGGTTAACGCGAACAAGGGCACTGCATGCCGTGCCCCTACAACTCGGGGTCGCAGTTGCGTGGATGAGTGGGTTATCCTTTTCGAGGTTCCAATGAAACCATGGAAGAAATTATCTTGACTTCTACAAAACATCTTGCTATTGATGTGGCATTATTTGTGGCCGAATGTTCCTGATTATCAGCCAATTAACCCAGTTTGGAACCGAATCCAATTGAAACGAACGGTAAGGGCGTCTCGAAAGGAGCAGGTTGGGAAAGCCGTTGATTGGCGGTAGTCGGTGACGTTTGGCCTTTTTTGCGTGGTTTGGCGTTCTTTTAACCCACTTCATTGTCTCAAGGAGGACAACAGATGAAGAAACTATTGGTTGTACTATTGGTGCTGGGGCTGGCCGCCCCGGCGATGGCACAGACGAACTGGCACTTCTACGGCAGCCTGCGGACCCACGTGGGGTATTACAGCACCAGTGAAGACTTTATTGCCAATGCGCCTGCCCAAGACGGCACTATCGGCATGGGTAGTTTGGGAAACCCCTTTGGCCAACCTGCTCAAGGCATAAAAGATGAAGGCACCCTGTTGAGCATGAGCGCCCAGAGCCGTCTCGGCTTCAGGGGGGCGGTGTCGGACAAACTGTTCGGCCATGTCGAGTTCGGCTTCACCGAAACGACCCGCGCCGGCAAGTCGCAAAGTCCTTATACCCGTCTGGCTTACGGGCAGTGGAACTTCGGTGCCGGCAGCTTGATTTTCGGCAAGCACTACACCCCCGCGACCTTCCTGGGATACTCCAACATGGTCGGCGACCTGGGCGACTCGGGCGATGCCAACTTGCTGGTGGCGGGGCTGCCCTACATTGGTCGTCAGCCCCAGATCCGACTGACCATCGCTGGTATTGAACTCGCCTTAATCGAGCAGAACACCGCCCAAGATGACCTTAACTATGATGAAATCGACCGTGTCCTGCCTCGCATTGAAGCCGCTTATGTGTTCCGGACCCCCGTTATCGCCATCCGCCCTGTACTGGGCTACCAGACCTACAAGGTGAACGACCTGGGACCCGGTGGTGATTATCGGAACATCGAAAGCTACCTGGCGGGCCTCGGCATCAGCCTGACCCTTGGGCCGGCCTACGTGAAGATGACCGGCGCCTGGCAGCAGAACGCCGGCAATTATGGCAACAGCAACGTTCTCGCCCCCTACGCTCGGAGCGCCACTGCGGTGGATGACGCGCAGAGCCTGCAGGGCACCTTCGTCGCCGGCTTCAAATTTAGCCCGGCCTTCTTTATCGAAGCTGGTGTTGCATATACCGAAAACAAAGTTGATCTTGCAGCCAACGTCGAGTCAAAGCAAAAAGGTGCAGTGTATTATCTGCAGGCTCCGTTTACAGTTGCAAAAGGATTTACAATTATCCCCGAAGTCGGCCAGCTTGATCGCGGCGATTGGGTAAATCCCAGTCCGCTCCTGCCCCTTGGCGATTATGCCCAAGGCCGTATGACTTACTTCGTTGCCAATCTTAGAATCGATTTCTAGGCTAATTTTAGGCACACAGGTAGAAGTTATTAAAAAAGCCGGGGCTTGCGCCCCGGCTTTTTTATCCACATAGTTCATTATTTTGAACCCGCCCGAAGGGATGTTTATCCACTCGTTATATCAACCAATATTCCTATTTTACCTTAAAATGGATTTACTTTTTTGAACAAATTGTGTTTTTCAGGTTAAACAATCCAAGCCCGCTCTGAGTTCAGCCTGCTGTTTATACAATTATAAGCCACCGATAAATCTTCCTATTTAAATTCAAAAAGCCCTATACCACCGCCCACAGCAAATGTGGCAAGCGAATTGCATGGCTGAATTGTGCCAAACCAATAGTTTTTTCATCTGTTCTCCTCCTTAACGACCAAGTGACCGCCAATCGCTTGGTCGTTTCCTTTTTGAGGTTCCCACTTGCCTGCGTTATCAAACTACCGTTTGTTGTCCTTGATCTCCATGACAACAACCGATAAAGTCGGTATTCGGCAACAATGGCGGCCTCATCAGGCAACCGTGTTTTCACCTTCTTTTACGGAACCTATCGATGACGCTTTTTAACCGCTTGGGCAGGAAATCGGCAGCAGGCCCACCATGCCATGCCTCGTGCCGGAGGTTCAGTTGATGTGGCGGTTTGGTGTTGACGGATCGGGTGCTGCTTCCTCTCCTATACGAATGCCGGTTCGATCTCTATACTTGGCGGCATTGGTTGTGCTGGTGGCCGTTTCGATGACGCCTGCGGCATCGGCTGACGCTCCCCGCCTCACCGTCCGCCCCGCCACCCAGGCCGTCACCCTGAGTGGTTACACCCGCGCCCGAGCAGCCCTGCCGGTGGCGGCGGAGATGGGGGGGCGGGTGTTGGCGGTGCACTATGATGTGGGGCAAGCCATCGGCGACAAGCCCTTTGCGCGGATCGATCCCACCTTTGTCGATTTTCAGATCGAGCAGGTGAAGCGGCAGTTGGAGCGGTTGGATGTGGCCCTGGAGCGGCATGTTTCGCGGATTGGTTTTCTGGAGAAGGAGTTCGAGCGCATCGATGCGCTCTACCGGGACGAGGTGGCCCCCCTGTCCCGCTGGGAGGCGGCGGGAGAGGAGCTGGCCCAGGCCCGCTTGGAACTGCGTGGGGTGGCGGCCGAGCGCAATGCCCTGGCGGTGCAGCAGCGGGAGCTGGCCGAGCGGCGCCGGCGCCACGATGTGCCGGCCCCCGAGGGGTGGGTGGTGGTGGCCCGGCGGGTGGAGCCGGGGGAGATGGTGGCCGCCGGTGCGCCCCTGGCGCGGGTGGCCGATTTTCGCACCTTGGTGGTGCCCCTTTTCGTAACCGAGCAGGAACTGGCGGCAATGGGCGAACGGGATCCCTTGCCGGTGACCGTGGCGGGACGGCCGGGGCGGGCCCGCATCAACTGGATCAATCCCGATTTCGACGAGCAGACCCGCAAGTCAGCGGTGGAACTGGTGCTGGTGGGCCACGACGGCGAGGCCCGCGGCGGGTTGCCGGTCCGTCTGGAACTGACCCTGCCCACCCGCGGGCTGCGGGTGCCCCGGGCGGCGGTGACCGACCGCTACGACAACCCCTACGTGCGCCTGGCCCCCGACGGCCGCATGGTGCCGGTGTTCGTCACGGGGGAAGACGGAACGGATTTGATCGTGGCGGATGAAGGCCTTCTGGAAATTGGTACATCTTTGAAGCTACGGCCAGAAGATCGTTGATGCCGCGATAGCGGCAGACCGGTTTCGACAAACCGCCGCCGCAAAATCCTTTCCTGAGCCGCGTTCCATCGACAATACCTGCCCGGATTCGCCAAAGACCGGCGTTTATCCCCTAATTCCCTGCGCGTGGCAGTGCTGATTGACCTGTTGACATTGCCATCCGCTCTTGCCATACTGCGCGCCAACTATTGGATATAAAAAAGTCTTCAGTCGATAATGAACCGACAAACGGGGCAGTCGTGAGAAAGGGCGTAACAAATGGTAGCCCGGCTTTCCAGGACGCAGCCGGTACCCGGAAACCCATCGGCCGACCATGACCCATCGCCCTTGCACACCGCTTGCCGACAACTCCATCTCCTGTGCCGATTCGGGTATGCCGATCCAATCCGGTAACCCACCAGGCGGAGCTATCTTTGATGCCTGACACCCCCCATTCCAACACCACTCCCTTGGCTTATCAGGATTACCCTCAAGAGCCGATCATGCTGGACAACCTGTCCACCCATTTCATGAAGGAATCCCTCTTCGTCCCGATTTCCCTCGCGGACGACACCTTGACCGTGGCCATTGCGGACCCGGACAACTTCTACGCGGTGGACACCCTCAAGCTGGCCTATCAGTACAAAGTGCGCACTTTTCCCGGGCGCCCCGAGGACATCATCGATGCCATCGACCGTTTATACGGCACCGGCACCGAAAGCATGGACATGATCATCGAGGAGGCCGGCCGCAATATCGAAGAGCTGGCCGCCCATGAGGATGAAAACGCCGACCACCTCAGGGACATGGCCTCCGAGGCGCCCATCATTCGGCTGGTGAACCGGCTGATCCTGAATGCCATCGAACAGCGGGCCAGCGACATTCACTTCGAACCCTTCGAGGGCCTTTTCAAAGTGCGGTACCGCATCGACGGCGTCCTGCACGAAGTGGAATCGCCCCCCGTGCGCTTGCAGGCCGCCATCATCTCCCGGGTGAAGATCATGGCCAAACTGGATATCGCGGAACGGCGCCTGCCCCAGGACGGCCGCATCAAACTGCTCATCTCCAATCGGGAAATCGATTTTCGCATTTCCACGTTGCCCACCATGTTCGGCGAAAGCCTGGTCATGCGCATCCTGGACAGGGAAAACCTGGTTCTGGATTTCCACAAGATCGGTTTTCCGGATGACATACTGCAGGGCTATCTCGGCTTGATCCGTCAACCTTACGGCATGATCCTGGTCACCGGCCCCACCGGCAGCGGCAAAACATCAACCCTCTATGCAACCCTGGCGCGCGTCAACTCGCCTGAAATCAAGATCATCACCCTGGAAGATCCGGTGGAGTACCAATTGCGAGGCGTCAACCAGATCCAGGTCAACACCAAAATCGGCTTGAATTTCGCCTCGGGCTTGCGCTCCATCGTCCGCCAGGACCCCGACATCATCCTGGTCGGCGAGATCCGCGATCATGAAACCGCGGAAATCGCCATCCAATCCGCGCTGACCGGCCATTTGCTCTTCAGCACCCTGCACACCAACGATGCCGTGGGGGCGATCACCCGTTTGCTGGACATGAAAGTGGAAAGTTTTCTGCTCAGCTCCACCTTGCTGGGTGTTTTGGCCCAGCGGCTCGTGCGGGTCATCTGCCCGGTGTGCAAGCAAGAGGTGACGAACGAAGACAACCTGATGCGCTCATTGCGCGCCGAAACGCCCGAGTTGGCCGATGCCGTGTTCTATGTGGGCGCGGGTTGCGAAGCTTGCCGCAACACCGGCTACCAGGGCCGGATCGCCATCTTCGAATTCATGCGTATCGACGATGACATCCGAAGGGAAATCGTGAAGCAATCCGGCACCGAAACCCTGCGCCGCATGGCCCTGGACAAAGGACTGGTCACCTTGCGCCAAGACGGTTGGCGCAAGGTCCTGGCGGGCATCACCACCGTCGCCGAAGTACTGAAGGTCACCCTGGACAACTGATGGCCCTGTTTCTTTACAAAGCCACCGATGCCGACGGTAAAGTGGTCTCCGCCTCCTTGGAATCGGACGACGAGGCTGCGGCGGTCGCCCGCATTCAAAAAATGGGATTGATCCCCATACGGGTGACACCGGCGGGCAAGCAGCCGCGCATCAGCGGCTGGGCCGCCCTGGACCCAGTCAAATATCTGAACCGCCGCATCACCGGCAAAGATGTAATGCTCTTCACCCAGGACCTGGCGTCTTTGCTGGGCGCCGGTCTGCCCGTGGACCGGGCCCTTTCCATTCTGGTAGGGGTTTCGGAAAGGGAGGCCATGCAAGCGACGGTGGCCGATATTTTGAAGATGGTTCAGGGAGGCGCCTATCTTTCCGATGCGCTGGCCAAGTATCCGCGTATATTTTCCGAATTTTACGTGAACATGGTGCGGGCGGGCGAAGCGGGCGGCGTACTGGAGGATGTGTTGGGCCGTTTGGGCACTCACCTGCAAAGCGCGCAGGACCTTGCCGATTTCATCAAATCGGCCATGGTCTACCCCATCTTTCTGGTCACCGTCAGCGGCATCTCCATCATCATCCTGATGACCTACGTGATGCCCAAATTCACCGTACTGTTTGCAGACATGGGCGCCACCATCCCCTGGTCCACCAAGCTGCTGCTTCAGGGCAGCGACCTGTTGCGCAATTTCTGGTGGCTGCTGCTGGCGATCTCGGCGGCGGCGGTGTTTCTCGCCGAACGCTACCGGCGCACACCACGGGGGCGGCGGCGGATCGACCAATGGAAATTGCGTCTTTTTTTGGTGGGTGATCTCGTGCGCAAAATGGAAACCGCGCGCTTCGCACGCACCCTGGGCACCCTGACCCGCAGCGGCGTGCCGATCCTCCAGGGTCTGGACCTGGTCCGCAAAGTGCTCGGCAACCAGGTGTTCGCCCGATCCATGGAGCAGGTGCGTCTCAAGGTGAAGGAAGGGGATCGACTGGCGCCCTCCCTAGCGCAAGCAGGGTTGTTCCCCTCCCTGGCGCTGCAAATGATCACCGTCGGCGAGGAAACCGGGCGCCTGGAGGAAATGCTCTTCCGCATCGCCGACAATTATGAAAAGGCCTTGACCATGGCCGTCAAACGCTTTACAAGTTTGATCGAACCGGTGATGATCCTGGCCATGGCCATAGTGGTCGGTTTCATCGTCATTTCCATGCTGATGGCCATCTTCAGCATGAACGAACTGCCTTTTTAGCTCTCAAGCGAGTCGCTCCGTGAAAAGCACCCCATTGCACCCGGCATCATCCAAGGGCTTCACCCTGATCGAAGTGCTCATCGTCATGGTCATCATCGGGCTCCTGGCGGCCCTGGTGGGACCCCGCATGTTCGGCAAAGTGGGCCAATCCAAGCAAAACGCCGCCAAAGCCCAGATGTCACTGTTCGAAACCGCGCTGGACGCCTATCGCCTGGATGTGGGCCGCTACCCCACCACCGATCAAGGCCTCAACGCCTTGCGGGTGCGCCCGCAGGGCGAAGAACGATGGGATGGCCCCTATCTGCGACGGGACATACCGCAGGACCCCTGGGGCAACCCCTACGAATACCGTTGCCCCGGCGACCACGGTGACTTCGACATCATCTCCTACGGTGCCGATGGGCGCCTGGGCGGCGAAGGCGAAGACGAGGACATCGGCAACTGGCAGAACTAGTCTCCCCTCGCGCGTCGGACCGTCGTGGCTTCACCCTGATGGAGCTGTTGGTCACCCTTTTTTTGATCGGTATCGCCGCCGCCGTGGTGCTGCCGCGACTGACCGGCTCCCATCAGAAACTGCCTTTGACCGCCGCCGCCAAGGACCTGGCCGCCCTGATGCGCCTGGCCCGCAGCGATGCCGTCACCCGCAGTGAAACCATGGTGATCCACCTGACCACAGATCCCTATCGCCTTGTGCTGGTCCGCGCCGAGGACCTGGAACGGTGGCAAAACAGCGGCCAAGACCTTCCCGCCACGGACCCGCGGCGGGTTTACCACCTGCCCGCGGGCATCACGGTGGAACGCACGGTCACGGAGGGCGACCTTCGGCTGCCGACGAACGACATCGCCCTTTTCTACCCCATCGGCAACAGCAGCGGGGGGCGCATTGTGCTGACCGACACCGCCGACCGCCGCGAAACCATCCAGCTGGACATCGTCACCGGCAGCGTTTCCATCGGCGCCGATGCCCGATCCTGAAAAGCGCCGACCCACAGCGGCCGCCCGAGGTTCAGCAAAGAAACCGAAAAATGCAAAAGGAATGCCCCTGCGACGCCGGAAATCAATATACCGTCGGCGGACGGAAAGCCGCTGCCGTCTGCCCGGCCCGCCACCCGTTCAGCAATAGGGGATTCACCCTTTTCGAGGCCCTGGCCGCCACCATGATTCTGGCCATCGCCCTGGTGACCATCATGCAGCTTTTCAGCGGCGGATTGCGCACCGGCCACCTGTCGGAGCAATACACCAGGGCCGTTCTCTGCGCCAGGCAGACCATGGAAGAGCTGCTGCTGCGCCCCGATTCGGCCGAAGAAACCCTTGCCGGCGAATCTTCGGACGGTTTCCGCTGGCAAGCCGACATCACCCTGGCGGACACGGACGAAGACCCGCCCGCGCGCGCCGGTGAATTGCGCCTTTTTCACATCGCCCTGAAGGTTTGGTGGGACGACGGACAGCGGCAACGGGAAGTGGACCTGGAAACCGTTTACCTGGCCAAGGCGCGCGATGACAGCTGAAACGCTTGCCCGCCGCCGGGGCTTTACGCTGCTGGAACTGCTGCTCGCCATGTCCATCACCGCCATTATCATCACCCTGATATTCGGCACCTTCCGCATGGGCATCCGGGCATGGGAACGGGGCGAGCGGGACATCGACCGGCAGCAACGCCTGCGTATCGTTCTGGAGCTGTTGAACCAGCAGATCGGCGCCCACACCCATGCCGGCAACTGGGTCAAAGAAGATGCGCCGGCCGCCTTCGACGGCCGCCGCGACCGGCTCTCCTTCGTTTCCCGCATGGCGCTGCACCCGGGGCGCCAGCGGGGCGTGCTCTACATCCAGTACACCATCATCAGCAGCAACGATGCGGCCGGGATGTCCCTCCAGGTCCTGGAGGTTCCCGCTGCCATGACCGATGCGCCTTTGGATGTGGAAGCCGACGATCCGGCCATGGAGCGGCGCACCCTCCTCAGCGGCATGCACGACATCGCCTTTGACTATCTGCCGGCGCCGGACACCGAGGGCGAGGCCGAGTGGCTGGACCACTGGGATGCCCTGGAGCAAAACGGACGCCCCCTTGCCGTGCGCATCCGGGTCAAGAGCCATCCCGACGACCATGCGCCCGTCACCTTGATCGTGCCCCTGCGCGGCCGGGAAAAGCCCTAAGGAGCACCGAACCATGCGCCCGGACCTCCCCTTGCGGCTGAAGAACAGCGGCGCCGCCCTGATTCTGGTGTTGTGGGTGCTGGCCTTTCTGACCGTGATCGCGGCGCAGTTCGCCCGCACCATGCGCACCGAGGCCGGCATTGCATTCAACTACCGTGAGATGGCCCGGGCCCACTATTCCGCCAGGGCGGGGGTGAACATGGCCTTGCAGGCGCTGCTCCGATCCCTCCGCCATCCGACCGCCATGCAGACCCGGTCCGAGGATCCGGATCCCGATGCGCCCGATTGGCGCATCAACATGGACATTCCGATCACCGGCCCCCGACAGGAACGGATCGTCACGCGCATCGACAACGAAGGCGGCAAGGTGAACATCAACCTGGCCGATCAACGGCTTCTGCGCCTGGCCGTCAGCGGCCTCGGTCTCACCGAGGAGGAGGAAAACACCATTGTCGACAGCATCCTGGACTGGCGCGACAGCGACAACCGGCCCCGGCCCCTCGGCGCGGAGGACGATTACTACCAAGCCCTGCCCGTCCCCCACCCCTGCAAAAACAGCGACTTCGACGACATCAGCGAACTTTTGCTGGTGCGGGGGGTAACGCCGGAAATCTATTTCGCCGGTTTGTCCGAGCGCGTGACCGTCCACCCCACACGGGACACCGCCCGGCAAGCCTTAGGAATGAAACCCGGCACCAGCCAATCGGCCGACGGATTCGACTTCAACCGCATCAACATCAACGCCGCCGCGCCCGAACTGTTGATGGCACTGCCGGAATTCACCGCCGAAATGGTCGAGGCCCTGGTCGAATACCGCCTGGAGCAGGATCTGCGCGCCGACAGCGACCTGGTGAAGTTGATCGGCGCCAGGGCCTTTCTGTCCGTTCGTCCCCTGATCACATACCATCGCTCCCCCTACTACACCCTCTCGGCCACGGCGCAGATGGACCAAAGCGGCGTCCGCCAGGGTGTGGCAATGACGGTTAGGCTTGATTTGCAAGCCAAGGACCAATATCATACCGTCCACTGGCACCCCCACACCGTGGTGCGATGACCGCAAGGGCATCGGCCCCGGCCCGGCCGATCACAGGAGAACCGGCTTGCTGTTTCAAACCGCCATCGGCATCGACATTCATACCGACAAATTCAACGTGGTCGCCCTCAAAACCCGGCTCAACCGGATATTGCCGGCTGCCCGCGCCACCCATGCCTTCAACGGCGACCTCAGCGCCGGTGACAGGGTCAAAGTGATCGCCGAGGTGTTGGGCCGCTTCGTTCAGGAACACCGCATCGTGGCCGCCGATTATTTCCTCGGCATCCCCCGGCAGATGGTGATTCTCAGGGAGGTCCGGCTGCCCCTGTCGGCCAAGGAGAACCTGCGCACCACCCTCAGCTACGAAATGCCCAAATACATCCCCCTGCCGGTGGATGAAATCCATTTTGATTACCATATTTTCGAAGAGCAACGGCAGGAGAACCAACTGCGCCTGCTGCTGTTTGCCGCCCGCCGCGGCGACATCGAACCCTACCTCCACCTGGCCACCCACCTGGGCCAGCAACTGTCCGCCATCGAGCCGCCGTCCACCGCCATGGCCGCCTTTCTGGCCATGCACCCCCCCGCTCAAAACAACGGCCCCTTCGGGCTGTTGCGCCTCGACACCGGAGGCGGCGAACTTTGCATTTACCGGAACGGCCTGCTGAGGGCCTCGCAGTGGATCGAAACCCCGACCGCCGCCGAAGACGCCGCGGACCGTCTGATGACGGCCGCCCGAGCGGTTGAAGGACGCTCCGAGACGCAACACCGGTGGTACTGCGTTGCGGCGGGGGCATCCCACGAAGTGCCCGCCGTCTTTCGGGAAGGCACCCCCCCGCTGAACATCGTGCCCCTGGACACAACCGCGGCCGGCCTCCCGGAAGCCCAATGGGCGACGGCTTACGGTCTGGCTCTGCGCGGGTTGCGCCAGGGCAACGGCGCCGTCAACCTGCTGCCGCCGACCATGCGCAAAAAGCCCGATCGCAGCGCCTATTACACCCTGATGGCGCTGACGGCGGCGGTCTTCCTGCTAGCCGGCGCCTGGGGTGTCAGCCATCTCATCCGCCACAGGATGGCCGTGGCCCACATCGAATCGGAGCTCAAACACCTGCGGCCCCGGGTGGCCGAAACCGAATCCCTGCGGGCCGACAACAGCCGCCTGGAAGACCGCATCCAGGGTTTGGAGGCCTTGCGCCGATCCAGGACCTCCGCTCTGGTGACCCTGGAAGAGCTCAGCGCCCGCATCCCCACCACGGCCTGGGTGGAACACCTGAACTTTCAAAATCAAGGAGTGCGCATCACCGGTTTCGCCGACTCGGCCAGCGAACTGGTCACGCTCCTGGAAGAGTCCCCCCTGTTCACGAACGTGGTGTTTCTGTCCGCCATCACCCGCACCCGGGACGGAAAGGAACGGTTTCAGATCGGCATGGATTTCGAAAACCCCCAAAGCTAACCGCCACAGCGCCGATCGCCGAACACACAGATGCCCAAAGAACGCAAATACCTGCTCATCGCCGGCACCATCCTGCTCCTGCTGGGGGCCGTCTACCGCTTCTACCCGGACCTGGCCGCCTATTTCGGCGGTTCCAATGAATCCGCGCTCCAGATGCGGCAGTTGAGCCGCTACCGCCAGGCAGCCGCCGAAAGGCCCCGCCTGCAGGCACAGCACACCGCCCTGCAAAGCCGGCTGGAGCGCGCCGAACAGATCCTGCTCGGCGCCCCCACCCCCTCCCTGGGGGCCGTGGACATCCAGAACGTCATCAACGACATCGCCTACGCCAACAACCTGGTGGTGGAATCGGTCCGCGTGCAACGCACCAAGGACGCTCCGGTGGAGGGCTTCCTCGAAGTGCCGGTCACCGTGACCATCAAGCTGCGCATCCGCCAGCTCACCGACCTGCTGCACCGCATCGAAGCAGCGCCCCAGCTCTTGGCCGTCACGGACATGAATCTGCGCGCCGCGCCGGCCGGCGAACCGGACACCCTGAATGCCGTCATCACCGTGTCCGGCTACATGCCCAAACCCGAAAACGAATCCCAAAGCCAGCAACGCCGCGGAGCATCGCCGCCGCCACGGCGCTGAAACGGCAGCCGGAGGACCCATGATCACCCGAATCGTCGCAATCAATTTGGCCCTGGCCCTCGTCGGGCTCCTGTTGCTCATCGCAACCATCGGCGTCTGGCGCAACCCGCCGCCCCTTGCCGAAACGCCTGCCACGAGCAGCGCGCACCCACAGGAGAGCCCTGTCCAGAGAGGAACCACCCGCCTCAACGAACCCGGCGTACCGCCCAAATCCGCCTTCAACAACATCGGCGCCCGCAACCTCTTCAGCCCGGACCGCCGCGAAATGTCGGCGGCGGAGACCGAGGAGGACATCGAGGAGTTGACGGCCGTCGCGGAAGAGGCGCCGGCCCCCAAAGTGGACGGCCGCCTGATCCAGCTCTTCGGCGTGGTGCTGGCCGAGGAGCTGACCACCGCCCTGGTCAGCGACCCCTCCGTCCGCACCGGGCGGGGGCAGAACCGATGGGTGCGCCCCGGGGACCGGATCGGGCAACTCGAGGTGGAACGCATCGAACCGGAAGCGGTGATCTTCGCCGACGACCAAAGCAAGCGCTTCCGGGTGGCCCTGCACTCGCCCGACAAATCCCGCAGCAGCGCCGGCGCGGCATCCTCGCCGGGCACCCCCCGCCCCACCGTGGTGACCACGCAACCCACGCCGGAGCCACGACCCGCGGCCCGGCCTGAAACCCGCGATGCAGCGCCATCCGGCCCGGACCGGACAACCCGGGATGGAACGGGGACGGATGAGCAGGAGTATGTCATCATCAAAACGCCGTTTGGCGATATCAAACGACCGAAGAGTCAACCATGACGATACCGAAACCAATGCCCAAACACCGACCCGTCCTCGTGCTGATCGCCCTGCTGGCCTGTTTGACCATCATCGGAGCGTGCGCCCATCGGCCACCCGCGGAATCAAAGGCGGCTAATCCGCCGGCACCCGCACTCGAGGCGGAAGCACCGGAAGCCCGGGCCGTCTCGACACCCATAACTACCGAAGTGCCGCGGCAAAATGACGCCGATCCTTTGCCGGACAAAGTTCAGCCGTTCGAGAACCCCTCGGATCGGCTTTCCGTTGCCGGCCGTGCGCCCCGCAAGGCTTTGCAGACAGCACCGCAGCGGCCGGGCGCCATACTGAACGCAAACGGATCCGACCCGGAGCCGAACCCGGAGGCCTCTTCGAAACAGGGCGGCATCACGCTCAATTTCGATGACGCCGACATCTATGAAGTGATCCGCACCATGACCTCCCTGCTGGGCATCAACTACATCGTGGACCCCGGCGTGCGGGGCCGTGTGACCATCCAGACCGCCGGCGCCATCCGGCCCGACGAACTTTTTGGCGTCTTTTATCAAATACTGGAAGCCAACGGCTTGACGGCCATCGAGGAGGGACCGGTTTACCGCATCACCACCCTCAAGGACGCCGCGCGACTGCCCCTGAAGACCCACCACGGCACCGATCACACCCCCTTGCCGCCCGGCCGGCGTATCGTGATGCAGATCATACCGTTGAACAACATTCTGGCGGCGGAAATGACCAAACTGCTCACCCCCTTCGTCTCCGCCGACGGCACCATCATCGCCGACGCCGACACCAACACCCTGTTGCTGGTGGACCGCGACAGCAACATCGAAAAAGCCCTCCAGCTGGTGGAGACCTTCGACATCGACCTCTATGAAGGGGTCAGGTACCATTTTTTCAGGATCGATCATGTTTACGTGAACGACATCGTTCCGGTCATAGAAAGCGCCATGGCCGCCTTTCCTGCCGGGTTTCGATCGGAAGTGAAGCTGATCCCCATCGAACGGATCAACACCCTGCTGGTCATGGCCCGGCAACAGCGCCAGTTTGACAGGGTCAAGGACCTGCTGTTCAAGCTGGACACCCCCAGCGAAGGCACCCAATCCCAGATTTTCATCTACTCCGTACAAAACGGAGAGGCCGATGATCTGGCCGGCCTGCTGGACCGGACCTTCTCAAAAACCGCCGTGCAGGGCCAAGGGGAAAAACCAAAGGAAGAAACCGTCCGCCGCACCGACCCCAACCCTTTTCTTCGGGCCGAGGAAAGGCCCGCCGAGGCCAATCAGGAGACGGTTCCCGTCCTGGAAAGCGGCGCTTTGCCGGGAACGTTGCGCGGCGATATCCGGATCGTCCCCGACACAGCACGCAACCTGCTGATCATCGAGGCCCTGCCCACCGACTGGCCCATGATCCAGGCGGTGCTGGCCCGCCTCGACATTCTGGCCCGCCAAGTACTGATCGAGGCCATGATCGCCGAAATCCGGCTGGACGACCGCACTGAGCTGGGACTCGAATTTCAATACGTGGAAGGCCCCGGATGGATGAGCACAACGCTGCTGGGCGCCGCCACGGGCGTCGGCGGCCTGCAGTACATGATCGGCCAGACCAACCGCTGGAACGCCACCCTCAGCGCCCTGGCCAAAAAAGAAAAGATCAATGTGCTCTCGTCGCCCACCCTGCTGGCCTCCAATGGAAAGGAGGCGCGCATTGAAATCGCCGACGAAGTGCCCGTGGCCAGCGCCCAGTTCCGTTACGGCGGCGGAACGGAGCCGCCGGTAACCCAAACCAGCATCGACTACCGCACCACCGGCATCATCCTGAACGTCACCCCCCATATCAACGAAAACGGCATGGTCACCATGGACATCCGACAAGAAGTGAGCCAGCAGGCCGGCAATGTCACCGTCGGCGACCAATCCTACCCCTCCTTTTTCAAACGCAGCGTCAACACCAACTTGACCGTCGGCCACAACCAGACTATCGTGCTGGGCGGCCTCATCCGCGAAGACGAGGAGCGCACCCGCACCGGCGTGCCCTTCTTGAGCCGGATCCCCCTGCTCGGCTTCCTTTTCGGCAAGGACGTGCGTTCAGGCGTCAAGACCGAACTGATCATCCTGATCACACCACGGGTGATCGTCCATCTGGGCGATGTGGACGCGATCACGGA
The DNA here is from genome assembly GCF_022968795.1 of Desulfatitalea alkaliphila. Lineage (GTDB taxonomy): Bacteria > Desulfobacterota > Desulfobacteria > Desulfobacterales > Desulfosarcinaceae > Desulfatitalea > Desulfatitalea alkaliphila. The sequence goes on from NZ_JALJRB010000002.1 coordinate 66,540, forward strand.
CGATTTCAGCCAGAAGGTGAAACGCATTCGCTATCCGGCCGATTCATAGGAATCGCGAGCGATCCAGCTCGCGCCAATCCCCGGGGAAACTTTTTGCGCCGCTGCCGCCCCGTGGCGCCGATCAACGCCCTTTGACCAAACAACGCCGCTACGCAATGGCCGCGTCATCCGGCCGCACCGCCGCCCTCCGGCGTCCCGTGCGCATCCTGCTGTCGCTGCCGGCCCTTCTCCTACTGATTCCGGTGATCGTTGCCGGCGCGACCGCCGTTCCGCCGGAGGCGGCCCGCATCTCGGTGGTGGTGTCATCCAACCTGAAACCCTACATGGAAACGCTGCAAGGATTGGAGGCCGGCTTGCAGGCAGCGGCGGCGGCAACGCCCACCGTTCACTTCCTCGATCCGCTCAACGACCCCTCGCACACCCTGCTGGCCGGCATACTGCAAAAACAGGATCCGGACCTGCTCATATCCGTCGGCCCGGAGGCCATGGCCTTTTGCTGGAACGCCTTTGCGGACCAACCGCCCCCCATGGTCTACAGCATGGTGCTCCACCCGCACCGCGTGGTGCCCGAAGCGCCTTCCCTGTGCGGCATTTCCCTGAGCCTAGCGCCGGATCTGCAACTGCGCCACTTCCAGCACGCCTTCCCTCGCCTGGAACGCCTCGGGCTGATTTTCGATCCCGCCCACAACGAACCTTTCGCCGTGGCGGCGGCGACGGCGGCCGAACGCCTCGGCATCACCCTGGTGCCCCTTGCGGTCCGCCAACGGCAGGAGATCCCCAGCGTACTGGACCGCCACTGGCATGATATCGAGGCCCTCTGGGTGATCCCCGACGCCACCGTGATTTCCGAAAGCCTGGTGCATTTCATCATCAAGCGGGCCCTGACCCATGGCGTCCCCGTCTTCGGGTACAACCAGTTCTTCGCCGACAGCGGCGCCGCCCTGGCCCTGGTATGCGACTACGAAGCCATCGGCCGGCAGGCCGCGGAGGCCGCCACGGCCCTGTTGCAGGGGCGGCCATGCCCCGCCACCCACCCGGCCCATGAAGTGGTGCTCAACGAGCGGGTGCTGCAAGCCTTGGGGATGACGGCGTCCCCGCCGCCCGACAGGCCGGGGGAGGCGCCATGAAACGCTTGAGCATCCATTCACGGCTGGTGATCGCCGCATTTCTGGTCATCGGCGCCGTGGCACTGGTCCTGGGCACTCTGGGCATCCAGGTGACCAACCACTTCATGCACGAGCGGTTCCACGACCGGATCGATTTTCTCGCCCGCTACCTCGCCATGAATTCCGAAGTCGGGGTTTTGATCAGCGACACCCGGGGTCTCAACAGCCTGGCCCACAATCTGCTCGGTGAGGAGGACGTCGCACGGGTCATGATACTCGACAGCGACGACAACACCCTGGTGGACCTGGAACGGCCGGAGTCCGGCCCCCTTTCCATGGTGGAGACGCCGGTGGTGTTCAAGCGCGCCAGGGGCGAAAACCTGCTCTTCAACGACGCGCTGCGCCAGACCAACCCATTCATCAGCAAACAGCCTGAAGCGGAAGTGCACATCGGCAAGGTGCGCATCTATTTCAGCACCCGCGGCATCAACGACCTGACGCGCCTCATCGGCAGGCAATTCCTTTGGTTTTCAGTGGTCGCCTGCCTGGTGGCCGGATTGGTGTTTTTCCTGGTCTCGCGTCCCATGGGAACGGAACTCAAACAGCTCACTGCCGCGGCCCAGCAGATCGGCCGCGGCGATGCCGAACTGCGGGTGATCCCGGGCCGTTTGCCGGAAACGCGCGCCTTGGCATTCTCCTTCAACGCCATGCTCGACTCGCTTGAGCACAGCCAGGCCGCCTTGCAGAAAGTGCACCAGGAGATGAGCCGCCAGAAGGCCCTTGCGGAGATCGGCAAGTTTTCGTTGATGATCGCCCACGAAGTCAAAAACCCGCTGGCCATCATCAAAAGCTCCCTGGACATCCTCAAGCGGGAATCGCGGCTGGACCCCGAAAACACCATGGTGGGCTACATCGAAGACGAAATCGTGCGCCTGAACCGCCTGATCGAGGCGTTCCTGCAATTTTCACGGCCGGCGAAACCCGCCTTCCGCACCATCGACCTCAACCAGACCCTGGCCGATGCGGTGGCGCGCCTGCAAATGACCCATGGCGACAACGGCATCACCATGCACATATCCCCGGCGCCCGGCCGCATTGCCGCAGCGCGGGCGGACAGGGACCTGTTGACCCGCGCCTTTTCCAACATCATCGACAACGCCTGTGCCGCCGCCGGCACCGGGGGATCCGTCCGGGTCAGCACCACCATCGGCACCGACTATTGGCGGGCCGCCATCATCGACAGCGGCGAGGGCATCGACCCGGCCATCGCCCAACGGGTCTTCGAACCCTTTTTCACCACCCGCAGCAAAGGCACCGGCCTCGGCCTGGCCTTCGCCGCCCAGGTGATCCTGGCCCACGGCGGCACCATAGAGGCCGACAACGCGCCCGAGGGCGGTGCCGTTTTCACCGTGCGGCTGCCCCTGACGACAGGGCCGCCGACCGCCGGCCCTTCGCTTCCGCAAGAAAAGGGGCCGGTGTTGAACGCAGATACCTGTGCTGTTGCCAACCCCGATGCCAGGAGGACCTGAATGGCCCGCATATTGGTAGTGGATGACGAAGAGCGCATGCGCCATCTTCTTGGCCTCATGCTCAAAGGATCCGGGCACCAGGTGAGCGAGGCCGGAGACGGCCACGCGGCCTGGACCATGATCCAGGAAAAGCCCTTCGACATGATCATCAGCGACATCAAGATGCCCCGGCTCAGCGGCATGGAGCTGCTCCGCCGCACCCGGGAAAAAGAGGCGGCCTGCCCCATCGTCTTCATCACCGCTTTTGCCACGGTGGATTCGGCCGTCGAGGCCATGCGGTTGGGTGCGGCCGACTACATCACCAAGCCCTTCGAGGAAGAACGCATCCTGCTGACGGTGGAACGCACCCTCAAGCTCTCCCGGGTGCTGGCCGAAAACCGCGCCTTGCGGCAGCAGCTCAGCGAAGCCGACGCCGAAGCGCCGATCATCCACGCCTCCGAGCCCATGGGCCGGCTGCTGGAAATGGCCGTCAAGGTGGCCCAGCGGGCCTCCGTGGTCCTGATCCAGGGCGAATCGGGCACCGGCAAGGAGCTGCTGGCCCGCTTCATCCACAAACAGAGCCCCTGCGGCCAGGGCCGTTTCGTGGCCATCAACTGCGCCGCCATCTCGCCCCACCTGGTGGAATCCGAGCTGTTCGGTCATGAAAAAGGGGCCTTCACCGGCGCCGACCGGCAGAAACCGGGCAAGTTCGAATACGCCTCGGACGGCACCCTCTTTCTGGACGAAATCGGGGACATGCCCCTGGAGGCCCAGGCCAAAGTGCTGCGCACCCTCCAGGAAAAGACCATCCAGCGCGTCGGCGGCAACCAGGAGATCCCCGTGGAAGCGCGCATCATCTGCGCCACCAACCAGGACCTGGAAGTGCTGGCGGCACGGGGCCGATTCCGCCAGGACCTTTTTTACCGCATCAACGTCGTGCCCCTGAACATGCCGTCGCTGCGGGATAGGCGGGAAGACATTCTGCCCCTGGCGCGCCACTTCCTCGAGCGCATTTACAGGGGCCGGCCGTTCGCCTTGACCCCCGGCGCCGCAGCGCTGCTGCAGCGCTACCCATGGCCCGGCAACGTGCGGGAGCTGGCCAACGCCATGGAGCGCGTGGCCATCCTCTCCGGCCAGGCCGCCACCATCGATCAGGCGGCTCTCGACTTCCTGGAGCGTCGCGCACCGGGTTGCACCGACCCCGACGACTTTCAATTGCCCGCCGGCGGTTTGGACCTGGAACGGTTCGAGCGGCGCCTGATCCGCCAGGCCCTGGATCAGGCCGCCGGCAATCAGTCCCGCGCCGCCCGGCTGCTCGGCCTGACCCGGGCGAAGTTCCGCACCCTGATGAAGAACTGTAGACAAAAGTAGACACCATGGCCCTTCAGATCCTGTTTCGCTTTCTCTTCCTCGGTCTTGTCGCCCTGCCGCTAGGGGTCCCGGCCCTGGCGGCGGACAACCGAACCCCTGGTCCGGCATCGCCGGCCGACGACACTTTGCTGATGTTCGTGGGCGAGCGCACCCCCATGCTGCGCATCGCCTCCCGGCGCGAGCAAAGCGCCTGGCAGGCGCCGGCCATCGCCCGGGTGATCGAGCGCGATGAACTCCGGGAGCGGGGAGCGCACACCCTGAGCCAGGCCCTGGAAACGGTGCCCGGCTTTTTGATGGCGCCCCGGGAGTGGGGCACCCTGCCCTACCAGCGCGGCATCCCCAACGGCACCCTCTTTCTGCACGACACCGTTCCCGTCCAATCGGAAGTCAACAAGGCGCTCCACCACATCGACCATGCGCTGCCCCTCTGGTCCGCCAAGCAGATCGAAATCATCAGCGGCCCCGGATCGGTGCTCTGGGGCCCGGACGCCTTCGCCGGCATCGTCAACCTGGTGCCCCTGACCGGCAAGGACCTGCAAGGGGTGGAAAGCGGCGCCTTTTACGGCCTCCCGGGCGACCAGCACGGCGCCTTTGTCAACGCCGGCTACGACGGCGGCCTGTGGGACGGTTTCCTCTCCCTCAGCGGCCGCCGGGGCCGCCACGACAGCCGCGCCCGCAACATCGTGCGCTTCACCGGCCCGGACGGCCGGCCCCTGCCCCCCGAGCAGCGGGCGGGCCGGGATTTGCCGGACGATGCGGAATACCTGGACATTTACGGCCACTTCGCCCACGGCGGCTGGTTGAACCTCTCGGGACGCCTGGCCCTCAACCAAACCCCCTACACCATGACCGCCGGCAACGGTGCAATCGCCTGGGGCGAAACCCGCGGCACCCCCTTCGGCTTCTTAAAGATGGAGGCCAAGCGCGACCTGGATTGGCGCTCGGCCCTCAAGCTCACCGCCTACTATACGCACCTGGCCCACGAACACGAGGTGATCGACCGCAAACGCACCCTGAGGGAGTCCACCGGCTATGGGGAGCTGGTCTACGACCGCACCCTTTTTCAAGGCGCCGGCCGGTTCACCGGCGGCCTGTCCCACCGACACCGCACCATCCGCAACGCCCCCATATGGACCGGGTATCTGCCCGGCTACTTGGCTTCGGAGAACCCAACCTTCACTCCCATCGTTTTGGAAACCGACTTTCACAGCCGGATGACCTCCCTGTTCGGCCAGTACATGCACACCTTCGGCCCCGTCGATCTCTTTGCCGGCTTGCGCCACGACATGCACGCCAACCTGGCGGACCAGACCAGCGTCAACGCCGGCATCGGCTGGTCCCCGGCGCGCAGTTGGCGCCTCAAGCTGCAGTACGGCACCGCCTACCGCACCCCCTTCTCCCGCCAGCGACACACCGGCAGCCACCCCGACCCGGAGGAGATCCACAGCGCCAACCTGCAACTGGCCTGGCAACCCGACCAACGGCTGGAGACCTCTGCCACGGGCTTCTTCCAGCGCATCGACCGCCATGTGCTGGAGGACCCCTACGCCGGACTATCCCAGCCCAACCGCCAGGAGATCTACGGTGTTGAACTGGAAGCGCGCATCCGCCCCCACAAGACCCTCTCCCTCCATGCCGGACTGACCTGGACGGCCAACAGCGGCCCTGATGAAAAGTACCGCTACCTGGAAGCCATTGTACTGGAACCCGACGGCACCATCCGCGAGCTTTACGGCGAAAACACCTACCCCTACGACCTTGGCGCCGACCTGCTGTTCACCGCCGGCGCCACATGGCGGCCCCTGAACCGCCTGAGCCTGAACCTGCGCACCGTCCACGTGGCCGCCCGCCATCTGATCCTGCCCCGGCAGGAGGCCTTGGGACGGACGCAGGCCCCCGCGTTCTGGCGGCTGGATGCCGCCGCCGTGATCCGCGACGTCCTCCGACCCGGCATGGACCTGGAAATCGCCCTGCGCAACTTCACAGACCGGCGACACCCTACCCCCGGTACCTACGACATTTTTCAAAGCGAACCCTTCACCGCCACATTTATACTTCGCGTCCGGTGGTGATAATTACCAGACGAGGCCAATCCCCATGCCACCCTACAAACTCCACAACATATTGAATAAACTATTTATAAAGATATTTTCACCGAATAAGGACACGACGACGCAGGTACCCCTGCCTCCTGAAGTCTACATGCGCCTCGTATGCGGCCAGCATGATGACCTGGCGGACCAATTCAACTGGGCAGGCGAGGTAGTCCTTAACATGCTGGACGAAGAGGGCATGACCGCAGACGGCACCTCCTTTCTGGATGTCGGATGCGGCTGCGGACGTATTGCGCGCCGGTTGATGGAACGACCCATTTCCAGTTACACTGGCTTTGATCGCCACCCGGGCATGATCCGTTGGTGCAGGGAACAAATCGGTGCCCGGGATCCTCGCTTCGCCTTCCACTATTTCAGCCTGCAGAGCAGCTACCAAACTCTGGATGGCCACAAAGGACGACAACCCGCATCCGCCTTCGCCTTTCCCTATCCGGCTGCGTCCTTCAGTGCCGTACTGCTGGCCTCCATCTTCACTCACATGCCACTTCAGGAAAGTGTGCACTATTTAAGGGAATTGTACCGGGTACTGGCTCCCGGGGGGAAGATCCTGCTGTCGGTCTTTCTCAGTGATGATGAGGAGGATGGCTGCTCAGAGGTCGATTTTTACTATCATACCGGCACCTTCCTGGGCTGCCTGGAAGAGATCGGTTTTAAGGCCCGGTTTAGACAGAAGCTGGCGGAGCACCATTGGTACACCCTGTCCACGTCCGAGGCGGCACCTGCACTGCTACTTGATAGGGATGTTGAACAAACATCTGGTTGAATCCGGCCACGACTGGCTGAATTCAACCAATCTCCACGCTAATGCCTCCCCTTCATCTACGATCACCAAAACGTGCAAACCATAGATAAACTGATTTTTCAATTGGTTGTCATCTGCAAAACCGCCACCACACACCGTGGTACACAAATTGCTTGTTGTCAGATGATGTTCGAGCCAACACCAAACCCGACGGCGTGCGATGAACTTCTGCGATCATATCAAGTATAAAATGTGCATCCTCATGGCGGCGCTATCCGTCCTACTGATCACACCGTTCAGTGGCCGGGCAGACTTTCGCGAGGAGATGGCGACGCAACTGCTCCATCTGTTCAATTCCGCCCGCTCAAATCCCGCCGGCGTCGCCGCCACCATCGGCGTGTCCGCCGACGAACTGGCCTTGATTCGGCCCGGGCTCGCCCCTTCCCTCGATCATGGCTTGCCTCCGCTCGAGGCCGAGACTGTCCTCGGAGAGACAGCTCGCCGGCACACCGCCCACATGCTGGCCACCAACCATTTCGCCTACGATGACCCCGACGGCCTGCCCCTGGCCGAGCGGCTGCGCCGACAAGGTTATTTTGCCCGGCTCACCGGGGAAGGTATTGGACTGGTTGGGTTTTTCAACTTCATAGACCCGCAACAGGCGGTGGGTCAAATTTTTGACAGCCTTCTCCGGCGAGAGCTCGACCCGTCCCGGAGCGCACAGCTGACATTTTTACAGCCGGCATTCCAGCATGTCGGCATCGCGTTCGACTCAGGGCCCATGATGCTCAATGGCTTGAATTACAACGTGTACATGGTGACATGTTACTTCGGGCAGCCTTTGGTTTTCGAGAAAAGCGAAATGCGCCAAATGTCCCGCCAGCTCACGGCCATGATCAACCAGTTCCGCGCCGACCCGGCGGGAGTGGTCCAGTCGCTGGGCCTGGATGCAGCAAGCTTTTTTGCCGAATCCGCCTTCCCGCCGGATGATTTCCTTTATGCCGCCGCGCCGCCGCTCGTTTCCAACGCCGTGCTCGAACTGGTTGCCGGCCGGCTGGCCGACGAAACAGGGGGCGTTCCCCATGAATATTTGGCGCCGAATCCGGAACACATTGCGCAGCAGCTTTCGGAAGCCGGGTACATCCCGGTCCAAAGCGCATATACCCTTTCCATGGCCGCCCTCTCCGACATCGGCGATGGACGGCAAGCCCTGGACACGCTTTTCACGGATCTGGTCCTGGGGGAAATGGCATATTACAGAACCCTCGGCACACTGAAACTGCTTGACGAACGGGTCAAGGACATCGGCGTCGCCATTGCGGCGAGTGTGCACGATCCTTGGACCGGCGGCAGAAGCGGCGACATTTCGGCAACGGTGCTGTTAGGCGTGACACCCAACTCCGATGTAGACTATATCGTCGGCTCCGTTTATATAGACAAAGATCATAACTGGCTCCACAACCTCGGCGAGGGGTTGGCGGGAATAAGAGTCACACTCGCCTCGACCGCGGAAGACGAACATCACGATGCGGCCTTCCGCGAAACCGTGACCAACGATGCGGGGACCTTTGCCATCCCCGTCGATCAATCGGGGGCTCACGAGGTACGTTTGTACATCCCCGGTGATGAACCCGTCGACTATTGGGTGCAAACCGAAGGGGCAAATGTGCTTCTGGACCATTCCCTGCTGCCTCGATGATACCGTCGGGGATGCAAGGAGGAAGGCCGAAATGCCTTGCGCATGCCAGGGGATTGGCCTTACGCCGACCAAACGCCGAAGGCGTTCCGCCGGAACCGGAAGCACTGCTATGTTTCATGTCAACAGGCGTATGTGAAAGGGGGGATGCATAAAAACGAAAGCGGTTTGATCTTATTTTATGTGATGTGCAAGCTCGGCAATTTCATTTTAACCCACGAATAAAGAGGAAACAGTATGAAACGATTTACATTGATTGCCTTGGCCGCAATGCTGATTGTCACCATGGCTGCGGGGGCCGCCCTCGCCGATTCCTACAACGTCACCGCCAACTTCGGTATCCGCGTGACGGAACAGGGCACCTCCGAGCGCGTCGGCGCCATTACACTCCAGGGCGCAACAGCTGCCGATCTGTTCGAAGCTGGCCCACCCGAGCAAGCTATTGTCGGGGAACTGCTCGGCGGCGCCACCATCAGCCGCACCTTCGCCGCCTCCTACGATTACGGTGGAACCCTGATCGAAGAATGGACCCCGACCGCTGGCGACCGTTATGGCGACGCAACTCTGGCGGCCGACTACTATGTCGTCGCCATCGCGGGCCAGGATTTCTTCTCCATCCAGATCAACGTTGACTCGGTAGCCGACGAAACGGTGGTGCTCGGGCACGACGATGCCAGCGCCCTGTGCTTCAACATCGCCGGCACCCAGTACACCGCCAGTGACCCCAACCGCCAGTTGGTGCTGGTCAGCTATGCGGACAACCTGTTCAACACCTACTCCGGCGACATTTATGTCGCCACCGTTAAAGCCCGCTCCATTGCCTTCGACCTTTGCGGCAAGGCCCTGCCCTATGACATCATCACTGTCTCCGGACTCGGACAGGGTGAGGATTGCGGCATCGGGTTCGGCGAAGAGTGCATCTTCCGGTTCACCGACAATGCTTCCGGCGCCCTGAACGGCCCCTACCGATTCGTCATCGGAAAGACCACCGGCGCCAAAGCAGGGGTTGGCTTCGAGGCGATCTACATCGAAAAATTGGAAGCCGGATCCTGGGTGAACATCAATGGCCTTGGCGTGGCCGCGACCGTGACCAACCGCCGCAACCGTTTGGGCGAGGCCGACCTGACAATGGATCCGGCCGAAACTTCTGAAATCACGGTTACTTCCACCCTGACCGGCCCGGGCTCCTATCGGATCGTCGCCGCTTATGAATATGACACCTGCGTGCCCATTACGCCGGGCGTCTGGACGATCGACATTTTCGCAAACCTGATTCCCTGCGGTTCCAGCTTCAGCGCAATCGACTGGGATGCCATGGAGTTCTTCGATCCGGCCGGCACCCCCATGGCCGCCGTATTCCCCTATGCCGCGGCTACCGCGGGCGGCGCCTGGTTCAACGGCCTGGTGTTCACCAACCCGCTGTCCACACCGGTGACCATCGACGTGCAGATTGTCGAAGCCGACGGCGACATGTACATCGGCCAGGTTACCGTTCCGGGCAACGAGATGGTCGTGGGCACGGTGGCGGACGTGGTCAACCCCGTCCTGGCCCCGAGCCACACCGACGCGGAATTCGGCGACGAGTCCTACGCCATTTACGCCGGCTCCGAGAGCGGCGCCTTCTACGGCTTCCTGTTCATCGGCAACGGCACCATGGCCCAGGGCTATCTGCCTATTCTGACCAGCGGCGGCCACATGCTGCCATAACCACAGTCGGTCCGATTGACGACTGATACCAGAACCCCCCACCGGCCGGGCGCTTCCCCCTTGCGGGCGGCCCCGGCCGGCAAAAGATCCAAAGCAGTTCCGGTTTACCGAAAGAGGGGCCCGGCGGCCCCTCTTTTCCATTCAGTTTGCCCGAATCAGCCAAGTAACAGGAATTGAACATGCACGATCCGACCCTCCAACGGTTTCCCCGGGAAATCGCCGCTTATCTTCGGCGCACGGCCCTGCTCGCGTTGCTCGCCCTTGCATTCGTTGCCGGACCTGTTCCGGCCATGGCCGGAGACGCCGCCCCATCCCAGCGACTGCGCATCCTCGTAACCGGGAACCTGCAGGGAACCCTGCTGCCCACCTGGCACTGCACCGGCGAAAGCATCGGCGGCCTGCCCCGGCGGATGAGTTTTGTGCACTTCTTGCGGCAGGAATCGGCTGAGGAGGCTGTGCCGCTGCTGTTGATCGACAACGGCGCCTTCTTCGGCCGGGAATCTGAATTCCAGCTCTTTTATGCCGAATTCTACGCGGCCGTCTTCAACCGCATGGGGTACGATGTAATCAATTTGGGAGCGCCTGAGCTCACACAAGGCGATGCCGTGATAGACCGCATGGTCCAACCCGCCGGCTTTTCGCTGATCGGTGGAAATGTGCGGCGCAAGGCGGCCGACACACCCTGGCGGCCCTACATGGTCAAGACCATTGGCGGCGTGCGCGTCGCCATGATCGGAATGGTCGGGCCCGACCGCCTTGCCGCCTCCGGTGGGGTGGAATCGGGCCCTCCGCACCAGGCCCTGCGGACCTTGATCGAGGAAATCGGGGATCAGGCCGACCTGGTGATCCTGATGGCCCAGATGACCCCCTTTCAGGCCGCGGCCCTTACCGAGGACATCCCCGGTGTCGACATCACCGTGACGGGATTCTCCAGCGATCCTTTCCACGACGAAACCCCGGCGGGTATGCTGCTGATGAGCCCTGGCAGCAATGGACAGTTCGTCGGCGTGTTGGATGTGGAAGTGGACCTTGGCCGTAAAAACGGCACAGCGCCGCGGGCGGACGTGACCTTTTTCGCCCTGGATGAATCGCTTCCCGACGATCCGTCGTTTTTCGATATGACGCAGGCCCTCAACGACCAGATCGACAACGCCCGCGCCGAGGCCTATGCGCTGCGCAAGATCATCGGACAGCAGAAAGCTTCCAGCATGGTGGAGGAGACCCGCAACATGTCACCGGAAGAGTTTCTCAAAAACTATGACCACCGTTTGAACCGAAAGCAGGAACAATGAAACTGCATGCATCGCAAATGGCCGGCCTGCTGGCGCTGCTTCTGCTTGCCGGATGCGCCCATTGGGGCGAACAGGATCCGCACGCCGAATTGCTGAAAAGTGTCACGGCCCATTGGCAGTACAAGCAGGAGAAGCAGTGGGACAAGGCCTATAACGCTTTCTGCAAGGATGTCCGCGAGCAGCAGTCCCGGACCCAATACATCCAGGGCGCCAACCTGGACACATCGGCCTTTCGCATCGAGGAGGTCGTGCTGACCGAGGATGGAAAAGCCGGTGAAGTCACAGTGGTTTTCGACGCGGTGGTGCAAGGATTCACGCTCAAAGGTATCCAACTCAAGGAGCAGTGGCGGTACGAGAATGATGGTTGGTGCCTGGCGCCGTCCGGAACGCTCAAGGATCTGTTCAGCCGTTGACCCGTTGAAGCATCGGAAGTCCTTCAGGACCCGATTCTTAGAACAAGGAGGGAGCATGGGCCAGATGACCGGCCTTCGGACCGTTCCGCCGCGCACGGTCGCCTGCGTCTTGCTGATTTTGGCGGCCCTGCTGCTGGTTCCCCTTGGGCAGCCCGCGTCAGCGCAGGAAACCGCCCCGCCCAAGCCGATGCGGAGAGTGGTGGTTGTGGCCACGAACGACTTGCGCGGCCAGCTGCTGCCGTGCGCGTACTGCGGCGATATCACCTTTGGCGGTCTTCCCCGACGGGCCGCATTTCTGCAAACCCTTCGCGCGAGTGCAGGGGAGACGCTCGCTCCGATGCCTTTCATCCTGATTGAAAACGGCGACCTCCTTGCGCCCGGCCAGGAGTTTCCGGATCTCCATGCGGAATTGCTTGTTTCGGCGCTCAACCGGATGGGTTACGATCTTTTCAGCATTGGCGCGGTGGATCTTCGGGGAGGGCCCAACCATTTGCGCAAGCTGGCGGATATGGCGGAATTTCCCTTGCTCGGCGCAAATGTGAATCCGCAAGTGGCGGACTCGCAACTGCAGCCCCTTGCATTCAAAACCATGGATGGCGTGCGGGTGGCCTTCATCGGTTGGATCGACCCCGAATCGATCATCAGAACCGCTTCAAGTCCGACACTTCCTGATGGCGCCGCCCTTCAGGAGCTGGTTGCCGAGGCACGCACCGAGGCAGACATCGTTATACTTTCGGCCCACATGCGGCTTTCCCGGATAAAAGCGTTGCTGCGCGTCGTTCCCGGCATTGATCTCGCGATTCTCTCGCATCACCGGCAGACCTACCATGGTCGCATCGAGGGCGGTCCCCTGGTCATTAGCCCGGGCTGGAAAGGCGAAAAGGTGGCGGTCATACAACTGTCCTGGGACCCTGCGTCTAAGCGCGTCGCCGCCATGGACTACGCATTGCACACCCTCGACCGAACGATTGCCGACGACCCCGGCATGCTCCAAACGATATCCGCTTTCAACGCAGAACTTGACGGCGCGCGGCAGGGGGAGAAGACGCGCCAAGCGATGGTCAAAGATATGGTGGAAAACGCGCGCCACATGTCTCCGGAAGAGTTTTTCAGAGCCTATGGGCTGTCATTGGACAACACTCCGCCAATGCAGCGCTGAAGGGAAACGAAAGAGCCATCGGAGAGGTGGAAGACAGCATCATGCAACATCCGTATACCCATCAAGTGAACGTCGTCCGATCAGCAACGGGAATCGCCCGCACGCTAGCGGGCCTGGCCATGATTCTGACGGCAATCCTGCTTTGCCCGGCAGATAGCGCACGCGCGGAGCTTCCGGCCGCATGGCACACCTTCGAAACGTGGCAGGTCAGGGCGTCATACCGGCAGTCCGACGGCAGCTGGTCCGCTCCGGTGACATGGCGATTCGCCATTTTCTCCGAGGACACCGACGGCTTTATCGTGGATGTCGATGGGGGAGGGGGCAGCCGGGCCCGTCTGTTTTTTGAAAGGCCGTCCGGCCAGCTTCGGCGCATTGGCCTCACCGACAACATCAGGGGCGAAACGGTGTATCGCGATGTGGTGATTGAAAGCAACGCACCGATCTACCCGCTTTTTTCAGCGATACCTTACCATTTTCCCCTTCTCGCCCCGGAAGATGCCAACGGCACTTTCCAATTGCAGCGCTATCTCAATGGGCGACGCTTGACCGCAGAAACGATCAGCCAGTCCCGTTCCGATGTCCAACCCGCGTCGCTGCTGGAAACCGTTCCGGAGGCAGCGCGGGCCGATATCGCGCCCTTCTTGTCGCCGCCGATTGTCGGCACGATGTATCGGATCGAAAAGGCCGGTGAAATGCTATTCACCCAATATTGGGTTCCCCGCTTGCCTTGGGCGCTGTACACCGAAAGCCCATCGTGCCGGGCCTGGCTGGCAAGGGGGGCGCAGTGATCAACAAAGTACTCGTCTGGTCGATTTTCGCTTGGATCTCGATGGTTGCCACCACTTTGGCCGGGTACGACGCGGCCTCCGTTCCGGCGAACCGGATTCCCTGGTCCGGCTATTGGTGGCCGAAGAACCAGGGCGGCCTGGTCAACGGCTATTCGGACCATCCCGCGCCTTTGAAAAAGTACGATGCCTATGTGGAAGGTTTTTATCCGGGCATGGCGATGGAAACCGGCCGGGCCACCGAATATGATCCCACCGCGCCCGCATGGCACGGGTTGTGCGATGCCTGGGCGGCGGCATCCATTCTGGAACCGGAGGCTGTCCGGGCCGGCACCCTGAACGGAATTCCCTTTGCCGTGGGAGACAAGAAGGGCCTGCTGACCTCCTATTACCGCAACAACTACTCCGCCGTGGTGTATGGCAGCCGTTATACCGGCCCCGGTCAGGACCATGCGGATATCCACCCGGGCGGCATCGGCGGCTTCCACCAGACTTTGATCAACTACATCGGCATCCAGGGGCTGCCGATCGTGATGGACATGGATCCGGGCGTGGAGGTGTGGAGCTACCCGGTTTACCGATACGAGATGACATGGGTCGACAGCGGCAACACCCGGCATGTCACCTGCACCGTCTGGATGGCGGACAACAGCGTCGCGCCGGATTTCACGGGCACCCTGTCACGCAGCGAAACCTACACCTACCTGCTGGACATCGACGCCTCCGGGGCGCTACTGGATAGCCGCGGGCAATGGACAGGGGACAGCGTGAGCAATCACCCGGACTTCATGTGGTTTCCCACATCGGTCGGAGGCAATCACCCCTACCTCGATCGCAACACCGTGCGGGCCATCGTCGACAGCCACCCGGACGGCAGCGATGACCGCTTCGAACCCAACACGACCATGCAGACAGCCTACCCGATAACGGATGGCATCAAAGGCCGCTTTTTCTGGGGCAACGCCCGGAACGAGGATTGGTACCGCGTGGTATTGGGTAAAGGCGACGATTTCTATACTTTCATGCTTTCCCCGGCGAACGATCTGGATATTCGCCTCTTCGACGCCGACGGCACTGAGGTGGGATCATCGATCCCCAATGGCGTTCGGCATACCAATGTCGGCGCGGATGGTGACTATTACATAAGGGTGATCCCCGGCGCAACCTTGGGCGCATTCTACAATATCAGCTTTTTCAGCTCGCCGTCCGACCTGATTCCCCACCTGGCCACGGCTGGCGGATGGGAAACCAACCTTACCCTCATTGGGCGGGAACAGCACAATAACAGCGCACGGCTCAACCTGTTCGGCCCGGACCGGGCCCTCATCGGCCACAGCGACCTCCAGGTGCCGGAAAACGCCCGCGTGCATGCGAACCTCGGCACTGTTGTGGACGGCAGCGAGGCATCATCCGCCAGGACCGCCAAGATCCTCCATCTGGATGCCGATTCCCCCCACAGGGGTTTTTTCAGCTATACAATGGGGAATCAAAGGACAAGCATCCCCTTGGGCGGGACACCGTCCCGCGGGCTTGTGGTTCCGCGAACCCTTCACGAAGGCCCGTGGTACACCGGACTGGCGGTGATGAACACCCACCCCCAAAACCAGACGACAGTCAGGATGGCGGCATTGAACGATGCGGGGCGTATTTTGGCCGAAAGCGCCTTCATCCTGGCGCCCGGTCAACATTTCGCCGCCCCGCTGGAGGTATTCGGCTCCATACCTGAGGACACCACCTGGGCTTCCTTGACATCCGAGCAACCCCTGGAAGGATTCGTGCTGTGGGGGTTCTACGGTCCCGACGGACAAGCCGGATTGGCAGGAGTGCCGCTCCTGCGTAACCAGCTCACGGGGCGGACCCTCTATCTTCCCCATCTGGCCACCTATGATGGTTGGACCACCGAGGCCGCCATCGTCAATAACAACAACGCACCGGCAGCCGTTGTGGTGACCGGATACAGCGCCCGGGGAACCCCCGGGGCCACGCGCACCTTCACCATCGCGCCCCAAGGCGTCTGGCGGGGATCGGTTCAAGCGCTGGTAGGCGAACAGTGGAACCCCGGACTGGCCTGGGCCAGAATCGAGGCCGACCAGGAAGTAGGCGGCTACCAGCTCTTTGTCGGTGACAATAGCGGACTGGCCGCAATGCCGCTGATGACGGAGCACGATGCAAAAACCGAATTGAGTATCAAATATGTGCCCGAACTGAGCCGGGATTGGCTGGGCCTGGCCCTGCTGAACCCAGCCGGCCGGAAAACGGATATCTGGGCGATTCCCTATGATGCGCTCGGCAATCAACTGAACAACGGCAATTTTCTCTGGTACAATATACCTAATGGACTTGCCGGCCTGAACAATACCGTTGACGTGATTGAAAACATCTTCCATGGCATTCCTACGGAAACCCATACGCTGCGTTTGTTCAGCGAACAGCCCATCCTTGGGCTGGGCATTTTCGGAGAAGTTCTCGAAAATCGCGTGGATGTGCTTTATCTGGACTGATGCGTCTCCTTTTGACACGCCATAGCACCCCTATCCACCAACCGCCGCACCGTCGGCGATCTCCGGAGCAACACGCTTAACCGCCATGCTCGACGCCCTTTTCCATTCGCCTCATGCCTTCGATACGCCGGAACGGCTGACCGATGTCTCCTCATGGCACGGCCACCTGCCCTTTGCGCTGTTTTCCATCTCTTTTTTCAAGCCCCGCGTGTTCGTGGAGCTCGGCACCCACAAGGGAGATTCGTATTGCGCCTTCTGCCAAGCGGTCAAGACCCTGGACCTGCCGACCCGCTGTTTTGCCGTGGACACCTGGCAGGGGGACGCCCAGTCCGGCCATTACGGCCCCGGGGTGTTCGACGAGCTGGCGCAATACAACACCGTCCGTTATGCCGATTTTTCAGAGCTGTTGCGGATGACGTTCGATGAAGCACTGCACCGGTTCGCGGATGGCACGGTGGACCTGTTGCACATTGACGGTCTGCACACCTATGCGGCGGTGCGCCATGATTTCGATGCCTGGCTGCCGAAAATGAGTCCCGCCGGCGTGGTGCTGCTTCACGACACCCATGTCACCCAGGACGATTTCGGTGTGTGGCGGCTGTGGAAAGAGTTATCGGAGCGCTATCCATCTTTCTGCTTCCAGCACAGCAGCGGCCTGGGTGTGCTGGCCGTCGGCCAGCACCAGCCCCCCGGCACCGAGATCCTGTTCCACCTATCGCCGCCGGCGGCCCAATGGGTCCGACACCTGTTCCGGTGCCTCGGCGAACGGGTCACACTTTGCCGACGAACGGAAGAGCTCAAAAACCGCCTGCATGCAGTTGACTGGGAGCTCGGGACAACCCGAACCTACGCGCGCGACCTGGAGGAGCGGGTGGAGGAAATCGCCGCGAACGACGCCCGGCGGGGTCGCTACATACAAGGGCTTGAGGAGCGGCTCGATCATCTCGCCGGCCTTTACGAGGAAAGGGGACGTTGGATCGAGGTGTTGGAACAGCGCCTAGCGGAACCCTTATCCGCGCGCTTGATGCGCATGGCGCGCGCCGACATCGCCCGGCTCAGGGCCAGGTTGCGGGGGGCGGTTTGATCCCCGCGCCCGCTGAAACAGTCGCTTCCGACATGCGCTTCGGGGCCATCGTCCGCACCCAGGGCAATCGTCCCGAGCTGTTGGTCGAAGCGTTGGAGTCGCTGCGCTGCCAGCGGCCGGCCTGCACAGCGGTGGTCACGGTGCATGCCAGCCCGGAGGTGTTCGAATCCGTGCAGACGCTCTGCAGCCGGGTGGACCTGCCGATGCAACTGCTTCATGCGGCGGAAGTGCGGCGCCGAAGGGGATACCCGCTCAATGTGGGATTGGCCTGGTGCTATGAGAACGGGGGCTTCGACGCACTGTTCTTCCTCGATGACGATGATATCGTCTACCCCATGTTCACCCGCTGCATGGCCCAGGCCTTCAGCGCCACCGGCGCCGATGTGGTTTACGCGGCCAGCAACAAGCGCCGGCTGCCCGATGCACCGGAAGCGGGTTACCGCCCCATGCACTTCTCGCGCCTTGTGGTGGAAAATTTCATCCCCATCAACAGTTATGCCGTCCGCTGCACGCGCCTGACGCAGACACGACCGCTGTTCGATGAAACTTTGGACTACACCGAGGATTGGAGCTTTCTTTTAAATCTGCTGGCATTGGGCTTCCGCTTCGAGCCGCTGGGCATCACCCTTTCGGAATTTCGCATCACTTCGGACGGCAATACGGCCGTCAAGCGCAACCCCAAGGCATGGGAACGGGATGCGCTCAGAATCCGCGAGCAGATAGAACGCACCATGTTCCCGCTGGCCGGCGACGCGTTGGTCCGGATGGCGCTGCACCTCAACGCCGATGGGACAGCGCGCCATGGCATGCCGGCATGCGGCAACGCCGACGCCGACCCGCGAGCTTTGCTGCTGTGGGGCCGTCTGCGCAAAGCTTGGCACCAGTTGCCGTTTCCAGCTCGGCGGATCATCGTCCGACTGTATCAGCGCCTGTCCGGCGAAAAAGAGGCGAGCTGAACCGCCATGGCCTTCGATGGCATATCCATTCTTCTTCCGTCCTTTTGCCCCAGATCAAGCGGTGTCTGGATCGAGCGTTTTCACAGAGCAGCCGCCTCCGTCCTCTCACAGGCAACCGATCTACCCATGGAGCTGCTGGTCATCGATGACGGCAGCGCGGTCCCCATTGCCTCCCACCCTAAGCTGGCGGACCTTTTCGCTGACCCGCGCGTCACCCTCATCCGTCTCGAACGCAACAACGGCCTCGTTTTCGGCCTGAACACCGGTCTCAACCTTGCCCGCCATGAGCTTATCGCCCGTATCGACAGCGATGACGCATGGCGGCCCGGCAAGCTGACCAGGCAGTTGGCCCTTTTCGGGGCGGATCCGGACCTGACCATTTCCGGCACCGGCATGCGACTCGTGCACACCAGCGGCAACGAGATGGATGTGGATCTCATCCGGCCGGGCAGCTGGGAAGGCGTATTGAAATTCACCGCCTCCGTAGGCTGCCCTTTCCCCCACGGCAGCATCCTGGCCAGGCGTGATCTGTTTTGGCTGCTGGGAGGCTATTCCCACGACCCGGCAACGGCCCATTGCGAGGACTTCGCGTTGTGGGCCCTGTGGCTGCGCTTTTTCAAAGTCGCCATGGTGGAAGAGGTGCTCTACGACTACACGGTGTCCGACCAGGCGATCAGCGCCGTGCATGCCCCTCGGCAACGCGCGGCTTCCGGAACGGTCCATGCCGCTTTTCTGGCAACCGACTGGGAGGCGATCCCGGAGATTCTGCACCGATTGGCCGACTACTTGGGGCTCTCGCTTTTAGAGACCGGCCGGGCTTGTTTCACGGCATGGCGGTTTGGCGACCCCATTGTGGCGGACCCGGAAATCGTCTCCGATCTGCATCGATTGATGCCCGACAGACAGGTGATCGCGACGGAATCGGCCAGACGCCATCTGGGAGGCCGCTTTTTCTACCTCTCGAAACGGCCCGAGGCCATGCCGCCCGGTAGCCGACGCATCGCCGGCATCACATCCGCGCGGAACCTTACATGAGCGAGAATCCACTGGAGAGCATCGTGCGCGCGGTATTGCGACGGCTTTATCATCGAAGAGTGTCGCAGGGTGACCATTCTCACCCCGACCCGCTGGACCGGGCATGGGGGACGCTTATGGCCCGCACCGGCGTTGACCGCGTTTTTGCCTGGCAGAATCAGCGGGACACCCTTGCCATCCTGGACCGGTTTCCCGAAGTCCTGCCCGCGGACATCGCCGAGCCTGAACGCCCCTTGATCCCCCCGGAATTGAGATCGGAATGGATGCGGGAATTCATGGCCCTGGCCGAGAGGACCCAGCGGCGGCAACCCCGGGCGACTCCCATGCAACCCGCTTTCACGGTGGCCAT
This sequence comes from Desulfatitalea alkaliphila, assembly GCF_022968795.1. GTDB lineage: Bacteria > Desulfobacterota > Desulfobacteria > Desulfobacterales > Desulfosarcinaceae > Desulfatitalea > Desulfatitalea alkaliphila. The sequence goes on from NZ_JALJRB010000002.1 coordinate 86,358, forward strand.
ACCTTTTTATGGACACCTGGGTTTTCTGCAAGCGTGCCTGTCCTCCGTCGCGCGTGCCATGAAAAAAACACCGCAGGTACCCCTGGAGATTGTGCTGGTTAACGATGATCCGGCTGTGGGGCTCAAGCAGCTGGCCGTTGCGGTCCCCTCTCCATTGCGGCGCCATGCGCGGATTTTCCAGAATCCGGCCAACCTGGGCATCTGCGCCACCCTGAACAAGGCGGTGAGAGAAGCCCGGTACCCATGGATCGTGCACCTGGACTGCGACGATCTACTGCCAGCGAACTGCCTGCGTGTGCTGCAACGTCGCATCCGCCAATACCCGCGTGCCCGCTACATCAGCACGCGCATGCTGGACATCGATGCGCAGGGGCGCCTGCTGAGGGCGCGTCTGCGGGATGAGCGCCCCAGCCACCTGATAATGCGGGGAATGGTGGCCGGCCATCTGAAAGTGATCCGCAGGGACCTATTCGACGACATCGGACCATATCAGCAACGGTATGCGGGATGTCAAGATTATGAATTCGCCCTGCGTGCCAGTCTTGTCGAGCCGCTGCTCTTCGTCCCGGACTATCTGTACGCCTACCGGTGGCATGGCCGCACCCAATCGGTGGCTCAGGCGCGGCGGCAGGATCGGATTGCTGGTGCGATCATCGACACCTATTTGTTGGCAGGTCGCATGCTCACATCAAGGCGCCCGCCCAGGCCATTGCAATTTCAGGGTCCGGAAAGCGAAACATGGCAGCGACGTTTCCCACTGCATCGCAATTATGCAGTGGCACCCATCGAACTATTCACGCAGCGCCCCTGCACCACCTTGAATCAAACCCTGTTGGCTGTTGCAGTAGCTCAGCACGTGATCACGCACCGTGATGCCGACATCATTTCGCCGCTGCGATTCTGATTGTAGGTAAAGCAGCTGCAATGAAAATCGTATTATGCCGGGGTTGTGCGAATTATGAAATAAAGGCGCTGTCTGCAAATCTACAAATTTCAAGGTTTCCGGAACGTTAGCGCCAAGTGACGAATCCAACAGTAAAAACCGCACAAAAAGTTTCCCCAGCGACCATGATCGGGCTTTCGGGCAACCAGCATGGTGTCGTGCCACTGGTCGCTGCCATCCTCATAGCCAAGATCATTCCATTGAGTGCTTGCCTCCACCACTTCTAAACAGGCGAAGGCCGCCGCCGCCCGCATGCCATCGGGAAAAAAACGCCAGCAGTCCTTGGGATACCGATGTTCGGGTCCGGCGGATGGGGCTAAAATACAACATAGACCGCTGGGTTTAAGTACCCGGGTAATCTCCAGCATAGTAATCCAGAAATAGTCGATATGCTCAAAAGCCTGCCCTGAAATTACGACATCCGCCGATCGTGAAGGAATGGTACGAAACCTATAGGGATGGCGCAAAACAATGTCCACGTTCTTTCCCGGTGCCATATCCACCCCACGATATCGCCAAAGCGAGTTGGCGAAGATTCCCTTATAGCTGCCATTAACATCCTGGCTTCCGACATCGTAGATGAGAAGTGGCAAGTGAAAATGTTGCCCGAGATATCGATCGCGGAATATGGTCATCTTGTCGTAGGAGCTCCGATGCATCAGACTTCTACATCTGCAGTGTTGGCAGATGCCCTCCTCCGCAGCAACCAAGCATCCGGCCAATATGTCAACGACTTGATCGCATGTTCCTGACCGAACAACGCCTCGGGTGGCTCGATAACAAAATCTTCATTGGTTCGCACAAAATCACGTGCCGCGACAGCAGGATTGTCGTGAAGCCATTTTGGAGAACCAATAGGGGTGTCGCCCAAGCGCTCCATGATGCCGTCGGCGGCGACAATATAAGAGCCTACCGATACCATGTCGGCATAGGCATTCAGTTCTCGCAAAACATGGCTTTTAGAATGATCGCTGTCCAGGAAGAAGAAGGTTTTTTCATGCCTGCCGATCAGCTGCCGAACCAAGCGAACCGTTTCCGGAGCCACGGAATCGGATTCAATCAGGGTAATCATGTCCCCGTATGGGCTTTGCGCAATAGCGTCACGGACATTTGGCGGAATTTCGATATCGATAGCAATGACCCGTCCCTTACCAATCAAACGGCACAAGGAAGCAAAAAAGACCGCACTGCCACCCTGATTGACACCTGTTTCCACAATTACGTCCGGCCCTAAACGGAAAAGCACTTCCTGCAGACGCAAAAGATCCTCCGAAAGCTGGAGTAGGGGAAAGCCATGCCAGGAGAGGGATCGCCATGCCAATTGATTCCACTGTACCTTGATCCATATTTCCGTCAAAGCTTCAATGCCAGCCTTGGAATACAAGGGGATGAGCTCAATGCTGCCGTTTCTATCGAATTCGATGGTCTTCATTTCGGTATCGATGCGAATATTCATGCAACCTGAATCCTGATATCTTTCATGGGAACTCCTATGAGGCCGAAGCAAACCGCACTACTGTGTACTTTGAAAATGATCGCTTCGTGAATCAAGTGGTGTTGAATGTGCACATTTTGGGAACCTTCCGCCGTTGATGCCGTTATCGCATAGTCACCTGGAGGCATCAAGGGCATTCGAAAAGCAAAGTGGGCATGGTAATCTTTACCTGCCGGCACATGCAGAGGATTATCCAGGGTCATCAGGTAGGTATTGTCGGCGAATATGGCCTGGCCGAGCCTATCTTTCACCATGAAACCAATGATAGCTCCCTTTAACGCCTCCCGCGCCTTGCAGTAAATCTTCAAGATGACCATTTCGCCGCCAACAACCCATGATAATGCCTTTTCGTGCTGATCGGTCAACTGAACACAGGTCACCATCGCTCCACCCTTACCGAACTGTTCCGCATCCGGTCTAAAAGTGAAAAGCTGGATGTCGTTTCGCAAAGGCGAACTGTTTATAAAATCCTGGCGCATGTCCCGCGGCCATTCTGGATCCTCGAACACCGGGGCCAGCATATCAGTGGAATGATCGACGCTATCGCCTTGCTGAAGCGCATAGCATGCTTCGAGATATTTTGCCACGACATCCTTTGGGACTCCCTGCCTCAAAATTCGTCCCTTGTCCAACCATATTGCGGTGCGGCACAGGTTGGTGACACTGCCGGTGTCGTGGCTGACGAAAATGATCGTGCCCGTTTCCATGAAGCGCCTCAAGAAACGCATGCACTTTTGCACGAAAAAAGCGTCGCCCACGGCAAGCGCTTCGTCGATGACCAGTATGTCGGCATCCACGTGGGCGATGACGGCAAAGGCCAGGCGGACATACATCCCGCTGGAATAAGTTTTAACCGGCTGGTCGATGAATTCTCCAATATCGGCGAAAGCGGCGATGGCATCGAAACGGGCATCGATGGCCGCCTTGTCCAGCCCCAGCAGGGCGGCATTCATGTACACGTTTTCGCGGCCGCTGAAATCGGGATTGAACCCGGAGCCCAGCTCCAGCAAGGCGGCTACGCGACCGTTGGTCTCCACGGTCCCGGCGGTGGGGGTCAGGGTGCCGCAGATGATCTGCAGCAAGGTGGACTTGCCGGCGCCGTTGCGGCCGATGATCCCCACCGTTTCGCCGCGCCGCACCTCGAAGGAGATGTCCTTCAAGGCCCAAAACTCTTCGTGGTAGGCCTTCGGCGGCCGGCCGACCAGTCGCTGAAGGCGGGGCAGGACAAACTGCTTGAGCCGATCCCGGGGCGTTTTGTAAATTTGATACCCCTTGTCCAGGTTTTCGACCCGTATGGCGACCGGTTCAGAGCACATCGGCGAATCCTTTGCGCGTTTTCTGAAACCAGGCGAATCCGGCCCAGGCCGCTGCGACCGCAACGGCACTATAGAGCAAAAGCCCGCGCCAGTGAGGAAGCTCTCCCCAGATGAGCACCGCGCGGGCCTGTTCGATCACAAAAGTCAAAGGGTTGAGCAGCAACCAGGGGCGGAAGGCTTCCGGCAAAGCCGAAACGGGATAAAAGATGGGCGAAACGAACAGCATGATGGTGGTGACGATCCCGATGATTTGCCCCACATCCCGCAGGTAGACACCCAAGGAGGCCAACACCCAGGCAAAGCCAAGGGTGGCGACGACGATGGGCAGCAGCACCAGCGGGCACAGCACCGCAGTCCAGGACACCGCACCGTTTACCAGCAACACCGCCAATAAAAGTACGATCAAACTGACCAGCCCTTGAAAAAGGGCCGTGCCGATGGCCACCACAGGAAGTATTTCCAGTGGAAACAACACTTTTTTTACGAAATTGACGTTTTGCAAAATAAGATAGGGCGCACGGTTGGCGGTTTCGGCGAAGAGATTGTAGATGATCAAGCCGGCAAAGAGCACGAGAGCGAACTGCAACCGGCTTTCCTCCGTCCCCACTCCCCAGCGGGCCTTGAAAACGACCGAAAACACAAAAGTGTAAACCGCGAGCATCAGCAGAGGATGAAAAAAGGACCATGCCAATCCCAATATGGAGCCGCGATAGCGGCCGATCACTTCCCGCCGTATCATTCGCAGAATCAGGGCGCGGTGCCCCCAAAGAGAGGCGGCGAGAGCGGCAAAGGAAGCGGAATGGTTCCGATCAAAGGTCATGGCATTGTAAACCGGTGCGGTCACATGGGTTGGTTGTTGGATGATGCAAGGGAGTTTCGGTTTCCGCGCGCTTGCTTCGAATGGGTCGGGGGCATCCTGAATCTTTCCGGTGTCGCACTTGGTACGCGTGGCCCGTTCCGAGTGCGGGGCGGGCAAAGCCAATGCGACCTTGCCGTATTTGAACATCATGAACATCAGGTGTTTAGCCGACTGGAAGCCACCATGTCAAGGAATGATTGGCATCAGCAGGCATAAACGAAACCATCGCCGACCGATTCCGCATCGGAAAAATCCACATCCGATATTCATAATGAATGAAGGGGGCCTCTTGGAAAAGAGGCCCTTTTTTTTGTGCCCTGTGGATTTGCCCGCCGCCCTTTTCGGAAAGACTTGCGTTGTGGCGCAGGGCATATCAGAATGTACCCGAACGCCTGCGCTAAACGGTCGCCTTGTAGGCGTGTGGCAGTCGGATGGCAATTGGCGCCGGACGCCGCCCATTGATGCCCGGCACAGGGAAAAGCTGAACGGTCAACCAGGTGCGCAACGACCGGCACACCCAGTGATCGCGTCCAACAAACGGCCGCAGGACGGAAACTGCAGCGGCCGACTTTTTGCGGAGTTGTGAACCGCCATGCCCCGGGTCGTCCGCTACACCCTCAAACAGACCGTTCTGATCAATGTACTGTTCGTGATCCTGGTGGTGGCCGGGGTGTTCAGCCTGTTGACCACCCCCACGGAAAACATGCCCCTGGTGGATATGGGCCGGGTGTTCGTGCACACGGTCTACTACGGGGCCTCGGCCGAGGATGTGGAGCAGCTGGTCACGCGCAAGATCGAGGACGCCCTGGAGGACCTGGAGAGCGTCGAGTACGTCCAGTCCCACTCCTACCGCAACTTCTCCTCGGTGCAAGTCAAGTTCCTCGACGACACCGATTACCGCTATCTGTACGACGAGCTGCGCTTTCTGGTGCTCAACATCAAGGACGAGCTGCCCCGGGGGGCCGAGGAGCCCACTTTCATCTGGCTGGACACCGACATCTGGAAGCCGGTGATCGAGGTGCACGTGGGCGGCGATCTGTCGTTGCGCGGGTTGGAACGCTATGCCGAGGAGCTGCGGGTGCAGCTGCTGGCCGTGCCCGATGTGCGGGACGTGGCGATCCGCGGGTCGGTGACCGAGGAGTTTCACCTGGCCCTGGACCCGGAGCGGCTGCGGCGCTTCGGGGTTACCTTCATGGAGGTGGTGCGGGCGGTGGAGAGCGCCGGCACCAAGATCCCCACGGGGCGCTTTCGCACCGGCGACACGGCCTTCATGCTGGACACCGGCCGCCGCCTGGAGCGCCGGCAGCAGGTGCTGGAGGTGGTGGTGCGCCGCGACGGCGACGGCAATTTCATCCGGGTGGGCGACCTGGCCGCCTCGGCCCGGCTGCATCACCGGGACCCCATCACCATCGCCTCGGTCAACGGCCACAGCGCCATCCGCATGGTGGTGACCAAGGAGCGGCAGGGCAACGCGGTGACCATCAGCGGGCAGGTCAAGACGGCGGCCCAGCGCTTCGGCGAGCGCCACGCCGACGAGGGGATCTCGGTGGTGTTCACCAACGACTCCACCATCGAGATCAACGACGCCCTGCGCACCCTGGGCGGCAACCTGCTGCTGGGCATGGCCCTGGTGATCCTGGTGCTGTGGCTCACCCTGGGGTTCCGCAACGCCATGATCACGGCCGTCGGCATCCCCTTCTCCTTTCTGTGCGCCCTGGCCATCATGAAGTTCACCGGGCTGACCATCAACACCATCAGCCTCTTCTCCTTCGTGCTGGTCACCGGCATCATCGTGGACGACGCCGTGATCATCGTGGAGAACACCTTCCGTCACATGCAGATGGGCAAGAACCGGCGGCAGGCCATCATCGACGGCACCGCGGAAGTGATGCTGCCGGTGATCAGCGCGGCCCTGACCACCTTGCTGGCCTTTCTGCCCATGCTGATCATGACCGGCCACATCGGCGATTTCTTCGCCATCATCCCCAAGACGGTGGCCTTCGCCCTGATCGCCTCCTTGCTCGAGGCCCTGTTCATCCTGCCCATCCACGTGTGGGACTGGGGCCCGCGGCAACCGTCGACGGCGCGGCAGATCAACGACAAGGCCACGCCCTTCGCCCATCTGCAAAGCGGCGTTTTCGGCCTGGTGTGGCGTGTCTACCGCCGGCTGCTGCTCTGGGTGTTGGACCACAAGCTGCCGGCCCTGCTGGGCATGAACCTGCTGCTGGCGGCGGCCGTGGCCATTCTGCTGCTCTCCATGCTGGGCATCGCGCCCCTGATCCAGGTCAAATTCTTCCCGGGCAACTACTTCCGCTACCATGTCACCTTGCAGACCGCCGCCGGCACCTCCCTGGAGCGCACCGACGAGATGGTGCGCGAGACCAGCCGCTTCATTCTCTCCCTGGGCCCCGGCCAGGCCGAGTCGGCGGCCGGCATGGCCGGTTATTACGAAGACCAGGATTACGTGCGCCACAACGGCCCCAATTACGGCCAGGTGGTGGTGACCCTGCCCGAGGTGCGGCAGCGCGATTTTCCAGGCATCCCCGGCAACGACCCCATTCGTTACCTTCCCGAGGTGCGCCGCAAGATCGCAGACCACGTGGCCGCCACCTACGGCGACGATCCGGCCAACCCCCGGGTGCAGGTGTTCGAGGAGGTGGACGGCCCGCCCACGGGCAAGGCGGTCAATGTGCGCATCCAGGGCCCCGCCATGGAAGAGGCCCTGGCCGCCGCCGACCACCTGCTGGCGCGCATGCGCGACGATGCGGCCCTGAGCGACCTGGTGGACCTGGGCGACGACCGCCCCTCGCAGCACCGCACGGTGCGCTTCGAACCGCGCCAGGAGGCGGTCTATGAATACAACCTATCGGTGGATCGGGTGACCGCCCTGGTGGCCGGGGTGCTCAACGGCTGGTACGCCGGGGTGTACCGCACCATCGACGAGGAGGTGGACATGGTGGTGCGCCTGGCGCGCCACGACGACCCGGTGGGCGGCGCCAACGGCCTGGCCACACCCCTGGACGCCCTGGCCGTGCCGGTGATCGACCACAGCGCGGCGCCCATCTACCTGCGCGACCTGGTCAACGCCCGCTACGCGCGCGAACCCAACGTGCGCTCCCGCTACCAGGGGCGCCCCACGGTGACGGTCAGCGCCGACATCCGCGCCGGCGCCAACCTCTCGGCGGCAGCGGCGCGCAACCGGATCCAGGCCCACTGGCAATCGGCCGCCGACACCATGCCGGGCGTGGTGCTCACCTTCGGCGGCGAGTTCGAATCGACCCTCAAGTCCTACACCTCCCTGGCAACGGCCTTCGCCATCGCCATCCTGGGCATCTACATGGTGCTCTCCTCCCAGTTCCGGGACTACCTGCAACCGCTGATCATCCTGGCGGCGGTGCCCTTCTCCCTGATCGGCGTCTCCTTCGGCATCTTCTTCACCCGGGGCATCTTCACCATCGCCAGCTTCATCGCCACGGTCGGGCTGTCGGGCGTAGCGGTCAACAACACCATCCTGCTCCTCGATTTCATGAACAAGCGCTACCGCGACGGCAAGGACCTGCGCCCGGCCATCCTGGAATCGTGCGCCGCCCGCATGCGGCCGGTCCTGATCACCACCGTGACCACCCTGCTGGGCCTCCTGCCCATGGCCATCGGCATTCCCTCCAAGTCCCTCACCTGGGCCCCCATGGCCACCGCCTTCGTCACCGGCCTGAGCAGCGCAACGGTGCTGGCGCTGTTGATCACGCCGGTGAATTATGAGTTGTTGGAGGGGTGGCGGGCGAAGTTGCGGCGGCGGCGGATCGGGAAGTTGAGAAGGAAGGGAGCGTTTTAAGTGTTAAGTGTTAAGTTTTAAGTTTTAAGTTTTAAGTTAAGGAATTCTGTCGGTTAGATAGGGTGAGGGGTGCGGATGGGGGAGGCGATTTGGTCTGGATTCGACGGCTGTCCGCACTGTTCAACCGTTGGGTGGTTGGAATGGGGTTGAACAGTGGCCCAAGTCTGAATATCATACACTATTGGAGGTCCTGAATCGGAACGCGCCGAAGGAGCGAAATGGCACCGCCCGTTCGTGCGTAATAGCCGCAAGGACCGGCGAATGGAATAAACAAGGGTGCCGCACCACAGCGACACAGTTCGGCAACCCAACAACAACCCCACACAACCACCAAACCTAAAATCGACGGAACACCTTAACTTAACACTTAAAACTTAACACTTAAAACTATCTTTTCTCCAAGGAGCCCCCATGCCCACCACCAACACCCCAAATTCCGATACCACCACCCCAAATTCCGATACCACCACCCCAATCGCCACAGACAACGCCCCCCGCGCCATCGGGCCTTACGCCCAGGGACGGATCGGCGGCGGACTGGTTTACGTCAGCGGCCAACTGGGCTTCGATCCGGCCAGCGGCGATTTCGTCGGCGGCGACTTCGCCAGCCAGGCGCGCCAGGCCCTGGAAAATATGAAAGCCGTGCTGGATGCGGCCGGCTGCCGGCTCAGCGACGTGATCGCCGTGGATGTTTTCCTGATCGACATGGGCAACTTCGTGGAGTTCAACCGCATCTACCAGGCTTTTTTCGGCGAACACAAGCCGGCCCGGGCCGTGGTGGCGGTCCACGCCCTGCCCAAGAACGGCCGCGTGGAGGTCAAGTGCGTGGCAGTGCAACCGTCCGGGGCCAAATGAAAGCAACGAGGGGACGCCCTTTATATTTTTATATTTCTGCCCGAAAAGCGGCAGAAATATAAAAATATAAAGAACGTCCCCTTTTTACTACTCTTGACCCCTTACATGGAAATGGACCCTTCCCGGAAATCGGTGGGGCCCAGCCACACATTGATCAGCACCGGCATGCCTTTGCGGGCGAATTCGCGGGCTTGCGCCAGGGCGGGGTCGATTTCTTCCCGGGTGCGCACCAGCAGGCCCTTGGCACCGAAGCCTCGGGCCACGATGTGGTAGTCGCTGCGGCGCAGGGTGGTGGCCACATCGTCTTCTAGAAGTTTCACCTGGTCCCGGGCGATTTGGGCCCAGGCGGCGTCGTTGCCCACAACGGCGATGATGGGCAGGCCGTGGCGCACGAAGGTGTCCATCTCCTGCAGGCTGTAACCGGCGGCGCCGTCACCGTAGAGCAGCCAGACTTCTTCGCCGGGGCGCACCAGTTGGGCGCCCGCGGCAAAGCCGGCCCCCACGCCGAGGGTGCCGAAGGGGCCGGGGTCGAGCCAGCGCAACGGGCCCCGCGGGCGCAGCACATAGGCGGCGGTGGCCACGAAATCGCCGCCGTCGGCCACCAGGGTGGCGCGCTCATCCAGAAAGTTTTCCAGCCGGTTGAAAAAGGCGATGGGGTTGACCCCTTGGGCCGCGGGGCGGTCGGCCAAGGCGGCGATCTCATCTTCCCGCTCCTGGTCGGCGCGGCGCAAGGTCGCCGTCCATTCGGACCAGGGGGCCGCAATGTCTTCCAGCGGCCGCTCTTCGGACAAGACGCATAGAAAGTCGCCGGGGTCGGCGTGCAGCGCCAGGGTCGGCCGGCGATTGAGGGTCAGGGCCGCCTTGTCCCGGTTGGCGGCGATCAGGGTGGCGGCGGATGGAATGGCGCGACCGTAATTCAGGCGGAAGTCGCAGGGCATTCCGGCCAGCAGCACCAGGTCGGCGGCCGCCAGGGCCTTTTTTCGGTGGTGGCGCATCTGCAAGGGATGATCGACGCCCAACAGGCCCCGGGCCATGCCGGTCAGATAGACCGGCGCGCCGATGCGCGTGACCGCGTCGGCCAGGCGGCGGGTGCTTTCGGGTTGCAGCAGGGCCTGGCTGCCCACGATCAGCACGGGACGGCGGGCGGCGCCCAACAGGCGGGCCGCCTTGTCCACCTTGGCGGCCGGCAGCTCGGGGGCTTCGACCGGTTCGAGCAGCGGGGGCATGTCGTCGAAATCGCATACGAACATGCGGTCCAGATGGCGTTGCAGGTAGAATTGAAACAGCTTGCTCTTGAGCCCCTTGGTCTCGGCCGCGCCGTCGCGGGCACCGCCGTACCAGCGGCGCACCTCCGTTTCGGCGTAAAGCAGGTCGATGGGACACTCCACAAAGACCGGTCCCGGCACATCGGAACGGGCCACGCGGAAAGCGTGGGCCAGCACCGGCACGATGTCGCAGTTGCGGTTGATGGTGAGGGCCACCTTGACGATGGATTTGACCAGGCCGATCTGGTCGATGTCCTGCAGCGAGCCGCGTCCCTTGATGATGGTGGCCGCCGCCCCGCCCAGCAGCACAAGGGGGCTTTGGGCCATCTGGGCGTTCTTGAGGGCCGTCAGGGCGTTGGTCACCCCCGGCCCGGCGGTCACCGCCGCCACCCCGGGTCGGCCGGTCAGCCGCGCCAGCGCATCGGCCGCAAAGACTGCGCCGGCTTCGCCGCGCATGTCGATCACCCGGATGCCGCGGGCCTTGGCGCCCACCAGGATGGGGGAGATGTGCCCGCCGCAGAGGGTGAACAGATGGCGCACGCCGTGGCTTTGCAATACGTCCGCGATGATGTGCCCGCCGTGGGTTTCCATGATGCCTCCCGCAGATGGATCAAATGGCTTAAGATGGAAGGTTACCGGGCGATTGTCAATGGCCCGTCCCAATCGGCCTTTGCCCATGTATTTGGTGGTTTGCCCCCAAACCGATTCATGGTATGTAGCAAAAACGTGACGTTGATTCAGTTTTTGGGTGCAACCCATTCCCAATCAAGGAGTCTCCATGCCCCTCAGCGAACCGCTGCACCAGGCCGGGGAACATCCCCGCGATTACGCACGTCTTTGGAAAGAACGTTCCGGCGGCAAGGTGGTCGGTTATTTTTGTTCCTACACGCCCCAGGAATTGATCTCCGCGGCCCGCGCCTTGCCCTTTCGCATTTGGAGCAGCGGCGCCGACATCAGCCGCGCCGACAGCCACCTGCAGGCCTACAGTTGCAGCCTGGTGCGCGGCGCCTTGGAGGATGCCCTGGCCGGCCGGCTCGATTTTCTGGACGGCGCCGCCTTTCCCCACACCTGCGATTCCATCATGCGGCTGTCGGACATCTGGCGTATGAACACCCATTTCGGGTTCCACGCCGACCTGGTGATGCCGGTCAAGTTGAACACCGACAGCGCCGCCGAATACATGACCGCCGTACTGCACCGCTTTCGGAGCGATCTGGAAAAGGGGCTGGGCGTCAACATCACGGATCAGCGCCTCCACGAGGCCATCCAAGACTGGAACCGGGTGCGGCGGCTGTTGGGCAGCCTCTACGCCCGCCGCGCCGGCGATCCCTCGTCCCTGGGCGCCGCCGAACTGCACCAGGTGTTCCGGGCGGCCATGGTGATGGAGCCGCGGGCATCGGCGCGGGCACTGGAAGCCTTGATCCACAGCCTGCCCGCCGCCAAGCCGGATCGACGCCCGGCAGGGGTGCCCATTATCCTCAGCGGCGGCTTGTGCGGCATGCCCGACATCCACCAGGTGGTGGAAGCGGCCGGCGGCCGGGTGGTGTGGGACGACTTCTGCACCGGCGCCCGCTATTTCGAAGGCCTGGTGGACGAATCGGAAGAACCCGTTGCCGCCCTTGCCCGGCGACTGCTGACCCGCGTGGTCTGCCCGGCCAAGCACACCGGCATCCACAGCCGCGGCCACTACCTGCTGGACAAGGTGCGCCAACAAGGGGCCAGGGGGGTCGTCTTTCTCTACCTCAAATTCTGCGATCCCCACGCCTTCGACCACCCCTACTTGAAAGCGATGCTGGATGAGGAGGGCATTCCCAGCATGCTGATCGAAGTGGAGGACGCAACCGGGGCGGAGGGGCAGTTGCGGACGCGGTTGGAAGCATTCATGGAGATGGTTTGACCGGCTGCGCCGGTAGTTTTAAGTGTTAAGTGTTAAGTTTTAAGTTGAAGGATTGGGGTCGTTTGGATGGGGTGGGTGAATAGCGTTTTGTGGTGGGAAGGAGATGGGTGATGGGTGAGGATGGGCGGGTTTTGGATCCGGATAGGGAGAAGCGGAAGATCAAGGCCGATAAGCGGATGCGGGAGATCATGGCCGAATACTACATCGAGGCCAAGACCCCGCGCGAGCAGCGCGGCAAGCCAATTGCCTGGATCACCAGCGGCGGTCCCGTGGAGCCGCTGCACGTGATGGATGTGATTCCCGTCTACCCGGAGAACTACGGCGCCATGATCGGGGCTTCGAAGATGGGAGTGGGCTTGTGCGAAACGGCCGAAGAGATGGGCTACAGCCGCGATCTGTGCTCCTACGCGCGAGCGGACATCGCCAGCGCCACGGTCAACGGCGGGCCCATCGGCGGACTGCCCGAGCCGGACATGCTGATCTGCTGCAACAACATCTGCGGCACGGTGCTCAAGTGGTACGAAGTCCAGGCCCGCTATTTCAACGTACCGCTGTTCATCTTCGACACTCCCATCACCCACACCCGTTTCGACGACGACATGCGCCGCTATGTCAAGCGCCAGAGCAAGGAGTACATCGCCTTCCTGGAGCGGGTGTGCGGCAAACCCTTCGACCAGGACCGCATGAAGGTGGTGGGCGAACTCTCCCTGGAGGGACAGGCCCTGTGGCAGGAGATCCTGGAGACCACCATGCACAAGCCGGCCCCCATGACCTGCTTCGACGCCTTTTTTCATCTGGCCATGATCGTCACCCTGCGCGGCACTCAAACCGCGGTGGATTACTACAAAATGCTGCTGGCCGAAATGCGCGAACGGGTGGCGCAAGGTATCGGCATGCTGGCCGAGGAGAAGTACCGCCTGGTGTGGGACAACATCCCCATCTGGTACCGCATGCGCTGGCTTTCGGAGAAGTTCATGGCCCGCTCGGCCTGCCTGGTGGCCGACACCTACACCTCCGGCTGGACCGGATGGCTGCCCGGGGCCGACCGCAATGACTTCCTGGGCTTCATGGGCGAGAGCTACGCGCGCATCTTCCTCAACAGCGGCACCGACCTGATGGCCGAAAACATCCTGCGCATGGTGGAGAAGTACCATGCCGACGGCGTGGTGTTTCACTCCAACCGCAGCTGCAAGCCCTATTCATTAGGGCAGTACGACATCCAGCGCATCGTGCAGGAGAAGATGGGTATCCCCACTTTGATGATCGAGGCCGATATGGTGGATGAGCGCAGTTTTGCCGAGAGTCAGATAGATACACGGATCGATGCGTTTATTGAGATGTTGGGATAAGAAGAAAAGTTTTAAGTTTTAAGTGTTAAGTTTTAAGTTGAGGTATTCTGGCGGTTATATTGGGTGGAGAGGTGATGGGGTTATGGTGAGTGTTGGGGTGGATGTGGGGTCGATTAGTGCCAAGGCGGTGGTGATGGGGGTAGGTGGGGTTTTGGCCGCCGATGTGATGTTGACCGGTTATAACAGCCGTGGCGCCGGGCGGCAGGTGTATGAGCGGGTGCTGGCGGCCACGGATCTGCGGCCGGAGCAGGTGGACCGGATCGTTGCCACCGGGTACGGTCGCAACAGCATCGACTTCGCCCACAAGGCGGTCACCGAGATCACTTGTCACGCCGCCGGCGCTTACTACTTGGATGCGGCCGTACGCACCATCATCGACATCGGGGGCCAGGACAGCAAGGTGATCGCCCTGGACGCCAAAGGCAAGGTGCGGGATTTTGCCATGAACGACAAGTGCGCCGCCGGCACTGGCCGTTTCCTGGAAGTGATGGCCCGCGCCCTGGAGTTGGACCTGGACGCCTTCGGCGACCTTTCCCTGGCGGCCGAGCGCGCCGCGCCCATCAGCAGCATGTGTACCGTCTTCGCCGAATCGGAAGTGATCTCCCTGATCGCCAAGGGCGAAGAGCGGGCCAACATCATCGCCGGCATCCACGCCGCCATCGCCGCCCGGGTGGCGGCCATGGCCAAACGGGTCGGCCTGCGCCCGACGGTGATGATGACCGGCGGCGTGGCCCGCAACGCGGGCGTGGTCAAGGCGCTGGCAGCCAAGCTGGAAATCCCGCTGGTCGTCTCGGAACAGGCCCAGGTCACCGGTGCCCTGGGCGCGGCCATCCTCGCCGCCGGCCTTGGATAGGGCGGCGTCATGGCCTTCTGCAAAACCAGCGACGGGTGTTCCATCTACTACGAAGTACTCGGAGAAGGTCCCGGCAAGCCTACCCTCACCCTGATCAACGGCACCCTGCAAACCACCATCAACTGGAAGCCGGCCGTCAAGGCGTTGACCCGGCAGTTCCGCCTGCTGCTCTACGACACCCGGGGCCAGGGGGCCAGCGACCTGGGACAGCAACCCCTCTCCCTGGAGCTGCACGCCCGTGACCTGGAAGAACTGCTGCTGGAGACCGGCATCCGCCAAACGGCCGTGGCGGGCCTCAGCCACGGCGCGCGGGTGGCCCTGGCCCTGGCCCAACGATCACCCGACCCCATCACCCGGCTGGTGCTGTGCAGCCTCTCCACCCGCGCCACTTTCCGCGCCCGCATGATCGTGCGCTCCTGGCACGAAATCCTGCAGCGCCACAGCCTGGACGCCATGGTGTGGGCCGCCGTGCCCCACGTCTTCGGCCGCGCCTTCCTGCGGCAGAACGAAAAGCAGTTGGAGCGCATCGTCCAGACCATCGTGCGCCGCAACCAGAGCGATGCCCTGCGCGCCCACCTGGCGGCCCTGCAGCACTACCCGCCGCTGTCCGGCACCCTGAAACCCCTGCCCTTTCTTTCACTGGTGCTCACCGGCGAAGACGACCCCCTGGTCACCCGCGAGGGTGCCGAAGAGATTGCCCGCATCATTGGCGGTCGCCACGTGGAGCTTCCCAATGTCGGCCACTCCCTTGCCGCCGAAGCCCCGGAAATCTTCGTGGACATTGTGAACGGCTTCTTGGAATTCGGAATTCGGGGACGTCGGAATTCGGGGACGGGAATTCGGGGACGTACATGAAAATATGAATTTTTTGAACCCCAAAAAAATTCATATTTTCATGTACGTCCCCGATTTGGCCTAGTTTCATGTACGTCCCCGATTTGGCCGATTTGGCGTCCCCGGTTTTGCTACACCCACCGCACCGCATCGGGCGAATAGGCGAGGCGGGCTTTGTTGCCGGGGGTGAAGTGGCCGGTGGCGGCCATTTCAGGGGGTAGATAGGCGGTGAAGGGGGTGGCGCCGACGGTCAGGGAGACGCTGATCTGGCCGCTGGTTTTTCCAAGGGCCAGGGCGGTGATGGTGCCTTCCACGACGGCCGTGCCCGGTGGGAGCGGATCGGTGAGGGCGTGGAGGGTGAGGTGGCGGGCATCGAGGGCGGCGATGTCGCTTTCGGCCGCACCGGCGGGCGGCGGATCGAGGGTGAGCCACTGGTCCCGGCCCAATGGCGCGGCCAGGCGCCGGTTCTCCCCGGGTTGCCAGGGGCCGAACACCAGGGTGAAGTCGCCCCGGCCCAGGATTCTACCCTGGAACAGGTGCACGGTTTCGTCGCAGGTGTCCTGCAGCCAATGGTGGTCGTGGCTGGTGACGATCAGGCAGGTGCCCCACTGCCTATGGGCGTGCAGGGCGGCTGCCTGGATCATCTGGGCGCTGGCGCTGTCCACGCTGGCGGTGGGTTCGTCCAGCAGCAGCACGCGGGGGCGCAGGACAAGGCGCGCCGCCAGGGCCACCCGCCGGGCTTCGCCGCCCGACAGGGCGAACCAGGGCCGTTGGGCGAAGGCATCGGGGTCCAGCCCCACCAGGCCCAGGCTCTCCCCCACCCGCTGCCGGATGTCGCAGCGCACCCGGCCGATACGCAACCCGTAGGCCACGTTTTTATAAACCGTGCGCCGCAGCATGTACGAGGCCTGGGGCAGCAGCACCACCCGGCCGCGCACGGCATCGGCATAGGGTTCGGCCGGGCGCCCCTGGTAGTGAATGGTGCCGCGCACGGGCCGTTCCACGAACCCCAGCAGCCGCAGCAGAGTGCTTTTGCCGCTGCCGTTGGGACCGCACAAGCCCACGATCTTGCCTTCCGGCACCTGCCACGCATCGATGGTCAGCACGGTGCGGCCGGCGTAGGCCTGAAGGATCCGGTGCAACTCGAACAGCGGCATGAGGGTTTATTTCCTTCGCAGAAAGGAGACCGCCGCGTTGGCGCCGAAGGCGATCAGCAGCAGCACCAGGCCCAGGGCGATGCCCATGGCGAACATGCCCTTGCTGGTTTCCAGGGCGATGGCGGTGGTGATGGTGCGGGTGTGCCACTTGATGTTGCCGCCCACCATCATGGAGATGCCCACCTCGGTCATCACCCGGCCGTAGGCGGTCACCCCGGCGGCCAGGATGCCGTGGCGGGCCTCCCAGAGGCTGCCGGCCAGCAACTGAGCGCGGCTGGCTCCCAGCGAGAGGAGGCTGGTGCGCAGTTCGGCGTCCATGCTTTCAACGGCGGTGGCCGTCAGGGCGATCACCACGGGCAGGGCCAGGATGGTCTGGCCGATGGCCACCCCCGGCAGGGTGAAAAGCAACCCCATCTGGCCCATGGGGCCTTGCCGGGACAGGAAGGCGTACACCATCAGGCCGATGAACACCGTGGGCAGGGAGAGCAGGGTGTCCACCACCAGGCGGGCCTGGCGCTTGCCGGGAAAATCGAAATGGCCCAGGCAGAACCCCAGGGGAATGCCCATCAGCAGGCTGGCGGCCATTGCCATGCTGGACACCTTGACCGTGGCCGCCACCGCCGAGTAGGTCTCCGGGTCGCCGCCGACCAACAGCCGCAGCGCCTGAATGACCCCCTGAAGGATGAAATCCATGCCGCGTTCTATTCGGCATCCGGAAAGAAGAGCGGCTGGCCCATCAGCTTGAAGTCAGCGATCAGGGCCTGCCCCCGTGTTCCGGCCATCCATTCGCCGAAACGGTTCGCCAGGTCCCCCTTGACCTTGGGGCAGCGGTCGGGGTTGACGCTGATCACGGCATAGGGGTTGAGCAGGGCGGCATCGCCCTCCACCAGAATCACCAACGGCGGTTGGCCGCCCTTGTCGTGGGCGTACTTGATGAAGGTGCCCCGGTCGGTCATGGTGTAGCCGTTGCGTTCGGCCGCCATGTTGATGGTGGTCAGCATCCCCTGCCCGGCCTGGATGTACCAGGATTCCCGCTCGGGTACCGGCCGGTCCGCACGGGCCCAGAGGGAAAGCTCCTTTTTGTGGGTGCCGGAATCGTCTCCACGGCTGACAAAAACCGCTTTTTGATCGGCAATGGCCGTCATGGCCGCGGCCACCCCCTGTCCCTTGGTGCCGGCCGGATCCGCGGCAGGCCCGATGATGACGAAATCGTTGTACATGACGGGTCGCCGATGGATGCCGAAACCGGCTTCGACAAAGGCGATCTCCGCCGCGGGGGCATGCACCAGCAAAACATCCACATCGCAGTTGCGGCCCAGTTCGAGGGCTTTACCGGTTCCCGTGGAAGTCCAACGCAGTTCGATGCCCGTTTCCTCGGTGAAGTGGGGTGCCAGATAGTCCAGCAACCCGGTGTTGTCCGTGCTGGTGGTGGTGGCCATCATCAGCACTTCGCCTTCGGCGGCCGCCGCCGCCGGCAAACCAAGAATCGCCGCAACGCACAACAGCGCCAACAGCCGCCCGATGCTCCATCTTCGCTTCATAGCGTCCTCCTTGCAGTGGTTGAACCCGTCTAAAGCCGTTGCCGACCGTCACCATGACCGTCGGCACGGCGAATTGGCCTATGCTTCCGCCGCCTTGGGCGCCTGGGGGAAAATGATCTTGCCGCTGATGGAGGTGTCGTACCCCTGGAAAGCGGCGGCCGATGCCTGAAAACGCGTTTCGTGCAGCAGACCCAGGAATTGCTGCATGGCCTTGTCGAAAAAGCGCTCCTTGTGCATCAGCAGGTCGTAGCGTTCCCAGCGCCAGGGGATGAAGTCGAGCCCCAACTGTTCGGCCACCGGCTGAATCGCCGGCCCGGCGTCGGCCTGGCCCTTGAGCACGGCCAGCCCCACATCCATGTGCCGTTGGCACTCATTGTCATACCCGTCGATGCGGCCCGGGGCCAGGTCCGCCGCCTTGAGCTCCCGGTCGAACAACTGCCGGGTGCCGGTACCCAGCTTGCGGTTGACCACCCGCAGCCCCGGCTGTCCCAGGTCCGCGGTGGCGCGGATGCGCCGGGGATTGCCCTTGGCCACGATCAACCCCTGGTGGCGCCGGCAGAAATTGACCACCACCGGGGCCGGCTGGAGAAATTGCTCGGCGATTTCGAAATTGTATTCGCTGCCGTTCTCCTGCAGCAGATGGCTGGTGGCGATGTGGCACAGGTCCTGTTTGAGGCAACGGATGCCGCCCAGGCTGCCCAGGTTGCCGAACACCGCCAGGTTGTCGGGGTAGAGGCCGTTGAAAACACCGATCATCTGCTCCAGCAGGGGATCGTTGCTGCCGGCGATCACCAGCAGCCCCTCGCTGGCGGGCATCGCGCCGGCCGTCGGTTGGAGGTTGATGGTGTGGGCCTCCACCCAGCGATCCACCAAATGACGGGGAAAGAGCCATTTGCCCGTCACCTTGGAGGCGGGCAAGCCCTTTTCGGAGATCAGGGAATAGATCATCTTTTCGTTGACCCCCAGATGGGCGGCCACCTCCTTGGTGCTCATCAACTGGCTCATGGCGCGCATCCTCCTCGCTGCGACATCGTGCTGAAAATGGAGTCAATTATGAACGGTGAAGGTGAGTTGTCAACAGGTTTGCATTTGCAAAACCAATAACTACCAAAGACAACCTGTAATAACGATTAGCCGGCGCAAAGGGGTGGCCTTCGGCGGGCGCGGATGCGCTGGGGGAGGGAGGTGGACGGCCGTCGGCACTGTGCGGGTTCTCAGACCGACAGCTTGTCCGACCGCAGGGCGTAGGCCGCCAGGGTACCGGCGATGAAACCCGCCGCCAGATTGGAAGCCAGGGTGATGCCCACCACCAGAATGGGCACGAACAGCTCCTTGCGGGTGTTCATGTCCAGCAGGGTCAGGCTCAGCTGGGCACCGGCGAATACCAGCAACACCCCCAGGGCGGCCATGGGCAGCAGGTGGATGATTCCCATCAGGTGCGGCCCCAGCAGCAGCGCCAGCAGGATGAAGAGGACACCGATGATCAGGTTGGAACCGCCACTGCGGGCACCGAAACGGTAGCGCGAGGCCAGCCCCCCCGCGCCATGGCACATGGGCATGCCGCCCAGGCAGAAGCTGAGCAGGTTGCCGAGGGCCATGCTGAGGCTCAAGGCCCGGTAGGTGACCCGGCGGCCGTCCCGGGGAAAGTATTGCAGCGACAGGTCGGCGTTGGCCACCACCGCGTTGCCCACGGTCATGGGCATCTGGGGCAGCACCAGCACCATCAAGGCGAAGGTGAGATCGCTCACCGAAGGCAGGCCGAAGGGCAGCAGGGAGGGCCAGTACAAGCCGGGCCGCATTTGGGCCAGCCCCTCGCGAGTGCCGAACAGAAGGCCGATCGCCATACCGGCGCCGACGATGACGATGGCGGCCGGCAGCCGTTTGTTGTCCAGCAGCATCAGGGTCGCGGCCCCCAGCGCGGCGCCGATGATCAGACCCAAAGGAACCGGCCCCATGGCCTGGATGGCGAGGTAGGGTTCCCCCGCGCCGTGCATGGCCTGGAACGGAGAGGTGCCCAGCATCAGCTTGACCCCCTGGGTGACCAGCAACACCCCCGTGGAGAGTTGTACGCCACGAATCACGGGCCGGGGGATGGCCCGGCCGATGACCGTGATCAGGCCGGTGCCGCCGATCAACAGCAGCACCAGAAACGTCCACAGGGTGGCGGCCTGGATCTGGGCGGCGCCGATGCCCGTGGCCACGGCGTAGGCGCCGATCACCTTCATCGGCTCCACGGGCACGGTGACCCGGAAATAGAGACCGCATCCGATGTAAAAAAGACCGACGGCCAGAAAAAGCCCCAGGGGGTGCAGGCCGTTGATCAGGATCATGCCGATGGCCAGGGGCAGAATCGTGCCCAGGTCCCCCAGGGAGCCGGCCAATTCCAGGCGGTTGAAAAGGAAAGGCGGGTTGTGGGCGGCTTTTTCCGTTGAAGCGGTTTCCATGCGCTGATCCATGGCATGCTCCTCGTTGGGCGTTGGGGGAGGCCCTTTATACCGGATGCTTGTCGTTGGTTGCAACGCAGGTCGCTCCGGTCATGATAGTTACGAATATCATCTTTATCGTGATAATACGATGTCCAACCACGATCGTCAAGACCAAGATCGGATCCAGATCCGGGATGGGGCCCAACACCCATTGCGCCGAATGCCGCCACCCAGCCTGGAGGGTACCGTATTGACATCGCCCGCCGTACCTTCTAAGCATGGAACATAGCGCGCAAGGGACCGCAATGGATCACCCATCTCCAGGATCCACCACCGACAAGAGGCTTGTATGGGCGCCAAAAACGATGCCGATCCTGAAATCGCCCTTCCTGGCGAACCGCCGTCACCTTCGGTTCCCGGGACCGCGGCCAAAGGCCGCATCCACTCCATGCCGGGTTCGGAAAAATGCCTCGACCCCATCCAGCTGGAAGCCCTGGAGCGCGCCTTCAGGGAATGGCGGCATGACTCTCCCCGGGCGGATATCAGAAGCGCCCGCCATCGGGTGCTGCTGATCTTCCTGCTGATCCGCTACACCGGCGCCAAACTCAGCGAGGTGCTGGGCCTGGATCTGCAACAGGACGTGGACTGCGAACGGAGAACGGCGCTCTTGCGCCGCGGTGACAGCCGCGCGGCCAAGGCACAGCGCCAAGTGCCGCTGCCGGCCGCTCTCTGCGACGACATCCGCCGGTACCTGGACCACGCCCGCGCAACCGATGCACCCACGCGGTTGGCGGTGGATCCCGGTTTCGTGCGTCGTAAATTCTACGAGCGGGCCGAGGCCTGCGGCCTGGCAAAGGCGTTGGGCGCGCCGGAGGTGCTCCGCCGATCCCGCGCGGTGGAGCTGATGCAAAACCACATGCCGTTGCCGGCGGTGCAGATGCTCCTGGGACACGGCACGCCCAATCTGACCTCCGCCTACGTCACTTTTTCCGAAGCGGAGATGGAACAGGTGACCCGCACTTTCATGGAAAAGGAGGGGGTGCGGCGCACCAGCGCCCGCAACTCTTTTTACGGCAAGGTCCGCTCCATCCAGCAAGACGCCGTGCAGTCCATGGTGGAGCTGGCCACCATGGGCGGCCACCTCATCCGATCGGTCATCACCAACCACAGCGCACGCCGGCTCGGCCTGCAACCGGGCAAAACCATCACGGCCGAGGTCAAGGCACCTTGGGTGATGCTGCACAAAGGCGCGGCGGACCCGGCGTCATCGGCCGACAACGCCCTGCACGGCACGGTGCGGGCCATCACCCGTGCGGCGGTCAATGTGGAGTACATCGTGCGGCTGGCGGATGAAACGGAGGTGTGCGCCATCGTGACCCGCACAGCCGACGCGCGCCTGGAGCTTTGCGAGGGTGATCCGGTGACGGTGCTTTTCAGCAGCTTTGCCGTGGTCTTGCTGGCCGAGTGAAACCGAGTGGCGGGCCGGGGCGATTCATGATAAACAAGCCGTAACAACCATCCCGTGTACAGCCGCCCGCGCGGGCACCCCAAAGGAGCACAGCCACCCATGAGCAAACTGATCAAAGAGCCTTCGGAAACCGGCCGCCTGCATATCGACACGCCCCTGATGGGCGCATCCCTGGTGAGCAAGGAGCTGTTGAAACGCACCGAGGCGAGCAGCTATTTTCGCATGCACCCGGATATCAACGTGATCAAGATCGGTGGGCAAAGCATCATGGACCGCGGCGCCAAGGCGCTGCTGCCCATCCTCGATGCGTTGATCGAAGCCAAGGAAAACCACAAGATCCTGTTGATGACCGGGGGTGGCACACGCGCGCGCCACGTCTACAACATCGCGGTGGATCTGGGCATGCCCACCGGGGTGCTCTCCAAGCTGGGGGACAAGGTTTCCTGGCAGAACGCGGAAATGCTTTCCGTGCTGTTGGCCAAGCACGGCGGCGTGAAGATCGGCCACGGCGACAACCTGGAACAGCTCACCATGTTCTGTCGCCTGGGCTATCTGCCCATCACCTACGGCGTGCCGCCCTACGGATTTTTCGAGCACCCCGCCGAACACGGCTCCATTCCGCCCCACCGCACCGATTGCGGCGCCTTCCTGCTGGCGGAAAACATCGGTGCCCGCTCCCTGATCTATCTCAAGGACGAGAAAGGGCTCTACAGCGCCGATCCCAAAACAACCGATCCGGCCGGTCTCACTTTCTACGACCGCATTTCGGCACGGGAGCTCTTGGCCCTCGATCTGGACGACCTGATCATCGAACGCCCCATCCTGGCGCTTCTGCAGCGCTCCAAGTGCCTCAAGGAGCTGCAGATCATCGACGCGCTGCGCCACCCGGAGCACATCGCCGCGGCGCTGAACGGGGAGCATGTGGGCACCATCATTTACCAGGAACCGGACCCGTCGTCACAACCGGCGGCCTGACGCCGGCGCGGCCGTTCAGTCGGCCGTTTGGCCGCCGCCGTTGCGCTCGCCCTTGCCGGCTTGCAGATAGACCGCCTCGGCGCCGCTGGCGGCGCAGATCTGCTCCAGTTCTTTTTTGCGCACATGGCGGGCGTACAGTTTCACGTCGCCGCCGCTGACGCCGACGACCCGAAAACGGGGTTTTTTCTCGCCCTTTTCGATTTTGCGCCGTTCGCGTACAAAAATTTTGGTGGTCATAACGCCCTCCTGTGGTATTGTCACCATGGGTTTATTGATAACTGAAATAATATATCCTACAAAGATATATGTCAAAAGAAAACACATCGCGCAAACGCACCAAAAGCATCGGCGGCCGCAAGGGCGAACGCTACATGCAACCGTCCATCCTCATGACCTTGAAGCAGGGGCCGACCTACGGGTACGAGCTGATTCAGAACATCAGCCGGTTCGCTTTCATCCGTGGCAATGCGCCCCCCGGCATGGTGTACCGGCATCTGCGGGAAATGGAGGAGAGCGGCCTGGTGGTGTCGGAATGGAAGACCGATGAGGGGGGGCCGGCCAAGCGCATTTACCGGCTGACCCCCGACGGGGAAGAGGTGCTGGGCTACTGGATCGATTACATGGAGCAACTGGCGCGCAAGATGCTGGCGTTTGTGGAAATGTATCGCGAACAGGTCAGCGGGCGGCGGTCTTGACGGCCCCGGCGCATTGCGGCGTATCGAGCCCCCGGCCGTGTTTGCGTTTTTTCGCGTGCAGGTTGCGCCAGAGCCCCGGCGCTTCGCAGCCGACCAGCAGCACCGGGCCCCGCGCCATATGCATGGGACGCAGCCAACCGTTGGTCAGCACCCTGTCTTCCGGGGCGGGCGCGGGGGCATCACGATCCACCGCCATGACCCGAATGCCGCGCGTACGCAACTGAGCGACACTGACCTCGGCGGGTGTGTCCCGCAAGCCATCCAGCTCGATATAGCGGCCGAGCCACCCCTCGGCCGTCAAACCGACGGCCGCCGCCGCCCCGATGATGCCGTCGTCGGTGCCGCCGTGCCCGGAGAGGTGGGCCGCGCCGGCCGCCGCCGTCGCCTGGGATCGGGTGCACACACGGTGGGTGCAGGCCCTGCCGAAGGCCATCAAGCCCGGCAGTGCCGGATCCGATTCGGTCACCACGCACAGGCCCGGATCGCTGCCCGGCACCGCATTGTCCACAATGGTGCGAACGGCCTGGTCGATCACCGCGGGCAGCAGCGCCGCGGCGGCCACATCGGCCAGGATGCAGGCAGCGCTGTTGTGGGAAGTGTAGGCAATCTCCGGGGAGACCAGCAATTGCTGGCGCACCACCCCTTGGCAACGGCACCCGTCCGGCAGGGCGGCGCTGAGCCAACGGGCCAGCTTGCCGGTGCCGAAGGGGGCGTCAATGGTGTCGGTGTCGTCCAGTCCGATGTAGATGCGCATGTTCATTCACTCGATAACGTTCAATACCGCAGCCGGCCGGCGGGACGGCCCCCGATGGTCCGCCGGCGCGGGCGGCCCCATGCCATGGGGCCGCGCGGGCACAAGCCTGCATAGCTACTATTGTCGCCGGAAGCTGTCAACCCGATTCCTCGGATGGCGGGTCCTGCGGTCCTTCCGGCAGGCGGTCCGCCATCAATCCTTCGAAAAAGCGGTCCGATTCCGCGATCACCCGCGCGTGCAGCCGGTCGAATCCGTCCATCAGCGACTCGCCGAAAGGGGTCAGGCGCGAACCGTTGCCATCCCGCATCACCAGGGGCCGGCCCAGGCGCTCTTCCGATTTGCGGATGCGCATCCACACCGCCCGGTAGCTCATTTTCAGGGCCTTGGCGGCGGCATTCAACGATCCGGTGCGACGCACCAGATCGAGCATGCGGTAGCGACCCAGACCGAACACCACCTTTCCCCCCTCGTCTTCGATCCAGATTTTGGACCGCATCCGAAAGCGGACCTCATGTGAGCACATGACCTTTCCTCCTGTTCACCAAAAACCTGAATGCGCTCCTGAGTCATCCAAGGTCATTCCAGACACTTTCCGACAGCCGAATGACGCGACGGCGTCCATGACGACACTTTCCGACTATATCATTATTGACACAACGCCGCGCTTTCGATAGATCCTTGGCAAACAGGGACCTTTTCGCGGTCGCCCCTGCACGTACCGCCCACCCGGCAAAGACCGTCGAATGCCCGTTGCTTCACAAACGTCAACCGTTCCGGCGTCGGATCAGGAAATGATACCATGGGCACCATAGACCAAAACGTCCGCCGGCTCAATGATGACGAGCGGCGTGGTGCACCCACGGCGCCCGGGCGCACCCGCGGCACGGGCGCCCGCCGCTTTTCGTCGGCACTGAAGGGGGATCGACCATGAAGGCCATTGCCGTGGAAAAGGCCGTGGGCATGGTGCTGGGCCACGACGTGACCCGCATCGTGGCCGGCGGCGAGAAAGGCCCCGCCTTTCGCAGGGGCCACGTCATCCAGCCGGGGGACATCCCTTTGCTGCTGGATATCGGCAAGCGCCATGTGTTCGTGGCCGATTGCTCTCCCGGGATGCTGCACGAAGATGAAGCGGCGCGGCGCCTGGCCCGCGCCGTCGCCGGTCCGGGCCTGGACGCCACCGAGCCCTGCGAGGGCCGCATCAACCTGAAAGCGCGGCACGCCGGGCTGCTCACCATCGATGTACCGGCGTTACAGCGCTGCAACGGTCTGGGCGAAATCGTGGTGACCACCCGCCACACCCATCGCCCGGTGGCGTCCGGACAGGCGGTGGCCGGGTTGCGCGTGGTGCCCCTGACCATCGCCGAAGAACGCCTCGCGGCGGCGGAAACCCTTTGCCGAGAGGCGTTTCCCCTGGTCCAGGTGCGCCATTTCCGCCCCCTTCCCGTGGGGATGGTCACCACCGGCAGCGAAGTCTATTCGGGCCGCATCGCCGACACCTTCGGCCCGGTGGTGCGGGAGAAATTCGCGGCCATGGGCTGTCCCATCCTGCGCCAAATTCTGGTTTCCGACGACACCGCCATGACCGCCGAGGCCATTCTGACCTTGATCGGCGAAGGCGCCCGCATGGTGGTGGTCACCGGCGGCATGTCGGTGGACCCCGATGACCGCACCCCGGCGGCCATCCGCGCCGCCGGCGCCCAAGTCACGCTTTACGGCGCACCGGTCTTTCCCGGCGCCATGTTCCTGCTGGCCCATATCGGCGAGGTGCCGGTGCTGGGGTTGCCGGGTTGCGTGATGTACTACCGCGCCAGCATCTTCGACCTGATTGTGCCCCGCCTGCTGGCCGGCGTGCCGGTCTGCAAGGAGGACATCACCGCGCTGGGCCACGGCGGCTACTGCGCCGGCTGCGCCGAATGCCGTTTTCCGGATTGCGGCTTCGGCTGCGGCTGACATCCAGGCGGACAACCGATCCACGAAACCTTACATATAAAGGAGAAACGATCATGCTGAAACGCAAACTGAAGATCAACGGCGTGGTTCGGGAAGTGATCGCCGATGCCGATCAGAGCCTGGCCAACGTGCTGCGCGAGCAAATGGGCCTGACGGGCACCAAGATCGGCTGCGGCCAGGCCCAGTGCGGTTGCTGCAATGTGCTCCTGGACGACAAGCTGGTGCGCTCGTGCGTCACCAAGATGGCCAAGGTGCCCGACGGCGCCGCGGTAATCACCGTGGAGGGGATCGGCGATCCGGAAAATTTGCATCCCATCCAGCTGGCATGGATCGCCCATGGCGGCGCCCAGTGCGGCTTCTGCACACCGGGGTTCATCGTGTCGGTCAAGGCCCTGCTGGACGAAAACCCCGATCCCACCCGCGAGGCGGTGCGCGACTGGTTCCAGACCCATCGCAACGCCTGCCGCTGCACCGGCTACAAGCAGCTGGTGGATGCCGTGATGGATGCGGCCAAGGTGCTGCGGGGCGAAATGGCGGCCGAGGAGTTGCTGTTCAAAATGCCGGCCGACGGCAGCATCTGGGGCGGCAACTACCCGCGGCCGAGCGCCGTTGCCAAAGTCACCGGCACCCTTGATTACGGGGCCGACCTGGGCCTGAAGATGCCGCCCGACACCCTCTTTCTGGCCCTGGTGCAGGCCGAGGTCTCCCACGCCCTGATCAAGGGGATCGACACCGGCGAAGCCGAAAAGATGCCGGGCGTGGTCAAAGTGGTGACGGCCAAGGATGTGAAGGGCAAGAACCGCATCACGGGTCTGATCACCTTCCCCACCAACAAGGGCGATGGCTGGGACCGACCCATTTTGTGCGACGAAAAGGTGTTTCAGTACGGCGACGCCATCGCCATCGTCTGTGCCGAAAACGAATACCAGGCGCGGCGGGCGGCGGAAAAGGTGAAGGTCGAGCTGGAAGAGCTGCCGGCCTACATGAGCGCGCCGGCGGCCATGGCCGAAGATGCCATGGAGATCCATCCCGGCACGCCCAATGTCTACTTCGAGATTCCGGTGGTCAAAGGTGAAGACACGGCGCCCTTGATGCAGTCGGCGGCCCACACGGTGGAAGGGGAGTACTACCTGCAACGCCAACCCCACCTGACCATGGAAACCGATGTGGGGCTGGCCTATTTCGATGAGGCGCAGCGGCTGACCATTCACTCCAAGAGCATCGGCATCCATCTGCACCACGCCATGATCGCGCCGGGCATCGGGGTGGCGCCGGACAAGCTGCGACTGGTGCAGAATCCGACCGGCGGCACCTTCGGCTACAAATTCAGTCCCACCATGGAAGCCCTGCTGGGCGTGGCCTGCCTGGCCACCCAGCGGCCGGTCTACCTGCGCTACGACTACCACCAGCACATCACTTACACCGGCAAACGTTCCCCCTTCTGGATGAAGCTCAAACTGGGCGCCGATGCCGACGGCAAGATCGTGGCCATGGAAAGCGATTGGTCGGTGGATCACGGGCCCTATTCCGAGTTCGGCGACTTGCTCACCCTGCGTGGCGCCCAGTTCATCGGTGCCGGCTACGGCATCGCCAACATCCGCGGCCTGGGTCGCACGGTCTGCACCAACCACGCCTGGGGGTCGGCCTTCCGGGCCTACGGCTCCCCCCAGAGCTTCTTCGCCGGCGAAAGCCTGATGGACGAGCTGGCCGCCAAGACCGGCATCGATCCTCTGGAGTTGCGGGCGCGCAATGTTTACCGGCCCGGCGACACCACCCCCACCGGCCAGGAACCGGAGGTGTTCTCCTTTCCCGAAATGGTGGACAAACTGCGCCCCCTGTACAAAGCCGCACGGGAAAAGGCCGCGGCGGAAAGCACCGCCGACGTGAAGCGCGGCGTGGGCATCTCTCTGGGCATCTACGGCTGCGGGCTGGACGGGGCCGACAGTTCGGACATCAGCGTGGAGCTCAACGCGGACAACACCATCACCCTCTATTGCAGCTGGGAAGACCACGGACAGGGCGCCGACATGGGGGCCCTGGGCACGGCCCACAAGGCGCTGGCCCCGCTGGGCCTGGCACCCGAAAAGATCCACCTGGTGATGAACGACACGGCGTTGACCCCCAACAGCGGACCGTCGGGCGGCAGCCGCCAGCAGGTGGTCACCGGCAACGCCATCAAGAACGGCTGCGAGATGCTGCTGGCCGCCATGCGCAAACCCGACGGCACCTATCGCAGCTACGATGAGATGGTGGCCGAAAACATGGCGTTGCGCTACTCCGGCAAGTGGACCGCTTCCGTCTGCACCAACTGCGATCTGCAAACCGCCCAGGGCGCGCCCTTCTCGGTCTACATGTACGGCATGTTCATGGCCGAGGTGGCCGTGGAGGTCGCCACCGGCAAAACCAGTGTGGAAAAATTCACCGCCGTGGCCGATGTGGGCAGCATCAACAACCGCTTGGTGGTGGACGGCCAGATGTACGGCGGCATCGCCCAGGGCATCGGCCTGGCCCTCAGCGAGGATTTCGAAGATTTGAAGAAACACACCTCCCTGCGCGCCTGCGGCCTGCCCTACGCCAAGATGATTCCGGACCGGATCGACCTGATCTATGTGGAAACGCCGCGGGAGCACGGCCCCTTCGGCGCCGCCGGGGTGGGTGAGTTGCCGCTGACCGCCTCCCATGTGGCGGTGATCAACGCCATCGACAACGCCTGCGGCGCCCGTGTGCGCCATCTGCCGGCACTGCCCGACAAGGTGCTGGCGGCCATGAACGGCTGAGGCACCACCCCTTGCGCCGGCGGGACCGCAGGGCCCCGCCGGCGCTGTCTCTGGATGCGAGGACAGCCCCATGGACCAGAGGGAACTGCGTCAATGGGAGGCGCGCTGTATTCAAGAGGAACCGTCCGAGTGCACGGCGGCTTGCCCCCTGCACCTGGACGTGCGCGGCTTGATCGGCCACCTGCGTGCAGGCAACTGGAACGCCGGCTGGCAGCTGCTGCACCGCGCCCTGCCCCTGGCCGGTTTGCTGGCGCGGGTGTGCGACGCGCCCTGCGAGGCCCACTGCAAACGCAACCCCCTCGGCGGCGCCATCCGCATCGGCGCCTTGGAGCGGGCCTGCGCCACGCAGGCCGACAACACCTATCCGGCCCCGCCGGCCCTTCCCCGCAAGGGAAAACGCGTGGCCGTGCTGGGCGACGACTGGAGTGCGCTGGCGGCGGCCTGGGACCTGTGCCGCAAAGGGTATGCGGTCACGCTCCATGCCCCCGGCCGGGAACCGGGCGAACGCCTTACAGAGCGCCACGATCATCGGCTCACCCCGTCCCTGCTTGAAACCACCTTGTCCTCGATGGCCGGCTGGGGCGTGACCTTTCAAACCATGGCCGCCGACCCGCCGCGCGCCTTGCTGGAGGAACTGCAACAGGGTTGCGATGCCCTGTTCGTGGATCTTGCGGTGCTGCCCCGTCCCGCGCTGGATCTGGAAAGCGGTCCCGACGGAACCGCGGCGTTCGCCCCCAAGGCCCACACCACCCGGGTGCCCGGTGTGTTCGCCGGCGGAACAGGGTCGAGCACCATCCTGCGCGCCGCCCACGGGCGTTGGGCCGCGACCGCCATCGACCGCTTCCTGCAGCAGGTCTCGCTGACGGCGGGACGCGAACGGGAAGGGCCCCTGTCCACCCGGCTCCACACCCCCGTGGATCAAGTCGTCCCCGCGCCGCCGGTGGCGGCGCGGGACCCACGTCAGGGCTATGACGCCGACGAGGCGATGGCCGAATCCCGGCGCTGTCTGCAGTGCGAGTGCCTCGCCTGTGTGCGGGTGTGCCCCTACCTGGAGACCTTCGGGGCCTATCCGCGCAAATACGCCAGGGAGATCTACAACAACGCGGCCATCGTCATGGGGAACCACTCGGCCAATCGTTTGATCAACGCCTGCAGCCTTTGCGGCCTGTGCGAGGCGGTCTGTCCCGAAGGGTTCGCCATGCAGACCCTTTGTCTCAACGCGCGGCAGGCCATGGTGGACAGCGGTAAGATGCCCCCTTCGGCCCATGCCTTCGCCCTGGCGGACATGGCCTTCAGCCAGGGCGACGCCTTTTTCATGGTGCGCCACGCCCCGGACGCCGCGCAAAGCACCCATCTGCTGTTTCCCGGCTGTCAGCTCTGCGCATCGGCACCGGAGCAGGTGGCGCGCCTCTACGACCACCTGCGGGCCCATCTGGCCGGCGGCGTGGGCTTGGCCTTGGGCTGTTGCGGCACCCCGGCCCACTGGGCGGGCCGCCGGGCCGAGCGGGATGCGGTGCTGGACCGCTGGCGCGGGGAGTGGGCGGCCATCGGGCGGCCCCGCATCCTCCTGGCCTGCAGCACCTGCCACCGCATGTTCCGCGATTTCTGGCCCGAAGCGCCCATTGAATCCTTGTGGCAAACATTGGCCGCCCTGCCCGAACCGGCCGCATCATGCCCCCCCGGCGGCGGCCCCCTGGCCATTCACGATCCGTGCACCACGCGGGACCAGCCGGCCGTGCAGCAAGCGGTGCGCGGCCTGCTGGCGGCGCTGGGGGTTGCGATCACGGAATTGCCGCTGTCCGGGGCGCTGACCGAATGCTGCGGCTTCGGCGGCCTGATGGACAACGCCAACCCGGCCATCGCCCGCACCGTTACGGAACGGCGCGCAGCCATGAGCGAACAGGATTACCTGGCCTATTGCGCCATGTGCCGCGACCGGCTGGCCGCCGTGGGCAAGCGCAGCCTGCACCTGCTGGACCTGTTCTTTCCCGATGGCACCGATGCGGCGGCCCGACCGCGGCCGGGGTGGTCCCGGCGCCGCGAGAACCGTGCCCGGCTCAAGGCGGACCTGCTCGAGCGATTGTGGGGCGAAACGCCGCCGGCCGACCCGCCGCACCGCCGCATCCCGCTGACCATGGCCCCTGCGGTCCAGGCGACACTGGAGGAGCGCCGTATTCTCATCGACGAAGTGCAACAGGTGATCGCCCGCGCCGCAACGGACGGCCCCTGGTTCCGCCACCCGAAGGACGGCCGCCTGCTGACGGCCGCGCGCCTCGGCCACGCCACCTATTGGGTGTCGTATGCGCGCCGCGACCAAGGCCATGCGGTGTTCGGCGCCTACAGTCACCGCATGGTGGTGGCCGACGTTGCAGCGGCGACGTCGCAAGGCACCCCCGCCGACATCCCCATGGAAGGCATGGATTGGCGCTGCGCGGCCTGTGATACGCCTTTGGCGGCGGGAGAAGTGACCGTGGAATACCTGGACAACCGTTTCACCACCCGGATGCCGAGTTGCCTGCACTGCGGCCGGGCGTTGGTGTCCGAAACCCTGGCGCTGGGCAAAATGGCCGAGGTGGAAAGCATTCTGGAGGACAAGTGATGGCCCTTTCCCAAGCGGTCCCTTTTTACCAATCCGACGCCCTGCGGACGGTGGCCGGTCCGGCCTTGCGCCCCGGTGGGCTTGCCCTGACCGACCGGGCGGTCTCCTTTTGCAAAATGGCGCCCGGAGCGCGGGTGCTGGATGTGGGATGCGGCCCGGGGGCCACGGTGGACCACCTTCGCCGCCATTACCGACTGGCGGCCATGGGCCTCGATTGCACCCCGGCGATGCTGGACGAGGCGCGCCGCCGCTGCGGCGCCGCTTGCCTGATCAGGGGCCGCGCCGGCGCCTTGCCGTTTGACAATGGGGCCCTGGCGGCCCTCTTCGCGGAGTGCGTGCTGAGCCTGCTGCCTGTCGCGCCGGCGGTGCTCGCCGAATGGCACCGGGCGCTGGCGCCGGGCGGTTGGCTCGTGGTGTCCGACCTCTATCGGCGGAACGGCATCGGACCGCCGCCGGGCGGCGCTCTGCAGGGCTGTGTGGCCGGCGCCCTGAACGGCCCCGCGGTACAGGCGCGGATCGTCGAAGCCGGCTTCCGGGTCTACCTCTTCGAGGATCACAGCCCTTTGTTGCGACAGCTGGCGGCCGAGCTGGTATGGCACTGCGGCTCCCTGGCGGCCCTCCGGCAAGCGGGCTGCGGCGGCCCGGGCGGATTCCGACCGGGCTATTTTCTCCTGGTGGCCAGAAAGGGAAGATGGTGACATGAATGACCGCATGGTGCAGTTCATGCGTTGGGGACAGCAAGGCTACAGCTGCGGCCAGATCCTTTTCCTGCTGGCCTTGGGCGGTACATCCGCAACCAACCCCGGACTGGTGCGGGCCATGGCCGGCTTGGCCTACGGCGGCGGCTCGGGCCGCGGCACCTGCGGCGCCCTGAGCGGCGGCGCCTGCCTGCTGGCCTTTTTTTCCGCCGCTACGCCCGATGCCGACCAACCCTCCGATCGGCTGCCGCTGATGCTCAATGAATGGACCGACTGGTTCGCGGCACGGACGGGTCAAGACACCGGCCCCATGGCCTGCGATGACCTGGTGGGGCCCGGCGGACCGGCCGCGGCCCGACAAGGATGCGCGCTGCTGGTCAGCGACACCTATGACCAGGTGGTTTCCATCCTGGCAGCGCACGGATTGTGGGCATGAACGGTGGCGCAGCCGATAACGGCGCCACCGCCAGTCTCTGCCCCGTCTGCCTGAAGCACTTGCCGGCGCGGCGGGTGCACCGGGACCGCGGCATCTATCTGGAGAAACAGTGCCCGGATCACGGCGCCTTTGCCGCCCTGATCTGGCAAGGTCTCCCGGAAATGGCCGGCTGGCGGCGGCCGAAAATCCCGACGCACCCGGCCACGCCCGGACACCCGGTGGAACACGGCTGCCCCTTCGACTGCGGTCTCTGCCCTGAACATCGCCAGCGCTCCTGCACCATTCTCCTGGAGGTGACGCCGCGCTGCGACCTGGGCTGCCCGATCTGCTACGCCGCCTCGGGGCCGGACGGCGCGGACCCGCCTGTGGAGCGCATCGCCACCTGGTACCGGCTGGCCCGCCGGTTCGGACCCGGCGCCAACATCCAACTCTCCGGGGGCGAACCCACCCTGCGCGACGACCTGCCCGAACTGGTGGCCCTCGGGCGGCAATCGGGCCTGCCCTTCATCCAGATCAACACCAACGGCCTGCGGCTGGCCCGCGAACCGGGCTATGCCGAAACACTCAAGGCAGCCGGTGCCGGTTCGATTTTCCTGCAGTTCGACGGGGTTGACGACACAGTGTACCGCACCCTGCGCGGGCGCCCGCTGTGGGCGGAAAAGCAGGCGGCCGTGGCGGCCTGTGCACGGGCCGGACTGGGGGTGGTGCTGGTGCCCACCCTGGTGCCGGGGGTGAACACCCATGCCGTGGGCACCATCCTGGAAACCGCCCTGCGGTGGCACCCCACCGTGCGCGGGGTCCATTTCCAGCCCATCAGCTACTTCGGCCGCCACCCCGGCGCACCCACCGATGAACAGCGGCTCACCCTGCCCCAACTGATGCGCCTCATGGAGCACGCAACCGCGTGCCTTTTCCGGGTGGACCACTTCCGCCCACCGGGATGCGAGCACTCCTTCTGCTCGTGCCACGCCCAGTATCTCATCGCCGCCGACGGCCGGCCCCGGCCGCTTATGGCCGCCCCTCCGGTCGCCACGCCGCCGCCCATCCGGGCCGAAGAGGGGGCGGCCAGGGCCATCGCCGCGGTCGCCCGGCAGTGGGCCGCCCCACCGGCCGCCGCACCAACCGCCTGCGGCTGCACGTCCGAAGGGCAAGGCCGTTGCCATGGGCATGCCGGCGACCTGGACGCCTTTCTGGCAACGGCTCGGGAACGCACCTTTTCGGTGTCGGCCATGGTTTTCCAGGATGTGTGGAATTTGGACCTGGAACGGGTGCAGCAGTGCTGCATTCACATCATGGCACCCGACGGCCGCCTGGTGCCCTTTTGCCTCTACAACCTGACCGCCGCCGACGGCCGGCCCCTCCACCGCCCATGAGACCTTTGCCCCGCACCACCCCCCTGGAACCCTGGATCGCAGGCCGCATCGGTCTGGCCCGCGGGCAGCGGCCCACCCCGCAACGGCTGGCGGCCGCCCAGCTGCAACGGCTCAACGCGGTCCTGGCCTTGGCCGCGCGTCACAGTCCGTTTTACCGCCGCCGCTGGCAAGGGGTGCCCCCGCGCATCGAGCGACTGGATCAAATGCCCCGACTGCCCTTAACCACCGCAAAGGACCTGCAGGAGGACCCCTTGCAATTTCTGGCGGCGCGCCGCGCTGAAGTGGCACGCGTGGTGACGTTGCACACCTCGGGCACCAGCGGCACGCCCAAGCGGCTCCATTTCAGTGCAGCGGACCTGGCCGACACCATCGCCTTTTTCCGATACGGCATGGCGACCCTGGTTCCGCCCGGCCGCAAGGTGCTGATCCTGCTGCCCGGCGAACGGCCCGACAGCGTGGGGGATTTGCTGCGTCGGGCCCTGGCCGCCATGGACATCGGCGGCATTGTGCATGGCCCGGTGACCGATCCGGAAGCCACCTTGGCCACCATCCGCGACCAGGGCATCGATGCCCTGGTGGGTGTCCCGGTCCAGGTGCTGGCCTTGGCGCGGCACCCGCAAGGCGCGCGCCTGCCCGCCGGCACCCCGCTGAGCGTGCTGCTGACCACGGACCACGTTCCGCCGCCCGTGGTCCGTGAGATCCGGCGCATTTGGGGTTGCGAAGTGTTCCAGCACTATGGCATGACCGAGATGGGCTACGGTGGCGCCGTCTCCTGCAGCGCGCACGACGGCTACCACCTGCGGGAAAGCGATCTGCTGTTTGAAATCGTCGATCCGGTCACCGGCGGCCCCCTGGGGCCGGGTCGCACCGGGGAAGTGGTGTTCAGCACCCTGACGCCCCGGGCCATGCCCCTGATCCGGTACCGTACCGGCGATCTGGCGGCCTGGCGCGACACGCCCTGTCCCTGCGGCACCGTGCTGCGGCGCATGGGCTGGGTGCAGGGGCGGCGCCAGGCGGCCGTTCGCCTTGCCGACGGTATTCGGCTGACCTTGACCGACTTGGACAATGTCCTTTTCGATCTGCCCGGCGTGGTCGATTTCGATGCCGCCCTGACCCGTTTCAAAGAGGGCGACCAGCTGCGCATCCGGCTGTACGCGGCAGCGGGCCTCCCGCCGCCCGACGGCCACAGCGCCGCCGCGGCATTGACGGGTATCCCAGCCGTCCGCGCCGCCCTTGCCGGCGGCGTCATGACAGCGCCGCGAATCAGCGTGGCCCAGTGGCCGTCGCCGCGCGCGGCGACGGCCAAGCGCACCATCCAAGACCTGCGGGTTTAAGGAGCGACCATCGTGACATCCATCGTCGAAACCGTTTTCCAATACCTCAACCGTGGCGAACCGGTTGTCCTGGCCACCATCATCCGTCAACAGGGCGCCACGCCCCGTAAAGCCGGCACCCGCATGGTGGTGGCACCGGACGGCCGTTTTCACGGCACCATCGGCGGCGGGCTGCTGGAAGCCCGTGTTGTCGACCGCGCCCGTGCCATGCTGCCCGACGCGCCGGCCTGCATCGAGCGTTTCGATCTGGACAGCACCGACGCGGCCGCCATGGACCTGATCTGCGGCGGCGGCCTCGAAGTGCTCTACGATCCTTTGCGGCCGACGCCCGAAACCATCGCTGTGTTTCAGCGCCGCGCGCAATGGGACCCGAAGGCGCGGTCGGCCCTTTTCATCACCTTGATCCGACGGCGGGGCGAGCAGGTGAGCCAAATCCATCATGCCCTGGTGGCGCACGACGGTCGGGTCCACGGCACACTGCCCGTGGACGACGCGGTGCTGCAAGAGGCACGCCGTGCCGCGGCGGCGGCCGGCGCCATGACCACCCTGACGATGCAGGACGGCGAGCTGCTCCTGGAGCCGATCCGGCCGCCCTGGCGGGCCATCGTGGTGGGCGCCGGCCACGTGGCCCAACCCACCGCCCATCTGGCCGCCCTGGTGGATTTCCAGGTCACGGTGCTGGACGACCGGGCGGCCTTCGCCAACCAACACCGCTTTCCCGATGCGCACCGGGTGGCGGTGGTGCCCGACTTCGCGAACCTTTTCCGGAATCTGCCCGTGGACCGCCACACCTTCATCATCATCGTCACCCGCGGCCACCTCCACGACCAGGCGGTGCTCGCCCAGGCCTTGCGCACCCCGGCCGGCTACATCGGCATGATCGGCAGCCGGCGCAAACGGGACGCCATCTATGGCCGGCTGCTGGAACAGGGCGTTGCGGCGACCGACCTGGACAGGGTCCACTGCCCCATCGGCCTGGAGATCGCCGCCGAGACACCTACGGAAATCGCCGTGAGCATCGTGGCGGAAATGATCACCGCCCGACGTCGACCCACGGCACACCCGAACGGGGAGGAGTGAACGCCATGGACGGCGTGAGCGCCATCATCCTGGCCGCCGGCGAATCCCGGCGCATGGGCCGTTTCAAACCGTTGCTGCACCTGGGCGCAACCACGGTGGTGGAGCGGGTGGTGCAACTGTATGCCGCCGCGGGTCTGAAGGACATCATCGTGGTCACCGGCTGCAACAGCGATGCCCTGTGCACCGCCCTGACCCATCTGCCGCTGCGTTGCATCCACAATGGGCAGTGGCGGGCCGGCATGTACACCTCCCTCCAGGCCGGCCTTGGGGCCCTGCCGGTGGACGCGCGCGCCTTTTTCGTCCATCCGGTGGACATCCCCCTGGTGCGGCCGTCGACGGTCGGCGCCCTGGCCCGCAGCTTCCATGATCAACGCGGCGCGGTTTGCCACCCTTGCTACGACGGCCGGCGGGGCCACCCGGTCTTGATCCCGGCCGCCCTGGGGGCCGATTTGCTGGCATGGCCGGGAGAAGGGGGCTTGCGCGCCTTCTGGCAATCGTGGACCGGGCCGTGGCGGGAAGTGGCCGTGGCGGACGAAGGCATCCTGCTCGATCTGGACACCCCGGCGGACCTTCGCATGCTGACGCAACGCCTGGAACGGGATGACCGACCCTCCGCCGATGCCTGCCGCGTGCTCATGACCCGCGTTGAACAGGTGCCGCCGGCTGTGTGGCGCCACTGCCGGGCGGTGGCCGCGGTGGCCGGCGCCATCGCCGATGCCCTGCAGGCCGCCGGGGTGGATCTGGATGCCGACCTGGTGCGCTCCGCCGCCCTGGTGCACGATATCGCCCGCCAAGCACCCCATCACGCCGCTGCCGGCGCCCGACTGCTGGCGGACCTGGGCTATCCCCGGCCGGCCGCCATGGTGGCCGTGCACATGGATCCGCCCGTGGCGGATGCCGCGACGCCGGACGAAGCGGCGGTACTTTTTCTGGCGGACAAATTGGTGGTGGGCGACCGTCCCGCCGACCTGCACACCCGCTTCGAACGCAAGATGGCCAAATACGGCAACGATCCCCGGATCGCGAAGGCCATCGCATCGCGCCGGCAGGCCGCCGAGGCCCTTCTGGCCACCGTGGAACGGTGCATCGGCCGCCCGGTGGCCGCCTTGACGGCCGACCTGCCGTTAAAAGGCGAACAGCCCGGATGACCGCCGACGCCGCCAATGGCCCAACGGTGCGCACCCTTTATCTGTTGCGCCACTGCGCGCCGGTCCAAGCCTCCGGCGGCAAGCGGTACCTGGGGCAAGCAGATCCGCCCCTTTCGCCCGAGGGCATTCAGCAGGCGCACCGGTGGCGGTACTGGTTCCGCACCATCGCCCTGAGCGCCGTTTATTGCAGCGATCTGCAGCGCGCCCGCCACACCGCCGCGATCGTCTTCGCCGATCACCCCTTGTCCATCCACCCCCTTGGCGCCCTGCGGGAGGTGCACCTGGGCGAATGGGAGGGCCTTCCCTTCGCGGAAGTGCGACAGCGCGATCCCATCGCCTATGCCGAACGCGGCCGAGACCCGGCCGCCCATCGGCCGCCCGGCGGCGAGTCGTTCCAGGATCTGCGCGAGCGCGTGGTGCCCACCTTTACCCGCATCGTCGCCGAGACCCGCGGCGACATCGCCCTGGTGGGCCATGCGGGGGTACTTCGGGTGCTGCTGTGCCACTTGCTGGGCCTGCCCTTGGCCCACCTTTTTCGCATTGGCCAGGACCCCGGCGGCTTGAGTGTCGTCCTGGCGCGGGCCGACAGTTACCGGGTACAATCCGTCAACATTCCCCCTCCCTGCCTGGATTCAGGCCATCGGTTGGTTCAAAATTGACATAACCCTTGGCGTGTGCTATCGACCCTGCATCCATTTCCGGACCCGAACACAGTTGACCTGGAAAAAACGCAGGAGTGAGCATGGAATCGATCTATACGGTGTGCGGTATGTGCACGGTGCGCTGTCCGATCATGGCGCGGGTGGATAGTGGCCGCGTGGTGGATCTGCAAGGCAACCCCCATGTACCGACCATGGCGGGCGGTCTGTGTCCGCGTGGAGCGGCCGGCAGGGCCCTGTTGACCGATACGGAACGGCCCAGGACACCGTTGCTGCGCGATGGCGCGCGCGGTGAAGGGCGTTGGCGCAAAGTGAGCTGGGACGAGGCCCTGGACCATGTGGCGCAGCGGCTCCAGTCCGTGATGGCGGCGCACGGCGCGCGGGGCGTCGCCTTGTCCGACCGGGGCGGACCCTTTCGGGACATGCACCGCGCCCTGTTGCGCGGACTGGGATCGCCCAACTATTGCAACCACGACGCCTCCTGTGCCCGCAACGTCCATCATGCCCACCTGTCGTTGACCGGGCTGGGGCGCAAGGATGTGGCATACGACTTTGCCAACGCGCGTCACGTGGTGTTGCAGTTGCGCAACATCTTCGAGTCGGTGGACGTGCAGGAGGTGCACCAGCTCACCGGGGCCCTGGAAAAAGGGTGCCGCTTGTCGGTGATCGACATCCGCGCCAATGTGCCCGCCACCAAGGCACATGACTTTTTCATGGTCCGACCGAGCAGCGATTACGCCTTCAATCTGGCGGTGATCCACACCTTGATCCAGGAGCGCTGGTACGACCGCGACTATGTCCAACGCTACTTCAAGGATTTCGATCAACTCGAGGCGTTCATCGTGCCCTACACGCCCGAATGGGCCGCGGCGCATACCGGCATCGAGGCGGGTCGGCTGCGCCGCTTCGTGCAACAACTGGCCCAGGCCGCACCGGCGGTGATCTGGCATCCCGGTTGGATGGCGGCCCGATACCGCAATTCATTCCACGTGTGCCGTTCCATCTACATCATCAACGCCCTGCTGGGCGCCATCGGAAGCCGGGGCGGTCTGCCGCTGGTCAACAAACCCAAGGATGTGGGCCGCAAGGGGTTGAAAACCTTCGTCGACATCTTTCCGGCCCCCGAGGAGAAACGAGCCGACGGCGTGGGGTGGCGCCACACCCATATCGAAAAGGGACCGGGCCTGGCCCACCTGCTCTACAAGGCCATGGAAACCGACGATCCCTACCCGGTCAAGGCCTACATCGCCTACCGCCACGATCCCTTGATGGGATTTCCCGACCCGGAGCGACTCAAACGGATCTTCGATCGCCTCGACCTGCTGGTGGCGGTCACCTTCAGCTGGTCCGACACCGCCTGGTACGCCGATGTGGTCCTGCCCCTCTCCACCTACCTGGAACGGGACAGCCTGATCGCTTGCAAAAACACGCTGCGCCCTTTCTTCTTTCGCCGCCGCCGGGCCGTCGCGCCCTGCTACGAAACCCGCGCCGATTGGCAGATCGTCGGTGGCTTGGCCCGCCGCCTGGGGCTGCCGCAATTGGATTTTCATTCCATCGAGGACATCTGGCGCTACCAGCTGGAAGGCACGGGCGTTCAACCGGAGGATTTCGAAGCCACCGGCATGGTGCCCCTGGTCGAGGCGCCGATCTACCGCGACCGGAACGATCTCGCCTTCAAGACCCCCAGTGGCCGCATAGAGATCGTATCGGAGAAATTGACCCAAAGCGACCTCCCGTCCCTGCTCCCTTATACGCCGGTGCCGGGACCACCAGAAGGCCGTTTCAGACTCACCTTCGGCCGCTGCGCACTGCACACCCAGGGACACACCGTCGACAACCCGTTGCTCTTCGAACAGATGCCGGAAAACCGCCTCTGGATCAACACAACGGCCGCCCGCTCCCTGGGCATCGCCGACGGCGACCGGGTGCAGGTGACCCAAAACGGCTATGCGGAAACCATCATCGCCAAGGTGACCGATCTGATTCACCCCGAGGCGGTTTTCGTGGTGCACGGCTTCGGCCACACCTTGCCGGTGGAGCGCTTCGCCCAAGGCCGCGGCCTGGCGGACCAGAAATTCATGAAAGGGGGACTGGATCTGTGGGACCCCGCCGGGGGCGCCTTGGCCCTGCAGGAGCATTTCGTGGCGGTGAGCAAGGCCGCCGAGGAGAACGATCACAAATAGGCTACAATCCGCAATCCGGTCCCGGGAACGGTTGGCGTGGGGCCGGAGCGGCAACGAGGGAGAACGAACCGAAAATGGCGGTAACATTGACGATCAACGGCCACGCGGTGGCCTTCCGTCCGGGACAGACCATCCTGGCGGCGGCCGAGGCGGTGGGCATCTCCATTCCCACCCTGTGCCATCTCAAAGGGGCCACGCCCACCGGCGCCTGCCGTATCTGCGTGGTGGAGGTGGCCGGCGCGCGCACCTTGCTGCCGGCCTGCAGCACGCCGGCGACGGCCGGCATGCAGGTCCAAACCGAATCGCCGCGGGTGGTGGAAGCCCGGCGCCTGGTGCTGGAGCTGCTGCTCTCCTCGGGCCACCACAACTGCTCCGTGCCCCGAGACCGGGACGCGGATTGGACCGATTTCCAACTGACGGTGCAGGCAGAGGACGGGACGGACCGGTTGTGCCCGGTGTGGGGCGACTGCCGCCTGCAGGAGCTGGCCTTCCGCTACCAGGTGGACGGTTCACGATTCCCCGCCACCGCCACCATCTATCCCACCGAGATGGCCAATCCGCTGATCGTAAGGGATTTTTCCCGCTGCATCCTGTGCGGCCGCTGTGTACAGGCGTGCAACGAAGTCCAGGTGAACCGGGCCATCAGCCACGGCTACCGGGGCGCCCACAGCAAAATCGTGGCCGCCGGCGACCGGCCCCTGGCCGATTCCGAGTGCGTCTTTTGCGGTGAGTGCGTCCAGGCCTGTCCGGTGGGCGCCCTGGTGGAAAAAAAGGCCCGATATCAGTGGCGGCCATGGCTGTCGGAAAAGATCCGCACCACCTGCCCCTACTGCGGCGTGGGCTGCCAGCAGTGGCTGCATGTACAGGACGGACGCATCGTCAAGGTGACCGGCGTCGAGGAGGCCGAACCCAATCAAGGCCGATTGTGCGTCAAGGGCCGTTTCGGCTACGACTTCATCTACTCGGAAGAGCGCCTGAAAAACCCGCTGATCCGCGAGGAGGACGGCTTCCGGGAAGCTTCCTGGGACGAGGCCCTGGATCTGGTGGCGAACAAGTTCAAGCAGATCATCGCCGAAAGCGGCGCGGACGCCCTGGCCGGGGTGAGTTGCGCGCGCAGCATCAACGAGGATTCCTACAACATGCAGAAGCTGTTCCGGGCGGTGTTCAAGACCAACAACATCGACCATTGCGCCCGCACTTGACATGCCCCCACGGTCGCCGGGCTGGCGACCACGTTCGGTTCCGGGGCGATGACCAACTCCTTCAACGAGATGGCCCGGGCCAAGATGCTCATGGTGATCGGCTCCAATATGACCGAAGCCCATCCGGTGGCCGCCACCTTTGTCAAGAACGCCGTGCTCAAGGGCGCCGAGCTGATCGTGGTGGATCCCCGGCGCCACAAACTGGCGGAAATGGCGGCCTTGCACGTACCCATCCGGGTGGGCAGCGACATCGCCTTCCTGAACGCCTTGATGCATGTCATTATCGCCGAGGGTTGGCAGGACAAGCGGTTCGTCGACTCCTGCACCGTGGATTTCGATAAGCTGGCCGCCACCGTGATGCGCTACACGCCGGAGTATGCCGCCGACATCTGCGGTGTCCCGGCCGACATGATCCGCGATACGGCCCGGCGCATCTCGTCGGTCCAGCCAATGATGCTGTGCTACACGCTGGGCATCACCGAGCACACCTGCGGCACCCACAACGTGATGAGCATCGCCAACCTGCAGATGCTGCTGGGCAACATGGGCGTCGAGTGCGGCGGGGTCAACCCCTTGCGGGGGCAGAACAACGTGCAGGGCGCCTGCGACATGGGCGCCCTGCCCAATGTCTTTCCCGGCTACCAGAAGGTGACCGAAGCGGCCGCCCGGGAGAAATTCCAACGCGCCTGGGGGGTGGACGGCCTGCCCGAGGCCAACGGCCTGATGATCCCCCGAATGATGGAGGGACTGGTCGACGGCAAGATCCGCGGCTTCTACATCTTCGGCGAGAACCTGGCCAATACCGAGCCGGACATCCGCAAGGTGGAACATGAACTGGCATCGGCCGAGTTCCTGGTGGTGCAGGACATCTTCCTCAACGAGACGACCCGTTTCGGCCATGTGGTGCTGCCCGCGGCGGCCTGGAGCGAAAACGACGGCACCTTCACCAACAGCGAACGCCGCGTCAATCGCGTGCGCACGGCCGGCCCTCCGCCCGGGGATGCCAGGCCCAATTGGTGGATTTTCCAGCAGATCGCCAAGCGCTTCGGCCAGGAGTGGGCATCGAACAGCGCCCGGGAGATCTGGGACAACGAAGTGTCGGTGCTGGCGCCCCAGTTGTGCGGCATCAAGTACCACCGGCTGGAGGGGGACGGGCTGCAGTGGCCCTGCCCGGATGAAAATCACCCCGGCACCTGTATTCTGCACCGCGACGGTCAGTTCACCTGCGGTCTGGGGATATTCAACCCGGCGGAATGGACCCCGCCGGCCGAGGTGCCCGACGACCAGTACCCGCTGGTACTGAGCACCGGCCGCCGCCTGACCCATTACCACACCCGCACCCAGACCGGCCGCTGCGAGGGGCTCAACGACCTGCTGGGCGAAGAGACCGCCGACATCTCCATGCCGGACGCGCGCGCCCTGGGCATCGCCGACGGGGAGACCATCCGCGTCAGTTCCCGCCGCGGCACCGTCACGGTCAAGGCCAGGGTCACCGGCGAAGTGCCGGCAGGCATGGTCTGGATGGCTTTTCACTTCCGGGAGGCCAACGCCAATTGGCTCACCAACGCGGCCTTCGACAACATCACCATGACGGCCGAATACAAGGCTTGTGCGGTGCGGATCGATAAATTGACCGAAAAGGCATTGGGATGACCTGGTAACTGCAAAATACCGCGCGTCGGCGTTCCTGCCGAAAAATCGGCCGGGCGCCGCCGGCGGCGGCAATCCGGTGCCGGGGCGATGGCATGCAGCGTCCACACCACGCCATCGCCCGGCCGGAACCCTCAGGGCCACGTACGGTCAGTGGGTCGCAACGCGACTGATGGGATGGTTGCACTTGGGACAGCGGGTGCCGAACTTGCTGACATGGCCTTCCCAATCGCAATTCTCGCAGACAAAATAGACGGTGTGCGCCAAAACCGGTTTTTTCTTAAAAAAAAGCCGCTTCACGATGCGCAGGGCCAACAGGGCGCCGACCACCGCGGCGGCCACATACAAGGCCTGCCGCA
The DNA here is from genome assembly GCF_022968795.1 of Desulfatitalea alkaliphila. Lineage (GTDB taxonomy): Bacteria > Desulfobacterota > Desulfobacteria > Desulfobacterales > Desulfosarcinaceae > Desulfatitalea > Desulfatitalea alkaliphila. Next base: position 130,320 of record NZ_JALJRB010000002.1, read on the forward strand.
GGCTGGTTTCGCCAAACAGGATCATGTCCAAATCCAAATCCATTGCGCGCTCCTTTCGCCACAACCTGACACAAACCAACCCTTTGCCGGTCCCCTCGCCTTGCCAAGCGCGGGCCCGCGCCTATTGAAAAACGCCGCCTAGTCCGGTAAGGACCGGGCTTCGGTGGTTTCAATCCACACGCATCATACATGAAGTACACCTCAGAGGGGAACAATTATGGGAACGGGCTTTCTTAGCGTAACGCTGTTCAACCTGGGCATCAACCTGGTTTACACCCTGGTGGCCTTGCTCGTGGGCATGGCGGCCCTGATCTTCGTCGACAAGCAGCTCTTCAAGAAGATCTGCTTTCAGGAAGAGTTGCGCAAAGGGAACATGGCCATCGCCTTGTTCGCCTCGGCGATTCTATTGTTCGTGGCGCTGATCGTCACCTTCGGGTTCAAAGGCTGATGCTCGGCTGGTCCGGCCTCAAGGCCACGGCCCTGGCGCTGGCCCTGGTGCTGCTGTTGATGTACGGCTACCATTCGCTGATGTGGCACTGGGAATTCGGTGGCCCGGTGAAAAACGCTCTCGTCGCCCTGACCGCCGCGGAGCTGGAAATGCCCCATCTCGACGGCACGGTGGAGGTGATCGCCACGCGGCAGCGCATCGGCAGCCGGGAAATCGCCGCCATGCTGCCCATGGAGCGGATGGAGAGCAGCTTCTTGGTTTGGCGCCTGGGCGGCGTGGCCAATGCGGCGGCCACCGCCATGGGCGTGGACCGGCGTCACCATGTGGCCAATGCCTTTCTTGAAGGCTATGTCCCTTTTCCAGTGACCAGCCCATGGATGGCCTGGCACGTCATCGCCCAACGCAAGAAATACATGTTCGATCATGTGCAGTATGCCGGCCTGCGGGATGTGTGGCAAACCAGCAAGCAGGCCTTCCACTTCACCCGCGGCGACTGCGAGGACCACGCCATCTTGTTGGCCGACTGGCTGATCGGCGAGGGGTACGACGCCTGGGTCGCGGTGGGCACGGTGCAGGGGCAAGGCCATGCCTGGGTGGTGCTGTTCGATGCGAACGGCACCGAATACCTCCTGGAAGCCACCCGCAAGCGGCGCCTGCGCGGCCTCCACCGGCTGCCGCTGACCCTCTCGCACACCGAATACCACCCCCGGATGCGTTTCAACCGCGACCAATTCTGGTACAACACCGGCCTGCCCCTCACCACTGCCTACCGGTCCTCCCAATGGCGCATGCAAAGCCGCTTCCACCGGGCCCTTGCGGGCCAGTTTTAGGGCCCTGTCGGGCCAGTTTTAAGTTTAAAGTTTTAAGTTTTAAGTTGAAGGAATTCTGTCGGTTAGATGTGTGTGTAGGGGGAGTCGGGTGTTTCGGGGGTGTCGGGAGCGGCAGCGCTGAAACGGCCCTGGCGGTGTTGTGCCCTGGTAGCCGAACCAGCGGCAGCCGGATTGTTTGTGCATGTGGCGTGAACGCTATCCGCCAAAGACGCTTGCCGCCACACCATGGTGAAAAAAGGTTGCGGGATTGGCCGAACCTTGCTATTTGCAGCACTGGTTAGGCTTCGTTGTTGGTTGGTTCAGGCTTCAATCCGACACAACAAACACCATCCGGACCGCCCGTGCACCCCGTACGGGGGGCGGCAAAGCGGCATGCTTTTCAATGCCGCCTCGAATACCTGCAGGCAATGCCCCCGCTCTGCTGTTTTTCTTCCAACTGCTCCGTCCTGCTGTCTGTAATGTCTGCAATCCCGTCATCCGTGGTTGGTGTCTCATATAGCAGGCTTCACTGTTTTGCAGGCTTCATCGTGGCCGAAAATGGTATCGGCAAACCTTTTGAAACGTACAGGAGAGGAAGAATGAGACGAAAAACCCCGATTTTCAAAATGTTCTATCTGCTCATGGTGCTTGCCATGGTGGCTTTCGTCGCCGTGGCGTGCGAGGTCGACACGGGCAGCGGCAATGAAGGTTGCGGTGCGACCACGGATCCCGATCCCGGACCCGGTCCCGGGCCGGACCCCGATCCCACGCCGGACCCCGATCCCACGCCGGACCCCGATCCGACACCGGACCCGGATCCGACACCCGATCCCGACCCCACACCGCCAAACGCCTGCCGGGTCGATTATGTGATGAACCAGTGGAACACCGGCTTCACCGCTGAAGTGACCGTTGCCAACAATGGGCGGCAGGCGATCAGCGGATGGCAACTGGCCTGGACATTCGCCGATGGTCAACAGCTGTCCGGATCCTGGAACGCCGATGTCGCCCAGGCCGGAAACCGGGTCACGGCATCCAACCCGGCCGGTCACTGGAACGGAACCCTTGACCCCAACGGCGGCCGCGCAAGCTTTGGTTTCCAGGCGACCCATTCAGGCACCAATCGCGTGCCGTCGGATTTCACCTTGAACGGCATCGCGTGCAACGGCGGACCGGCCCCCGATCCGGATCCCGAACCGGACCCCGATCCCGGCCCCGACCCCGATCCTGTCACACCGGCCACCTTTCGCGTCAACGAAGCCGGCCGAATCACCAAGAACGGCGATGAAATCCCCATTCGCTGCGGCGCCTGGTTCGGCCTGGAAGGCCAATATGAGCCGCACTATTCCGAGAACAATCCCGGCGGAGCACCCATGGAACTTTATGTGGGCAACATGTGGTGGGACAACACCGGCCGCACCATTCAGCAGACCATGACCGAAATCAAGCAAATGGGCATCAAAATCGTCCGACTGCCCATCGCACCGCAGACCCTGGATCCCAACGATCCCCAGGGGATCGGCGACATTCGCCAAGGCGGTGTTCTGAAAAACCACGAATCGGTCCGGCAGACCAATGCCCGCCAGGCGCTGGAAGATTTCATCAAACTGGCCGCCCGCAACGACATCCAGGTGATCGTGGACATCCACAGCTGCTCCAACTATGTGGGATGGCGCGCCGGCCGTCTCGATGCCATGCCGCCCTATGCGGATGCCACCCGGGACAACTACGAATTCACCAGGGAAGACCACCATTGTCTCAACTACGGTGAAGCGCGCTGGCTCGATGATTTGCGGGATATTGCAAGCCTGCCGCAGAAACTGGGGGTGAACAACCTGCTTGCCATCGACATTTTCAATGAACCCTGGGATTACACCTGGGCGGAGTGGAAGCGACTGGCCGAGAAAGCGTTCGAGATCATCGATGCCGTCAACCAAGATGTCTTGATCATGGTGGAAGGTGTCGGTTCGGCAAAGGCCGACGGCACCCAAGTGCCCCATGGCGATCCGGATTCCAACCCCAACTGGGGTGAGAATTTCTACGGCGCCGCAACCGACCCCCTGAACATTCCCAAAGAGCGGCTGATCATTTCTCCCCACACCTACGGACCTTCGGTTTTTGTGCAACGGCAATTCATGGATCCGTCACAACCCCATTGTACCGGTTTGGAAGGCGACGCGGCCGGGGATGCCAAGTGCAACATCGTCATCGATGCAGCTAAACTCAGGGAGGGTTGGGAAGAGCATTTCGGCTTCCTCCGGGATCAAGGCTATGCCGTTCTGATCGGTGAATTCGGCGGGCATTTGAACTGGCCCCGGGAGACATCCGAACAGCGCGATCGCGACCGCTGGGGCTATATCACCACCACACCCGACAGGGAGTGGCAAAATGCCTTTGTGGACTACCTGATTGAAAAGGATATCGACGCTTGCTACTGGTCCATCAACCCGGAATCGGGCGACACCGGCGGTTTGTACCAACATGCTTACGACCCCTACTCCAAACAGGGTTGGGGCCGGTGGCTGGGGTTCGATGCGGAAAAGGTCGAGCTGTTGCAAAGATTGTGGGATAAATAGCCCGACCGTTTGACATAACGTCTCACCCGGTACCGCTCGCGTGGCGGTGCCGCACCGAGGCGTCCCCGGCCGTTGCCGGGGGCGCCTCGCTTTTTGGCTCGATGTCTCCGCCGCTTTTATAAGTGTTGATGTGGGATATTTCCAGCTGTCCTATATCCCACTGTGTTCAGTTAGAAATGCTGTTGCACATTGACATTTCCTATAATTTTCAATAAGAATCCCCTTACCCCGCAACCAGATTGAGCCCCGTCGGCGCAGCGACGGTATCATACGGACGACGGATTCCGGCACATTCAGAGCAGGGGAAACATCCAAGATGGGTAAACTGACCACGGTTTTGGCCAAAAAGGAAGCGGAGGCCTATCTTTCCCAGGGGTTGCACCAAGAGGCCATCAAACTCTACGATCAACTGCTGGACGCCTCCCCCCACATCGATCCCGCCATCAAAGCGGCCATCGAGAACCACCGGCAAAAAATCGAGGTGGCCTTTCAAGAGAACACGGCACGGAAAACCCGCCCGTTGACCGCCGCGGAGATCGGCCGCATCCGGGAGGGCTGGGGAACGCAAGCCAATGAAAGCGACATCCTGGTCTGCGCCCAGGCCTTTTTGCAGATCGGCGCCCACGCGGAGGCCTTGGCGGAGTTGCGCACCTTGGTGGCGCAAGCGGGTCCCAAAAAAATCTATGTGCACGCCATGGCCGACTGCCTCGCCGGCCTCCACCCGCCCGATGAAATCGGCGCCGCGGTCCGCAGCCTGGCCCGGGCATCGGTCGACGACCCCAAAACCGTTCTGGCCATGCAAGTGGCCATGGCGGAAAGGCTTGCCGAACGGGGCCATCCGGATCATGCTCGGGCTCTGTTCCTGCACCTGGCCGAGATGCCGGCCTTGGCGGCGGCCATGCAAAACCGGCTCGCGGCATTGGCGGCAGCATCCGCCGCCCCGTGCGCCGCGGCAAACACCGAACAGCGTGGGGCCGCCTGCGCCCGGTCTCCCCGGCGTTTCGGCCTGGAACGGCTGCGCCGCCTTTTCGGTCGTTGATGATCGGCTTTGTAACCTTGGCGGACCCCTGGGCTCATTAAGGCAGAAAGCCCATAAAAACGAATCGGAGGCTGCCCGCCATGTCCTGCTGCGATCCCAATGACGAAAATGAAACGGTCTACGAATGCATGAAACACCAGATCAAGGTGTGTGCGGCCTGCGCCAAGTGCAAAGACCCGCAACTGTACTGTAAATTTCGCCCTTCCTGCATGATCCATTTCATGGAAAAGGAGCTGGCGCGGGAAAAAAAACAGGGCGCCCTCTAACGCAGGACGCCCTCTTGAACTTGTAACTGCCTGATCTCTTCCGCTATTCCAGTTCGAAGGTCTGTCCCTCCCTGGGCACCCGGGCGTTATAGCCCTTTTCCCGCAACAGCTCGGCGAAGGCCAGGCTCTGACTCTCCTCTCCGTGCACCACGGCGATACGCTTGATATCGAGGTTGGCGTCCTTGAGAAACTGGATCATCTCGTTGCGGTCGGCGTGGGCCGAAAAGCCGTTGAGTTTGACCACCCGTGCCTTGAGGGGGTACTCCTTGTTCAAGATCCGCACGATGGGCGGATCGCCTGTGCGGCCGGCGGCTTCATAGACCTGGCCTTGCTCCAGAATACGCCGCCCCAGGGTGTGCTGGGCCATGAAGCCCACCAGCAGGATGGTGTGGATGGGGTTGTGAATCTTGTTCCGCAAATGGTGCAGGATACGGCCCGCTTCACACATGCCCGAGGCCGAAATGACGATGTGGGGCTTGGTCTGGCGCATCAAGGCCATGGACTCTTCCACCGATTGGGTGAAGTGCACCTGGGGGAAATCGAAGGGGTTTTTGCCCTTGGACAGAAAGGTGGCATGGGTGTCCCGGTCGTAGGTTTCGGGATGCTCGCCGAAGACGCTGGTGATGCGGGTGGCCAGGGGGCTGTCGACAAAGACCGGTTTGCGCGGCACGGCGCCTTCATTATATAGCTCGTGGATCACGTAGAGCAGCTCCTGGGTGCGACCGAAGGCAAAGGCCGGAATCAGCACGCAGCCGCCCCGGTCGAAGGTTTCGTTGAGTGCCTGTTTGAGATGGGGTTTGAGCTGCTGGGTCGGTTCGTGATCGCGGTCGCCGTAGGTGCTCTCCATGATCAGCAGGTCGATGTGGCGATCTTCTTCTGCAAAATCAAGGCAGGGATTGCGAACGATGGGTTTATCGAAACGGCCCAGATCCCCGGTGTAGCCGATGGTGCGCGTGCGGCCGCCTTCGGTGTAGCGCAGGATGGTGATGGCCGAGCCCAGAATGTGGCCCGCCTCGTAAAAGGTGCAGGTCATATTTTTGCCGATGGTCACCGGTGTGCGGTAGGGCACGCCTTCCATGAGCCCCAGGGCGTTCTCGGCGTCGGCGGTGGTGTAGAGCGGATCGACGCGCTCCAGGTGGTAGCGGGCCATCAACTGCTGGATCGTTTCCCGATTAAGCTCGCTGCGGCCCTTTTTGAGCATTTTCTTGAGCTGCTCGTATTTGCGGGGACCGATGGGCTTGCCGTTGATGGTGGGGCCTTGGGAGAGGGCGCCGCGAACGGTTTTGTAGTTGAGGTAGTCGGCGTCCTGCTCCTGGATCCGTGCCGAATCGGCCAGCAGATAGTTGCAGATACTGGCCGTGCCCCGCGTGCACACCACGCGCCCGCGAAAGCCGCCCTTGACCAGCAGGGGGATACGCCCCGAGTGGTCGATGTGGGCGTGGGAGAGCACCATATTGGTCACCAGGTCCGCATCGAAGGGCAGCACCCGGTTCTTTTCGGCCGCCTCCTTGCGGCGACCCTGGTGCAGGCCGCAATCAAGCAGCACATGGTCGTGGTCCGTGCCGATCAGGTGCATGGAACCGGTGACTTCCCTTACCGCGCCGTGAAAGGTGACGTGCATTTTTCAATCCTTTTGCTGTAGCTGTGTCGTTATATGCCAAACGATGGGCGCCCCGTCCGTGGTGACGGCCACCAGGTGATCGGTGTCGACCCATCGCTGGCGGACCGTGAAAACCCGCCCGCCATGGTGCAGCAGCAGCGTATCGGCCGCTGAGACTTGCGCAATACGGCATTGGGACAACTCCACCAGCCCTGTGCCGACCGCCTTGAGCACCGCCTCCTTGGCGGTCCAGAAGCGAAAAAAAGTGTGCTGCTCTTCGGCGGGCGCCAGGGCCCACTCTTCGGCCTCGGCGATACGCCGCCGCAAACCTTCGCTCACCGGCTTGATCCGTTCCACATCGATGCCCACGGGCCGCATGGCCGCCACGGCCGCCACGTAGGCCGACTTGTGGCTCAAGGACCAGTACACGCCATCGCTGGGCAACGGTGCGCCATTGTCATCCTTGGCCAACGGGCCCAGGCGCAAACCGGCATAACCGGCCGACAGCGCCAGGGCGTCGCGGGCCCGCGCGCGCAGCGCCGCCACCTTTTCGCGGCCGCGCAAACGCTGCTGATCCACCGACACCGGCAGCACCACAGGGTGCAAGGCGACGGATCGATCGCCGACGCCGACCATATCAGCGACGCCCCTTCAATTCCAGGGCCCGGTCATAGATCTGCTTTTTACCGACCTTGAAACGGGCCGCCAGCGCCTTGGCGATGTCGTTGAGGGAACGATCCCCGGACGCCAGCGCCTGCTGCAGGGCATTGTCCACATCTTCCACGGCGGCCGGCGGCGGCGCGGTGACGCCGGCCACCAACAGGGTGCACTCCCCTTTGACGGCATCCCGCTGGTCCAATGCGGCGCCGATGACCGACAGGGAACCACGCAAAAACTCCTCGTGCAGCTTGGTCATCTCCCGCCCCAGGACGGCTTCCCGATCACCCAGGGCCTCTATCAACTCCTGCACGAAAGCCGCCAAGCGCAGGGGCGATTGGTAGAACACCAGGGTGTGGGGCAGCGCTGCGAGGGCCGCGAGCTGTTGCGCCCGCTTGCTCTTTTTGCGCGCGGGAAAGCCGATGAAGGTGAACTGGTCCGTTGGCAGGCCAGCGGCGCAAAGGGCTGTGATCACCGCAGACACACCGGGCACCGGCACCACGGGGATGCCGTCGGCCGCTGCCGCCTGCACCAGGCGGTAGCCCGGATCGGAGACCGTGGGGGTGCCGGCATTGCTCACCAGGGCGATGGCCGCACCTTCCCGCAACTGGTCGCGCAGTTGGACGCTGCGTTGGATTTCGTTGTGCTCGTGGTAAGAGATCAGGGGGCGCTCGATGCCGTGGGCTGCCAGCAGGCGGCGCGTGTGGCGGGTGTCCTCGGCGGCGATCAGGTCCGCCCGGGCCAGCACGGACAGGGCCCGCAGGGTAATGTCGGCCAGATTGCCGATAGGCGTGCCCACCACGTAGAGCCCCGCTGCCAGGGGGGTGTCAGGCGTAAGCGAGTTCGAAGGCATTGGGAATCAGCTCCACCTGCGTCCGGCCGCCCAGCTGCTGCACGGTCACCACGTCGAACCGGGCGCGCACCTGGGTCCCGCCGTGCCGTTTGAGCCAGGTCAGGGCGGCCATGGAGATTTTGCGTTGTTTGGTCGGCGTGACGGCCCACTTGGGATCGCCATGGCGTCGCGAACGGCGGGCCTTGACCTCGACGAACACCAACACCCCCTTGTGCCGGGCGATGATGTCGATTTCCGCGAAACGGGTGCGGAAATTGCGCTCCAGAATGGTGTACCCCCGGGATTCCAGAAAGGCGACGGCCGCCGTCTCGCCGGTTTGCCCGTAGGCATGGCGGTCATCCACCATGGGCGATGATCTCGTCTGCGAAAGGCAGAGGGCTTTGCTCCGGCGCACGCACCCCGCACACGCCGCGAAAAGAGCGACGGTGCAGCGGACACGGCCCGTGGCGGGCGATGGCCGTTTTGTGCGCCAAGGTGGGATAGCCCTTGTGGCGGTCGAAGCCGAAGAGAGGATAGCGGCAATGGTGCGCCAGCATCAGCCGGTCACGGTGCACCTTGGCCACGATGGAAGCGGCGGCCACGGAGATGCTGCGCGCATCCCCTTTGACCAGGGCGGTCTGGGGCAGATCGCGGTCAATGGTGCAATTGCCGTCGATGAGCAAAAAGTCGGGCACCGGGTCCAGGGCGGCCACGGCGTCGGCCATGGCCTTGCGGGCCGCTTGCAGAATGTTGATGCGGTCAATCTCGGGCGCTTCCACGATGCCGATGCCCACAGCCAGCGCATGGGCGTGGATCCGGTCGAAGAGCCGGTCGCGCCGGCGCGCCGTGAGCTGCTTGGAGTCGTTGACCCCCGCAACGGCGAAATCCGGCGGCAGCAGCACTGCCGCGGCCACCACGGGGCCGGCCAAAGGGCCGCGGCCGGCCTCGTCCACCCCGGCGATGCGGGTGTATCCCCGGGCCTGGAGGGCCTTTTCAAAGGCCCACAGATCGGTTTCGACCATGATCCGCGCCAAGGCGGTCTAGTTCATCCGCTTCTCGCGGATACGGGCCGCCTTGCCGCGCAGCTTGCGCAGGTAGTAGATCTTGGCGCGCCGCACGCGGCCGCGGGAGACCAGCTCCACTTTGTCGATGATGGGGGAATGGTAGGGGAAAATACGCTCCACGCCGACGCCGTAGGACACCTTGCGCACGGTGAAGGTGGCGCTGATGCCGCCCTTGCGCTTGGAAATCACCACGCCCTGGAACACCTGGATGCGCTCCTTGTCCCCTTCCTTGATCTTCACATGCACGCGCACCGTGTCGCCCGGCAAAAAGTCGAGCACATCCATGCGCATCTGTTCCCGTTCCAACTGCTTGATGACTTCCATGATCGGGTCTCCTCTGAAATAAAAGGCAATGTTCTATGTTAATTATAAGCTGCGAATTTAAAATCACATTCTCATTCAGCAACCGCTGTCGACCGGTCTTCTCCCAGTATACGATCCAAAAGGATCGCCACCGCACTGCGCACCGACAGATGGTTGTAATCGCCGGCACCCTGGATGGGGGTCAAGCGATGGTCGGCCTGCTCAAGCACTTCGTCGGCCAACCCCCAGGCCGTGCCGAAGAGCAGCAGCAGGGGGCGTCGGCCGCGGGCCTTTTGCCGCAGGTCCGCACAGCTCAAATCGTCGACGCGCATGCGCGCGCTGGTGGCCACCGTCAGGGGCGCCATGCCGTGGCGCGCGGCCATGTCCGTCACTGCGGCCGCCAGGGTGGGCACCGTTTTTATCAGTGCCAGGGCCGCCTTGCGATCCGGGTTGTAATGCGCCCCGGCACCGTGCACCCAGTGTTCCAGAATTTCATCCACCAGGGCCTGCTGGTCCGCCAGGGGCGTGACCACGTAAAACGGTGCCGCGCCGTAGGTCCGGGCCGCGCGCGCGATGTCGTGCAGATCCAGGGCCGTCACGGCCGCCGTAATGGGTGCGCCGTTTTTATCCACCACCGGGTGGTGTATCAAGGCCACCGCCACCGCGGGCGCGTATGATGCGTTGGATCTCACGATACCATGCGCCCAGCAGGGCCGTCTCCTCATCACTCGGAGGCCCCTTGTACAACAAGTCGGGCCGTTTTACCAGCGTGCGCCACAAGGCATCGGCCTGTCGCCATCGGGCAATACGGTCGTGGTGCCCCGAAAGCAGTACCTCGGGCACCTCCCGACCCTCGAAAACCGGCGGCCGGGTGTAGTGGGCATGGTCCAGCCGCTGGTGCCGGAACGAGTCCTGTTCGGCCGAAACTTCGTTGCCCAACACACCGGGCAACAGCCGGGTAACGGCGTCCATCACCGCCATGGCGGCCACCTCGCCGCCCGTTAAAACAACATCGCCGATGGAGAGCTCCAGTTCGATGAACTGTTCGCTGATCCGCTCGTCGATGCCTTCGTAGCGCCCGCACACCAGTATCAGCCCCGCCTGTTGGGCCAGCCGGCCGGCCATGTCCTGGTCGAAAGGCGCCCCTTGCGGGCTGAGCAGCACCGTGAGCGCTTCGGGCGCTTTTACGCGTGCCGCCCGCAACGCCCCGGCCAGGGGCTCCGGCTTCATCACCATGCCGCAGCCGCCGCCGTAGGGGCGATCATCGGTGACCCGATGGCGGCCGGCGGCGTGATCGCGGATGGCGATCGCCTCGGTTGTGATGGCGCCGCCGGCGATGGCCCGCCGTAAAATGCCGTTGTCCCAGAACGCCTGAATCAATTCCGGGAAGAGGGTCAGGACCACGAATTGCATGACCGGTGCCTATATCAACCCTTCGGGCAAGTCCACCCGCATGCGGCGTGTTGCGATATCGATGTCCAGCACCACCGAGGCGATGGCCGGCACCAGGATCTCATCCACCGGCTGCCCGTCCGGGGTCCGGACCGCATACACATCGTTGGCCCCCGTGGGGATGATCTGCACCACTTCGCCCAGATAGCGACCTGTCAGGTCATGAACCGCCATGCCGATCAGATCGCTCCAGTAGTAGGTGTCGGGCGCCAGCGGCGGCAATCCTTGCCGCTGTATGCAGACCCGGCAACCGCTCAGTCCCCCGGCCGCATCCCGCGTTTCCACACCGCCGAGCGTCAAACGCACCACTTGCTTGTGTGGCTTGGCCGCGACAATGCGATAGACGGTTGTGCCGCCCGCCGCATCGATCAGGTGCACTTCGTCCCGGGGCGCGAAAATGGCGGGCGATTCGGCGTAGGAGTAGACCCGCACGGCACCATGGATGCCGTGGGCACCGATCACTTTGCCGACCAGAATCAATCCGTCCGGGATCTCAGGGTTACTCAAGGATTTCAAGGACCGTTCGTTTTTTCAGTTTGGCCGATGCCGCGCTGAGCAGGGTTCGGATGGCACGCGCGGTGCGGCCCTGCTTTCCGATGATCTTGCCCAAATCGTCCTTGGCCACCTTCAGTTCCAACACCGATGTTTGGTTGCCTTGAATCTCCGTCACCGAAACCTGTTCCGGATGGTCCACCAAAGCCTGTGCAATCTGCAAAATCAGGTCTTTCATAGCACCCCTCCCCGGATCGGCGATGCTCACATGGCGGTGCGTTGCCTACTGCGCGGGCTGGGCGAAGACGCCTTGCTTCTTCAGCAGGTTCTTCACGGTGTCCGTAGGTGTGGCACCCTGTTGCAACCAGTATTGCACCCGATCAGTATTCAGAGTCACTTCAGCTGGATCCAGCAGCGGGTTGTACGTTCCCACCTTCTCGAGAAATCGTCCGTCACGCGGACTTTCACTGTCTGCCACCACAATGCGGTAATAGGGTCGTTTTTTGGCGCCGTGCCGGGCCAATCGGATCTTCACTGCCATTTTCGGACATTCTCCTTTTGTCTCAAAAAGGCAACATGCCGCGCCCCAGTCCGCGCATGCCGCCCTTATTGATTTTCTTCATCATTTTCATAATCTGGGTATAGTTTTTCAGCAATCGGTTCACATCCTGCACCGTGGTGCCGCTGCCCTTGGCGATGCGCCGTCGCCGACTGCCGTTGATAATGTTGTATTGGTAGCGCTCCTGGGGGGTCATGGAGTTGATGATCGCTTCGATCCGCACCAGCTCCGACTCGTCCACATCCAGGTTCTTCATCTGCTTGTGCTTGCCCATGCCGGGAATCATGCCGATCAGGTCGGTCAGCGAACCCATCTTGCGCACTTGCACCAGTTGATCCCGAAAATCCTCCAAGGTGAACTGGTTCTTGCGCAACTTCTTTTCCAGGGCGGCGGCCTGTTCCGTGTCCACCACGGCCTGGGCCTTCTCGATCATGGTCAGCACATCGCCCATGCCGAGAATGCGGGAGGCCATGCGGTCCGGGTGGAACGCCTCCAGGTCCGCCAGCTTCTCCCCCACGCCGATGAACTTGATGGGCTTGCCGGTGATGGACCGGATGGAGAGGGCCGCACCGCCGCGGGCATCGCCGTCCATCTTGCTGAGCACCACGCCGCCGATATGCAACGCATCGTCGAAGGCCTTGGCCATGTTGACCGCATCCTGACCGGTCATGGCATCGGCCACCAGCAGCACATCGGCGGGCTGGAGCGCTTCGCGGATCGCCTGAAGTTCCGCCATCAAGGTCTCGTCGATGTGCAATCGACCGGCGGTATCCAGCAAGACGGTGTCACAACCCGCCTTGTGGGCCGCCACCCGCGCCTGCCGGCAAATATCCACCGGGTCCATGTCGGTGCGCGATTCGAACACCGGCACATCGATCTGGGCGCCCACTTTCTTGAGCTGATCGATGGCTGCCGGCCGGTAAACGTCGGCCGGCACCAGATAGGGCTTGCGGCCCTCCTTGCGCAACTTCAAGGCCAGCTTGCCGGCGGTGGTGGTTTTACCGGAACCTTGCAGCCCCACCAGCATGATGGGCACCGGGTGAGTGCCGGACAGGTCGAGGGCCTCGTGGGCGCCGCCCATCAGATCGGTCAACGTCTCGTTGACGATCTTGACCACCTGCTGGCCGGGGGTCAGGCTGCGCATCACCTCCTGGCCCAGGGAACGCTCCTTGACGTCGGCGATGAACTGTTTGGCCACCTTGAAATGGACGTCCGCCTCCAGCAGGGCCAGGCGCACCTCACGCAACCCGTCGGAAATGTTTTTTTCCGTCAGGGTACCGTGTCCCTTGAGGCGTTTGAAGACCCCGTCCAGTTTTTCGCTCAGGCTCTCGAACATCGCTTGCCCGTCGTCGGCTGTAGTAATAAAACCTTGAAAATAAACTGAGATAAATGATAAGTCAAGCAAAACGAAACGGCAACAACAATGTTGCCGTCCGGATCACAAACCATCACCCAGCCGCCGTGCTATAGCACCAACCCGGTGCAGGAGCAACAAAGAATCGGCGCAGGTCGTGACAATGGTTGCAGACTTGAAAAACATGGACCGCGAAGCGTTGCTGGCCTGGCTGGAAAGCCAAGGCGAGCGGCCTTTTCGAGCGGATCAGATGCTCAAATGGCTCTATCTGCGCCTGGCCGACGACTTCGACCAGATGACCGATTTGAGCAAGGATTTCCGCATTTTGCTGGCCCGCCACTTCACCATCGGGCGCTTGGCGGTGGACCAGGTGCGCACGGCCGTTGACGGCACGCGCAAATTCCTGTTCCGCCTGGCCGACGGCCAGACCATCGAGAGCGTGCTGATGCCCGAGCGCAGCCACGACACCCTCTGCGTCTCCAGCCAGGTGGGCTGTGCCCTGGGCTGCCGCTTCTGCTTGACCGGGCAGGGCGGCCTGGTACGCAACCTGACCCCCGCCGAGATCATCGGCCAGGTGTGGGAGGTGCGCAAGCAGATGGCCGATCCGGCCCGGCTGACCAACCTGGTTTTCATGGGCATGGGCGAACCCCTGGCCAATTACGATGCGCTGGTGCAGGCCATCACGGTGTTGACCGACAGCGATTGGGGCATGAAATTCGCCTCCCGGCGAGTGACCGTCTCCACCGCCGGCATCGTGCCGCGCATCCTGGATCTGGGCCGCGACACGCGGGTCAACCTGGCCGTCTCCCTCAACGAAGTGGACGATACGGCCCGCAGCCGGCTGATGCCCGTCAACCGAACATATCCCCTGGCGCAACTGCTGGACGCCTGCCGCCACTACCCCTTGCCCAAGGGCCGCAAGATCACCTTCGAGTACATCCTGTTCAACAATCTCAACGACACCCCGGACCATGCCCGCGCCCTGGCCCGTTTGCTGGGTCCCCTGAAGGCCAAGATCAACCTGATCCCTTTCAACCCCCACCCCGGCAGCCCCTTCGAAAGACCCTCGGAGGCGCGCATCCAGGCATTCCAGAGCCTGCTCATCGACAAACACTTCACCAGCGTGGTGCGCTACAGCAAGGGGCTGGACATTATGGCGGCCTGCGGCCAGTTGCGGGTGGCGGCGCGCGAACAAGCCGTTTGAATCAAATCAATTTCAAATCGAAATCGAAATCGGGATCGCTATCGAAATCGCGTCGAACCGGGGCGCAAATCTGAACTGAATCGATTTCGCTCCCGATTTCGATCCCGATCCCGATGCTGCTTTCGCCCCGCTTCCAATCATAGACGGGCTTTGTGCATAACCGCATTGCTTTTGAAGGCCGGTCAGCTCAGGCGGCGCGCACCTTGAGCATCGCCCGAATCGTTTCGGGGCCGGTGTCGTAGAGGCGGTCGAGAAATACGGGGAAAAAGGTACCGGGCTTGTCGCTGGTTTGAATGGCCCGGTCGCCGCAGATGCCGTAGTAGGCGAAGGCCGCGGTGGCGGCGGCCAAATGGTCGCCGGCGCCGGGTCCGGCCACGGCGCAAAAAGCGGCGGTGATGGCGCTCAGGCCGCAGCCGATGCCCGTGACCTTGGTCATCAGCGGTTGGCCGTTGGCCACGCGGTACACTTGACCTCCATCGGTGATGCAATCCTCGGCCCCCGACACCGCCACGATGCAGCCGGCCTCCAGGGCCAGGGCCTTAACGGCCGCCACACCGTCATCGGACAACGCCAGGCTGCTGTCCACCCCCTTGGTGCGCACATCTGCGGACACCAGGGAGAGCACTTCCGAGGCGTTGCCGCGCAGGACCGCGATGCGGCAGCGCGCCATGATGGTACGCACGGCGCGGGTGCGCAGGGTGGTGGCGCCGGCGCCCACCGGATCCAGGATCACCGGCTTGCCCAGGGCATTGGCCTTCTCGCCGGCCACGCACATGGCTTCCACCCAATCCTCCTGCAAGGTGCCGATGTTGAGCACCAGGGCGCCGGCCAGGGCGACCATCTCCTCCACCTCGGCGCGGCAGTGGGCCATCACCGGCGAGGCCCCGGCGGCCAGCAGGATGTTGGCCGTGGTCTCCATCACCACGAAGTTGGTGATGTTGTGCACCAGGGGCGCCCGGTCGCGCAGTTGCGCCAGCGCATCGACGGTATAGGCCGCCATTTCCATCAGCCGACCTCTTCGTTGAGGGCGAAGATCTGGGCGAAGATCTGGTCGTTGTCGAAACCCTTCAAGCGGATGGCGCCGCTGCGGCAGGAGGCCACGCAGAGGCCGCACCCCTTGCACAGCACGGGGTTGATTTGCGCCTTGCCGGTGAAAGGGCCTTTCTCGATGAAACTGGGCGCCGAGTAGGGGCAGATGGCCACGCACACCCCGCAGGCGCTGCAGTCGGCCGGACGGGTTTCGGCCACGGTGCCCGCCATGCGGATGGTCTGCTTGGCCAGCAGGGTGACCGCCCGGGTGGCCGCCGCCTGGGCCTGGGTGATGGACTCGTCCAACGGTTTGGGCGCATGGGCCAGGCCGCAGATGAACACACCGTCGGTGGCGCAATCCACGGGGCGCAATTTGACGTGGGCCTCCATGTAGAAGCCGTCGTCGTTGAGGGTGGCCTTGTACATCTGGGCCACCGGGTTGTCCGCCGGCGGGACGATGGCGGTGGCCAGCACCAGCAGGTCGGGCCGCGCCACCATCTTGCGGCGCAGGGCGGTGTCGGTGAAGCGCACCGCCAGGTCCTCGCCTTCGGGTTGCACCTCCAGGCCGACGGCCTCGTCGTATTTGATGAACACCACCCCCGCCTGCCGCGCCTCGCGGTAGAGATCCTCGCGCAAGCCATAGCTGCGCATGTCCCTATAGAGCACCATCACATCCATCTCCGGACGCAGGGCTTTGAGGGCCAGGGCGCTCTTGATGGAGTGGGTGCAGCACACCTTGGAACAGTAGGGGCGGGTTTCGTTGCGCGAACCCACGCACTGAATGAACATGGCACTCTTGCAGGCCGGCAGGGTCTCATCGCCCGCGATCAACCGCCGGTCCAGTTCCAGGGCGGTCAACACCCGGGGATCCCGGCCGTAGGCGTGCAGTCCCTCGGGTTTGAACTCCGAGGCGCCCGAGGCGATGACGGTCACGCCGTGGTCCAGCACCTCCTGCTCCCCTTGACGGTCGATGGTGGTCTTGAAGTTGCCCACGAAGCCGTCCACATGGGTGATGCGGGCATTGAGGCGCACCTCGATCTTGTGGTCGGCGGCCACCTGTTGCACCATCTCGTGCACATGGGCCTGCACGTCGCCACCATCCCAGGTCCGGTGCAGGTTGAGGGCTTGGCCGCCCAGGCGGTCGGTCTGCTCCACCAGGTAGCTCTCATAGCCTTGGGCCGACAGGGCCAGGGCGGTCGCCATGCCGGCCACGCCGCCGCCGACGATCAGGGCCCTGGGATCGATGGAGAGCTCCGGCTCCTCGAGCGGTTGCAACAGGGCCACCTTGGCCACCGCCATGCGGGTCAGGTCCTTGGCCTTGGTGGTGGCCTCTTCCTTTGTCTGGTTGTGCACCCAGGAACACTGGTTGCGGATGTTGGCCATCTCGAAAAGGTATTTGTTGATGCCGGCGCTGGTCACCGTTTCCTGGAAAAGGGGCTCGTGGGTCTTGGGAGTGCAGGCCGAGACCACCACCCGGTTGAGCCGCTTTTCGCGGATCACCTTGGCCATCGCCTCCTGGGTGTCCTGGCTGCAGGAGAACATGCTCTCTTCGGCATGGGCCACGTAAGGCAGCGTGCGGGCGTATTCAACGACCTGGGGCACATCCACCACCGAGGCGATGTTGGTGCCGCAACGGCAGATGAACACCCCGATGCGGGGCGCTTCGCCGCGAATGTCGGTTTCCAGCGGCGCTTCCTTGGTCAAGGTGCGGCTCCAGCGGGCCTCCACCAATCCACTGCCGGCGGCGCCGGCGGCTGCCGAGGACTCCACCACCGAAGAGGGAATGTCCATGGGCGCTTCCAAGGCGCCACAGACGTAGATCCCCGGTACCGAGGTGCGCACCGGATCGAAGCCGGGCGTGCGGGCGAAACCGTAAGCATCGACCGCGATGCCCAACCGTTGGGTCAGGGCGCGCGCCTCGGCGCCGATGCCCAGTCCCACGGAAAGCACCACGATGTCGAAGGCCTCTTCAACCCGCCGGCCGGACGCATCCACGTAACGCAGCAGCAGATTGCCATCGGCATCGGGCACCACGTTGGTGATGCGGGACTTGACGAAGCGAACGCCGGAGGCGTCCCGGCCCCGGTTGTAATACCGTTCGAAGTCCTTGCCGTGGGTGCGAATGTCCATGTAGAAAATGGCCGTATCCAGCGGCTCGTGGCTGTGCTCCTTGGCCAGCATGGCCTCTTTGATGGCATAGGTGCAGCACACCGAAGAGCAGTAGCCACGGGCGCCGATGTGCACGTCGCGGGAACCGACACATTGCAGCCAGGCGATCTTTTTGGGCTCCTTCTTGTCCGACGGCCTTACGAGATGGCCGCCGTAGGGGCCCGAGGCGGACAGAATGCGTTCGAACTCCAGGCTGGTGACCACATTGGGCGAGCGCTGGTAACCGTACACATCGTGAGTGGCCGGATCGTAGGTTTCGCAACCAGCGGCCATCACCACCGAACCCACGTTCAAGATCAGCTCTTTTTCCTTGTCGTCGTACACAATCGCCCCGGTGGGGCACACCTTTGCGCAGTTGCCGCACTTGCCCTTCTGCAGATAGATGCACTGCTCCTGGTCGATGGCGTACTTGAGCGGCACCGCCTGGGCGTAACGCACATAGATCGCCTTGCGCTTTTGCAGCCCGCCGTTGTAGGTATCCACCACTTTCTTGGGGCACTTTTCGGCGCACAAGCCGCAGGCGATGCACTTGTCCAAGTCCACAAAACGTGGATGCTGCTTGATCCGGACCTGAAAATTGCCCGCTTCTCCCGAAATCCCCTGGACTTCCGCCAGGGTCAACAACTCAACATTTTGATGCCGGCCGACCTCGACCAGTTTGGGAGAGATAATTCAAAGCGCGCAGTCGTTGGTGGGGAACGTCTTGTCCAGCTGGGACATGATCCCGCCGATGGAGGTCCCGCGTTCCACCAGATAGACGTAATACCCTGAATCGGCGGCGTCCAGGGCGGCCTGCATTCCGGCGATCCCGCCGCCGACGACCATTATGGATCCGATTTTCTCTGACATCATTTCACCTATTGGGCAATGAACGCATTCACACCGCGTATCTCTTTTTTATTCTCGGCCAATCCCAACGCCTTCTCGGACAACCCCATGGCCAACCCCAGCAGTTGCGGATAGAGGATGGAAGGCAGATCCACATCGCTCAGCCCTTCGCGCTCCATCTGCTGCTGTACCGTATCGAATTGGATCTGGCACCAGGGGCAGGCCACGCTCAGGTAATCGGCGCCGGCGGCCTTGGCATCGGCCAACTTGCCGGCCGTCAGCTTTTTGGACAAAGCGTCGTTGACCCCCATCAGCGGGGCGCCGCAACATTCCAGCTTTTGCGACCAGTCGACACTCTTGGCCCCGGTCAGGGCCACCAGGTCATCCAATACCCGCGGCGCCACCGGATCGTCGAACTGCATCACGTCGCTGGGCCGCAGCACATGGCAGCCGTAATGGGCGGCGATCTTCAAATTCTTGAAGGGCGCCTTCACCCGCTCCTTGATGGCCGCCGTGCCGATGTCCTTGTGCAGCAAGGAAAGCAGGTGCTTGACCTCGCTCTTGCCTTCATAGGCGAGCCCCCTGCGGGCAAGGAAGCGGTTGGCCTCGGCCTTGGCGGCCGCGTCGTTGGCCAGTTGATGGGCGGCCTTTTTCAAGGTGCCGTAGCAGCACTGGCACAGGGTCAGCAAATCGACCCCTTCCGCTTCGGCCAAAGCCAGGTTACGGGCCGCAAAAAGCAGGGCGGTCTGCATATCGATGTTGCGCAGCGGGTAGCCGCAGCAATTGAAACGGCGGACATCCACCAGATCCACCTGGAGCTCCGCCAACACCACCCGGGCGGCCCGTTCGAAATGGGGCACCCGTGCCGGTATGTTACATCCTATAAAAAGCGCAAATTTCATTCGTTCACCCGCAGTCCGTCGTTGTTGTTAACACAGGACGCTTCCCGCACCGCTTGGTTTTTGAGTTCATAGAGCACATCGGTCACCTTGACCCCTTGGGGACAGTGCTCCTGGCACTGGTAACAGGTCAGGCAATTCCAGAGCATGGGCGCGCCCAGGGCCAGATCCTTGAGGCCCAACCCCAGGGAGCGCATGATCTGATGGGGCAGCAGCCCGACCGCCGCCTGGGGATCGTCGAAGGCCTGCACCACGGGACAGACGGTGGTGCAATTCTCGCAAGCGAAACAGTTGACGAAGGTGTCGGTCCGATCGGCCGCATTGCCGGTCCCCGCCTTGAATGCCGTATCAATGGGCGACACGGCGATCTCCGCCGCCGTGTCGCGCACCAGCGGAAATTTGGCCGCCATGGTTTCCAGGGCTTCGTTCACCGGCCGCTCATACCCTTCGGCCGGCAGCCGGTGGCGGTTGAGGCCACGGAACAGGGAAAAGGGCGACAAGGTATGAAAGGTGGGGCCCTCGGTGGCCAGCAGGGGCTCCCGCACGCTGAGCCACAATTCGCGCAGGTTGATGCCCGCCGGGCACACCACGGTGCAGCGGTCGCAATTGGTGCACAGATAAAACCCTTCATGCACCGCCCGCAGGTCCTCCCGTGACAGGCCCCCTCCGCGGACATACTCCCGCAGGAAGGCGAGCTTTTGCGCCGGCAGCACCAGCCGGTTGCCCTTGGCCTCGAAGGCCACCGAGACGGAGCAGCGCAGGTTGCAAGTGCCGCAGCGGGTGCAGGCATCCAGTTCCAGCACCTGGCGCGTGGCGATATTGGCCGGCAGGGAGTGTTCGGGGTCCATCACCGCATTGGCCAGCAAGGTCAGCGTGCTGCTGAACATGTGGAGCATCTTGCTGAAGGGCAGATAGGCCAGCCCGATGAAACAGGCGAGGATATGCACATACCATAAGATGCCCACCGCGTTGACCCGGTCCAGGAACAGGGCCACCGGCGCGATGGCCTTGGCCGTGGCGTAGCTCACGAAGGCCGTCTTGTTGGGCGAGTGGCAATCGGCGCAGTTGGCCAGATGGGATTCATATCCCATCTCCAACACCTCGGGCGCAAATGGGCGCTTGAGGGTGGGCGAGACGGTGCCGAACTTCTGGACCCAGTAACTCTCCAGGGCCTCCAGCTCTTCGTCGTCCCAGATCGCGGCGTAATCCTCCACCATGTAGGTGAACTCCGTGTGGGAGCTCATCTTGGCCCCTTCCAGCAGGAAGCCGGACAGGATGATCACCCCCACGATCACGATGGTGGTCTTGTCCATGAAACCGCTCATCAAACGGGGCACCTTGATAATGAAGCGGCGGTAAATGGCGATACCCACGCCGACAATCACCATCAACCCGAAAAGGTTGCGCAGAAAGAGAAAGGGGTTGAGGGTGGAGTAGTAGTGGGGAAACAGGTTCATGGTGATGTGCTTTTCCATGGCGTGCATGAAAAACAGCATCATGAACCCGCTGAAGATCAGCATGTGCATGCTCCAGCGCAGGCGGTCCTCCTTGAAAATCCGCGCGTGCAGCAGGACATCCAGAATCAAGGCGCGTATGAGGGCGAACAACTTGGCGCTGAACAACACGCCGACCAAACCCCGCAAAAAGGCGCTGAACCGCTGCCAGGCGGTGAACTGCCGGCCCCGGAAACCCACCTTGCGGGTGAACCAAGTGGTGATCTTGTACAACATGCCGATGGCGAAAATGGCCAAGGACGTATACAAGGCGACGGTAAAGAACATGGAAACAGCCTCCTGCGGCACCCCCGATGGGCGTCGGCCCCTTATTGTGGTTTACCGAACGCACCAGTTCATGGTTCCGGGTCGATTACAAGGTAACCGCAAGCCTTAGCCCTTCAACCAACGAAAATCAAGACCTTTGTCACCCGCCCCGCAACACGCCATACTTCCGGCAAAGCCGCGCCGAAATTGCTTTAACACCTGTTAAAGACAAATTTTCGGCCCGCCCCTTTCCTTTTGTTACCGAAAGCAGTATGGACATCGAATGACCATTCTCTTGCAAGGAGGTGTTATGTTTACCATCGTAAAACGGGAGGAAATGGCGCAGGGCACGGTGATTCTGAACGAGATCGAAGCGCCCCTGATCGCCCGCAAGGCCCAACCCGGACAGTTCGTGATTCTCAAGGCCAACGAAGAGGGAGAGCGCATCCCGTTGACCATGGCGGAAACCGATGCCGCCAAAGGCACCATCACCATCATCTACATGGTAGTGGGCAAATCCACCGCCGTGTTTCGCGACCTGCAGGTGGGCGATGCCTACCAGGACGTGATCGGCCCCTTGGGCAAACCCACCCATGTGGAAAAGGTCGGCAAGGTGCTCTGCGTGGGCGGCGGCACCGGCGTGGCCGTGCTGCACCCCATCACGCGGGCCTTCAAGGAGGCCGGCAACGACGTCACCTGCATCATCGGCGCGCGCAGCAAGGATCTGCTGATCCTGGAGGACAAGATGAAGGCCGCCTCCAATGACCTGCGGGTCTGCACCGACGACGGCTCCTACGGCCATCACGGTTTCGTGACCGATGTGGTCAAGGCGGTTCTGGACAAAGAGAAGGTGGATCAGGCCGTGGCCATCGGGCCGGTGCCCATGATGAAGGCGGTGTGCGCCATCACCAAGCAATACGATGTGCCCACCCTGGTGAGCCTCAACCCGATCATGATCGACGGCACGGGCATGTGCGGCGGCTGCCGGGTGACGGTGGGCGACAAAACCAAGTTCGCCTGCGTGGACGGCCCGGAGTTCGACGGCCACCAGGTCAATTTCGACGAGCTGCAGACCCGCTTGCGGGCTTACATGGAAGAAGAGAAAGCGTGTTACGATTCGCACTGCCGACTGGTCGGGGCGTGAAGTTATAAAGGAGGAAAGATCATGGCAAAGAACAAGGAAAAGGCCGGCCGCGTGGCCATGCCCGAACAGCCGCCGGAGGTGCGCAAGCGCAATTTCGATGAGGTGCCGTTGGGCTATACGGTGGCCATGGCCCAGGAAGAGGCGGCCCGCTGCATCCAATGCAAAAAACCGGGATGCGTGACCGGTTGTCCGGTGCAGGTGGACATCCCCGGGTTCATCCGAATGGTCACCGAAGGGGATTTCACCGGCGCCATCCGCTACATCTGGTCCCAGAACGCCTTGCCGGCGGTCTGCGGCCGGGTCTGCCCCCAGGAGATCCAGTGCGAGGGCGAGTGCGTCCTGGGCAAAAAGGGAGAACCCATCGCCATCGGCAACCTGGAGCGTTTCTGCGCCGACTATGAACGCGAGCACGGCACCGGCGCGCTGCCGCCCCAGGCGCAATCCACCGGCAAGCGCATCGCCGTGGTGGGCTCGGGCCCCTCGGGCCTGACCGTGGCCGGCGACCTGATCCGCAAGGGCCACGATGTGACGGTCATGGAGGCGTTTCACAAACCCGGCGGCGTGCTGGCCTACGGCATTCCCGAATTCCGCCTGCCCAAGGCCATCGTGGCCCAGGAGGTCAACTTCCTGGAACGCCAGGGCGTCAAGCTGGAGTGCAACATGGTGGTGGGCCGCACCGTCACCCTGGACGAACTGTTCGAGCAGGGATACGACGCCATCTATCTGAGCGTGGGGGCGGGCCTGCCCCGTTTCATGAACATACCGGGCGAAAACCTGATCGGCATCCTGTCGGCCAACGAGTACCTGACCCGCGCCAACTTGATGAAGGCCTACAAGTTCCCCGATGTGGACACCCCGATTCCCAAGGGGAAAAACGTCATCGTGCTGGGCGCCGGCAACGTGGCCATGGACTCGGCCCGCACCGCAATGCGCCTGGGCGCCGAGACGGTGCGCATCGTCTACCGCCGTTCGCGGGAAGAGATGCCGGCACGGGCGGCCGAAATCCACCATGCCGAGGAAGAGGGCATCGAACTGTTCCTGTTGAGCAACCCGGTACGCTACCTGGGCGACGACAAAGGCCGCCTGACCGGCATGGAGTGCCTCAAGATGGAACTGGGCGAACCCGACGATTCCGGCCGGCGCCGTCCGGTACCGGTCAAGGGGTCGGAGTTCACCCTGGACGCCGATCTGGTAGTGGTGGCCGTGGGTTCGGGCGCCAATCCGCTGCTGACCCAATCCACCCCCGACCTGGGACTGAACCAGTGGGGCTACATCCTGGCCGATCCGCAGACGGGCAAGACCACCAAAAAAGGTGTCTGGGCCGGTGGCGACATCGTCACCGGCGCCGCCACGGTGATTCTGGCCATGGGCGCCGGACGCAGCGCGGCCGATGATATTCACAAGTACCTGGAGTGGGGCTGGTAGCAAAGTACAGGGGGGCGACCCGATGGGTCAGCCCCCTTTTTCTGCACGATCCCGCAACGCTTTTCCCGCCTTTTCACAGGGCCGAAACGCCCTGGGCGCACCACCGGCAACGGTTTCAGCGACGTTTCAATTGGCGGCCGGCCGCTCGGCAAGCATTTCCCGGGCATGGGCCAGGGTGGTGGCGGTGGCAGCGTCGCCGCTGAGCATGCGGGCGATCTCGGCCACGCGCTCTTCCGCGTTCAGCGGGGTGATGGTGGTGTGGGTGCGCCCCTTGGCCACCTTTTTGACGATCTGCATGTGGTGGTCGGCGTAGCGGGCGATCTGGGGCAGGTGGGTGATGCACAACACCTGGTGGTGGCGCGCCAGTGCGGCCAGCTTGCGCCCCACGCCGTCGGCCGTTCCGCCGCCGATGCCGGCGTCCACCTCGTCGAACACCACCGTGTCCAGTGCCTCGCCATGGGCCAGGATGGCCTTGAGGGCCAGCACCACCCGTGAAAGTTCGCCGCCCGAGGCGATGGCCGCCAAGGGCTTCAAATCCTCGCCCACGTTGGGTGCGATCATGAAGACGGCCCGGTCGGCGCCGGTTTCGGTCACCGCCCGCCCGTCGCAGAGCAAATGGGGCGACCCTTCCCGCGGCGCCGGCAAAGGCTGCAAATCCACGGCAAAACGGGTGCCCGCCATTTTCAGATCCGCCAGCTCCGCCTCCACCCGCCCGGCCAAGGCCTCGGCCGCCGACCCGCGCCGTTTTGTAAGCTCGGCGGCGCTCCGGCACAGTGCCTGTTGCCCCTTTTGCAAATCGTCCCGCACCCGCTCGATGGCCTCGTCCAGGGTCTCGAAGGCGGCCAACTGCTCGGCGATGGTGTCGGCCCGCTCCAAAACCGCGGCCAGGCTGCCGCCATATTTGCGCTTGAGCTTGTTCAGGGTGTCCAGACGCGCCTCCACCGCCTCCAGCCGCTGGGGGTCGAGATCGACCTGTTTGAGGTCGTCGCGCAGCCGCTCGGTCAGATCCTCCACCTGGTAGATGAACGATTCCAATTGGCCAGCCCGTTCACCCAGCCGCTCGTCCACCCGTGTCATTTGGCCCAAGGTCTTGGCCATGGCCCCCAACTGCTCCACCACGGCGCCGTCGGCGCTGTACAATCCATGAATGCACTGCTCCAGGGCCTGGTAAAGAGCGGTGCCGTTTTTCAGGCGCAAGCGCTCCTTTTCCAGTTCATCGTCCTCGCCGGGCGCCGGGCGGGCGGCGGCCAGCTCCTGCTGCTGAAACTGCAGCAGGGCCACCTGTTCGTGCTGGCGTTCACGGCGGCGCAACAATTCCTGCTCCTCCCGGATCAGGGGCAGCAGATGGTCATATTGGTCGCCGCACTGCCGCCGCGCGTCCATCAGACCGCCGAACTGATCCAGCACCAGCAGGTGCGCCTCTTCCTTGAGCAATCCCTGGTGGGCATGCTGCCCGGAGATACTGGCCAGATGGGCGGTGATCTCCCCCAGGGCCTGCATGGTGGCCAAGCGACCGTTGATGTAAACCCGGTGCCGATCGGCGTTGGAAATGATGCGCCGCACCAGCAGCCCTTCCGCCGGATCGTAACCCGCCGCATCCATCAGCCGGGCCACCCGGCTTTGCTGCGGCACCTCGAACAGCGCCTCCAACTCCGCATTTTCGGCGCCGGTGCGGATCAGGGTCGCTGAAGCCCGGCTGCCCAGCAGCAGATTGACCGCATTGATGATGATCGATTTGCCCGCGCCGGTCTCACCGCTGAGCACGGTCAGGCCCCTGCCGAACCGGATGTTCAAATCGGCAATGATGGCGAAATTGCGAATGGAGAGTTCCAGCAGCATAGGGTCACGTCACCGTCTGAACCTTAACGGTCGCCACCGGGCGCCGAGGGTTGTTCTTTCCCGGCACGGCGCAGGGTCACCTTGCGCCACAAGCCGTCCTGATTGATGCACTGCCATCCCCACTTGAGCCAACGCAGCAAGGCCAGGGCCAGCCACAGGGACCAGGCGAGCATCAGCAGACGGTAGGCCCAGACCGGCAGGCTCACCACCCAGGGACGGGGCAACGGACCGTCGATGTGGTCCCGGGTCCAGTGCAACACGGTGGCGCTGGAACCGTTGCCCACGATCTGCATGGCCGGGTCGCCCAGCAATCCGGCCTTGACCGCCGCGAAAAGGGCCGCCAGGGCCGCCACGGTCCAGAGCACCAGGAGCGCCTGGGCGGCATTGAAGGGCAGCCAGTGAGCGGGCATGGCGCGGCGCTGCCGCACCCCCAGCACCACCAGCCAGCCGGCGATGATCAGGGCCATGAACACCGGCACCTGGGTCAACCCCAACCCCAGCAATGCCCATTGCCACCAGCGCAGGGGCGTGGGCGCCACGCGGCCCAGGACGCCGGCCAGCAACAGAATAACTACCAGATAACTCCAGAACAGCACCGCGGGCCCCCAACGCGGGCCGCCGGTGAGCAGGATCCACCGGTTTTGCGGCACTTCGATGGAGATGTGGGCGTTGACCGCCGCTTGCCCGGCGTCCACCGCCGGCGCCCGGAACAGCGTGGCAAAGGGCGCCAATGCGTGCCAGGTCACGCCGACCCGCCGGCTGTCCGGTTGCACCGGCACCGTCACCTGGTCGCCTTCCTGGCGCACCGGCAGGGTTTGACCGTTGACCGTCACCTGCTGCAAATTGGCGTCCGGGGGCAGGGTCAGGGTGTATTGGCCACCGCGGTGGGTCCGCAGCGCCAGATCCAGCGTTCCCCGGCTGAACCGCTGGCCGGGACTCAGCACCATGCGCACGCTGTCGATGGTGCGGGTTTGTCCGGGCAGCGCCGGCGGCCGCCGTACCTTGATGGTCACCGATTCGCCGGGCCACGGCTGCCAGCGGGGCTGCCACTGGCCGCCGTCGTCCTGGTGGTGAACGGCCGCGATCCCCTCGAAGGTGCACTCCCAGACGGCGGCCGCATCCAAGACCCAGGTTTCGGACCAGGGCACCCCCCGCGGCGCGGTCAAGGCGATGGTGTCGCCCATTTCCAGGGCGCCGGCATAGGAGAGGGCGCGCTGTTCGGGCCCCATGTGGATCAGCGCCTGGCCCTCTTCCACCGCGATGCCCTCGGTCACCACCGCCTCACCGGGTATCAAGGGCACGGTCAGGACGATGGGCGTTCCGACGGGGGTGAGGCGGGCGATGGTGGTGGTCGCCTCCCAGGTGAGACCCAAACGCAAATGGCGGGTCACCTGCACGAAGGGCGGCAGGCCGCCTGCGGGTCGGCCGCTGTCCGGCGGAGACGTGTCGGTCAGGCGGGAGAGCTGCACCGTGGCGCCGACCCGGCCATCGGGTTGAATCCCTTCCAGACGCCACCCCTCCACGCGATAAGAGGCGCTGCGCGGTCGCAGCGGCAGGGGCAGTTGGATGACCATCTCCCCTTGGGTGGTGCCCTGCAGCACCAGGGTGTTCAAGCCGCTGGGCACCAGGGCCCACAGACGACCCTGTTCGTCCCGCGCCAGCCCTTCGATGGGGGCGTTGTTCAACAACACCTGCTCGGGGGACCAGGCACGCTGCGCCACCGGCAGGGGCACGGCCACCCGCGCGGCGGCATTGATCTTAAGCAGCACCTGCAGGTCGTCGCCCACCGCGGTCAGCTCCATGCGGGAAATATCGGCACAGTGGGGCAAACAATCGGGCGGGGCCAACAGCCGTTGGCGCAACTCCTCCAGCAGCTCGGGCGGTGGGTAGCCCGTCGTTGCCGCCCGCGCCGTGCCGCCGGGCAGTCCCGCCGCGGCGAGGCAGGCCAGCACCATCAATGCGCTACCGGCCGCCCGCGGGGCCAACCAGGACCGTGCGGCGCGCCAATCCACCAGCAGGCCGACCAGGCCGGCCAGCAGCAGTACCCGTGCCAGGCACAGCACCAGGTTGACCGTGGGGGAAAGGAGGTAGAGTCGCAGGCGCTGGCCCTTGGCCACCGGGCCGCGCCACTCCAAGGCCACCGATTGCCATTGCCAGTCCGGCAGACCGGGACCGGTGGGAATCAAGGCGTCGGGATCGTAGGGTTTCGGCGCTGCCTTTTCCGCCGGTGGCGCCGCCGGCAGGTCGGCCCGACGGTCCTCGGCCATTTTGGCGGGCAACGCTTCCCGGGCCATCATGGTCCGGGCGACAGCCGCCTCCTCCACCCGCCGGGCGCCGCTGCCGGCCAAGGGCCGTACCACCGAATCGCGGGGCGCCAACTGGGGATAGAGCCCCCAGCGCACCTGGTCCACGGCAAAGGGCACGACCGTCACCAGCAGCACCACCGTGGCGCCGATGCCCCAAAGGGCCACCAGGCGCCGGAACCAGCCGGCGGGCAGCAAGGGCAACAGCGCCAGGACGGCCAACAGGTGCAACCAGACCAAGCGCGGGGCAGCCGGCTCATGGTAGATCAGCGCCATGGCCGCCAGCGCCAGCAAGCCCTGCCACCCGCCCCGCAGCTTGAGCACCGCCAGGGCGATGATCAGCACCAGGAACAGATCGAGCAAGGACCAGTTTTGCAACCAGGTGCTCGTCACCTTGTCCACGCCACCGGCCGCCAGCAGACGCCATCCGGGCGGCAGGTGCAGCACGCCGGCGACGCTTTGAAAATCGTGGTCCCACCCCACCGCCGGCAGGATGCCGCCGGACCAGGGCAAACGGGCATCGGCGGTCAACGACAAGCGGCCGTGGCGCAGCTGCACGCCCTGTTTGCCGTCGGGCCCCTGGGCGGTGATCACCTGGTCCTCTCCCGCCACGGCCACCCGCCCCAGCTTCTGGGGCGGATTCATGGCCATGTGCCACCTGCGATGGACCGAACCGCTGATCACATCCTGAACCGTGAATCCGCCGCCGTCGAAATCAAGCCACAGGGTGCGCTGCAAAGAGAGTTGATCGGGCGGCGGATCGGGATCGCCCCGATGGATCTGCCGCAGGCGCAGCTCTGTACCGGCGACCACCAGATAGGCGGGAAAACGGCGCCAATCCGACGGCATCTCGGTCTGCTCGGGGGCCACCGCCGGCACACCTTCGATCTCCACCAGGCGCAGATCGTGGCGCGCCCGGAAAGACCAGATCTCTTCGCCGAAGGGCGCCGCACCGGCAGCGATCCGTTCCAGGGGGCCCGGCATGCGGGCCTGCACGCGCACTTCCCAGCGCCCGGCCCGGACCTGCACCGTCAAACGGCCGTCGCCGTCCAGGTGCACCGGCAAGGAACTCTCCAGGGCCATGGGAAGGGTGCCGGGGATCAAGGCGCCGTCCAGCACCACCTCGCGATCGGCGCCGGCCGCCTCGAGTCGCAGCACACTGGTCACTTGCATGGGAATGGTGTCGTCCAGCAGACGGAACACCCGCACCTGCAAAGTGCCCTGCCCCGGCTGGGTCGGCGTTTCACCTTCCCCGCGCAACCAGAGCCGGTGCCGGGCGTCGATCAGCGGCGTGGCCACCGGCCGGCCGTCGACGGTCAGGGCCAGCAATCCCGCGGCCGGCGGCACCGCCAGGGTTTCGGGCATCCGCTGCCAGAAAAAACGCCCTTCGATGCGATGCTCGCCGGGGCTCAAACGGACCACCGGTGCGCCGTTGCGGCCGACCACCGCCGTGGGACGGCCATTGACCACCACGCTTTCCGGCCAAGCCCCGGCATTGCCCGGCAAGGCGGCCCAGCCGTCGGCGAACGCCCGCCAGCGCTGTTCGAACCGGCCGCCGGTTTCCGACAAATCCAGGATCAAGCGGGAGGGCCAGTGGCAGCGCACCGTTTGTCCGTCGTTGTAGGCGCCGGGGCACAGGGCCTCCTCATGCCCGTGGAGCACCCAGGACTGCCAGGGCGACAGCGCGGGGGGCAAAGACCCCTCGGGCAAAGTGGCCGCCGCCGGCCCGGCCTGACCCAAAATCATCAAAACCAGCACCAGTCCAACGCCGATTGCTTTTTGCATGGTGGAAAACCCTCTGTTGCGGTTTGTGGCGATGCCTCTCAAGGGCGTGATGGCAGGCCCACTATAGAAGGAGGGTACGGCGGGTGTCAATGTGGTGGTCATAATTACTGGAACCCCCCCGTTTTTTTTGATAAACTCCCCCCATGACCATTTCGACCAAAGAACGCTTGCGCCGCTTTCATGCCCGTTTCAAGGGCGATGACCACGTGCTGCTGCCCATTGTCGCCGACCCTGACGCCATTGCCTGCGCCATGGCGATCAAGCGTCTATTGTGGCGCAAGGTGGCCGGGGTCACCATCGCCCACGTCAACGAGATCCGGCGGGCCGACAACCTGGTCTTGATCCGACTGGTCGGCGTGGCCCTGGTGCCCTTCGAGAAGGTCGATCCCCGGGCATTTTCGCGCATCGTGCTGGTGGACGCCCAGCCGGACCACCATCCCGTCTTGAAAGCGCTGCAACCCGACATCATCATCGATCACCACCCCACCGGTGAATCCGCCAAGGCGCCGGTGAGCGACATCCGTCCCACCTACGGCGCCACCGCCTCCATACTGGTGGAGTATTTGCGCGCCGCGGGCATCAAACCGTCCACAAAGCTGGCCACGGCCCTCTACTATGCCATCAAAACCGACACGGCCAATTTCGAGCGCCACACCCGCATGGAAGACCTCAATGCGTTCCAGTTCGTCTTCCGCCACGCCAACATCGCCCTGGCGCGACGCATCGAGACGGCCGAAATCCGGCGCGATTTCCTCAAGTTCTTCAAAATGGCCCTGGACGGGCTGCGCATCCGCAAGGGGCGCGCCTTCGTCCACCTGGGACCGGTCACCCACCCCGACGCCTCGGTGCAGGTGGCCGATTTCCTGATGCGCATCGACACGGTCAACTGGAGCATCGTATCGGGGGTGTACCAGCGCAAGCTGACCATCATCTTTCGCAACGACGGCATCCGCAAGGACGCGGGCCGCCTGGCCAAAGGCCGTTTCGGCCGCTGGGGTTCGGCCGGCGGGCACAAAAGCGCCGCCCGCGCCGAGATCGGCCTGGAGGCCCTGGAAGGGGTCGTCGACACCAGGGACCATGGCGAGCTGGCCCGCTGGATCGCGCAAATCATCGAAAAAGGGCCCGGCAAGAGCGCCAAGACGGATCCGCCGGCAAACGCCCCGGAGCAGGGGTGAGGCGCCATGCGGATCACCATCCTGGGATCGGGCACCTGCACCCCGCGTCTGGATCGCAGTGCCGCCGCGGTACTGGTGAGCACCGACCGGTCCAACCTTTTGCTGGACATCGGCCCCGGCACCATGCGCCGACTGCTGGAGGCCGGCCACGCCATCGGCGATCTGACCCATATCGCCATCACCCACTTTCACCCGGATCACACCGCTGAGCTGGTGCCCTTGCTCTTCGCCACCCGATACGCCGAGGCGCCGCCCCGCACGCGCCCCCTGACCGTGCTGGGCGGTCCCGGGTTGAAGGCCTTTTTCAGCGGCTTGCAGGCCGTGTACGGCCATTGGATCGTCCTGCCCGACGATCTGTTGCAGATGCGGGAGATCGACGACCCGGCGGGTGCCGCCCAGGCCTTCGCCGACTTCACCCTGAGCGCCTTTCCGGTGGACCACCGCCCGGAAAGCCTGGCTTACCGCATCGCCGATGCCGGCGGGCGCACCGTGGCCTGTTCCGGCGACAGCGACGTGTGCGACGGACTGGTGGCCGCGGCCCGCGGCGCCGATCTGTTCATATGCGAAGCATCCAAGCCGGACGACCTGAAAACGGCCGGCCACCTGACCCCCTCCCTGGCCGGCCGCATGGCCGCCCGGGCCGGGGCCAAACGCCTGGTGCTCACCCACCTGTACCCCTCCTGCGATGCGGTGGATATTGTCAAACAAGCCGCCGCCACGTATAAAGGGCCCGTGGTCGCGGCGACGGACCTGATGCGGTTCACACTGGATCAACCCGACGGGGGAAAGTCGAAATGATGCGTTATTATCCTGTTTGCCTGGACATCCGCAACCGCGCCTGCCTGGTGGTGGGCGGCGGCCAAGTGGGCACCCGCAAGGTAACGACCCTGCTGCTGTGCGGCGCGCGGGTGACCCTGGTCAGCCCGGAAGCCGGCGAGGAGCTGACCGAACTGGCCCGCGCGGGCACCATTCAATGGCATGCCCGCAACTATGAAAGCGGCGATCAGGCGGGCGCCTTCCTGGTCATCGGCGCCACCGACCAGGAGGCCCTCAACCGCCGCATCCACGCCGACGCCGAAAAAGACGGCCGGCTGTGCAACATCGCCGACCAGCCCAAGCTGTGCAATTTCGTGCTGCCCTCCATCGTGCAGCAGGGCGATCTGATGATCGCCATCTCCACCGGCGGCCAGAGCCCGGCCTTCGCCAAATACCTGCGGCGCCAGATGCAACGGCAATTCGGACCGGAATACGCCCACCTGCTCAAACTGATGGGCGCCGTGCGCAAACACCTGCTCCAGCAGGCCCACGCCCCTGAAGAGCACAAGCCGATCTTCGAACGGCTGATCGCCAAGGGGCTGCTGGAGTTGATCCGACGCGACGACCGGGCGACCATCAACGCGCTTTTGGCCGAGGTGGTCGGCCCGGATGTCAGCCTCGAAACCTTAAGAACACGGTAAGGACGCCGCCATGCAGACTGCCTTCGTCGCGGCCCTGCTGATTTACATGCTCAGCGCGGCCGCCTATTGCGCCTACCTCTTTTTGCAACGCAACCCGTTGCAGCAAGCGGGCAACCTCCTGCTGGTGACGGGCTTCACCGCCCACACCCTGGCCATCGGCTGGGCATTCGCCGCCACGGGCCACTTTCCGGCGGGCAACCTGCACGAGACCCTCTCCGTGACGGCTTGGTCCATCGCCGGCGCCTACCTGCTGCTGGGCCTCAAGTTCCACTTGAAAATCCTGGGCGCCTACGTGGCGCCGCTGACCGTTTTCATTCTCCTGGCCGCATTCCAGTTCCCGCGCACGCCGACCCAACCGGAGAACCTGCTCCAGGGGGTGTGGCTCACCACCCACATCGTCACCATTTTCCTGGGCTATGCGGCCTTCATCCTGGCCGCCGGCACGGGGGTGCTCTACCTGCTGCAGGAACGCAACATCAAAGCCAAAACCCGCGGTTTTTTTTTCAAACGGCTGCCCTCTCTCGATATGCTTGACACCACCGGATATGCGTGTATTGTGTTCGGTTTTACCATGCTCACCATCGGCCTGATCACCGGCATGGTTTACGCCAAGGCCGTTTGGGGCCGCTTCTGGGCCTGGGACCCCAAGGAGGCGTGGTCGGCGGTGGTCTGGATCTTTTACGCGGTTCTGCTGCACGAACGGTTGGCGGTGGGGTGGCGCGGCCGCCGCACCGCCATCATGGCCATAGCGGGGGTGGGCGTGTTGTTGTTCGCCTTCCTGGGCGTCAATTTTCTGCTCAAAGGGCATCACGGCCAGTTCACCCAGTGGTGAAACGCCGCCGATCCTCCCCCGCGGACAAAGTGTTGGAGCACCATGGACAGGATCATCCTGATCGGCTTGAATCATAAATCCGCCCCCATCGAAATCCGGGAGTGCCTGGCCTTCGACGAGCCGGACACGCGCGCCGGCCTGGGCATGCTGCGGGATGATCCGGCCATCGACGAAGCGATGATCTTCTCCACCTGCAACCGGGTGGAAGTGCTGCTCAGCGCCCACCGGCCCGACGCGGCCATCGCCGCCGCCAAGCGCTTTCTGTCCACCACCAAGCAGGTGCCCTTGGCGGTCTTCGAATCCTCCCTTTACCTGCACCGGGGCGAAGCGGCGGTGCGCCACCTGTTCCGCGTGGCCGCCAGCCTCGACTCCATGGTACTGGGCGAACCCCAGATCCTGGGGCAGGTCAAGGGGGCCTACCGCCTGGCCACCGAACAAAAAAGCGCGGGCGTGATCCTCAACCGCCTGCTGCACCGCACCTTTTTCGTGGCCAAGCGCATCCGCAGCGAAACCGGCATCGGCGACCACGCCGTCTCCATCAGCTACGCGGCCATCGAACTGGGACGCAAGATTTTCGGCCGCCTGGAAGGCAAGCAGGTGCTGCTCATCGGTGCCGGCGAAATGGCCGAACTGGCCGTGGACCACCTGGTTCGCCACCGCACCGGCCGCGTCTATGTGGCCAACCGCACCTTCGAGCGGGGCGTGGCCCTGGCGGCCAAATACCAGGGTACTCCCATTCGCTTCGAGGAGATCGGCGCGCACCTGGGCAAGGTGGACATCATCATCACCTCCACCGGCGCCCCGGGCTATGTGATCCGGCAGGCCGATGTGAAAGGGATCATGCGCCACCGCCGCAACCGCCCGCTCTTCTTCATCGACATCGCCGTGCCGCGGGATATCGATCCCCTGGTCAACCAAGTCAACAATGCCTATGTTTACGACATCGACGATCTGCAAGAGGTGGTGGACGACAATATCGAGGACCGCCGCCGCGAAGCGGTCAAGGCGGATCGCATCGTCGACGAAGCGGTGGTGCAGTTCCGCCGCTGGTACGACAGCCAGGGGGTGGTCCCCACCATCAAGGCCTTGAACGCCAAGCTGCGCGAGGTGGCCGCCGCCGAGTTGCAGAAAACCCTGGGGCACCTGCCCCACCTGTCTGCCGAGGACCAGCAGGCCATCAGCCGCATGAGCGAAGCCATGGTCAAGAAGATCCTGCACGATCCCACCCGCTTCCTCAAGGGCAACGGCTGCCACGGGGACCGGGCCGTCTACCTTGAAGTGGCGCGGCGTCTGTTCAAGTTGGATGAGCAGATGGAACAGCGCGCGAACCAGGACCCGGATCGGCCGACCGAACCGTCGGAACCGTAAACGACCTGCCGATCACATCGCCGAACCATCGAACCACTGAACCACCGACTCACCGCGACAAGGAGTGCACCGTGAAAAAAATCGCCTTTCTCTTTCCAGGCCAGGGATCCCAGAAGGTGGGCATGGGCCGTGATCTTTACGAGGCCCACGAAGAAGCCAAGGCCGTTTTCGCCACCGCCGACGCGGCCACCGGCCTGCCCGTCACCCAGCTTTGCTTCGAAGGCCCCATGGAGACCCTCACCGAGACCGTCAACCTGCAACCGGCCATCACCGCCGTCAACCTGGCCTGCCTGGCGCTGCTGGAAAAGGCCGATCTGCGCCCCGCGCTGTGCGCCGGCCACAGTCTCGGGGAGTACAGCGCGCTGTACGCCGCCGGCGTGATCTCCGCCGCGGACTGCATCAAGCTGGTCCACAAACGGGGCGCGTTGATGCACCGCGAAGCCACCCAACACTCGGGCGCCATGAGCGCCGTCGTGGGACTGACCATCGACCAGGTCAACGCCATCGTCTCGCGGCACGCCGAGAATGCCGTGGTGGCCGTGGCCAACCACAACAGCGCCGAGCAGATCGTCATCACCGGCGCCCCTGAAGCGGTGCAAGCCGCCGGCGCCGAAGCCGCCGAACAGGGCGCCCGGGCCATCCCGCTGCAAGTCAGCGGCGCCTGGCACAGCCCATTGATCCAGGGCGCCGAAGCCGAGTTCGCCGCCTTCCTGGACGAAATCCCCTTTGCCGCGCCCCGCTGCCCGGTGATTCACAACGTCACCGCCGACACCACCGACGACCCGCGGCAGATCCGCACCCTGATGGCCCGCCAGTTGTGCAGCCCGGTGCGCTGGTACGATTCGGTCAACCGCATGGCCGCGGCCGGCATCGAGGTGTATGTGGAAATCGGGCCCGGCCGGGTACTGGCCGGCCTGCTCAAAAAGATCCTGCCGGCAGGCCACGGCGCCCGCGTCTACAACGTGTCCGACCTGAAAACGGCCGAGAAATTCCTCCAGGCGGAGATTTGATACACCCGCCGCCCGGGCCGCATTGTCGCTTTACATGGACTGTGCTATTGTGGTAACGATTAATCTTTTTTTGTTGAATGGTTTGCCTTAAACCTGTGCTCAAAGAGAGTTGCCCATGAAAAAGAAAGATATCAAATTTTTCGAAGATCTTCTGCGCAACCGACTCCAGGAGCTGCTCAGCCAGGCCGACGACACCGTTTCGGACATGACCGAGCAAAAGGAAAATTTCCCCGACCCCACCGACCGCGCCACACTGGAATCGGACCGCAATTTCATGCTGCGCATCCGGGACCGGGAGCATAAGCTGATCAAGAAAATCAAAAAGGCGCTGGAGCGGATCGAAAACGGCACCTTCGGCATTTGCGAATCGTGCGGCGAGGAAATTACCATCGAACGGCTCAAGGCACGGCCGGTCACCACTCAGTGCATCGAATGCAAGACCAAAGAGGAGGCCTTTGAAAAAGCCCTTGGACTCTAAACTTCAAGGGGGCATCGATCTCCATTTGCACTCAACGGCCTCGGACGGCAGCTGCACGCCGGGGCAACTTATGCGCATGGCCTCCGACATGGGTCTGGAGGCCATCGCCATAACGGACCACGACACCCTCCAGGGGATCCACGATCTGCTCAACGGCCCCATTGCGCGCCGACCACGCCTGCTGACCGGCGTTGAAATCAGCACCCGGGCACCCGACGGTTTCAAGGTGGGCGGCAGTCTGCACATTCTCGGCTACGGTGTGAACGTGGGCGACGGCCCCTTGCAAGCCGCCCTTCTGGAACTGCAGGCGGCGCGGGACCAGCGCATCCCGCGAATCGTGAAGCAGCTCAACGCCGCCGGCATCCCTGTATCCATGGACCAGGTAATGGCCCACGCCGGCACCGGCAGCCCAGGCCGCCCCCATGTGGCCCAGGCCCTGATCCGCATGGGCTTGGTCGCCAATGTGGACGAGGCCTTCGACCGGCTGCTCTCCCGGGGCCGCCCCGGCTACGTGGACAAATACCGCGTGCCCTGCGATCGGGCCATCCAGTGCATCCGCCAGGCCGGCGGGGTGGCGGTGCTGGCCCACCCCTACCTCGTGCCGGGGGGCGACCGGGACGACACCCTGACGCCCTTGCTGCGCGCCCTGTGCGACCTGGGACTGACGGGCATCGAAGTGCACTATCCCGAACACCCGCCCGAAGCCGTGGCGCTCTACCTGGAAATGGCCCGCCGCTTCGACCTGCTGGTCACCGGCGGTACCGATTTCCACGGCGAGCTGACCCCCGACATCCAAATGGGGCGCGGCCGGGGAGGGATGCACATTCCGATGGCCCTTTTCGAAACGCTGATCGCGCATGTCGGCCCCCAGGGGCTGATCACCGGCAATCCGGAGCTTCCCGGCGGCCCACCGCCGGCCTCCGACCATTGACGCGGAAACGCCATGGCACCACCCGCCACATACGATCTGCTGCAAACCCAACTGGGCCATCGCTTCAAAGACCCGGACCTGCTCCAGGAATCGCTGCGCCACAGCTCCTTTGTCAACGAACAGTTCGAGCCCTCCCTGCGCGACAACGAGCGGCTGGAGTTTCTGGGCGATGCGGTGCTCAACCTGGTCATCGGCCACCTGTTGATGAACGCCTACCCGGAGCTGCGCGAAGGGGACCTGTCGCGCATCCGGTCCCACATGGTCAACGAATCCCAGTTGGCCGACATCGCCCGCACCATCGACCTGGGCCGTTTCCTGCAACTGGGCAAGGGGGAAATCCTCTCCCAGGGCTTCAGCAAAAGCTCCATCCTGGCCAACGCCCTGGAAGCGGTGATCGCGGCCGTCTACCTGGACGGCGGTTTTCAGGCCGCCTTCGCCATGATCCAACACCATTTCAGACACCTCGTCGCCGACGCCCTGGATCTGACCGCGGGCCAGGATTACAAAAGCCGCCTGCAAGAGGCCATCCAGGGCCGCACCCGTGAAGTGCCCCAATATCAAGTGGTGGCGGAGAGCGGCCCGGACCACGACAAAACCTTTTCCGTCCAAGTGACCGTGGGCCGATGCCAAGCCGTCGGCAGCGGCAAAAGCAAAAAACTGGCCGAACAGGACGCCGCGCGCCAGGCCCTGGCGCGATTGGCCGCCAACCCATGCAGCCGCCCCGCCGATCAGTGACCAAACCCTTCGTGGTGCCGGTCTTCATCCCCCACGCCGGCTGCCCCCATCGTTGCGTCTTTTGCAACCAGCACAACACCACCGGCCGGGAGGCCCAAACGCCCACGGCAGCGGCCGTGAAAGCCGCCATCGAGGAATTCCTGGCCTACCGGCGCGATGACCGGCGCCCAACGGAAATCGCCTTTTACGGCGGCAACCTGCTGGGCCTGCCCCGGGAACAAGTGCAGTTGCTGTTGGCCACCGCGGCACATTTCGTGCGCCGGGGGCGGGCCCACGGCATCCGCTTTTCCACCCGCCCGGACACCATCGACCCGCAGCGCCTGGGGTGGCTGGCCCCCTTTCCGGTCAGCACGGTGGAACTGGGGGTGCAATCCATGAACGACACCGTTCTGGCCGCCGCCGACCGCGGCCACACGGCCGCGGACACCGTCCGCGCCGTCACCCTGCTGCACGCTTCGCCCTACCGCCTGGGGGTGCAGATGATGGTGGGGTTGCCCGCGGACACCCCGGCCACCGCCCGCGCCACGGCCCGCCAACTCGTTTCCCTGGCGCCGGACTTCGCCCGCATCTACCCCACCCTGGTGCTCCGGGGCAGCCGCCTGGCGCGCCAACATTTCCACGGCCGCTACACTCCCCTGAAGCTGGACGAAGCCGTGACCCTGACCGCTTCCCTTTTCCAAATCTTCGCCCGTCACCACATCCCCGTCATCCGGATGGGCCTGCAAGCCACTTCCCATTTGACCAGCGGCGACCGGATCGTGGCCGGCCCCTTCCACCCCGCCTTCGGCGAGCTGGTGCAATCGGCCGTCTGGCTGGACGCCATGGACCGCCACCTGGAGCGGGAAGCATTGCAAGGCACCGAAATCCGTATCGACGCGCCCTCCCGTTACCTTTCCCAGATCAAAGGCGCCCATGACGCCAACATCCTCGCGCTCATCAACCGCCACCAGCTCACCGGCATAACCGTGCGCGGCGATGACGCCCTGGCGCCGGATCAAGTGACGATCAACGGGGTGATTTGCACGAAATTGTAGAAAAGGCGGAAAAAAGCGTAGGTACCGCTTACACGCCGGCCGGCCCTTTGTACTGCATGGCCAGCACGGTGATATCATCCGACTGCGGTGCGTCGGCGGCGTGGGCGTGGACGGCGGCGAACAGTCGCTCCACCACCGGTTGCGGTGCCCGTGACGGCATGGCGCCCATCTCGTCCAGCAGCCGCTCATCGGAAAAGAGGCGGCCGGCATCGTCCATGGCCTCGGTGACCCCGTCGGTGTACAGCAGCAGCAGATCCCCCGCTTGCAACCGCACGGTGCTGTCGGCGAAAGCGGCATCTTCCATCACCCCCAACACCATCCCCGGCGGCAGGGACAACATCTCCGGGGTGCCGCCGGCACGCAGCAGCACCGGTGGGTTGTGGCCGGCGTTGGAGTAAACCAGCTCGCCCGTGGTTAGGTCCAGGATGCCGCAGAACACGGTGACGAACATGGCCGAATCATTGCCCGGGCACAGTTCGGCGTTGACACGGGCCAGGATTTCCGCCGGCGACGCCGCCAATTCGGCGATGCCCTTCATCAGGGTTTTGCTCACCGCCATGAACAGCGCCGCGGGCACCCCCTTGTCCGACACATCGCCCACGGAGAAGAACAGACGACCATCGGCCAGCATGAAGAAGTCGTACAGATCACCGCCCACCGCCTTGGCCGGTTCCAGCGCGGCGAACAGATCGAAGGCCGCCTGATCGGCAAAAGGCGGAAAATGCTTGGGCAAAAAACTCATCTGGATGGCGCGGGCGATCTTCAGCTCGCTTTCGATGCGTTCCTTGGCCTTGGTGGTCTCCGTCAGATCGGCGATATAGGCCTTGAGCGCCAGGCGCATCTCGTCCACCGAATGGGTCAGCAACTGCACCTCGTCGCCGGTGCGCACCGCCGGCAGGGCCGCATCCAGGTTGCCCCGGGCGATCTCCGTCGTGGTGCGCATCAGCCGGTGCAGCGGACGCGTGATCGAGCGGGAGATGCCCACCACCACCAGAAACAGCACCGTGAACCCCAGCGCGCCGATGGCCAGCACAGTGTGGTTGAGGCCACGGATATCGGCCAGCAACTCTTCTTCCGGAATCATCACACCCACCGCCCAATCGGCGGCCGGCACCGGCGCATAGGCCAACAGCGAGCGCAGACCCGTGTGGACGCTGGTGACGGCGGCAAACCCCGAACGGCCCTGCGCCATCTCCCGGCCCACAGCCCGCAGTTCCGGGATGCCCCGCTCCTCCGCCACGCTGAAAATGCTGTGGCGCATGATCAAATCCCGGTCCGGATGGGCCAGAAAAGCGCCATTGCGACTGATGACAAAAGCATAGCCTGTTTCGTAAATGGAAATGGCGCCGATCTCCGCCACCAAGTCTTCCAGAGAGATATCCGCCGTGACCACCCCATGAAACACCCGCTCGCCCGCCGACAGATCATAAAACGGGTGGGCATAGGTGGCCATCAAAATGCCGCCGCCCCCATCATCGAAATAGGGCTCGCTCCACACCGGGCGCTCCAGCTCCCGCGGCACCTGGTACCAATCCTGCAAGAAGTAGTCGTAGGCGCCGCCCAGACGGGTGAACCCCACCCGGCCCTCCTCGGTGTGGAAAAAGTACGGGGCATAGTAGCGGTGCGCCGGATCGAAACCATGGGGCTCGAAGGCCGCCGCCCCGCCGTAAATCTCCGGCGACCCGGCCACCATGTCGTGCATCAGCGTCAGCAGCGCAATGCTGCTCAGCGACCGCGCCTGCAAATGACCGGCCACCATGCGCGGCGGCGCCTCCACGGCCCGCAGCTTGCTCTCGATGCGCAGCACGGCGGCCTGGGCCAATTGCGCCGCCGTGGCACGCACATTCTTGATCACCACCTGCCGCGAGCAGTAGTAGTTGTAGCCGAACGCCACCAGATAAATCAGGGTGGTGCTGGTCAAAATGAACAGGGCCAGGCGAAAGGCCAGGCCCCGGCGCCTAGCGGTTGGCAGGTCGCGGGTCATGGAACTCCAAATAACCGGGAAGGGTTTGCAGCATGCCGCTTTGATGCAGCGCTTCCGTCACCAAACGGAAATCGGACTCGACCAGCACGCCCATGGGGCGGTCGTGCCCGGGGGGGCGAATGATATCGGCCATGCGCGCCAGCATCCAGCGCTGATGCCCCCGATTGGTGGGCAAATTGGCCGCCTCCACCTGCGCCATGACGATCTCCAGCGCCTCCTCGGGATGCGCCAGGGCGTAGCGCCACCCATCGAGGGACGCCTGCACGAAAGCCCGCACACCCGCCGGATCCCGGCGCAACGTCTCCTCCCGGCAGTAAATGCCGTCCTCGGGAAAGTTCAACCCGTAATCGGCCAGAAAAAAGGTGACCAACTCCTCGGCATCGATACCCGCATTGCGGATGGTGAAGTACTCATTGTACCACATGGCCGAAGCCGCATCCACACCACCCATCAAAAACAGGTTCACCGTGTACCCCTGGGGCACCACGCGCACCGCCAACCCGTGACGGCGGAAAAAAGCCCGTGGCTGCACCTGAAACGAATCCCACACGCTCACCCGCCGGCCGGCCAGATCGTCGGGCGTACGAATACCGCTCTCCGTGCGCGCCACCAACATCAACGCCGACCGCTGCACCAACTGCCCCACATTGACCAACGGAATCCCCTGGTCGCGCAAAACCAGCCCCTCGGTCAAAAACAAAGTACCGAAATCCACCATCCCCGCCGCCAACTGAGCCCCCGACGGCCGCTCCGGTCCCCCGCGCAAAACGGTCACCGCCAACCCGCGCTGCGCGTAAAACCCCTTGGCCGCCGCAACATAATACCCGGCAAACTGCGCCTGGGGAGACCACTGCGGCAAAAAATCAAAGGCCTTCAACGCCTCGGCCCGCCCCACCGAAACACCCTGCCCCAAAATGCACAGCATGCCCCCAAGCAACGCAACCAGCACCATCGCCCGCAACCTGCTCACAATCGCACAACCTCCCAAGAAACCAATGAAAGCGACAAATGATGGCCGCTTCGCACACCCACCACCATCTCCGGCACCCTTTCAACACCTATCATCGGCCATTTCACGCTAAACTTTATCTCCTTCTATGAACCGCTCGCCCCTCAAATTTACATCCAACGGCCATTGGAAACATTCAATTGGAATCGCTGCCACGGCAGCTGCGCTCTTGCCATTCCGAAAAAAAACCGCTATCGGTCGCTTTTCGACAACCGCCACCCGGACGGATCAAATCTTATGAACAGCGCCCCCCCGCCTCGCCCCATCCTGCTGCTGCTGGCCCTGCTGACGGCCTTTCCGGCACTCTCCACCGACATGTATCTGCCGGCGCTGCCTTACCTAGGCGCCTTGTGGGATGTACCACTGGTGGTGGTCAATTTTACCCTGATCGGCTTTTTTCTCAGCTACTGCGTCATGATGCTGGTGTACGGCCCGTTGTCCGACCGTTTCGGACGGCGTCGGCCGTTGCTGGTTGGCGTCGGCATCTTCATCGCTGCCAGCGGGATGTGCGCCCTGGCACCCGACATCCACGTGCTGATTGCAGCACGGGTGTTACAGGCCGCCGGGGCGGCGGCCGCTTCGGCCCTGGCTCTGGCCATCAGCAAGGACTTGTTCGAATCGGCGCAGCGGGCCCGCATAATGTCCTACATTGCGGTCATTGTGGCATTGGCGCCCATGCTGGCGCCCATCATCGGCGGCTGGGTCATCCACTATGTCGGCTGGCGCTGGGTGTTCATATGCCAGGGTGGCATGGGCATGATCGCCTGGGTGGGTGTCTTTCGCATGACCGAATCCTTGCAGCGATTCCAAGCCGTGTCGGCCCGGGAGGCGGTACGGGTGTACTTCCGGCTGTTCCGCAACCGGCGGTACACCGGTCTGCTGCTGGCCATGTCCTTGCTGGTGTTTCCCTTTTTCGCCTTCATCGCCGGTTCGCCGGACATCTACATGACCCGTTTCGGCATGGACGAGCGGCAATTCGGCCTTTTTTTCGGGTTCAACGCCTTTGCCTTCATGTGCGGGCCGATGGCCTTCTCCCGGCTCTCCCGAAGGGTGTCCACCGCCTCGCTGCTGACCGTCGCCTTTGCGGGGATCGCCATATCCAGTCTGTTGATGTTGATCTGGCCATACGATTCGCCTTGGCGCCTGGCCCTGCCCATGTGGGGCATCACCTTTTTCCTCGGCATGAGCCGCCCCCCGAGCAACAACCTGATCCTGGACCAGGTGGACCGGGATGTGGGCGCCGCCTCCGCCCTGATCATCTTTACTTTCATGACCTGCGGCGCCATCAGCATGGGCCTCATCTCTTTGCAATGGACGGACAAAATCAGGGTGCTCAGTTCAATGGGCGCCATCGGCGGTACCGCCGCCTTTTTGTTCTGGCACAAATACGGCAAGCGGTATTTTGTCGCTTGAACAACGAAGGCGTCCTGTTGCCATGCGGGGCGTGTGGAAGAAAAAGCGGGGTGGGTCGACATCCAGGCACCCGGGGCGTCGTGCGGGAGTGGGGTGCCGTCCCCGGGCGAGCGCCTGAATGTTTAGGGCTCGCGAAAAAAGAACTTCCCCTTTTATGCATCCCTGCTTCAGGTCGTCTTGGCCCGATCAGCGGATTCAAAATCCTCGGAATAGCTCGCTATGCCTCCGGTTTTGAATCCGCTGATCAAACCAATCCGACCCAAATCCAGGCGCCTAAAATGCGAATTTATTTTTTCGCGAACCCTTAGGTTGCGGGCAGAGTGGCTTCAGTTGGCCCGGCCGGCCGCCTTCTGGGCGGCGATCCGCCGCTTGAAGTTCTCGAACACCAGCTGGACGGCCACGGGGCTGGAGAAACTGGACCGCGGCGAAAACTCCCTGAGCGCGATGATCTCCTCATCCGTGGGTACCGGAAAAACACCCAATTGGTCGGCCACCTTCAGATCCCAGGGAATATCGGCCTTGACGCGCTCCACGGTGCTGCCGGGAAACAGGGTGTCCAGATACATCTCCTTGGTCTCTTTGTCGAACTTGAAGATCCCCTTGGGGGTCAGCAATACAGCCGGTCCCGAGCCGGGAGTGTAACGGCCGGACGCTTCTCGCTCGTCGCCGCCACCCAAAAAGCCGGGGGAGGTGAGATAGGGCAGTTTTTCTACAAATTCGCCGCCTTTCATGGTTAAAATGCTCTGTTTGGCGTAGGCGTAGAATTCGGGGGCGCCACCGGCGGCGGTGATGCGCTGGGCGTCGGGGGGCGTTCCCAGATAGGAGGTGTTGATGTTGCCGAAGCGGTCGATCTGGCCCACGCCCAAGAAAGCCTTGTCCAGA
This sequence comes from Desulfatitalea alkaliphila, assembly GCF_022968795.1. Taxonomy (GTDB): domain Bacteria; phylum Desulfobacterota; class Desulfobacteria; order Desulfobacterales; family Desulfosarcinaceae; genus Desulfatitalea; species Desulfatitalea alkaliphila. The sequence goes on from NZ_JALJRB010000002.1 coordinate 174,464, forward strand.
TAGCCGGCATGGGTGATGGTGGTGAATACGCTGAACAGGTCGATGGCGTATCCATAGCCCCGGGTGGCGCTGGCATCGGCCACGTGCATGGGCAAAATGCGGGGCTCGAAATCGCAAATGCCCGACTCCATCATCAGCACCGCTTCCGGTGCATGGGTCTTCTTGGCCACGGCGCCGGCAATGATGGGCAGGCCGATGCCCAGAATGGTGACATCCCCGTTTTGAATCTGGCGCGCGGCCGCAATGATCAGCAGTTCCTGGCGGGTGACCTTTTTAGTTAACATCGATCACGTCTCCTTTCTCTTCAATCAATTTCTCCAACCCTTCCATGTCCACGCCCAGATCGTTGGAGATGCCGTCGACATCCCATCCGGACTGGAACGGAATGCCGTAGTTGGCCGGGGCCGAGTAGTAGGAGCGGGCGTTGTAGCGGTTGAGCATCTCCTGGCCGAACACCTCGATGTAGTGCTTGATGTAGGCATTGCGGTCCGGCAGGTTGTAGATCCATTCGTCAAAAAAGGCGGTCAGCCCGCCGTCGGCCTTGAAGGCTTGGTTCATCAGGCTGAACATGGCGGTATCCAGACCGCGGTAGCCCACCAACTCGAAGGGGTGGCAACCGAAAGGCTCTTCGATCACGGCGCTGACCCGGAAACCCGGCACAATGGTGTGGTGGGGGCTGGAACGAATCACATCGGGCTCCACGATCTCTTCGCAGGTCACGAGAATCGTGCGGCTGGCCAGGCAGGCGTGCACCGTGGAACCCAAGCCGCCCCAGTGCTGGGCGTTACCGAACTGATCGGCCCGTTGCACGTGGAGCATGCACACATCGGGATTGGCCGCCGGCACCACGGGGATGGTCTTGCCGGTGAAGGGACAGGTGGTGGTGCCGAACTTCTTGTCGCCCATGAAGCTGCTGTATTTGAAGACATCCGAATCCATGATGGCCGGCAGCACCGGCATATAGGAATAACCGTAAGCACCCGCGGCCAGGCGCGCATTGTAGGTGAAGTTGGAATAGTCCTCGATCAGCAATTGGCCTTTGCGCTGGTATTGTTCGATGATCCCGCCGCGCCCCTTGCCGCCCCATTTGTATAGGAAGGCGGAGACCATTTTTTCCACGCAGCCGCCGTACACCAGGAACTCGGCATCGAACGATCCCGACTGGCTGTAGTAGGTCATGCCTTTCTTGCGCTGGCGGATGATCTCGTAAATCAGGCTGATGGGCATGCTTTCGTTGTAGTTGCCGGTGATGAGACTGTCGCCGTCCTTGACGAAACGGCTGACCGCCTCCCGGGTGGTCATGATTTTGGAACCCCCTTTGTCGCTCATATCAACTGACTCCTTCCGTACCCGATACCCTCTGAATCGGAAATAGAATAAGGTGCGACGGCCCTGACCCGATAAGGTCTCAACCCGAACCGTTCGACCATGATACACAATGACCCTATTGTTTCAAAAGGAACATTCTATAATCTTTCTCAAGAAAATATACAATACCTGCATCTGCATTTCGGCATCGCGCCGGGGGGGGGATTCGCTGGTATTTGAATCCGATGGTCAACCCCATCCGACTCGAATCCGGTCGCCTGAAAGGGGAATTTATATTATCGCTATCCTTAAGGCGACTTGTAGGCGTTGCCGCAAAGTCGGCCAGGATGTGCTATGCTCCTTGCGGCGGCAAAAAGCGGTACTGCCGCGTTTGGAATGTGAACCCGATCCGTTCGGTTGCCCGGCCCATGCCCGCGCCGATGCACTGTTGAGAAAAATGCAACCCCACCTTCCCGAATTACCGGTCACCACCGTCCTGCCCGAACTGGCGGCGGCTCTGGCGCGCCATGGCAGCGCCGTGTTGGTGGCCCCGCCGGGGGCCGGCAAGACCACCACCGTGCCCGTGGCCCTGCTGGATGCCCCCTGGTTGGCCGGGCAACGAATAGTGCTGCTGGCGCCCCGCCGCCTGGCAGCGCGAGCGGCGGCGGCGCGCATGGCCGCCCTTCTCAACCAAACGGTGGGCGAGACGGTGGGCTATCGCATCCGCATGGACAGCCGCACCGGCCCCGGCACCCGCATCGTGGTGATGACCGAAGGGGTGTTGACCCGCATGGTCCAGACCGATCCGGCCCTGGAGGGGGTGGGGCTGGTGATCTTCGATGAATTTCACGAGCGCAGCCTGGAGGCCGACCTGGGACTGGCGCTCTGCCGGGAGATCCAGGGGGTGCTCAACGAGGAGTTGCGCCTGCTGGTCATGTCGGCCACCCTGGACCCGGCCCCGGTGACGGCGCTGTTGCATGATGCCCCCCTGGTGGCTTGCGCGGGCCGCCTTTTCCCGGTGGCGACGCGATATGTGCCGCCGCCCCGCTCCCAACCGCTGGAGCGGGCGGTGGCCGACAGGGTGTTGCGAACGGTTGCCGCCGGGGAAGGAAGCGTGCTGGTGTTTCTGCCCGGCGCGCCGGAGATTCGGCGCGTGGCGCGCCTGCTGGCCGCAGGCGGTCTGCCTGCCGACTGGTCGGTGGCCCCTTTGTACGGCAACCTGAGCCGCACGGCGCAGGATACGGCCATCGCGCCGCCGCCGGCGGGCCGGCACAAGATCGTTCTGGCCACGGCCATCGCCGAAACCAGTTTGACCATCGAGGGTATCGCGGTGGTGGTGGACGGCGGGCTGCAGCGGGTACCGCGCTTCGATGCACGCAGCGGTATGACCCGACTGGTCACCGTGCCGGTGTCGCAGGCGGCGGCGGACCAGCGCCGGGGGCGAGCGGGCCGACTGGGGCCGGGAATCTGTTACCGCATGTGGTCCCAAGCGGCGCACGCCGGACTGCCGGCCCGCAACCGACCGGAAATCCTGAATACGGACCTGGCCGCCTTGGCCCTGGAGTTGGCTTGGTGGGGTGAGGCGGATGCCGGTGCCTTGGCCTGGCTCGACCCGCCGCCGCAAGGCCCGTTGCAACAGGCCCGCACCTTGCTGACCGAGTTGGGCGCGCTGGATGAGAACGGTCGCATCACCGCCCACGGTCGCCGCCTGGCACAGTTGCCCCTTCATCCGCGCCTGGCCCACATGGTGGTCGCCGCCGGGCAGGCGGGGATGGGAGGGACGGCCTGCGATATGGCGGCGATTTTGAGCGAGCGGGATCCATTGCGCGCCGGCGGCGCTCACAAGGATACGGACCTGCGCCGGCGCCTCGAACTGCTGCACGCTTTCCGGAGCCGCGCGACACTACCCCGAACCGATGAGCGAACCGATTGGACGGCGGTGCGCCGCATCGTCAAGGTGGCGGCATTGTTGCGGCAGCGGTTGCATTTAAGCGCAAACGACAGGGGCGTTATGGAACCGGGCCGCCTGCTTGCCTGGGCCTACCCGGACCGCATCGCCGGCCGCAGACCCGGCAGCGTGGACCGCTATGTCATGACCAGCGGCCTGGGCGCTTTTTTCGACACGCCCGACCCCCTGGGGGGCCACGACTACCTGGTGATCGCCCACCTGGACGGCGAACGGCGCGAAGCCCGCATTTACCTGGCCGCGGCCTATGACCGCGACACCTTGATGCACCAATGGACCCATCGCCTGAAATGGCAAGAGACGGTGACCTGGGATGACCAGCGGCAATGCGTATCGGCCGAACGGCGCCTCACCCTGGGCGCCTTGGTCCTGCGCCGCGAGCCTCAGACCGATCCCGATCCGCAGGCCGTGGCCGACACCCTGACCGCCGCCATTCGCGCCCGGGGCATCGAAGTGCTGCCCTGGACACCCGCACGGCGCACCTTTCAGACCCGAACGCTGCTGCTGCGCCGAATGGCGACGGAAACGGAGAGCGACGCACCCCCATGGCCCGACCTGTCCGATGCGGGCCTGATGGCGGCCCTGGACACCTGGCTGGCACCTTGGCTGACCGGTATTGCGGGCTTCAAAGCCTTGGCATGCCTGGACCTGACCGGCGCATTGCGCAGCCGCCTCTCCCGCCAACAACTGCAGCAGCTCGACACCTGGGCACCCACCCACATCACAGTGCCCAGCGGCCGCCGCCATCCCATCGACTACAACAACGACCCGCCCGCGCTGGCGGTGCGTCTGCAGGAAATGTTCGGCACCGACCGCACCCCGGCCATCGCCGGGGGCCGCCTGCCGCTGCAACTGCACCTGCTCTCGCCCGCCGGGCGCCCGGCCCAGATCACCCAGGACCTGGCCGGTTTCTGGCGCAACAGTTACGGGCAAGTGAAAAAGGCGCTCAAGGGACGCTATCCCAAGCACTTCTGGCCCGACGATCCCCTAGCGAGTGCGCCCACCGCGCAGGCCAAGCCGCGCGGCGGCAAACGATAGGGGCTCGCGAGCCCTAAGGTTTGACCGCCTCGATGGCGGCCGAAACGATGTAATCTTCGATCTTGCGGCCGGGGACCCACTGGCGGATCACCTCGCGGCTCTCGTCCTTGGGTTGAATGCGGATCCGCGAAAAGCCCGCCGCCGTCAGGATCTCCGTCAACCGCGGGATGGTCTCCGCGCCCGCCACGCAGGCCGTTAAAAGCGCCATTTCCTGATGCAGCACTTCCGGCAGGGCAGCGGTGGCCACCACGTCCGAGATAGCCAGCCGACCGCCCGGTTTGAGCACCCGGAAGGCTTCCCGGTACACTTGCGGTTTGTCCGGCGACAAATTGATCACGCAGTTGGAGAGAATCACATCCACGCTGTTGTCCGCCACCGGTAAATGCTCGATTTCGCCCAATCGGAAAGTGACGTTCAGGGCACCGATCCGCGCGGCGCTGGCCCGGGCCTTGCTCAACATCTCGGGGGTCATGTCCACGCCGATCACCCGCCCCTCGGGGCCCACCTCCCGCGCGGCCAGAAAGCAGTCGAAGCCGCCGCCGCTGCCCAGATCGAGCACCGTTTCGCCCGGCTTGAGGGCGGCGATGGCCTTGGGATTGCCGCAACTCAACCCCATGTTGGCGCCTTCGGGCAGGGCGGCCAGATCGGCGGCCGAATAGCCCAGGGCCAGGGCGATCTGATCGGGGGACACTTCTTTGAGCGGGTCGCCGCAACAAGAGGGACCGCAGTCACAGCCGTCGGCGGCGGCGATTTGGCCATAGCGGCTGCGCACCGCCTGGCGGATGATTTCAAACTGTTCTTTTTCCATGGGATTCACCTCGTTCAAATGCATGCAAGCGGTCAAGGGCGCAAAGCACCGGCGTTCATCGGTTGAAAAACCGCACCAGGGCTTGGACCGCTGCGGGGTCCACCCAGCACACGATCTGTTTGCCCCGGCGCCGCATTTTGATCAAACCCGCTTGGCGCAGCGCCTTCATGTGATGGGAAACGGTGGATGGCACAATTTCCAGAACGCGGGTCAGATCGCCGACAAAGGCGCAGCATTCGCCATCCTGTTGCCAAAGGGTGCCGGGCGGGCAGCAGTCGATCAGCTCCAGGAATATTCTGAGGCGATTGGGGTTGGACAGCGCCTTGAACATCTCGGCCAGCTGGTCGATGGTATCGGTATCATAGTTCGACATGTGTCGAACTATCTAATTGTTATCGGACCACTTGTCAAGGGCTGCAATGATACCGGCAACCGACCGCAGGGGCGCCACCCGGAAATAAGGGTGTGAGCGCTGATCAATGGGTCGGTTGTGCGCCGTCCTGGTGCAGCTGGCGGTACTGGATGGCCAAAACCAGCTGGTTGCGCAGCATGCTCAGGTGGCGATGTTCGGCTTCGTTGATGGGCGCGCCGATCTCTGGACGATCGGCATAGAGCGCGCCGATGGCCACGTTCTGCACCATGATGGGCAGGAAGATGAAGGCCGGCGCATCGATGTGGCGACGATACCAGAGGGGAATGAGATGGCGTATCTTGTCGTCCCCGGCATCGGCCATGACAAGGTCCTTGCCCACCCGAAGGGAAAGATTGAACAGGTCCTTGGCCGCTTCGGCCACCTTGAAGCCCGCATTTTGCACCAGGTTCCGAGCCTGCCGGCCATAACCGAAGCGCACGTTCATCCATTGGGTGTCGCTGTCGCGGATGAACATCAGGGCCCGCTGAACGCCGAGGGACCGATAGAGGATTTCCAGTCCCATCGGGGCGATATCGTTGAATGCGTGATCGGCCATCATGGCCTGGGAGATTTCCTGCACGCCTTCCAGGATCATTTCGGCGGGGCTGGCGGCGGCATCGGAACCGCCGGTTTTCAGATCCATGCTGTCCGTCAGCTTGAAACTGCCGGATGCGGGCAGCGCCGCCGACGGTTTGGACACCGCGGCCGACCCTTCCGGCGCCGATGCGAAAGCGGCCGTCAGGTCGTTGAAAAAAGGACTGTCGGCGACACTGAAATCCATGGCCCGGGCGTGTTGCCGCACCTTGGCCAAGGAGTCTTCGATCAGTCGCTCGAGCTGTTTCTTGGAGATGGACACCACCGGCTGGAATTGCTCAAGCAATTTCTGGACCGCCTCCTCATTTTTCTGTTGGCCGTCCATGCCGATCAACTTGCTCAATGCCTGCACAAAACCGCTCAAGGCAGCCAGTTTGGAGGCTCCGGTGTCCCTGTGTTTCCAGTTGTGTATGGCAATGGGGCGCAAGCCGTCGCAAATCCGGGGCGGGAAATTCCATTGCCGGGCAACGGCCCGGCCGAGCTCCTGGTAGGTGATGCCGCAGCAGGCCTTGACCGCAATGGTCTCGCTGCAGTCGTGGCGGGCCATCCAGTTGAGCACTTTGCGGTATTCCCCCGGCAGGTATCGGATCATCACCAGCTTGCCGAAGCGGCTCAACATGGCGCATAGAAAAGCCTCTTCAGGGTCGATATCTTTTTCCGCGGCCGCCAGATCCCGCGCCAGGATGCCGGACCAGAAGGAGCGGATCACCTCCTCTTTGAGCTCTTGCTCGAAGGCGTTGTTTTTAAAATGTTCGAACAGCGACAGACCGATGGCGGTCATGCGCACATATTTGAAACCCAGCACCACCACCGCCCGGGTCACAGTGGTGACATTGCCCGATGCAAAGGCGTAGTTGACGGAGTTGGCCAGCTTGAGCAGTTTGCTGGTCAACCCGTAATCGTGTAGGATGATGTCGGCCAGTTCGGAAGCGTCGCAATCGGCCGAAGAAGCGGCCAACTTCCGGTTGATCTCGACGACGTATTTGGAAATACTTGGAAATTCATCGCTATGGCGAATCCGTCCCAGCATGCGCGCCAGGGGCGACTGAGGTTTGCGGGGCCGGGGCGTCAGCAATTCAGGGGGCTCGCCCAAGGGCATGGTGCATCCTTCCGGTAGTGCATATGACGACCCCGCGGATGCGGGGATCGATATTTATAAGCAAGCAAGATCCATCGTGATGGCGTATCGCGAACACAGCTCCGGCGCCTGCGGAAAGTTCCTTCCGCCAAGGCGGCGCGGCGGGCTGCGATGCCCCATCCTTGTTGTTATCGACCGATGCGATGAAAAATTGAGGACCCGTCCATCCAAAACACCTGTGCCGCAGGAGAACCGGTCGCAGGCTGAAACAAAAAAAGGAGGACCCGTGTTTTACAAAGCCAATGCATCCGGTTACCACGCAGCCATGCCGGGGATCACGCTCAAGACCCTGGCCCACGGCGCAAAGACCCTGCTGGCGGAGTTCCGCCTGGCGGCGGGCAGCTTGCTGCCCCGGCACAGCCACCCCCATGAACAGACCGGCTATTTGGTCAGCGGCCGGATCCGGCTGACCATCGGCGAAACGACCCATGAGGCCGGGCCGGGGGATGGCTGGTCCATCCCGGGCGACACCGAACACAGCGCCGAAGTGCTGGAAGACACCGTGGCGGTGGAGGTGTTCGCGCCGGTACGCGAGGATTACCTGCGATTGAATGAATAGGACCGGCGCATAACCGCAGGTGCTGCTATTCCAGAACGGAATCGATGATCTCGCGGGCGGTGTCCGCATGCATGGAAATGCCCGGCAGGTTGTACCAGCTCCCGCCGATGTTGTCGCGAATCACCGTGCGGTCCAGGGAGAGAAAGCCGCTGCGGTCGTTGGTCACAAAAAAAATGGCCGCACCGTGGGCATTGACCTCGTTGTGGGCTAGCAAGGTGCCGCACAGCGAGAGCGTCATGGTGTTGCCGTCGTTGTAGATGGCGCCGCCGCTGCCGCCCCCCGGCGTGCCGGGCTGACGAGGGTTGGCGCCTCGGCCGGTGGCCCGGTTGTGGGTGAATAGACTGTTGATGATGGTCCAGGAGACGCCGATGCTGCTGATGCCGCCGCCGTTGGCGCCGTAGTTGCCGAACCCCTCGGCGCCGCCGAAGGTGCAGTGGGTCACATAGACCGGCCGGCCCTCATATTGGCTGAAAACCCGAACCGCCGCGCCGCCCACATCCGGGCCCGCCAGGGCACAAGTGTTGTTGAAAAAGCGGCAGTTGACCATCTTGAAGCGGCCGCCGCGCACCCAGATGGCGCCCCCGCCTTCATATTCGCTCTCGTTGCGGCTGTTGCCGTCGATGAAGGTCAGGTTCTGCACCGTCAGGCGGGGGTGGTCCTGGTTCTGGCAGTGGGAGGTGGTCCACACCTGGTCCCGGTCGCAGGTGTTCATGTAGAGAATGCGGCTGGTGCCGCCGCCGCTGAGGGTCACCATGCCGCCGCCGTCGATGACGATGTCCGGTCGGGCGTTGTTGAACACCTTGGCCGGCCGGTTCAGGGTGATGGTGACCGGGTCCGGGCCGCAGTCGAAGACGATCTTGCCGCCCCGGGCCACGGCGGTGATGAAGGCCTCGGCGCTGCAGCTTGCCGGGGTGCCATTGCCCACCACCTCGTCGGGGTCCCACACCTCCTCGGCCAAAGCCGCCAGGGGAATGGCGCAGGTGCCATCGGGGTTGCCGGCAAGGGGACCGGCCAGTGGGTCGGTGGACGATCCGATCCCGTCACCGCCGGCGGCGCCGGAACTGCTGCCGCCACCGCAGCCGACCAACAACAGTATCACCAGCAAGCAGATACAAAGGCGGCCGCAGCCGACACAATAACCCAAGGGGATATATCGCTGCATAACGTGACCCCGCGGAACAGGTCCCCGCGGTGGGCCTGTTCATATGCGATTCGATTTACTGAAGATTGCAGCCGTAAACCGCGGGCACCTCCTTGGCGGGTGCGGGAGTCGCCTGCGATAATGATGGTATTTTAAAGCATGGCCGCGTCGAATACAATGAGCGGTTTGCTTTTGGCGCCATTGAGGATTAGATTTTGATATTGGAAATCCTGAGGAGGAAGGGAAAATGCCATGAGGAAGAAGATCCGAACGCTATTCGTGATGGTGCTGATGTTGGCCATGGGCGCCATGGGCGTGCCGGCGACGGCCGCCACCGATTCTGCGGAGCAGGTCAAAAAGGAAACCCGGGAACTGATCGAGGCTTTGAAGAGCTATGGTGCCGATCAACGGGATGAAGCGGCGCGCAAAACGGAAGAGGCCATGGCGCGCGCGGACCGACGACTCGAGGCGCTGCAAAAGGAGATGGATGCGAAATGGGAACAGATGGACAAGACGGCCCGCGAAAGGGCCCGGGAAACCCGTGACGCCCTGCAACGTCAGCGCAAGGAGCTGGGCCAGTGGTACGAGAAAATGAAATCGGGTTCCGCCGAGGCCTGGGAACAGCTGAAAAAGGGCTTCTCCGATGCCTATGAAGCGTTCTACGACGCCTGGAACAAAGCCGACAAAGATATGGGTGGCGCTGATTAGGGCTCGCCCATTGCCCCATCCAATCAGATGGAATATAGCTTGCGCCGCGGGGCCTTGAAGCCCCCCGTGCCCGCTGCCTTATTGACAACCCCTTGAGAATTCAAAAAATGGGAGCTTGCATGCGCCTGCTGACAGTTACCATCGCTTTGCTCTTGATCACGGCCACGGCCCCGGCACAAGCCGGCTTTTTCGACACCTTCAAACGCCTGCTCACATCGGAAAGCGCGGACACCGGCGCCCCACCCGATGAGAACACCACCATCGCCGCCCTGCGGGAGGCGTTGACCGTCGGCACCCGCAACGCGGTGCACAACGTCGCCCGGGTGGACGGCTACCTGGGCAATGAATGGATCAAAATCGTGCTGCCCGAACGCGTTCAGCGGTTGGCCGACATGGCCGCGGCCGTCGGTTTTCAAGAGCAGGTGGACCATCTGGTGGTCACCATGAACCGGGCGGCGGAAACCGCGGCGCCCGCCGCCGCCGACCTTTTCGTGACGGCCATCGGCGAGATGACTTTCGAGGATGCCCGGGGCATACTGGAGGGCGGCGAAACCTCGGCCACCGACTTTTTCCGGCGTAAAACCACCACCCGGCTTTATGCGGCTTTCAAACCGGTGGTCACCACGAGCATGGAGCAGGTGGGGGTCGCCCGGGCCTACAAAGAGGTGGTGGCCCCCTTGTCATCGGTGCCCATGCTGCAAACCGAAGGGTTGGACCTGGACCACTACGTGACCAATGAAGCCCTGGATGGTTTGTTTCTCATGGTGGCGGAGGAAGAGCGCAAGATCCGCTCCGATCCCGCCGCGCGGGTGACGGATCTGTTGCGCCGGGTCTTCGGCCAATAGCGCCGAACGGGGTATCCATGGTGTGCGACGATCACAATGATCGGTGCGTCACTGCCGATTATGCCAACAGCCGCTGTGGACCCGCGCAAAAATAAGGGCGAGCCCTCAAATGTGTTGGAAGCGGATTTCCATGGGGGTGGCGAGAAAGCCGGCGTGCCCCAGGGAAATGGCGCCGGCGGCGGGCAGGACGATTTCATCCCGGCGCATCAGGACCGTTTCCTGGTCGGCGGGCAGGATGTAAGTGCCATTGGTGCTCTGGTCCACCAGCACGAATTTATCGCGCCGCAGTTCGATGCGCGCGTGCAGCCGGGAGACGCGGGGTTCGTTGACCACCAGGTGATTGATGGCATCCCTGCCGATGGTGACCACCGGCGTTTGCGCATCCACCACGACCTCCCGGTTCTGAAAACGCAGCCGCAGCCGTAATTCGGCTTTGGCCTTGCCCTTCGCCGCTGCGCCCATGGCGCCGCTGATCATGGTCATCTCTTCCGGGTGGCCCCAGGGGATTTCATAAATCGTCAGCAGTGCCTGCTTGCCCTTGATGCGGGTCTCGTCCACCAGCCGGGTGGTGCGGTGATGCCGGGGCGCCATCTGCTGCAGGGTGGCGTGATTGGTGATGATTTGTCCCGCTTTGGCCTGCTGCACCATGCGTGCCGCCACATTGACGGCATCCCCGTAAACATCGCCGCTTTCGCAAATCACCGGGCCGTAGTGAAAACCGATGCGCAAGCGAATCCTATAGGCCACCATGGTTTCGTCATCGCTGATGGTTTCCTGCATGCCGACGGCCGCGGCCATCGCTTGATCCGGCTGGGCGAAACGGCACATCACCTCGTCACCGATGGTTTTGACCACTTGGCCGTGGTTGGCCAAGGTGACCTTTTCAACCAGTGACAGGCAGCTGGTGACCAATTCCAGGGCACGGGCGTCCCCGAGTTGTTCGTAGAGCCGGGTGCTGTTGGCAATGTCTGCGAAAAGGATGGCTTGGGTCTGATGTGTGTCGTCCGCCATTGCCGTTTCCATCCCTTGTGCGTCGTCTGAAGTTGCAAGCAAACCGTTTTTCCGTGCTGGATACCCTTCGCATGCAGCATCGACCCTGTCAAGCCGATGCCGGCCTCACGGCACCCGTTGATAAGGCCGTTTGATCGTTCTTCTGTTCGCGCAGAAGGCGGCATGGCACTCGGCCCTTGCTACGGCTACCGGCCCCACGCGGACGCCATCGATTGGACAAAGCAACCCCCGCCGCCCCCACCGCCGCCGCCGCCGGAGCCCCCTTCGGCACGAACGATGTGGCCGCTGGCGACCAGCGCATAAGGCTGGGGGCCGTAGGGGGTATTGTAGCCACTGACCCGCAGGGTGTAACGGCCGACCTCCGGTCTCTGCAAGGTGATGCTTTCGTTGTTGTTGACCCGGTCGCAGTCGGTGGACCAGTCGGGCGTGTAACGCACATTGGCGCGGATGAGCGCGGTGTTGTCCGAAGGCGCCCAGGCATCGTCGTCCGTAGTTGTGTCGCGCACCATGGTACGCCCCTCCGGATTGCCCGCCTCCAAAACAATGCGAAGCAGAGCGGCGTCCCCTCGTTCGAGGGCGATGTAAAAATCCCCGTCGCCCAAGACCACATCCAGCGGGATGGTGTGATAGCCCCATGGCATGAATTGCAGCGTACGGCGCAGTAATACCCGATCCGGGTCCGGCATCCCTGCGAGATCGGCATAGACCACCACCTCCACGGGCGCGACGGACAGGTCGTCCGGGTCGTCTGCGTTGGCATAAGCAAAGGTGACACTCTCCAGGTAGGCGGGCGTGCGTTCGGGGGTGAACCGAACGGCATAGCTACGGGTATCGTAGACGATGCCCCCTTGGCCCCCATGATCATAGGCGATGGAGCTGACCGCGGAGGACTGCAAGGCGCCGTCCGGATAATGGACCGCACCCGACGGGGCGATCAACTGCAGGTCCAGATCGTTGACCAGGGCGCCGTGGGCCGACGGCAGCCCCGGATAGTCGGTCCAGGAAAGGGTCACCCGCAGCGGCGCATCGCCATCGGTGACCTTGATCGTGTGATCCTGGCGGCCGCCGGTTTCCAGGCCCGTGTTTTCATCATAAAAGAGGATATGGAAGGGCGCTTCCGGAAATACGCCGTCGCCCAGGTTCAAGCGCCCCCAGCCGGTCACGTTGTTGGGTCCCGGCCCGTAGGGGATCTCCTGGTGGTCGCCCGCGCCGTACTGCCCCGGTGAAATATCCTCCGCGCTGTTGAGCAGGGCCGCCTTGATCAGAGCCGCCGAAGGCGGATCGAAATCCGCCTCGGTCATCAAATACTCACGCATCAGGGCGGCGGCGCCGGCCACCAGGGGCGTGGCCATGCTGGTGCCGCCCATCCAGACGTAGTGATCGTTGTAGTTGCCCCAACCGATGTCTGCTTCCGCCGCCGCGGCCCGGGTGCGGGCGGAGAGGATGTTGGTGCCGGGGGCCACGATATCGGGCTTGTAGCGCCCGTCCAGCACGGGTCCCCGGGAGCTGAAGGCCGCCAGCCCGCGGTCATTGTTGGACATATGGTCCTCCCGGATGGGGTCGGCATGGTACAAGGGCCCCCACCCGCTCCCCCAAGCGAAGTCATAACCCGCCCCCCTGGGCCGATCCCCCTCGGTGGCGCCCACCGCCAGGCAATTCTTGGCCGTGGCCGGCGCGCCGATGCTGTAACCGTCGATCACCCCGTCCCGGTCCCGGTCCACACCGTCGTTGCTGGCGGAGAAAAGAATCAAAAAAAAGGGGTTGTGCCACATGTAGGCATCCACATCGCGGGAGAATATCGAATAGGCACTGGCCAGGGAAGATCCCCAACTGTTGGTGTGCAAATGGGCGCCCGCCAGGCGGGCCTCTTCGAACACCTCGCCCAGATCCGGTGGAAGCCCCTCCAGGCTGTTGGTGCCGTTCCGGTTGAGCGCCTGTAACACCAGTCCGGCTTTGGGGGCCATGCCGGCGTTGGTGCGCACGGGAAAGTGATCCGTGGCCGGATCGCTGCCGGACCACCAACCGTTGCCCAGCACCGATCCGGCCACGTGGGTCCCGTGGCCGTTGGTGTCCGAGGCGTTGTCGCCCACCGCACCCCCCTCTTCCACCGGCACGCGGTCGATGAGCGCCACCACCCGTGAGTTGCCTAGGCCGTCCTCGAAATCCTTGTGGATCTCGCCGGCGACGGTGCTGCCCATGTCCAGCCCGGTATCGGCCACTCCCACCACCTGCCCTTCGCCGTAGAGCCCGAACCGTTGCCAAGTCGGCCGAACCCCCATGATGTCGGCCGACACATCGTTGTACAGCTCCCACTGCGGCAGGGTTTCGATCCATTTCACCCCCTCGACGGCGGCCAGGTCGGCCACCCGGTCCGCCGGCAGTGCCACGGCAAGGGTCGTGCCGTCATGGGATGGGTGGTGGGATCGAACGATGCCGCCCCACCCTTGGATACGCTCAGTCACCACCGCCGGATCGACGCCGGGAAAAAGGTTGACCCGCAGTTCCGCTGTTGGCGCCTCGGCCTGCTCGTCGGCCTCTTCCCGTAAATAGATTCGGCTGCGGGCCGACGGGCTCACACGATAGGCCGGTTGGTAGACACCCACCCAGCGCACATGGACCATGCGCTGCACCGTTGCCCGGCGATCGGGGGCCATGCGCGCGATGAAGGCGAATTCAGGCACATAGTCGAACAGCTCCACGCCGGCATCGGCCAAGGCCGCCTTCCAGTCCGGCTGGATGGGACCGTCGAACTGGACGATGAAATAGGCCGTTTCACCGCCGCAGTCGCTTTGCAGGGTGCTGCTGCGCCCCCCGTCCGGCACCGCCGCTTCCTGCAACGGATCGAAACTGCGACCGCCGATGTGCAGCAGAATCCCCGGTGCCGTGACCGGTCCCGCTGGTGCCGATTCCCGAGGCGCTTCGACACGCCCGCCCATGGCAAAGGATCCGAAAGATCGCATCGGGTTGTCCCCGGCCAGGGCCGAACCGATCCATCCAACCAACAGCAGGGCCACTACAAGGCGCGGCAGCGACGGTTTACCGATTGTTTTTAAATTCATCCTGATCTCCTACGCGAACAAAGACGGTTGGGGTGATGCAAAAGACGACCAAAGGACATCATCGGTCGCCGCCCCCGAAACCTTAGGCCATCGAAATCGGGATCGGGATCGAAATCCAAATTGAACCAAATTTAGCACTTGACAGCGATTCATTTTTCAGCCATGGTTTATCCATCAAATGATGGAAAGCATGGTTGCAACACCTTCCCGGAGACTCCGGCATGCCCACCGCCCTTGACATCGCCCGACAAGCACCCGACTCCATGAAGGCCCGCATTCTGGCCGCCGCCCGCCGATTGTTCGGCGAGTATGGATTTCACGGGGTGACCACCCGCATGATCGCCAAGGACGTGGGCATCGACATCTCCACCCTCCACTACCACTGGGGCGACAAGCAGGAACTGTACGAGGCGGTGTTGACCGACCTGAGCGACGAGATCCGGGGCAAGCTGATCGAAATCGAGGCCCTGGTGCACGGCAAGCCGCTGGACCAACGACTGGCGGCGGCCATCGATGTGATGTGCGATCACCTGTTCGCCAATCCCGAGGCGGCCAATCTGGTGCTGCTGAGCCAATTTTCCAAGAACCGCATCGCCTCCACCCTGGATGCCCGCATGGGCCGCCACCTGGGCAACATCGCCGTGGCCATGGGGCTGGCCGTGGACAAGGCCAATGTGTCGGCGCGGGCCAACGCCCGGGTGCTGGCGGTGTGGAATGCGGTGATCAATTTCGCGGCCGGCGAGGGGTCGTTCCGCCCCCTGCTCAAACTGGACCGCGACGCCTATGTGGCGGTGGTCAAGGAGACCCTGAAGTTCATCCTGATCCCGGCCTTCACCCGGGACGACCCGTAAGGAGGCAAACGATGGCGCTCAACCTGGAAGCGGTGGGGCAGACGCTCGGGCCGATGACTAAACACTACACCTGGAAAGACGTGGTGCTCTACGCCCTGGGGGTGGGCGCCGGCGAGAACGACCTGCATTACTGCTACGAAAAGGATTTGAAAGTGATTCCCAGCTTCGCCATCGCGTCGATTTTCGATGTGCTGGCCCAGATCGGCATCAAATCCGAGGTCAATCTGGCCGGGGTGCTGCACGGCGAGCAGGAGCTGATCTTCCACCGGCCCATTCCCACCGAAGGCAGCCTGACCACCAAGGGGCGCATCCGCCACATCTACGACAAGGGGCCTGACCGCGGCGCCCTGATCATCGGTGAAAGCGACACGGTGGACGAAGCGGGCAACCGGTTGTTCACCAGCATCTGCACGGTGTTCGGCCGGCTGGACGGCGGCTTCGGCGGACCCGACGCACCCAAACGCGCGCCGGCTTTTCCCGACCGGGCGCCCGACACGGTGGTGGCGGCCACCCCGGCGCCCAGCCAACCACTGCTGTACCGCCTCTCGGGAGACACCTTCAGTCTGCACGTGGATCCCGAATTCGCCCGCCTGTCGGGGTTTGAAAAACCCATCATGCACGGGCTGTGCACCCATGGCTACGCCTGCCGAGCCCTGTGCGACACCCTGATTCCCGGCGCGCCGGAAAAGGCCCGGCGCATGGCCTGCCGCTTCAGCAAGCCGCTCTATCCCGGGATGCCCATCCAAACCCTGATCTGGCGCACGGAGCAGGGCAAGGCCCTCTGGCGGGTGGTCAATGCCGAGACCGGAGAGGTGGTGATCGACAACGGCGAATTCGAGTACGGCGATGAAGTGCCGCCCCGGATCCGCTTTGACGGACGGGTGGCCATCGTCACCGGCGCCGGCGGCGGCCTGGGCCGGGCCTACGCCCTGGAATTGGCCCGTCGCGGCGCCAAGGTGGTGGTCAACGACCTGGGCGGCGCCCGGGACGGCTCGGGCGACGGCGCCGCCGCGCCGGCCGACCGGGTGGTGGCCGAGATCCGGGCCGCGGGGGGCGAGGCCGTGGCCGACCACAACTCCGTGGCCACGGTCGAAGGGGGCGCGGCCATCGTGCAAACCGCCCTCGAGGCTTTCGGCACCGTGGACATCCTGATCAACAACGCCGGCATTCTGCGGGACAAGAGCTTTGTCAACATGACGCCGGAGAACTGGCAGGCCGTGCTGGACGTGCACCTGCACGGCGCCTACCACGTCACCCGGCCCGCCTTCGCCGTGATGCGGGACAAGGGGTACGGCCGGATCCTGATGACCACCTCGGCGGCCGGGCTCTACGGCAACTTCGGCCAGAGCAATTACGCGGCCGCCAAGATGGGGCTGGTGGGCCTGATGAACACCCTGAAACTGGAGGGCGAAAAGCGCAACATCAAGGTCAACACCATCGCCCCCCTGGCCGCCTCCCGGCTCACCGAGGACATCCTGCCCCCCGACCTGTTCGCCAAAATGCAGCCGGAATATGTGGTGCCCCTGGCGCTTTTTCTCTGCACGGACCAGTGCCCGGCAAGTGGCAACATCTACAATGCCGGCATGGGCTTCTTCAACCGGGTGGCGGTGATGACCGGCCCCGGCGCGGTACCGGCCGCGCAAGGCGCCGTGCCGACGCCGGAGGCGGTGCGCGATCAAGCGGCGGCGATCACCGACCTCGAAGCGGGCCGCACCTTCGGCCAACTGGCCGAGCAGGTGATGGATGTGGTCACAAAGGTTCAATGAAAGGAGCGAATCATGATCGGCATTACCGCCTACGGCGCATATCTTCCAAAACTGCGGTTGCAGCGGGCCGCCATCTTCCAGTCCATGGGGTGGTTCGCCCCGGCCTTGATGATGGTGGCCCAGGGCGAACGCGCCATGTGCAATTGGGACGAGGATGCGGTCACCATGGCGGTGGCCGCCGCCCGGGACTGTTTGACCGGCCGTGACAAACAGGCGCTGCAGGGGCTCTACCTGGCCTCCACCAGCCTGCCCTTCGCCGACCGCCAGAACGCCGGCATCGTGGCCACGGCCCTCAACCTGCCCGGCACCCTTCTGACCGCCGATGTCACCGCCTCCCAGAAGGCCGGCAGCACGGCCCTGCTCACCGCCCTGGAAACGGTGCAGGGCGGCGCGCGCAACAACATCCTGGTGGCGGCCGCCGACCGGCGCGAAACCCGGCCGGGCTATTTCTATGAAATGTGGTTCGGCGACGGGGCCGCCGCCCTGCAAGTGGGCGACAGCGACGTGATCGCCGCCTTCGAGGGCGCCTTCTCCGTCTCCTACGACTTTGTCGACCACTACCGGGCGGCGGACAAGCGGTTCGACTACTTCTGGGAAGAGCGATGGGTGCGCGACGAAGGCTACGGCAAGATGATCCCGGAGGCGGTCAACGGCCTGCTGGCCAAGCTGGGCATCGCCATCGACCAAGTGGATCGCTTGGTCTACCCCTGCTTCTTCACCGCCGAACACCGCAACATCGCCAAAAAATTGGGCGCCCGGCCGGACCAGGTGATGGACAACATGCACGAAGTGTGCGGCGAGACCGGCGCGGCCCACAGCCTGCTGCTGCTGGTGCGGGCGCTGGAGACGGCCGAACCGGGCCAACGCATTTTGATGGCCGGTTTCGGCCAGGGGTGCAATGCGCTGTGCTTCCGGGTCACCGAGGCCATCGCCGGCCTGGCCCCGCGCGCCGGGGTCCGCGGCGCGCTGGCCCGCGGCAAGGCCACCGACAACTACGCCAAGTGGCTCAAGTTCCGCGAACTGATCGACCCGGAAATGGGCATCCGGGCCGAGGCCCCCACCCAGACCGCCATGACCACCTTGTGGCGCAACCGGAAGATGCTGCTGGGACTGGTGGGCGGCCGCTGCCGCACCTGCGGCACGCCGCAGTTTCCCAAGATGGACATCTGCGTCAATCCCGACTGCGGCGCCTTGCACAGCCAGGAGGACTACGAATTCGCCGACCGACCCGCCCGCATCAAAACCTTCACCGGCGATCTGCTGGCGGTGTCGGTGGACCCGCCCCACAAGTACGGCATGGTGCAGTTCGATGATGGCGGACGGCTGATGGCCGATTTCACCGACTGCGACTTCGAGGAGCTGCAGGTGGGCCTGCCGGTGCAGATGGTCTTCCGCAAGCGCACCGAGGACAAGCAGCGGGGCTTTGTCAACTATTTCTGGAAAGCCACCCCCACGCCGGATGCCGCCGAACAGATGCGCCGCATCCGTTTCGACGACCGGGTGGCCATCGTCACCGGCGCCGGCGGCGGCCTGGGCCGGGCCTACGCCCTGGAACTGGCGCGGCGCGGCGCCAAGGTGGTGGTCAACGACCTGGGCGGCGCCCGGGACGGCAGCGGCGCGGCCAGTGCGGCGGCGGATCGAGTGGTGGCCGAAATCAGGGAAGCCGGCGGGCAGGCGGTGGCCAACTACGACAACGTGGCCGGCGCCGAAGGCGGCGCGGCCATCGTGCAAACCGCCCTGGACGCCTTCGGCCGGGTGGACATTCTGATCAACAACGCCGGCATCCTGCGGGACAAGAGCTTCGTCAAGATGGAAGCGGAGAACTGGCGTGCGGTGATGGACGTGCACCTCAACGGCGCCTACAACGTCACCCGGCCCGCCTTCGCCGCAATGAAAGCCAACGGCTTCGGCCGCATCGTCATGACCAGTTCGGCCGCCGGACTCTACGGCAACTTCGGCCAGGCCAACTACAGCGCCGCCAAAATGGCCCTGGTGGGGCTGATGAACACCCTCAAGCTGGAAGGGGGCAAATACGACATCCGGGTCAACACCATCGCCCCCCTGGCCGCCTCCCGGCTCACCGAGGATGTGATGCCCCCCGAGCTGTTCGCAATGGCCAAGCCGGACGATGTGGTGCCCATGGTCCTCTACCTGTGCAGCGAGGGGTGCGACCACAGCGGCCAAATCTTCAACGCCGGTGTCGGCCACTTCAGCCGGGCGGCGCTGCTCACCGGGCCGCCGGTGCAACTGGGCCGGGAAGGGGATCCGCCGGCGGTGGAGGACATCGCCTTCCACTGGGACCACATCAATGACCTGCAAGGGGCCAAGGAGCTGGCGGATCTCAACGCCGCCACCGTGGACCTGATGACGCCGCCGCCGCCCAAGGACCGACCGGCCACGACCGGCGGCGGACAGACCCCCGCGGCCGAGGAAGCGCCGGACACCCAGGCGATCTTCGACCGCCTGGCGGGCACCTTCAAAGCCGATGCGGCCGAAGGGGTGGATGTGGTGTTCCAGTTCCTCATCTCGGGCCCCGGCGGCGGGAACTGGTCCTGCGAGATCAAGGACCGGCAGTGCACCGTGGCCGCCGGAGACCATCCCCGGCCCACCTGCACCCTGAAGATGGCAGCGGCCGACTTCGGCGCCATGATGACCGGCCGCATGGCGCCCATGCAGGCGTTCACCTCAGGCAAGCTGAAGATCGAGGGGGATGTGATGAAATCGCAGCTCATCGAAAAGCTGTTCACGATTTAAGGGACCCAGGGAGGTTTGCGCATGGCAACCGGAATCAAGGACAAAGTGGCCATCATCGGCATGGGCTGCACCCGCTTCGGTGAACGCTGGGACGCCGGCGCCGAGGAGTTGATGGTGGAGGCCTTCGAGGAGTGCCTGGCCGACGCCGGCCTGGAAAAACGGCAGATCGGAGCGGCCTGGCTGGGCACCTGCATGGAGGAGATCAACGTGGGCAAGACGGCCATGCCCCTGGCCGTCACCCTGCGCCTGCCCATGATCCCCGTGACCCGGGTGGAGAACTACTGCGCCACCGGCACCGAGGCCTTCCGCGGCGCCTGCTATGCCGTGGCCTCCGGCGCCTACGACATCTGTTTGGCCATGGGGGTGGAAAAACTCAAGGACACCGGTTACGGCGGTCTGCCCAACCCGGGATCCAACGCCGGCAGCCTGCAGTGGCAGTGGATGCCCAACCTCTCGGCCCCCGGCGCCTTCGCCCAGCTGGCCAGCGCCTACCGGGCCAAGTACCGCGTCGGCGAGCAGGACCTCAAGCGCGCCATGGGGCGGGTGTCGGTCAAAAGCCACGCCAACGGCGCCCTCAACCCCAAAGCGCACTTGCAAAAGGCGGTCAGCCTGGACCAGGTGCTGGGCGCCCCCATCATCGCCCACCCCCTGGGACTGTTTGACTGCTGCGGGGTCAGCGACGGCGCGGCCTGCGCCATTGTCACCACCCCGGAAATCGCCGCCGGCCTGGGCAAGAAGGATTTCGTCACCGTCAAGGCCCTGCAGGTGGCGTTGAGCAGCGGCGAAGAGGCCGCCTTCAACCGCTGGGACGGCGATCACTTCATGACCACCGACCGCTGCAGCGCAATGGCCTACCAGGAGGCCGGCATCACCGATCCCAAACGGGAGATCAGCATGATGGAGGTGCACGACTGCTTCTCCATCACCGAACTGGTGACCATGGAAGATCTGCACATCTCCGAGCGGGGCCGCGCCTGGCACGACGTGATGGACGGCTTCTACGACAGCGACGGCCAGATGCCCTGCCAGGTGGACGGCGGGCTCAAGTGCTTCGGGCACCCCATCGGCGCATCGGGCCTGCGCATGCTCTACGAGATGTATCTGCAATTGCACGGCCGCGCCGGCAAGCGCCAACTGGGCAACCCCCGCTACGGGCTGACCCACAATCTGGGCGGTTTCCCGTTTCAGAACATCTGCAGCATCGCGATCATCGGAAAGTACAAGTAAGCGCCCGGAAGACGTGCACGACATTACCGGGACAAGGAGAATCACACCATGGATATTCTCCGATACACCGAGGACCACCAACAGTTCCGCCGGCGCCTGCGGGCTTTCTGCGAACAGGAGGTGATCCCGCATGTCGACCAATGGGAGGCCCGGCGCCGGGTGCCCAGGGAGGCCTGGCGCAAGATGGGCCGGGCCGGTTTTCTGTGCCCCACGGTGGCCGAAACCTACGGCGGCATGGGCGGCGACTTCATCCACGCGCTCATCGTGGCCGAAGAGCTCTCCCGCACCGTGCACACCGGATTGGCGGCCACGTTGCACAGCGACGTGGTGGTGCCCTACATCGAATCCTTCGCCGCCGAACCGATCAAGCAGCGCTTCCTGCCCGGCTGCGTCAACGGCGACATCGTCACCGCCGTGGCCATGACCGAACCCAACGCCGGCAGCGACCTGGCGGGCATGCAGACCACGGCGGTGGAAGAGGGCGACACGGTGGTGCTCAACGGCACCAAAACCTTCATCTCCAACGGCCTCAACTGCGACCTGCTGGTGCTGGCGGCCAAGGACCCGGAGCAGTCCAATCCCCATCAAGCCATCTCCCTCTACCTGGTGGAAGCGGACACGCCCGGCTTCAAAAAGGGCAACCCCCTGCACAAAATGGGCTGGCACAGCCAGGACACGGCCGAGCTCTTCTTCACCAATTGCCGTGTGCCGGTGGCCAACCGCCTGGGGGAGCAAGGGGCCGGTTTCCTGATGATGATGGAAAAGCTCCAGCAGGAGCGGCTGGCCTGTGTCATGGGGGCGGTGGCGGCGGCCGAACGGATCGTCGAATACACCATCGACCACTGCAAACGCACCCTGGTGAACGGCCGGCCCCTCTGCCGCGCCCAGGCGGTGCAATTCGCCCTGGTGGAGATGAGCACCGAAGTCAAACTGGGCCGCACCTTCATGGAAAAACTCATCACCGACCACATGGAGAAGCAAAACATCGTGGTGGAAGTCTCCATGGCCAAGTACTGGTGCACCGACGCCGTGCACCGCATCGCCTCCCGCGCCCTGGATCTGCTGGGACGCCACGGCATGCTGGAGGCGTGCCCCATGGTGCGTGCCTTCCGCGATACCCGGGTGATGTCCATCTTCGCCGGCACCAACGAAATCATGAAGGGCATCGCCGCCAAATTCATGGGATTGTGATGAACGCAAACGCCTTACCATCTCCCGGCGCCCTGGACGGCGTCACCGTGCTGGATCTTTCCCGGCTGCTGCCCGGCCCCTACTGCTCCATGATCCTGGCCGACCACGGCGCGGCGGTGATCGCCATCGAAGACAAACGGCAGTACGCCGCCGACGGTCTCTTTTTGCCCACGGTGCAGCGCAACAAACGCCACATGACCCTGGACCTGAAAACCGACGCCGGCAAGGAGATCTTCATGCGCATGGCCCGCGGCGCCGATGTGATCATAGAAGGCTTCCGGCCCGGCGTGGCGGCGCGCTTGGGGGTGGACTACGACAGCGTGCGGCAGGTCAAGCCGGACATCATCTACTGCGCCATCACGGGCTACGGCCAGACCGGCCCCTGCCGCGACCAGGTGGGCCACGACGTCAACTACCTGGCCCGGGCCGGGGCGCTGGATCTGATGGGCGACCCCGACCGCCCGCCGAGCATCCCCGGCATCCAGATCGCCGACATCGCCGCCGGCGGCATGAACGGCGCCATCGGCATCCTGCTGGCCCTCTACGCCCGAAACCGTACCGGCCGCGGCCAATACATCGACATCGCCATGACCGACGGCATGCTGGCCATGTTGCCCGTAGCCCACTTCTGGCACGGCTTCTCCGGCCAGGCGCCCCGCCGCGGCGACCACCTGCTGGGCCACCGCTACGCCTGCTACAACACCTACGCAACCGCCGACGACCGCGCCGTGGCCGTCGGGGCCTTGGAAAACCGCTTCTGGCGCCGGCTCTGCGAGGCAATGGATATGGCGCAATACGCCGACCTGCAGTTCGACGAAGCCCGCCGCGCAGAGATCATCGACGCATTCCGCCGCGCCTTCCGCCGACACCCCCTGTCCCACTGGGAAACCGTCCTCGGCGGCCAGCAAATTTGCGTCAGCGCCGTGCACACCTTGGAACAAGCCCTGTGCGACCCCCTGTTCCGAAAGCGGGAGATGGTGGCGCAGATCGAAACCCCCGAAGATCCCGGCGAAACCCATCTGGGCGTGCCGATCAAACTGAGCGTCACGCCCGGCACCCTGCGCACACCAAGCGCCCGTTTCGGCCAACACACCACGAAAATCCTCGCCGAATACGGCTACAGCGAAACCCAAATCCGGCAACTGCAGGCACAGAAGGTCGTATAGGCTTTTATTATGCAGTGATGCACAACGCCCAAGTTGGGGCTTGCCCCATTACCAAACGGTTTTTCAAAAAAACGGCGTCACCCGTGCCGGTAGCGGCAAAGATGCGCATGACCTCATGTTGCTGCGCAACCCCGGCAACCCGTTGCCCATGCCACCCGCCACCCGCCACCTCCGACACCCCCGAAACACAAGCCTCCACACACCTATCTAAACGACAGAATTCATTGCTTAAAGCTTAATACTTAAAACTTAAAACCGGCGCCCGCCAGGGCGCATTCCGGACTTGCAAAAATTCCGATGGGAGGCTATCAGAGGCGGATCCCGATGGCGGCGCGCTGATTGCACAAAACGCGCCGACACCCATTTTCTTCGTGCCGTCGCACCGGCGCCAACCCTGAATACGGATAACGCCCCATGCCCTTGTCGCCCGCTGTTCGCTTCAACCTCACCCGCTGGCTGATCTTCCTTGTCCTCATCCTGGCTTACATCACCGTCTATTTCCACCGCATGGCGCCCGGCGTGGTTTCCGGCGAGCTGATGGCCACCTTTCACACCTCCGGTGCGGCCCTGGGATCCTTGGCGGCCATGTATTTCTATGTATACGCCGCCATGCAGATCCCTTCGGGGGTGCTGGCCGACGCCCTGGGCACCCGCACCACCGTGGTGGTCGGCAATTTGCTGGCCGGGTGCGGCGCGATCCTCTTCGGGTTGGCGCCCACCCTGGCGGTGGCGAGCGCCGGCCGCCTGATGGTGGGGCTGGGGGTGTCGGTGGTGTTTGTCTGCACCATGAAGAGCAATTCGGTCTGGTTCAGCGAGTCGCGCTACGGCTTCATGAGCGGCCTGACCCTGCTGGTGGGCAACTTGGGGTCGGTGATGGCCGCCGGACCGCTGGCGGCGCTGTTGGATGTGGTCACCTGGCGCGCCACCTTCGTGGCCATCGGCGCGGTGTCCATCGCCCTGGGCGTTCTGGGGGCCATCGTGGTGCGCAACCGGCCCGAGGATTGCAGTTTCGCGCCGTTGTCCGATGCCACCAAGGCACCGTTCACCGGCTTGGGCGCCTTGGGGCGGCAGTTGCTGGAGGTGGCCCGCAACCGGCACCTCTGGCCCGGGTTCGTGGTCAACTTCGGCACCACCGGCGGCCTCTACGCCTTCATGGGATTGTGGGGCATGCCCTATCTGCGGGATGTGAAAGGTTTCGAGCGACCGGAGGCCGCCGCCTATATGACCGTCATGCTGCTGGGATTCGCCCTGGGTTGCCTCTTTTTCGGCTGGTTCTCCGACTGGTTGCGGCGACGCAAGGCTGTTCTGCTGGCCTCGGTGATGCTCTACCTGCTATCCTGGGCCCTGCTGGCGATGCCCCCGTGGACATCCGCCGTTTACGGCTACCCGGTGTTCGCCCTGATGGGGTTCGCCGGCGCCGGGTTCACCGTCACCTTCCCGGTGGCAAAGGAGGTCAGCGACCCGCGCTTCGCCGGCATGGCCGTGGCCATCGTCAACATGGGCACTTTCATCGGCACTTCCCTGATGCAGCCGGCCTTCGGCAAGGTGCTGGACATCTTCTGGCAGGGGACGCTGCAGGACGGGCTGCGCCTCTATGCGGCGCGGGATTACCAGGCAGGGTTTCTGCTGATGGCCGGTTACGCCGCCATGGCCCTGGTGGCCGCCTTCTTTGTCAAGGAGACCGGCTGCCGCAACATCGCCGGGGCGCTGCGGGCCAAGCAAGATTGATCCCCCCTCACCCCTCGCTCCGGACCGGTTGGTAGCGGTGCACCCCGCCATGGGTCTGTTGTATCAACCGGCCTTCGTGAACCAAAGCGGCCAGATGGGCCGACACCGAGGCCACCGCCAGGCGCTGATCGAAGGGCGCCATCTCCTCGAAGGCGATGGGGCGCAACTTGGCCGACCACGGCATGATCCGCGCCAAGTCGTAGGCGGTCAGCGGCTCGGCGCAGGCCGCCATGCGCTGCAGCAGCTCTCCGGTGCGCCGTTCGTGTTGGCTCAGCACCTGATCGATCCGGCTGCGGAATCCGGTCATCGGGGGACCGTGGCCGGGCAGCATCAGCGCCACATTCAGCGATCTCAGCCGCCGCACCGAGGCGATGTAGTCGCCCAGCGGATTGTCGCCCGAGCGCGGATAGCGGCCGATGGTGGGGGTGATGCCCGGCAGCAGGTGGTCGCCGGAGAAAAACAGCTTGCGGGTCGGCTCGTACAAACAGATGTGACCCGGGGAATGGCCCGGCGTCCAGATCACCTCCAGGGAAAAATCGCCGTGTTGCAGCGTCTCGCCCCCCTGCAGCAGGATGTCAGGCGCGGCCCGATCCACCAGGTGCGCGAAACGGTCCGCCTGCCGCCCACCGTCGGCGATCATTGCGCGCTCGGCCCCAGCGGCCCGAAGCAGCGCCTGTGTCCGCTGCAGGTAATGCGCTGTGTCGCCGTAGCGCAAGTGCGCCACATCGGCTTCCAGGGCGTGCATCAGCAAACGGCTGTCGGGCGCAGTCAGGACCCCGGCGGCCAGGCCGTAGTGGTCGATGTGGGCATGGGTGATCACCACCCGGCCGATCCGCTCCGGGCGTATCCCCAGGCCGTCCAGTTGCTGCAGCAGGGACGACCGGCAATCCGGGGTGTTCCAGCCCGTATCGATGAGCAGGTACCCTTGGGGCGCCGCCAGCAGATAGGCGTTGACATACTTCAAGGGAGAACCGGCCAGCGGCAGCTTGAGGCGGTGGACACCCGGATGGGGTTCGGGGTTGGTCGCGAGGGACATGGGCGATTATACGGGCCTTGTGATCATGATGCAATGCACTGCATGGGTTTGGTTTGTGCCGAAGCGACCCATCACGGGCCGACCGGCGCCCACTTCTATGCACAGTCAGCGCAAAATGCAAGCCGGTCCACGCGACGGGGGGATGCCGATGGGCGACTTCTATGATATGCAAGGAGTATCACGCACATGATCATCGGCCAAGCCGCGCCGGACATGGCGGCCCCTCGTTTGCCATCTTTCATGCTTGCCTACGGAGGTGACGACGGATGAGTATCCCCGAACGCAAAGTCGATCCACGAATCCAAATGTTTGCCGAGGCCATCGGCACCGCCCCGGGCCGCAATCGCTTGCCGGAGCGCAACGTACTGGTGGTGGGCGCCGGCCAGCGGGCGGTGACCGGCGCCGAGGAGATTCCCGGCAACGGCCGCGCCATCGCCATGCTGGCGGCCCGGGAGGGCGCACGGGTGGTGTGCGCCGATATCAACGCGCAAAGCGCCGCCGAAACCGTGGCCCGCATCACCGCCGAAGGGGGGTGGGCCCAACCGCTGACGGTGAATGTGGCTCAGGCCGAGGAAAACGCCCGCATGGTCAAGCAGGCCCACCACGCCATGGGGGGCCTGGACGGTCTGGTGCTCAATGTGGGCACCAGCCACGGCCGCTCCCTGGACACCCTGACGTCCGACATCTGGGACCGGGAATTCGCCGTCAACCTGCGAAGTCACATGCTGGCCTGCCAGGCGGCTTTGCCCCTGATGGCGCCCGGATCGGCCATCGTCCTGATCTCCTCCCTGGCCAGTCAACGGCCCAACGGGCGCAATCCGGCTTACGAAGGCACCAAGGCGGCCCAATTGGCCCTGGCCCGCAGCGTGGCCCTGGCCGGCCAGCGACAGGGCATTCGCTGCAACGCCGTCGCACCGGGCTTGATCGACACGCCCCTGGGCCGGGTGGCCACCCAAAAGCGTCCCAAGCGTGCCGCTCTGGTCCCCTTCGGCCGCCAGGGCACCGGTTGGGAAGTCGCCTATGCCGCCATTTTTCTCCTTTCCAATGAAGCATCCTATATCAACGCCCAGTCCATCTTCGTGGATGGCGGTTTGGGAACGGGCATTGCGATGTAGCAGTGCGAGATGCCTTTAACAAGACACCCTGAATGGAGGTACGGAACATGCCCCGCATGCCCTATTTTGATTTGAGCCGGGCCGATGAACAGCTGCGTGCCGCAGTGGGCACCCGGCCGCCCTTGAACATCTACCGCATGTTGGCCCATGGGGGACCGGCGGCCGTGGGTTTTCTGGAGTTGGGCGCGGCCTTGTTGCGCAAAAACGAACTGGACAGCCGCCTGCGGGAGCTGGCCATTTTGCGGGTGGGCATTCTCTGCCGGGCGGAATACGAAGTATACCAGCACGAACGGCTGGCACGGCGGGTGGGGGTGGCCGAAGAAAAGATCCAGGCCCTGCGCGACGGGCCCGACGCGCCGGCCTTCGACACCCTGGAGCGCAAAGTGCTGCGCTACACCGACCAGGTGGTGCTCAACGTCAAGGCCGGCGACAGCACGTTCAAGGCCGTGGCCGACAGCTTGTCCCAGCGCGCCTTGATGGAACTGACCATCACCATCGGCTACTACATGATGGTGTCACGGGTGCTCGAAAACTTCGAAGTGGAGATCGAACCGGCCCCGCAACAGGCGTAATCCTTGTCTGTGGCGGGCGAAACGCATCCGCCGCCACAACCGTGACAATTCACTTGTCAAACAGCGGCCCCATCGGTAAGCTTGATCCATAACAAAGGAGGCGCCCATGAGACATGCCATCGCCTGCCTGCTCTGCCTTGGCCTTGTTTGGATCGGGACGAGCACCGCAGTTGCCGAAGAAATCTTCATCAGCATCGTTAAATCCGTTGAGGGCGGAGCGACGATTACGCGTGGCGACACGACCCACGCCGTCACGTCCGGCATGGAAGTCAAACGGGCGGATATCATCCGAACCGACCGCAACGGCCATGTCGGCCTGGTCTTCTCCGACGATACGCGCATTTCCATCGGCCCCGGCACCGAACTCACCATCGACAGCTACCTTTTCGAACCCCTTGAGAACAACCTCTCCTTCGTCTTGCGACTTGTCCGGGGAACGGTGTCCTATTTATCAGGGCAAATCGCCAAGCTCGCCCCTGAAGCCGTACAGCTCGTCCTGCCTGCAGCCACCATCGGCGTTCGGGGAACCCACGTGCTGATCAAGGTGGATTGATCGCTTTGCGCAGGTGCGCAGACGCGCAGGCGCATATTCGAAGACAGCCTTTACGCAGGAAGGTGAACCTTGAAGAAATCGATACTTATCGCTTGCTGCCTGGCGGCCATGGCCTTCAACATGGCTTGCGGCAAAAAAAGCATGGTCATGCTTGCACCGGATCCGGACGGATCGGTGGGGCGTATCACGGTTGCCAACGAGGCCGGTTCGGTCGACATCGACCAAGCCAACCTGGCGACGGTAATCCGCTCGCCGGAAGCTGCCCCCCGTGCGCCGGAGCCCCTGGACCCGGCCAAGGTCGAAGCATTGTTCGGCCAGGTCGTGGCCAACCAACCGTTGCCGCCACTGCACTTCCGGCTTCATTTCGAATCGGATTCGGTGCGACTGTTGCCGGACTCCCGCCGACAGTTGACGGAAATTGTCGAAGCCATTGAAGCGCGTTCCCCCACCCGCGTCTCGGTGGTGGGCCACACGGACACTATGGGCGACAAAGTTTATAATGTCCAACTCTCCCTGCGCCGCGCGATCACAGTGCGGCAGCTCCTGATCGACCGGGGGATCGACGCCGCTTTTATCGATGTCGTTTCCCATGGCCAAGAAAATCCCTTGGTGAAAACGCCCGATAACGTCGCCAACGCCCAGAACCGACGGGTGGAAGTGGTGATCCGATAGCATCACCGCGCACCCGCACAGAAGCTCGGACAGGCGTTTCCGACCCCGGAATCCGATGGGTAGCATAAGGTGTCAGTGGTATTGAAAGACATGGATACGCCCAAACACAAATTGGATCCATCGGTTCCATGGACCGTATGCCTGGGACTTCTGTTGTCGATCTTTTTATCCGCACTTTACCTCTTACGCCCCGATTTCATCAGCCACCTGCAGCATAGAACCACCGACGCCATTGTTGCCAATGCCGGCGACCCCGAACCAACCGGACAAGTCGTGGTGGTGGAGATCGATGAAGCCGCATTGGCAACGTGGGGCCAGTGGCCATGGCCGCGGCACCGGATGGCATCGCTGCTGAACACGCTATCGGAAATGGGCGCCCGCAGCATCGCCCTTGCGTTCATCATGGCCGAAGCGGATCGCACCTCTCTCTTGCCGTTGCAGGACCACGACGCCTTGCTGGCCGAAACCCTTTCCGGCGGCCCATTCGTATTGGGATACAAGCTTCAATTCGACGAAGTACCCGGCGAACAGGAAGCGTGCTTTCTTCACCCGCTCAAGTTGGTGCAGGTACAAAAAGCGACCAACGGAGAAGCAACCGCGGGCCTGCAT
Source organism: Desulfatitalea alkaliphila (assembly GCF_022968795.1). Lineage (GTDB taxonomy): Bacteria > Desulfobacterota > Desulfobacteria > Desulfobacterales > Desulfosarcinaceae > Desulfatitalea > Desulfatitalea alkaliphila. Next base: position 204,291 of record NZ_JALJRB010000002.1, read on the forward strand.
CGTGCGCAAGGAGCCATCTGCAATGTGGACCGGCTCGCGCGGGCGGCGCCCCATTCCGGCTTTCTCAATGGCCTTCCCGATGCAGACGGTCTTATGCGGCGTCTGCCCCTGATGATCCAATATGAACAGGCGATTCATCCCAATCTGGTGCTGGCCGCCCTGCTGCCCACCGTTCATGGGGCAGCGGTGATATTGCACCGACATGTGGCGAGCCATAGCACGCTGACCGTCGGTGCGCACACCATTCCCATCGATCAAAAAGGAAATCTTCAGATCCCCTTCACCAGCCGGCGCTCGAAGCTGCTGCATGTCCCCGCAGGGCAAGTGTTGGCCGGCCAAGTCGAAACGACGGTCTTCAAAGATCGGGTGGTGCTTGTGGGGCTGTCCGCCGCCGGTCTGGCATCCGCCTTCCCCACACCGGGGCATGGGCGCTATTCGACGGTCGAGATTCACGCCCAGGCGGTGGAGACGATCCTGTCGGGACAGTACATCCATCGCCACACAGGAATGCTGCTGGCGGAGATCCTCCTCTCACTCTTGGCAGTAGGCCTGTTCAGCCTGTGCATTGCGCGCTGCGAATTTGCAATCACCACCGTCATCGGCGCCCTGGGCATCATCACTTGTTGGTGGTCCGCCCAGTTGCTGTTCAACAGCCGGCAAATGCTTCTCTCCCCATTGCTTCCATCGGTATCCATCTTGAGCGCCGGGCTACTGCTCATGCTTTTCAAATACTGGATGCGGCAGCGACGCGCACGGCTGGGCATGCAAGATGCGTTGATACTGATGAGAAGCAGTCAACAGGAGTTGAGCGCGATCATCAAAACCATCCCGGACATCGTTTTCCGCCTCGACCCGCAGGGTCGGATCACCTTTATCAGCCCCGCCGTTATCCGCTATCAACAAATGCCCGAAACACTGATAGGTAAACACATTCTGGACTTGGTCGTACCCGAAGACCGGCCCCGGGCCAACCATCTTATCAACGAACGTCGGACTGGGCAACGCGCCACCGCCGATCTGGAAATACGGCTGATGCTATCGTCCGACGATCCACCACTAGACGGTAAAGATCGCTATTTCAACATATCGGCGGAGGGTATTTACACCCAAAAGGCGCCAAATGAGCGTTCATTTGCAGGCACACAAGGCATCGCCAAGGATATCACCCAGCGCAAACACCTCGAAAACCAACTGGAACAGTCCAAGAAGATGGAGGCCATCGGCACCCTTGCCGCCGGTGTGGCCCATGATTTGAACAACATTTTGAGCGGGCTGGTCACCTATCCGGAATTGCTTCTGCTGGATCTGCCCGACGACGATCCCATGCGCGAAAAGATCGAGACGATCCGGCATTCCGGACAGCGGGCCGCTGAAATCGTCCAGGATATGCTGATGATCGCACGGCGTAACGTCGCAAACCATGGGATCGTCAAATTGAACGATATCGTCACCGCCTATCTCCGATCCCCGGAATACGACAACCTGGCGCGCAACCATCCCAATATCACAATGAACAGCGAATTGGCCGGTGATTTACTGCATGTGAAAGGGTCGGCCTTACACATCTCCAAGTTGATCATGAACCTGGTCGGCAATGCCGTCGAAGCCATGCCTGCGAGGGGCAACATACGCATCCGAACCCTGAACCGATACCTGGATGAGGATTTCGAGGGATTCGAACGAATTCCGGAAGGTGAGTATGTGGTCTTGCGTATTGCCGACGAGGGGGTCGGCCTCGCGCCGGACGAATGCCGCCGGATATTCGAACCGTTCTACAGCAAAAAGCGGATGGGACGCAGCGGATCAGGGTTGGGCATGACCATCGTCTGGAACACCGTCAAGGATCATGGCGGCTTTGTGGACATCCACAGTAAGGAAGGTGAGGGCACACAGTTTGACATTTACCTGCCGGCAACGCGGGAAGAGGAAAATCCGATCCCCAAGCGGGTGGTGCTCCAGGATTACACCGGCACGGAACGGGTGCTGGTGGTGGACGACAGCGCGGAACAGCGCACCATTGCCACCCGGATGCTCGGCAAACTGTGCTACCAAGTGGTGTCCGCCGCCAATGGCGAGGAGGCCGTAAGCTATATGCAGATCCACGAGGTGGATCTATTGGTGCTCGACATGGTCATGCCACCGGGGATCGACGGCCTGGAAACCTACCGACGCATTCTTCGAATACACCCGGAACAAAAGGCGATCATCGCCAGCGGCTACGCACCCTCGGAGCGGGTCCAGGCGATGCGTGAGCTGGGTGCCGGTGAGTATCTGCACAAACCGTATACCCTGGAGAAAATCGGTCTGGCCGTCCGCCGTGAGCTGGATAAGAACAAGTCGACGCAGATCCCCCCTTGACCCATGGCATTCAAACGCTTGCACGCCGACACGAAGGGTCGCGCACAAACCAATGGGAATCGATACTGATCCCGATGCTGCTTTAGCCCGTTTGTAATCTTCCTTGGGCTTTTTTAAACGCATTGGTGTTTGCGCGAGATGTACTAACGTCCACGTCCAGGACGGGCGAAGAAAATGGCCCCGGCGGCCAGAAAAGTCATCAGGCCGGTGATCAGGAAGGCCACCCGGTAAGTGCCGGTGGTGTCGAACAGGTGGCCCGCCAGGATGGGCCCCACCGCGCCGGCGATCATCATCACCGGGTTCATCACCCCCTGGATCTTGCCCAGGGCACTGCGGCCGAAGTATTCGGCCCGTATGGCCGGCATCAAGGGGATGTTGCCGCCGAAACCGATGCCGAAAAGAAAGATGAACAGCCACACCCGGGCCATGGAGTCGGCCCTCATCAGCACCAGCATGCCGGCGCCCATCATGGTGTAGGAGGCCATGAACAGGTAGCGTTTGTCCCAGTAGTCCCCCAGCACCCCGAAAAGCAGGCGGCCGATGATGCTCACCAGGGTCAACAGTCCTATGCTGATGGCGGCGGTTTCCACCGGGATCCCGGCATCGGTCAAAGCCGGGACGGTATGGACGGTGACGGTGGCGTGGGCCATGCCCTGGAAGAAAAAGGCCAAGGCGATGAACCAGAAGGTGGAGGAGCGCAGCGCCTCCGCCAGGGTGTAGTCGGCACCGCTCGTGGCCCGCATCGACGCCATGCCGCCGATGAAGCCCAGCAACCCGCGCCGGTCGGCCGCGCCTTGCAGGGGCGCGCCGCCATCGGGCTTCAATCCCATATCTTCGGGTCGTTCCCGAACCACGAACGCCAGGGGAATCACCAGGCACCAAATGAAGACGCCCATCACCACGAAGGCCGTGCGCCAACCGAAGTGGGTCACCATGATGGCGGCCAAGGGGGCGCAGATCAGCCCCCCCAAGCCGGCGCCCACCGACAGCATGGCCATGGCCATGGAAAGCCGGCGGTCGAACCATTTGGCGATCACCGTCCAGGCCGGCAGGTAGAGCATGGCGCTCATGCCGGCCGAGAGCACCACGCCGTAAATCAGATAAAAGCCCAGCAAGGATTGAATCAGGGGCATCATCACGAAGGCCGCGCCGGCGATGACCGCGCCGATGAGAATCAAGCGCCGCGAGCCGTATTTGTCCACGGCCCAGCCGACGATGGGCGAGGCGATGCCGCCTTCGACGCTGCGCAGGGCGTAGGCCCCGGCGGTCATGGCCCGGCTCCAACCGAACTCCCGGGCCATGGGCTTGAAGAAGACCCCGAAGCTGTAGAGCCAGGTGCCGTAGCCGAACATGCAGATGATGTTGGTGGCCAGAACGATCCACCAGCCGTAGAAGACCTTGCGCTTCATCGTGTTTTCACGGCGCGGGCATCGCCGTCGCCGGCGGCGGCCGACGCGGTTTGCCGCCGCTTGTTGACCAGGTTGATCAATACGCCGCCGGCCAGCAACTGCAGCGGATGGTAGAACATGATGGGCAGCAGAATCAAACTCAGGCCGGGATGGCCGGCGAAAATCAGGTTGGCCAGCGGCGCACCGGCGGCCAGCGTTTTCTGCGGCGCGCAAAACCAGGCGGCCATGCTGTTTTCATGATTGAAACGCAAGAGGCGGGTGCCCGCCACGCTGAGCGTCACCGCCGCAGCAAACAGTAAGATTGCGCCCGCCGCAGCCACCAGAGCGATTTCAGTCCCCTGGGCCGACCAGATGTTCTGCTTCCAGGAGTTGCAGAAGGCGGCATACACGATGAACAGAATGATCAGGCTGGCGGCGGTGGAGAATTTCTTCTTGTGGCGGTCGACCCGCTTGCTCACAAAGGGTCGCACGATTTGTCCGGCCAACAGCGGCGCCAGCAACATCAGGGAGATGTCCAGAAACAACTTTCCCAGGGGCAGGCTCTGGCCGCCGGCCTGGAGCCAGATGCCGATCCACATGGGAGTGATGAAGATACCGGCCATATTGGCGAAGGTGGAGTTGAAAACCGCTCCGGCCACATTGCCGCCGGTCATGCCGGTGTAGGCCACCGAGGTGGCGATGGTGGTCGGCAACACCGCCAGCAGGATGAACCCCAGCCGCAACTCTTCGGTCATGCAGGCACCGCCCACCGTCACCAGCACCAGGGCCAACAGAGGAATCACCAGGAAAACGAAGACCTGGACGAAAAGATGCAGCCGCCACTGCAGCAAGCCCATGCGCAACACCTTAAGAGATAGTGTCAGTCCTTGAAAGAAGAAGATGAGCACCACCCCCAAGCGGGTCAGCACCTGGCTGCGCAGGACGCCGCCGGCGGCACCGGGCTCGGGCAATAGCCAGGCAAGCAAGACCACCGCCGCCAGGCCGATCAGAAACCAGTTTTGGGCCATCCATCGTTTCAACGCCACCTGTGCCTCCTGCTGCCGGATAAAAACGGTCGCCCGCGCAAGCCCTTGCAATGGGCGCCTGCGCAACGCGCAAGGGCGCCACTTTAAAGGGGGGACGGGGAGGTGTCAAGCGGCAAACAGGACAATGGGGTGCCCGGCATCGTACCCCCACCGATTATCGGTGTGCGCCGCAGGCCGAAGGCCGCCAGGGATGCGCGCCCCCGGAGAGCCCTAAAGTTTGCGCCGGGCTTTGGTTTTCGGTTTTTTGCGAACGGAAAAGCCGAAGGTGCCCAACATGCGCCCCAGTTGATAGTAGCGGCCGTGGGCGTAACAGATCGGGTCGGCATGGGAAAGCTGGAAGGCCCCTGTGGCGGGATTCATCAAACCGGCGTCGGCATTGACCGCCACCACTTCGGAGACGAACATGTGATGGCTCCCCAAGGGCACCACCTCGCGCACCCGGCATTCGATGTTCAGTGGGGATTGGGCAATGAGCGGCGCCGATACGACCCGAGCCTTCTCGCGAGTCAAGCCCATGGCCTTGAATTTATCTTGATCCCGGCCGGATTTCACCCCGCACCAGTCGGTGGCGAAGGCCAGAGCACGGGTGGTGAGGTTGATCACATATTCGCCGCCGGCCTTGATCAAACCGTAGGAAAAACGTTCAGGCCGCACGGAAATATAGCACAACGGCGGATCGGTGCAGAGGGTGCCGGTCCAGGCGATGGTGATGATGTTGTCACCCAGCCGCGCGTTGCCGCAACTGACCAATACGGCGGGCAGAGGATAGATCATGGTGCCGGGCTTCCACGCTTCCTTGGCCATCGGGCGGGCTCCTCCTCCTATCCGGCCGACGGTGCCGCAGGCGCGCCGGGCCGAGTGTGCACAGTTATATAACGCCACAGGCCAAAGAAGGCGACACTTTTTTGACATCAGCCGGCGGCCGGCTCCGCCCTACGCCCTTGACCCTTGAAATTCAAAGCTTATGTCCTCGCCACCGCCATCGGCGTGCAGGGCATGATCTTTGCAGAAATCGGGTTCGTGCGGTATTTGTTGATTATGGAGGAGGTCTCATTGCTTTTGCACAAGGGTCGCAATTGGATCATGGGGGTTGTCGCGCTGCTGCTGATTGCAGCGGCCAACATCAGTACCGCCGAAGCATCGGATGCCGACCGCCCCTTCTATAAAAAGCATTTGTTCCGGCAAAACAACGGCGCCGTGCGCGGCGAATACGCCTATGTGCTTCCGGTGCAGGCAGCGCCCGCCGCCTCGTCAAACCGCCGGGGCGCCGGATGGTCCCTGCATTTGAACGCCTGGAGTCAGGAACGCACCCTGGACGCCCCGGATCGCCGAAAACAGTTCAGGGGGGGATTGCGCCACGGCTATTTGCAATATCAGAGCGCCCGGGAGCGTCTGCGTTTCAATCTGGGCCGGCAGCTGGTCAAGGATGGCATCACACCGTCGCGGATCGACGGTCTGCGCATCGGCACCCAATGGAACGACCATTTCAGTGCCACCCTCTTTGCCGGGCTGTCCCCATTCCTGGCGGATGACGCAAGTGGTGGGCCCTATTTGATCTACGGCGGCAAAGCCACTTTTCAAGCCCACAAAAACTATCGCTTCAGTTTGAGCTATCAACGCGAAAAAAGCGGCGATGCCAAAGCAGCCGCCCACGTCGACATTCACGATGACGCCCGCTTCACCCTCAAAGGACTTTCCGGCGGCAGCGTGGCCGGCAGGGCCTGGAGTGAACACAGCTATGCCGCCGGTTTGTTCCTGGACCGTTTGCGCATTGCCCCCACCTACCAACATTTTCAATACCGCAACTTCGCCCAACGCTACCGGGGTGAGGTAAACCGCTTCGGCTTCGTCAAGGACGATAATGAAACCATTGAAATCGCCGGCAGCGATCTGATCTGGCAGGCAAAGGGGCCTTTGAAACCGGGTTTTCGCGGCCGGCGCTACGCCTATGAACTGCTCGGCGAAGAAGCGCTCTACATGGCGGGACTGCTGACCGTCGATCTGGTCGGCGGCAGCAGCATCGGCATGGAGATCGGGCAGATGGACGGGCACAGCGCGGTCAACAATCACTATCTCTACCGCGGCTTTGTGCATTGGCGCAACCCGCTGCGGGTCAATGGCTTTTTACGCGCCGAAACCCATTACACGGTTTATGAAAACGGGGTGACGGGCAGCGATGAGGGCTTGCAATTGGCCCTGAGCGCCGGCAGCCGATTCCGGCAGGAGGCGGTGGAGATCAAACTGTCGGGCACCTATTGCCGGGATCCGTTCACCGGCGAGGCGCTGGCGGCGGCCATCACCTTCAACGTCAAAGGCTGACCACTCAATCCATCCCGGCGGCGATCGCAGAGATGGTCTTGATCGCATCGTCGCTCAGATTGCGCTGCAATTTCAGGTGCACGCTGTACTCATCCAACGGATGGCTTTGGACACCCTGCACCAGCCCGATCAAGGTCACCGTTTTTGGCCGCTCTCCCAAAGGCACCTTGAATCGCACCTGCAGCGTGCGCCCGATCAACCGGCGCATGGCCTGGGCATTCTTGGCATGAAAATAAAAGGACAAACCGCTCTTGGAAATATCCCATATTTCAGCCGTAACCGGACTGCCGGGCCGCTCCCGGTCATCCATGGGCAGCACCTGGAAAACAGCCTTGGTCGAGAAGTGAATCCGTTTGTGCCGGCGCCGGTCCAACCCTTTCTGGCGCAACCATGAAAAGATCCCCCGGCCAACCTCACAGACCGCCTTCAATTTTTTGCCCATCAGCGGGAATTCGTGTTTGAAGGCCGCCAACCGGGACCGGTCCAAGTAACTCAATGCGGTGTTGCCCAAACAGACGGCGGAAAATGTACAGACGTTGACCGAAAAAAAGGTGTCTTCACCCACCGTATCGCCAGGCCCCAGCGATTTAATGAACAAGCGTTTGTTGCCGTTGTCGTGGAACAGCTGCACCTGTCCTTCATTGATCAGGTAGAGACGATCATTGGCCCTACCCTGCTGCAGAAGCGTCTCGTCCGGCCCCGGGATGATGGTTTGCAAACCAAAAAAGAAGGCATTGGCCTCTTCCGCCGAAAGCCCTTTGAAAAAGCGGTCCCACCGCTGCCGCAGGGCAGGGGTCAGGGCCTTGCTCTTCTTGTCTTCGATCAGCGCGTTGAGGGACGTGATCTGGGACAGGGCAAAGCTGTCCACCTCATACATCCGGTCGCGCAAGGCCTCCGCCTTGGCGAAGGCATGCGCCCGAGCATGGGCCATGGCCGCTTCGAACAGCAGATCCAGCGCCTTGTCCTTGCGTCCGGCCTTGAGCAACGCCTTTACCGCCTGCTGCTTTGCGCCATCATCGTCGTTCATGGTACCACCTCACATCCGTGAATCAGAACTGGTACCGTCTTGCCGCCGGCCTGCCGCGGCATGGCCCCGCCGGGCTACCGACATAGACACGACGGCACCCCATACCGGGGGCAATCCGGTACAAACACATCATCGGCCGATAGCGGCTGAATATTAAGCAGTTAGGAAAAAAAAGGGAAAAGGGCATTTCGTGAGGCCTGCAAAACACCGGGCTGAAATTTGCGCCTCGCTTTACTTGGAGCCGTTAGGGAGGGTATAAGGGGCGGACTATATCCGACAATCCGAGGGAGGGCGCGATGGGTCAGGAATTCTTCGAAGGCGTGCGGCAATGGGTGGTCACACATCAGGACATGACAGCCAAGATACCGGTCTTTTACTACGACACCACCTCGATGACCGCCATCTATACCGCCGCCACCCGGCAGGTCAAAAAACGCCTGCCGCTGCGCCGCATGCACCCTGTCGAGTTGCGGCCCGGCCGTTGCCTGGTGGCCTTCTCGGCCTTCGAATATCGCAGTTGCGACATCGAGCCCTACAACGAAGTGAGCATCGCCTTTCCCATCACCTTCGGCCGGCCCCAACTGCCCTGGTTGTCCGCCGCCTGGCAAGCGGCCCGCCGTCGTATCAACGCCTACGTCTGGCAACTGCCGGTCTCCACCGAAAGCGCCCGGGCAAGCGGTGTGGCGCTTTATGGGTATCCCAAATTCCTGGCCGAGATCGAATTCGAAAAAGCCGAGCGGCGCACCACCTGCCATTTGACCAGTGACGACGAACCGATCCTGGCCCTGACCGGCAAGATACTGTCCACCCGCCCGCAAAAACGGTCCCGCATTCGCACCTACTCCGTGCTGGAGGGAACGCCGCTGCTGGCCAACATGGTGTTCAATCCGCTGGCCATGGCCTACAGCAACGACAAACACGCCGCCCTGGTACAAACCGGCACCCGGCACCCCATCTGCAAGGCATTGCGCGCCCTGGAACTGTCCGAATATCCGATTCATTACCAATACAGCCCTGTGAACCAGAGCATTTTATTCCCGGCGCGCAACCTGCTCGACAAATGAAGCACCGGACCGGCGGCACAACGGCTGGATAAAAAAAAGCGGGCAGCGGCGTTGCTTCGCCGCTGCCCGGGAGGGATGGCGGGACACTCGCAAAGGGACTCATACTGCGGTTTTCAAATGGGGTTCCATCCACGAATGGGTCGACGACCCACCGCGTTTTCCTACTCTTGCTGCACCAAAATGCGATCCTTGTTCTTTTCAACCGTTTTGGCACCGATCCCCTTCACATTCAGCAAATCCTCAGCCGCGGCAAAGGGCCCGTTCTGCTCCCGGTATTCGATAATCCGTTGTGCATAGCTTTCGCCGATACCGTCGAGCAGCATCAGCTCGTCCTGGTCGGCACTGTTGATGTTGATCTTGCCCGGCACGTCCGCCAGGACGGGAACGGTCCCTGCCACGAACAGCGCCACCAAAAGCAGCGCCACTACCTGAATCACCTTTTTCATCTTTCCTCCTTGCTTCCTCGAAGCCCCTTCGGCACATGCCGCCTACCCCACACAAAAATTAACGGCTCACCATGACAACACCCCCAAACCATGTCAACGCTGAAAGAGTGGTCCCAAAATACGTCCCCCACCTAAGTACCGCATAAAGGGGGACGTTCATGAATTTATGAATTTAACGCTTGAAAAGGAATCGGACAAAGGTGTCGTATTTGCGAAACGATGAGAATGGTTTACCCATCAGAATAGTGGACGGTGGATCCATCGGAAAGGACGAACGACGTTGTGTCAATAGACGGCCACGGGCGGGTGTATCCAACACAACCAACTGTTTTTGCAACACATAATTAACGCGCGGTGGGTTGACGCTATTTGGTGGTGGTCACCGGACACGGTCCACGAAGAATGACAAATTGGGCCGTGGAGCCGAGAAAAATTTTCTTGGTGCGCGATTTTTTTTCGATACCCAAGAAGATGTGCGCCACGTCGTTTTCGGTGGCGAATTTGACTAGGTCCTCACCGGGGCCGAGGCCTCGGTTCAAAAGGTGGATTTCGCAGGCGACCTTTTCCTTCTTCAGGTAATCCTTGGCCGATTGCAGTTTTTCATCCAAATAGGCGGTGTCGGCCATGGCGTTCTCCGATCCGGTTTCCAGGCTGGCGACCACATACACTACGGCATCCGCGCTACCGCGAGCCGCCTTGGCCGCCAACAGCAATGCCCGTTGGGACGCGGGGGAATCGTTGTATCCCACCATGAATTTGATCATCATCCACCCCCTCCTTGACTGGCACCCACGCCAACACACGGTTTTTGCAACACAACAGCTTGAGCATAGCCGTTATGGCGTTTATGTGCAAGAGGGCGGTTCGCCCCGGAATGCCTGCCTCCCTTGGAGCAGTGGAATACGAGTTATGCTTTGGGCTTGCCGTGCAGCTGTTTGACCTTGGCGCGGTCGATTTGGCCATCGGCGGTCAAGGGCAATTCGGCGACAAAAGAGACCAACTGCGGTTTCTTGTAGCGCGCGATGCGTTCGCCCACGAAAGCGATCAGCGCCTCGGCCGTCAGCGTGCGCCCCGCCTCGAGACGGCACACGGCCTTGACCGCTTCGGTCCATTTGGGATCGGGCACGCCGATGACTACCGCCTCCGCCACGTCGGGATGTTCCAGTAGAACCTTTTCCACCTCGGCCGGGTAGACATTTTCGCCGCCCGGCTTGATCAGTTCCTTGTCGGCTTTGCGCGCCACGTACCACAAATAACCGTCCGCGTCGAAGCGGCCCATATCGCCGGTGTGGTGCCAGCCGTTGCGGAAGGTGTGGGCGTTCTCCGCGGGCAACTGCCAATAGCCGAGAAACACCATGGGACCGCGAATGGCAATTTCGCCGGTCTGCCCCGCTTCCACAGGCCGATCATTGTCGTCAAGCAACTGAATGTCCACCAGGGGGATAGGCCGGCCGGCCGACCCGGGCCGTTCGTCGTAGCGGCTCAGGGTGGCCACCAGACTGGTTTCGGTCTGCCCGAACATCACGTAGAAAGTGCCGCCGGTCAGGGACTGGTAGCGCGCGATGACCTCGGGCGTGTCCACGCCCAGCACGGTGCGCAGCGATCCGATGGCGTCGTTGCTCTGTTCCACGTGGGCCAGCAAGGTTTGCAGCATGGGGGCGAAGGCGAACAGCAGGGAGACTTTGTGGTCGGCGATCAAACGGGCGGCCCGGGGGGCATCGAATTTGGGCATATTGATGTTCAGGGCACCGGCGTGAAAAGCGCAGAAGGCCATCCCTAGACCGGCGATGTGAAACAACGGCAATGGGTTGAGGTGGACATCGGCGGGCGTCAGGCCCAGCAGGTACATCAGTTGGATGTTGGCGGTGAGCAGGTTGCGGTGGCTCAACAGGGCGCCGCGCGGGTAACCCGACACCGCCGCAGTGTAAATGATCACCAATCCGTCATCGGCGGACACCGCGTCCGGTGGCGACCAGCCGCCGTCGGGCAACGCTGGTTGCGGCAGCTCGCTAAAGGGGCCCTGTCCCGGTTGCAGATTGAAAAAGGCGGTCTGCGCCTTCAGTTCGGGTTGCAGAGCCGCCACTTTTTCAGCCTCTTCCGGGTCGGCCAAAACAATCCGGGCGCCGCTGTCGTTGAGAATATAGGCCGTTTCCGCCGCTGACAGCCGCCAGTTGACCGGCACCAGGATGGCCCCCAGGGCCGCCGCCGCGCCATAGAGCACATAATAGGGCAGGCAATTTTTGCCCAAAATACCGACCCGCTCCCCCTTGGCCACCCCGGCGGCGGACAACCGCGCGGCGGTTTGCTCAACGGCCCGACGGTACTGGGTAAAGGAGAGGGATTGGTCATCGTCGGCCTCCATCCAGGCCGTCCGGTCCTGGTAGAGCCGGTCGTTTTGTTGAATGACGGCATACAGGGAAAGATCGTAGATACCCATTCTCATGCTCCTATTGCGATACGGCGGATTTACGCCGGTTCCACAGACCGCCGCCGTCTATTTGGTGGTGGTCACCGGGCAAGTGGCTTTCAAAATGATGTATTGGGCGGTTGAGCCCAAAAGCAGCTTGCGGGTACGGGATTTCTTTTCGACCCCCACGAAGATATGATCGATGCGGTTCTCCCGGGCGAAGAACACGATGTCCTCTCCCGGCGACATGCCACGGGCCGTTTCCCACACCTCATGCGTTACGCCGGCGGCGCTCAATCGGTCCCGGACCTCCTTCAGTGCCTGCTGCACACGGGCGATGTCTTCCGGCTTTTCACTGTGCCCGCCTTCCATGCTGGTCATGACGAACAGCGCGGCGTTGAAGGTCGCTGCATTCTGAATCGCCAACTCAAGTGCCGCCCTGGCCGGCTTGGAACCATTGTAGGCCACCAGAAAACGCCTTTCCATGACCGCATTCCTTTCTGCATGGCGAAGGGATCCCCCGCGCCGACAGGTAACCGCCACACCGGCCGACCGATGATGCCGGACACGCTAGATCCAGCGCTTGCGCCGCTTGTAGGACTTGATCTCCTTGAACGATTTGCGCCCGCCCCCCCGCGTCAGCCCCATGTAGAACTCCTTGACGTCCGGGTTGTCTTGCAGCGTTTTGGAGGGCCCTTCGAGCACGATCTTGCCGGACTCCATGATGTAGGCATAATCCGAAATTTCCAACGCGGTGCGCGCGTTCTGCTCGACCACCAGGATGGTGGTGTTCATCTCCCGGTTGATGGTGCGAATGTTGTCGAATATCTCCCGCACCAGTAACGGCGCCAATCCCAAAGAGGGTTCGTCGAGCATCAGCATTTTGGGCGACGCCATCAGCGCCCGGGCAATGGCGATCATCTGCTGCTCGCCGCCGGAGCAGTATCCGGCGAGCCGGTTGGTGATTTTGGCCAGGCGCGGAAAGTGCGCGTACATTTTGCGGTGATCGGCCTTGATCTGCCGGGTGCTGTCCTTGCGGGTGATCGAACCGGCGCGAATGTTCTCGTCCACGGTCAAATGCTTGAAGACCCTGCGGCCCTCGGGGACCATCACCGCGCCCAGGCGCACGATTTGGGTCCCCAGCACATTGGTGATGTCCTGGCCCGCAAACCGCACGTAGCCGGCCCGGATGAAGCCGTTCTCCGGTTTGAGCAAGCCGCTGACGGCGCGCAGGGTGGTGGTTTTGCCGGCGCCGTTGGTGCCCAGCAAACTGACGATCTGCCCCTGCGGCACATGGAGGCTGACCCCGCGCAACACCTGGATGATGTCGTTGTAGACCACCTCGATGTTGTTTACTTCAAGAATCGGTGGTTGTGCGTCGGACATTGCGGCTCCTGTACCGTGACAACCATGGGCCGGCGCGTCGGCAATCCGCACCGGCGCCACGGCGCGATCTGTGGCTACTCGACCTTGCGCATATATTCGGAGCGGAAGGGCGCGTCCACCGCATGCCACTGGCCATCCTGCACCCGATAGAGCTGCAGACTGTCCACCCCGGCCCGATCTGTGGCGGAATAGGTGACCGGCCCCACGGTGGTTACGGGGTAGAAGGCGTTCAGGCCGTTCATCTGGTTCAACTCGGCGGTCAAATTGACCCGGTTCACCGGATTGCCCTTGGCCTTGCAGCGCCGGATGGCTTCGAAGGCCACCTGGGCCACCATGATGCCGTTGGTGTAGTTGTGGCTGTTGGCGGTCTTGTCGTCCCGGCCGTAGCGTTCGGCCAGAGCCAACTGCGCTTCGGTGCCCACGCCGGGCACGCTGGTGAGCCGATAGGAGGTGGTCCAGAAGAAGTTTTCCGCGGCGCTGCCCGCCAGGGCGATCAAATCGGTGCCGCCGGTATAGTGGGCCCCCATGAAGGTGATTTTATCTTTTTCTCCGAAGGTCTGCGCGATGATGCCCAGGCGCTCGGCATCGTTGAGGAAGGTGGCCACGGGACTCTGCACCGTCTGAGCGATAACGAACTGCACGCCCTTGCTCATCAAGCGCTGCAAGGTAGCGGTGCTATCCAGGTCGGTGCCGTGCTCCACGGTCTCCACGATCTCGATGTTCAGTCCCGCCGCCATGGCCTTCTCCAGATCGGCCACCGGCCCGCGCCCGAAGGCGGACGGGTGAATAAACAGGGCCACCTTGGCCTTGCCGCCGTCGAAATGGCGCGCGATATATTCGGCCAGGCCGATGCACTGTTCCGAGTAGGAGGCGATGGGCAAAAAGATATAGTTGCTGTCCTCCACGTTGCCCCGATGAAACGATGCCGGAAGGGTCGGAATTTTCTCCTCCTCGAAATCCCGCTTCAATGCCAGCGTCGATCCGGTGGAGTAGTTCAGATAGATCGGGATGCCCATGTCCAGGAATTCTTCGAAATTGCGTTTGGTCACGTCGTTCTTGTATTGGTCATCGCGGATGGTGCAGTCGATGGTGTCCTTGCCCAGCAGTTTCTCTTCGTTGACGTACTTGAAAAAGTCTTCCACCCCTTTGGCATAGGGCTGCCCGGCGTCCGAGGTGGGACCGGACATGGCCAGCGACAGGGCGATCTTGATCACCTCCGCCCGGCTGGGCCCCGCCGCGGCGAGCAGCAGACAAACAACGGCAATGCCGATCAGAAAAATCTTCATGTGTTTCATCGTTTCCTCCTTTTGGTTGGCTTTCCTCACGACGGGTTTACGACGATGGGGCCCGATGCCGCCCCTTTTCTCCCGGCAGCCCCTCCGGCGATCAATAGCGGAAGGGCCAGAGCTTGACATAGGACCGCGCTATGCGCCACCAGTTGGCGATACCGCGGGGTTCGAACATCAGGAACAACACGATGACCAAGCCGAAGCTGAAGGGCCGCAGGGCGGTGGCCAGGTTCCCCTGGGCCGGAAAGATCTGGGCGGCCCAGGCCGACAAATGCTCCACCTGGATATCCAGAAACTCGATGGCCGCCGGCCCCCAGAACGCGCCGTGCAGTGTGCCCAGGCCGCCCACGATGGCCATGGCCAGGTAGGTGATGGAGTGGTGCAGGGTGAAGGATTCGATCCCCACCCCCCGGTACAGATAAGCGTGCAACGCACCGGCCAGACCGGCCATGAATCCGGCCAGGGCGAAGGCGTACACCTTGGTCAAACCCGGGTGCATGCCCATGGCGTCGGCGGCCCGGTCGTTGTCGCGCACGGCGATCAGACAGCGGCCGAAACGGGTGCGCATCAGGTTGCGGATGCCGAAACCGGTGATGACCACCACCACCAGGCTGGCATAATACCAGAAGACATAGTGGGACGAGCGGCCCACTTCGCCCGTCAACCAATGAACCCGGCCGATGTAGATGGTCTGCCCTTGGTTGAAAAAGCCCATGAAGTGGATGACCCACTCGAAGATCATCTGGAAGGAAAGGGTCGCGATGGCCAGGTAGAGATGTTTGAGCCGCAGGGCCGGCAACCCCACGAAAGCGCCGAACAGGGCGCCCATGCCGCCGGAAAGCACGATCATCAGCGGCCAGGCGTGGGTGATCAGTTTGTGACTGTCACCCAGTGTGGTGGCCAGCCCGGCCACGGTGTAGGCGCCGACGCCCACGAAGGCGGCATGGCCGATGGAGATCAAGCCGGCGTATCCGGTCACGATGTTCAGCCCCATCACCGCCACCACGGCGATCAAGGTGTGGTTGACCACCAGCATGTATTTGTTGCTCAGCTCGAAGAACAGGGGCCAGGCGAACAGCAGCACGAGAACGGCCACGAAGACCAGTCGGTCCAGGTGGGTGAAGAAGATGCGCTGCTCTTCACGGTAAGAGGTGAAGAAATTGCCGGTGGCCAGCCAACGGTTCGCGGACATAGGCTACACCCTCTCGATCTCATGGGTGCCGAACAGCCCGTGGGGCTTGAACAGCAGGATGATCAACAAAATGATGTAGGGCAGCACGTTGGCCGTGCCGCTCAGGCCCCACTGCCCGTCGAGATAACCGCCGGCGAACTGCTGAATCAGTCCCATGATGATGCCGGCCACCACCGCTCCGAAAACGGAATCCAGGCCGCCCAGAATCACGACGGGAAAGACCAGGATGCCGAAGGCGCGCAGCGTATCGAAATTGAGTCCGGTGATGTTGCCGATGATCGCCCCGGCGGCCGCGGCGCTCAGCCCCGCCATGGCCCAGGCGAGCCCGAAGACCCGAGGCACGGAGATGCCGATGGACATGGCGGCCAGTTGGTCATCGCTGACGGCCCGCATGCTGATGCCCAGGGTCGAACGTTTGAAAAACCAGGAAAACCCTCCGATCAGGATCACCGTGATGATCACGCCGACCAGTTGGGTCCAGGAAATGGAGACGCCGCCGAAGCTGATGGGCGTCACCGGCAGCACTGCGGGAAAAGAGTAATTCACCGAGCCGAAAGGGGTCAGATAGATGATGCCGTCCAGAATGGACATCAAGCCGATGGTCACCATGATCACCGAAATGATCGGTTCGCCGATCAAGCGCCGCAGGAAAACACGCTCCACGCTCATGGCCATGAAGAAGGTGAGCACCATGCTGGCCAGAAAGGCGATAAGGATCGGCACCTTGAGCCACACGGTGAGCGCATAGACCATGAAGGCGCCAATGGCGATGAGCTGCCCGTGGGCGATATTGAGCACCCGGCTCGATTTGTAGATCAACACGAAGCCGAGGGCCGAAAGGGCGTAAATGGACCCCACCACGATGCCGCTGATTACCAATTGAAAAAAGTAGCTCATGGCATGCCTTCCATAGTGTAGAACCGGATGATGGTTCGGACATCGGCCGTCTGCCCGTCCTGGTATTGAAAATGGGCATCCACCGTCTTTTCGGTGACCGACGGATCGTACAGTGCTTCGTAGAGCTCCTGGTACTTCTCCTTGACGAATTTACGCCGGATCTTGCCGGTCTTGGTCAACTCCCCGTCGTCCATATCCAGCAGTTTGTAGAGCAGGGCGAAACGATAAATCCGGAAGTGGGGCTTTTCCGCGTTGGCGTTGATGGTTTCCACCTCTTTGCGGATCAGGATCGCCACTTCGGGTTTGGCCGACAAGTCCATGAAGGTGCTGTAAGAGATCCCGTGGTCTTCGGCCCATTTGCCCACCACGACGGGATCGATGTTGATCAGGGCCGACACGAAGGGCTGACGGTCGCCGAAGATGACCGCCTCCTTGATATAAGGGCTGAACTTGAGGCGGTTCTCCAGGAACATGGGGCTGAACATCTCGCCGTCACGGTTGTGCATCACATCGGAGACGCGATCGATGACTACCAGATGGCCGTTTTCGTCGATGTAGCCCGCATCGCCGGAGTGCAGCCAGCCGTTTTCCAGCAGCTCTTGGGTCTTGTCCGGCAGCTTGAAATAGCCGCGGGTCACGGAGGCGGAGCGGGAGAGAATTTCGCCTTGGTCCGATATTTTGCACTCGGTGCCCGGCAGCGGCTTGCCAACGGTGTCCGGTCGGATATCGCCGTCCCGATGCATGTAAGCGATGCCCACGATCTCCGTCTGGCCATAGATCTGCTTCAAGTTGACGCCGATGGCCTGGTAGAAGGTGAACAGCTCCGGTCCCAGGGCGGCCCCGCCCGTGTAAGCCCGCCGTAGCCGCAGCAGTCCCACCTGGTTGATCAGGGGCCGGAACACCAGGGTGTCGCCCAGCCAGGAGAGCAGGCGCAGCCCCAAGGGCATCGCCCGGCCGGCCATGCGATAGCGCGCGGCCGCTTCGCCCACCTTGATGAAAAAACCGTAAAACCGCTTGTTGAGCCAATAGGACTCATCGATCTTGAGCCAGATGCGCGAGCGGATGGTTTCATAGATGCGGGGGGCACCGAACATGAAGTGGGGACCGATCTCCTTCAGGTCCTCCATGGCGGTCTCCACCGATTCGGGGAAATTGATGGTGATCCCCGTAGCCATGGCGATGCCGAAGCAGTTCATCTGCTCGCCGATCCAGGCAAAGGGCAGGAAAGAGAGATACTCATCCGTGGGTGCCAGGGGGTCCACCTTGGTGATCTGCACCCCCATATTGATGTAATTGCGATGGCTCAACATGGCGCCCTTGGGCAAGCCGGTGGTGCCCGATGTGAGGCACAAATGGCAGATGTCGTCGGGCCGGCCCTGATCGATCAAGGCATCGAAACGCTCGGGATCCGCCGCCAGCGCTTCTTCGCCCAGGGCATAGAGCCGCTCGATGTCCATGAACCACGGGTCCTGGCCGTAATCGCGCATGCCCCGCGGATCTTCGTAAATCACCTGCCGCACGTTGGGAATCCGGTCGCGGATCTTGACCAGCTTGTCCACCTGCTCCTGATCATTGCAGAAAACCAGCGCCACTTCCAGGTATTCGAGAATGCCGGCGATCTCCTCGGGCAGGCTGGTCTGGTAGATCCCGGCCGTGATGCCGCCCATGGCGTGGGTGCCGATGGCCATGAAAAACAACTCGGGAATATTGTCACCGATCAGGGCCACCTTGTCCTCGCGCTGCAGGCCGATGCGCTCGAGCCCCAGCGCGACACGGCGCACGTAAGTGTAATACCCTTCCCAGGTGTAGGGCTGCCAGCGGCCGAACGCCTTTTCGCGCAGGGCCACCTTGGACGGCGAAAGACGCACGCGCCAGCGCAGCAATTGCGGGATGGTGTACTGCAGCAGATGGTCCATCGATTCCATGGCGGCGTCACTCTTTTCCAATGTAGGCTTCGATCACTTTGGGATTGCGGGCCACTTCCGCCGGCGTGCCCGACCCGATCATCTCCCCGAAATCCAGCACATGAATCCGGTCCGAGATGTCCATCACCACGCCCAGGTCGTGCTCCACCAGAATGATGGTGGCGTTGCGCTCCTTTTGAATGTCCATGACGAACCGGACCATATCCTCCTTCTCTTCGATATTCATGCCGGCCATGGGCTCGTCGAGCAGCAACACCTGCGGCTCCATGGTCAAGGCGCGGGCCACCTCGACCCGCTTCTGAATGCCGTAGCTCAGGGTGCCGACGGTGTTTTTGCGGTAAGGCTCCAGCTCCATGAAATCGATCACCTCTTCCACGGTGCGGCGATTTTCCGCCTCCACCCGCGCGGCCTTGCCGATGAAGACAACGGCCTGCAACAAATTGTATTTGAGCTTGCTGTGTCGGGCCAGCAACAGGTTGTCGAGCACCGTCATGCCGCGAAACAGCTCCAGGTTCTGAAAGGCCCGGGCGATGCCCATCTTGGCCACTTGGTGGGGTGCGGCGTCGGTCAGCCGCTGGTCGCCGTAATGGATGTCGCCTTGGTCGGGATGATAAAAGCCGGAAATGCAGTTGAGCAGACTGGTTTTGCCGGCGCCGTTGGGACCGATGATCGAAGTGATGGTCCCCGGCTCGAATCGCATCGCCACGCCGGACAGTGCTTTGAGGCCGCCAAAGGTCAAGGTCACATCTGAGATGATCAGCGGATGCATAAAACCAACGGTCGATTCAAGGGTAATGGTAAGCGTACCGGGCCAAGCTGCAGAGGGGGACGCGGGCTTTCGGTCCACCGGCAATGCGGAACCGAAGGGTCCGGACGGTCCGCACAAGGCGTAAGGCCATCATCCGGCAAGAGGGCCGAACCTGTCAAGTGAGAAAAACAGTGGCAAAATAGCGGGAAACCACTACTACTACACTACCGCTGTCCACCATTCACGGCATCGAATTCGCACTTGAGGACCATCATCTCGTCATCGAAGGAGGTGGCCACGGGATAGGGCAACTGGTTGAAAAGTTTGATCATGCCATGGTTATCAGGGGCCACGTAGGCCACCAGGCCGGCGATGCCGTTCTCCCGCGCGGCCGAAGACAGCTTCTTGAGCAAAACCGAGCCCAACCCTTTGTGCCGATAAGCACTGTTGATGGAAAAGGCGATCTCGGCGATGTTGGTGTCCGGGTCCGCCAGGTACTCGCCCACGCCCACCACCCGGCCGAAGCCGAACTCGCCCACCAGCGCCACCAGGGTCAGATCATTGACGTAATCGATCTGGGACACCTCCTCCATCTCTTCCTGCAGAAAGCGGGTCTTGTCGTGGAAAAAGCGGGCGATCACATCATCTTCCGACAGGCTGTAGAAATGCTCCTGGATGCGCCGCTCGTCCACCGGCTTGACGGGACGCACGGTAACCTGTTCGCCGTCGATGACGAGCACCTCCTCCAGGTGGATGGGATAAACGCCGTGCAGGGATTCGTGCAGCGTGCGATCGGCGCTGAGCAACCCCATCTCCTTGGCCTGCACGAACAGTTCATCCCGGAAATCGGGGTGGGCGATGCTGATCATGGCCAGGGCCCGCTCCTGCAGGCTTTTGCCGAACAGATTCACCGCCCCGAACTCCGTCACCACGTATTGGATATCCCCTCGGGGCACCACCACGGCCGTATCGGAGAGCATGGGCACGATGCGGCTGCGGCTGCCGCGGGCGGTGGTCGACGGCAGCATCAGGATCGACTTGCCGCCGGGGGACTGAAAGGCCCCGCGCACAAAATCGTTGATGCCCGTCACCCCCGAAAAATGGCTGTGGGGCATGGCGTCTGCGGCCGCCTGGCCGGTCAGGTCCATGGCCATCACCACGCTCATGGAGATCAGCTTGTTGTTGCGCGCGATCACCGACGGATCGCACACATAATCGCAAGGATGAAACTCCACCGAGGGATTGTCGTCTAGAAATTCATACAGGTTGGCCGACCCGATGGCGCTGCTGGCGATGGTTTTGCCCTCATGCAGCCCCTTTTTCCGGTTGGTCACCACGCCCCTGGCCACCAACTGCATCATGTCGTCGGTCATGTAGAGAGTGTGAATGCCCAAGTCGTTTTTATCGGACAAGGCCAGCATCACCGCCTCGGAAGCGGTGCCCAGTCCGATGGCCAGGGTGCTGCCGTCGTCCACCAGGCGCCGGGCGATCAGGCGCGCGATGTCGTTGGCCGCCGGCATTTCGGGATTGGCCCCGATGGTCAACAGCGGCTCGTCGTGCTCCACGAACAGGTCCACATCGTTGACATGGATGAAGCTGCGGCCCAGCACCCGCGGCATGTTGCTGTTCACCTGGGCGATCACCAGCTCGGCCGCGCGGGCCGCCGCCAGGGTGATGTCCACCGAAATGCCCAGGCTCATCCAGCCGAAATCGTCGGGCGGCGACACCTGAATCAGGGCCACGTGGATGGGCAGCAGGCGGCTGGTGAAAAGCCTCGGAATGGCCGACATGTGAATAGGCGTCAAAAAGCGCTGATTGCGGGCGATCGCGGCGGCCTTGGCCGAGCCGAGATAGAAGGAGCGGATATTGAGGCTCTGATCCTTGGTCTGATTGGCGATCAGGGTCAGCGGCGCCGTTTCCAGGGTCATCAAGCGGATGATCTCCAGCTCCCTGAAACGGTCCGACTGCGTGGACAACTCCTGCACCAAATGCTGCGGCTCGCCGCAGGACGATCCGATGAAAACCCGCTGCGCCGGCTTGATCAACCGCAATGCATCATAAGCCGAACGCCGATTCTCCACATACTTATCCGCCCAATACCCCGCCAAGGCCATAAGCCCCCCTATTCAATAACGAAAAACTCCACCCAACCCAAAAAACCCAACAAACTCAACAAACTCAACAAACACGCTACGGTTGATCCATGGTTTGCAATACCGACCGCAAATTGCGGGCCGTTCCGTTCAGGCGCAATTTCTTGCGGATGTTGTGGCGGTGAAACAGCACCGTGTTCTTGGACACCAGCAACTCACTTGCGATCTCTTCGTTGGTCCGCCCCTCCTTGACCAGATTGGCGACCCGGATCTCGGTGGGGGTGAAATGGGAAAAGTGGTTGGCCAACCGGCTGGCAAAGGGTGAAACGATGTTGGCCAGGTTGGTGGACAATATACCCAACAGCGTCTGCTGGCGCGTGCTCAAGCGGGTGTTCTTCAACTGCTCCAGGTAGGGCCGCACCAGTTGCTGCACATTGTCGAGCACGTTTTTCTGCAGCTCATCCTTGTCCGCCTCGCGCTGCTTGATCAGCACCCGCAGGGCCGTATTGACCTCTTCCAAATGTTCGGACTGCGCCTGCAGGTCCACCTCACGGCGCAGCAGCGCCTTTTGCGCCTCCTTGCGCTCCTCCACCTCCCGGGCCAAACGCCGGTTGGCGGCATTGAGCTCGGCCGTGCGCTCGCGCACCAGCTCCTCCAACTGATCCTGGTATCGGCGTAAGGCCAGCGCCGCCCGCCGATGTTCGGTCACATCCCGCAAGGTGACGATATTGCCCACCGGGTGCCCCGAATCATCCCGGTAGAGGCAGGAGCTGAGTTGGACATCCAACGTGCGCCCATCGCGGGTCACGCGCCGGGTTTCGAACAGGTGGATCTTTTCCCCCCGCAGCATGGCCGCGATGGCCTCCCGGGTTTCGGGCCAGGCATCGGGCGGCACGAAATCGATGGGCTTGCCCAGTACCTTCTCGCGGGACATGCCGAAGGTCAGCTCGAAGGCGGGGTTCACATAGGTGGCCGTGCCCTGCATATCGTAAACCACGATGGGATCGGGGGAGGATTCCAGGAAGTTGCGGTAACGTCGTTCGCTTTCACGGATCCGGGCCTCGGCCTTCTGCCGCTCGTTCAACTCGCGCCGCAACTCCAGGTGCAGCTCGGCTTTGTTCAGCGCCAGCAGGGCGAGGGCGGCGAAACGCTCCAGCAGCTGGATATCGTCGGCATCGAAGCAGCGCTCGGGCGCCACGTGTCCCAACCCCATCACCCCCCGCACCCGCCGTTCGTCACGCAGCGGGATGCCCACCGCGCAGCGCAGCGGATCCAGGGCGGCATCGGGCAGCCGCCGCTCCCATCGGCAATAATCGGCCACCACCAGCGGACGTCCCGTGCGCCACACCTGGCCGCCCAACCCTTCGCCGGGACGCACCCGGCGGCCGACTTGCCCTTCGAAGAACCCCATGCCGACCCGGATCTCCATGCAGGCATCATCCGGCGTACACAAATAGACATAACCGTGCCGGGTGTTGGTTAAGGCCGCGGCCCGCAACAAGATGGTCTGCAACAGCGCCTGGGGATCGGGTTGGTCGATCAGGGCCAAAGCGGTTTCATGCAGCGCGCTGAGAAATTGACCGTAGCGCCGCACCACCGGGTCTGCCACCGGCATCGATTCACCTTGCCGGCCATCCACGGCAATGCTGGAAGAAGAGACATCCACCATCGGGACCATCCCAAGAGAAAGGCCAAATCTGATGCTTCACATGCTAATCGCTGCCGCCGCCATAAGTCAATCGACGATTTGAAATCGAATTGACACCCTTGGCGGATGATGGTAGGGGTCTGCGATTCAGTATTCATCCTGAAACGGCTCCTTGCGGCTCGGATCGCGGCCGCATCGCGGATGGCAAACCACCGTGAAGGCAGCGCAGGGACACGGGAGGCCGTTTCCCGATGGACACGATGAATGGGGGATGGCCTTTTTAAACGACCCGATCCAAAAGTCCGCCACACACCTATTTCCGCCGCAATCCAACAGGCACTCCTGATGGCATCGCATTCGCCGTTGGCCGACTTTAAATGAAACAGACATGGTGCAGGTTGCAGCCACCCGGAAACGGCGGCTGCGGTCCAAATCAAGGCTGCAGCGATGAGGCGCTGATCAGATTCAATGCCATATGCAATCCGACGCTCAAAACGAACTGTTACGCGAAGTGGTGATTGTCAACGCGCTGGGACTCCACGCCCGTTCGGCCGCAAAACTTGCCAAAATCGCCCAAAAAGCCGATAAAGGGGTATGGCTGCACCACGGCGATGAGCAGGTGGACGCCAAAGAGGTCATCGATATATTAACACTAGGAGCGGCCCGGGGGGATCGATTGCAAATCCGCATCGACGCTCCCGCCGACCGGGATACGCTCGATCAGATCGTGGCGCTGGTCAACAGCGGCTTTGGAGAGTAGTCGGGTATGACGGAACAGGCATCCAGGGAAATCGTGTTGCACGGGATCGGCGGATCCCCCGGCATCTGCATCGGCAAGGCGTACCTGGTGGACAAGGACGGCGTCGATGTGGTGCCCAAATACGCGGTTTGCCAAACCAAACTGGAAGCGGAAAAAAAACGCTTCAAAGTGGCGGTCAAGAAAGCCATCGACGAGCTGCACGCCATCATCAAGGAAACATCCGCCGAACTGCGGGAAAACGCCAAGATTTTGGAGACCCATGTGGTGCTGCTCAAGGACAAGATGCTCTACGGACGCACCATCGACACCATCGATAAAGAACACATCAACGCCGAGTGGGCCCTGCGCAAGGTGGTGCTGGCCATCAAGCCGCTGTTCGAGGGCATGGACGATCCCTACCTGCGGGACCGCGCCGAGGACGTGGGCAACGTTTGCGAACGTATCATGAAGCACCTCACCGGCTCGGCCGGCGTCAGCATCCGCACCATCGACAAGCGGGTGATCCTGGTGGCCCAGGACCTCTCCCCGGCCGAAACCAGCCAGATCCAGCTCGAACGGGTTATGGGCTTCGTCACCGACCGCGGCGGCCGCGCCTCCCACACCAGCATCATCGCCCGCAGTTTGGAAATCCCCGCCGTGCTGGGCCTGGAAAAGGCCACCAGCACCATCCGCAACGACGACATCATCGTCGTTGACGGCACCGCCGGCGTGGTGGTGGTCAACCCCTCGGAAGAGACCCTGGCCCAAGCCGAAACGCGCAAAATAGAGTTCGAAAACCGCCGTGCCTTCTATGCCCGCAGCGGTCACCTGCCGGCCAAAACCCGCGACGGCATCGAGCTGACGGTCATGGGCAACATCGAAATGCCCGAGGAGGTCGTGGCCGTCAAGGACCGCGGCGGCGACGGCATCGGCCTCTACCGCACCGAGTTCCAGTACCTGGCGCGCCAGGATTTCCCCAGCGAGGACGAACTGTACGAACACTACAAAGACGTGCTGGACGTCATGCCCGGCCAGCCGGTGACCATCCGCACCCTGGACATCAACGGCGACAAGGCCATGGCCCACAACAGCGACATCGAGGAGAACCCGGTGCTGGGCCTGCGAGCCATCCGCTACTGCCTCAAGAAACCGGAAGTGTTCATCACCCAACTGCGGGCCATCCTGCGCGCCGCCCAACACGGCCAGGTGCGCATCCTGGTGCCCATGATCTCCAAAATCGAAGAGGTCCAACAAACCCGCCGCCTGCTGGAAAAAGCGGCCGAATCCCTGAAAAAAGAGGGGTTCCGCCACCAGCGAAGGGTGCCCCTGGGCATCATGATCGAAGTGCCCTCCGCCGCCATCATGGCCGACGCCCTGGCCCGCGAAGTGGACTTTTTCAGCATCGGCACCAACGACCTGATCCAGTACACCATGGCCATCGACCGCGGCAACCGGCACGTGGCCTACCTCTACAGCCCGCTGCACCCGGCGGTCCTGCGCCTGCTCAAGCACGTCACCGAAGCCGGCGCCCGCCACAACGTCCCGGTCTTCATGTGCGGCGAAATGGCCGGCGAAAGCATCTACGTGCCCATCCTGCTGGGGCTGGGCATCAAGGAACTCAGCGTCAACGCCCAGGCCATACCCCTGATCAAAAGTGCCGTGCGCGCCGTCGACGTGGAACAGGCGCGCCAATTCGTTGACCGCCTGCTGCAGCAGACCACCATCGCGCAAATCGAAAAACTGCTTGAAACCACCTACGGTGATCTGAAGAACAACCATCACCACATCTGGGAGCGTTAGGGTGCCAAAGGACCACATCAAACTGATCGCCGACAACCGCAAGGCGCGCCACGACTATTTCATCGAAGACGAATTCGAAGCCGGCCTGGTGCTCACCGGCACCGAAGTCAAATCCCTGCGCCAGGGGCGCGCCAACCTCAAGGACGCCTACGCCCGCATCAAAAAAGGCGAAGTGTGGGTCCACCAGATGCACATCAGCCCCTACACCTTCGCCTACTACGACAACCACGACCCTCTGCGGGTGCGCAAGCTGCTGTTGCACAGGCATGAAATCAAACAACTCTACGGCAAAATGAACGAAAAAGGCTACGCCCTGATCCCCCTGCGCCTCTATTTCCGCGACGGCAAGGTCAAACTCCAGCTCGCCCTGGCCAAGGGCAAGAAAAAATACGACAAACGGGATTCCATCCGCCGCCGCGACGAACAAAGGGACCTGGACCGCCAACGCAAAGAGTACAAATAAGCATCCATGGCGCTGTTACATTGACAAACCCAAACGATCCATTATATTTAAGCCGTTAATTGCTCTTTAAAAGAAATCGGCACCACCCTCGAACACCAACCATCCAAATATGGGGGCGAAACGGCTTCGACGGGGACAAAGAAGTGCTGGTTGCATGCCGAGTGCTCATCGGCTCGTAAACTCGATGGGAAACTAAATATAATCGCAGACGATTATAACTACGCCGTAGCTGCTTAGGCAGCTGCCGTCCTACCGTATCACTCCTGCGGACACGGATAGGGCGCCGACTTGCAGGATAGTTTATGCCGAATGCCTGTTACGGTATAAATGAAATTCTAGCAGGCTAGCGGTTCCAGCCTCTCGTCCGATGGAGCCTCGAATCGCGAACTTAATCATCGGAACAAGCATGTAGACGCCAGTGCGGAATGTTTTCGGACGCGGGTTCAACTCCCGCCGCCTCCACCATTATACAGTTGATAACCCGTTTCTCCGGGATTCTTATCCGGGAGGGCGGGTTTTGTTTTTGCCCTTATATTCAAGGCCTTTGGCGTATTTGCCATCTTTTAAAACCATTCTCTGATCACCTGATTTTTCCCTTTTTCCTGCCCTTCATTCTCTGTTTGCCCCCTGATTCTCCGTTTCGTTCGGACCTGGTCCGATACTCGTCCGGTAAGCTATATCCTTGTCCTGCAAGGGCTTACGGTAAATCGCCTTTTTTGGTGGTTGTGTTAAGTCTGCATCCGGTGTTGCAATCGGACCTCTTTTCCGAACTCACCGAGCGCCAAACGGAAAAGAAACGGAATCAATCTATATTTCCAGCCACTAAATGTAATAATTGCAATATATTAGTTTGATTTATGCTGAATGCGCTGATATTGTGTTCAGTATTATATCTCGTACATTTTTGATGAACATCTAAGATTTTTGAACACAATTGATACTTGCAAGCACTGCAATACGCATGGATCACTTGCTTTTTGTTCAAAAATTTATTATGTTCACGATGAATGTACTTTAATAATTATTGAACAACAGGATATCCAGATGGATCAGCTGACTAAGAATCTGATCAATAGAGCCGTGGAAACGCTTGCACAAGCCACCGGCATAGAAGTGGTACTCCGGGCAAATGTCTTAAAAGCGAAAAATGCCAATCCTGATAGTCTTGTCCGGATCGACTATGATGATATGCACTATGATTTCGCCATACAGGCCAAGGCAAGGGTGACGCGTGCGACAGTAGCAATGGAAAAAGCCCAGCCAACGCTGCCTGGGCAAAATCGCATTCTGGTCACGGAATATGCAACGCCGCAGATGGCGGACCTGATGAAGGAAATCGGACTGCTTTTTATGGACACGGCCGGCAATGCATACATTAACAAGCCGCCGCTTTATATCTTCATCAAGGGCAACAAGCGTCCTGAAAACCTGAAACCTGCTCCCATAAAGCGTTTATTCAAACCCGCCGGATTGAAGGTCGTATTTGCGCTGCTGAACAATCCTGAAATGGTCGATTGGCCTTATCGACAGATCGCCGCCGTGACGGATGTGGCCCTGGGAACGGTCGACTGGATTTTCAAGGACCTCAAAGAAATGGGGTTCCTCCTTGAAATGGGCGGACGCAAACGAAAGATCACCAACCCATTGCAGCTGCTCAAAAGATGGGTGGAGGCCTATCCGGAGCAATTGCGCCCCAAGCTTGGCCTTGGGCGTTTCAAGGCGGATGACCCCGACTGGTGGAAGGATGTCGATATTACCGGTTACAACGCTTGCTGGGGCGGTGAAGTTGCGGCCGCCAAGCTCACCAAGCAGCTGAAGCCGGAAAAAGTCGTCATCTATGCCCCTGAACCGCCGGGTAAATTGATTATTGAAAAAAAACTGCGTAAAACCACGGCCGGCGACATCGAAATGCTGAAACCCTTCTGGACGTTTAAGCATGAGTGTGACGCGCAGGGCATCGCGCCGCCGCTCCTGGTCTATGCGGACCTGATGGCCACCGGGGATGATCGCAACATCGAAACGGCAGAAATGATTTATGACAACTATCTCGCACAACCTGACCGGTAAGACCGATAAAAAAACCGTCGCCCTTCTATTTGAGATTGATACAATTGCCCGGGACTTGAAACTTACCTTTTTCATTGTCGGCGCCACTGCTCGCGATATCCTGCTGCAGCATGCCCATGGTCTTCACACAACAAGAGCCACGCTGGATGTCGACATCGGCGTGTTTGTCTCTGATTGGGAGCAGTTTCGGACTTTAAAAGAAACCCTTGTGCGCACGGGAAAATTCAGTCCAACCAGGCAGGCTCAACGCCTGCTTTTCGACGACGAATTACTGCTGGATATCATTCCATTCGGCGGCATAGCAGAAGAAAACCATTCGATCGCTTGGCCGCCGGATTATGATATCCAGATGAGCGTCGCGGGTTTCCAGGAATGCTATCAGCATGCCGTTTCCGTGCAAGTAAGGGCCGAGCCTGATTTGGTCGTAAAGATCGTCTCCCTGGCAGGTCTGGCGATATTGAAGCTTGTCTCATGGGATGACAACATTGAAAGGCGTGGCAAGGATGCTGCCGACCTGTTTTTTATCATGAGAAATTTGCCACACCCGCATGAAACGTTCCGGGGCTTGGTGGGTGAAGCAAACAGGAAACCGGATGCTCGCGATCCGTTGCGCCATCTATAATGGCACCTACGACAAGGTTTTTGAAAAGTACAAAAAGGCACAGGTATCGGTCTGATCAATTACTTTTTATTAACAGTTTGATAATGCTCCCACCCACCACCGGAAACGCTGGGGGCGACTCTTCAACCATGTTGGCCGATCATTGAAAAATAGCGGCAGGCATCTGGATAAAACACTGACCGACCGCATTATCGCTTTTTTCGATTGGCGCTTTGTAGCCGCTGAACCGCTGGAGCTTCAGGAATTTACCTTTTGGCTGGAAGCCGAATGTCTCGATCCGGACTGGCGTTTGCAATCATACTCGAAGATTCTCGATCTTGGCCGGGGAAAAGATGTTGGACTTTCGCTTGAGGTGAGAGCTCTGAATAAACTGCTCCCGAATCACCTGGCATTGGTTGTCGAATGCTTTGCCAAAATCACGAATGCCATGGACCAAGGCACGCAGATGTATATTTCAGCCGATGAGGCCAAGCCAATTTTGAAGGCTGGCCTGACCGCTGAAGACCCTCAGGTCCGCGAAAATGCTGAACGTGCCCGGGAAAATCTGTTGCGGCTCGGCCGCTTTGATTATCTGGACGTTGAATGAGGGGAAACATGCCATGACTGACCGCGACAAAAAACTGATTCGCAACTCCACCGCTGAATTCCTGATTTTCACCGGTCAGGCGGGTGAACAAAACATTGAGGCCCGTTATGAGGACGAAACCATCTGGCTGACCCAGCAGTTGATGGCAGAGCTTTTTCAATCCTCTAAGCAAAATATCAGCCATCATATTCGAAGCATTTTCGATGAGGGAGAGCTGAATCCAGAGGCAACTGTCAAAAAATATTTGACAGTTCGCCAAGAGGGGAAGCGGCAGGTTCAGAGGGAGCTGGAATATTACAATCTGGACATGATCATTTCCGTTGGCTACCGGGTCAATTCGGTGCGGGCTACCCAGTTCCGCCAGTGGGCCACACAGGTTTTGCGAGAGTTTGCCATCAAAGGCTATGTGCTGGACAAAAAGCGCATGGAAAACGGCGCGTTTCTGGGTGAGGACTATTTCGAACGCCTGTTGGAAGAGATCCGCGAGATCCGCCTCTCGGAGCGGCGCTTCTACCAGAAAATCACCGACATCTATGCCACCAGTGTCGATTACAATCGGGACGCGCCGACCACCAAGGCGTTTTTCGCCAAGGTTCAGAACAAGCTGCATTTTGCCATCCATGGCCATACCGCTGCCGAGTTGATCCTGCAGCGGGCCGACAGCACCAAGGCCAACATGGGGCTGACCACCTGGGAAAAGGCCCCTGACGGCAAGATTCTGAAAACCGATGTTGCGGTGGCCAAAAACTATCTGGCCAAGGAGGAGCTGGAAGCTCTTGGGCGGATTGTGAATGCCTATCTTGATCTTGCCGAGGAACGCGCACTGCGCAAAATCCCCATGACCATGGAGGACTGGGCCAAGCGGCTGGACGCCTTCCTGGAGTTCACCGAGCGTGACATTCTGCAGCACAGTGGCAAGGTAAGTGCGGATATCGCCAAGGCTCATGCCGAAAGCGAATTCGAGAAGTACCGTATCGTGCAGGATCGGCTGTTTGAAAGCGACTTTGACCGGATAGTGAAGCAGATCGAATCCGCCGGAGAGGAAAAACCGGAGAAAGAATAAACGGCCTACTTGAGGGGTGACTTGGGGGGGGTGACTTGGGGGGTGAAACTTGCGACAAACTCGCGACACGGCTTGCGACATGCCCTGGCTCACCGATCAAGAACCGACCAAGTAACCGATCAAGTAAATTTCTGGAAGTGAGTTTATGACGCATCCTGCGTTCCAACGCTATATCGGCATCGACTATTCCGGCGCGGAAACACCGGATGCCAGCCTGAAAGGGCTCCGGGTTTACGAGGCCAGCCGCGAGTCTGAGCCAGTAGAGGTGGAACCGCCGCCCAGCCCGTGCAAATACTGGACCCGGCGCGGCTTGGCGGAATGGCTGGCGGAACAGCTATCCGGGGATGTGCCGACCATCGTTGGTATCGACCACGGCTTTTCCTTTCCCCTGCGGTATTTCGAGGTCCATTGGCTGGAACCGGATTGGCCGACCTTCCTTGATGATTTCCAGAAACACTGGCCGACCGATGCCGAGCACACCTACGTCGATTTCATTCGCCTCGGTTTAATGGGCGAGGGCGAGGCCCGTTCCGGCAGCGCCCGCTGGCGGCGGATAACCGAGGAACGGGCCGGGGCCAAGTCGGTCTTTCACTTCGACGTGCCCGGTTCGGTGGCCAAATCGACCCATGCCGGATTGCCCTGGCTTCGGTATCTGCGCAATCAGCTCTGTGAGCGGGTCCATTTCTGGCCCTTCGATGGCTGGGAAATTCCTGCCGGCAAATCCGCGCTTGGGGAGGTCTACCCGTCGTTTTGGAGCAAGAGCACTCCACGGGAGCGCCGCACGCCCGACCAGCACGATGCCTACGTCGCTGCCGCCTGGCTGCGGCAGGTTGATACGGGTGGCAGCCTCGGTAAATTTCTCAAGCCGGACATGCTGCCCGGCGAATACCCCGTTGCCCAGGTCGAAGGATGGATTCTCGGCGTGATGTGACGCGATCGATCATTTTAGGAAGCGGCACGAACCTAAAATAAGATGAGCCGCTATTTTCGGTTCGCGGCTCCATCTCCAGCAGAAACCGCCAGACCGGCGCCACCTGGATGGTGCCGAAGCCCACGGGGATGGTTTCATCGGTGCGCCAGGTGACGATGGTCCCTTCAGCCACCGCCAGTTCGACCATGGCTTCGGAGAGGGATCGAACTTCGCACTGCCTGACGCGGGGATCGGCCAGGGAGGCGCAGACCTGGACCAGCATTACGGCTCGTTCTTGGCCCGGCGCTGTCGGCAGCAGCGCGACAAGGTCCACCTCCCGGCCCGTTTTGGTCTTGTGGTAGAAGATCTCCGGCGTCACCCGGCGCAGCGCGGTGAACACCATATTCTCCAGCAGACTGTCGCGGTTGGTGAGGATGCCGGAGCTGACCGAGGCCGCAAGGGCGTGATCGATGCAATAGACCTTGCGGGGATTGACGCTGATCCGGGTCGGCGAGCTGGAAAAGATGTTCACGCTGAACAGCAACCCGGCATCCTCGAACCAGGCGAGCCAGTCGACCACCGAGCTTTTGCGCACCCGGTGGCCGAGGGACTTCAGGAAGTCGGTCAGGTGACTGACGGCGTAAAAGGAGCCGGTGTTGTCCGCCAGCCAGTGTGCCAGATCGATCACCGCCCGAGGGTGGGAGATGTTGTGGTGGCCGATGATGCTGGCGATAATCGCATTCCAGTTCGCCTGATGGGCTTCGATGCGCTGGCGCTGGTCGAGGCCGTTCACACCGGGGAAGCCGCCGACCTGCCAGAAGTTCTCGAATGCCTTCTGGATGGTCAGCCGCTGCATGTTGGAGAGCGGGCCGTCGCTCTCGATGCCCTTGCCGTCGAGGAACTCACGGAACGAAAGCGGCAAGATCTCCCAGGAGACGATCCGGCCGGTCAGCGGGCTGGCGGTGTCCTCATCCGGTGAGGGCAGCAAGGAACCGGCCACGGTGACCTCGCACTTTTCGGTGCGCGTCAAGCGGCCGATGAAGAGCGGCCAGTGCGGGAGCGCCTGCACCTCGTCGAAAAAGCAATGAACCGTCTCGCTGCCGCGCTTCTGCGGGTGGAGCTCGAAGTACGCCTCCAGGATGAGGTCCGGGTTTTCGTGCCGCAGCCAGTAAAGCCGGTCATCGGCCAGGTCGAGAGAGAGGATGTTCTCAACGGGAACCCCGCTCTCGATCAACTGCCGGATGCGCTGGCGCAGCAAGGCGGTCTTGCCGCTCCCCCTGACGCCGGTGACCACCGAGACCTTGCCCGGCAGATTGCCAATGGTGACACGCCGGGGAAGCAGGCCGCCCGACGGTTCAAGGTTCTGGTATTCGCGGATGATTTGTTTCAGGCATTCGATCATGGCATGGCCCGGTGCTCCCTGTTCATTTTGGCAACCGGTGTCATTCATGCTTGGCTGGTCGGAATAAGCAAGTGGTTTGTCGAAAAGGCAGACGACTCAGTTCGATTCCGTTTTCGGGAACCGAACCGGCGTCCGAAATGGTTGCCGGGAACAATCCCGCTTTGCGGAAAACAGGCGCAGATGTTACATGAGAGGAAGCACGCAAACATTAATCAAGAGAGAAACCGTGTATGGATGATTTCCAATTACTCATTGATCTCCACCGGCCTGCGAAACGGCAAGGTCCAGGCGGAGACACTGAAACAAAACTGGCGATGGAGCTGGCTGGACTCGACCTGTCACGCCCGCTAAAGATTGCGGATATCGGCTGCGGTACCGGCGCATCGACCATTCTGCTGGCAAGGGAGCTGGACGCCGACATTACAGCCGTGGACTTCCTGCAGGAGTTTCTGGATGAACTGCAAATCAGAGCCAGTGAGCAGGGCGTGGCGGACAGGATCACCACGCTGAACTGTTCCATGGATGCCCTGCCGTTTGATGAGGGTGAATTCGACGTGATCTGGTCTGAAGGGGCCATCTACAATATCGGCTTCGAGGCAGGGGTCTCCACCTGGCGCCGCTTCCTGAAACCCGGAGGAAAGCTCATTGTTTCCGAGATCACCTGGCTCAGTGCCACACGACCGGCGGAGCTCCAATCCCATTGGCATTCGGAGTACCCGGAGATCGATGTCGCCTCGGCAAAGATCGGGATAGTGGAGCGGCATGGTTACAGCCCGCAGGGCTACTTTGTCCTGCCGGTGCATTGCTGGCTGGAGGATTACTATCGCCCCATGCAGAGCCGTTTTGATGCGTTTCTGGAGCGGCATGGTCACAGCAACCAGGCCAAGGCTATCGTCGATGCGGAACGGCACGAAATAGCCCTGTATGAAAGATTCCGTGACTACTACAGCTACGGCGTTTACGTGGCGAAAAAGGTGTGAGCCATGACGCCACCGGAGGCAGGATTGCTTGCCCGGGATGCTCAATTCGATTCCCGTTTTGGGAACCGAACCGGCGTCCGAAAACCGGATTCGAAGTTGTTGCGGTTCGTCGCCAGGTATCCGGTTTTACTGCAAACCCGTCACCCTCGTCCGGTGCCGGGAAATCGAGGAAGAAAATCGTTTCTCTGGTCGGGTTGTCGGGAAGTGGTTGTGGGATATGACTTCGGCGTTTATTATCAAGGAGTTGCGAGGAGCACGGGCTTTGAGACTGTTTTGCGGTAGGTCGTCGTTCCCTCCGATTTTGCCGGTCTGAGAGCTAACGCAAATCGGACTCACCTGGAAAACGCAAAAATTATTCACCCCGATTTCCCGCGTTTCCGACCTCCCGCCGACACCGCCTCACACCGAAATCCCGATTTTACAATGGGTTGTGCTTCAAGGACCGTTCAAGACGAGTTCGCGAGATTTTTCGGAGGGGCAGAGAAAACGCACGTCCGAAAGTGACCTCGAAAAGGAAATGGGATTGAAACAGCATTTCCCGACCCCGGAGAATGCCCATTCCGACCAACGGCCCGAAAGCCTTTGATACCAAGGGCTTTCCGGCAACCGAAAAATCGGAGCCGTGGTTGTAAATTTTTTCCGCTTTAGCATATGCGTCGCAACGTCGAACGCTCGTCTGAGGAAATCGAAGTGGCCGTTCAGGAAATCCGCTTGATTTTTCCTTCCTGGTCCTTTATTTTAGGATGTGCAGCGAAAGTAAAATAAAGACGAACCTTATTTTAGGCTCGAGGCAGGCAGGATGAAGCGAGAACTCCAAGGTAGATACGTGACCATATCGACGGTGGGTGAGAAGGCCCAGGCCTTCGTGCCCGCGCCGCTGCCGCCACGTCCACCCATCGACTGGACGCCGGTGCTGCGCAGCAAGTTCGACCAGGCGCTGCTGGCCCTCGGTCGGCTGGACAGCGTCTCGACCTTGCTGCCGGACACCTCGCTGTTCCTGTACATGTATGTCCGCAAGGAGGCCGTGCTCTCCTCCATGATCGAGGGAACCCAGTCGTCCCTGTCGGATCTGCTGCTGTTCGAGCTGGACCAGGAACCCGGCGTGCCACTGGATGACGTGCGGGAGGTCAGCAATTATGTCGCCGCCCTTGACCATGGCCTGCGTTTGCTGGAGGAAGGGCTGCCACTGTCGCTGCGGCTGTTCCGCGAGATTCATGGCGTGCTGCTGACCAAGGGTCGTGGCAGCAATCAGACCCCGGAGGAGTTTCGTCGCAGCCAGAACTGGATCGGCGGCACCCGGCCGGGCAACGCGGCCTTCGTTCCGCCTCCGGCCGAAGAGGTACTGGAGTGCATGAGCAAGCTGGAGCTCTTCCTCCATGACCAGCCGGAGCCGACCCCGGTGCTGCTCAAGGCGGCACTGGCCCATGTGCAGTTCGAGACGATCCACCCGTTCCTCGACGGTAACGGCCGTCTGGGTCGTCTGCTGATCGCGCTGCTGTTGTTTGAGCAGAAGGTGCTGCGGGAGCCGATGCTCTACCTCAGCCTCTATTTCAAGACGCACCGACAGTATTATTACGAGCTGCTCACCAATGTCCGTCTGACCGGAGATTGGGAAGCCTGGCTCGATTTCTTTGCCGAGGCCGTGATCGTCACCGCCACCCAGGCTGTGGAAACGGCCCAGCAGCTTCTCGACCTGTCGAACCAGGACCGCGACAAGATCAGCGGCCTCGGACGGGCGGCGGCATCCACCCTGCAGGTCCACCGGGCGCTTATGGAGCATCCCATCGCCACCTCGGGCTCGCTGGTGGAGAAGACCGGCATCACTTCAGCCACGGTCAACAAGGCGCTCGGTCACCTGGAGCAGCTTGGCATCGTCAAGGAGCTGACCGCCCAGAAACGCAACCGACTGTTCAGCTATGCGGGCTATATCGAGATCATGAGTCGCGGCACGGAACTGCCGGGCAGGTAGGCCAATTCGATTCCTATTTTCGGAATCGAATCAGATTCGTTGGGATGCTTTTCTTGGTATCCGCTCCCGTTGCAAACCCAGCATCCTCGTCCGGAGCTTGGAAATCGGGGGAGAAAAGTTGCTTCCCGGGTGAGAACTTGGGGCGTGACTCGGCTTCCGGTGTGAAGCCCTTTGTTTTCAATGTTTTACGGGGTAGATTGAGGTCGGAGACTGAGTTGCGGTCGAGAGCTGTTTGCTCCAGCCACGGCCCTGGTTGAAAAATTGGCCGGGTTGCGGAAGAAGTCGGCCCTCAAGACGGCGGCCGGAAGGAAAACGCAGAAATACCTGCGGATAACACCCGGCCCCAGGAAAACACGATCCCGGAAAGACGGAGGTTCACGGCAGGAAGATTTGAGGCAGGAATCAGGTTGGTTTCGACCATGTGCGGATGAACACAGCGACTTGCGCTTTGTCCATTTCACTGCGGGCCACCGCCAGCACCATTTCTGCGAAGTCATCCTCGGAGGCGTGGAGTTCGAACCCGTTCAAAGCAAGAAAAACAAGCGCCGCTACCGCTCCAACCCGTTTGTTGCCGTCCACGAAAGGATGGTTCTTCACCAGGTGGAAAAGATAGCTTGCAGCCATCTCGTAAATATCCGTGTGCAGAAACTCGCCGCCATAGGTTGCCGGCGGCATGCCGAGAGCAGACTTCAAAAGATCAATGTCCCGAATACCGGGTGCACCACCGTAGCGTGCGATCTGGTCCTGGTGAATCAAAAGTACTTCGGGCAAGCTGAGAAATTTCGGGACCATGGTTTATTCCGAAAGCTTTTTCAGGGCCTTGGGATACTGTTTGTTCACCTTATCCAGGGTGGCTTTAAAGGTTGTGTCCCTGCCGGCGTCCTTCACCGGGGAAAGGATAAGCACCTGCCCGTCGGTGGAAACGTCAAAAGGCGTTTCGGAGTCCGCACCAATGAGCTCCAGGACTGGCTTCTCGATTACCAGCGCCAAGCTGTTGCCATGCTTGGTCAGGGTTTTGATCATGATTTGAACCTCCTTGGTCGGTATATACAATGTTGCTACAAAGATATAACGAAAAGACAGCCCTGTCAAGATCTGTGTTTGATTCATTTTCGATATAATTCAAGATCAAGGTCTTTACAAGCGTTCGAGGGCATCCTCCAGGGCTGCGTCCACCAAGTGAGTGTAAATCTCGGTGGTCGAGATGTCCTGGTGCCCGAGCGCCCGTTGGACCACGAGAAGGTCGGAGGTGGCCGCATACAGGTGGGTGGCGAAGGTGTGGCGCAGTCCATGCGGGCTGATGCCCTTGTCAATGCCGGCCCTGGTCAGCCAGTGTTTGACACGGTTGGCCACCTGGCCCGGAGAAATCCGCGTTCCGCGGTTGGATAGAAAAAGGGCCCTTCGCGAGCACATGCAGATGCGGCTGCTCTTCTGGAATTTGTGGCATCAAAATGTGAGGTTTCATACTCAATAGGCATACTATGACCCCATCGAATTGTCCAGCGATTTTTGTGTGCTACCAGAACTTATTGAGAAGTTACGAATAATCGTTACAGATCGACGCATGGCGTATTAGCGACGACCAAGCTCGTTGCATACGTCCTCCTCCAGCCGACGCTTTTCACCCTTCCCCGGTAAGTAGCCCCCCATCATAAAGCCTCATCTGGCACAAGCCATTTGTGTGCCCATTTACATCGACTTGATCGAAAGGGATAACTTGGAATGCAACGCCCAACCAGAACAAAACCATTCCGTCCCGGACACCACCGGGTTCATCATCGCGCCCATGGCCGCGGCCGCCGCCCTGGATTCGGCCGCCTTCAGCAAGGTCAATGCCTCCGAAGCGGTTCCAGCCACCTGGGAGGAGCGAGCTCGTAAGGCCTGGGAATACTATGTCGAAGAGCCCCTGGTAGGCTGTTTTTTCGTTGATGGAGCTTACTTACCGGAAATTTCAAGGATGCGTCGGAAACGCCCAAAGTCGCTATCTGCCCGATAAAGTAGTTGTTCTTTAAACAATCGGTGAAATTTCGCCTTGCACAAGACTCGGCGTATGTTATATTTTGCATTTCCTTCAGCTCTGTTGATGAAGGAGCTTTCTGTGGATGATTTGAACCCCTTGGAAAGACATCGCCTGCGTGAGGCCGTACGAAAATACGGATGACGGGTTGTCAATTTCCAGCCCAGGCGGTTTTGTCGAAGGGGTGACCCTCCAGAACCTGCTTGTGGCGCACCCCGATCACGAAATCCACTGCTGGCGGATATTGTAAAACGCATCGGCCTGGCGGAACGGACAGGGCGCGGTATCGATCGGATCTACAAGGGCATGCTGCGCTATGGCCGGCCCGCTCCGGATTACGGCATTTCGGACGATTACACAGTGACAGTCCGAATGTCCAGTGCAGAATCAGATTTTAACTTTCTTGAAATGATATTGTCCCATGAAGACCGAACTGGACGGGCTATGCCCATAGATAGCATGATTATCCTTTCGAGGCTTCGCTACGAACGAAGATTGACCACGGCCGATCTGGCCCCCTCGACCCAGAATTCTGAACAGGAAACACGCTCCGCTCTTGAAAAACTGGCAGAAGCGGGATTGGTTGAAGCCCATGGATCAGGTCGCGGCCGGACTTACATGCTCAGCGCGAAAGTATATCGCACCACTTGTCAGAAAGCTGCCCATATCCGCCAGGCCGGTTTCGCCCCCATTCAGCAAGAGCAAATGGTCCTTAACTATATCGACAAGCATGGCTCCATAAAAAGGGCTGAGGCCATGGATTTATGCCGAATAACAAAGGATTAGGCCTATAAACTTCTCAGCCGATTGAAAGATACCGGAAAAATTGAACAAAAAGGAGAAAGAAAGGGAGCGGTTTATATACGAAAACGGTAAACACTCGGCGCAATTCTATGCGCCCGGCTATGCGCTTGACGCATATATATACGAACCTGCTTCATTTTTATCCATCAGGATAGGCGGATATGGCGAAGGAACGTAAAGA
Source organism: Desulfatitalea alkaliphila (assembly GCF_022968795.1). Classification (GTDB taxonomy): domain Bacteria; phylum Desulfobacterota; class Desulfobacteria; order Desulfobacterales; family Desulfosarcinaceae; genus Desulfatitalea; species Desulfatitalea alkaliphila. Next base: position 243,127 of record NZ_JALJRB010000002.1, read on the forward strand.
AGGAAATGCTCTGGCCGAGTTACTGGAGGCGGCGCCGCATAAAGTTCTCTCTAAGCTGATTACAGAGCTTACGGTGATGTTTCCCGATGTCCGGCGGGAATGTTTCGATTTTCTGAAATCCCAGTCTACAGTTTCCAAGGCCCTTATAAAACGCTCTGAAGGCGAGGCCGTCCTGGCCCTTTGGTCGGAACTGGCGCCGGATCTGGATGAACTGGATATGTACGGCGGTGGCGATTATGGCACCGAGGATCATGTGGCCGAGCTGTTGGATCAGATTCGAGAGCGGCTGGAATCCAAGGAGGTGGACGCCGATTACCGGCGCGAGCTTCTGGACCTTGTCCTGCCGCTTATCAAAAGCGGCAATGCCGGTATGGACGACATGCTTGATGATGTGGCTTATGCCGCTTGTTATAATGACAGCGATCTGCGAGGGCTGGCCCAGGCTTTTGAGGCGATGAACAAGGAGTGGAGGACGGCACGGGCCCGCGATATCTACCGCCGTCTCGGGGATCGGGACAAATATCTTGAGCTGCGTGCCGGACGGATGGAATACGGCACCGATTACCATGACCTGGCTGCATTTTATTGGGAATCCGGTGAAAAGGAAAAAGCCATGCAGGTGGCTGAGGAGGGGCTGGAAAAAGCGAAAGGGCGCATGGATGAACTGCGCGGGTTTGTTGCGGGACGGGCCCGGGAGGCGGGTGATCGTGAAAAATACATGGCCCTTCAGCTCGACCAGACCACTGACGACTTGACCTGGGGAAAATACAAGGATTTCGAGCAACTGTGCAGTGCCGCTGAATGGCGTCTTTTCGAGCCGAAAATTGTCTTGCAGTTGAAACAGGCCGGGAGATCGGAGCGGCTGAAAATCCACATGCACCGCAACGAGTACGATCAAGCCGTGGCTCTTTTATCCAAGGGCCGCTATCCGATGTCGGCCTGGGACGGCGGCTATGAAGTCCAGGTGGCCAAAGAGCTTGAAAAGGATTTCCCCGAAGAAATTCTAAAATATTATCTTTCCGGACTCGGTAATTTAAACCGCAATGATCAGCGCAAGGAGTACGCCCGCAAGGCCAAGTTGATGGCCAAGGTACGACATGTGCTGGTCGAGGTGCTCGACGACAAACCGCGTTGGGAAAAGTTTGCGCGCAAGGTCAAGAAGGACAATTTCCGGCGTTCGGCGTTTCAGCAGGAATTTGCCGATTCGGTGCCGGGCTGGCGGGAGTTGGGCGGACCGGCTTGATAGCAAAGGACATTTTATGAATGCACGAAGATCCAAGAGAAACAAGGACCTCGATGCTTTGGAAAAGATGATCGAGGAGATCACGGTAGACGCATACGGTGATGACGAGCAGCTATGGGCCTTTCGGCAGGCCTTCGAGGACGAGGTCGATTTGCCGGCCGACGGCTTCGTCATCGGTGTGCCGGTTTCGATAATGACAGTTGACTACGACGGCAACGCGCGGCGCGGCTTGACGGCAAGATTTCGCCGTGAGGATGGCTCCGAACATACCGTTGCGGTGTCTGAGGTCGAATTTCCCCAAAATTCGGAAGGTGCATGGCACGTCGCCGCCTACCGCAAGTGGCTCAACCTCGATCCCTTCCCTGCGGAGGCACCCGATGCCCGTTGCAAGCAGCAGCATAAGGTAACCGCCGATGACCTCGACTTTAGCCAACCGGTCGAACTGGTCGCCCTCTCGGTCAAGGAGCGGGCCGTCCGGTGCCGCTTGTTGGAGAGCGACAAGGTCATTACGCTGCGCGCGAGCCGCCTTTGGCATGTCGTGCCTGGCGCGATCATCACGGTCAAGCCGCGGAAGCAGTGGCGTTATGCCGGTCATCCCTATCTCTCCGGAGAGATTCAATCGGCCCGGATCGAGGCGGCGGCCCTGGATCTGGTGCCGCTTGGTCTTGAAGAGATGGGCATGTGGGATCCCGGAAAGCACTATTGGGGCGAAGAGGACGAGCCCATCGAGGCGTGGACCGAGCCGATCATTGCCCATGGACCTCGCCTCGAATTTAAAATGGAGCAGGTGCTGCCCGGCCGGGACTTGGATGATCCTTTAGATGACCCCATCACCAGGTCCAACGATCTCAAGGATGCCGGCGAATGGGCAGAGGCGGAAAAAATTTTGATGGAGCTGTGCCAGGCAGACCTGCGTTGCCTAGATGCCCATTCGCATCTGGGCAATCTCGTCTTTGGTCACCGCCCGGAAGATGCCATTCGCCACTATGAGGTCGGTATGCGTATCGGAGAACTATCCCTGGGAAAGAACTTTTCCGACCTATTGCAATGGGGCCATATAGACAACCGCCCGTTTTTGCGCTGCATGCATGGATATGGCTTGTGCCTCTGGCGTCTTGGGCGACTTGACGAAGCTCTGAGCGTTTTTGACCGGATGCTCTGGCTGAACCCGTCGGATAATCAGGGCGTGCGGTTTCTCATTGATGAGGTAAGAGCAAAGGCAGCCTGGGAGGATCGTGAAAACGACTAAAAATCAGAGGAATACGGTGAGCCCCAGAAAGCGAAAACAGAACGATCTGCTTGAGCAGGCCATCGAAGCGGCATTATCTCCCGGAAGTTTTATTTCCTACGAAGCCGCCTGGTCGTTCGTGGACGATGTTCAAGATGTTGCCGATGAAATTGAAAAAATCATCAAAAAAGAGCCGAGACGAGCGGCCCATTTGTTCGAGACCTTCATCGCCGCTTGCCATGAAAAAGCCGAGGAGATCGACGATTCCAGCGGCAATTTCGGCATGCTGGTGGATGATCTTTTCCGTGGTTGGATCCAAGCCCGCCAGGCGGCAAACCATGATCCGGATGAAACCGCAAAGTCGCTGCTTACCTGGATGGAGGACGATCCTTTCGGATTTTGCCATGATCTTGATCGCGAGGCTGTCAAAGTGCTCGACAAAGTGGGTCTGGACGCCTTCGTTCGCCGGATACGCGCCAAGTTCGAATCCACTATGACACCGCATGACAATGAGAAACGCTACCCCGGATACGCGCGGCGCAGGTGGGGCGGTGTGCTGAAAACTTTGCTCGCAGGCCAGCGCAATGTCGATGCCTACATAGCACTTTGCGAGCAGACCGAGCTCGAGGCCGTGGATTGCAAGGCGATCGCCGTGATGTACCGAAGCCGGAGACGCCCCGAAGATGCGCTCACTTGGGTCGAGCGAGGTTTGGAGATAGCACGGTCGGACAGCCGAAGATCCTTTGGAGAACACGATCTGCGAGAAATGAAGCGATCCCTGCTGGCCAGGCTAAACCGCCCGGCAGATGCGCTCCAATCAGCCTGGTCCGAGTTTGAGGCACACCCCTCATCATTCTCATACAAGGAGTTGATGCGCTACGTGCCGGCCAAAGAGAAAATGGCCTGGCACCAAAAGGCCATGGAGGTTTCAGAGAGGGGCGATCTGTCCGCTCAGATTGAACTCTGGCTCGAGAGAAAAGAGAGCGACCGTCTTATATCGCGCCTTCACAAGGTCACGGATGAAGAGTTGGAAGATCTTAGCCACTACCGGACCGAGCCATTGGCACGTAAACTGGAACGCTCTCATCCTGAAATTTCTGCCAGAGTGTATCGGGCGCTCTGCATGCGAATCGTCAATGCCGGCAAGAGCAAGTATTACGACGCGGCCCTCGACAATATCGAGCATGCCAAGAAATGCTACGCCAAAGCAGGGCTCAATGCCGACTGGCAGGCGGTGGTTGCCGATGTGCGCGCAAGGCACTTTCGCAAGAAGGGATTTATGGCCGAATTCGAGGATATCGTTTCCGATGCACCCAAGTATGTTGAGCCCCCCTTTCTGGAGCGTGCAAAGGCGCGCTGGCCAAGAAAACCTGTGGGCAGATGAGAGCAACCAGCCAATTCGAATCCGTATCTGGAAATTGAACCGCGTTCCACGTAATTGATAAACGTGCAGTTTTTCACATCGCAAGGTGACCGGTTTTTTTCAAACCCGGCACCCTCGTCCGGTCACTGGAAATCAAATGGACAGACCGCTACCGAAGTGATCAGTGATCGGGCTGATCATCAGAAACAGAACATGGGACTGCGGGATCTGAAGGGGATGCTGGACAAGAACCTGATCGTTGAGGTTGGCGCAGGAGCGACCGACCCGACCCGCCATTACGTATTGGCCGAGCTATGACAAGCTGCGACAGAGCTATGACACAAGCTGCGACATCTTGGGGCCGACTTGAGGGTTGACTTGGGAGGTGAACTTGCGACAAGCTCGCGACACGACTTGTGAGATGCCCTGGCTCAGCGGCCAAGTACCGAACAAGTAACCGATCAGGTAAATTCAACCCCATTCAGGAATTGGCTTTATGGACACCGACGATCTGACTGAAATGGCTTGGGGCCTCATTGTCGGCGCATCCCGCGTCTCGGATACCCTGAAGGCCGAACTCGGCGCAATGGCCGGCCGCTTCAAGACCGAGGATGAATGGCTGCGAGGGGTCCGGGCTCATCTGGTGAACATCTTCGAAGACCCTGTCGATTACGTTGACTTTTGGGATCTTGAAAACATGGAAGCTGTTACGGCATCCATGATCGGCAGTATTGCAGCGGAACTGCGTGATCGCGTGGATACTGTTTTATCAATGCCAATGAACGAACGTGGCGCACGGTCATGGTAATTGTTGAGATGGCGGAACGCATCAAGCCAAAGTTTCGTAAAGATGTAAGGAGAACGGGAACTGCATGACACCGGCCTTTATTGCCATCGCTCTGGGTCTCGCACTTCTGCTGTGGAGCGCCGACCGCTTTGTCGAAGGGTCGGCCGCCACCGCGCGCCATTTCGGCATGCCGCCGCTTTTGATCGGCATGGTGATCGTCGGTTTCGGCACCTCCGCGCCGGAGATGGTGGTGTCGGCCCTGGCCGCCGCGCAAGGCAATCCGGGGATCGCGCTGGGTAATGCCTACGGCTCCAACATCACCAACATCGCCCTGATCCTGGGGCTGACGGCGCTTATCAGCCCCATCGCCGTCCATTCGCAGGTACTGCGCAAGGAGTTGCCCATCCTCACGGCGGTGACCGCCCTGGCGGCATGGCAACTCCGGGATGGGGATATCAGCCGGTTCGATGCCGTTGTGCTGCTGGCTGTCTTCGGCGGGCTGATGGCCTGGACCATCCGGCAGGGATTGCGGAAGCAAGCCGACACTCTGGGCATCGAGATGGAGCAGGAGCTCGCAGTCCGCGCCATGCCCGTCCGCCGCGCCGTTTCCTGGCTGGTGGTGGGTCTGGCGCTGTTGATTGTCAGCTCCCGCATCCTGGTTTGGGGCGCGCTGGAAATCGCCCATGGTTTCGGGGTCAGCGATCTGATGATCGGTCTGACCATCGTCGCGGTGGGCACCTCTTTGCCGGAACTGGCCGCGTCGCTGATCGCCACCCGCAAAGGGGAGCATGACATCGCCCTGGGCAATGTGCTCGGCTCCAACCTGTTCAACACCCTGGCGGTGGTGGGTATCGCCGGGGCAATTCACCCAATGGCCGTGGGGCCGGAGGTCTTCAAGCGGGACATGCTGGTCATGGCCGCCCTGACCTTGTCGCTGTTCGTCATCGGCTACGGGTTCCGGGGGCCGGGCCGCATCAACCGCATCGAGGGCGCGGCGCTGCTGGCCTGTTATGCAGGGTACACCGCCTACCTGATCGGCACGGTTTTCGTGGGGCAAGCATCGGCCCGACTGTTATCCATCCAATGATGCCCTGGCGACCCTTTTTTGCGAACGCACGGTTAAGAGTTGTCGCCAACGGGCGATAATGGATTAATGAAGGGATTTCCATTTCCGGGCAATCGCCGCCGGGGACTGACGCCGGAGCGCACGGCATATGCCCCTTGCGGGGGTGTTCATAGTAACGATTTGCTGCAAGGACCCATGTTGAAAAAGATACTCGCTGCACCTTCAGTCCAGATTGCGTTGTTGAGTGCCTTGATCCTGATGGGCATGTTGTTCTCCCTGACCCCCTGGGAGCACCTGGAGAATCGATATTACGATTTCTGGGGGCACCATTTTCGCAGCCCTCAGGAACAGCCCATCGTCATTGTCGCCATCGACGAAAAAAGCATTCGGGAGCTCGGCGACTGGCCCTGGCCCCGCTCGCGCATTGCCGAAATGGTTCGTTTTCTGACATCCCAGCAGGCCGGGGCCATGGGCATTCTGCCACTGTATACCCAGCCCGACGCCAATCCCGGTCTGTTGGCAATCGAGGAAACCCAAAAGCTGCTGGGTGATCGGGAATGGAAGGGCGACAAGCAGGCCGCGCGAACCTTTCAGGGCATGCTGAGCAAGGTCGAAGAGCAGTTGGACCAGGACGCCCAATTGATTGAAACCGTCCGCCGGGGCAGAAATGTGGTGCTTCCGATACGCTTTACCAAGGGACCGGAGGCGGCGACGGAGCGCAACAAAATGTCGGGGATGTTGGCCCTCTGCTCACTGGATGCGGCGGCGTTGGCCGCCGGTACCGCCGAAACGCCCTCGGCCGAAGCCCAAACGACGCATACCTTCCGTCACAAGCCCATCACCATGACCGGTGTCTGGGAGCCCTTCGAAGCGCTGGCAACCAAGGCCAGCGGCCTGGGGCACCTGAACCTGGACGAGGATCGGGATGGTTTGTTTCGCAGCATGCCGTTGCTGATGGAATACAAGGACCGGCTGTTTCCGGCCATGCCCCTTCAGCTGGCGATCCGCCAAACCGGCGGGGACCTGCAGGATCTGACCGTGGGACGTAACTTTTTCGGTCAGCCCTGTCTGCGGATCAAATACCTCGAGATCGCCACGGACGACCAATATCGTCTCCTGATGAACTATGATGCTGCCTGGACAAAGGCAAGAACCTACTCTTTCGTGGATGTGCTCCAGGGATCGCTCGATCCTGCCATTTTCAGGGACAACATCATTTTAATCGGCGCGACCGGCGAAGAGATGACGCCCTTCTACCGCATCGGACCGCATGCCTCGGCCGCCTTGGTTGAAATCAGCGCCAATGTATTGGGTCGCATTTTGTCGACGGCCCGGCTTTCCCGTCCTGCATGGGCGCAACCGCTGGAAATCGCGGCCCTGCTCTACTTTGCTTTCTTCCTCATGTTTGCGATCCCGCGCATGGAGACCCGGGTCGGCGCCTCGATCCTCGGCATTTTTCTGTTCACCTGGTTCGTCATCGGCGTCGCCCTTTTGCTGGGTTACGGGTACCGGATCAAGCCTTTCGGGCCGGCCGCCCTGGCGTGCGGCGGTTTTGTGCTGATCACGGCCGCCGGTTACGCCCGCAAATGGCGGCACGAAGTCATCGATGCGAATAAACACCTCGGGTTGCACTATCAGGGGCAGGGCCTGCTCGACATGGCCTATGAGCGGTTCATGAAATGCCCGCTCCAGGACGGTTCGGTCAAACTGCTGCTGTACAACCTGGGTCTGGATTTCGAGCGCAAAAGGATGTTCGGCAAAGCGTTGACGATTTACCATCACATCGGCAGATACGGCCCCTTCAAAGATATCGAACAACGCAGCAGCCGGCTCGAATCGCCGGACGGTACCTTGCCCGCACCCGTCAACGGCGGCAACGGGAAGCCCCCCTTGTTGCTGCTCGACGGTGACATCAAGCCGACCTTCGGGCGCTACGAGATCCTCAGGGAGCTGGGCCGGGGCTCGATGGGAACGATCTATCTGGGCCGCGATCCCAAAATCAACCGCGAGGTCGCCATCAAAACGCTAAAATACGCGGAGGTCGTTTCGGGGGACCTGGATCAGGTGAAAGCACGCTTTTTCCGGGAGGCCGAAGCCGCCGGCAAGCTGTCCCATCCCAACATCGTATCCATATACGATGTGGGCGAAGAGCACGACATGGCCTATATCGCCATGGAACTGCTCAACGGAGGGAATTTGACCCGGTTTTGTGCGGCGGAGCACCTGTTGCCGGTCCATCAGGCCCTGTCCATTGTCGCGGATGTGGCGGTGGCGCTTGATTATGCCCACAACCAGGGCGTGATTCACCGGGATATCAAACCGGCCAACATCATGTTGCTGGAAGATGGCCGCGTCAAGGTCACCGATTTCGGTATCGCCCTCGTAGTGGATGCATCCAGGACCGGCACCGGGATTCTCCTGGGGACACCCAATTACATGTCGCCGGAACAAGTGGCCGGCCAGACGCTGGACGGCCGCTCGGATCTCTTTTCCCTGGGTATCGTTCTTTACGAGTTGCTGGTCGGCGCCAAACCCTTTAGAGGCGATACCATCAACCAGATCATCTATGCGATTATGCATGAGGCCCACCCGCCGGTTTCGGATTCGGAAAAAAATATTCCGCCATGTTGCCAGGCGATCATCGAAAAACTGCTGGCCAAGGGGCTGGACGAAAGGTTCGACGCCGCCGCCCGGCTTGCAGAAGCGATAGCGGCGTGTATGAACGAGCTGCCGCATGCTGCACCTGCAACCGTTAGCGAAATCGACGCCAAAGTAGATCCGGCAGCCGATCCGCGAGGTGATTGAGCGCCATTTCGCAATGAATTTCCGGCACCGCGCCATTCTCATCGTCGATGGGCGTGGTGCCGATCAATGTCCATGCATCCTGCAACTTTTTCAACTGCCCCCAAATGTTCTCGAACCGCATTTTCCTTGACATCCGGTTCCATATGGCTTCTGATGAAATCAGCAGTTGCCCTTTCGTCCACAAACCTCCAAACAGGAGGTGTCTCAATGGATACGCCCCTCAAAATTCCTGAATAATGCCTCCTTGGGGCAACGCGCTCCATGGAGGCCTACCCATCATTTGCCATCAGCGCCAAAGCCAAACCCATTGCGAAATGGGGACGGAAAGCCACGGGTCTCGAAATAGAATTTCCGACACCTGCTTGCTGGATTTATCAGGCCCTTCTTCAGGACTTTGGTTTCAAAGACAGCCGAGCTGCCGAGGGTGACATCGTTAAGCGCACCCCAGGTAGTGCTCGGCATTTTTTTGGGGTTTGCGAAAATTCGATAGGGACGGATAACGCGAAGCCCCTCCACTCCCCTTATCGGATGGATGCGGTTTTCTGCCGAAACCGAATTTCAATCACAACGAAGCGCTCGACAGTTAGCAACCCACACGACAAAGGAGATTTGCCATGAAAAAGCCAATCCTATCAATGCTTGTCGTTTTCGCGTTCGGTGTCTGCGCTGTGTCTGCACAGGAAAAATACTCGGTTTCTGGAACTGTCTGCTGCGTCGGAACGGCGGACGTTATTGTGAGCCTTTCAACGCATGAAGAGTGGGAGAGCGATATAGAGCCGGTTTTTTGTTGTGCAATCCAATTGACCGATGAGCAGAAAACCACGGGAAAAGTGTCTTTCAAATTTGAGGGCGTTCCGCAAGGCAGGTATGCGCTTCTCGCCTTTCAGGACATAGACGAAAACGGCAAACTGGACAGGAATGCCAAAGGCACGCCGCTGGAACCTGCGGGCACCTATCGGCCCTCATTTCTTCACTTGTGGAGCGGCACCCATTTTGAGGTGAACCAGGACATCACGCTCCCGGACATTGTGTTGATAAGCATCATCGATTAGCAACACGCCATGAACCGCCAATGGCGGGGCGCGGTCGGGTCGTATGAAGAACTGCCGGCGTCAAATGGTGCGGCTGCCTACACCGGCTTCTAAACGGCGAAGACCGCGCCTCGTGCCTGCTTTCCACCCAAGGCCTATAAGGCCGGATACGGCATCGAGCAGTTGTTCACCACCGGCGAATACCGAGTCCTTTGTGTTGGTGCGATTGAATCATGGAATAGGCAGCGCAATATTCGAAACCTCCACCAGAACAGCGGAACATAGAGGAGGCCACCAATGTATAAAAAAGTCATGGTTCCGTTAGATGGTTCAGCACTTGCCGAGTGCGTGTTTCCCCACGTGGAAGCATTTGTGGAAGGATTCAAACTCAGTGATGTCATTTTCGTTCGGGTGGTGGATCCCGATAAAACGCTCTCCTCCGCAGAAGATTATGCCGACCTGGCGCGTCTTGCGGAATTTGAAAAACTTCAAACATCACCGGCGAAAAAGTACATCCAGAAAATCCGCGAGCGATTCAATCATATGAGTGCGTCCGTTCATTCGGAGGTTCTGGAGGGCCGCATCGCGGACAGTCTGATTGAATTTGCCGACAAGAAGGGTGTCGATGTCATCATTATTGCCACCCATGGACGATCCGGCGCCTCGCGCTGGCTCATGGGCAGTATAGCGGACAAGCTCATTCGTTCCGCCAAAATTCCGGTATTCATTGTGCGGGCACCTGTTGCCGGATGGAAAGGTTTATGACATCCATCGGATAACCGTTTGCCGAATTTTACGAACAGGGGTTGCCGGATCCATCGATCCTTTACGGAGGCCGATCCAATGAGCGTCATCGTCGAACTATCCATCTTTCCAATGGACAAGGGCATCAGCGTCGCAGCGTATGTCGCCAGGGCCGTCCAGATCATTGAAGAGGGCGGACTGGCTTTCGCGTTGAATCCCATGGGGACCTGCATCGAGGGCGAGTGGGAGGAGGTGATGGAGGTTGTGCATCGCTGTTTTAAAGCGCTGCAGAAGGACAGCGACCGAATTTACCTCACTTTGAAAGCGGACTATCGCAAAGGGCCTTCCGGGCGCCTGCAGCGCAAGGTGGCCGCCGTTCAGGAGAAGCTATCGACGGGCAAGGGCGCCGGCCGAGCACAATCTCTTGCATAAACGACCGCCCGGACGGCATTCGGGCGACGGTACGCGCGTTTCCATGCCGAACAGAACGTTACCGGGGCCGCTGCGCCGCATGGGCCGGCGGTCGGCAGTCTTCGGCCGGTGGCGGCGCTGCCTCGGCCGGCCCGAAGAGTCTGTCGGTCAGCCGCACATACCAGGCAGCCGACTGCACCTGGACAATATAAGCGATGGCGACCACCAGGGCGGCACTGGAACCTTGGGGGCCGAAGGCGTTGATGGCAATGGCCAGGGCGATGGAGAGATTGCGCATCACCGAGCCGTAAACCAGGGCGATGGCGTCATCGCGGGGCAGCAGGAAGCGGCCGACGAGGGTGCTCAACAGGAAATTGAAGCCGTAGATGGCCGTCAGGGGCAACAGAATGTAGCCGAGCTGCTGGGGCGAGGCGGCAATCCCCTTGGCTTTCAAGGCAATGGCGATGAAGACGATGCCCACCACGCCGACGGTGGACAGCGCCGGGAAACGCGGCGCCATCCGCTGCTGGAAATCCGCCATGCCATAGCGTTTCACCAGGATCTGTTGGGTGAGAAATCCGGCCGCCATGGGCAGAAAGACGATGACCACGATCTGGCGCATCACCAGCAGCACGTCCACGTCCAGTTCAGCCCCATCAACCACTTGACATAGAACGGGGTGGCCAAAGACCCCAGGGTGAGCCCGATCACGGTCATCTTGACCGCGGCGGCCACGTTGCCCTTGGCGAAACCGGTCCAGGAGATGGTCATGCCGCTGGTGGGCACCAACCCGGCCAGCAGCAGGCCCAAAGCCATGTAGGGCGCCTCGCGGAAAAAGAGCAGACCCAGACCGAACGCCGCGAAGGGGATCACGCCGAAATTGATCACCTGGGTGAGCAGTTGGGCCTTCACATCGCCGCCTTCGAGCACCTTGCGCAGTTTCAACGTCACCATCATGGGATAGACCATGAGGAAGGTGAACGGAATAATCAGCGTTTTCAGAAATGATACCGGGAGGAAAAGGCCATACCCGAAACCCAGCAGCATGGTGATGGGAATGGCGATGACCAGGTTGCGGTTGATACCTGCGAAAAAACGCCACATGGGCTACCTCCAGGATTACGGTTTGCGAATTTACGCTGGATGAAGGAGAATCAAAATGCGTGCCACCGACCGCCGGTACCATCAATGCCGAGGGCAATATGGGGCAGCCCGAATCAGTCGGGCGGTTCGCGGTAGATCAGGGTGATGGTCAAATTGCGTTGCACCCCGTTGTCGGCCACTGTCATGGATTCGGACTGCAGGGTGTGTACGATATCGACCCCCGGATGTTCGGCCAGCCAAGCGTTGAGCTGCAGTTCATTGGGCAGGTTGATGTTTTCGGTGCTGTGGTTGAAAATCTTGGCCTTAAGCGCTTTCATGGCACCTCCTCTGATATACGATGTTCCTTTTCGAAACGAACCCCTGTAAAAATAGGATATCAAAGGAACGTCGTAATGGACACCGCCGATTCGACTGACGAGAAACATTTGCCGAATCGGAGCGAACATGTCACCATGTGCGCTTTGGCGCCGACGGTCTGGCGACGGACCACGATTTGATTCGGGACTGCGGTGCTGCTTGCGCTTGGCTTGTGACCCACATAACCGCTTAACCAATTGACTTTCCCTGCGAAATTATTATATGACGCGAAAAAGAGCCACCCGGAAACCCCAATGGCAGGACCACTACACCCGGCAGGCCCGGAAAGAGCGTTACCCGGCCCGTTCGGTATACAAGTTGGCTGAAATACAAAAGAAACATCGTGTTCTGGCCAAGGGCGACCGCGTGCTGGACCTGGGATGCGCGCCGGGGTCGTGGTTGCTCTACGCCGCCGAACAGGTGGGCCCCGGCGGTTCGGTGCTGGGGGTGGATTTGACTCCTGTGACGGTGCAGCTGCCCAAGCAGGCACAAGCGATCCAGGGGGACATCCACACGCTGCAGGCGACGGCGGCCCAATCCCTGGGCAGCGCATTCAACGTACTGCTCAGCGACATGGCGCCGGCCACCACCGGCGACCGCTTCGGTGATGCGGCACGCTCCTACGAACTGTGCCGCACGGCCCTGGCGGTGGCCGACGAACTGTTGCAAGCCAAGGGCCATTTTGTGTGCAAAATTTTCCAAGGCGAGGATTTCAAACCGTTCAGCGATCAGGTGAAAGCACGGTTCGACCGTATGCATATCTTTAAACCCCAGAGCAGTCGCAAAGCCAGCCGGGAGATTTTCATCATCGGGCTGGGCAAGAAGTAGGAGGAATCAATGTCAGGACACAGCAAATGGGCCAATATTCGGCACAAAAAGGGTGCCGCCGATGCCCGCCGGGGCAAGGTGTTCACCAAATTGATCAAGGAGATTACCGTGGCGGCACGCGCCGGCAGCGGCGACCCGGCCGCCAATCCGCGCTTGCGGGCCGCCATCGCCGCCGCCAAGCAGGAGAACATGCCCAAGGACAACATTGAGCGGGCCATCAAGAAGGGCACCGGCGAGTTGGAAGGGGTCACCTACGATGAATCCACCTATGAGGGCTACGGACCGGGAGGCGCGGCCATTCTGATCGATTCGCTCACCGACAACAAGAACCGCGCGGTCTCGGAAATCCGCCACGCCTTGACCAAACATGGCGGCAACATGGGCGAGAGCGGTTGCGTGGCCTGGATGTTCAAGAAAAAGGGATACATGGTGATCGAGCGCAGCGCCATCGACGAGGATGCCTTGATGGAAATCGCCCTGGAGGCGGGGGCCGAGGATGTGCGCGTGGACGAGGACAACTACGAGGTGATCACCGAACCGGACGACTACGAGGCGGTCAAGACGGCCATCGATGGAAAGGGATTGACCTGCCTCGTGGCCGAAGTGACCATGCTGCCCCAGACCATGGCGCCGGTGGAGGGGGACAACGCCGCCAAAATTGTCCGGTTGCTGGAGTTTTTGGACGATTTGGATGATGTGCAGAAGGTTTATACGAATGCGGATTTGCCGGATGAAATGATGGAGGAATAGGATAATCAGTTTTAAGTTTTAGGTGTTAAGTTTTAAGTTGTTGTATTCTATCTATTTGATTTTTTTGAGGGATTGATGGGGGTTGGTGAGGGAGATGGGTGATGGGGGGTTGTGCGATCCGCGGTTGGCGCGGGCGTCTTGCGGGGTGGGGTTTGTGTGCCGTTTGGGCGCTGGGCCCTCCCATGAGATCGTGCGCCAGGGGTTGCGGCTGCTGGCCAACCTGGCCCACCGGGGGGCCGTGGCCTGCGATGCCGACACCGGGGACGGCGCCGGGATCCTGCTCCAGATGCCGGACCGCTTTCTGCGCCGGGTCGGGGCGGCGGCCGGCTTCGACGTGCCGCCGGCGGGCCGCTATGCTGTTGGCCTGATTTTTCTGCCCGTGGATCCGGCCGCCCGCGCCGATGCCCGCGCCCGGATGGAAGCGCTGGTGGCCGACGAGGGCCAGCAGGTGCTGGGGTGGCGTGCGGTGCCGGTGCGGGCGGATGTGCTCGGCCCCTTGGCCCGCCATGCCCAGCCCCACATGGCACAGTTGTTCATCGGCCAGGGACCATCGGTCACGGATCAGGACCACTTCGAACGCATCCTCTACCTGATCCGGCGCCGGGCGGAACAGACCATCCGCCCCGGCGCTGCCGGCAGCGACCTGTTTCACGTGGCCTCGCTTTCCAGCCGCACCCTGGTCTACAAGGGGATGCTGCTGGCGCGGCAGTTGGAAGCCTTTTACGACGACCTGTGCCACCCGGACATGGCCAGCGCCATGGCCCTGGCACACCAGCGCTACAGCACCAACACCTTTCCCTCCTGGGACCTGGCCCACCCGTTCCGTTTTCTGGCCCACAACGGTGAGATCAACACCCTGCGGGGCAACCTCAACGGCCTCAAGGCCCGCGAGGCCCTGCTGGCCGAACCCCGCTTCGGCGCCGACCTGGCCGGGCTGTTGCCCCTGGTGCGGCCTGGCTCCAGCGACTCGGCCGCCCTGGATAGCCTGGTGGAGCTGCTCTACCACGCCGGCCGTCCCCTGCCCCACTGTTTGATGATGGTGATCCCCGAAGCCTGGGAGCACCACGGCACCATGGACGATGCCCGGCGTGCCTTTTACGAATACCATGCCTGCACCATGGAACCCTGGGACGGGCCGGCCCTGGTGGTCTTCAGCGACGGTCGCTGCATCGGCGCCGTGTTGGACCGCAACGGCCTGCGCCCGGCGCGCTACACCATCAGCCAGGACGGGTTGGTGGTTTTGGCCTCGGAAACCGGCGTGCTGGACATCCCCCCGGATCAAGTGCGATGCAAGGGTCAACTGGATCCGGGGCGCATGTTTCTGGCGGACCTGGAGGCCGGCCGCCTGGTACCCGACGAGGAGATCAAGGCCGCGGCCGCCGCCGCGCACCCCTACCGCCGGTGGCTGCAGGAAAATCTGCTCTCCCTGGACCACCTCGTCCCCGCGCCGCCCGCTACCGCTACCGAACCGTTGCATGCCGGCGCATCCCTGACCCGGTTGCACCACCTGTTCGGCTACACCCTGGAGGACCTTAAGATCCTCCTGGCCCCCATGGCCGAAACGGGCAAGGAGCCGGTGGGCTCCATGGGCGACGACATTCCCCCGGCCATCCTCTCCCGGCGCAACCGGCTGCTGTATGACTACTTCCGCCAGCTTTTCGCCCAGGTGACCAACCCGCCCCTGGATGCCATCCGCGAGGCCCTGGTCACTTCCTTGCACACCTACCTGGGCGCCGAGGGCAATTTGCTGGATACCACGCCGGCACATTGCCGACGGCTGCGCCTGGACAATCCCGTCCTCAGCGACAGCCAACTGGCCCTGTTGCGGACCTTGGACCGGCCGGGCCTGCGCAGCGTTGTGCTGCCGATCCTGTTTCCCGTGGCGTTCGCCGAACAGGGCCTGGCGCAGGGCTTGACCCAGCTTTGCCAGGCCGCGGCCGATGCCGTGGCCGACGGCGCCGGCGTGCTGATTCTCTCGGACCGCGACGCCGACGCTGCCCGGGCCCCCATTCCGGCCCTGCTGGCCGTGGCCGGGGTGCACCACCACCTGATCCGCGAGGGGCTGCGCAACCGCTGCGCCCTGGTGGTGGAGAGCGCCGAGCCGCGGGAGGTGCACCACTTCTGCTGCCTGCTGGGCTACGGCGCCGCGGCGGTCAACCCCTACCTGGTGCATGCCACCCTGGCCGCCGGCGTGGCCGGCGGCAGCTTCGCGGCGCCGGATGCGGCCGCGGCCCTGGGCAACTACCACCGGGCAGTGAACGCCGGCATCCTCAAGGTGATGTCCAAAAACGGCATCTCCACCCTGCAAAGCTACCAGGGAGCCCAGATCTTCGAATGTTTGGGGCTGGCCCAAGCGGTGGTGGCGCGTCACTTCACCGACACCGCCAACCGCATCGGCGGCGCCGATCTGCCAATCCTGGCCCGCGAGGTGCTGGCGCGCCACCGCATTGCCCATCCGGACCCGCCCGCCGATACCCTACCGGTACTGCCCTCGGGCGGCAAGTACAAGTGGCGCCGGGACGGTGAGGCCCACCAGTACACCCCCCGCATGCTGGCCCAATTCCGCCAGGCGGTGTTCAACGACGATGCGGCGGCCTGGCAGGACTATTCGACCACCGTGGACGCACAGAACCGCGCGGAGGGACTGCTGCGCGGCCTGATCGCTCTGAGGCCGACGGCCGCGCCGGTGCCCCTGGAAGCGGTCGAGCCGTGGACCGAGATCGTGCAGCGGTTCAAGACCGGCGGCATCTCCTACGGCGCCATCAGTAAAGAGGCCCACGAAGCCCTGGCCATCGCCATGAACCGCATCGGCGCGCGCAGCAACAGCGGCGAGGGAGGCGAGGACGCCGACCGCTACAGCCCCGATCCCAACGGCGACTGGCGCAACAGCGCCATCAAGCAGGTCGCCTCGGGCCGCTTCGGCGTCACCGCCGCCTACCTGGCCAACTGCCGGGAGATCCAAATCAAGATGGCCCAGGGGGCCAAACCGGGCGAAGGGGGCCAGCTGCCCGGCTTCAAGGTGTACCCCTGGATCGCCAAAACCCGCCACAGCACGCCCCATGTGGGCCTGATCTCGCCGCCGCCGCACCACGACATTTACTCCATCGAAGATCTGGCCCAGCTCATCTACGACCTCAAGCGGGCCAATTCTGTGGCGCGCATCAGCGTCAAACTGGTCTCCAGCGTAGGGGTGGGCACCATCGCCGCCGGCGTGGTCAAAGGGGGCGCCGATTGCGTTTTGATCAGCGGCGACACCGGCGGTACCGGCGCCTCGCCCCAAGGCTCCATCCGCCACGCCGGCGCCCCCTGGGAGCTGGGCCTGCCCGAAGCCCACCAGACCCTGGTGCGCAACGGGCTGCGCCAACGCATGGTGCTCGAGTGCGACGGCCAGCTCAAGACCGGTCACGACATCGCCGTGGCCTGCCTGCTGGGCGCGGAGGAGTTCGGTTTCGGCACCCTGGCGCTGGTGGCCCTGGGCTGCGTCATGATGCGGGTGTGCCACCTGAACACCTGCCCGGTGGGCGTGGCCACCCAGGATCCCGAGTTGCGCAAGAAGTTCACCGGCCGGCCCGAGCACGTGGTGGCCATGATGCGCTTCCTGGCCGAGGAGCTGCGCGCCATCATGGCCCGGCTGGGATTCCGGCGGGTGGCACAGATGGTGGGGCGGGCCGATTGCCTCGATTTCCGTCCGGCCGTAGACCACTGGAAGGCCCGGGACGTGGATCTCTCCGACCTGGTGCGCCGCATTCAGGCGCCGACGCAAGTCCAGGAGCACTGCGGCCACATACGGACCCGTCCGGTGGACGAAACCCTGGAGGTTCGGATACGTGACCGGTCGACCCCGGCCCTGGAACACAGCCGCCCGGTGACCGTGGACCTGGCCCTGCGCAACGTTCACCGCGCCGTGGGCACCCGCCTGAGCAGTGAAATCGCCCTGCGCCACGGCGATGCGGGCCTGCCGGACGACACCATCACCCTGCGCTGCACGGGCACCGCCGGCCAGAGCTTCTTCGCCTTCGCCGTGCAGGGCCTGACTGCCGTGATCCACGGCGAAGCCAACGACTACTTCGGCAAGGGCCTCTGCGGGGCCAAACTGATCATCCTGCCGCCGCCCGAAGCCCCCTTCGCCGCCGAGCAGAACACCATCATCGGCAACGTGGCCCTTTACGGCGCCACCGGCGGCCAGGCCTACATCCGCGGCAGGGCCGGCATCCGTTTCGCCGTGCGCAACAGCGGCGCCAACGCCGTGGTGGAAGGCACCGGCGACCACGCCTGCGAATACATGACCGGCGGCCGGGTGGTGATCCTCGGCCCCACCGGTCGCAACACCGCCGCCGGCATGAGCGGCGGCATCGCCTACGTGCTGGACGAAACCGGCGACTTCGCCGACCACCGCTGCAACAAGGAGATGGTGGAACTGGAAAACGTGACCGCTGAAGCGGACATCGAAGAGCTCAAGACATTGGTGCACAATCACTGGCGGTACACGCAAAGCCCGGTTGCGCGGCGCATTATCGATGGTTGGGAGGAAATGCTGCCATTGTTTGTGAAAATTATGCCGATTGATTATAAAAGGGTGTTGGAAAAGTGTTAAGTTTTAAGTGTTAAGTTTTAAGTTGAAGGTATTCTGTCGATTGGATGGGCTGGAGAGTGGTGGGGAAGAAGTTTAAAGTTAAAAGCAAGGAATGCTGCCGATTTTGAAGGGGTGGTAGAAGTGCGAAGTCTTCGGTGAAGGTGAGCTGTTGTAGTGTATCAAAGATGGGGAGGTTGTATCGTTGATTGTCGATGATGCTTCTTTTGGTTAGGGTATAGGGTGGTTGGTTATGGGGAAGCCGGATGGTTTTGTGGAATTTGGCCGTGCGTTGCCGCGGCGGCGGCCGGTGGTGGAGCGGTTGGGGGATTATCGGGAGATCTATTTGCCTTTTCCCCGGGAGCAGCTTGTGCGCCAGGCGGCCCGCTGCATGGATTGCGGCGTGCCTACCTGCATCGCCGGATGTCCTCTGGGCAACCTGATTCCGGAGTGGAACGACGCGGTCTATCGCGGTCAGTGGCAACAGGCTGTGGAGCGGTTGCACGCCACCAACAACTTTCCCGAATTCACCGGCCGCCTCTGCCCGGCGCCCTGCGAAGAAGCCTGCGTGTTGGGCATCAACGAACCGGCGGTGACCATCGAGCAGATCGAGAAGGAGATCATCGAGCACGCCTTCGCCCAAGGGTGGATCCGGCCCCGGCCGCCTGAACGGCGCACGGGCAGGCGGGTGGCGGTGGTGGGCTCGGGTCCTGCCGGGCTGGCCTGCGCCGCCCAACTCAACCAGGCCGGCCACCAGGTGACGGTCTTCGAGCGCCACGACCGCATCGGCGGCCTGCTGCGCTACGGCATCCCCGACTTCAAGATGGAAAAGCAGGTGCTGGACCGCCGCCTGGCATTGCTGGCGGCGGAAGGGGTGCGGTTCCGGACCAGTGCCGCGGTCGGCGTGGAAGTGTCCGTGGCGGACCTGAAGGCTTTCGACGCCGTGGTGCTGTGCCTGGGCGCCACCGTGCCCCGGGACCTATCCCTGCCCGGCCGGAAGCTGGACGGCATCCATTTCGCCATGGATTTTCTCACCCAACAGAACCGCCGGGTGGCCGGCGACGCGCCCGCACCCGCCGGACAAGCTCCCATCCATGCCGCCGACAAAAATGTGATCGTCATCGGCGGCGGCGACACGGGGAGCGACTGCATCGGCACCTGCCTGCGGCAAAAAGCCCGCTCGGTGGTCAATTTCGAAGCCGCCGAGCGGCCCACCGCCGAGCGGCCCGGTCACCAGCCGTGGCCCTACTACCCCACCCGGCTGCGCACCAGCAGCTCCCACGAAGAGGGCGGCGAGCGGTACTGGAACATTCTCACCGAATCGTTCCAGGGCCACGAAGGCCGGGTGACCGGCCTGACCACCGTGGACATTCGCATGACCCCGCAACCCGACGGCCCGCCGCGCATCAAGGAGCTGCCCGGTACCACGCGCCACTGGCCCACCGACCTGGTGCTCATCGCCATCGGCTACAGGGGCCCGGAAACCAACCTCCTGGCGGCGCAATTGAGCCTGCCCCTCAACCAACAAGGCACCATCGCCACCAACGATCACTACATGACTGCCGCGCCCGGCATCTTCACCGCCGGTGACGCCCGCCGCGGCCAATCCCTCATTGTCTGGGCCATCTCCGAAGGCCGGGAAGCCGCCCGGGCCGTTGATCTTTACCTGATGGGCACCACCCGCTTGCCCAGCAAAGGGTGCTGCGACCTGCCCCTGGTGCGCTGACAACAGGCCACCCCACCATTGACTAAACGTCCGGATTGGCCTTATCGGTGCAGTTGACCGGTTTCGGGTTTGGTGGTGCAGCTGGAGAATTTCTAGGCAAACACGCAGTTATAGGCGGTGCCGCCCTTCTGGCCAAAATGGGGTTGGCATTAACGCCAGCGGGTTGGGTGGTGCTGGTGGCAGGAGGCATTGCCGTTGGCTTTGCGGCCGGATATGCTGGCGACACAATCGGAAAAAATTTCGCTTCCTGGCTCTGGGAATGAATTAAATGAGCGGATTGAAAGAACCGATAGACGTTTTTTTTACTGCTTTTGGTGTAATCACAATGATTGCTCTTCCTTCATGGATTGCTTTTGCGCGATTGACCATGGCACGGATCGAACGCGAAATCCGAACGGATGGCCTGCCCCGTCCGGCACCATGGGACGGAGTGGGCTATCGGGTCTTGTGGTACCTACATGCCATCATTTTTCCCGTCGGCATATGGAACCGGTTGGACGACCCCTTGATCGATGTGGCACTGGTGCGCCGATATTCAACACGAGCGGATATCATCAGGGGTTGGGTGTTTTTCATATCGAACGCACTATGGGTATGTATGATATTAATTTTCATGCTATTTTTTCACAACTGACCAGTCCGGACGGGGTTCACGGAAAGGAGAGGAACATACTCCACAACCTCTACGCCGTCTCCTTCGGTGTTTCGCCCGGGACCGCGAGATCGAAAATGTCCGGGAAATAATAACGCAGCACTTTGGTGGGAAAGCCAATGATCAGGGGGGCGCAGTGGACGGTGCTGCGCACCAGCCCTTCGCTGAGCGGTAGGCTGACGATGTGGCGGGTGGTCCGGCCTTCACGACCATGACCGCCCAGGCCTCGCCGCAGGGGATTTAGCCCTGCAGAAAGAGCACCTTTTAAATGAATACGCCCTGCCAAAGCTTTTCCAAATAGACCTTCCATGGGAAAATAAAAATACCATCCCTCGTTTTTCTCTCCTGTGGATCACAGCTGACCACTGCAAAATTTCGGATGACACCCTCTTCTTTTAGAGCGCGCAAACCCTTCAGATGCTTGTCACTGATCTGCCTGGCGCTTTTAATCTCGATGGCCCATTGATCATTCAAGATCAAATCCACTTCAAACTTAGAGGTGGAGCGCCAGTATCGCATGCTCACATCCTTTCGTGCGTAGGAGATACAAGCCCTTGTCTCTAACACAATGAAATGCTCGAAAGCCTTGCCGAACAGTTCCGATCCCTCAAGAATGTCACCTCTGCGGGCCAGGGTGTTGGTTACCCCGATATCAAAATAGTAGAGTTTGGATCGCGCAATGGCCTTGCGCCGTTTTGTACGCGTAAACCCTTTGAGCTGGAAAGCGATGAGCGTATCCTCTAAAATTTCGATATAGTTTTTAATGGTATTGGGCGATACGCCGCAGTCGCCGGCAATGGACTGAAAGTTGATCTCCTCACCATTGCTCAGCGCCATCAGTTCCAAAAAGTCATTGAATGCAACCACATTGCGGGTAAGGGCCTCGTTTTGAATCTCTTCTCGCAGATACAAACCGACATAAGCACGAAGCTCTTCACCATAGTCCTTACTGGGATATACGGCCGGCAACCCCCCGCGGTTCAGATAGTTCAGCAAATCGAACTGAGGGATCTCCGTTGAAGTCAGCGGAAACAAGGATGCCCACCAAGCCCTTCCGGCTAACAAATTCGCCCCCCCGCGCTTAAGCTTACGGGCGCTGCTGCCGGTGAGCAAAAAAGTCAGCCCCTCCAGCTCAATCAGGCGGTGGACTTCGTCCAAAAGCTCCGGCAGCTTCTGCACTTCGTCAATGACGACCAGGGGCGCCTTTGTTTGCTCCGCTAATAACGAAGGGTTTTTCAAATAGTAACGAAATGTCTGACTCTCCAGCAGGTCAATCACAACCGCATCTGGAAGGGTATGTCGAATCAGCGTCGTTTTTCCAGAGCCCCTTGGCCCGAATAGAAAAATGGACTTTCTTTTCAATAAAGGGGCGAGATTTAGAGCCCTTTGATACATAACTATCCTCACCCGTGTTGCTGTTTTCCATCAAGATCCGCAATTGAATTGAGGCTAACTGATAATTAGGGCTGTGGCAAGCTATTTTTAAAGATGTCCCCGGATTACCCAGATTCCAAACGGCCCACCAGAAATCCCACCCCCAATTAAAATGCAGCATTCCTTGACAAAACGGATGGTTTGGCCTATCAGCAATTTTCAGGATGATGTCTTCGCCGAGACTTGGCTTCACCTGTGTTCGCTGCCCCTGACCTCTTTCTCGGCAAACTTGCATTACAACCGCTGCACACCGTGCCGCCACCGGGCGCCATCGCGCCAGGGCCGGCGGCGGCCGGCCGTCTTGCAGCCCACATCAGGGGGAGAAAGCATGACCCAACTCTTTTTTCCGAACTATTGTTGCGCCATGGATCAAATCGCCGGCGACACACCCGAAGCCGTCGACGCCTTTCGCCGCTGCAACAGGCTCGGCCCCGGGCAACAGCTGCTGCCGAACAACTTTTACGTCATCCCGGAGGCCGGCCGCAAAGTCACTCCATTGCCACTCAACTCAATCTGTTGAACCCCGATCAACGACGCCACCTCTACGACTGCGCCGGGCAGTTCGGTTAGCTGACCCTGCCGCTGGCGATCTTTTGGGACGAACAGCTTTCCAGGATAGCGCGCCGCTCAACAGGCCTGGTCGGCGCCGGCGCCACGGCGGCCACGGTTCGCATAACCGCCTTCGAAACAGCGGTCCGGGAATATGAAAATGCCCTGCTCGCGCTGCACGCCTTCGAGCGCCAGAGCCGCGGATCGGGCGCCGAGCGCATGCGCCTGCGCCAGGCGGTGGAACGGCGCTACAACGAATTGAACCGCAAGTTCCGGGTGGAGTTGGAACGCATCGTGCCCCGCGCGGACATGGGCAAGAACCGCGGCACGGCCCTGACCAGCAGCCAACGGGGATTGGAACTGGCCCGCCGCAGCAAAGGGCGTGGACTCGATGTGAGCGATTACATCCAAGCCGGCCGCCTGGTCAAATTCGCCCGCGCCATCCGCTGCGTCGGAAACGGCGCCATTGTCCTCGACGCCGGCTTCCGCGCCAACGATGTCCGCCGCACACACCAGGCCGGTGGCGATTGGATGCGCGAGGCCTCGGTGCAGTTGACCGGTTTTGGAATGGGTGGTTTTTTTGGCGGCGCAGCAGGCAAGTCCACCGTTATAGGAGGAGCAGCCCTGCTCGCCAAAATGGGCTTGGCCTTAACGCCGGCGGGTTGGGTTGTGCTTTTGGCGGGAGGCGTTGCCGTTGGGTTTGCTGCCGGATATGGCGGTGATTCGTTAGGCAAATATATATCGTCTTTGATATGGGATCGGGGTCGATAATGATGTTTTTTTCGAAACTTCGGAAGGCATTTTCGCGTTCGTAGCTCTTGTGATCATTATGTCAGCATTTATATTATGGATTGTGTTTGCCCGATTGACCATGGCACGGATCGAACGCGAAATCCCTGCAGACGGCCTGCCCCGTCCGGCCCCATGGGATGGAGTGGGCTATCGGGTCTTGTGGTACTTGCATGCCATCATTTTTCCAGTGGGCATATGGAACCGGCTGGACGATCCTCTGATCGATGTGGCACTGGTGCGCCGCTATGCAACCCGAGCGGATATCATCAGGGGCTGGGTGCTTTTTTGGGCAAACACTTTTTCGCTGTGCATTCTAATAGTTTTTGTGCTGTTTTTTGACAACTGACTCATTAGAACGGACTCACGGAAAGTAATCGAACATACCCCTACCCCTTCTACGCCGTCTCCTCCGGTGTTTCGCCCAGCACCGAGAGATCGAAGATGTCCGGAAAGTAGTAGCGCAGCACTTTGGTGGGAAAGCCGATGGTCAGGGGGGCACGGTGGGTGGTGCTGCGCACCAGCCCTTCGCTGATCAATTGACTGACGATGCGGCGGGCGTGGCGGTCGGTCTGGCTTTCCATTCCCATGACCGCGCGGGCTTCGCCCCGGGGGATTTCGCCCTGCAGGAAAAGCGCCTTGAGCAGTTTGGCGGCCCGCGGGTCGATGGGGTGGATAGCGCCGCGGGATGCCCGGCGATCCTTGATATAGCCGTCGATACGGGCGTCGATGCGCTGCAGGCCCAGGATCTTGTCCATGAAGATGGCCTGGTCCAGGCACACTTCCAGAAAATAGAGGCAGTAGTCGGCGAAAAAGGGCTGGTCGAAACCGCTGCGATCCGCGGTGGGTGAATCGGCGGATTGCAGGTTGGTCATGTACCACTGTTTGTTGCGCGAAAATCCCCGGGAAAGGGACCACAGGTTGGTCCGGTTGATGCCGACGGCGGCCAGGTAGAGTCCTGAAAAGAGCCGGGCCACGCGGCCGTTGCCGTCCCGGAAGGGGTGCAGCCACAGCAGGCGGTGGTGGGCGGCCGCGGCGGCGATCAGCCGTTCGTCGCCATGGAAATGGTGCGGCTGATAAAGGCGGCTGAAGGTGTCGTACAGCGCCGGCAATTGGCGGGCCGTCGGACCATGAACGGTGGCGCCGCCGTCCAGGGAGATGTCGCCGTCGCGCATGTGGCCCGGCATGACCGAGTGGGGGGTGAAGCCGCCGCGGCTGTGGGTGAACCGATGTTCGGCGGGCAGCTGCTCGTAGAACATGCGGTGAATGCGACGGACAAAGTCGAAGGCGCAGGGGTTGGGCGGCGGATCGGTGAGCATCTCGGCCATCAAGGCCCGCTCGGTCTGCACGTGGGCGGCGCACAGCTGTTGGGCGTAGCGCTTTTCCGCATCGCGGGCGTAGTCCTGTTGCAGGGCGGCTTCGATATCCAGAATGGAGGTTTTGTGCCCTTCGATCAGGTTGGAGTGGTAGCTGTTGAGAAAACGCAACCGATCGCCCAGGGCGGCGGCGGTCTGTGGGGCGATCCGCCCTTCCAGGGTGGCCGAGGCAACAACAACCGCCTGGGCCATATCCTTCAACTCCCCCAAGCGATGGAAAGGAATCGGCGGATCGAAGATTTGCCCAACAGATGCACCGTCCACGCCACCCCCCATTCATGTCCGGTTCAATGACCGGTATATCTCCTTTAATAATTAATATTTACCATACACAAAGCCACCCCAAATGTCCACATCCATGTCCGGATCCAAACAACCCGCCAAAACCCCTCACTATCCCCCATCCAATCGGCAGAATACCTTGCTTTAAACTTTAAACTATATTTTTAAATACTTAACCTCCGGCAACCCCTCTTCATCTTCCGTCCGAAACACCAAACTCGTTATCGATGCATGCCCCGGATAACTCACCGGAAAACCGGTCTTTTTGAGACGCACCTTGTTCTCCGGCGACAACGCGACCCCCTTGGCCCAGAGCATGGTGAAGACGATCACGTCCCCGTGGGTGACCGCCGCCACATGGCCTCCGGCGAAGCGGCGGCGCAACTGCCACAGCAGGGGCCGCACCCGCACCACAATATCTTCGGGTTGATCGAACTGCGGCGGCGCGTCGGTATAAATGTCGCCGTTGAGGGCATCCACTTGGGCACCGGGCCGTCCCTCATACACCGTGTGCACTTCAATCAGACGCCGGGACTGGCGCAGCTTGAGGGCGGGAAAAAAGTTGAGGATCTCCGCGGCGGTCTGGCGGGTGCGCAGCAGCGGACTGCTGACGACGGCCCGCAGGTCGTGGGCTTGCAGGCGGCGGCCGGCGGCCCGGGCCTGTTCCCGGCCCCGATCACTGAGCCGAAAGCGCGGCAGTCGGCCGTAAAGGATCTGCTGGGGATTGTGAACTTCACCGTGGCGGACCAGGTGGATGCAGGTGGCGCTGTTCATGGGTACAAACCTTTGGCGTGCCCGGGGTCAGGGGTGTTCGTGGGGCTGGTGCCCCAGGGGGTGGCAGTGGGCATGGGCATGTTGGTGCAGCTCGGCATCCTCCACCAGCCGTCCGTTTTTGAGGGTGTAAAAAGCGGAGACCACCTCAGCCATGAAATCGAACTCGTGGGAGATGAGGATGTAGGAAAGATCGAGTTCCAGTAGAATGGTTTTCAATCGTGCCTTGGTGGTTTCGTCCAGGCCGCTGGTGGGTTCGTCCAGCAGCAGCACTTCCGGCGCCATGGCCAGAACCGTGGCCAGGGAGACCAATCGCTTTTCGCCGCCCGAAAGCTT
The DNA here is from genome assembly GCF_022968795.1 of Desulfatitalea alkaliphila. Lineage (GTDB taxonomy): Bacteria > Desulfobacterota > Desulfobacteria > Desulfobacterales > Desulfosarcinaceae > Desulfatitalea > Desulfatitalea alkaliphila. The sequence continues at coordinate 269,329 of NZ_JALJRB010000002.1, forward strand.
GAAGGTGATGCGCTGCTCGAAACCGTGCAGTCCCAGCCGATCCAGCACCCGGCGGGCTGTGGCGATGGCTTCGTCCTTGGATTGGCCCATGTTCAACGGCCCGAAGGCCACATCCTCCAGTACCGTGGGGGAAAAGAGCTGATCGTCGGCGTCCTGGAACAGCATGCCGATGCGCTGGCGCACTGCCACGAAATCCTTCTCTTCCGACACCGGCCGACCGAAAATTTCGATGCGGCCCGCGTCGGGCCGCAGCAACCCCATGATGATGTGCAGCAGGGTGGTCTTGCCACTGCCGTTGGGCGCCACCAGGCCGATACGATCTCCCGGAAAAAGCGCGAAGTCGAGCCGGTCGAGCACGGGCGATCCGCCGGGATAGGCGAAGGAGATCTCCTGCAAACGGATGATGGGGCTATGGTCGCGGTCCGTGTTCATCACCCGGAGCTTTACCATACAATGGGGGGCTTGGCTATGGGATGTTGGCACCGCGGCGGAGGCAGGACAGATGTCGGCAGTCGGTTGATGCGGCGTGAATAAGGGCGCGGCAGGGGCGCGCCGGAAACTGCGCCCCTGCCGCGAAGGGAGGGCTCAAACTTTGAAACTGTTGACCACGGCGGTCAATTTTTGGGAGATGCCCAGCAAATCCTCGGCGCTGTTTTTCACCTGACCGCTGCCGCTGGCCATTTCGCTGGAGGCCTGATTCACCGCCAGGATCTCTTGAGATATCTGGGAAGCCACCGTGGAGCTCTGGCCGACGTTTTCGTTGACCTCCTGAATACCCGTGGAAATCTGGGCGATGTTGCCGGCGATCTCCTGGGTGGCCGTGGATTGCTCTTCCACCGCCGCGGCGATGGTGCCGACGATGTCGTTAATGGTCTTGATCACGCCGGAGATCTCGTCGATGCCGGTAACGGCGCCGTTGGTGCTCTCTTGAATGTTGGCGATTTTGCCTTTGATCTCCTGGGTGGCGTTGGCGGTCTGCTTGGCCAGCTCCTTGATTTCATTGGCCACAACGGCAAAACCCTTGCCGGCCTCACCGGCCCGGGCCGCCTCGATGGTGGCGTTGAGGGCCAGCAGGTTGACCTGCTCGGAAATGTCGGTGATGGTTTCCACCACCTTGCCCACATCCATTGCCGCCTGGCCCAGGGCGCCCATCTGGGCGGACGACTCCCGGGTGGTCGACACGGCCTGATCGGAGATGGTGCGGGCTTTTTCGGCGTTCTGGGCGATCTCGTTGATGGTCGAGGACATCTCCTCGGCCGACGAGGCCACCACGTTGGTGTTGGTGCTGGACTGTTCCATGGCCGCGGCCACATTGCCGATATTGGTGCTCATCTCCTCCACGGCGCTGGCCACGGTGTCCGATTTGCCGGACACATCCTCGGCGGATGCCGACATGTGGGCGGAGAGCTCCGCCAGGGTGTTGGCGCTGTTGTGCAGCGTGGTGGCGTTTTGGGCCATCTCCTTGATCAGCGACTGGAGCTTGTCCATGAAGGCATTGAACCAGTAGGCCAGGTGGCCCAACTCGTCCTTGGCGCTGCTGTCCAGCCGCTTGGTCAGGTCCCCTTCGCCCTGGGCGATGTCCTGTAGCCCCTCGACCATGGCATTGACCGGTCGGGTGACCATGCGACCGATGAACCACGCCAGCAGGAGGCCGGCCGCGACAGCCAGGGCCAAAGAGACGCCTTGCAGCATTTTGCCGGACTTATAGGTACTTTCCGCTTGCTGACTGGCCTGTTGCGCGAGCCCGAGCGCCAGTTCCGTCAACTGGTCGATGGGGTCGCGCATTGCCTCGAACCGTTTCTTGGCATCGCCCGCGCTGAGCGCTTCGGCCTGGTCGATGGCCTCCGGGGTCCCTTTGCGCACCAGCTCGAGGACCTTGCGCGAAACCGGCGCCCATTCCGCCCGCGCCTTTTCGTGGTCGGCGATCAGCTTTTTTTCCGCCGATGTGAAAGCCAAGGATTTGTATTGATCAAAACGCTCCTGCGCTTGTCGCAAATTGGTTTCATATTCTTCGACGAAGCCTTTGAAAAGTGGCGACTGTGGATCGGTGAAAAGCATGGAGCGTTCCGCCACCAAAAGCTGCTGCAGATCGCGGTCTGCTTCGATCAGATAATCGATGCCCGGCATGTGAATCGTATAGATTTGCGCCAGGTTGTGGTGCACCCCGCCGGCGCTGTGAAACCCGATGTAACCGACGACGCCCATGAACAGCAGCATGATCCCGAAACCGGCCAATAATTTGGTGTGAATTTTCAAATTCTTGATGCGTTGCATTTTTATCCCTCGTTTTCCATGTCGTTGGATGACCCACCCGTTACCATTACTATTGGACGGACAAACCGTTTACTTGAGGAATATTTCGGACACTGGCGGATTGAAAACGCCCGCATCGCATTTTCAGAGCGCCGGCCGGTCGATGATCCGGGCCTTGGCGTCGCAACCGCTATTTTTCGTTGACAAACCCCTCTGGCCCCCTTTATATGTCTATTCAGATCCTTAACGTGGTAAGGCAGGTGTACGATGAAACCCATTGTCCCATTGGCCGCCGCGGCCGCGCACAGCACAGCTCGGGCGCAGGGCGGCGGAGTGTAAAATCCAACGTCGTTAATTTTTCGCCACGGGCTGTAGCGGTCGGTCCGTGGCGTTCTCTTCAAGGCCCCGGATCGAAGCCCACGCTCCGGGGCCTTTCTGTTTGCAAAGGAGACACACAAAATGGCATCAGAACCAAACAACACCATCCAGTTCGCCGGCCGCATGGCCCAGTTGCCGCCCTATCTGTTCGGCATGATCAACCAGATGAAGATGGAGAAACGCTGGCAGGGGGACGATGTGATCGACCTGGGCATGGGCAACCCGGTGGACCCGGCGCCGGCGCCGGTGATCGAGAAGCTGGTGGAAGTGGCCAACGATCCCAAGACCCACCGCTACCCGGTGGCCTACGGCATGCGCAATCTGCGCATCGAGATCGCCAAGAGCTATAAAAAGGATTACGGTGTCGAGCTGGATCCCGATGCCGAAATCATCTGCACCATCGGCTCCAAGGAGGGCATCTCCCACCTGTGCCTGGCCCTGATCGGCCCGGGCGACACGGTGCTGGTGCCGGCCCCGGCCTTTCCGGTGCACATCTACGCGGCCATCATCGCCGGGGGCAGCGTGCTGCGCATTCCCCTGGCCGAGGAGCCGGTTTTCCTGGAGCGGCTGGAAACCATGTGCGCCAACGTCTATCCCCGGCCCAAGGTGCTGATCCTCAACTATCCGCACAATCCCACCGCCGTGCTGGGCACCCGCTCCCTTTACGAACGGGTGGTCTATCTGGCCAAGAAATACAACTTCATGGTGATCCACGATTTCGCCTACAACAAGATCACCTTCGACGGCTACGTGGCCCCCAGCTTCCTGGAAGTGCCCGGCGCGCGGGACGTGGGCGTGGAGTTCGGCTCCTTTTCCAAGTCTTACAACATGGCCGGCTGGCGACTGGGCTACTGCGTGGGCAACAAGCAGATGGTCACCGGCCTGCGCCAGATCAAGGGATATTACGACTACGGCATCTTCTCGGCCATCCAGATCGCCGGCATCGTGGCCCTGCGCCACTGCGACGAGGATGTGCTCCACCAGGCACAGATCTATCAGAACCGGCGCGATGTGCTCTGCGAGGTGCTGGAGCGCATGGACTGGCCCATCGAGCGGCCCAAGGCGGGCATGTTCGCCTGGGCCAAGATCCCGCCGCCCTTCGACAAGCTGGGTTCCATGGAGTTCTCCATCGAGATGATGAAACGGGCCAACGTGGCCCTGGCGCCGGGCATCGGTTTCGGCGAGGAGGGGGAAGGCTATCTGCGCATCGCCCTGGTGGAAAACGAACACCGCATCCGCCAGGCCTTGCGCCAGATGAAAAAAGCGATGCGCGAGATGGAGCAGGAAAGGGATCTTTAGCAGCACCACCCATTCTTGTGGTTCTGGGCCTGGGCCACGGTGATGGCGATGACGTTGACCACGTTCTCCATGTCGCTGTCGCGCTGCAGCACATTGAATGGCCGGCTGATGCCCATCAACAGGGGCCCCACCGCCTTGGCCGCGCCCAAGCGATCCACCAGCTTGTAGGCGATGTTGCCCGCCGCCAGGTCGGGAAAGATCAGCACATTGGCCGCCTGCTGCAGACGGTTGAAGCCGAAGGTGCCGTTGAGGATCTCATCGGTCACCGCGGTGTCGGCCTGCATCTCACCGTCGATGCAAAGCTCGGGCTTGCGGGCGCGGGCGATGCGCACCGCCTCGGCCACCTTATCGGCAGCGGCATGGCGGGTGCTGCCGAAGTTGGAAAAGGAGAGCATGGCCACCCTTGGCGGCATGTCGAAGAAAAGGGCCATTTCCGAAGCCAGCAGGGCGATCTCGGCCAGCTCCGCCGCCGTGGGCGTTATGTTGACCGTGGCATCGGCAAACAGCAGGGTCCGGTTCTTGGCGATCATCAGGTAAAGGCCCGACACCCGCGTCACCCCCGCCCGCCGGGGAATCACCTGTAATACCGGACGGATGGCGTCGGGATAGGTCTGGGCGATGCCGTGCACCTGACCGTCCACCAGCCCCTCCTGAACCATCATGGCGCCGAACAAATAGGGGTGCTGCAACCGGCGGCGGGTCTCCGCCAAGGTCCACCCCTTGCGTTGCCGCATGGCGTAAAGCTTGCGCACAAAATCCTCGAATTGGTCATTGACGCGCGGGTCGATCACCTCGATCCCTTCCAGGGGAATCTGAATGGCGGCAGCCGTGGCGGCCACCGCCTCCGGCGCCCCCAGCAGCACCGGCTGGGCGATGCCGTCCAGCCGCGCCTGGTGCGCCGCCCGCACGATCACCGGATGGGTGCCTTCGGGCAGCACGATGCGCAGCGGCCGCTGCTGGGCACGGATGATGATCTTGCGCATCAGCTCGCGCTCCGGCCCCAGGCAGGCTTCCAACCGCTGGACATAGGCCGTCGTCTCCGGTGGGCGCAGCCGCGCCACGCCGCTTTGCACGGCCGCCGCCGCCACCGCCGGCACCACTTTGAGCAGCACCCGGTTGTCCAGCGGCTTGGGGATGATGTAGGCCGGCCCGAAATGGATGGGCTTGCCGCCGTAGGCCCGGATCACGGCATCGGGCACATCCTCGCGGGCCAGGGCCGCCAGGGCCCGCACCGCCGCCACCTTCATCTCTTCGGTGATGCCCGTGGCCCGGACATCCAGGGCGGCCCGGAAGATGTAGGGGAAACCCAGCACGTTGTTCACCTGGTTGGGATAGTCGGAGCGGCCGGTGGCCACGATGGCGTCGGGCCGGGCCGCCTTGGCTTTCTCGTAGCCGATCTCCGGATCGGGGTTGGCCAGGGCGAAGATGATGGGCCGCTCGGCCATGCGGGCCAGCATGGCCGGTGTAAAGGCCCCCTTGGCCGACATACCCACCAGCAAATCGGCGCCCTCCACGGCATCGGCCAGCGTCCGGGCGGCGGTTTCGGCGGCGAAGCGGGCCTTGTAGGGATTCATGCCCTCGGCACGGCCCTGGAAGATCACCCCCCGGGAATCCACCATCACCAGGTTCTCCTTGCGCACCCCCAACTGCACATAGAGATTGGCGCAAGCAATGCCCGCGGCGCCGGCGCCGTTGATCACCACCCGCAGGCGGTCGATGGCGCGATCCGTCAAGGCCGCCGCGTTGAGCATGGCGGCGGCCGAGATGATGGCCGTGCCGTGCTGATCGTCGTGAAACACCGGGATGTTCATTTGCGCCTTGAGCTGCTCTTCGATGTAGAAGCAGTCCGGCGCCTTGATGTCCTCCAGATTGATGCCGCCGAAGGTGGGTTCCAGCAGCTTGACCGCCTGAATGAACGCTTCCGGGTCGGTGGTGTCCAACTCCAGGTCGAACACATCGATGTCGGCAAAACGCTTGAACAGCACCGCCTTGCCCTCCATCACCGGTTTGCCCGCCAGGGCGCCGATGTGGCCCAAGCCCAACACCGCCGTACCGTTGGTGATCACGGCGATGAGGTTGGATCGGTTGGTGTAGTCGTAGGCCCGGTTCGGATCGGCCTGGATCTCCAGGCAGGGCACGGCCACCCCGGGCGTGTAAGCCAGACTCAGGTCCGCCTGGCTGAAGAAGGGTTTGGTGGGCACCACCTCGGTCTTTCCAGGCCGCGGCTCCCGATGATAACGCAGGGCTTGCGCTTTGGTGTGCATGGGATTCACCTATCGGCCGGCGCGGGCCGCTGTTGATCCAGAAAGGCGACAATGGTGCGGTTGAACAGGTCGGCCTGCTCCACGTTGACCAGGTGGGCCGCGCCGGGCACCACCTCCAAGCGGGCGCCGGGGATGCATTCGTGAATGGCGCGCGCCATGGCCGGCGGCGTGCCCTGGTCCTGTTCGCCCACCAGAATCAGCGTGGGCACGGTGATGCTGCGGTTGGCGTCCCGTTGATCCAGATCGCGGATCGCCGTGCAACAACCGATGAACCCTTCCGTGGGCGTGCCCAGGATCATGGCCCGCACACGCTCGACCGCCTCGGGCTGCCGCCGCTGCCCCGCCGGGGTGATCCAGCGGTCGAGGGTGCCGTCCACCACCGCCGCCGTGCCGTCCACGGAAACGGCTTGCATGCGCTCTTCCCACATTTCAGGCGGCGGCATATGCGCCGATGTCGAGCTTAGAATCAAACTGAACAACCGGTCCTTGTGGGCCGCTGCCAAAACCTGGCCCACCATTCCCCCCAGGGAGAGGCCCAAAAAATGGACCCGGTCCAAGGCCAGCGCGTCCAGCAACCCCACGGCGTCATCGGCGAGCATCTCCATGGTGTAGGACCGCTCCGGCGCCGCCGATGCCCCGTGACCGCGACTGTCATAGCGCAGCACCCGGTATCCGGCCTCCGTCAGGGCCGGCACCTGCCAATCCCACATCCCCAGATGGGCGCCCAAGGAGTGGGCCAGCATCACCACCGGCCCCTCTGCGGGACCGTCCCAGCGATAGTTGAGGGTGGTCGCGTTGGCTTTGATTTCGGGCATTGCAAACTCCTTTCGTTGGTGCGATGAAACACTGGCTTTCCTTCAAGGCTTACATTCTATAGACTTATAGGGCTGCTTGCAACCGGGCAAGCCGGGCAAGCCGGAGCCGGCAGGACAATCGCATGCAGAAATCAAGTGGAACGGAGCCCGCCCCTGGCGGGCAGCTTTAAGTTGAAAGAATGCTCTCGATTAGAGATGGTTGGTGTGTGGGGGAGGAGGAGGAGGGGGTGGCACAGGCAACTGGTTGCCGGTGGCCGAAGGCCAAGAGGGTTTTCACAAAAGCGGCGTCAACCGTGCACCCATCGCCCTGTTCAACTCGGTCGAAATGCCGTTTGCCGGGGACCACTGGTGATGCATCGCAAATGAAAGGAACCGTATGCGACGCAAAGACAAGGAGATCGCGGATCGTGCGCAAATCGATGCGGTGATACGCCGCGCGCGCATCTGTCGCCTGGGCATGGCGTGGGACAACCGCCCTTATATCGTTCCCCTCTGCTTCGGCTATGACGGCAGCGCTCTCTATTTCCACAGCGCCCGCGAAGGCCGCAAAATCGACATGCTGCGAAAAAACGGGGCGGTCTGTTTCGAAATCGACATCGAGGCCCGGGTGCGGGCCGCCGACGAAGCGTGCAAATGGGGAATGGGGTACCGCAGCGTGATGGGCACCGGCCGCGCCACCCTGCTCTACGATCCCGCCGCCAAGCGCACGGCCCTGGACCTCATCATGGCGCAATACGGATCGGACGCGCCCGTCTATGCCGAAGCAGCGTTGAACCGCACTTTGATCATCAAGGTGCAAATCGAAGCGATCAGCGGCAAGACATCCGGCCCGTGACCCATGCCGGGCGCCCACGGCACCGTTGCCGTCACGCGCGTATCGCACCCAAGGCCATGCCCGTCAGCGGGTGCTTTGGATGAACCGCACCTTGCGCTCCCGAACCAGTTCCCATTTTCTCCTTTCGGCGCGCAGGTTGAACAGGCGGATGTCCTTGAAAATCAAATCTTCCTTTCCTTGGGGGATCACTCTCTTCCTTCGCCCTTTCTCGGGCGAATAGATGGAAGAGTTGCCCTGCGAAGCGATATTGCACAAGAAACGGTCATTTCGGGAAACACCAGCAGGTTGACGTTTTGTCGGACCGCCTTTTCCAGCATGGTGTCGATGCGGCGCCGCATCGCATCGACGCCGGAAACGCGCAGCCCTACCAGGCCTCCGCCCCGCTCTTCCAATAGCGCCATGGGCAGATCGATTTGGGCGATGCCCACCCGGCATCTCTCCGGCTGAACCCGGGGCTGGACCGATTGCAGATCGTGCAGCACGAAACGGTATGTGCCCGCACCCTTCTTGCTTTTGGGGCGACGGCAGCCGTGACCGCGGGCGATTGGCGGTCCGGGGCCGAGGCCGGCAAGGGGTGGTCACCCAGAAAATCGAACAGCGGGAGAAGCACATCATCCACATTGCCAAGCCATGGAAAGTGAATCGTGCCGTCCAGCAGCACAAAACGGGCGTTGGGAATCCGCGTGGCCAGCTCCCGCCCATGGACCATGGGCACGGGGCGATCCCCCCGGCGGTGGATGACCAGGGTGGGGATAACGAGACCGGGCAGCAGATCGGTCACATCGATGACAAAAAACAGCTCGAGCAGCCTGGCGGCCATTTCCGCCGTGGCGCAGTGGCGCTGAAAGATGCCGATTTTTCGGGCGGCACGACGAGCATGGGACCCTGGCCGATGCGCATGTAGGCAATGGCGTTGCCCTGGGTGTCCTTGCAAAAGCGTATCTCTTTTTCCATGGTGCCCCCGTTGGCCAGGATTGCGCAGTCAACGGTTTCGGTGCGGTGGATTGTGGCGGCGAGCGCCGGATGATCCGTTGCCGGGCTTGCCGGCCGATGGCTGTGGGCGCGCCGAGACCTGAGCGCGGCCGCCGCTGCGCAAACGATGTAAGAAAATAGGCAGCCTGCCCTGAAAATCAATTCTTGATCGAATCCGACCAGTTGCCGACCTTTTCAAGGCATGCGATAAACAAGGAGCGGTAGGGTCGCCCAAGACGGCATATCCATGAAAAGCGTCGACACGTCACACGAAGCTGCCGGCCGATCAACAGGCATTCAAGGAGGGAATTACAATGACCGAGATCCGCATGACCACCGAAATCCGGACCGACTTCGACTGCGAGACCACCGGGCTGCCCGCCGAGCGTTGGGGCGAGGCGGTTTTCAAGATTCAGGAGCAGGAGATCGTGATGGAGGTGAGCGTGGAAAAGGACATCATCGTGGCCATCATGGTGGATGAGGCCACGGCGTGGAAGGGCACCCTCGCGGGCCTCAGGCAACTGATCAAGGGCGCCAATGCCGGACCGGCAACCAAAAGCGGCTGATGCCGGGGCCGTCGCCGCCACTTTCCCCCATTTGCCGTTGAACCGTCGGCTAAAAATGCACCGCAGGTGACGGCTACCCGCCTTGCCGCACCAGCTCGATGACCACAATCTGCGGCCGGGTGCCGACGCGCAGCGGGGGTCCCCAGCCGAAGGTGCCGGTGGAGACGAACAGGTGCCGCCCCTCTTTTTCGAAGTGGCCGGCCACGTGGTCATAGTGCAGGCGGACCAGCCAGTTGAAGGGAAAGATCTGGCCGCCGTGGGTGTGCCCGGACAGCTGCAGATCGATGCCCAGGGGCACGGCTTGCTCTTCCCAGCCCCAAGGACGATGGGCGATCAGGAGGGTGAAGTGGTCCGGCAGCAGATCGGGGGCCAACTTGTCCAGCTGCCGGGCCGTGAAGCCGCGGTCCCTGAACCCCCATGCCGGATCGTCGACCCCCACCAACTGGATACCGCTTTCGGGCAGGACGCGGGTCTCGTTGCGCAGCAGCCGAATGCCGGCCAGTTCGTGAAAATCACGACTGGTCTGCACACCGACGTAGAACTCGTGGTTGCCCACCACGCCGAACTTGCCGAGGGGCGCTGCTATACCGGACAAGGCCTGGGCCTTGGGTGCCAGCCACTCCGGATGGTCGTTGATTTGATCCCCGGCGAACAACACCAGGTCGGGATTCAGATCCTGGACGAATGCGACCAGGCGCGCCACCCGCGCCTGGGTGGTCATCACGCCGAAATGGGTGTCGCTGAGCAACACCACCCGCGCATCCCGCTGAATGTAGGGCGTTTCGATGGTCAACCGGGGCACCTGCCACTGGGTGGCGCCGTAAAGGCCGTAACCCACGATCAACACCGTGACACCCAGAATCCAGTGCAGTTGACGCCGGCCCCGGGGCAGCCAAGCACTCCAGGCCGTCGGCAGGGGGCGCGCCGCCAGCTCCAGGACAAAGGCGACCAAGTTCAACCAGAACAGGTAGAAGATGACCCCCACCCACAGATAGACCAGCCACCAGGCCAAACGCACCGGCGGCTGGGGCCAGGTGGCCGGAATGAAGTGGGCCAGGAAAGGCGTAAAGGTTAACAGAAGGGCGATCAGCCAGCCGAACAGCAGGAACCGCCGGCCGGCCGCGAGTTGCTTGCCGGCGCGCGCCCAGACCAGGGCATGCATGGAAAAATAGACCAGGGCGGCGATCAGGAAAAAAGTCACGGCACATCCTCGACTGCGGTGCAAGGCTTGAAAATCGGATCAGACTACTTATAGCTGAAAGAGGGATGGGTCAAGTCCCTGACCACGGGGAGAAGGCATTCGGAAAAGGACATCCTACACCATGGAGATGAATGACTGAAGCAACAGGAACCCTCATGAGCAAGCCCATAATCGAACATTACACCTTCGGTCGCATGACCGTGAACGGCAAAGTGTTTACCTCCGACCTGATCATTCACGCCGACGGCAGGATCCAGGACCAGTGGTGGCGGCAACGGGGACATGATCTGGTACCGGCGGATATCGACGCACTGATGGCAGCGCCGCCCCGCTGCCTGATCATCGGCACGGGCGCCGACGGACGCATGTCCGTGGACAAGCGGGTGCTGGAACAATGTCGCACGCAAGGCATTGCCCTCGAGGCGTTGCCCACCGCCGAGGCCGCCCGACGCTTTAACGCGGCCGTGGCGCAGGAAGGCACTTCGGTGGCCGGCTGCTTTCATCTGACCTGTTGAGCACCCGCGGGCTGTCGCCGACAGACTGAAGCGCCATGCGATCTACATGCGCCGGCATCCACGGATCGCCGCTCCCGGCGGCTATGCGGCAGAGAAGTAGATGTCCAGCACATTACAGTCGTCCCGGCGCTGGTAGTGCATGCGGTGGCTCATCTCCTTTGCCAGCAGGATTCCCAGACCGCCGATGGGCCGGTCGGCGATATCCCCGTCGAGGTCCGGCGGCGGCTGGTCCAGGGGATTGAAAGGACGCCCCGGATCGATGACCCGCACCAGAAACAACCCCTCCTCCGCCGCCGGTCCACAACCTACCTCCACCGCACCCGCCGCTTGGCCCTCGAATGCGTGGTGAAAAACATTGACCAGCACCTCTTCCAAAACCAGGTCGATCTTTGAAATCACCGCCTCCGCCAAGCCGACGGCCCGCCCACGCCCCAGGACAAAGTCGCGAAAAGACGCCAGCGACCCCGCCGATCCAGGCAAACACAACCACTCCAAAACCGGTTCAGACGAGGTCGTCAAAAAGATGCTCCAATCCGTCAATCCAAAGGAAATTCAAACCGCAACCCAATAAACCCCATCAACTCAACAAACCCCAAAAACCCAACAAACCCTGCCAACCCAACAAACTCAATCAACTCAACAAACGCGCTACAACTTCCCTGATCGCATGATGGAGTAGATCAGCCAAAGCCCCAGAATCGTGGCGATGCTGTAGCCGGTCAACCCCAGCAGCTGGGTCAGGGAGACGATCTGCACGCCGAACAAGTCGATTTCGAACATCAGGGTCTGGTGGGTGGCGTTGAGAATCAGGGCGGCGGCGATGATGGAGGCCGAGAGCACCAACCCGACGATCATACGATTGAGCACCTTTTCCAGCTTGCCGCTGAGCGGGTCCAGCCCGCCGTGACGCAGCTCCACGCGGTGCTCGCCCATGGCCATGCGCTTGAGCGCGTCGTGGGCCAGCTTGGGCATGCCCCGCAGGTGAAGCCCCGCGGCGCGGGCTTCGCGCCCCATGTTCTTGAAGATCTTGCGGGCCTCGTAACCCCGTTCCATCAGCCGCCGGGCGTAGGGCCGCGTCACTTCCAACAGGCTGGCGTCCGATCCCAGGATCTTGCCCAGGGCCTCGGTCTGGATGAAGGTCTTGAGCAGCAGCAGCAGATTGCGCGGCAGTACGATACGGTACTTGTACACCAGGCGCATCACCTGGTCGTAGACATCCTTGACCGCGATGGTGCTCAGGGAGCGGCCGTAGAAAGGCTCGGCCACCTCTTTGAGGTCCATGCGCAGGCTGTGCAGATCCATGGTGTCGGGGTCCACCAGGCCCGCCGCCGCGAAGGCGTCCATCACTAGGTCGTAGTCGTGTTCGGCGAATCCCAGAAAAAGGTGCGCGATCTGCAGCATGGTCTCTTCGTCCAGGTAGCCGACGATGCCGAAGTCCACCAGCCCCACGCGACCGTCGTACATCACGATGGTGTTGCCGGGGTGGGGGTCGGCATGAAAGATACCGGACTGCATCAACTGGCGTGAAAAGGAGCGCAGCCCGATCATGGCCACCTCGCGCGGGTCGATGCCGGCCTGTCGGATCTCCTCCACGCGGTCCATTTTGATGCCGTCGATGTGCGCCATCACCAGCACCGACCGGGCGGTGAAATCCCAATGGACGGCGGGGATGCACAGCTCCTGCACATCGGCGAAGGTTTGGGCGAAACGCTCGATGTTGCCCGCTTCCACCAACATGTCCAGCTCGCGGAAAATGGTGCGCTCGAACTCCCGCACCAGGTTGACGGCCCCCACCACCTGGCCCAGGTCGAAGCGCTTTTCGATCTTGGCCGCGAAATAGGCCATCAGCTCGATGTCTTTGCGGATGCGCTTGTGGATGCCCGGCCGGATCACCTTTACCGCCACCCGCTCGCCGCTGTGCAGGCGTGCCGCGTGCACCTGGGCCACCGAGGCGGCCGCCATGGAGGATGGTTCGAAGTGGGCGAACAGCTCGTTCAGCGACCGGCCCAGCTCCTTTTCAATCACTTCCTGAATCTCGGCAAAGGGCACCGGCGGCACCCGGTCCTGCAATTTGCTCAGTTCCTCCACGTATTCCGGCGGCAGGATATCGCCCCGCGTGCTCAGCAGTTGCCCCAACTTGATGAAGCTGGGGCCCAGCTCTTCCAGGGCCTTCCGCACCCGCACCGGATCGGGCAATCCCGGCGGCACCGCGCCCGCCTTGCTCGCCCGGCGGCCGCGCAACCGCTCCACCACCTCGCCGAGGCCGTGCTTGATCAGAACGCTGGATATGGCGCCGAAATGGCGAATGCCGCGCAGACGCCGGCTGGGAAAAGGAAACACCATGATTGCCGTCCTTTATTGCGACGGGTCGCCCTCTTCCGGCGTCACCCGCGTCCACTTGCGTTGGATTTCGGCCCGCTTCTCCTCATCGGCGACGTAGCTTTCCAGCAGACCGCAGTCGACGCACACGTAATTGTCCAGGGGGGCCATGGAGGCAAGGCTGACGGGAATGGAGTTGCTGCCGAACGGGCCGCCCTTGAGGGGCATGTCCGTGGCCGCATAGACCTCTTTGGAGCCGCACTTGGGACATTGACCGCTTTTCATGGGAACTCCTTTCGCTGAGACGTGACCCACCTTGCGCCGGGCCATGGACAATGGGCCGGAACCGTAAGTGGTTAGCGACTTTTATGAACCAAAGCGGTAGCGCTGTCAATTGGGAGAAGCGATTGCCGTGGGAGGGGCGTTGCTTTGGGAGGGGGGTTGCTGTTGAATGGTGCGTATGGCGATACGTATGTTCGCGCGCCTGATGGTGGGGAGCGTTGAACGACCACCGGCGGGTGGATCGGGTCTTATTGGGCAAGGCGGATAGCGTTCACGCCACATGCACAAACAATCCGGTTGCCGCTGTTTCGGTTGTCAGGACACAAGAGCGCCCGGGCAGTTTCGGCTCTGGCGCCGGTATCTGTTGAACAAGGCGATAGGTGTACGGTTGACGCCGCATTTATGAAACAACTCTTGGCCTTCGGCCACCCCCGACATCCCCGAAACACTCGCTCTCCCCTTACACACAAACACACCTAAGCGACAGAATTCATTAACAAAACAAATGTGGCCAATGGTTTGAACATAAAGGATTGATGGGGTTCTAACTGAGTAAAAAATGGGCTATGGTTTTCTTTTCATTCTTGGATGTAATAGGCTTACTGATAATTTGGTGGGCAATTCATCAAACACAACATGTCTATTTTAGTGTCGCAGCACATGCCGTGCTCACCGATCACATCTCTTTTCATAGCAGAACAGGATTGGGTTTCTTTCCAGGCATATTATTTCCGGTCGCTCATGCTATAATGATTTGCAAATATTTATGGCCTGAAAGTTGTTGGAACAGCAGAGGAATTTTGGTGGAAACGGATCCTTGTTTGCCGGTGGATTGCTGATAAAACCGGTTGAAAAGACCATTTTTCGCGGCGGGATGGTGTCCTCCCCGCCCCTTGAGGGACGGGGAGGACACTATTTTGCTTAGATGTATATTGTGAGAGGGCAGTCGACTTAGAAGCTGCGTGATAGGGTGAAGACGTATTTGTCGCCGCCCATGCCGTCGAAGTACTCTCTTTCATTGGTATTGTGGTAGCTTAGGTCGAGGCCAAAACCCACCAGGGTGGTGGAGAGGCCTGCGCGCCAATGGTAGTAGGTTACGCCTGATTTACCGCCCAGACCTCTGCCGCCGCCAGTATAAAAACCACCTTCACGGTCATAATAGCCACCTTCCAGTCCAAGGCCCAGGTTCCATGGCAGCACCAGGTCCAGGCTGGCGTTGTAGTAATTCAACACCCCATCATCACCTGAAAATTCCGGCGAATAGGTGTAGCCGACACCCAAAGTAGGGCTCAGAAACATGTCTGCGAAGGTGTAGGACAGGGTGCCGACAAATTCCCAATAGTTCCATTCGGCCTCGTCGTCATCGGCCCCTGGGTAGTCGTAGTAATTGGCCGACACGCTGAAGGCCAAATTGCCGATGTTGTCGCCGTAACCCAGGTAGTATCCCAGCTCCAAGTCGTTGGAGGGCTCACCGCTGTGCCAGCTGCTGGCCCAGATGCCGGCAAAGATACCGAGATCGTTGAAGTAGTCCACCGTTCCCTGGATGGCCGGCATTTTGTCCGAGAAGGAAACACCGCGGGACACGTAGTCGGTGGTCAGGTAGATGGTGGCGCCGAAGTTGTCTTTGCCGAAATAGGTGTTCTGGGCATAGGCCGTGCCGCTGAAAGCCAGCAAGGCGATGAGCAAGATTCCGATAACGCTTTTCTTCATTTTTTCTCCTCCTGTAAGAGATGGTTGTGCGGGTCGATGTCGATGTTGTCGGCCCGCGGTTTTAAACCGAACCCGCTACTTTTCACCGAACGCCCCTGCCGAGGGGCGACGGCGGACCGGCCGGGCCTTGTCCCGGCGGCTCCACCGTTGTGGGGGCACCGCCAGGTTGCCCGGCGTGGCTTGGCGCGGGGAATCTACTTCACGATTTTCATGATGGGTTCCCGGTGGGGTTGTGGTACGGCGCCGCCGACGGCGCCAATGGCGTGTTGCCCAAAATCAGGTCGGCCGCTTTTTCGGCGATCATCATCACCGGTGCGTAGATGTTGCCGTTGGTGATGTAGGGCATGACCGAGGCGTCCACCACCCGCAGGTTGCGCAGGCCGTGGACCCGTAGTTCGGAGTCCACCACCGCCGTGGGGTCGGTACCCATCTTGCAGGTGCAGCTGGGATGGTAGGCCGATTCGCCTTCGTGCCCCACGAAATCCAGGATCTCCTGGTCCGATTGCACTTTGTCGCCGGGGGCCAACTCGTCGCCGCGGTATTCGTCGAAGGCCGGCTGGGTCATGATGCGGCGGGTGACGCGGATGGCGTCTATCCAGTCCTGGCGCTCCTGTTCCGTGGAGAGGTAGTTGAACTTCACCTTGGGGTAGACGATGGGGTCGGCGCTGTCGATCTTCACCGTGCCGCGCACGTCGGTGTTCATGGGGCCCACGTGCACCTGGTAGCCGTGCCCGCCCTGGGCCACCGAGCCGTCGTAGCGGATGGCGATGGGCAGAAAATGGTACTGCAGGTTGGGATAGGACACCTGGTCGTTGGAGCGGATGAAGCCGCCGGCTTCGAAATGGTTGCTGGCGCCGATGCCTTTGCGCTGGAACAGCCACTGGGCGCCGATCATGGGCGCGCGCCAGGCTTTGAGGGCCGGGTAGAGACTGACCGGCTGCTTGCAGGCATATTGCACGTACACTTCCAAATGGTCCTGGAGGTTTTCCCCCACCCCGGGCAGATCCTGCACCACCGGGATGCCCAGGGTTTTGAGGGCATCGCCGTTGCCGATGCCGGAGAGCTGGAGCAGGGAGGGCGAGTTGATGGCGCCGCCGCAGCAGATGATCTCGCCGCCGGTGACCTTGAACTGCTTTTTGCCTCGTGTGTATTCGACCCCCACTGCCCGGTCGCCCTTGAAGAGAATGCGGGTGGCGTGGGCGCGGCAGACGACCCGCAGATTGGAGCGGTTCTTGACCGGATGGACATAGGCCCGTGCGGCGTTCCAGCGGCGGCCGCGGTAACAGGTGCGATCGAAGGGACCGAAACCTTCCTGCTGGTAGCCGTTCACGTCCTTGGTCAGCGGGTAGCCGGCCTGCTGCACCGCCTTGAAAAAGGCATCGAACAGCGGGTTGTCGCACTCCGGCGAAGTGAGGAAGAGCGGGCCGGAAAAGCCGTGGTATTCGTCGGCGCCCTTGAGGCGCGTTTCGAAGCGTTGAAAATAGGGCAGGCAGTGGGCGAAGTCCCAATTCTCCAAGCCCGGCTCCTTGGCCCACTTCTCGTAGTCCTGGGCGTTGCCGTGGATGTAGATCATGCCGTTGATGCAGCTCGACCCACCCAGCACCTTGCCCCGCGGCTGGTAGATGCGGCGATTGTGCATCCACGGCTCGGGTTCCGATTCGTACCACCAGTTGTAGGTTCGGCCGGCCAGGGGATAGGTCAGGGCGGCGGGCATGTGCAGGCGGAAATCCAACTTAAAATCGGGCAGTCCGGCCTCCAGCACCAGCACCCGGTGCTCCGGGTTGGTGCTCAGCCGGTTGGCCAGGACACTTCCGGCGGAACCGCCGCCGATGATGATGTAGTCATAATGTCTTTTGAACATGGTTACTCCTTGTCACGGTTTGGCAAAGTGAAGCGCGGTGGCTCGTTCAGCCCCAATCGGGCCAGGGTTTGCGGCGTGGGCCGCCCCTGCGCGTCCCATCCCCGGACGCGGTAATAATCGGCCCGCATGCGGTTCATGTCTTCGGCGCTGATGCGCTGTCCCTTATGGGGGCCGTCGGGCAGGGGCTCTTCAGCGATCCGGCGCGGCAGCCGGTCGTCCTCGGGCTTGATCCCCTCGCGCAAATTGAACAACCGGGTCTGGTTCCAAATGCGTTCGCCCAGTTCATTGAAAAAAGTGGCGCTCACCGGACGTCCGGTGGCGGCCTGCAGCAGGCGGGCGTAGACTTCGGGCGGAACGGCGAAGGCGCCGAAGTCGCATTTGACCAGGGTATCGGTGCCGGCAAGGTAGTCCTGCTCGCCTTTGAGGATTTCGGCCTTGCCCTCTATGGTGTGCGCCGGCACGGGCCGCCCCTTGTATTCGCGGCCGCCCACTTCGTAGGCGATCATGAAACCCCGCTGGTGGCAGCCGCCCCGGTCGGCGGTCATGTAGGCCAGCCCCATGCCCGGGGTGCCCCGCGGGCCCCAGGCCGGCATTTCAAGCCCTTTTACGTGCATGGCGTAATGCCGGGTCCCGCCGTCCAGGATTTCGGCGGCGCGTTTGACCCCCTGGCTCAGCAGGCGGCCCAGTTCGTTCTCCTGCAGCGCCATGGCGCGCAGCAGATATTCCGCGCCGGCCACGCTGCCGAAATCGAGGGTGACGCCGTCGGGGGCCTGGAGAACGCCGTTGCGGGCGGCCTCGAAGGCGAAGCCGATGATGCCCCCGGCGCTCATGGAATCGATGCCGCAGCGGTCGCACAGCTTGGTCAGGTGGGCCACGGCGCGCACATCGTGAATGCCCAGATTGGACCCCAGCAGGGCCGCCGATTCGAACTCCACGATGTCGGTGATCTGATGGGCGTACTTGCCGGTGCGGATGGCGCCCATCTGGCTGCAGCGAATGGGGCAGCCGAAACAGGCGGCCTTGCCGAGAAACAGGTGTTTGTACTGGGCTTCGTCGCCCAGCCGGTCGGCCTTGGGGTCCACCTGGTCGGCATGGTTGCGCACCGGCAGCACGCCGGCTTCCGAGGCCCATGCCACGCTGGTGCTGGTGCCGCCGTAGGTCAGGGTGCGGCACTCCTCGTTGGCGGCGATGGCGGCATGGGCTTCACGGCAGGCGGCGCGGAAGGCGGGCAGGTCGTGGACCCCCACCACCCGCGATCCCTGCAGGGCCACGCCCTTGAGGTTCTTGGCGCCCATGACGGCACCGGCGCCGCCCCGGCCGGCCTGGCGGTTGTACTCACAGCTGACCAGGGCGAAGGGAACGCGGTTCTCCCCGGCCTGGCCGATGGTCACCACCGTGGCCTCGGGCGCCGCCAAGTCCCGCTTGATGGCGGCATTGGCCGCCAGGGCGTCTTGGCCCCAGATGGCATCCGCCGGGCACAGTTCCACGGCGTCGTCCTTGATCCATAGATAAACCGGCGCATCGGCCCGGCCGGTGATGATGATGCCGTCATAGCCGGCATACTTGATCTCCGGGCCGAAGCGGCCGCCGAAATAGGAATCGAGGAAAGTGCCTGTCAGCGGCGATTTGGTCACCACGCAGGCCCGCATGGACGGCGCCGCCGTGGCGGTCAGGGGGCCGGTGAGAAACATGAGCGGGCACTCGGGCGCCAGGGGATCGACCCCTGCCGAGGTCAGGTCGTTCATCAGCTTGGCGCCCAGGCCCTTGCCGCCCACAAAGGCCTCCTGCAGCCAGTCGGGCGTGGCGATTGCTTGGCTGCGCCGCGCGGTCAGATCCACCCACAACAGTTTTTGCATGTCGCTGCGTGCCATCAGCTTTCCTCTTTCACCGGCCCCGGCACGGTCCGGTGCACAATTTCCAGCGCTCCGGTGGGACAGGCGGCCACGCAGGCCGGCGCGCCACCGCAAAGGTCGCACTTGACCGATTTCTTCAACTCCGGATCGACCCCCACAATGTGCAACGGGCAGTAGCGGTGGCACAGATTGCAGGCGATGCATTTGTCAGGGTCCACCACCATCGCGCCGGTGGCCGCGTCGCGCGCGATGGCCTGCACCGGGCAGACTTTGGCGCAATAGGCGTTTTCGCACTGGTTGCACACCGTGGGAAAATGGTAGAGATTTTCACATTGGTGCGCGATCTGCAGCAGCGCCCGGTGGGGGTTGTAGCCGCCCAGCAGCCGCTCCGAACAAGCCAGTTGGCAAAGCCCGCAGCCCGTGCAGCGGTCGAAGTGGGTTTTGATTTGCATCCGTTCCATTTGCCGATCCAATGGCCCTTATCCTTCTTTCAAATCTTCGGTCGTCGATAATTGCTCTATTGTGATTCTGTATCGGCCGCGGGAGCGCCGGCCAAGGCACCCCCGCGGCCGCAAGCGATGGATGCTACTTGATCCAACGCGGCTTGATGAACTTGTAGTCTTTGTACGGCCTGGTGGGCGGATCGGTGAAAATGGTCACCATCTCTCCGTCCTGCACCTGGTAGTGGCCGAAAGGCACATCCCCACCACCGCGCATGACGTGATCTTCATCCCACTTCCACCAACCGGTCTCGCCTTTGTAGCCCACGGTGGCGATGTGGCGGTTGACCGCCGCGTGGTCCTTTTCATCGCCCACGGCCACCACGGCCGCGGCCCACGCCTTGACGCCGCTGTAGGCTGCCCAGGAACCGGCCTGGGGTTGATGGCCCCAGATTTCCGTAAACCGCTCCACCCAGGCCTGGGCCTCGGGGGTCGGCGCTTCGGGGGTCGGCATGGCGGTGGGCACCTCACCGATCAGGCCGTCGGCTTCCTTGCCCATGGTCTCCACCACTTCCCGCGGCACGATGGAGTAGCCGTAGCTGAGGATGGTGTCGGTGGGGGTTCGCATGAACTGGCGAAAGAAGGTGATCACTTCCGGCGCACTGACGATCTCCACGTGAATGATGGCCGGCTTGATACGCCGGATGCGGGTCATGATCGGTCCCCACTCCCGCGTGCCATAGGGCACCACCTCGCGCAGGGCCACTTCCCAGCCGGCTTCCTTGAACTTGGTTTCCAGGGTGTCGCCCACACCGGTGCCCCAGGCGTCATCGGCGTTGATGATGACCACTTTCTTGTTGGGGTATTCGTAGGGCAGGGCCATGAGCACGTTGAACATGCTGGTGGCCTGATTGATGTCGGTGTCGGTCAGCTGGAAGATGTTGGCGTACTTCTCCGGGTCTTCCTTGAAGACATCCACCGCCGCCTGGGAGCCGTCATCGGCAAAAAAGGGGGCGGTGTACTTGCCGTAGGCACGCACATCCTGGCCCCAGCCTGCCCAGCCGGCGTGGACGGAATCCACCTTCTCCTGGCCGACCAGATAGTCGGCCCCCTGCATCACCCGCTCCGGCGCGAACTCCTGGGTGTCGAAGCGGATGGGCTCCAGTTGCTTGCCCAGCAGGCCGCCGTCGGCATTGATTTCGTCGATGGCCATTTTGATGCCCTTCCAGTAGTTGTCGCCGGTGTCGGTGTAAGGGCCGGTCATGGCCAGGGGCACGCCGACTTTGATAACGTCACCGGCATGGGCCATTCCGGTCAGGGTGAGGATTGCCGTCAGCAACAAAACGATGGGGATGATTCTCTTCACGATGAACTCCTTTATTGAAAGTTTTCGGTTCAACCTTGGCCGCCGGCATTCGCGGCCGTTGATTCGGCCACTGCCGGTTCGGCCGCGCCGCGGCCGGGCACAAGGTTGCGCAACAAACCAATGATACCGTCGGGAAGCGCCAGCACCAGTACCACCACCAGGGCGCCCAACACCATGGGGCGATAGGTGCCCAGAGGCGCCAGCGCCTCGTTGAAGGTCACGGTCACGATGGCGCCCAGGATGGCGCCGGGAAACTGCCCGATGCCGCCCAGCACCAGCATGATCATCAGCATCACGAACAGATCGATGCCCAGCATGCGGGTGGAGAGCATGCCGATGTAGTGACCGTAGAACCCGCCCGCCAGACCGGTCAGAAAACTGGTCAGGGCAAAGACGGCCAATTTATATTTGAAGGCGCTCACCCCCAGGCTGGCGGCGAAGCCGGCCGAGTCCTTGAGCGCCAGGAAGGCGGTACCCCAGAAAGAACGAATCACCAGCATGATGATGACCGAACAGACCACCGCCAGCACCAGGGCGGCATAGAACACGGCCACCTTGTCGCCGGCGCCGAAGGTGATGCCGAACAGCTCCATGGGCGGGATGGTCAGGATGCCCCGCGAGCCGCCCGTGCCGATGGCGCGGCCCATATCGCTTTTGAGAAACGGTTCCAGGATCATGTGCACGGCAAAGGTGACCAGGGCGATATAAGCGCCTTTGAGCCGCAGGCATGGCAGCGCCACCAGCACGCCGATGGCGGCCGCGACGACCCCGGCCAGCACCATGGCCGCCAGGGGGTGGATACCGAAGGTCAACGCGAGGATGGCCGAGGCGTAGGCGCCGATGACGAAGAAGGCCACCTGCCCGAAGGAGAAGATGCCGGCAAAGCCCATGATCAGGTCCCAGCAGGAGGCCACCACGGCCCATATCAGGCACATGATCAGGATGTGCATCAGGTGGTCCGTCCCGCCCACGAACAGGGGCATCAAGGCCATGACGCCGTAGATGAGCGCCATTGTTCCGCTCATGCGTTTCCAGTCCATATTCAATTACTCCATTACGCTCCTGAAAGTTTTACCCGAACCGACCACAAAGCGATCGGCGCCGAACCGCAACCGGCTTCCCGGCCATCAGCCCCATTTGCCCATCAGCCCCTGGGGCCGGATGGCCAAGGTGGCCAGCAGCACCCCGAAGAGGGCGAACAGCACCCAGGTCATGCCGAACACGTACCCCACATAAGCTTCCAACATGCCCAGAATGAAGGCCGCCAGCAGGCCGCCGCGGATGGAGCCCATGCCGCCGAAGGCCGTGATCACCCAGGACTTGACCAGGATGTCCCAGCCGCCCATGGGAGAGATGAAGTATTTCTGGGCCAACAGAATGCCGCCCAGGCCCACCATGACGGTGGAGATGCCGAAAGTGGCGGCGAAAATGCGGTTCTTGGGAATGCCGACGATTTTGGCGCCGATGGGGTTCTGGGCCACCGCGCGCACGGCCATGCCGATGCGCGTGTTGTTCAGCAACCAGCGAAAGGCCAGGATACCGCTGATGGCCAACACGAAGATCATGATGTCCTGGTTGGCGATATAGATGGGGCCCAGTTCGACGGCGCCCGTCATGATCGGCGGCAGCGATTTCATGCGCGGCCCGAACAGCACCTGGTAGCCGTTGTCCAGGAAAAGCGCCAGGCCCAGGGTGATCATCATCACCTTCACTTCCCAATCCGAGCGTTTGCGCAGGGGCGCGACGATAACTTTCTCGGTGACGTAGCCGAACCCTATCAGAAAGGGCACCGCCATCAGCAATACCATCAGATAGCCGCCGCTGAGGCCCAGGTACACCATGAGCACCCAGGCAAAATACCCTCCCAGGCTGTAGAAGGAGCCGTAGGCGAAGTTGAAGGCCCGACTCACACCGTAGACCAAGGTCAAGCCCACGGCCATCAAGGCGTAGACCGAACCATTGGTCAAACCGCTGATAAAGACATCCAGGTATTCTTCGATATACATAATCGTTTTCTTCCGTCGTCGCCCAACGGGCGGCCGGTTACATGCCGAGGAAAATCTCTTTGAGGCGATCATCCGCGGCGGCTTCTTCGGCCGATCCCTGGAAAGTGATGCACCCTTCTTCCAGCACGTAGACGCGGTCGGCCAAATCGGCGATCTGAGGAATGTTTTGTTCCACCAGGAGCATCGATTTGCCTTGGCGGTGGATCTCCTTGATGATGTTGAACACCTCCGTGCGCAGATTGGGCTGCAGGCCCAGGGAGGGTTCATCGATGCAGAGAAAATCGGCATTGGACATCAAACCGCGGGCGATGGCCAACATGCGGGCCTCGCCGCCGCTCATTGTGGCGGCCAGTTGCTTTTTACGGGCCGCCAGGCGGGGAAACAGTTCGAACACCCGGGCCAGGTTGCGCTTCTCTTTTTTGCGCGCATTCTTGGCATAGGCGCCCAGCTTGAGGTTTTCCATCACCGTCATGTCGCCGAACAGCTCGCGGTTTTCGGCGATGTAGATGACCCCCTGGTTGACCAACTGCTCCGTGGACCACCCGGTGATGTCCTGCCCTTTGTAAGTGATGGTGCCGTCCACCCTGTCCAGCAGGCCGCACACCGCCTTGAGCAACGTGCTTTTGCCATGGCCGTTGGGACCCAGCATGACCACCACTTCCCCTTCGTGCACCTCGCAGGAGACGTCGTGCAGCACGTGGAACTGATCGTAGTATGCGTTTACATCAGCTATTGTCAGCATATTCTTCACCCAGGTAGCATTCGATGACGTGGGGATCGCGAATCACCTCTTCCGGATCGCCTTCGGCGATGCGGGCGCCCGCATCGATGATCAGGAGCTTTTGGGTGAGTTCGGTCAACACTTTCATGAAATGTTCGATGATAATGATGGTGACGCCCATCTCTTGGTTGATCCGTTTGATCAATTCCATCAGATCGCGGATCTCGTGGGCATTTGAGCCGGCCATGGGTTCGTCCAGCAGCAAAATTTTGGGGCGCGTGGCCAGGGCCGCGCCGATCATGACCTTTTTCTTGCCCAGCAGGTTCAGCTCATCGGCCATGCAGTCACGGTCCTGCGCCAGGTCGAGAAAGGCGATGATTTCATCCACCCGCGCCTGGTCGTAGGCCTCGCTGTCGCCGAAATGGCACCCCACACCGATGCTCTGCGCTGCCGTCAGACTGGGAAAGGTCTCCGGCACCTGAAAGGTGCGCGAAATGCCCAGCTGGGCGATCTTGTGGGGCGCCATGCCGGCGATAGGGGTGCCGTCGAAGAGAATTTCGCCTTCGAAATCGTGATAGCCGGTGATCAGGTTGTAAATGGTCGATTTGCCGGCGCCGTTGGGGCCGGCGATGCCGTAGATCTGCCCCTCGGCCACATGGAAACTCAAATCGTTGACCGCCACCAGCTCGCCGAATTTTTTCGTCAAATGGGATACGCGTAGCATGGCTTCACTTGCCTCCGGAAGCTGCAACGTCCCCATTGTCCGGGACGCCTTGGGTTGCCGCCGGTCCGATCTCCAGCGGGTAACGGGGAATGTCGTCCGCGGTGGTCTGATCCCCCATCCGCGCCTTGGCCAGACAATCGCGCAGCATCACGTAGTGATAGCCGATGAAAGAGAGGGCCTGCAGCGGCTCGCCGCGGGCGATGCCCCGGGCGGTCTGCAGCCAGTTGACCCCGGTACGCTCCCGATAGGCGGGATCGTCATAAAGGGAATGGTCGTGGGAGGCCAGGCCGGACTGCATGGCCCGCATGATCCATTCGAACACCGGATTGCGGGTCATCCGCGCCAGCAGCAGATTCAGCTCCCGATCGAGTTCGAAAACCGCCACCATGTCCGGCTCCTGGGCTTGCAGCAGCCGGACCAGCTTTTTGGCGCCTTCCACCAGGCCGGCCTTCTCTTCGGCGGTGGCCCGGGCAATGGCCAGATTGGTGATGGTGCGGTCCATGCTTTCGCGCACCTCGATCAAATACTGGGCCTCCACACGCCGTTGTTTGAGAAAAAGCGCCAGGGATTCACTGACCAGGTGCATCTCCACGTTCTTGACCACCGCGCCGCCCTTGGCCCCTTTTTTGATCTCGATCAGCCCCTTCTGCTTCAAGGCGCCCATCGCCTCCCGAATGACGCCCCGGCCGGTGTGAAACTGGCGCTGCAGATCCCGCTCGCTGGGCAGCCGCTCGCCGGGCTGGAATTTGCCGTTCAGAATCGCCGCCTCGATCTGCAAGGCGACATCCTCGCCGGCGCGTCCCACCTGGGCGGGACTGAATATGAACTCCTCGGTCATGGTCCGCTTCCTATGAATGGTCCTACAGTTTTATATTAATAAAAACAGCCTGCCGTTCCACAAAATCTAAACGATTTTAATTTCAGCAATAATCCCGATTGTTATATATACTGCACGGCGGCATTCGATTTTGATCTCGATTGAATGGTAGTACCATTACCGAGCCCAAAAGGGCTTGTCAACCGCCCAAAAAATCAAAACGGGTGGGATTCAGCCATATGGGGTTGTATTGCTGAAGGGTTACACCGGGAAAAAAAAATTAATTTTTTTCCAATGTTTCGAAAAAGGCAGGGACACGGCGATGATCCACAAAGCCCGAGCCGGGACTCGCCGATTTGGAAATCGAAACCGAAATCGGGTGCGCTATCCAAATTGATTCGCACCGCGGCAATTGCAGCCGCACGCCGGCGCACGGCTCACACCGGCAGCATTTGCCCCGTCTCCAAAAGGTTGCGGTGCAGTTCGAAGCAGCGGCGCAGGTCGTGGCGAATGTGACCGGTGCGGGCGCCGGCCAAATAGCCATGCAGATAGTCGCGGTATGCCGGATGAGCGCAATTTTCGATGATGACGCGGGCGCGCTGCAGGGGGCCGAGGCCGCGCAGATCTGCCAGGCCTTGCTCCGTGACCACCACCTGGACGGAGTGCTCGTTGTTGTCGATGTGCGGACACATGGGCACGATGGCCGACACTTTGCCCGCCTTGGCGGTGGAGGGGGTCATGAAAATGGACAGGTATCCGTTGCGGGTGAACTCACCGCTGCCGCCAATGCCGTTCATGATGTCCATGCCGTAGACATGGGAGGAGTTGACATTGCCGTAGAGGTCCGCCTCGATAGCCGTATTCATGCTGATCACGCCCAGGCGCCGGATGATGCCGGGGTGGTTGGAAATCTCCTGGGGACGCAGCACAATGCGCGAAGCGTAGAAATCGAAATGGTCGATGATCCGCTTGAGCATGGGTGTGGTGACCGTCAGGCTGGTGGCACTGGCCCCCAGCAGGCGCCCTTGCTCCATGAGGGGCACCAGCGCATCCTGAAACACCTCGCTGTACATCATGAAGGCGGGCAGATCGGCGCATTGGCCCAGGGCGGCCATCAAGGCGTTGGCGATGTTGCCGACGCCGGCCTGCAACGGTAGGAAAGTTTTCGGAATCCGCCCCATGGTCCACTCCTGCAACAAAAATTGCGCCACATGGGCACCGATGCGGGCCACATCTTCGCCGGCAACACTAAAATCCTCCACATCGTCCCCGGCGTCGGTCGCCACAACGCCGATCACCTTGCGCGGGTCCACCACCGCATAAGGCACGCCGATGCGGGTCATGGGATCGTGGATCGGAATGGGGTTGCGGTGGGGCGGCGGCGGTAGCACCGTGATGTCGGCCAACTCCCTGAGGCGGGGTGAGTGGTGGCGGTTCAATTCGATGATGACCTTGTCGGCCAGTTGCAGATAGGTGGGAGAGGCGCCGATGGAGGAGGTCAGATAGACACGCCCGTCGGCGGTGATTTCCGTGGCCTCCACCACGGCCAGATCGATTTTGCCGAAAAAGCCCCAGGCGGCCATTTGGGGCACATGGGAAAGATGCATATCCACATACTCCACCTGTTGGGCGTTGATCTGGCGCCGCAAAGTTTTGCCGCCCTGGTAGGGCGCACGCCATGCAATGGCAAGGGCCGAGGCCAACTCCTCGTCGATGCAGCGCCCGCTGGAGGCGCCGGTCAGAACCCTTATCTGATAAGGACGACCCACGGCGTGTTCGCTTTTGGCGTGGTCGGCCAAGGCCAAGGGTACGGCCTTGGCCGATCCCGCGGGAGAAAAGCCGCTGAAGGCGACGGTGGCGCCGTGGGGAATAAAGTCGACAACCTCCTGCGGCGTCAATTGCGGAAAGGGAATGGCTTGCGGCATGGCGTTATCCTCTCTATACGGGTTGTCCTTGAAAAGGCCGGTCCGGCCTGAAGCGCTGTAGGCCATTGGAGCAATCTCCGTGCCTGAGACGAACATTCCCCCACGACCCGATTCAACCAACTGATATTTTATCGTTTCAGTTTTTTCTCAGGTATTCTGACGGCAGCGCGACGACACCCCTTTGTCAGCTCTTTTAACAGTTTGGTAGAAAAAAACGGATACCGGCGGCAGACTTCACAACGGACGGATAGGATCAACCCAGCCGCAGGGCCAGTGCCGTGCCCTGGGCGATGGCCTGCCGGGCATCCAGGTCATCGGTACTCAGGGCACCGCCGATGATGTGCACCGGCACATCGTAGGCCATCAGCGCGTCGGCCAGAGCGCGGCGGGGTTCTTGTCCGGCGCAGAGCACCACATGGTTGACGGCCAGGCAAGAAGACGCACCCTTGTAAAGGATGTGCAGCCCCTGGTTGTCGATACGCTGATAGGTCACCCCGCTGAGGGCCATCACCCCGCGGCGCGCCAGTTCCGCGCGCAGAATCCATCCGGTGGTGATCCCCAGGCGGGCGCCCGGTTTACGCTTATTACGCTGCAGCAAATAGACTTGGCGGGGCGCATCGTATGCGGGCAGGGGATCCTCGGACAACCCGCCCGGCGAGCGGATGGCCGGGTCGATCCCCCAGTGGCGCTGGAAAGCCGGAGGGTCTCGCCAGGGGGTGGTTTGGTTGCGGGTCAGAAACAGGGCGATGTCCACACCGATGGCGCCGGCGCCGATGATGGCCACCCGTGAACCGACGGGGGCGCGCCCCCGCAGCACCGCTTCATAGCTCATCACCCGCGGATGGTCGATGCCCGGCAAGGCGATGCGGCGCGGCGCGGCGCCCGTGGCCACCACCACGGCTTCGTAACCGGTGCGCAGCAGCGAATGGGCGGCCATCCGGCGGTTCAAGTGCAATTTGACGCCCAAGAGGTCGAGCTGGCACTGGAAATAGCGCACGGTCTCAGCGAACTCCCCTTTGCCGGGCACGGCTTGGGCCATGGTGAGCTGACCCCCGATGAAGGGAGACTGTTCGAACAGGTGCACGGTGTGGCCGCGCCGGGCGGCGGTGACGGCACAGGCCAGCCCGGCCGGCCCGGCGCCGATCACGGCGATTTTGAGCACGGTGTGCGCCGGTTGACAGGGCCTGTCCAGCTCCCGGCCGGCGCGGGGATTGACCAGGCAGGTGACGGCGCGACCAGAGAAGAGGTGGTCCAGGCAGGCCTGGTTGCAGGCAACGCAGGTGTTGATCAGATGGGATCGGCCGGTGGCCGCCTTGGCCACGAAATCGGGATCCGCCAGCAGGGGGCGGGCCATGGCGATCAAATCGGCCGCGCCTTCGGCCAGGACCGTTTCGGCCATTTCCGGCGTGTTGATGCGGTTGCCGGCGATCAGGGGCAGGTCCACCTCCTTTTTCAAGCGGGCGCTGATCCAGGCGAAGGCGGCCCGCGGCACCATGGCGGCGATGGTGGGAATGCGCGCTTCGTGCCAACCGATACCGGTGTTGATGGCCGTAACCCCCGCATCCGCCAGGCGGCGGGCCAGGTACACTATCTCCTCGAAGGTGCTGCCCTCGGCGACCAGGTCGAGGATCGAGAGGCGGAACAACACCAGGCCGTCAGGGCCCCACGCTTGCCGGACACGGGCCGCCACGGCCAGGGCGAAGCGGGTGCGGTTTGCATAGGCGCCGCCCCATTGGTCATTCCGCCGGTTGGTGCGCCGGACGATGAATTGGTTGATCAGGTAGCCTTCCGACCCCATGATCTCCACCCCATCGTAGCCCGCTTGGCGCGCCAATCGGGCGCAGCGCGCAAAATCGGCGACCTGTGCTTCGACCGCGTCGGCACTCAAAGCCTTGGGGCGTACCAGGTTGATGGGCGCCTGCACAGCGGACGGGGCCACGGCTTGCCGATGGCGCGCGTAGCGACCGGCATGCAGGATCTGAAGGCAAATTGGGGTGTTCAAGGCGTGGACCGCTTGCACCACTTGGCGGTGGCGGGCCGTCTCTGCGGCGTCGGTCAGTTTGGCGCCCCCTTCAACAATGCATCCCGCCGCGTTGGGGGCGATGCCCCCGGTGATGATCAATCCCACGCCGCCCATGGCGCGCTCGGCGTAAAAGGCCGCCAGCCGTTCGGCCCCGTCTTTATTGGCCTCCCACCCCAAATGCATGGCACCCATCACCACGCGGTTGGCCAGCGGCACCCCGCCCAGAACGAAGGGGGCCAACAGACGGGGATAGAGGGGGTGAGCCATTCAAACGCCTCCGGGCGGCACATGTATTCGCGGGGCAGGGGGCGATGGGCAGCGGCCGGTCGCGAACTTCGAGGTGGTGGCAGCGCAACGACTGATAACAATCTAACGTCACTTCCATCTGCCGCGCAACCGAAAAAGCAATGGCACCGGAACCACCGGCACCTGCTGCGCAGGACATGCGGCAATGGCTAAAGCATTGCCCGCCGCGGCCGATAATAGCCGTATGGGCTGCATCGCGGCGCCCAACACAACGGGTGCGCAGACACCCGCACGGGGAGCGGATGGTATGGTATTGGTCAAAGTGGAGGAAGTGGCGCAGGGTATGGTATTGAGCGAGGATGTGCGGGATATCAATGCCCGCCTGTTGCTGGCCAAGGGGCAAACCATCGAAGGCCGGCACCTGCGCATGCTGAAGATGTGGGGGGTGTTCGAGGTCGCGGTGGCGGGATCGGATCCCGATCCGGAGACGCGCGGCGACGCTCCGGACGATGCCCTGGCCGACAGGGCCTCCCAAGCCATTGATCGCTCGTTCGCCGCGCTGGACAGGGACCATCCGGCGATCCGGGAGGTGATGCGCCTGGCGTTAAGGCACCGGCCGCGCCACTTCGACGACAAGCACGCGCCGGAAGAAGAAGACGGCGCCGAACCCGCCGAAGCGCCGGACAGCGACGGCCTGCTGACCCGCATGGCGCGCATCGATGTCCAACTGCCCGAAGTGCCTTCCCTGGTTTACGAACTCAACGACATCATCGCCGACCCGCTCTCTTCCTCCGGCGAAATCGCCCGGGTGGTCAACAAGAGTCCCAGCCTGGCGGCCCTGCTGCTCAAAATCGTCAATTCGGCCTTCTACGGCTTTCGCTCCAAGATCGACAGCATATCCCGGGCGGTCACCCTGATCGGATCCAAGGAGGTATCCCACCTGGCCCTGGGCATCACCATCATGGAGGCCTTCAAAAGCATTCCGCGCCGGGTGATCGACGTGCCCGCCGTTTTGGAACACAATCTGGCCTGCGGCATCGTGGCCCGAATCATCGCCGCCCATGGCAAGATCGCCGCCCACACCGAGCAAATTTTCGTCTCCGGCATGCTGCACGACATCGGCCGCTTGGTGCTGTGCAAATATTTTCCCCGCCACGCCATGGCCACCATGGCCCACGCCCGCCGGTTGCAGCAGCCGCTGCTCAAGTCGGAACAGGCCCTTTTGGGCACCACCCATGCCCGTTTGGGCAAAATGCTGCTGCAAAAGTGGAAACTGCCCTACGCCCTGGAAAACAATGTGGCCTGCCACCACAATCCCGCAGCGGCCATCAACCCGGAAATGGCCGCCGCCTTGCAGATGGCCGACATTGTGGTGCACGCCCTGGGAGTGGGCAACAGCGGTGAAGAGATCCTCCCGGCCTTCGACGCCGGCGCCTGGGACAAGGTCCGTATGCCCGCGGGCGCTTTCGGGGCCGTCATCCAGCAAGCCGGACGCCAGTTGGAAACCTTTCGTGAGGTATTGCAGCAAGGATAGACCATGCCGCCGAGCACCGCGACAGACACGGCCAACCTCCAGGCCCGCATCGATTACCTGGAGGAGAACCGCCGCTTCATCCAGAACGCCCTGGAAATGGTGCTCTCCATGGCCGATTTTTCCATCGACCTGGGCGCCGAGAGCAGCCATGCCCACCTGCTGCCCGAGGCGGCGGCCCGCATCCAGAAACTGATTGCCCTGGAAGGTTGCGCCGTCTACCTGGTGGACGACGACACCCAGACCTTCGAGCCGGCCTACTGCTCCGATCCCGCCTTGAGCGACTATATTTACGACCAGGTGGAGTTCATGATCGACGAGGGCATCTTCGCCTGGGCCGTGCGCGAACGACGGGGATTGGTGGTCGAGGACCGCCCTCGCGAACGCCATTTTCTGCTCCATGTGATCGCCAACAACGCCCGCGTGCAAGGCTTGTTCGTCGGGTTGATGGCACGGGGTCAAACCACGGTGCCCGACACCTCCCTGACCCTGTTGACCATCATTCTGTTCAACATGGCCAACGTACGCCAGAGCCTGGCCCTGCACCGCCTGGTCATGGCGCAGAATGCGCAATTGGAAGAAAAGGTGGCCGAGCGCACCGCCCGCCTGGACGCCTCCCGCCAGGCCCTCGAACGGGCCATGAAGCGCCAGGAGCGGTTGGCCCGCGCGGCCGAGCAGGCCAACCAGGCCAAAAGTCAGTTCCTGGCCAACATGAGCCACGAAATCCGCACCCCCCTCAACGGCATCATCGGTTGCACCGAGCTGATGCTCAAAGCCGACAGCGTGTCGCAATGCCACCGGCTGGCCGGTGTCTGCCTGGATGAATCGGAACACCTGCTGCATTTGATCAACAACGTGCTGGACTACTCCAAAATCGAAGCGGGCAAGATCGTCCTGGAACAAGCGCCCTTCTGCCTGCCGGAGCTGCTCCAATCGGTGGCGGCGGGTTTGACGCCCCTGGCGGCGGCCAATGGGGTGGCCCTGAAGGTGGCGCTGTCGGATGGGTTGCCGCACCGGGTGGTGGGCGATGCCCTGCGCCTGCGCCAAGTGTTGGTCAACCTGGTCAACAACGCCATCAAATTCACCCCGGAAGGCTCGGTGACCCTCAAAGCGTTTACCGCCGCAGGGGAAGCGGACACCGACCCCAAAATCGCCTTTGCCGTGGTCGACACCGGCATCGGGATTCCCGCAGAACGGCAGGCGGCCATCTTTCAGCGCTTCACCCAAGTGGATGCCGGCACCACACGACGCTTCGGCGGCACCGGTTTGGGCACCAGCATCGCCTTCAACCTGGTGCAACGCATGGGCGGCCTGCTGACGGTGCAGAGTGCGCCGGGAGCGGGGTCCACCTTTGCTTTCACCCTGCCCCTGCCGACGGCGCCGCACTCCCCGCTCAACCCATCGGCGGCCGACGAAGGTGCTGCTGCAACGCTTCCTTGGGAGCAAGCCAAAGCGGTCGGCCATATCCTGGTGGTGGAGGACACCCCCGTCAACCAGATGGTGCTGGCGCAACACCTGCAAAGCCAGGGGCACCGGGTGCGACTGGCGGCCAATGGACGGGAAGCGCTGGCGGCCTGCCGCCAAGAGCGTTTCGATCTGGTCCTGATGGATGTGCAGATGCCGCAGATGGACGGCCTGGAGGCCACCCGGCGCATCACGAAAGAGATAGGGCCGCAAGTGCGTCCGACGATTATAGG
Source organism: Desulfatitalea alkaliphila (assembly GCF_022968795.1). Taxonomy (GTDB): domain Bacteria; phylum Desulfobacterota; class Desulfobacteria; order Desulfobacterales; family Desulfosarcinaceae; genus Desulfatitalea; species Desulfatitalea alkaliphila. The sequence goes on from NZ_JALJRB010000002.1 coordinate 301,948, forward strand.
ATTGACCGCCAACACCGATGCCCGCACCCAACGGGACTGTCGCGCCGCCGGCATGCTCGCCGTGTTGACCAAACCGATCCGCCGCCGGCCATTGCTGGCGGCCGTCGACCAATGGCTGCCCGACAAAGGTGCCGCGGCGGGGGCAAGCCTTCCACCCCGCCCTGACGGCCCATGCGATGCGCCTGCGGATGGGGCGGACCCGCTGGGCCCACCGCTGGATATAGACAAGGCCCTTTACGAATTCGGCGACCGCGAGACGCTGCAACTGGTCGTTACCGAGCTCGTGTGCACCGTGTCCGACCAAGTGGCGCAGATCGGCAAGGCGCTGCCGGCGGCGGACCTGCCGCGCATCCGGGCCATCGCCCATGCCATCAAGGGCGGCGCGGCCACCGTCGAAGCCCGACCCTTGGCCGCAGCGGCGGCAGCCCTGGAAACCCAGTGCCAAAGCGCTTCGCCGGACCAGGTGACGGCGCAGGTGGCCCGACTGGCCTCGGCCGCCGATGCAATGACGCGCTTCGTGGCCGCAATACCCTGGCTCAATGGAACGGAGGCGCCCTGACGACGCCCCGAACGAGAGGATGGTAACCCGATGAAAATCTTAATCGTTGACGACGAAATGGCCGCCTTGACCAAAATGAAGGTGTTGCTGGCCCCCTATGGCGATTGCACCCTCTCCACCCAGGCCGGCCAGGCCCTGCAGTTGTGCGCCAAGGCCATTAAAGCCGGAGTGCCCTACGAACTGATCACCATCGACATCCAGCTGGGCGACGCCAGCGGTCACGACCTGCTGCACGCCATCCAGACCATGGAGGCCCGCGAACGGGTCACCCCCGCCAAAAAATTGATGGTGACCGCCTCGGGCACCAAGGAGAACCTGCTCAAGGCTCACGCCAAAGGGTGCGACGGCTTCATCGTCAAGCCGACCATGCGCGATTCCCTGGAGCAGAAAATGCTGGCCATGGGGTTCGCCAAAAAAGGGGCAAATAAATCCGCCTCCTGAAGGGTCGCAATAAGGTCCCCGCTCCAGTGGTCACGCGCCCCCATTGCATCTGCCACGCCGGCGCCGATGAATTACGCCCGGCGCTTTGCCGATCCCGCGAACCTCGCAATCCCTGCCTTGAGTATCCTTGCCGAATGGAGTAAAGAGGTGCCCACAGGAGATTGGGTGCCATGGCGATTTATCATGTGGACGGACAATTCATGCCCGCCGAAAAGGCGGTGATTCCGGTGGACGATCTGGCGGTGGTGCGCGGCATCGGCGTGTTCGACCTCTTGCGCACCTACGACGGCAAGCCCCTCTTTTTACAGGAACACGTGCAACGGCTCTTCGATTCCGCCAAGGCGATCAAGCTCGATCTGCCCTGGTCGCCGGACCACATCTGCCGGGTGGCCCTGGAAACCCTGGCGCGCAACGACCTGGAGGAGGCCAACATCCGCATCATCGTCACCGGCGGCTCCAGCCCCGATTTCATGACCCCCCAGGGCAAGCCGCGCCTGATCGTGCTGGTCACCCCCCTGCCCCGCCTGCCCCGCTGGTGGTACGACCAGGGGGTCAAGGTGATCACCCTGGTCAGCGAACGGCGCATTCCCGACGCCAAGAGCATCGACTACCTGCCGGCGGCCATGGCCTTGCAGAAGGCGCGCGAAGCCGAAGCGGTGGAGGCGATTTACATAGACCGCCGGGGCAATGCCCTGGAGGGCACCACCAGCAACCTTTTCGCGCTGATCGACGGCACCTTGGTGACGCCGGGGAAGGGGATCTTGTCGGGCATCACCCGCAAGGTGGTGCTGGCCATCGCCCAAGGCATTTGCCCCGTGGCAGTCCGGGACCTGCCCCGCAAGGAGCTGCCCAAGGCGCAAGAGGTGTTCATCACCGGCACCAACAAGGGCCTGGTGCCCGTGGTACAAATCGACGACACACCCGTGGGCGACGGCCGACCCGGCCCGCTCACCCGCCGCATCATGGCGGCCCTGGAAGCCCAGATGACGGCGCCGCGGCTTTCCGGGTAACCCTGGGAAACGGTGCCGCAAACAACAATCTTCAAAAGCCGCAAGACTCGACAAAATCGTCTTATGGACGATTGACGGCCTCCCCTTGCCGGTATTATTGATGTATGAACAAGGGCTGATTCGGTCAGCAGGAGGACAACGCTGTGACTGGACGGGAACAGGTTGCCTATCAAAGTTTTGCGGCGTCCACAACGACCACAGTGATGGATCGCAGGTGGCTGTTGCCGAACGTATTTGAACTTGAACTCCGCCGTCCGCCGGATCTTTACTTGCAGGCGGGCCATGCCATTCGGCTGACTCACCAAGCCTATCAACGTTATTACTCACCCATATCCGCGCCGGACGATGGGCGTCTGCGACTTTGCATCAGAATCATCAACCCCCAAGGGTTGGCGTCTTATTTATCAACCGCCGAAATCGGTTCATCCATCGGGATCTGCGGCCCCTTCGGGTACTTCAACTTCAGCCCCTCGTCCCGGTCACCCGTTTTCATCGCCACCGACACCGGCGTCGCGCCGTTTGTGTCAATGGTGCGTTCCGGAGTCGCCGGTTTCACCATGCTGCAGGGTGCCCGCTCCGAGAAGGAACTTTTTTACCGCGATCTTTTCGAATCCCATGCCCGCAAATATGTCCCCTGCATTTGCGATACGCCGAACGACGACATCGAACAGTGCGACCGGTATCACCGCAAACTGGTCGATACCCTAAAAGAACATATCGAACCAGGGCAATATGATTTTTATCTTTGCGGATGGCAAAAGATGATCAAATCGGTCACCAACATCGTCGACACCTTGTACCCCCATTCGCACGTCTACACCGAAGTTTTTTACTAATCCGGCTCGCTGCCGCCCTATTCAGCCGGACCACCGGGACTCTGTTGGGACACCAATGACCGACTGCTGCCAACCCCTTCGTTATATTTACAAGACGCAAGGGGTCTGCCCCCCGGAAATACATATTCAGATCAGTGGCAACACCCTTACCCGGGTGCGATTTGTGGGCGGTGGTTGCCCCGGCAATGCCACCCTTGTGGGCCGTTTACTGCAGGATCGCCCGGTCGAAGACATTATGCCGTTGATCGAAGGCATACCATGCCGAGACAACACCTCGTGCGCCGACCAGTTGGCACAGGCCCTTCGAGCTATTGAAAAGGGCGACCTGGCCCCCGCCGCCCCGTTTCGTCTGGCACAGGACCCGACGGTCAGATCCCGCATCGGTTTCATCGGCGAAGTCGGCGGCAATCCACAGGCACTTCGGTCCGCATTTGAAACGGTGGCCCAGGCTGGCGCCGAAACGGTTGTTTGCCTGGGCAACATCACCTGCCCCACCCGAAATAACGACGAAACCATTAAAGCGTTGCGGCGATCGGGCGTGAACGCCATCCAAGGCCCCAACGATTGGGCCTATGCCTGCGGCGTGGAGACATCCGCCTTTTCACCGATAACCGCATCATCTCGGGATTGGTTGCTGCAATTGCCGCAAGCCTATGTTTTTCAACTGGGGGACAAGAAATGTTTGGCCTTCCATGGCGATTTCCTCCAAACACTGCCCGGATACTCGGATTACGACCCATATGCCCTTGAAATCAACATGATCGCCGGACTTGCCTTGTTCATGCAGGATGAAACCGTTTTTCCCGCCCTGGCGGAGATGACCCCGCAATTCACTGCGGATGTGATTCTTTTCGCCCAGACGGACCGGTGGGGGCATTGGCAGGTCGGTGGAAAAGATATTGTCGGCATCGGCCCGATTGCGGACGGCACTGTAGTGTCGGTCGGTCTTCTGCAGGATGGGCCCGAAAAGCGCCTATTCAACACTTTGCAAGTTGGGGTGAATGATGCATAAGTCTGTTGTCGTGGATGTTTTGCTGACCGATTTCAACCAGTGAGTGGCCTGCGTCTACATGGCGGAAGCGGTAAAGGTTTTACCGGACGACATTCAGCAGATCATCACCGTCGACAACTGGGACATGCGCACCCGCCAGGGCGTGCAACGTTTCAGGGAGCTGAAAGCCAAATCGCTACCGAGCATCGCCTTGGATGGCGAGCTGGTTTACGAATCGCTGATTCCCATGCAGGAAGAACTGATCGCGGCCATCCGACAGCGTTATGTAGCTAAGAATAAGGATTAGTGAGTGTTTCTGGAAGATGTCATCATAGAAGGGTTCAAGTCCTTCTCCATCAAAACGGAGATGGGGTTCCAACCCGGGATCAGCGTCATCGTCGGCAACAACGGGGTTGGCAAATCCAATATCCTCGACGCCATTGTGTGGGCCTTGGGGGAAAACGATTTGGGCCGCCTCCGATGTTTGGACCGTCAGGAGCTTTTTTTTGCCGGCAGCGAGAATTGCCCTCCGGCGCAAAGGGTTTCCGTCGAGCTGAGGTTTCGGCATGAAAAAGGGGCCGCGACCCCCGGATTGAATATCCGGCGGGAATTGGAAAGAAACGGTCCGGACCGATTTTTCCTCGACGACCACGCCTGCTCACCCGACCAAGTAAGCAAGACGCTGGCCGCCCACCGGCTGCACCAATCCCTGAAAACCATTGTCCGGCAAGAACGGATCAACGACTTGCTGCTGGTGGATCCTGACGAGCGCCTCGAAATGGTATGCGCCCTTTTGAAACTGCCCTCTACCGCCGGCTTCGACGCGTCACTGCAGAACGCCATCGATGAAACCTTCCGCCGCTACATGCTGCATCTCGTTCCGGATGGCGCCGTTGCGCTGAAATTGATATCCCACAACGGTCGCCGGGGTATCGATCTTGTGATCACGCTGCCGGGCAACCGTACACGCAAGGCACACCAACTTTCAGGCGGTGAAAAGGCGGTTGCCAGCCTGGCTTTGAAACTGGCACTGTTCCGCCAACTTGAAAACCCTTTCTTCCTGCTGGATGAAGTGGAGCCGTCGCTTGACTACAGCCACCACAAGTCCATGCAGGCCTTTCTCAAAGCGGTGGCTACAGATACGCAGCTGATCATGATCACCCACCTGCGCAGCACCATTGAGCTGGCCGACACCCTTCACGGCGTGCGCACCCGGTGGGACGGTTCATCCTTCATGAAGTTCTACTTCGACATGGACGAGCGGTTGCTCAGGCTCTACAAGTGTTGTTAAACAAGGCACTCCCTGAGACCCCCCTCGATTGCATCGACATCGACGTTCCACGCTATCAAGGCCAGGCGCGTCGTCTGTTCTCCGCTCCATGGATATCGATCCCACTTCCCGCCGACGAAATTGATGAAGTCGGTGCCGTCGCGATGGCGAACCGTACCTTTGATGCGGAACACTTCCAGGGGAAGGGTTTGGAGCCAATGGTGGAAGCGATCCTGGTCCATGGCCTTCGAGCTGACGAAAGAAAAGGTCGAGAAATGTTCCGTTGCCATGGTGGGCGCATGTTCACTGAGGTGCCCCGGTTGAATCGCTTCAAACAACTGGCCGTCTGTGACGACGGTCGCCAGGGGTTTTCCTGTTGCGTCTTCCACCGGCGCAAAGAGCGTGGCGGCATCCACGGCGCAGTGAACCGTGGGGACCACCTGGCAATCGGGAAGGGCGGCATGCATCTCTTTGAGGTACAATGAAACCCGGCTGGGATCAACCTGATCGATTTTGTTGAGCAGAATCAAATGGGCGGCTTCAAGTTGATGGTAGAACAGCGGGCCGAAATGGTCACGGGCTTCCCAGAAATCGGCATCCAGGACCGTGACCACTTTTTGCAAATGCATCATGGCGGCCAATTGCGGGTCCTTCATAAGGCTCAGAATGGTGGTTGGGTCGGCGACGCCGGAGGCTTCGATGAAAATCCGATGCGGCTCGAAATCTTCCCAGAGACGCATCAGCGACTGCTTCAAATCGGCGCTCAAGGTGCAGCAGATGCAACCGCTGGTCAATTCAACGATGTCCGTTCCGGACGTTCGAAGCAAGTCGCCGTCGATCCCCACCTTTCCGAATTCGTTGACCAGCACGACCGTTTTGGCGGCGTCGGTCCGCCAATTGAGGACTCTTTTGAGCAAGGTGGTTTTGCCGGCGCCGAGAAATCCAGCCACCAGGATGACGGCGGTTTTGCCTTCTTCCGAGGATGTTGCGTGCAGATGCATGACGAATGACTCCCGGGTTCATTGAAGAGAAGCGAGCAAATCAATTTCATGACTTGCTTAGTTTTTGTTGGCCGATGCCGGAGTATACCGCCTTGCATATACCTGAAACACCGCCTTTGAGCCCTTGCGGATTCTTGCACCCTTCCGAAGCCTGAAGGCTTGCAAGGTATTTTTCGGGAAGCGCCAAGGAGTGGTAAGCTTCCCAGGGGTCGCCGACGGGCCGGATTTTGAACAACCATCCTTCGCCATAAGGATCTTTTCCCAGGATATCAAGATGTTCTTTTAAAGTTTTATGGTAGTGTACGGTCCCGGGTATGGGCGTTTCCAAATACAGAATTTTTCCGGTTATGGCGAAAATGGCGGAATCGCCGGATTGGACCGGTTCACCCTCTTGCCGCAGCCAGTCGACATCTTTGATGCCTCCCATCAACACCAGGGCCGGCTGCGTAAGGCCGAACACCAGAAAGGCATCCTGTTTGCAGCACCAAAGTCCTTGTGGAATGTGGTACCGGCGGTCATCGGGGACCTCGACCGATTGACCCAAAAAATGTTCAATTACGATCATGATACAACCTCCTCTGCAAACCGCTTGGCAATTGACTTTTCAGGTGACAAGGGTTTCAATGGCTCCTGGCCGACCGGCACAGGGGCCGCCACTGGACAATCCAAAGAAAGGAGAAAAGACATGACGCTCAAAATCTTGGGTGTTGCCTGCAGCCCCCGTTCCGGGCAAACCACCCACACGGCATTGCAAGCCTGTTTTGAAACCATCCGCAATGAGTTCGACGACATAGAGCCGGTGATGGTGGATTTGGCCGGAAAAGACATCCGGGGTTGTCTGGCTTGCGGCACCTGCACGCAAAAGATTGCATGTAGTCAACAGGACGATTTTGTTGAACTGCTCCCACTTCTGACCGATCCCGCCGTTGCCGGCCTGATCGTGGCGACGCCGGTCTATTTCGGCACCATGACTTCCCAAGCCAAGGCCTTTCTGGACCGTTGCGTGATCCTGCGGCGCAATGGCGCATTGTTCCGCGATAAAATCGGCGGCGCCATCGCGGTGGGCGGATTTCGCCACGGCGGACAGGAAACCACCGTCCACGCGGTTCACGCGGCCATGTTGATCCAGGACATGATCATCGTCGGCGATGGCCATAACACCTTCCATTACGGAGGCACGGTATGGAGCGGACACCCGGACGGCGTGCAGCAGGATGCCTTCGGTCTGCAAACCGTCGCCAATCTCGGGCGGCGGGTCGCCGCGTTGGCCAGAAGGTTGCATTCCGACCGGTCGCCTTCGACCTGATCGGTTTGACGCGGGGAGGCCACCGTGTTCGCCCCTCGACTTCTTCTCAGCTCTCCGTTTGATGGAGCAGGGAGAGTATTTCACGGCGAATGCGGTTGGCTTCCGGGCTTGTACGATCCCTCGGCCGATCCAGAGATACGTCGAAAATTTGCAGAATTCGTGAAGGCCTTGGACCGAAGACGGCGATACGGTCGCTCAAGTAGACCGCCTCATCGACGTTATGGGTGACAAACAGGATCGTGTCCCTTCTTTCGGCCCATATCCGCAATAAGAAGTTCTGCATGTTGTTGCGGGATTGGCTGTCGAGAGACCCGAAAGGCTCGTCCATCAAGACGATGCGCGGGTTCGCGATCAGTGTCCGCGCAATGGCCACCCGCTGTTTCATGCCGCCGGACAGCTCCTTGGGATATTTGTTCTCAAATCCTTCCAGACCGAAACTGCGGATGTATTCTCTGGCGGCAGCGCGTCTTCTGGCCTTGGGAACGCCTTGAATCTCCAATCCGACGTCGATATTGGCGATCAACCGGCGCCACGGGAAAAGGGCGAATTCCTGAAAAACGAGTCCCACCCGTGGATCACAACCTGTCAAAGGTTGGCCATCCAACCGCAAATCGCCGGTAGAAGCACTCTCCAGGCCGGCGATGATGCGCAGCAAAGTGGTTTTGCCGCATCCGCTGGGGCCGACCAATGAGACCAGTTGGCCCCGGGCAATGTCCAGGTCGATGTCGGCCAGCACAGGCAACTCGCCATCGGCATGTGCGTAATATTTTGTCAGGCCCCGCAGTTCCAGGTGCGTACCCATTCGGTCCATCCTAGCGCCAACGCAAAAGGACGCGTTCCAAAAGGTGCAGCCCTGCGTCGATGGTAAAACCGATGGCGCCGATGACCACCATTCCGGCCACAATCTGGTCGGGCCGTTGAATGTCCCTTGCGGTCATGATCATGTAGCCCAGCCCGTACCCTTGACGCACACCCGTGAATTCGGCCGCCACCAGCGTCATCCAGCCGATGCCCAGCCCGATGCGCAACCCGGTGAAAATGGAGGGAAAGGCGCCGGGCAGGAGCACTTTCAAAAGAATGAAGCGCCGTGATGCATTGAGCGTGCGCGCTGCTTCGATCAGGATCGGATCGATGGTCCGCACACCATTGACGGTGTTGAGCAGAATCGGAAAAAAGGCGCCCAGAAAAATGATGAAAGCAGCAGACTGATTGCCGATCCCGAACCACAGAATGGCAATGGGTATCCACGCAAGAGGTGGGATCGGCCGCACCATTTCGATAATTGGATCCAGTGCGGCATTCAACATCCGGGACCATCCCATGACAATGCCCAGCGGAATGGCCACCCCGGCTGCGATCAGATAGCCCCAGAAAACCCGCAGCAGGCTGTGATAGGCGTGTCCGGCCAACTGGTGGCCGGGCGGCATGCCGAGGGTGATCAGATCCCGCAGCCCGCGCAACACCTCAAGGGGCGACGGCAGCTTGTAGGCCGGAATGAAACCCGCGCTGGACATGGCTTGCCACGCCAATAAAACCGCCAGCAACGGCAGCATCCGCTTAGCGGTCATAGGTGTGCATCAATCATCGGTAATCGTCACAGGCTGAATCAGTGCCTTGATGAAGGCGTCCGGGTCCGCTATCCGGATATACCCCAGATCGGACAAGAAGGCCACATAGGTGGCGGCGCTCGCGACATTCAAACGGTCATTGAAATCGACATTGGCCATCGCCTGACGTACCGTTTCCTGATCCAGACCGGTGTATTGAACCGCCACGGCCAGCGCTTCCTGCGGGTTGCGGCGGATGAAATCGGTGGCCCGCCTATGGGCCGTCACGAAAGCGCGCACCTTTTCCAGATGGGCTGCCATCAGTCGATTGGAGGCCACCACGACGCAGCAGGGATGATCGGGCCATATTTCCCTGGAAACGATCAGATTGCGCCCCACCTTCAGCGCAGCCGCCTGCGACGGGTAGGGTTCCCAGGCGATAAAGGCGTCGATCTGCCCGCTGCGCAAGGCGGTGATCATCTCCGGTGGCTTGAGCACGATCATTTGCACGCTTTTTAAATCGATCTGATGGTCGTGAAGAGTTCTTTTCACTAAAAAGTCCTGAACGGTGGCATGGCCCGGAATGGCCACAGTGCGCCCTTTCAGGTCACCGACCGCGCCAATGGTCGAATCGACCCCAACCACCAGGGCCGATCCGACGGCGTTGGCCTGCGAGACCACGACCACGCCGGCCGTCTGGTTGGCCACCGCCGTCACCGTGGGCGCCAGGCCGACATAGGCCATGTCAAGCGCGCCGGCGGCGAATGCGGACATGATTTCCGGGCCGGCGCGAAAGACACCCGCAATTTCCACGTCTTTGCCTTCGGTTAAATACCCCTGCGCCAATGAGACCCATAGGGCCAGGTGATGAATGTCGTTTTGCAAATAAGCGATGCGCAGAGGACCGGCTTTATCCGGGCTTTCGGCCGGGCCCGGATGCTTTCGGGCCTCAGCGGCGGCAAGATAGGGCACCGTTTCGCTGCCATGGCCGTCGCAGGCTGTCGCCGGGTTCGGCAAAAGCACAGCGGCAAGCAGGATCAGAAATATCTTCATCACTTCGATATCCTTTCATCCGGATCGGACACGGTTTCCACTTCGATATATCGGTTGACCGGCAATCCGGCGTAGATCACAGCCCCCGGACAAGGCACGACGAGCTTGCGCCGATAAGCGGCGCCGATGACATTGAACAGCTCCAGACATGCCGAGCATACCTGATTGGTCTGCCCGATGGAATAGGGTACGATTTCACCGCTGGATTCGACGAAATAGGCGGGCTCCAGAAAATTGGCGTGGTTGGCGCAGTGTGTAATGAACAGTTCATCGAAGCGTTGGCCCCTGATACCCATTATCCGCATCCATTTTTCCTGTTGGGATGGATCCTCGGCCGACAAATCATCCCAGGCGGCCGGCTTGGCATTGCGGTAGCTGGATCTTTGGATCAGTTGCAGCTGTTGTCCTCGGTCGGGTAACCGCGGTGCGCGGAAACCGGTCTTGCGCAGCAGAATTTGGGGGGACAGCCCGAAGCCATCAAGGCCTTTGTCGCTTACGATCAAATAGCGGCCGGCCATGGGTGAATCCCAGTACCAGGACAACGGCCTTTGACACAATCGGGTTTTTCTCCAGGTGTCCGGCACGACGATGCCGATTTTGATGTGGCGTGCCAGCGGACTGCAAACAACTTTGCGGGCTTCGTGCGGCTCCATGCCGCATATGGCCAGCTGCGCTTTCAGATGCTGGACGGTTTGGGCGTCGGCCCAGTAGGCATATTTGTAAACAGGAGCCATTTTCGGCGTTCCACTCTCGTTGGCGTATGGTCAGGCATCATTTCGGGCTGCACGACGGGCAGCTTTCTCCTTTTCGCGAGCCGCCCGGCGCGCTGCCCGTTTCGCCTCCTTATCGGAGGTGTCGCCGTCGGCCACCGACATCTTTTCGCCGTTCGAGGGCGCCGATGTTGCCTCCGGTACCGGCTCAGGGGCCGGCGTCGGTGCCTTGATCGTCACCCCCGCACCCTCAGGAGCAGGGTTTTCCGCCGCTTTCTGGCGACGTGCGGCACGTTTTTCCGCCCGCCGGCGCTCCTTTTCATCATCTGCGGGCGGCTGGCTCGGTGCCGTCGGTGCCGCCTGCACGGATTCCTTCGCGGGTGCCGCCAATGCATCCGATTGGGGCGTTGCAAGTGACGCCGGAGCGGGTGCGGTAGTGCCGCGCCGCGCCGCACGCCGCGCCGCGCGTGCGGCTTCTTTTCCAGATCGGTCATCCGGGTCGGCTGGCGATGGCGCAGCGCCAGTGTCTTGCGATGCGGAAACCGCTGCCGGTGCGACTTCAAGGGAGGGGCTCGACGCAGCGTTTGCGGCCGGGGCATTCGACGCCTGTTGTTGTGCCGAACCGCCTGCAGCCCCTGCCGCCTTCTCGAACACATCATAACCCAGAAGCGATTCCGCCACCAGGCTGCTGATATCCTTCATCACCAGCTGGGACCCCATGGCCGTAATCCCGATGTTCAACCCCTGAAAGCAAAAAGGACAGCAGGACACCAACTGGCCGGCGCCCGTCTCCTCGGCTTCTTTGATGCGCCTTTGGGCCATGCGATTCTGAATATCGGGATAGCCGGCCTTGAGGCCGCCTCCGGCGCCGCAGCAGCGCGAGTATTCACGATTGCGCGGCATTTCCACCAGTTTGAGACCGGGGATGGCCTCCATGATCATGCGAGGCGCGTCGAAACCACCGGTGGCCCGGCCCAGGTGACAGGGGTCGTGATAGGTGACGGTGCGCTCCACCCGGTGCTTAAAATGCAGTTGGCCCTTCTGCAACAGCCGCGTCAGGTACTCCACCGTGTGGAGCACTTCGAAATTCAGGGGAGCCACCTTGGGATAATCCTGCAAAATGGTTTTAAAACACCCCGAGCAGGAACTGATCAGGGTCTCGATGCCCAGGCTGTTGAAGATGTCGATGTTTTCCTTAAAGACTCTTTTATGTTCCGGATCTCCCATACGCAGCAACACGCTGGCGCAGCACTTTTCCTCGCTTCCCAAAATACCGTAATCGATATCAAGGGCTTCCAGGATATTGATACTGTTGATCGCCACCTGCTTCACATTGACATCATAAGCAGCCGTACAGCCGAAAAAGAGCAGTACTTTGCCGCCGGTTTTGCGAATCTCACGCGGCATGGCCTGCAACAGTCCGTCCTTGATGGCGCGGCGCGCCCATTTGGTGCGACCGGCGCGCGGCTGTTGCCACGGATTGTCAAAGGACTTGACGCTTTTGGCCAGTCCCTTCTGGGCTTCCAGCGGACCGTAACCGGCTTCCACCATGATGCGGCGCAGTTCTTCCCACAAGTTGACCGTTTCAATGTGGGCCGGGCAGACCACTTCGCATTGACCGCAGGTGGAGCATTCATAAAGGTTGTTGACAAAGGTTTCGATTTCCGCGCGTCCAATGGCGCGGTAATTGGAGATGCGCGTCAACCAGCGGCGCAGCGTAGGGCTCACCTTCTTGCTTTTGATGATGCCCGCCAGCAAGCCGTGTTGCGCTCTGGCGATCTTGAGAAATTCAGCGACTTTCGCCCGGGGCAGAATGGCTTCCTTGGCATCCTGGTCATACACCGGGCACCAGGTCAGACACTCGCCGCAGCGGGTGCAGGCATCCAGCGCGATGAGCTGCCGCATATTGAGGTGCTTGAGCGGCAACTCCAGGTTTTCGCCTGGCGCGGTGCCGGGTTCGTTCCGGGGATCGGTCGGGTTGTCTTTGCTCATTGGTTCGCCTATTGGATACCGATTCATATCATCGATTTGTTAGTGGTTTGTCACCGCCTGCCACTGTCCCGGCATTGGCGGCGGCAAGACTATACCCGCTTGGATTTGTCAGTACCATCGACCTCTTCCAGCAGATAGGTTAAAGGCACATTGATCACGTGTTTAAGTTTGCCGTAAGGCAGACTGGCGATGAAGGCGAGGCCGACGACAGCATGGGCGTACCACAGCCATGGATAAACGATGCGCCAGTCCAAGGGCAGCAAATCCATCAATCTGGACAACGGGTAGCCGATAAAAGAGTGGACCGCCACCTCGGGCGCAATCCCGGTCATCGCAATGCGGGCGCCGGCCGCCACGAATCCCAGCACCACCAGTAATCCGATCAGACCCAAGGCGATGTTGTCCTTGATTTCGGTGAGCACGTGGGGTGGCTTGACCACAAAGCGCTGAACGGCGGCCCATGCAATGCCCAACAAGATCATCAGGCCGGAGAGGTCATAAAAGAAGGCGGTGAACGGGTGATTCTTGTCGATCAGCGCCAGGGCCAGGTCCCCATCGGGGTTCAGACTGAACAAAACGCCGGTGAAAACGCTCAGCAAAAAGCGAACGACGATGGCGACAAAGATCAAAGCGTGCATGGACCAGCGCTGTACGCTCTCTTTTAGAATGCGGCGCTGCAAAAAGATGTCCAGCAACAACGTTTTTAAAACAATCAGAACTTTGCGTGAGAACAAGGTGTTCCAGACAGCTTCCGACGTCAAACCGATTTTCTGGTGCAACGATTCGTCCTCGCCTTTCACGCTGCCGACAAACCAGAAACGAACCATGAGCAATAGCCCTACCAGCAGGGCCAGCGCCGCCAGCATGAACAATGGATGGTTCAGCGACCAGGAGGCCGGGTGACAAGCGACACACAGCAGGCTTTTGGCCGGTAAAACCGCAGCCGGCGCCCCGACCGCGTTCTGGTCATGGTGGCAGCGACGGCAGGTCTCCGGGTCGGTCGTATCCTGCAGTGCATGATCAACCCTTCCGGTAAGCGGAGGCATCTCGCCGGCGCCATCGATGGCGGCAAGCCGGATGCGATCGGTATCGCCATCCTGCATGACCGCCTCATGGGTGAAGTGGCAAGCCTGGCAGTCGACCCGCAAGTGGGGGGCACTGGCGGTGCCTTCGCCGTGGACGGTGTGGCAGTCACGGCATTGGGCGCCCATGTCGGTCCGGTGGGGTGAACGCGCCACATCGGTGTGGCACTGGACGCAGGCGACGAACCGATGGGGCGAGTTCTGGAAAGAGGCCGCCTCGACCTGCAGGGAAATGTTGCGGTCGTCGAGGTTGCGCGTACTGCTTTCCGGCGTGGCGTGGCAGGAGAAACAAAATGCTCTCGATGTGGCAACGCCCTCATTGGTATTGACATTCGGCCGCCGGTGGCAGTCCAGGCAAACCAGTTCCCGGGCGCCGGCGGCCCCTTGCATCTCACTGACCATGGGCTTGTCGATGGCGGCAAACAGCATAAGTGCCGTCACGGCTATGATTCCCAATCCTGTCCAGGCTTTTCCACTCATGGAATTAGAGATCCCTCGCTATTGTTCAGGTTTCATCGATGGATTCGATCCGCTGTGTGCCGCCGTCGCTCTGCCGGTGAAAATGGACATGTCGGCAGGATAAACGGCAGGCCGCAAATGGGCCATGCCGATGTGGATGAAGAATTTGATTACAATGGCCAACAGGGCTTCATAAAAATGGAGCACCTGGGCCAGGTTGATGAAAAAGCCCGGCAGCCACAGGGTGAAAAATTCAGGGAACCATAACAGCAGCCCGGTGATCCCCATGGTGTTCATTCCGATAAAAACCGCCCAGTAATCGATCTTTTCCATATAGGAGAATTTGTCGAATTGTGGCGCTTGCGGACGCGTACCGAGGAAATAGCCGACATTGTGACGCAGATCCTTCAAGTCCTTCAAGCTGGGGAGAATGGAGTGCGGCCCTGTGAGGCGGCCCCGCAGTACCCATTTGTAATAGAGAAACCACAGGCCGTGGATCACCACCGTCGCATATGTGATCACAGCGCAGGCACGGTGTACCCAGGCGGCGCCGGCCGAACCGCCCATCAGCCACATGAAAGCCCGCGCCGGCCAAGAAGCACTGAAGGCCAGCGACAATCCGGTGGCCGCCAGCCCGGTGAAGCCGACCATCACCACGAGGTGCAGAAAACGGTGCAACACCGAAAAACGAATGACGGACGTTTCCGAAGGGTGATGCTCTTGCATATCAATGCTTCCTCAATTTTTCATGCAGCTCGCGCAGTATCCATAAAATGCTGTGTCCGAAAAAGAACACCAGGGACAAAGCAACCACGATCACGGCCGCCAGCCGTACCCGTTCGATCCAGCGTATGGCGGTGTTCTTGTCATTGTCTTCCGGTTTCAAATGATCGGCCGAAGCATGAATCACGATATTGGCATACTCGGGGCCCGCATCGGAATGACAGCGGCGACAGGCTGCCAAGGCCGTTTCCGGGTCACGTAGCGAGGCGGTGGTATGGGCACCATGGCAGTCTGTGCAGTAGGCGGCGGATGCCGTTTTCAGATCCGCTGCCAGCCGTCCGTGAATATTGTCCCGATAACTGGCGCCATGGGCCGGATGACATTGACTGCAAACCACGATCATGCGCCGGCCGCTTTCAACCCGCGACAGGCCGGAAGGATCGTAATGGGAGGAATGACAGGCGCCGCAGGTCGGCGCCGCATACAACGCCGGCGGCCAAACCGCCGGCGCGCGCTGCGTCCCGTCCGCCTCATCACTCCTGGCGCGTGCGTGGCCGCCGGCCATGTAGCGGTCATAAGATACCTGATGACATTTCTGGCAGCGGCCATAATCGTAGGAAGAGATCGCCGGCGTTTTCAAGAAGCCGGGACCTTCTGGATCGGGGTGGGCGCGGCCGCTTTCAATCATCGTACCGTGGCAATCTTCACATTTGAAACCTGAATGGGCAGCGGCCGAGAAGCGGTTCATGTCAACGAACCAGCCACTGTCCGACGTTACCGCGCGATTCGGTTGCCCTGCTGCGAACCCCGGCAATAGGAGAGCGGTCAGGGCTACAGCCGCCGCCAACAAACCACAAACAAGCGTTTGCTGCAAAATACTGGAAATACGTTGGCGATCCAAAGTCAACTCCGACTGTTGAATGTTGGGTTGCTGAGTGTCTGAAAATAGAGTTCCAGAAAAGTGACGGCGTAGCACTGCAGCAGCGAGAAGAGCGATTCAGCCAAATCCCGCGTACCTTCAGTGCTTTCGATGTTCTGCTTCAATTGGCGCACCCGCTCTGTGGTAGCGATGGAAAAACGACGCAGTCGTTGCGCCTGTTCATCGCTGCACCTTACCCGTCCGCCTTTTTCAAGGCGCTGCAATCGGTGCCATATCGCTTCCAGAAAGTACCGGATCTTTTCCGGCTCATAGTATTTGGCCCCGATCAGCCACCCGATGGGCAGCATCTCCATCCCACCGGCGCAAATGCGCGCGTTGCTGACCTCGCGCTTGATGTCTTTGAGCAAACGTCGGCTCTCCGCCTCGCTGGCCAAGGGCGGTGCCTCGGCGGTGTGGCGACCGGCGCTGTTGGGTTGGCTGTCCCAGAAAATGGCGTCGGCCAGAAAAGCATTGGCCGCAGGGTAACGCGGATGTTCAAAATGGGGGCCAAACAAGTAAAACCAGCCGTTACCCATTGGTGAGCGCAAAGCGGCCGCGGTTCCCAGAAGGGTTTCGCTTGCCAGACCCGGATCGACAAGAAACGCGGTGTCGGGAGTAAAAGCATGATAGCACGCCAATACCTGAACGTCCCTTGACGCCAGCATGCCGGCGCCGCCGTAAAGAGGTGCATCCAACTCCTCGTCCGGTGCAAAGGGGAGATGCCCATCGATTCTCAGCCGAACGGTCTCCCGCACGGGATGAAAGATGTAGTCGCACCCATAGGAGGTGGAAAACTTGTGCGGCATCTGGAAACAGGCCGGCAGCGATTTGCTCAGATTGGTGATTTTTACGGCGGTAAAATTGAAATCCGCCAAACCCGGCTTGGAAGAGTTCATGACCAGGTAGGCGCCGGCGCAAGCCCCGATGTACAGCCCGCCCCGGCTGACGAAATGCGCAATGGCCAGGGCCCCCGCAGGCCCCAGGGCGTTCGCCGCCGCAAAGGTATCGCCACCGGAGACCATCAGTACATCCATGCCCTCCAGGAGCCCGTTTTGAACGCCGGCCGCATCCAGGAAGGCGACGTCGTGAAACCCCATCCGATCGAGCATTTCCGCGACCCAGAGCCAGGAGTGCGAAGCACCGGAACCCGTGTAGACGCCGATGCGCGGGTAGTACAAAAGCCGACTTTCATCGGACCGATACCGGCTGATGCGCTCCGTCCCGGGACGGCCCGAAATATACCACCGTTGCCCTTGCATCAGCCGCTGATTCAAAGCGGCATATTCATCGTAACCCATCATGCACTTTGTGCTCAGTCGGCCAATAGATAGTCGATCACGCCATTCAAACGTTCCTGGTTGAACGTGATCCCCGTACCGACGGTGGCGGTTTCCAGCAGATCCGCCTCGCTCAACTCCGGTGCCATGACCGCCATCAAAGGGTGGATGCCGAAAACAGCGGCGACCGCCATGCGGCGTTCCCACCACTGCTCGCCATCCTGAGCGGCGGCCTCAAATGCGCCCCAAATGGGTTGCCGCGGACACCATGGCGAGAAAATGCCGCGTCCGGAAATGGTGGCCTGGCTGCTGATGCCCGGCAAGGCGGCCTGAATGTCGCCGGCGGCTTGCTTGCCGTTGGCGGCACACCACTCCGCCACGGTAGCGGCGTCCAATCCAAGCCGGGCGCATTCCCGCATGAGACCGCAGGCATCCTTGGCGCTCAAATTCAGCTTGTAAAAACCGAGCAGACCGTAAAGATCGGTTACCAGAAAGCCGGGTTCGGCCTGCTCCGGTTCCGTCACTCTTTGCGGGTCCTCATCAATATAGACAAAGGTGTTGCTAGGGTATGGGGTGTTGTAGCAAGCGCTGTGCCGATGGACGATGGGGGCCAGCCACTCCTTGGCGCCCTGCTCGCCGATCGCGGCACAAAGGTCGCCGATGCCTTGCTTGCCCACGAAGGCGGATTCCTTGAGATCCTCGAGCATATCCAACGACAGCTCGATGAACTCTTCGGCATCCGCGATTTCCAACAGGCCCATGCCGCGGAAAGCCAGCCCCTTGAGGTTTTTCATGCCGAAAAGCTTGCCGAATCCGAATCGATCCCCGCTGGCCCAGTAATTGAGACACACCTGGGCGCAATCGCTTTTTTCCTCGCCGGCTTTGCCGATGACCATCGTCTGGATCAGATCGTCGCCCATGTTCTTGCGCCATGCGTCCGTGGTCGTCCAGGTGTCCTTGCCCCACACATCCGCGGCATCCGAAATATCCGCGATGCCGTCATGGACCCATAGAAACACCGGCTTGGCGGAGACGCCCTTGAGAACAATGTAATCGAATCCGGCGAACTGGATTTCAAGAGCGACCTTCAACGTGACAGGACAGTGGCACAACTTTCCGGTGACCGGGCTTTTAGCGGTGATGATGCCGCCGCAGGTGGCTGGATACAAAGTGCCGGTCAAGAGGCCGGTGCCGATAACGATAGGATTCCCGTCGGCATGCGCCTCCGCCAAGTGACGCGTAATTGCGGCGCCGCCGATTTTTTCCTCGACCAGGGATTCCTCCAGGGTCTCTTCGACAATTTCCGATGTGCCCAAATCGACAACCACAATTTTTCCGCCTGACAAATATTCCATGTTCCGCTCCTTATGATATCTGCCGTCCGACTTTGAATCATTCAACGTTGGTGATGGCATCCACGGGACAGAACCGGACACACATCGGCCCGAGATCCATGTCCTTGCACAAATCGCATGCTTCCCGCAAAAGCATCGGCTTTGCCGAAGCATCCGCTTCCTGGGACGAGTCGGTCTCTTCTTCAACGCCGATCCGCTTGATCTCGGTGCCCTCGGGGCGGGCGATCAGCAAATCCTCTTCGCGCTTGAGCAAAACGCCGAAATAGTCCTTCTTTTCCCTGGTGCGATAGGTGACAATGCAGGCCGACAACAAAGCGAAGCCGTCATCCCTGTGATAGCCGCAGGCCATTTCGCAAGCCATGCATCCAATACATTTCAGTGCATCGATTTGAATCGCCATTTTCGGACCCCCAACTCATCCGGTGAACCGGATCGCAATGATGGTTTCGGACCTGGATATGGACCCCCATTCCTGTCGGCCTTGCAAACCGCATGGTCGGCAATGCCCTTTGTATCCTTCCATTGGACGGCTTAGTTCATGGACTGAATAAATGTCAATAAAAAAATATTCATATATCAGATATTTTAATGTTTAAATTTTTTCTTGCACTGGCCGGCGGAATGTGTCATGAGAAACTCATAAATACTAAATTGCGCCCTCATTTACATCAAAGCGAAATTAGAGAACGGACAGATGTTTAAAAGCGCCAAGACCCATCGCCTTTCACACAATATCGTAAAACAGATCCGCAACGCCATTCTGGCCGGCGACCTCAAGCCGGGCGACCGGCTGCCCAGCGAAAAAGAACTGGCCATCAGTTTCAACGTCAGCAAAGCCTCTTTACGCGAGGCCATCCGGTCCCTGGAGGCCCTGGGATTGGTGGAGGTATTGCAGGGCGTTTCAGGCGGCGTCTTCATTCGGGAAGTGGATCTGGAAACGGCGCGCAACAGCTTGTTCAACTACATTTTTTTCCAAAACCCCGCCATTCATGAGTTCACCCAGCTGCGCCTGTTGATAGAGCCCCAGATGGCCGCGCTAGCCGCGATCCACAGCACCGACGAGGATCTGGCGTTCTTCAACGAAAACCTTGAGCAAACAAGCCGGGAACTGGACAGTGGCGAGTTCTACTACAAGCTGGACAGCGAATTTCACCACCGCATCGCCACCATTTCAAACAACCGCCTGATTATTTTCGTCATTGATTCCCTCAAAAACGCCATCGTGAATCTCAAACTGCAACTGGAGTTGGATTCGCGCTTTTCAATAAGTGTCTTCGACAGTCACCAACGTATCGTGGACGCCTTCCGCAAGAAAGATGCCGAAACTGCGCTGGAAGAAATGCGCAACCACATTATTAGCGTGGACAAAGAGCTGGTCGCCTACTGCGATGCCGATTCCCCCTTCATTTCGGTCTCGGATCCGGTGGACGACGAAAAAGAGTCGTCTCCTGAAAAGGATACCGCCGCTGTTCGTTAGATCGGTTGACACACAACTCGCGACAACGGTTCTCCTCTAAAGGAGGCGTTATATCATGCCAATCCCGCTTGCGGGATAAAAGGAGGCCGATCGTGTCCGAGATGCCCAAACAATCGAAGGAAAGTGAAGGAGTGGTCAAGGCCCTGCAGGCCATCGTGGGCGAGAAGTACGCTACGGCGGCGACGCACATTCGATATGCCTATTCTTATGACATGTCGTTTGTGACACCCAAGCTGCCGGACTACGTGGTGATGGCCGAGACCGTCGAGCAGATTCAGCAAATCATGCGTTTTGCCAATGCCGAAAAAATACCGGTGATCCCCTACACAGCCGGCACCAACATCGGCGGATTGTGTATTCCGGAGCGCGGCGGTATTCTGCTGGATTTAAAGCGCATGAACAAAATCGTCAAAATCGATCCCGAATCCCACTACGCCGTCGTCGAACCGGGGGTGTCCCATGGGATGCTGGCCGAAGCACTTCACAAGCACAACCTGCGTTTCGGTTGGCCGGTGGGACCGCCTTCCGCATCCGTCTCGTCATGCGCCATATCCCATGGCATCGGGGGGCTCAACGCCCGATACGGGCTCAACAGCCAGGAAATCACCAGCATGGAGGTTGTGCTCCCGACCGGGGAATTGGTGCGCGTGGGCTCCTGCGCCATTGTCGACGACGCCTGGCACAGTACCCTTCCCTTGCCGAAAATGGATGGTTTGTTCAAGGGTTGGCTGGGCAGTACCGGGGTTGTGACCAAGCTGGGCCTGACGGTCCATCCCATTCCGCCGGTATTGAAAGTCTTCACCGTCTCCTGCGACAACGTGGAAGACATGTATTCCTACATGCACAACCTCGCCTATTACGAGATCTGCGACGACTTGACGGCCGTTTCATGGTGGCTGGCGCAGGTGCCGATTCCCTACCCCTATCGTCCGAAGCCGGATGATGTGCCGGAAATGTTCAGCTTCGCCAACACCAACTCCTTTACCGAAAAAGAGAAGGAGGCCAGGGAAGAGATATGGCAGATGGTCGTCGACGAAGAGCAGAAAAAGGGCACCTCATTAAAAGTAACCGAATATCCCGAGGAGGCCCTGCGGGCCAGAACCCAGCTTCCCAGCCAGATCGTCGGATCCACCAAGAACTACTGCAAAATGGCCGGCGCCGGCATCTCCTGGCCGGGCACCTTCACCCCCGCCAACAAGTGGGCGCCGGTGTACAATGAGTGGAAACGTATCCTGATCGAGCACAATCTTTCCCCTTCGGTCCGCATGAGCATGTATCGCGGCGTCCACTACGGCATGCTGCGCGCCATGATTCCTTTCAACAAGCAGAGCCAGGAAGAGACGGAGAACGCCCGGAAGGCTATTGTGGAATGTCTCAAAGTAGATTTGGACAACGGCGGCATCCCCTACAAACCTCCGGTGGATTTCGCGATCGAAATCAATAAACGCGC
Organism: Desulfatitalea alkaliphila; assembly: GCF_022968795.1. GTDB lineage: Bacteria > Desulfobacterota > Desulfobacteria > Desulfobacterales > Desulfosarcinaceae > Desulfatitalea > Desulfatitalea alkaliphila. The sequence continues at coordinate 323,406 of NZ_JALJRB010000002.1, forward strand.
ACACCCGGGTTATCTGGAACTGATGAAGCGCATCAAACAGATGCTCGATCCAAACGACATCATGAACCCAGGCAAGCTGGGCATCTGATCGATATGCGGCAAGCCGGTCGGGCCGGAAAGCGACGGGAAGGCCTCCCTTGCGCCGAGGTTTCACCTCGCCTCCTTCCGGGATCCGCCACTGCCTGTGTTCGTCATCCGTGACCAATAAAAACGATTTTTGCAATTCTCATATATCTGCTATCTCATCGGAGGATCTTATGGAATGGAATATTCCCTCACTGAAAGATTTGGAGCATTACTTCTGGCGATGTACGGCTTGCGGAACGTGCCGGTCCGCATACGAGTTCGGACCTCCACCGACGGCCCGCCCCATTTGTCCCGCCGGAACGGAATTCGGTTTTGAGGGCTTTTACTCTTCAAAAGGAAAAGCAGCTTTCGCCCGCGGTATCACCGACGGCACCTTGACCTTCGACGATCCCGAGTTTTTGGAAGCCATTTACAAGTGCACCGTTTGTGCCGGCTGCCAGAACCAGTGCCAAATCGATTTCAAACCCCATATTCCCGAAGTCATCGAGGCCATGCGTCGCGAGGCCGTCGCCAGCGGCAAAGGGCCCATGCCGTTGCAGCAAAACCTGGTCCAGTCCATGAAAAACTACAACAACCCCTATCAAGGCCCACGGCGTTTGCGCACGGACTGGACACGCCCCTTTAAAAAGGCCAAAACGCCGATCAAGGACATCAACACGCAACCGGCCGAGGTGCTGTTCTACGTCGGCTGCACCGGTGCCTTCAACAAGGCGGCCATGTCGGTGCCCCAGGCCACGGCGCGCATTTTTCAGAAACTGGGGATCGATTTCGGCATACTGGGCGAAAATGAAGTCTGTTGCGGATCCACGGCCATGCGGGTGGGCGATGCCAACGAATTCAAGCGTGTCGCCACCTCCAACCTCGAAACGTTCCAGAAGCTGCACAAAGAAAAAGGCGTGAAAACCATCGTCACCTCATGCGCCGGGTGCTACCGCGCAATTAAGAAGGATTACATCCTGTCGTCCGAATACGATGAAACGATGGACGGGATTCAGGTCGTGCACACAGCGCAATTCCTGCACCAGTTGTACAAGGAAGGCAAACTTCCACTGACCAAGGAAGTACCTTGGAAAGTGACCTATCACGATCCTTGCCACACCGGCCGCCACTTGAATAAATTCGTCGTTGACCATGACGGCTCCACCCTGTGGGAGGGCGCCTATGTGGATGTCGACGAAAGCGATTGCCTCTACGACATTCCCCGCGAACTGATTCAGGCGGTGCCCGGTGTTCAATTCCAGGAAATGGAGAGAATCCGCGGCAATTCCTTCTGCTGCGGTGGTGGTGGTGGTGTCATGACCGGTTTCAGCGATTGGTCCAGTAAGAATGCCGGACTACGAATCATGGAGGGCCTGGAGACCGGCATGGAGAAAATGGTTTCCATCTGCCCCTTTTGCTATTTCAACCTGACCGAAGGTTCCCGTAGGGTCGGCAGCAACATGACGCTGCATGACCTTACGGAATTGATCGACGCGGCATTGGAGGGGTAAGCCACCCCTGCAAGCTTCGGATAAGCGGTTCCCATAGCGTTTTTGCTGAATATAATTCATTTATTTAGGCACAAGCACTTCCTAAATGAAGCGGTAGAGGTGTACACTATGGCCGAAAACCCGATCTAATGGAAAGGAGTTGCTTATATAAAGAAACTTTAATTCCATATTTCAGAATGTTGAAAAGATCCTTGGCGCCGGGAAATACATCCGCCGGCAATTCAAATTCTGCAAGTGCATCACCGTTGGTATTGCAAGAGCTCCATTCAGCTAATTGACAAAATCGGACAAGGAGGAACGACTATGGCGTTGTCTAGGGAATTCGGTGCCGAACAACCTTCTTCAGCTGGAGCTCTCAAGCTGAGACTCCCCTTTGTGCATTACCGGATCGAGTACCAGGACTTCATTCAAGGCGCGATCCTGAGCTGTGTACCACTGGGTATTACCGCCGCCATGACCGGCGTGCTGGGCATTCCAATCGAAATTGCCGTGCTGATGGTGGTGATCAACAATTTTCTGTACCTGTTGCACACCTCTTTCGGCGATCCTTCGGTGGCCGGCTGGATCACCGCCGGCATTCCACTTTATATCGCTTATTTGACGGGCTATGCGGAGGGGCCCGAACGCATCCAGGCGTTGATCGCCCTCCAGGTCCTCGTGGGGGTGATCTTTCTGGTGATGGGGGTGACAGGGATAGCCAAAACGGTAATCGGAAAATTTCCCGTATCCATGCGCGCCGGCATTTTGCTCGGTGCGGGGTTTGCATCCCTGATGCGCATTTTCGACCCGGGCCAGCCCTTCATCTCGCAAATGCCGGTTGCTTTTCTGGTGGCCGCCTTTTTCAGCTTTTTCGTGCTGTTCTCCGTGCGGGCACTGGCCTATCGCGCCCGCTACGGTTGGTTCGCCTGGGTCGCCGGCTTCGGTATCGCACCGGGGTTCGTCATCGGCTACATCGTGGGATTGATCACGGGCGAAATCCCCATGCCCCAAGGCGTGTTCGATCAGTTCATCATCAGCTTGCCCTTCGGAGAGATGTTCACCAGCTTCAGTGCCTTCGGCATCGGCATGCCTTCCATCAGCATGTGGATATCGGCCTTTTCCTTGGCCATCGTCGCCTACGTCCTGGCCTTCGGCGACATACTGGTACTGGAAGCCATGATCCTGGACGCGGACGCCAATCGCAAGGATGAAAAAATCGTCTTTGAGGTGCCGCGCAACCATATCATCACCTCCACCCGGAACCTGGTTCAGGGTTTCTTTATGCCCTATCTGCCGCTGTGTGGGCCTCAGTGGACCGGCGGGCAGGCCTTGGTAGTCAACCGTTACAAGCACTCCACGCCGGACCAGGAACCATCCTACTGGGGCGGTGCCACCAGTCTCTTCTGGGGCATGAGCCTGGCGATGGTGTTCCATCCGTTGGTCCAGATCATTTTGCCGGCCCGCAACATCGGCTTCGGATTGACGCTTCTGATTCAAGGCTACCTTTGTGTGTACATCGCATTTGCCATGTGCACCAACAACGCACAGCGCGGTATTGCCGGTGTCATGGGCGCCGTACTGGTAACGGCCAACTACGTAAAGCTGTGGGGCAGTCCGTTCTGGACCGGCCCGACCCTGGCGCTGATCGTCGGCGCCATCCTCTACTTCTCTCTGGAATACTACTCGGAGGAGGAGAGGAAGGAGGACAGGGATCCGAAAACCACTGTCCAGAAGATCCTCATCGGCAAAAAGCAGCCACCGAAGGATAAATAGTTATCACCTCGGCGCCTGGAGCGTACCTATGTTTTCTTGGATCTCGCGGAACAAATGGAAGGTCTTAATCGATGCAAACCAATGATCAAAAACAGCGATTGATGGTGTTCCTGAAGGCCGGCCTTCCCTATACCATTGTCGGCATCGTGGTCATTTTCCTCGGCATATGGGCCATCAAGAGCGTCTTCGAAGATGCCAAGCATCTGAATCTGATACTTTTCGGATGGATAGCCGTTTTCTGGTTTGTGTACCAACCGCTTTTCAGGCGCCGCATCCAGCAAGTGAAACGAAGCATGGACAGATAAGTGCGAGCGACAAATCGAAATGGGGGAGCCGCAAGGCTTCCCCGTTTCCGCAGGAACACGCATCTCACATTTCAAGGAGGAATCGATGAATCTGAAACAACGCTTTATGAACCGTTTGGAAGGCAAAGATTCGGATATTGTCCCGGTCGGCTGTACCACTACTTACGGTGTCGTCGACATCATGAAAAAGGTGGGCCATGAGAGACCCCTGGCGGACACCGATCCGGTGGCCATGGCGGGCCTGGCGCTCGGGTACGTGGAGGCCGGCTTCGAATGGTGCAAGGCGATGGGCTGGGACATCACGGCCGTCAGCGAAGTGATGGGCTGCACCATCGGGGAACCCAAGATCGATATTCAGAAGTTCATCAAGGAGCACCCCTATGCCGAAAGCCTTGACGGCCTGGCTTATCCCGACAATCTTTTCGAAAAAGGTCGATTTCCGGCCTACAAGGAGCAGTTCAAGATTCTTAAGGAAAAGCTTGGAGATGAAGTGGCCATTTTCGGCGAAACGGAAGGCGCCTGGACCGCCGCCTGTAATCTGGTGGGCACCGAAAAGTTCATGAAATGGACATTCAAGGAAAAGGAAAAAGTCCAGCAAGTGTTGGATGTCACCACTGAAGTGGTTATTGATGTCATCAACTGGGCTTTCGATCAAGGCGCCGATTACTACGTGGTTGCGGAGCCCTCCTCCGGCCCGGCGTTGATGAGCCCAAGAACTTGGAAGCAGTTTGTGCTGCCGATGATGACCAAGGTGGCACAAAGGTCCAAAGGCCCTGTAGTGCTGCACGTTTGCGCCAACACCGATTCGATCATCGAGTTTATGTGTGACACGGGTGTGGCCGGCATCAGCATCGAGGAGAAGGCCGACATGAAGGCGGCGGTTGAAATCGCACGCCCGAAGGGTGTCAAAGTGTTCGGCAATGTGGCCACGGCCACGACCATGTTCATGGGCACACCTGAAGAGTGCTACAAGGAATCCATCGCGGCCCTTGAGAACGGCTGCGATTTTCTAACGCCGGGCTGCGGCATCGCGCCCGGCTCGCCCCTTGTCAACGTACAGCAATTGCGCAAGGCACGCGACGACTACTTCAAGGTCGGCTGAGCCGCCGATAATTCGACGGACGCACACAGGGTCAGTCCAATAATGGCGATGCCGTCCTGAAACAACGATAGTCGACACCACCGTATGCCTGATTCAAGGGTGCTCATCTTTTGTTCGATACACGGCGTTGTTCACAGCCAAGATGACACCCTTTCAGGCATATTTAACCAAACAAAACATCAGATGTTTCAATATTTATAATATATCATTGACACAATGCCCGCTTTGTGCGATTTTCTTGCCTGAGCACCTCGGACAGATTGAACCGCGGGCAGATTGAAACAAGGGGAAAGGTTCATCCAGGAAGTGGTCAGGTCCACCTTTAATAAAGTCGTCTTCTTGGGGTGTCCGTTGGACTGTGACGAAAAGCACGAAGCCATCCAGGAGAAAATCGGCTACGGCGCGTCAGGCCCAACGGTGGACGACCCGTTGAAGCCCATCGTGGGGATGCTGGCGGAATCGGTCGCCAATGATCATTGGCGGGTGGACGGATCCCTTGCCGTACCGGGATGGTTGCGGCCGATTGTTCCGCAGGAAGACAAAGCACATGTTACGGTCGAGAATTATGTCAATTTCATCGATCGCAACGGCTGCCTTGATTTCGCGCAGGCGATTCAACAGAAGGTTGCGGAAAGTGTGTTGCCCGATTTTCCGTGCCTGATCGCAGTGGACCATTCCCTCAGCGGCGGCGCTTACAGAGCGCTGGCGGAACACCATGGTCGCGAAAACATCTCCTTCCTTGTGATCGACAGTCACACCGATGCCGTTCCCATGTCAAGGCTGGCCGATGCGATTCTATACGATGCGCAAACCAACCGCGATTCGGTGTTTGATGCTAACGATCCCTATTTGCATAATCGTACCGAAAGCTACAATGCCGGCTCTTTCATCCAGGGTCTGCTGGAGGATGGGGTACTTGACCCACGCGATTTATACATTATCGGAATAAGCGATTTTCCCGCAAAAAAGGCATTTCGCATCAAGGACAAACGCATAGCGGACTATGTGGCGGTTTACCATTCATTGCAAAGCAGGGGTGCCACCCTCATCACCCGGCAGGAATGCCAGATGCAGCCAACCAAAGTCAAAAACCTTCTGAAACGCATTCGCACGCCCTATGCCTATTTGTCCATCGATATGGACATCGGCGCGCGCAATGCCGTTGAAGGGGTACGCTTCAAGAATTGGCGCGGTCTCGGAGAGAAGCAGCTGTTTCGCCTGGCCGCCACCATCGGCGAATGCGGCGGCAGGGATCTGGAGTTGGTGGGAATGGATATCACCGAAATCAATCCGCGTACCGCCGGTCTACCGATCGATGGCAACCAAGCGGATCCGACCTATCGGATCGCGCAGGATCTGATTCATCAATTTGCTTTTCAGCAGGTGGTTCATTCCAGTGAATGATCTCGCCTTGGTTTTCAACCTGTTTATAAACAGCAAACGCACTATCAGAAGGGAGCATGCAACATGTCCGAACAAGTCGCCAACCGATATTTCAGTGTAGCGCCGTCCGCGGAAGCAGAAGGCGCGCCCAGGAAGCTCAAATTCCACGCGAATGGGAAATGGCAAGAGTCCAAAACGACCAAATACATGGATTGTTACAATCCTTCCACCGGCGAGGTCATCGCCCGCGCGCCCCAGTGCCTGGCTGAAGAAGTGGAAATCGCTATTCAGTCGGCCAAGGAGGCTTTCCCCAAATGGGCGAATACACCCGTCAGCAAAAGGGTCCAGGTCTTGTACCGGATGAAACACCTGCTGGACATCCATCTCGAAGAGCTCTCCCATCTGCTGGCCTTTGAAATGGGAAAAAAGTACATGGAGGCCATGGGCGACATTCTCAAGGTTACCGAAGTGGTGGAATTTGCCTGCGGCGCGCCCCATCTGATGAAGGGCGAGTCCCTGATGAATGTCAGCACGGGTTATGACACGGTTTTGTACCATCAGCCCATCGGCGTCTTCGCCGGCATCGCCCCCTGGAATTTCCCCGCCATGATTCCCCATGGCTGGATGACCCCCATTTGCATCGCCACGGGGAACTGCATGGTTTTGAAAGCGGCCAGTTTCGTACCGCAATCCTCCATGCGCATGATGGAACTCTGGCAGGAAGCCGGTATTCCCGACGGCGTGATCAATGTGGTCACCGCCGGTCGCAATGAGGCGGAAATTCTTTTGCGTCATCCGGACATCAGGGGCATTTCCTTTGTCGGTTCAACCAAGGTGGGCAAACACATTTACGAGACGGCCGCGGCCAACGGCAAGCGTGTCCAAGCCTTGACCGAGGCCAAGAACCACGCCCTGGTGCTGCGTGACTGCAAGCTTGAGCGAACGGCCCGAGGCATCATCAATGCCTTCACCGGCTGTGCCGGACAGCGGTGTATGGCTTTGCCGGTGGTGGTGGCAGAGGAAGCCATTGCCGATCAATTGATGGCTTACCTCAAAGAATTCGTCAGCGAAATGAAGCTGGGTAAAGCCTATGAGAAAACCACCGATATGGGACCGGTGGTGAACGAAGGACACATGCAGTTTGTGCTCGACTGGATCCGCACCGGGGTTGAAGAAGGCGCCGAGCTGGCCGTGGACGGACGCAACCCCCAGGTGCCGCCTGGTTGTGAGAACGGTTACTTTATCGGGCCAACCATTTTCGATCATGTCACCGAGGAAATGTCCGTCGGCCGCGAGGAGGTCTTCGGCCCCGTTCTGTGCGTCAAACGGGTCAAGAACTTCGAGGAAGGCATCACCTTGATGAACAACAGCCGATTTGCCAACGGTTCGGTTATTTACACCCAAAACGGCCACTACGCGCGTGAATTCTCCAAAAGAACGGATGCGGGCATGGTGGGCATCAATGTGGGTATCCCCGTTCCACTGGGAATTTTCGGTTTTACCGGCCACAAACAATCCTTCTTCGGCGATCTTCATGTAATGGGTAAAGACGGCTTTGCCTTCTTCACCGAATCGAAGAACGTGACCGCCACCTGGTTCTCCGAGGAAATCGAGCACACCGGCAAGGTGGACACCTGGGATGGCACCATTACTTCCATGCCCACCGAAAAGCACTAAGTCCCGATCCGGACATGCCGCATGGCAAGAATGCGGCATGTCCGGTTTTAATTTCTATTGACACTCGGTCTATGATATATAGGTGCATATGTCTTTGCCGATGACAAACCCGAATGATGCGACGCTGGCGCGAACCGGAGATTCTCCGGTGATCAAAGAGATCGTCAGGGATATACTCAGCCTGGGCGTGCGCGTACCTGCCTCGGTCACCGGCCGGAAAAGCGGCGCCGGTCCGGCTGAAGGACGTGCCTTGATCATCGGGGGCATTGCCGTGAATGCACCCATCAGTAGTAGTTATGCCGCACTTTCACCCTATAGCCTGCGGGATGACGGCGACAACTATGTCCTTTGCCGGGAAGACCAGCCGCTGCTGCCGGTGGACATCGTACCCGAGCCCCGCTTCTATCTCCACCGGAACCGGGAGGGTATCGCCTATCGCAAGATCGCCCTCCTGCATGGGCGCGATTGCCTTGCGACCACCGTTTTGCAAAGTTGCCGCCATTGGCGCAAGGGTGAGCAATGCGCCTTTTGCGGTACGGAACTGTCTTTAAAAGCCGGCACGACATTAGTGCGCAAGACACCGTCACAATTGGCCGAAGCGGCTGCCTGTGCGCAGCGGCTGGATCGGGTGGCACACGTGGTGCTCACCTCGGGTGCCGGAGATCCGCCGGGCAGTGAAATTTCCTATCTGGCCGAATGCGCGCAGGCCGTTAAACAAGCAACGGGATTGCCCGTACACGCACAGTTCGCCCCGCCCGACAACCTCGCGGCGATGGAAGCCTTGTATGACGCCGGCGTGGACACCGTGGGCATTCATATTGAAAGCTTCGATACGGGCACCTTGGAACGTTTCGCACCGGCCAAAGCGCGTATCGGATTGTCTCGTTACCGGAAAGCCTGGGAAAAGGCGGTGGCGCTGTTCGGCCCCAATCAGGTCAGCAGTTTCCTGATCGTCGGATTGGGAGAACCTTTGCAAAGCCTGATGCACGGCAGCGAGCTGCTGGCCGACATGGGCGTTTATCCTTTCATTGTGCCACTGCGACCCATCAGCGGCACCCGGTGCATCATTCCTCGCCCGCCGGGCGCCGGCGTCATGCAACCCATCTATGAGGGCGTGGCCGACATTTTGGCAAAAAGAGGCTTGAGCGCCGCCGGATGCAAGGCCGGCTGCGTGCGTTGCGGCGCATGCAGCGCCCTGGCGGCTTACGAAAGACCACCTGATGACCTGATTTATCATCGGGCACGCACCCCCCGGGAACTTGAACACGTATTCACCATCCGGCACGCCGTTTTTGTGACCGAACAAGGAATGTTCACCGATACCGACAGGGACGTCCACGATGAGAAGAGCATTTACATTGTCGCCAAAGCCGGTGACCGCGTCGTCGGCACGGTCCGGGTGTTTCCGCAAGGCACCGACAACCATTGGGTCGGCGGACGCTTGGCCGTCAGCAAAGGGTATCGTCACGGCAATGTTGGCGCAGCCCTGGTCAAGGAAGCGGTGGCGCAGGTCAAGCGTCAAGGATGTGTCCGCTTTACGGCCTGTATTCAAGAACAGAATGTACGATTTTTCGAAAAAATCGGCTGGACGACCATCGGTAAACCAAAGCTTCACATGGGCAAACCACACCAATTGATGAAGGCCGACTTGAATTCGCAACGCAAAAGCGAGGCTCTGCAAATCCAATGACCACACAACATTCCGTGGATCCTCCTGAAACCATTCTGCGGGAAATCGTACAAAAAGTGAGCTGCTATGACGGTCTGAGGCGCAAACAGCCAATCCGGGATGTATACAACATTTTGCGCCGCACGCATCAGTTTGGGTGCCAACTGCCGAACTACGGCGATGATGCCGCGATCATTCCCTGGAATGAGGGTTATCTGCTGCTGGCCGCCGATGGTATGATGACCCAATTGCTGGCGAACGAACCTTACGCAGCAGGAAAAGCGGCTGTCATGGTGACGGTCAACGATATCTATGCCATGGGCGGCCGACCTATCGGGCTGGTCAATGTACTTTCCAGCGGCGATGCCCAGCAGCGCGCCATGATTGTCGCCGGCATCGCCAAAGGCTGTGAGAAGCTCCAAGTGCCGATGCTCGGCGGTCACACCCACCCTGAGGCACCCTTGGACCTGCCTGCGTTGAGCGTCGCGATACTCGGCCATGCCAAAAAATTGATGCGCAGCCATCTGGCCGCCGTCGGTGATCATATCTTGTTGGCCGTTGATTTGCAGGGCCGCCCGGGATGCCGGTCGGTTAAAAGCTGGGATGCCAATTCGGGCAAACAGCCGAAGCAGCTTCAAGAACGCCTCGAGGTGATGGTGGCAGTGGCCGAGCACGAATGGTCGGTGGCAGCCAAAGATGTCAGCAATGCCGGCATTCTCGGTACGGCGGCCATCATGGTTGAGAATTCCGGCCACGGGGCGATTATCGACCTCGATGCCTTGCCCCGCCCCGAGGGCATGCGCATCCTCGACTGGGTTTTGTGTTTTCAAAGTTATGGTTTTGTCCTGTCTGTTCCTCCCGCCCACACCGCCAAGGTCACATCGCTTTTTGAAGAGCGCGGTATCAGCGCCGGGGTCATCGGATCTGTCCAAGAAAAGCCTGTGGTGTCCTTGTGCCTATCCGGCCGGCAGGAAGATCTGATCGATTTCAGGCGTAATCATATTACCGGCATTCGTTTTAAGCCGGGCGATTAAACCAAGGAGGGCAACATGGGAATCTTGAAACGCATATTCGGCATATGCGAAACCAGGCTACCGCAAAATCCGAACTGCTGGCGTTACGACAACGGCACCGTGAAAATCGAACTGTCCAGCGCAAAGGAGTTGGCGAGCCCAGGCGGCGCCATTCGTCTCGAGGGTGGCGACTTGCCCACCCGTTTGATGGTTGTACATGGAATGGACGGGGCGTATCATGCATTTGCGAACAAATGCACCCATTTCGGTCGCCGTTTGGACCCCTTGCCCGGCCAGCCGCAGGTCCAATGCTGTAGCGTCGGCAAGTCCACCTTTGAATACGGCGGCACCCAGGTTGCCGGGCCCGCCAAAGGCGACCTGACCGTTTACCCCGTCGAAAGCCGAAACGGCGAGATCATAATCACGCTCCAACCATCCGCCTAACCGTTTAAACACCGGATCGGGCCGCCCCGGCAAAGGCAAAGACCGAAACCGCGGTTGCCGTACCGCAAGCCGGCGGTAGAGGGATAGGACCGCCGTCACCTTTCATCCATGGTTTCGATACGTACCATTGCGCGTCGGAGAGATACAAATCCACTTGCATCGGATTCTTTGAACCGGTATTAAGCTATAGTTTACAATGCCAGCAAGGGGCGAACGAATGGAAAAGGGATACGTGCATGTGTTCACCGGCAACGGCAAGGGTAAAACCACTGCCGCCATCGGTCTGGCGATCCGGGCGGCAGGCGCCGGCATGCGGGTGTTTTTCGGCCAGTTTATCAAGCAAGGCGAATACAGCGAAATCAAGGCATTGAAACGCTTTGAGGATCTGATCACCATCGAACAGTTCGGATTGGGCCGTTTTACCAACGAAAAACCGGAACTGGAGGACATTCAAGCCGCCAGGAAAGGGCTGGATAGAGCGAGGCAGGTGATGGCCTCCGGTCAATACGATATGGTGATCCTCGATGAGGCCAATGTGGCGGTAAAATTCGGCCTGATCCAGGTGCAGGAACTGTTGGGCCTTATCATCAACAAGCCCGAGCCGCTGGAACTGGTCATCACCGGGCGCTACGCTTCACCGAGAATCATCGAGATGGCCGACATGGTCACTGAGTTTCAAGCGAAAAAGCATTATTATGAACGGGGCACCAAGGCCAGGGTGGGTATCGAGATGTAATAAACCATCAGGTCGGGTCGTCAGACCCATTAATCGAAAATACGCCGGTTTCCGTGTACTGCTCCAGATACCGGCGCAACTCTTCCGTTCCGGGAATCACATCATAAGCCAGCGTTCCGTCAACTACAATCGCCGGCACCGGTACCGGGCGCCCGTGTTTTTTGGATAGTTCGGCATGCCGCAAGGCCCCGGCAAGGGTTTTGGTAATGACAATCTCCTGACGAATGACGTCGGGAAATTCGGAAACGACCGCTTCGACCACACGGGCCATGTATTCACAAGGGACTCAGTGCCCCCCCTCGTGAAGCACCTCCAAATGGATCTCTTTCGGCGGCTTTCTCGGCGCCATTATTGCCTCCGGATCAACGGTATCAGCGTCTATTGCCTATTGCCTCTTCGATGGCCTCCTCGAGCTCAAAAACCGGCGGGATGGCATCAAAAACAAGTTCGCCGTCGATAAACAAGGACGGTACCGGAGCGACACGGAATTGCTGATGAACGCCCTTTTCTCCATATAGTGAATAGGACAACTCCAGGAAACGCCGCCGCCCGTCGCCGCGCAGAAACTCGACCCGTCTATAATCGACAAAACCTTGATAACGCTTGATGACCTCTTGAACCGTTTGATCCATGTAGAGGCAAAGAAGACAGTAATCCGCCTTGTAAACAACTTCCAAAAGAATTTTTTCAGGTTCCAAAATCGCGGCGAAAGTCATATCGGCTCCACAGTAACGCCGCCTCACTTCCCAGCAGGCCGGCGGCTTGCAAGTCTTGCATGGCCCTGAGGCGGTTGCCCAGGGAATAAAAACAAAGCGCTCTCCGCAAATAGGCTTCCGCAAGCGCTTTGTCCGCACCGGTACCTGATCGCATTGTCAAATCCGCAATGCGATCCGTCAGTTCTCGTGCATCCCTCAACGATGATCGGGTCATAAATATCCACCCTCGTGCCGATGTTGCCACGCAACCGGCATCAGAGTGCATCGTTTGCCAATGCACCGGATGCGGCGCCCATTTCCGACGTACCCAATTCAGCCAACAAGATTCGGCGGATTTGATCCGGTTTTAAAACCTTGCCGGCCGACAGCAGCTTGCCGTTGAAAGCCAACCCAGGGGTCATGCGCAGCCCCAGCTGCTGGAAGTACAAGATGTCGCTTCTTTTGATGAGTGCCAGCCCTTCCAGGCCTGCACCCTGAACCGCCTCCGCGGCGTTTTCATAAAGAATCCGGCAATTGGGGCATCCAGACCCCAGGATTTCCAAGACGTGCCGATGCTGTTGCGATTTGCCACCGCTTTGGCCAAGCCATTGTAGAACCTGCTCCCGCGAAGGGACACTGCCATTATGCACCAATCTTCCGATTACGACAAGAACGGGCGTCATCAATATGCCTGCCCCAGCGGCGGTCCGCTGGCAGGGCCTAAGGGCCTCGTCCAATTCCGGTGACCATCGGTCCCCGGGGGTTGCGCAGCATTGATTCGCGGAAGGGTCCACCTGTTCATCCATCAGACCGTAAACCCCATCCCAGTCGATGGCAACTCCGGTTTTGCCTGCGACATCCTTGGCAGTACCCGGCACCAACCCGAGAGATGCCGCGAAGCGTTCGGCCGCCACGCTCGTATAATCCATGTGGACCACCTTGCAGGCCAGTCCCATTTGATTGACAATGTCCTGCACCATGCGGGTGAGCCGATCGCAACGTGGGCAAGGCGGTTCGGTCCCGATGATCCATATTTCGTCGATTTTCATTGCAAGACCTCCTCTTCCACGCAGTCATTGATGTCACCTTGTTCACCGCAAGCGAACCGAGGCGCTCTTTGCCGCCCGCGCGCCGTCGGCACAAGAGGTGAGCACCTGCCGCAGGTTGGAAGCGCGCACATCACCTGCGGCAAACAGCCCTGGATGGGATGTCATCAGGTTGGCATCGGTAACCAGATAACCGTCGGCGGACTTTTCAAGGCGAAGGTCGAGACAATCGAGGTGCGGTCGCCAGCCGATGGCGAGAAACACGCCGTCAACGGCCATCTCCCGCACCGGACCCCCTTTTTGCTTAACCAGTAAAGCTTGCAGGTCCTTTTCCCCCCTGAAACCGATCACCTCGCTATCCGCAAAAATTGCAACTTTCTGCTGTTTTTTTAGCAGTGTCGCATGGGCGGCATCCATCAGCGGTGCCGCGCTGCGAAAAACGAGGATCACCTTTTCAGCTAACCGCGCCAGGGTGACGGCATGCTGAACCGCGGTATTATCACTGCCCACTACGGCCAGCGTGGCCTTCTGGTTGCGATACAGCGGGCCGTCGCAAACGCTGCAGAAGTGCACACCGTTCAACGAAGGGTGTTCCCCGGGCAGCCGAACGGGCGCATGACCGGTGGCGACGATTGCAACGGCCGCGGCGTAGGACCGCTCTTTATCGTCCACTGCCAGAAACAAGTTGCGGTCCTGCCCCAGCCGTCGCAAACGGGACATGGTAAAGCAGGCCCCTTCGGCGGATGCCTGTTGAAAAAGCCGCATGCCGAATTCCATACCCGCAATCGGCTCGCCCATCCCCGGGAAGTTGGTCAGCCTTTCGACCATGTAAAGGGAGCCGCCGGGTATGTCACCGAAGACGACGGTCCGCAGCCCCAATCTTTGGGCGTATACCGCCGCCGTCATTCCGGCTGGACCGGTTCCTGCGATTATCAGATCGTAAACTTCGGCGGGCATGGTTGCCTCCGGGTGTGAAGCCAAAGCCGCTCAAACCGCCCGGTTGAAAGGCCTCATGACGACGAATAGGGCTGGTAAATCCCCAGGCCCTCCCAACTGCCGGTCCGGGTGGCGGACTCGATTTGCGCTGTTGTTTCCGGCGGACCGATGAAGACCACCACGTTTTTGTGCTGGATGCGGTCCGTAGGAATCCGGACGGGTTCGATGGTCCAGTCGCCAAGCACGAAATTGAACAACAGCATCCGGCCCTCAGATTCGAGAAACCCTTTGGCTCGCAATACTTTGGCGGTCAATGCATTCGCCATGGCCTCGATTTGCGAATGCTGCTTTCCGGTCCAGCGATAAGCCACCGATACCAACAGGTCCGGTGGTGTTATTTGAAGATCCGGGCTGTCCAGCAATGCGTCAAGATATTGATCCAATTCCGCTTCGCTGAGGAGGTCGTTGGACTGGCTGCCGCCGTCCTCCGGAAGAGCGGCGACCACCTCTGATTTCGAGGCGAAATCAAAAAAAGCGTCCATAGGAATGTTCGCATAGCTGGTTTCCAGAAAGCGGGGAGCGGGATGGAACTGTTCGATCACTGCTTTGACGGCTGCAATGGTCTCGGCCGTAGTGCTGTCCACCTTGTTGATAAGAAAGACGGTGGAAGAAGCGATTTGTTTCTCCAGCGATGCGTAGACCTCGAAAGCGTCAAGGAAGTGAGCCGCATCGATGATGCAAAATTGCTCCTTCAGGTGGAAACGATCTTTGAAAATGGGCAGTTGCAAGTCCTTTTTCAAATCGGAAGGATTGGCTACCCCGGTAGACTCGATCAGCAGGACGTCAGGTCGGACGGTCATGCAGAGTTGATAAAGTCCCTTTATGAAATCGGTTTTCACGCAGACACAGAAAATCGATCCCTTGCTGATCTCCATGATGTCGAGATCTTCGCCCTCGACGAGGGTGCCGTCCACACCGATTTCACCGAATTCATTGACCAGCAGGGTCAGTTTGCGATCCTTGGGGAATCGTTCGATGACCCGGTTCAAGAACGTGGTCTTGCCGGCACCGAGGAAGCCGGTGATCAGATAGACGTCGGTATGCTCGGGCATAGCCACCACCTCCTTGGCTTCACTGATTCGTCATCACCGCTTGTAACGGTGGAGAACGCCGGCCGCGGCCCTGCGAACCCGCCCTACTTGAAGGCGGAGTGTTTCACCCAACTGGGGAGGCACAGCGCTCCTTGGTGCCTTACCGCCGCGCTAAGGTCAGTCCAGCGTTTCGGCCCTGCCCTTGGCCAGTGCCAGGGGATTGAGGCAGAAACGGCACACACCCAACCGGTTGGAAGCCGGATTGAGTCGGCGCCACAAATTGCTGTAGCAAGAAAGGGTTTGATCATCGACCATTCCCGACAAATCTTCGGGAAACTCCAATTGCCGGATGCGATCCGATTTTCCACAGTAGGGGCAGGTGATGCCGCACAGCGCCACCTCGGTAAGTGGCAGATTGGTTTCGATGATCAGGGCCTTGAGCTGTTCGACCGTATCGTGCACCGGCAATAGCGTTCACCCATTCTGCGCATGAGGGCAAGGCCGGATCGTCGACCGATCCGGCCTTGCCGTAGTTTTAGATTACTTGCGCTCCGAATCAACGCGGGTCGACAAACCGGAACCCGCCTTGGCCAGATTATCCTGAAGCTTGTCAAACTCGAACCCCACGTCGCGCAACGAAAGAATCCGCTCTTTCATTGCCTCCGAAGGCGCCCGCTTGGCCATCTCATCGATCAACTCCTCATATTGGGGGATGATGCTTTCAAAAACCAGGTCGCCTTCGATACAGATGGTCGGCAACACTCTCCCTTTGAGTTCGATGAACTTGGCCACGCTGTCCTTGTTCTTGATCGACCACTCCTTGTACTCGATCATCTCCTGCACATCCGTCGGCAGGGCGGCGATGGACTCCATCATGTATCCGCAGGCCGCACACTGAACGCTGTCCAAGGTGAGGACATCGATGGTGATTTTTTGGTCTGCCATGATCCGAAACCTCCTTTTATGATTGTTTTACCAGGACTCCGGATACTTGGCGTAGTACTGCTCATACCAATCCCTGGCTTCGATCGCTTGGTCCATGTGTTCCACCGGAACATCGTAGGGCATGTCTCAGCCGGGTGCGAAGGTGTAGCCATGTTGCCCTCCTGCAGCAAGACTCACAATCGCGTCCTCCCTGGAGGAAAGCAAGCCCAAACTCAAGGCCAAGGTCAATTTCAGGTTACCGCCGAAGCCCACGCCATGTTTGCGCGCCAGATCCCGGATAAAGACCAGGTTGAGCTGCTCATCAATGGCGAAGCCATGGGTACCGATCTTGCAAACGTCTTCCATCACCTTGGTGGCATCGCCACAGATGAAAAAGGAAGATGTCTTGCCGGCGTCATGAATCACCTTGATGGCTTCCTGGCAGTTGGGGGTGACGAACTCCTTGAAGGTCTCGGATTTGATCTGCGAGGCGACGGGATCGACAATGGCGATGATGTCGCACCCCATATCGGCATAGAATTGTGCGGCCACGGCGCCGACTTTGCCGGAAAATTTAAGGACCTCGTGGGCGAAGTCTTTGTGCTTGTAAACATCCGTGAATATGCGCACGCCCGCCAGGTGCGATGCCAAGGTCAGAGGACCGCAGAAAAGGCCCATCATCGCGCAATCCGCCTCTTCGAGTTGCGGTTTGGCAATTTTGGCCGCTTCGTAGATAACAGGCCACCTGCCCGACTCCTTGGTAGGAAGTTTGAGCCCCGCCTGCGCAGGTGTCTGATTGGAACAGGGATGGTTGGTGACGGAGGGCACGTTGTCGCCCCACCATTTGAGATCGCACCCAACCGAGTTGGCCTCAACCGACAGATCGAACAGCAGCGGAATTCCGTCAGCTTTGTAGCGCTTGGCAGCGTTGACAACCCCCTTTGCCAGAAGTGCGGCATCCTTGAGCATTTTGTCCGCCGGCTCATTGATCAAAAACGCACAATGAACGCCGGCGTAGGGCACCCACGGGGCTTTCGCCGTTCTTTTCCCCCGATAGGCATCGATAAGCATTTGCTTGGCCATGAGGAGTCTCCTAAAAAGTGTTGTCGGTTATCGATCCTGTTTGCGGTCCCATAGCGTTTCTCAACTGATAACTATCACCTCCTCTCCATCTACCGGAAGGCACGCACTGATAGCCGAATGCCCCCTTAAAAAAGCATCAGCCACCCGGGAAAGCATTTCGGCCGAGATCGAAAAGCCGGCAGCGATCTTCCGTGAAATTGACATTACTCTACCAGGATAAGACCGTAATAGTTATATGTAGCATTGGTATCGCTGGCCACATTGGCGGATCTGCCAAGGTTGCGAAGGGTACCGATAACATCGATTGAAAAAGATTCCACCGACGGTCTTTTCTCCTGTGGAAAACGGCAGTCTTCAGGATAGGCGCACTCCTTGCAGAGAGCACAACATTCGCCTACCAGACTGAAGGCTTTGTAGTAACCTTCCAGGAACAACAATCGTTCCATCCCCACCGTACCGCGCCAGCATCGGACTTGCAGACTGCGCTTGCGTTGATTGTCGCGATAAAAATCGGGACAATGCTTGCTGCCCACCAGAAGCAAGGCGGTGGTATACTCATCGATGATCTTACGCACTTTTTCGGGCCGCGGTGTCGCCGGCGGGCAGCACCAACTGGTATTGTATTTGCTGCACCCGTAACGGCACTTCAAATGAACCCACTCCGCCAGAATGATCTTCTCGACGCTGAAGGGGTATACGGCGTTGATGCCATAATTTTTTCCCTGTTCAAGTAGCTTTTCGACCAACTCCTTGCTCATGCATTCGTTGGACTTGAAAGGGACGATTTTGGGTGGCTTCATGGCGTTCATTTTTCAAGAACCTTTCGACCCTTGTCGGCTGTCCGTCTTTGCGCATTGGAAGTGAATACCGGCATCCTTGGCAACGGCCATACCCATGGCCGCTTCCACCGCCTTGAGCACCGCAGCGGGCACGAGACAGGAGCTGTGGCAACCCATTTTTTCAGCGATTTGATAGACCGGGTTGCGCGAAAACGGCAGGAACAGCTCTTTGACTGTAATTTCGGTCAGTTCGCCGGCCAGACGCTGAACCTGCTTGCACTCCGATGCGGCAATCGTGACCATGACCTTTCGTCGTCCGGACAAGCAAGCGGTTATCTCGCAGTTGAAGCCGCAAATGCCGGGTTGCGCAGTGACTGAAACAGCAGGCGCTGTTGTGTGTGAACAAGATTCCATGTTTCTATCCGGCCGGGTGAATAATAACGGCTGCTTTCCGGGACCCCGGCGGGGTCCCGGAAACGGCCCTTTATTGGTCCAGGATTTCATCCGGAACAATGCCTCGCAAATGCGGAAATTCGTCTTTCATATGGGGCAGTTGCATCGCCTCCATAAAGTCCTGCTGGAAGGTCGGCTCCACCGTCAGTTCGATATACTCCACGTTGCGCGAACACCAGTTGGCCTCGACACGCTTCTTGACGTTCAGCAGGGCCGCCCGGCAACCGTCACCTGCGGCATTGCCCACGCTCTGGATCATTTCGATTTCGCAGTCCGGGAACAGGCCCATGATCAGCGCCTTGGTGCGATCCACATGGGTGCCGAAGGCGCCGGCGATCTTGACCTTGTCCACCTTCTCCAACCCCATTCGCTTGACCATCAGCTTGCAGCCGGCATACAGCGCCCCTTTGGCCAGCTGTATCTGCCGCACATCCTTCTGACTGATGACAATATCCTTGTCGATGCTGGATTCTTCGGCCCAGGCGAGAACAAACTCAGGCTGCTTGTTGTCGGGGTTGATCCGAAAACGGGTGCAGTCCTTGAGCGCCTTCTTGTTGAAAACACCGCTCTTGGTGATCACCCCGCTGCTGTACAACTCGGCCAGCACATCCAAAATGCCAGATCCGCAGATGCCTTTTGCCTTCATCTCCTTCGGCTCGGAGTATTTGCGCCAAGCATCGCGGCCGATGACCTTGTAGTTGACTTCCTTGGTTTGGGGATCGATCTCGATGCGCTCGATCGCCCCGGGGGCCGCGCGCATGCCGAATGAGAGCTGGGCACCCTCGAGGGCCGGCCCCGTAGCGCACGAGGAGGAAATCAGTTTGTGCCGATTGCCCAGGACCAGTTCGCCGTTGGTGCCGATATCGATGATCAATTGGTTCTCTTCGTGCTTGTAAGGCTCTTCGGCGATCAGCACGCCAACGTTGTCTGCGCCCACAAAACCGGCCTCATTGGGCAGCACAAACAAGTAGGAGGAAGGATTGATCTTGATGCCGAGATCACGGGCCTTGATATCCATGCTGTGGTGAATGACCGGCGGAAAAGGCGCCATTCCGACGAACTCGGGATTGAGCCCCAGCAGGATGTGGTGCATGGCCGTGTTGAACCCGATGGTGATATCCTCGATATCATCGCGGGTCAGGCGCAAATAGGTCTTGCCCTCTTCGGGAACTTCGATAAACTCGTCCGGCCCTTCTTCGCCCTTTTTTTTCTTCTTTTTCTTTTTCGGGGGGTATGTGTTGGCGATGGCCTGGTCGATGAGATCGTTCAATCCCTCGATGATATCATCGCTCATCCGCTGGAGGCCGTCTGTGCTGGTCATGTGAAAGGTGATGCGGGCCATGACATCCTCGCCATACTTGCACTGCGGGTTCATCATGGACACCGTGTCCACCACCGCCATGTTGGTCAGGTTGCAGAAATAGGCTGCGACGGTGGTCGTGCCGACATCGATGGCCAGACCGTAGGCGTTTGCATCCTTGCCGGGGCGGATACGGATCACTTCTTTCTCATTCCACACACTGACGGTCACCTTCCAATTGCCGTCCCGCAGGGTCGTGGGCAGCGTCCGCAGTGTAAAAATATCAACGGTCAGGTTGCTCAATCCGTAATCCCGCTCCAACGCCTTGCAGACCCGCTCGAAATCGGCCATCGGATCTTCGAAGGTCGGGGAGTCTACTTCCACATAGTACAACTTGACCGCCGGGTTGTGGTCGATATGGATGTCGCGGGCCGCCTTGGACACGACTTGCTTGCCGGCACGAGACTCCTCCGGTACGAAAACCAGCAGATCTCCCTGCACGGTTGCCACGCAGCCAAGGCGAAACCCCTTCTTGCGGCGTTCCGCGTTGATGTATTTCTCTTCCTCAACCTGCCAGGGGCTGACACTCTGCATTCCGGAAGTGACGCCGTATTTTTCAAAATGACCTTCTTCGATTCTTACGACGCACTTTCCGCATACCTTTTTTTCACCGCACAGGGCTTCGATGTCCACACCCAGCAACCGCGATGCCTCAATAAGGGTAATACCTCTGGGCACTTCACCTCTTCGCCCGGAAGGTTGAAATATGACCATGGCCTTATCAGAATCCATTGGCGCTGCTCCTTATCCGTCTATTTATCTGAAAGTGATCGTGTCGCTATGAAAGGGATCGCTTGGGGGACGCAGGTCGGTTTAATGTGTAAGCTGCCTGAATGGAATAGTTTTTCCCTCCAGCCGGCCATCATGGCCGGCCGGAAGGTTTCTGTCCAGCTCAGTCGCTATTTCTTGCCCTGCATTTCCCGGAGCCGGCCGATCATTTTGATGCCTTCGGAAACGGCATTGCCGGCGGACTCGGCATAACCATCAGCGCCGAAGAGGTTGGCCACGTCCTTGGTCACCGGCGCGCCACCAAGCATGATGGCCACGTTGGGATTCTTATCCTTGATCATCTTGATGACCTTTTTCATGCCCAGCATGGTGGTGGTCATCATGGCCGACATGGCGACCACTTCAGAATCGGTGCGCATCTGTTCTTCGACGAACTTCTCCAGCGGTACATCGCGGCCCAGATCGTGCACTTCCCAGCCGGCGACGTCGAACATCATTTTGACCAAATTCTTGCCGATGTCGTGGACATCCCCCTGGATGCTGCCGATCACCACCTGGGCATTGAGCCCGCCCTCCTGCTTGGGAACATGGGGGCGCAGGATACCGAGGCCCGCGTAGAGTGCATCGGCGCACATCAGCACCTCCGGCACGAAATATTCGTTGCGGTCATAAAGCTCGCCGACGACCTCCATGCCGGCCGCCAGTCCGTCCATGATCATCTCCAGTGGTACGTAACCATCATCCAAAGCCTGCTGTGCGGCCTCCTTGACAGCCTCTTCATCGTATTCGACCACACCGTTCTTCATTTTTTCCAACAGTTCCTCTTTTGTCGCCATGTTCGCTACCTTTCATTCACTAGTTAGGTTGATATGGAGATCGATGCCGATCGCTTGCGGCAATCGTAGCATTACCTTGGCCACTCCGAATTTAAAGCCGTCCGACCGCCGGACTTGGCTTACTGCCGTATTCCCTTGCTGTTTTTACGATGGCACGCATGTTCTCTTCCTTGATGTCCGGCCACAGGTCGCACCCCGGCCAGACCGCATCCACTGTACCGTCTATGTTCTGCTTGATGCCCGCGACGGCCTCTTCCACTGTTGTCTCTGCTTTGCAGGGCAATGCAAACACATCGAAATTTCCCAACAGCAGATTGTCGTTGCCGATCTTTTCGCGGGATTCGTTCAGGCAGTTCTTGATGTCCACGCTAACCGCATCGGCACCGCAATCCGCCATCATCTCGATAATCAGGTTGGTGGCGCCACAGATATGCAACACCTTGGGCGATTTCCAGGCGGCCAGGATCTTGCGCATTCTGGGCTGGATCATATCTTTCCAGGTGCGCGGGCTGATCAGGTCCGTTCCGGTGCCCATTTCCCGCAGGGTGATGAAGTCGGCGCCCGCCGCCTGATAGGCCTGCCCCACCTTGATGATCATGTCGGTGATCTTATCAAGGGTCTCCTCGACCTTGGCTTTCTGTTTGAATACGCCTTTGAGGAGAATGTCCAATTCCAGCAACTGACCGGACATGGTGAAAGGACCCAGGGTCCATGCCCCTAAAGCCAGTTCCGGCGCTTCTTTCTTGCATATTTTCAGTGCTTCCACGACCAGGGGCATGCGCCCCAGCTCCATGATGTTTTTGGGAATTTGCACCTCGTCCATGCTTTTCCACATTTTCTCGGGAATGGTCGGGTAGAGAATGTCCATCGAATCTTCGTAAAGACTGATCGTGTTGCCGATGGCTTCCGATTCGCAGGTCATGTCATAGGGCACGACCACGGAATCGAATCCGAACATCCGGCTGGATGCAATTGCCGATTTGGCCATCATTTCGGCGTTGGTGTGAACCTTGGGGAATTGATATCCCAGCTCCTTGATGGCAGGCATCAAAACCATTCCCATGCCGCTGAAAAAAGGCATCATGTCCACCGGTTCCTTGCGAAACATCCTCATCACGCGTTCTTTGGGCGTCAATTCAGCCATCATTTCGTCCTTTCTACTTATTGATATTGGGGCCATCGGCCGCTCCATCACGGATCGACGGCACATTTATGCCAATGTTTTGAGTTGTTCGACAAAATCCGGGAACAGTTTGAACAGCGGATGGTTTGGATCTTTGGGCAGCTGCTTGGTTTCGGCGAACACAGCGGTGGCCAGGAAGGCTTCGGCCTCGGCGACAGCGGGCAAAATGCGGGTGGCCCCCGCCATCGGGCCGGAAAAGATCATGTCGTGAAAAAAGAAGGCCGACAGCGACTCCAAGGCGGCGTCGGTGGCGGACCAGCCCTTGAATCCCCACGTATCCTTGAATCGTTTCAAATCCATGTAGGAGCCGTTGCTCGGCGCGCTGGCGGCGGGGAAGCCCCATTTCTCCTTGATCATCCGGTTGGCGATACCGCAAAAGGCGGTGGCGGGTCCGTTCATAACCGAGGTGTCCACGAAAATACTTTCAAATTTAGCGCCGACCTTTTCAATGGCGTCGAGCAGCTTCTGGGTGCCGCTGATCCGTCCGCTGGGCATCTGGTCCTCCTGATCGAAGGCCACCAGCAATACGTGCTTGACGCCGATTTGCGCGATTTCACGAATTTCGGTCTCCAAGTCCTTTTCCCAAACCGTCAGGCTGTTGTAGAACATCCGATCCAACAACCCCTTCTCCGCGCAATAAGCCGCTCCTTCCAGTTTGGGTTTCATCACCCAGGCATCGATGCAAAAAGGCATTGAGCTGTTTTCACTTACAAAATCAATAAAACGTTTGAACTCGTCCCCTGTGTTGGCGACGATGTCGGCCATGCCGGGCACACCCGTTTCAGCCGTGAGGCGCTCCTGGGTTTGTAACAACTCCTTGGCCCTGACTTCGTCGAACCCCTCCTTGCGTTTACCTGTAAAAACCTTGTCGCCCTTTTGAAAAATCGAGCTGACACAAACGCAAGGGTATTCACCGGGTTGGCCGCCGAATTTCACGCCCCCAACTTCGCACACCTTCTGTTCGGTGCTGAGTCGAAACATCACAACCTCCTTTGTGCGGTTATATTGACGAATGTCGAACGGATAGGGCCTCGGATCCCTTTGACCGGATGGATGCTGAAACCATTCATAGCGCAAAGGAAAGGCGATGAATATCGTCCATTAGCTGATTTTTCATTTAATTATTATAAAATGGAAAAATTAGGGGGCGGAATATGGCCGGTGAGGGGGATTCAGCACAGGGGGTGGTCGACCGCATTTTTCAAAGGAATGGCGTTTTCACCCCAAGACGCGGCTCCACGCGGGGGCCGCGGTTCCCGCATCACAAGGATGGGTCCACCAGGCCAAGCTGAATGGCGAAGTGAATCAATTTTCCCGGCGAATCAATGTTCAATTTATCCATTATGTTGGCACGGTGGGATTTTATCGTGCTGATGCTGACGCAGAGCATGTCCGCGATCTCTCTGGTGGAGTGCCCCTCCCCGATCAGTTGAAAAACCTCTCGCTCCCGATTGGTGAGCTGGCTGAAACGGTCGGCGATGGTGCTCTTTTTGCGGTCGTCGGGCAGGTGATTGGCGTCGACAAGGACCTTGGAAATGGTAGGGCTCAGGTAGGTTTCGTTTTTCATGATCGATCGGATGGCCTTGATGATTTCCCGACCGCTGGCATCCTTTAGCAGGTAACCGTTGATACCGGTTTCCATCAGGTTGTGGATGTAGTGCTCGTGGGAATACATGGAAAGAATCAGGATTTTGGTTTTCGGCAGGTGTTTGCGAATTCGCTTGGCTGCCTCGATGCCGTTCATGCGGGGCATGGCGATGTCCAGGATGACGATGTCCGGTTTCAGAGCCACCGCCTGTTCCATGGCCATGTGACCGTTGGTGGCCTCGCCGACCACCTTGAAATCCGCTTGTTCCTCGAGCAGCCGTGCCAGCCCCTGGCGCACGATGGTGTGATCGTCGGCCAGCAGGATCCGGATCGGATCAATCATTTTCAACCTCCTCATCCAAGGGCAGTTCGATTCTTATCCGCGTGCCTTCGCCGGGCTCGCTCCGCAGAATAAAGGTGCCGTTGAGCAACGAGGCCCGCTCGCGCATGCCGAGCAAACCCAGGCTTTGGTGGTCCCGGCCGATGATGTGGGTGTCGAAGCCCACACCGTCGTCCTCTGCCAAAAAAATGATGCGCGGATAGCTTTTGATGATTGAAAGGCTGAATTGTTCAGCACCCGAGTGCTTGAGGGCATTGGTCATTGCTTCCTGGCTGAAACGATAAAGAATGGTTTCCATGTCCACCCCGAGGCGGCGATCGAAGCCGATGATCCGAAACTGAATGTCGATTGTGGTACGCTTTTGTATTTCTTTGAAATATAGCGCCAATGCCGGCTCCAGCCCCAAGTCGCTGAGCAGGGTAGGGTGCAGACGGTAGGACATTTGCCGTATTTCTGTGGCTGTCCGCTGGATCATGTCTCTTATTTCTTTGATTTCTTGCCGCATCGCCATGCCGGATGCATGTTTTTCCTCCAGGCGGTCAAGACCCAGTTTGATCGCCGTCAGGGACTGACCCGCCTCATCGTGCAGCTCCCGGGCAATACGGCGCCGTTCTTCCTCCTGCCCCTGAAACAGTTTTTCGGTCAGACGCCGCAACTCCTGGCGATGCCTTCGTATGGTCAGCATCATTTGCGTGTTCTCAATAACGCCGCCGATGAAATTGCCGATCGAACCCATCAAGTGCGCTTCGTGGGTGCTCAATACTCTTGATTTCGGGATATTCATTCCGAAAAACCCGACAGCGCGGCCCTTGAAAGTGATCAGAAAGCAGGTCAAATGCAGATTGGTTTGCGCACCGGCAGCATGGTAGTGCGCATGAAACGGCGGAAACGCAGCTTCGGGGGACAAGCTCTTTTGGTCCTCGATCAAGTGCTGCATCAATATTCTGTCGCTGAAAACCAATTGGTCGGACTTTTCGTTGATTGCTTCGGGAATGTTGTGACGGGCCTGCAGATGGATCCGTTTAGCGTCATGATCGATGATGAAAAGGCCTCCCCGCTCGAGTTGCAACACCTTGATCACTTTTTCAAGGGTGACCTTCAGGGTGTTTTTAAGGTTCATGGTGTGGTTCAAGGCGACCGCGATACTGTTCAGGATGGAAAGCTCACGATTGCGTTGATGAATCACCTCTTCCCTTTGCTTGCGACGGGTGATGTCCTTGATTATGCCTTCCAGTTCCACTTCGCCGGTGTGAGCGTTTTCATAGATGCGACTGGAAATGAGCACATGCAACCTGGACCCGTCTCCGGTTTTGAACTGGGCTTCATAGTCCTTCACGAAACCGGCTTTGGTAATGGCGGCCACCAATTTCTCGCGGTCCCGGGGATTGAAATAGAGGTCCTCCGCCCGCAGACCATCCAGCATCTCCTGTTTTGTCCTGTAACCCATCAATTCGACGCCGGCCTGATTGATATCCAGAATGCGGCCTTGCAGGTTGGTCGTATAGATCATGTCGTGGCTGCCCTCGAAAATCCGGCGATACTTACGCTCCCGGCGGGCCACCTCCTCCTGGAGCTCCTTAATGGCAGTGATGTCCTTGAATACCTCCAAGCCGCCGGTGACGCGCCCTTCCTTGTCCCGGAAGGCAGACGTCGAGCAGATGATCGGCACCTTGCGCCCCTCGATGTTGCGAATTTCGTATTCCCGGTTATGAATGTCATGGCCGGCCGCCACGGCTTTTTTCAAAGCGCAATCATACTCGCAGATGGAATTTTTGAAGACATCCTTGCAGTACATGCCGATGGCGTCATGGGCTGTAAACCCGGTGATTTTTTCCGCTGCGGGGTTGAAGAAGGTGATGCGCCACTCATGATCGGTGGTGAAAAGACCGTCGGGCAGGCGATTGAGAATCTCGATGTAGCTTTCTTCCTTGGCGTATATCCTTTCCAATGTTCGGCTGTGGTGCTGCTGCAACTGCTGGGCGATGAAAAGAGTCGTGGATATGCCGTCGGCTTTGCATCTCGCATGAAAATAGGCGCATGACAGGCAGTTCGCCAGTTTCCGATAGAAATTCTCTTCCACGGAGCCGGTGCAGTGGGTTCTCGGCAACAACCAGCATTTGGAGATGCTTTTACCGTGGCTTGGACAAAGCACCGTTTGACAGCGCAGATAATCCCAGCAACTTGCTTCGGTCGGTGCGATGCATTGATCCGAGCGGCATTCAACGCAGTGATTTTCGCGCAACGAATTCACAATAAGGATCTCCTTTGGCGCGGCACAGGGGCTCGGTGGCCGAAAAGGTGAAACATCCTTCCGGGTACCCTTCGCCATACAGCAGATCCATGAAGGCCCCGGTCACGCCCCTCAGCATATAACACTTGCCCGTGTCGGCGATCCCGTTGAGTTCGACATAACCCTTGGCTTCGTAGGAGTCGCCGACCCTAATGACAAGATCGCTGCCCGGAATCAATTTCTGCACTTGCAGATCGCCCCATCCGAAGGCCACGGCAACTTGAACAAACCCCATCAACTGATCTTCCTTGCGCTCGATCATGGGCTGGACGATCTCATCCCATTCCCATGAGTTCCGGACACCTTGAAAAGTGGTGTAGCCGCATTCCTGCGCTGCCTGGATAAGCAGCTCGGCCGCCTTGATGCCTTGGACTTCCTTGATCCGCTTTTCAAAGTCGAAGTTGATACGGTTGTAATATTGGGTCGAAAAGATGGAGAGGTAAACGCCGAACAAGGGAATGATGCCCCTGGATTCTCTGATCCGGCTGCCCTCCATCACCGCCTGGACGATTTTTTCCCCGTCAATGGCCATTCAGTGCGCTCCAATCTGAAAAATGCAATCCGGATCCCGCATCATTTTACACTTGATCTCCTTTACCATATAAGTGCCGGCCGGTTTGCCGAAAACACATGCCATCGCCCCCGCCAGCCAACCGCAGGTAAAATGGCAACCGGGCGTATTACGGCATCCGTGCTTTGCCAGCCAACCGGTCACATGGTGACTGTCCGAACTCACCGCGTATCCCGTGCCTGTCTCGAGATCCTGCAGATGAATGATGCCCAGGCCGCAATTTTGATACCATATCGAACACATCTCGAGTTTGGATTTGATGGTTTTAAGCCCCTGATATTGTTCGAGCAGCGGTTCCAAACCCTGGAAAGCGGCCTCTTCGGCGGCCTGATAAATAATTGCCGTTCCCGCATGCCCCAGAGTGTCTTCGAGGGTTTTCTGCAAATTGATATTGTAATGGTGGCAGTGAATGGCAACGTGCTGCCCGGACAGTACGACTTGATGATGCCTGCGGTCCAGTTCATGTTTCCATTTCATCTTGGCCATTGTCGTTTTTCCTGTTGGATTGTTTCTGATTGCCCATCTCGACGACAAACCGGGCCTGGACGGCCACCTCGCCGCCGGCTTCCAAATTGTGATCGCCCATGGCCTTTTCAACCGCTTGGAAGGCGCGGCGCTGAACGCGATCCCGGCGCACGGCCATCCGCACCACTGCCTGCAGCAGGAAGAAGCTGAGCAGCAGCACGATGGCGATGGTCAGCAGGGCGTGCACGAAAAAGTCGCCCCCCATGATGGTGTGGGTCAAAAAACGGGAGGCGGTCAGCCAGCCGACGTAGCCCAGCAACGCGACGGTGGGCAGGTTGAAAATCAGTTGCAGCAGAAAGCCGCTCATGCGGTCGGCGCTGCGTTCGATTTCGTTGTCCAGGCCGTTGCGCCAAAGGTTCCGCGCCATCGCCGCGGCGTTCTGCCGGCCGCTGTCGTCCAGGCGGCGCACATCCGGATCGAAACGGCCCCGCACCAACTGCTCGCCGATGTCCGGCCAGTGGGTCCACCACACCTTGCGAAAGGCCTGCAGGGCGCCGTCGACCCGGGTTTCGTCGTTCAGGGCGTCCAGGGCGGCGCTGCTCTCCTTGTAGCGGCGCCAGGCGGAGACCGCGCCCCAGATCTGGCGCAATGGATTGCCGAAACGCACCAGGGCGGTCAGGCCGGAGCCGAAGAGCAGCAGGCGGGACCAGAGGGCCACCAGCCAGCCCACCGGTCCCACCCAGCGCTGGGCCAGGGCTTGGTAGAGCCGCACGTGGAGCCCCAGCGCCAGTCGCCGTTCGTCGGCGCGCAACCGTTCCAGGGCTTCGTGCAAGGCCGCCTTTTCCGCCGTGGCGATGCGGGCGAGGGCCTCTTGCAGGGCCGGCCGGTCCGCGGCCGCCGCGCGGCTTACCTGGTCGGTGATGTAGTCCCGCAGTTGGCGGGCATTGGCCAGGCGGCGATCCGGACCGGCGCCGGGACGGTTGAAGGTTTCGAAGATGAGGCTGCGCAGTTCCTCGAACCGGTCCAGGTCGTGGCGCGGGCCGGCTTGGGGGTCCCAGCGGGGCCGTTGCAGGTGGCGCCGGGCCGACACCGGCAGCACCGCCGCGGGCACCGTGTCCCAGGCTTCGGCCAGATAGGTTTTGAATTCGGGCAGGATGGTGTCGCTCAACTCCGCGGCGTCCAGTCGATCGCACTGGTTGACCACGGCCACCAGGGAGGCGCCGTGAAAGCGGCTGACCAGGGGCGCCATCAGGTCCATGTGATCGCGCCGCTTGGGGTTCTGGGCGTCGAACACACAGAGCAGTACGTCCGAATGGGCGACGGCCTGGTGGATGAGCGGCAGGTGGTCCGCCTGGTGGATGGAGTCGGTATCCGGCGTGTCCACCAGGATCAAATGGCTCAGCATGTCGGCGCTGCGGTCCGCACGGATCAACACCTGGTCCGGGTCCAGGGGGCCGAGCAGCTGGTCCACCGCTTCGGCGTCGTTGGACAACACCACTATTTGCCGGGTGGTGGGCCGGTTGCGCCCGGTGGGCGACAGGTCGTCGACGCCGGCCAGGGCATTGAGCAGTGTGGATTTGCCCGCCCCCGAGGGACCGACGAGGGTCACCACCAAGCGACGGTCCAGGCGTTGCCGCATGGCGGCCATCATCTGCCGCGCCTCGGCCGCCTGTTTGGCCAGGGCCCGGGCCGGCCGCCACAAGGAGAGCCGTTCCAGGCGGTCGGCCAGATCGGCCATGGCCCCCATGTGGGTCTCCATTTGGCCCAGGGCATCGAGGGCGGCCAGTTCCGGACGCACCGTGGTCATGGGTTACACCTCCTTGAGCGCCGCCAAGGCGCCCGCGACGGCTTGCAGGCCGTGATCCGCGGCGACGGTCGCTTCCCGTGCGGCCGTGAGCACCTCCCCGGTGATTTGGGTCTCGAACAGCTCCGCCACAGTGTTGAGCTTGTGGGCCAGCCAGGTTTGCGCCACCGGCGCCAGCAACTGCTCCAGTTGGCGCTGATCCGCCGATTTCATGCCGGCCGTGGCGGGGATGGCGATCAGCGCCACCAGGTCGTTGAGCCCCAGCAGGCCGGTCAGCTTGACCTTGATGCCCACGGCACCCGCCGGGTCGGCGGTGTGCAGAATGTAGGTGACGGCGGCGGTGGCGGGAATGACGTTGAGCATGGCGGCAAAGGTTTGCCGCACCTGGTCCATCAGGCCCATGCGTGCGCGCAGGGCGTCGGCCAGATCGGCCAGGTCTTTCTCCAGGGGTTCGGACCAGCTCAAAATGGTTTCACGTTGATCCTGGATACGGGTCAGGATCTCCTGCCACGCTTTGCGCCGCAGCCCCTCGCGGGCGGGCCGCACCGTGGGGTGGGCCGCCACGGTGGCGGTCGGCGTGGTGATGTGATCCGCCACCAGCGCACGGTGCAAACCGGTGGCCGCCTGGATCAGGTCCAGACGCAATTGATCCGGCAGGGAAGCTGCGGCAACCTTACCCGTGCCGTCGGTGGAGACTTCCTGTGCCGGCCGCAGCCGGCTTACCGCCGATGCCACCATCTTGTAGGGCCACTCCACCACCCGGCCGGTGCGCCGCATCCATTTAATATGGGCCGGATCGCCGGCCTGCCAGATGTCGGCGAAGCGCCGCAACACCTGGTCGGTGGGAAAGTGGGACAACGCCTGCTGCACGGCCTTTTGCTGGGCGCTTTCCAGGGCGCCGATGTAATCGCCTAAATCGGCGCGGCTGCGGCGGGCCTGTTCCACCATGCGGCGGGCCTGGGCCACGGCATCGGCCAGCATGTCCCCCATCAGCCGCCGGCGCAGCGCACCGGTGTCCAACGTGGCCAGGTCGGCGGCCAGATCGGCCGGTTCGCCTGCCAGGGTCCGCAGGGTCACGGGTTGCTCTCCGGCGGCCACCCGGTTGTCCTCGTCGGCCCGCAACACCCCCAGCACATGGCGTTTGTGATCCGGCCCATAGAGATTGGCGGCCACGGTGGCTGCATGCGCCCGCACCTCGTCGGCGGTGAAGGCGGGATAGACCCGGTAGACCAGGTAGCAGGGACGGGTGCCCAATTGGGTGAGCAGTTGGGCGATGAAATCGGTGTTGTCCCGGTTGTTGTAAGTGGCGTTGGTAAATATGTAGATGAAGGCGTCGGCGCTTTCCAGGCTTTGGCGCGCCTGCTCCCGGTTGTGGTAGGCGCCCCGCGCGCCGGTGTCGATATCCGGCGTGTCCAGCAGCACCACCTCTTGCGGCGCCCCTGGGTGGCAGTGATAGAACGGATCCCCCGGCGTGGTGAGCTGTTGGGCGTCGGTCAGGGGCTGCAGGGGTCCGCCGAAGGCCTGGGCCAGATAATCGAGCAACCCGGCCTGTTGCAAATGGCGCGGATGCAGGGCGGCCAGCACCCGCCGGTTCAGGCCCGCCCGCCCGCCCATGGGCGACACCGCTTCCCCCACCAGGCTGTTGAAGAGGGTCGATTTACCCCCCGAGCCACCGCCGCAGACCGCGACCACCATGGGAAAATCGGGGTGCAGCTTGGGCAGCAGCTTCACATCCAGGGCATGGGTCCAGGTCCGCAAATCGTCGCTGTCCGCGGCACCCAAGGCGGTAAGCAGCGCGGGCAGTTGTTCGCGCAGGGTTTGCATGGCGGCGCCGGTGCGGGTATCCAAGGTCATATGTTCACAGTCCGGTTTAAATTTTGCGACCAAGCAGCTGCGGGCCTTCAGCGGCCGGCCTTCGCAATTCAGATTACCACTTAAACACGGTCAGTTCCACACCCTTCCTCAAATGGGCCATTTGACAAAGGACAAATGGGGCCTATGGTATTTTTCAACGGTCGACGACGGCGCCGTAGATGAAACATGCACGGATCTCAATACCGTTCGCTGATCGACCCGAAAGGAAGGTGGATGATGGCATGGCAACGGATACCAGGACTTGAAGGCCAAGTTTTCGTTCCGGAAAACCGGGCGGAAGGCCGCAAAAACCAGTGTCCTGATTGCTATGCCTGTCAGGGATGCGGCGATGAGCGATGCGCGGTGTGCATCCCCGCAACCGAACCCACCGTTACCAGGTTCCCTAAAAGCAGCCGCGCCTCTGCAAAGGAGGTTTGCTATGAAGAAAATCGATTGTCTCGTTGAACGTCCGGCCAATCTCGCCATCGCGTTTGCGATCTTCATGATGGCATTGGGCATGAGCGTTATCGGCGTCACCCTGCTACCGGTTATCGGATTGATGATGGCGGTTCCCATTTTCGCCCTCTCCGGCTTTTTCGCCTTTTCGCCCAAGAGCAAGGAGTGCTCCCTCTAACTACAAGGCCGCCGAAGCCCATGCCGCAGGCACATAATCCATCACACAAACCCCGGTTGCAAAGCCGGGGTTTGCGGTTTCAAACGGTGGCTGCGCCGCGCCCGCCACACCGGCGCCATCCCGGTCGGCGCCATCATGATCGGCTATCCTGCGGATAAGGTATGCCGGCACCCAATGCCCCCCTTGCTTTCTTGCTTGCAAAACCCACCGTTTTTTGTTGAATTGGCTCCACTTCATCCGCATGGGCGGTTCCAGGAGCGATACCATACAAGCACTTGAACCATTTCAACCATCCCTATCATCAGAGGAACCTTATGGCCGAAGACCATTCCAACAACGACATCCCCGAAAACGGCGCCGATGACGACATGGACAACGACATCGAGAACGAAAACGAGGGGGAAGAGAGTTTCGCCGCGATGTTCGAGTCCTACAGCGCCGGCATGAAAGAGAACCTGCGGGTCGGCGACAAAATCGAAGGGCGGATCATCGCCATCAGCGACAGCGCCGTGTTCGTGGACACCGGCACCAAGGCCGACGGCGTGGCGGAGATCGAAGAGCTCAAGGACGAAGAGGGCAATCTGCCCTATGCCGTGGGCGATATCGTGACCCTTTACGTCGTGGGCGCGGACGAGAGCGAAATCCGGCTTTCCAAGGCCATCGCAGGCGCCGGCGGCCTTGAAATGCTCAAAGACGCCTTCAATGGCGGCATCCCGGTCGAAGGCAAGGTGACCCATGTGATTAAAGGGGGATTGCAGGTGGAGGTGCTCAAGCGGCGCGCCTTCTGCCCCATCAGCCAGATCGACACCCACTATGTGGAAAACCCGGAAACCTATGTGGGCCAGAGCTTCGAGTTCGTGATCAAGCGGCTGACCGAGAACGGCCGCAACATCGTGGTGTCGCGCCGGGAGCTTTTGGAAGCCGAACAACAAAAGGCGATCCAGGCTTTCATGGAAACCATCGCGCCCGACCAGGTGGTCACCGGCCGCGTCACCCGCCTGATGCCCTATGGCGCCTTCGTGGAGCTGGTGCCGGGATTGGAGGGCATGGTGCACATTTCCGAGTTGGGGTGGTCCCGCGTTGAAAACCCGGCCGATGCGGTGCAGCCGAACCAGCAGATCCAAGTCAAGGTGCTGCGCATCGAACATGGCCCCAAGGGCCCCAAAATCGCCCTCTCCTTAAAACAGGTGGACGGCGATCCCTGGGATCGGCTGCCGTCCGAAATCCAAACCGGCCGCCAGTTGAACGGCAAGGTGACCCGCTGTGCGCCCTTCGGCGCTTTCGTGGAGCTGGCGCCCGGCATCGAGGGGTTGGTCCACATCAGTGAGATGAGCTACACCCAGCGGGTGCACAAGCCCGAAGACGTGGTCCAACCCGGCCAGGGCGTGACGGTGGTGGTCAAGGAGGTGGACACCGACAAGCGGCGCATCGGCCTGAGCCTGCGGGACGCCGAGGGCGATCCCTGGTCCGACGTGGAGCGCAAGTATGCCAAAGGACAGCCGGTCAAAGGCACCGTGGAAAAACAGGAGTCCTTCGGCATCTTCGTGCGGCTCGAGCCGGGCATCGTGGGGCTGTTGCCCAAGTCGGCGCTGAGCCGCTCCGCCGAAGGGCCCAAGATGGAAAAATTGAAGCCCGGCGACCCCATTGCCGTGGCCGTCGACACCGTTCAGGCCGACCAGCGTAAAATATCCCTCAAACCCGCGGACGCGCAGGACGAGGACAGCTGGCGCGAATTCAAGCCGGACAGCGGCGCCGCGCCAGCCAACATGGGCGCCCTGGGCGAACAGTTGGCCCGGGCGCTGAAGAAAAGGAACGACGAATGAGCGCATCGGAGATGTATGACCTGATCATCGTGGGCGGCGGTCCGGGCGGGCTGTCGGCCGGCATCTACGCCATGCGGGCGGCCTTGAAAACCGCTCTCATCGAAAAATCGGTCCCCGGCGGCCAGATCAATCTCAGCGACGCTGTGGAAAACTACCCGGCCATCAAACACATCGGCGGCGCCGAGCTGGCCATGATGTTTGCCGAGCACGCCCAAACCTACGGTTTGGAGGAGATCAACGAAGAGGTGACGGCCGTGGAGCCGGGCCTGGACCATCACACGGTCCGGCTGGCCGACGGACGGACCATCAACACCCATGCCGTCATCCTGGCCACCGGCGGCACGCCCCGCAAACTCCAAGTACCCGGCGAAGAGGCCTACTACGGCCGCGGCGTCTCCTACTGCGCCGTGTGCGATGGTTTCTTCTTCCGCGACAAGGATGTGATCGTGGTCGGCGGCGGCGACAGCGCCTGCGAAGAGGGCCTCTACCTGGCCAAGCTGGCGCGGCAGGTCTACCTGGTCCACAGACGGGACGCACTGCGGGCCAGCCGCATCCTGCAGCAGCGGGTGGAGGCCGAATGCAAAATGGAAGTGCTCTGGAACACCGTGGTCACCGAAATCATCGCCGATGACAGTGGCGTCGCCCACGTCGCGCTGCAGGACACCCAAACCGGCGCAGAGCGCGGCATGCCCATCGACGGCGTGTTCATCTTCGTGGGATTCGAACCCAACAACCAGTTGGTGCCCGCCGGCATCCGCATGACCCCCGACGGGTTCGTGATGACCGACCCGCAGTGCGCCACCCAAATTCCCGGCATCTACGCCATCGGCGACCTGCGGGACAAAACCTACCGTCAGATCGTCATCTCCGCCGCCGACGGCTGCACCGCCGCCTTGGATGCCGCCCACTACGTGGAAACCCGCAAAGCGGGCAAGCTGGACGCCAGTTGCGAACTGCCGGAAGCGCTGACCCATCCATAATACCAATACCGATTGAACCACCCGGGGGATCGCGGTGCGATCCCCTTATCGCATGCCTGCCGCTGCCAACCCGGCCGCACTTTGGGATGGAACGGCAGCGGTCCGGATCCATTTCGGGCGACCCTGCCCGCACAATTCACTTGCATTACTAAATTGATGTCAATATATTAGTAATTCATTTACCAGGAACCCCCTGCGCATACGGAGGCGACCATGGCCGACAACGACGCTGCCGAATCCAAGAACATCGCTGCTGAATGGGCCGAATCGGCTTTCACCGAACTGCGCAGTCGGCAATCGGTGCGGGCCACCTTCAAGTTGACCGACCGCTGCATCGACGCCATCAGCATTGTCGCCGCCCAGCTGGGCATAAAACAAAAATCCCTGTTCGACCACCTGTTCAGCGATACCGACAACCTGGCGGCCATCGCACGCAAGTTTCGCAATCGACGCCTGGAGCCCTCGAACCGTATCCAGAAAACCTACGTCATCAGCCGCGGCGCCCTGGTCAGCCTGGAGGACGTCGCGCGCAGTTTCAACGCGCCCCGGGACGCCCTGATCGAAGTGTCGGTACAGCGCCTGTTGCCGGTGATCGCCGACGAACGCCGGCGGCACATCAAACGCAAAGAGATGTACGACCGCATCCACAAACATTTGCAGGCCGGACGCAAGCTGCTGCGGGCGGCGATGGCCGAGCTGGGGGAGGAGGATCTGCTGACGAACCGCTTGAGTGCCGCCATGACGGGCTATGAAAACGCCTTCAAGCACATGACGGCCTTCATTGAGAAAAGCGAAGGCATCGAAACCTTCGAACCGGAAAACTACGGTAAGGTGGACATCGTGTTCGAGGAGGATTGAGCCGGCCGCGTCAATCCGCCAAGTCGATGGTCAACGGCACCACGTGCAGCTGCCGGCTGATTTCGCGGGTGGCCGCCAGACGCCACGCGCCGCAACGGCCCTGGCCGTCGAGCAGTTGATCGATGCGAGCCACCACGCCGGCGATGTCGATCACCGGGTGCCGGGCGAACACCGTGGGCAGGCCGTAGGTGAGATTGCATGCCAGGCATTTGCCGGGCCGCTGCCGCAGCTCGATATGGAAACGCAGTTGCCGGCCGTCGCATCCGTCGTAGACCAGGCGGATGTCATAGGCCCCTTCCACGGGATCTCCCAGCAACGCATCGAAAAAATGATCGGCCCGCTCTTCGGGCAGGAGCCGGTCCAACTGTTCGCGGGTGAATAGGTTCTGCCACCGGTCGTCTGCATGCGCCATGAATACACCTCGATTACGCGTTTTATCGCCAACACCAACACCTACATCAACACCTACATCAACACCTGAACGCTGCCTTGGTCAACGCCGATCGAACCCCGGACAGCCGGTCATTGCGGCGTGTTTGCGGCTCACCGGGTAGTGGCGGCAAATCTCCGGTTTGACCGCGTGAATGCGGCACAACCACCGATCCGCCGTGGGCCCGCGTTTTAAAAAAGGGCACGGCACCGCGAATCGATTGGTGCCCGGCTCCACCCAAATCCGGTAAACGTTGCGGCCGTCGGCCCCCTTGGCCACACCCACCCATTCGAGAATGTCCTGTCGGTCCAGGGCGCGCAGGCGCGCCACGTCCGCTTCGGTGATACCGTCGCGATAATCCAGATGACGGCAGCACCGGCCGCATTGGCGGCACGCAAAGGTCGCCATGCCGGTGTCCACCGCAATGGCCGGTGCGTCGGTGGCGGGATCGGTCACCACCCGGCAGGCGGTCTGAAACACCTGCCGGCTCACCACCGCCAGCCGCTCGGGCGGCAGGCGGGCGCCCCGCACCTGGTCGCACATGAACGCCACCAGTTCGGCCCCCTCCAGGTGGCGCATCTTGCCGCTGCCCGGCTTGGCAATCCACAAACCCTCACTGCCCGGTTCGCGCCGCACCACCATGGCTTCGCCGTGAATGGCGCGCAACACCTCGCAAAACAACATGGGTTGTGGGCCGTAGCCCCTGAAATCGAGGCAGATGGCGTTCAATGCCTGTTCGGGATTCAATACCAGCCGTTCCGGATCCATCGGGCCACCTCCGCCGGCTGTTGCCGCGTTCGGGACCGATGAAACCACATTTTGAAATCCGGTTCAATGGGGATCGGCGGGGAGGGTGACCGGTGGGGGGATGGCGATGGCAACGCAACGCCGGCCCCCCGCCCGGAATCACAAGGCAGCACCGGCTATTTTTTGTTGGACCGGCGCCAGATTTTCATCTTTTCCGCCGCCTGAATCAACTCTTCGCGGAAGTCGGGGTGCGCGATACTGATGATCCGTTCGGCCCGCATCCAGGTGGGGCAGGCGGTCAACTTGACCGCGCCGTATTCTGTGACGATGTAATCCACCATCTGCCGCGGAATGGTGACGATGGAGCCCAGGGAAAGCTGCGGCGTGATGCGCGATTGCAGCCGGCCCTCGGCGTCGGTGTGGGTGGAGGCCAGACAGATGAAGCTCTTGCCCTTGCGCGACCACTGGGCCCCCAGCACGAAGTCCCACATGCCGCCGTTGCCGGACACCTGGCTCATGCCCAGGCTCTCGGCGTTGACCTGGGAAAAAAGGTCCACCTGGATGGCGTTGTTGATGCTGACCATGTTGTCGATCTGCGCGATGACCCGTGGATCGTTGGTGTAGTTGACAGGATAGGAGGCCAGCGCCGGGTTGTTGTGCATGAAGTCATACATGCGCTGGGAGCCGATGGCGAAGGTGTAGGCACACTTGTAGCGGTCGATGTTCTTCTTGGAACCGTTCATGCGGCCCGATTCGATCATGTCCACGTAGGCGTCCACGAACATCTCGGTGTGGCCGCCCAGGTTTTTCAGATCCGAATCGGCGATCAACTTGCCCACCATGTTGGGCATGCCGCCGATGCCCAACTGGATGCAGCAGCCGTCATAGATGTAATTCATGATGTGCCGGGCGATCTGCGTATCCACCTCGGTGGGCGCCACCTGGGGCGCATCGAACAGCACCTGCTCCGCCGGCGCCTCCACCACATGATCCACCCGCGAAATGTGCACCGCCTCCTCGTTGCCGCCGAGGCAGACGGGCATGTTGGGGTTGACCTCCACAATCACCACATCGGCCGTTTCGATCTTGGCCGAGGTCTCCGAGTTCTGGGGCCCGAGGTTGAAAAAACCGTCCTTGTCCATCGGCCCCACCTGGATCATGGTGATCCACTTCACATCACCGGATTTGTCCGGATCTTCGTAATAGATCGACCGACGCCCGCGGTGCAGCTTTTCGTTGGGGTCCTGGGTCAACAGCTCCCGGTAATAGAAAGGCCCTCTATGATAGAGGATGGGACAGTAATAGCTGGTCGCCACATGGCCATGGAGCATGCGGGTCAACTTGCTCCACTGCCAGTCGATGTACATGAAACTGTCCGGAAAATTGACCACGGCCGGCACGGGCGGCATGGTCACGGCGGTGTACACGCTCACATCCCGCAACTCCCCGGCCCGCGCCGCCAGAGCCTGGTCCAGCAGCACCGGCTTGCCGTTGAAAAACCCATAATCCACAATGTCGCCGGACTTGACCGCCTTCACCGCCTCCGCCGCACTGACCCGCTTGGCCTCGTAATCTTGTTTGCAACCCATCGATGTACCTCCATGTTCGACTTCAGAAGAAATCCATAGCAACCCCAATAAAACAAAACGGTCACATTATCCTTTAGCCGCCCACGGATCAAATCAATTCGAAAAATTCGGTGGGAAAGACGCAAGAAGGGGACGTTCATGAAAATATGAATTTTTTTGCGGTTCAAAAAATTCATATTTTCATGAACGTCCCCGATGTTTCTGCTCCTTAATTATCGAAGCGCACCTTGGCCCACATGTAGCCGCTGGACTGCCACTCCTGCTGATCCAGAATTTCAACACGGCTGCCTTCCGCCAACACCTCTTGCACTGCAGCGAATTGGCCGAAGATCGACGGCATCGCCGCCCGCACATTCAGTGCACCGGTCTCCCTTCGCACCTCGAAAGTCTTGCCGACCAGGTTGGCAGGGGGTTCGTTCACGGGAAAGTTCAAGTATCTGGTTTTCCAACCGCTCTTTTCCGAAACGAAATGACCCAAATAGACCCATCCGTCTTCGTGTTTGCCCGCTTCAGGCATTGGCACCGGCGGAGGCGACGGAAAAGGAAGCGGCAATTGGTCGGAAGGGTTGGCTTGTCGCATGATGCGATCGGCAACTTCGACTGTTCTGACATTCTCGGCGGACCCGGTATCTCTGTCCGCCCTGGAAATCAGAATCTTGAGGGCGGCCGGATCATCACGGACCTCTGCGATTTTGTCGACCAGGGTCCGGTACCCCAGCTCTTCGAACACGAAATAGCCGTACTCCCTTTCCGCCCGGTTTTCCGAGTTGATGTATATCCGATACTTGTCGAGCGCTTCGATACGCGCCAATTGCATCTGGCGCTGATTGTATGTGTAGGTCGCGTAGGTGGCTACCAACGATGCAATGAGGGTCGCGATGATCGGGGTCAAAAAACGAAAGGATGGTTCCTTCTTTGCCGGCTCTGTTGGGTTGTCATTCATCACCCACCTCCTTCTCAACACAAATGGGGGAGACGCGGTAGACTTTTATAATTTCAAGCCCTGTAAAGTCTTGGGGTTATCGTTTTTCCCTTTTTAAGTTAAAAAGTTAAGGGCGTCCCTTCCGTGCCTTCCGTGCGCGCGTGGAGAATGGCAAAAGGTTCTTTGGGTGTGTCTCGGTAAAGGGTGAGCCGTTGGGCGTAGTCGGTCTGCCGGTCGCGCCGTTCCATGCTGTTCATGTTCTTGGTGATGCAGTACCGAATCTCGGCCCGGTTGAGATCCACGATCAGGGTGGCTCCGCCACGGAAAGGCACGGCGCTGCCGGGCATCTCGGCGGATTGGGTGATGCCCACGATCACCGAGGGGTGCAAATCCCCCTGGGGCGAAATCTTCTGTGAAATACGCAGACGAACGATGCTGTAGTCCAGTTCGGGATTCAGCCCCAGGGCGGCGGCCAGATCGGCGGACACGCCAGACTCTTCAAGAATGCCGTCCAGCTCCCGCCGCAGCGCGTCCTTGCAATCGCTGGACTGTTCGAACAACTCCCGGCGCGTCGCGGTAAACCCGCGTTTGGCGATGAAGCCGGAGAGCAGATCGAATATTCGCCCCAGGACCGGCTTGCGTCCCCCTGGGGGCGGCTGCCAGAGCAGGGTTTCGATGGAGAGGGTGGGCAGCCGGCGAGGGTATATGCCCCATTTGCGGAACGCCTCGACGAAGGCGATGCGATAGTGGAAGGGGTCGTCCGGCACGGTGTCGTAATCGGCCGTGATCAAGGCCCGCAGAAAATCGCCGAAGGTGATGTCCACGGGGGGGCAGTAGTCCAGGGCCCGGATGCACATGCCCAGCACGTGATCGGCGGTCTTGGCCACCTCCTCGAATAGCCGGTTGACCAGGTCGGGATGCAGGGCCCCCAGCGGCAGCACGCCGCTGCCGGCGGTGGCCAGGCGCACCAGGTCCGCGGTCCGGTTGCGGTAGATCGCCGTGAAGGCATCGTAAACCGCGGCCAGCAAGAGCGCGCCGCGATCGTGGGGCGTCATGACATTCTGGTAGGCGGCCGGATCGGGCTGCAATTTTTCCGATCCCTCGGGCGTGTACGCGCGGTAGGCACTGCGCAGGGCGGCATGGCCGGTGGTCGCCCGGGCGAACTGGCGCGCCAGGTTGCCCAGCAGGCTCTCCATCTCCAGTGCGCCGCGCACCGCGGCCAACTGGCGCTTGACCACGTCCACATGGGAAAATTGCTGAAACAGCGCCACGATATCGGCAAAGGCCTCGTGGAAGGCCAGCACATCGGGGTTGCTCGGTTCGCGGAACCCCTGGTGCATGCCGTCCAGCAAGGCATGGGTGACCTCGTGGGCGATGATGTCATGGGAAAGGCAGGTGTAGACCCGGCCGCCGGGATAGGCCGCCGTGGGGTCGCCGTCCCCGGCCTGGAAATAGCCGAACAGCACCGCCTTGCGGTCGGGACTGTAAAAGGCGTTGCGATCGCGCATGGCGTGGGGGAATATTTTGAGCCGCTGCACGAAATCGCCATCGGCGTCCGCCCACTGCATGCGCCGGCCCAGGGCGGCCTCGAAATGGGCGATGGTGGACATGGCCACCGCATAGACCATCTGCTGGTGGAACTGGGGGTTGCCCTCGGAAGGCGCCAAACCGTCCTGGGCCAGAATGTCGCGGTCATTGAGGTCCACCGGCGCGTAACGGGTGTCCTCGGAATAGTCGAAATCCACCACTTCCAAGTACTCGCCCACGGGGCCGGGCGCCAGATCGGACTCCCAGAGCACCTTGTAGGTGGTTTCGCTGATGGCCACGTGGGCCAGCTCCGTGGAGAGGCTGGGATCCAGGGCATAGCCGCGCAGTTTTCGATAGGGCGGCGCGGCCCGGCGGGCCGTCAGGGCGATGGTCGGCCGCGGCGCGCTGGAAGGCGCGGCCGCCGGTATCGCCTTGACCTTGCCCTTGAGGTGCCCGGCCAGGTATTGCTTCACGGTGCCGGAGGCCTCGGGGTCGGCGATGAGCGCCTCGAAGAAGCGACGCTGCACACCTTTGGCGATGCGCGATGCCGCCAGATGGGGATCGGGAATGATCTCCTGCAGTGTCTTGGAATGCTGGGTGCGCTGCAGGATCTCCAAGTGCACCATTTCATCGGCGGCCGGCGCCGCCCCTAATCCGGTCAGCACCCGCAGGAAAGGAAAGGTGGCCGAATCCGGCTCGCGCCTGCGCAGTTCGGAGGCCTTGGCCGGC
This sequence comes from Desulfatitalea alkaliphila, assembly GCF_022968795.1. GTDB lineage: Bacteria > Desulfobacterota > Desulfobacteria > Desulfobacterales > Desulfosarcinaceae > Desulfatitalea > Desulfatitalea alkaliphila. Next base: position 365,329 of record NZ_JALJRB010000002.1, read on the forward strand.
TGCACCGCCAGGGCGGCGGCCGCATCCAGGGTGCCGTTGCCGAAGTAGGTACGCCAGTCGTCGCGGGTGTTTTTGCGGGCCGCGTCGAATAGGGCCTTGCGCACCGCCTCCACCCGCATCCACCCCTTGGGGTAAGCGGCGATGGCATCGAAATGCTTCTGAATGTAAAGTGCCGCCGCCGCGGCCACCTGGGGCGTGGCCGCCGAGGTGCCTGCGCCGTTCCAGCGGTAGGCCCGCGCACAGCCCCAGCGCGCCCAGGGAATGTTGGGCGTGTAGGCCGCGATGGCCGTATCCATGCGGCTGTCCGGACCATGGTTGCCGGCCATGGTGCGCAGTCCCAAATCATAGTAGGGGCGGCCGTCCTGCATCACCCCGCACACCGCCGTGACCCGTTCGTAGCGCGCCGGGTACACCAGGCGACGCGTGGGCAGGCCACCGAAATTGTTGCCGGCGGCCGCGAAAATACAGATGCCCAGGTCGTAGGCCCGGTTGACCATCTCGGTCCAGGCCGCCGACGCCACCCCCCCCATGCTGATGCTGACCACATCGCAACGCATATCCGATTTGCCCCGCGGCGCGGCGATGTAGTCCAAGCCGCGGGCCAAGCCGCTGGTGTAGAACAGCACCACCGAGGCGGCCACCCGCACGGGAATGATGCGCGCCTCGTAAGCACCGCCCAGATAATCGCCCGTCTCCGCATCCGGAAAGAACAGATCGCTCAACATGCCGCCGGCCAGAATGCCGATGGTGCCGGTGCCGTGGCCGGGCGCCTTGAGCATGCCGGTAACGAAAGGATCCACGGCACGGTGGGGATCTTCCCCTTCCAAAACGTTGAACTCCAGCGGATCGGGCGTCGCCAAGCCGGGAGGCCGGAGCCGGTGCTGTGGATCATACCCCGTATCGAGGTGCCCGATGCGCACCCGCCGCGGATTGTCCGCCCGCGCGGCCTTGCGCGCGGCACGCAACCCGCTGAAACCGTCCTCCAAATGCCAATCGGGCCGCTCGCCGTGGGGCACCTTCTTGTGGTCCATCCACCTCTGATCCGTGGCGCACCCTTCCACGATGCCGAAAGGCGAGACCGATTCGGGCGTCTCCGCCGGCATCCAGACCTGGGGCCAGTCGGGCTCGGCATAGGTGATACCGGCCGCTCCGGCCGCCGCGGCGAACGCTTCCTGCCGCGGATCGTTGAGCTTGTGGCACTCCTCCCAAGCGGTCGACGGGTCCATCTCCTCTCCCGTCTCGGCGACGTACCAGTCCTGCCCGCCGGCCAGGCCCAACCCCGCAATGGCGCTGGAATAGGGAAGTAAAGGGCGCAACCGCAGGGCCATGGGTCCCAACGGGGTGGCCGCCGCCGCAAGGGCGTGACCGATCTTGGCATCGGCTTTAACCAGCAAACGTATCCCGGCCATAGGGCGTTCCTCCTTCGAATATGGGTTTGTTTCTTTCATGCGACCCTGCGGAAGGTCGTGGAATATGGGGCATCGGCAACAAGATTGCTGCATACGCCGGGATCCAGCAGGGATGTTCGCGCAGCCGGTCCGAGAAAAGGAGAAGGAGAAGGTGAGAGAGCCGGCAGGGCGATTGTCGTTATTCGGTCACACGGCGCCGGACAGGCGTTTGGGCAATGTGCACAACAGGCCGGTTGCAAAACCCGCCGGGTGCAATGCAAGGCGTTTTCGTTATTCGGCAGGTGCCGCAATCAAGGTGCCGATAAAACGAATATACCCAAGCACGGTTCAATCGCGCAAGTTGATATTTGGCAGGATGCGCCGAAGGTCGGGCGCTGTGCGGTTGCGATCCATCTTTCGGCCATCATTGGAAATAGGGGGTTAGGTCATCTTTTGGCCACTAGCACGCGCGCTGCCATTTCAGCAGCCTTGCCGGTGATCTGTTGACAGCGCCGGCCAAGCCCTTGCGCCGTGAACATCTCTTGTCCTTCCGGCGTGCTCAAATCACAGCCACCCAACAACACCGAACAGTCGCGGCTGCCAAACTCGCTTTCGAAAGCCCGAACGAGTTGCTGGGTTGCGATGTAGGCAGGCGCAACCGAATCCGTTGGGGTTGAGCGGCCCAATGACAAGCCCACGGCCATGATGGCGCCCGTGAGTGCACCGCAAATCCCGCACGTTCGGGACATACCGCTACAGAAGCCGGTAGCCGCATTGGGTAGAACCTCTGAGTCAATGCCCATGTCCCTTGCAATAGCTAGGACAACACTCTCCGCACAATAAAATCCGGAAGCAAAAAAAGCTTCGGCAGACTTGCCGACTTCAGGTATTGCGGTCCCTTCCATATCAGATTCCTTTATTACGCTTAGCGTTGCCTTCGGCGTACGGCAAAACCCTCGGCGTTCGCGATTGTCATTTCGAAGCTGTACCAGCACTTCAGGGAGCGCCACCTCCCCATCGGCCTGCAGGGTTACCTGCCTGCGCTTAGACCATCTTGTTCTCTGCCCTAAACCTGCGGGCAACTCCGCCATGGCCCCAAGGCTCGATACGGGTGGGTGGCCGACCCTTACAGAAAATCATTACGGATTCCCTCCCGACAAAAACCTTCACCCTGCAAGATGTGCCGAGTCTTGCTCGGCGCGATAACGCAAAACTCAGCGGCGAGGCTTTCCCGCTTCCGCTGAAGTGCCTTGCTGGGCGCCGATTGTCATTAGCGCATCACGAAATAGGTGCGCTTTTTCTGTTTTGAATCGGAATTCAATCACACCTTTCCACTCTTCTCGAAAGCTTGATGGTTCGAACGAGAGACACAACTTTTGTTCTTCTGGGGTATCAACATACAGGTGTGCTATCCTGGGGTCTTCAACAGAGATATTTATCTGACGCTTCCCGTACGTGTAGCAGACCACTCGCACCTTCGTTACTGCAAGCCAACCAGAAAATCCCTCAGTGCGGTGACGATATCGCTTGCCCGGGCCATTAACGTTCTTTGTTACGAACCAGCCTACAATGCCTTCATCAAAAACAACGATTCCTTCTTGCTCAAGCACTGGGCGTATTTTTTTGGGGACAGAACCAAACCCGAATAGCCGATATAAGATTGTTTTCTTCATTATGTTTCCCTTTAGTGGTTATGCACAAAACCCAAGTTGGGGCTTGCCCCGTTGGAAATCGAAATCGGGATCGCTATCGTGATCGCTATCGAAATCGAAGCGAAACGAGGCGCAAAACGGACCTGAATCGATTTCGATCCCGATCCCGGTCCCGATTTCAATACTGCTTTTGTCCGCCTCTCATCTTACTTGGGCTTTATGCATAAGCGCTTTCCCTTTTCCGCCCAACGCACCGGTTCAGCGGCGAGCAGCGCAGCGTACCGTCCGCTGCAACCGGTTGTTCAAGTAAGCCGCTACGCGGCAGGGGTGCCCCGAAGCACCTCACATAAAAGTCCTATCCGCCGGATCCCACCCGAATTTAACAATTCAATTGCATTCCTGGTATCCTTTTATGGCGTCGTCCGCATGGGGCGGATGACAAATCCACCATTATATAGGAGGCATACCATGAAAGATTATTACCAACAATCGATTAAGGCCCTTCAGCTTGCCGGTATGAGCGAACGCACTCAGCATTGCTATACGCGTTCGGTGCGCCAACTGGTCGAGTTTTACAAGCTTTCCCCCAAAAAGATCACCGAACAGCAGCTGCAGGACTATTTCTTACACCGACGCAACAAGGATAAATGGTCGGCTGCCACCCTGCGAATCGCCCAAAGCGGCATCAAGTTTTTTTTTACCAATGTGCTCGAGCGCGATTGGCACACCTTCAATTACCTTAACGCCAAGCGGGAGCGCCGTCTGCCGTGCATTTTGAGCCGCGAGGAGGTCTTTCGGATTCTGGGCAAGGTCAAGACCTTTCACAACTACGCTTTTTTGTCGACGGTCTATGCCTGCGGGCTCAGATTGTCCGAGGCTTTGGCCATTGAGGTGGCCGATATCGACAAATCACGCATGATGCTCCATGTCCATCGCGGTAAAGGGGCAAAAGATCGCTTCGTGCCACTGCCGGCCGATACGCTCGCTTTGCTTCGCAGGTACTGGGTCACACATAAAAATCCTGCGCTGGTTTTCCCGGCGCTGGGCCGGGGACTCAATAAGGGCGCTGTTTCCAAGACGCACATGTCCATTGAAAGCGTGCAAGGCGCTTTCCGGCAGGCCCGTTACGCTGCCGGGATCAATAAGCGCCGGGTTTCGGTGCACACGTTGCGCCATTGCTATGCCACCCATCTGCTCGAAGCGGGCACCAATCCCAGGGTCATTCAACGATACATGGGCCACGGCAATCTGGAGACTACCATGGCCTACTTTCATCTGACCCAAAAGGGGGCCGAGGACGCCTATGCGATCATCGACACTTTGATGAAAGGATTCGACCATGGCAACGCTTAAGCAGATCATGCGCGATTATGGCCCGGAGTATGTGCAGCGTTTTGGCCACAACATGCCGGCACACCATCGCAAGGTCATCGATGCCATCGTCAACTGCCGAACCGAATATTATGGTGCGACGCTTTTTCGGTGCGACGATTGCGGCAAAGGCCATAGCGTATTTCGTTGCTGCGGCAACCGGCATTGCCCCAACTGTCAAGGACAGAAAACCCGCCAGTGGCTGGCCAGGCGGCTTGCCGAGCAACTGCCGGTGAACCATTTCATGATCACCTTCACGATGCCCGAGGCCATCCGCGGCTTTATTCGCCGTCATCAGCGCCGATGCTATGCAGCCATGTTCGATGCATCGTCGCAGACGCTAAAGACGCTTGCACGAAACGACAAGTTCATCGGCGCAGATTTGCCGGGATTTTTCGGGGTGCTGCACACCTGGGGGCGCACCATGCCCTACCATCCTCCTTTCCACTATGTGGTACCCGCCGGCGCATTGACCAAATCGGACGGCCGATGGCATCGCTCGTTCGATCATTTTTTCCTGCCGGTGCGGGCCATGTCCAAAATCTTCAAGGCCAAGTTCCGGGATGCAATGCAAAAAGATGGGCTTGCTTCCACCATCTGCCCGGACGTCTGGAAGCTAGCCTGGGTGGTCGACTGTCGGATGGTCGGTGCCGGTGCAAAGAGCATCAAGTACCTGGCTCCATACGTCTTTAAGGTCGCCATCTCCAACAGCCGCATCGTCAAAATCGAGGATCGGCGCATCTTTTTCAAGTATAAAAAACAGCGTAGCAACCGGTGGCGCACCATGTCGCTGGAGGTCATGGCGTTTTTGCATCGGTTTTTGCAGCATGTGCTGCCCTCCGGGTTTATGAAAGTGCGCTATTACGGTTTTATGAGCCCCGGATCGTCGGTATCGATAAAAACCGTGGCCGAGAGCATTAAACACTGTGCGGCGGCGGTGTCCCGCGCTTCGCGCTCGATTAGCATCTCTCGTTTTGTGCCCAAATGCCGAGCGTGCGGCGGCGATCTCGTCTATCATGCGTTTATCCTGCCCCTACGCTTGCCATGGTGCGGTGCTGGATAAAAAACGACGCTGCTTGAAGGCCGTTTTCCACCTTCCGATTTCAGGTACCCTTGTCGGACTCGTAGTAGTGCGTTTGATTGAAGCATTTGCTCGAAAAACAGGCTGTAAATCTTTTCGACATTGCGGGTCTGACAGGCATCTTAGACTCTTTTGCTCTCCCTTTGCGGTGTCACCCCGGCCTACCCTCTGGCCGGGATGCCACCATCTAAAAAACTTTCAAACAAATCCCCTTATACTATTTTTGTGCCATCTTTTGACCCGGGCTTCTTGAACATTGGATTGAAACGACCCTTCGGGATCGTGTCAATCCATGAGGTTCGACGGATGGTTGTATTTGTTGCTGATGCTTTTTCATGCCGGGATCATGACCTACATTTTTTCCAATTGTCGCAGTGTTTCTTCAAGAACAGAAAGTCGCTGCTTATCCTTTGGATCTTTGGATTTTCTTTTAAGCATAATTAACATTTTGATGTCGAGAACTTGAATAGTATGGCCTCTGAATTCAATTTCTATTGTATGCTTGAGAAGATCTTCGTAAGCTTTCCTCTCTTCGATAAAAGCCAGGACGTCAAGTGGTCCTATTCGGGTCGAAAAAAGCGCATGCCCCATCCCAGAAAAGTCCTCCTCCTTCGGCGCGATAATTTTATCGTCTGGACGGCGATAGGTTGCATCAATGGATTTTAAGAATGCAAAGAGTTTAGAAATATTCTCGGGAGACCGGCTATGTACAATATCCACATCCATTGTTGTTACCGGTGCGCCCTGAATTACTGCAGCAAGTCCACCGACAAGGATGAACTTCACATCTGCCTTTATAAGGCCTTCAATTATGGCGCTTAGATCCGCTTCCGACGTTTTTTTGATATTTGTAGGCATCTCTTAATTCCAAAATAGCGCGTACTGCGTTATCGTTCGATTTTAAACGTTCCTCTGGTGACATCTTGAGGAACATTGCGACCAATCCCTCGTCAACACTTGAATTATTCTTGGTTTTAATATTCTTGCCCATTAGATACCTATTTGATCGCAACATTTGTAATGTTAGCCGGACGTTGCGCGTTACCGGCGCGCGGCGATCTTCCGCGCGTCCGTATACACGCGCTGGTTATGGATTCCACTTTATTGATTAGCAGTATATTCATCAAGCAATCTGCGTATCATTCTTTGGTACTGTGTATTGTATTTCTTGGCTTCTTTTTTAAAAAAATCGACACTTGTTTTACTAAGTGATAGGGTCACCTTCACGGTTTCGTCCTTTAGCGCGAGATGCTCCGGTGAAGGTAGAAAATCGGTAATCACCCTTACTTTTCCAATTGGCTCATCAGTGTATTTTATTTTCTCTTTCATATATTTGCTTGCCTTTCCGCCAATATCCGGCACCAAAAATCCTGATTTTTTTGTCTCTATAGGTGAATCTCACCGTCATAATTCCATCAGCTACTCTGCCGAGACAATAAAACCGTTTTTCAAGATCACTGTGTTCAAGATCCTCTAGAATGACACGGTTGTGATCGAGAAAAGCGAGCTGCGCCAAAGCAAAGGACACTCCATGCTTATCTTGGTTAATCAGGTCCTTAGCTTGATCCCATTCAAAATCAGTTCGCTTTTTCATGCGTATAGATTGTATCTGGAATGGCTATTTGTCAATACAAATATATGGCTTTTTAGAGGCTCACCGCGCCATAACGCTGCGCTTCAACCGCCGGGCACGAGGAAGCAATGAGTTTTTAAGCAGCCGATTGATCCATTTCCCGAAAGCCCTTGTAAGTTGCCGCTGACTAGCCCGGTCGGCTGTGAAAGCGCTTGTTATGTGCCAATTTCATTTTGATATTCAAATCTTCTCTATTTCCACTAATTTTTGAATCGATTCACATTTAAAGCACCTTCTATTATGAACTGATTTCAGTGCACCGCAGTTCGAACAGTGGTACCCTTGATACTGTTTCTTAGTAAATTCTTTTAACCCATGCTCTTTTATATACTCCAAATTGACTTTTACGCTCATTTTGTAGTTGGATTTGTATCTTCGATCCATACGATTAATTTCTTTGCATG
>NZ_JALJRB010000020.1 GCF_022968795.1 Desulfatitalea alkaliphila
TTGGTCTGCTTGACCTGCAGGAATGCGAAAATCAACGGCAGGGTCAACAGTGGTATCCATGCCGCGGAATTCAGTGCGGTATAAACCGAATAAGGGTCGGCCAATCGACCCGCCAGTGGCGTTGCCACCCCCTCTTTAAAGCGGCAGCGTCAGCTCCGAATGACTACCGCGGAGAGCGGGCAATTGCTTCAGAAATCACCTTTTCAACTCCGTCCAGGCCCACATCAATCAACGCCATCAGCGGCAGGCCGGTCAATACACTAACCCGTTGTAACTCCTCCGAGCAAAGGGCAAGATCGCCCATTGCGTCGATGGGTACAATGGCGGAAAGCATCTTGAATTGCTCTCGAACAGCTACCGGATCTTGATTGAACAGGTTGCGGCCGAATTGGAGAAATGCTCGGTTAAGAAAGAAAAAGCGATGTTCGGGATCGATCTCCAATAGACGGCCGTGCCCGCCCAAAAGACAATCAATGCAGTTGACAGCGGACACCTTGGTCATGCCGTGGTCGGCTACAAGACGGGCCATTTCGCCATTGAAGCCCAGACACGCATCGCCATACACAATAACCACCTGCTGCCCGAATTTCGTGCGGTAAAAAGCCATTGCAGCTGACAGGGCCTTGCTGAGATGCTGTGGATGGGAGTGCAGCCGCGAACTTAAAAAGTGGGTATGCGCAACGACCCGACCCTGGGCTTGCAAAGCTTGAATCTCTTCGCGCAGGATGCCGCAGGAGATAAGCAAAGGGGTAATTCCACCGGATGACATTACGGCCTCCCGTTTCAAGCAATCGGTGGTTCTGGATAAGATCGTGCCGCTTCTACAAAGGCGATAATGTTCTCGATTTTTGCCGGTGGATAGATGTCAGCCGGCGGCAAGACCATGGAAAGGCCTTTGTCAAGAAAGAAACGGACCGTAGCGCCAACCTCGTCCGGGCTTGCTTGGGCCAGCATGGTGCTGTTGCCAATGACAGCCGCAAGTGGCAGATTCCGAGGTGCCATACCCAGAACCTTGTCCAAATCGCAGGATTGGTCTACACCCAGGCCATCGGCCCTGCACTGAGGCATTTGCCCAATATAGCGGTCGGCGTTCCCGGCGAGGAATAAAATGTGGGGCACCGGCTTGTCAAAAAGGATGTCCTCTATAAATGGCACAACCAACCTTGAGAAAAGTCTGGGGGAAATCGCCGCAACCCCACCTTCTTGCACTACGATGAATTGGGCGCCGGCCCGCACATAGGCATCCCGCACAGCGATTATCGTTTGAGACAGCTTTGCCAGAATGGCACAGACCGCCTCGGGCTGCTTCATCGTCATGACCAGCAGTTTATCCATGTCCATAATCTGGCCGGCCAGGGTGAAAGGGCCGACGACAAAGGCGCCCACCGCACCGCGGCCTTCGGCCATCGCTTTGGTTTGAGAGATGGCCGAAGCAATAAGGGGAATACGTCCTGCCGAACCGATATCCTTCGGTAAAACGATGGCATCAGCGTCGCCCCCGAGTTTATGGGCTATGGTCGGGTAAACCGGTATGCCGTCTTGTTCGTCGTGGTAGCGAACGGCGGCCCCGAGTGCCTCGGCTTCCACGTTAAGGTCAAAGGGCAGTACTGTGGATTCAAATCCCAACTCCAGTTTGGTCAGGGCCGCCAGTGCCATAGGCGCATCCCCTTGCAGAATATGATTAAAGCACCATCCTCGCTGCCACAATATCTTGATGGGCAAAAAAGACCCCAGGCTGAAAACGGAGCGCTTCCCGCTGCGAAATTTTTCGAGCAACTCAATGAAGGCATTGTTCATGCGATTCCATCCATGGCGGTCGCCACCGAAAATGGCGAATCCGGGTTCATAGGAATTAAGACTATACCCACCGCAAGGCCTTCTGCAATCCCAACGAAGCCAAACTCACCTTCGGCCCCAATCTCAGCTGAACGTTGCGTCCCTTGCCCACGACCCGGCGAAGCTCGGTGGTGACCACGCGCATCCGGTCATATGCGGCAAGATCGATGTTGTTGCGGCGCTCGGTCCAAGACCGTCCAGACCCGGAAGCGGCAGTAGACGTGTGGTCGGCCTGTAAAGTGACCTGATCGCGGACCTGCCCATGCTCGAACACAACCAGATGCTTCAGCTGCTGAGGGTTCTCCTCGGCAGCCCATGCCAATGCCGATTCACTGAGCAGGCAATACCAGCGTGCGCGGCGGATCAGTTGTGCGCTGTGCATGATGATCCCTTCCGTGGCAGAGGCTACTTTTTCCGGGGTCCAGGCATTTCGTCCTCTGACGCTTCTGCGGCCATATCCCGATCCCGATCATCTTCAGCTTCGCCTTGTGAGACTGTTTTCAATTCAACGGGTTTGTTTTCATTCAACCGATCCCGCCACAGCTTAGCTCCCAAGGAGGTCACAATGCGTAGGGGAGTGCGATTCTCCAGATCGGACTTGTGGATATGATAAAACAGGTCCAAACCCTCCTGCAGGCATTGGAATGGATCGGGTACGGGAAGCTTTGGAGGATTTGAAACCGAGTGCCGCGCAGATCATCAAATTCAGGCCGAGTGAAAAAGGTGCGCGGAGAGCAGGAAAGAAAAAAGCCGTCTAAGGAGCCGTCAACTCCCTGTTCGGCAATGTGTGTATGTTCGTAACTTATTGATTTTTTGGTGATCCCACCGGGATTCGAACCCGGGTTACCGGCGTGAGAGGCCGGCGTCCTAACCGCTAGACGATGGGACCCCAAGAATTGCGATGGCCGTGGAATATAGAAACCGGTTGAATTTGTCAACTCATTTTAAAGGTAGTGCGGGGTCGCGGCGCGTTGGAAAGGCTGTCTGTCGGCCTGCTGTTGTTCAAGCGGGCGGGACTTCGCCCGCGCGTCTGCCTTTGCGGTAGCCGAGGACCAGGTAGAGGACCGGGCCGAGGAAAGGGATCAGGGCGATGAAGGCCCAGCCGGCTTTTTTTTCGATGCCGCCGAAATCCTTGCGGGCGATGTCCACAATGGCCCAGCAGGTCAATAGATAAAAGAGGACGCCGGTGAGAATGATCCAGTAGGTGAGGGTCATGGCGCGGGGTTGTCCTTCCAGCCCATGGGCAGTGTTTGCATCGGCGGCCACACAATGGCCGTAATGGGTTGTCTTCGCATGACGGCAATCGACGCCCTGCTTGCCTGCGGGCACAATGGCATGCTATGGTGCGGCCTGTCAATGGATAATGGTTTGAATATGTGGAGAATAGTGGCGCCATGAGCAAGCGGTCGGTCAAGGGCGGCAAGTCGGTTTTCAGTTGTCAGGCCTGCGGGTTTCAGTCGCCCAAGTGGCTGGGCAAATGTCCTTCCTGCGACCAGTGGGACACCTTTGCCGAAGAGATCGCCGCCGCGGAGCACCGGGGGGGGCCCTTGCGGGGCATCGACGGTTTGCAGCCGTCCGTGCCGGTGCCCATCGATGCGGTGGATGTGCAGGACCAGCCGCGGCTTTCCACCCGAGTGGCGGAGCTGGACCGGGTGCTGGGCGGCGGGTTGGTGGCCGGCTCCCTGGTGTTGATTGGCGGTGACCCGGGCATCGGCAAATCCACCCTCATGCTCCAGGCCTTGCACGGCATGGCCGCCCGGCGGCACAAGGTGCTCTATGTGTCCGGCGAGGAGTCGGTGCGCCAGTTGCGCCTGCGCAGCCGGCGCCTGGCGGCCGAGGCGCCCCACCTGTTCGTGGTGGCGGAGATCGATCTGGACGCCATCTTGAAGATGGTGGCCGAACACCGGCCCGATGTGCTGGTGATCGATTCCATCCAGACCATGTACAGCAGCGATTTGACATCGGCGCCGGGCAGCGTGGGCCAGGTGCGCGAGTCGGCCATGCGGCTGATGCTCAACGCCAAAAAGACCGGCGTGCCCACCTTGCTGGTGGGCCATGTGACCAAGGACGGGTCCATCGCCGGGCCCAAGATTCTGGAGCACATGGTGGACACGGTGCTCTATTTCGAGGGGGACCGCAACCATGTCTTCCGCATCCTGCGCACGGTCAAGAACCGCTTCGGCTCCACCAACGAGATCGGGGTGTTCGAGATGCAGGCCGGTGGTCTGGCCGAGGTGCCCAATCCGTCGGCCGTCTTTTTGTCCGAGCGGCCCGACAACGCGGCGGGTTCGGTGGTCACCGCCAGCATGGAGGGCACGCGGCCGATCCTGGTGGAACTGCAGGCCCTGGTGAGCAGCACCAACCTGGGGACCGCGCGGCGCACGGTGCTGGGGCTCGACCCGCAGCGGGTGTCCCTGCTGGTGGCGGTGATGGAAAAGAAGTTGGGACTGCACATGGTGGGGCACGACATCTTCATGAACGTGGCCGGCGGGGTCAAGATCGACGAACCGGCCGTGGACCTGGCGGTGCTGGCGGCCATCGCTTCCAGTTTCCTGGACAAGCCGGTGACCGGCGAAACCCTGGTGCTCGGCGAGGTGGGCCTGGCGGGCGAGGTGCGGGCCATCGGCAACATGGCGATTCGCCTGACCGAGGCGGCCAAAATGGGCTTTCATCGTTGCCTGGCCCCCCGCGGCAGCCTCAAGCGCCTGGAGGCCCCCGACACCATTCGCCTGGTCGGTGTGCGCACCGTCGCCGAGGCCATGGAAGCCTTGTTCTGAAAAAACCGCCGGCCGCTCCGCCCGATTTGTATCCTTCGCGAAAGTGATTAACTTTGTCGGAAACTTTGCCGCCGGCTGTCGCGCCCACGGCCGTCAAAGACCGTGGGATGGGTGGCGGCCGCCATTGAAAAAGACATCACAACAGTGAAGGAGCAAAACGATGAAACAGCTTTCCCCTCGACGCAGATTCTGGACCGGAGCGATCTGGATTGCCGCGGTCGTGGCCCTTTTGGGGTGCGCCCATGCAACGCAGGCGCCCCAAGGGCTCGACGAAACGCAAGTTTTGGTAGCCTTTTTTGAAAATGAGCGCAACTACATCCACGACAGTCCGCCTTTCGTAATCGGTGCCCAGAACTTGCGGGTCAATCTGCTCACCAAGGCGAGGCAGCAGTACCTCATCGACATCCGGGCGCCGGCGGATTTCGGTCGGGGCCACATCCAGGGGGCGGTCCATGTGCCTTTCGCGGATGTTTATGATCATGTCAAAGGGCTGGATGCCGCATCCTTTGAAAACATCGTGGTGATCGATTGTGACGGCCAGGCGGCCGCATATGTCGTCTCGCTGCTGCGGGCCGCGGGGTATCCCAATGCCGTCTCCCTGAAATGGGGCATGAGCGGTTGGGCCATGGCCTTTGCCGACGGGGCCTGGCTCAAGAAGTTGAGCAACGTGCGTGCGGATGCATTCGTCACCAAACCGTCGCCGCCCAAGAACCCGCCCGGGCCGATGCCCCGCATTGCCACCGGCGGCACCACGGCCGAGGCGATCCTTGAGGCCCGCCTGCGGCAACTGTTTGCGGAAGGCTACGCGCCTGCAGTCGTGACCCACGATTTCGTGTTCGCACGGCTCGATCAAAACACCGACATGTACGTCATCAACTACTGGCCGCCGGAACTGTACGCCAAGCAAGGGCACATCCCCGGTGCCGTGAACTACCCACCGGCGGAAAAGCCGTTTTTGAGCACCACCCACCTGGCCACCCTTTCCACCACCGGGCCCAATATCCTCTATTGCTTCACGGGGCAGACCAGCTCCTATGTGGCCGGTTACCTGCGCATCCTCGGCTACGACGCCCGGTCCTTGGCTTTTGGCGCCAACAGCATGATTTACGATCAGATGCATGCCGGCAAGGTGCCCAACACCTTCGTTCCCGAGACCGAGATCAAGAACTACGATTATGTCGGCGGCCGTTGATCCACCGGTGATAGAGTTGTAAAGCAACACTTCTGTACGGCCCGGAGCCCTTGCTCCGGGCCGTTTCACTTGATTCAAGCGGCGCGATGTGTTTTTCAATGACCTTTTTAATCCGGAAAGGAGCTGTGCATGACTCCGGAACAACGTGATCGTTTTCGTGAACGCCTCGAAACCCAGCGCCAGGAATATCTCGACAGTCGCATGGCGGCCAGGGAGTCCACGCAGCCGGTCCAATTGGACCAGGCCAGCGTCGGCCGGCTTTCACGGCTGGATGCCATGCAGGGCCAAGCGATGGCCAAGGAAGCCCAACGGCGCAGGGATGTCCAGCTGCAGCGGATCGAGTTGGCGCTCAGGCGCATCGACAGCGGGGAATACGGTTTCTGCAACGCATGTGAGGAAGAGATCGCCTTGCGGCGGCTGGAAAGCGACCCGGCCGCGGCCCTCTGCATCGCCTGCGCGTCTCGACAGGAGCAGGAGTAAAGGTGGTTTTAAGTTAGGGTTGCGCATCGGCAATTGCCGTGTTTATAAAGCGGGGTTTCGAAGGCGCCGGTGGTGGGTGCCGCTCATTCTTGTTTCAACCGAAAGGCCTGTCAAAAGGAGAGGTGATGTCGCTGACGGCGTTCGATAACGAAAAATATATTCGCGAACAGACCGAAGAGATTCTGGAAAAAACCAAACTGTTCGACCACAAGCTCTATCTCGAATTCGGCGGCAAGCTGCTTTACGATTACCATGCCGCCCGGGTGTTGCCGGGCTATGACCCCAACATCAAGATGCGCTTGTTGAAAGAGCTGAAACACAACGCCGACATCATTCTGTGCATCTATGCGGGGGATATCGAACGCAAGAAGATCAGGGCCGATTTCGGCATCACCTACGATGCCGAAGCGCTCAAGCTGATCGACGATTTGCGCGCCTGGGGCATCGATGTGCTGGGGGTGGCCATCACCCGCTACAACGAACAGCCGTCGGCCAAGTTGTTTAAGAACCGGTTGGAAAGGCGGCAAATCAAGGTCCATACCCACCGCTACACCAAAGGGTATCCCACCGACATCGATCTGATCGTCAGCGACGAAGGATACGGTGCCAACGATTTCATCGAATCGGACAAGCCCCTGGTGATCGTCACCGGCCCCGGGCCGGGCAGCGGCAAGCTGGCCACCTGCCTTTCCCAAGTCTACCATGAATACAAGCGGGGCGTGCGGGCCGGTTACGCCAAGTTCGAGACCTTTCCCATCTGGAACCTGCCCATCAACCACCCGGTCAACGTGGCCTATGAGGCGGCCACGGCGGACATCAAGGACTACAACCTGATCGACCCCTATCACCTGGAGGCGTACAACAAGAAAGCGGTCAACTATAACCGCGACGTCGAGGTGTTTCCCGTATTGCGCCGGATTTTGAAAAAAATCAGCGGCGGCGAGGCCGTTTATCAGTCCCCCACGGACATGGGGGTCAACCGGGTGGGCTTTGCCATCACCGACGATGCCCAGACCCGCGAAGCGGCCCGGCAGGAGGTGATCCGGCGCTATTTCCGCTATCGCTGCGAGTATGCCATGGGGCTGATCGACAGCGAAACGGTGCAGCGGGTGGAGCTGCTGATCAAGGATTTGAACATCGGCCCGGAATACCGGCCCGTGGTCGACCCGGCCTACGACGCGGCCCTGGAGGCCCAGGAAAAGGAGGAGTGCAACGAGGGGATTTGCTGCGGCGCCGCGCTTCAACTCAAGAACGGCACCATCATTACCGGCAACAACTCCCAATATTTTCACGCCGCCTCCAGCCTGGTGCTCAACGCCATCAAGCACCTGGCGGGCATCCCGGCGCAGATCAAACTGCTGCCCGAGTCCGTCATCGAATCGGTCAGCCACTTGAAGACCCACATCCTCAATGAAAAAACCCTCAGTCTGGATTTGGTGGAAACCTTGATCGCCCTGAGCATCAGCGCCCCTTCCAACCCGGTGGCCCAGTTGGCCATGGAGCAACTCACGGCCCTCAACGGCTGCGAGGTGCACATGACCCACATGCCCACGCCCGGCGACGAAGCCGGCTTCCGGCGGCTGAGCGTCAATTTGACCACCGACCCCAATTTTTCCTCCAAGGACCTTTTTGTCGCCTGACGGGCACACGCTTTTTTCCTGCATCCCCTTCAAGGCACCAATTGCATCCCTTCCCGGATCAAGGCGCGGCCCTTGCGCCCCTCTCGCGGTCCGGTGATGTTCCACTATCATCAACATCCCGGCCGGAACCGGCAACCGATACGCATCCGATGGTGTTGCCCCCTTGAAAAGGGTTGACACGCCAAGGCATTTCATCATTTAATTAATTCGAATCACAAAATGAAGACTTTGCCGTTCAACCCCAATATCGTGTTCTCATGCATTGCATATTCATTGCGGTGAAACACCCAGTCATAAAATATCGCATCGAAATATAGATAGTTTTCATTTTTCAGCGTTCAGCTTCAGAAATTCGAAACGGAAACCCGGCAACAGCGAAAACCGTGGTGGGCGCCACAGCCGATGTTCTGTCCTTGTGGAGACTGTCCAGTTGGGGCTGTCTCTTTTTTTTAAATGGTAACGCTCCAAAGACCAGTGGGGCTTTTCGATGGTCAACCAAATTGCTCGGCCATGAAAGGAGGCGGCAATGGCAAAACCGAAGGTGGCTTTTTACTGGTGCGCATCGTGCGGCGGTTGCGAAGAGGCGGTGGTGGATCTGAACGAGAATCTCCTGGTGGTGGCCGACGCGGTGGACATCGTCTTCTGGCCGGTGGCCATGGATTTCAAGAAAAGGGATGTGGAAGCGATGCAGGATGGCGAAATCGCGGTCAGTTTCATCAATGGCGCCATCCGGCTGGAGGAACAGGAGGAGATGGTCCACCTGATGCGCCGCAAATCGGGGCTGGTGGTGGCCTTCGGCGCCTGTGCCCACCTGGGCGGCATACCGGGTCTGGGCAATTTCCACGACCGCAAGAGCATTTTCGACCGGCAGTTTCTGGAAGCGCCCACGATGGTCAATCCCGAAGGCGTGCTGCCGCAAACCTCGACCATGGTCGATGTCGGCGAACTGACCCTGCCGGCCTTTTTCGACACGGTGCAAACCCTGGATCAGACCATCGACGTGGATTACTACCTGCCCGGTTGCCCGCCACCGCCCGATTTGATCCTGAATGCGGTCAACGCCATCCTGGAAGGTAAGCTGCCCGCCAAGGGCGCGGTGCTGGCGCCGACCAAGGCCCTGTGCGAAACCTGCCCGGTGCGGGACAGCAAGCCGGAGAAGATGGCCATCCGGGAAGTGCGGCGCCCCTGGCAGGTGCGCATGGACCCGGAAAAATGTTTTCTCTCCCAGGGGGTGATTTGCATGGGGCCGGCCACCCGCTCGGGCTGCGGTGAGTCCTGCATTCGCGCCAACATGCCCTGCCGGGGCTGTTTCGGGCCGGTGGAAGGGGTCGAGGACCAGGGTGCGGCCGCCTTGGCCATGGTGGCTTCCATGCTGGGGCTGGACGCCGAGGAAAGTCTGACAGAGGCGCAGGAAGCGGAGTTGATCAACAGCGTTCCCGATCCGGCGGGCACCTTTTACCGCTTTTCACTGGCCGGTTCCCTGTTGCGACGGAAACGCCTGTAGCGTCTACAAGGAGGATTATCATCCATGCAAAAGATTACGATAGATCCCATCACCAGGCTGGAAGGGCACGGCAAGATCGAAATTTTCTTGAACAATGAGGGGGGGGTCGACCGGGCCTATCTGCAGATACCGGAGCTGCGCGGTTTCGAAAAGTTTTGCGAAGGCCGGCCTGCCGAGGAAATTCCCCGCATTACCACCCGTATCTGCGGTGTTTGCCCCACCGCCCATCATCTGGCCGGCACCAAGGCCCTGGACGATCTGTTCAAGGTGGAACCCACCCCAACCGCCAAGAAGATCCGGGAGTTGATGAACAGCGCCTTTGTCGCGGAAGACCACGTGCTCCATTTCGTTTTTCTGGGCGGCCCCGATTTCGTGGTGGGCCCGAACGCACCGGCGGCCGAACGCAATGTTTTGGGGGTGATCAACAAAGTGGGCCGGGAAGTGGGCGGCCAGGTGATCGAAATGCGCAAGCGCATGCGCAATGTCCTGCGCATCATCGGCGGCAAGCCGGTCTGCCCCACCTGCGGACTGCCCGGCGGCGTCTCCAAGGGGATTTCCGAGACGGAACGGCAAACCATCAAGGAAGCCGGCGCCTACGGTGTCGAATTGTGCGGCGCCCTGTTCAACCTGTTCGAGGATGTGGTTTTGAAAAACCAGGACTACCTCGATCTGATCACCGGCGACGCCTTCAAGCACCAGACCTATTACATGGGCATGGTGGACAAGGAGAACCGGGTCAATCTCTACGATGGCGACATCCGGGTGGTGGACCCCAAGGGCAACCGTTTCGCCCGTTTCAAGCCCCAGGAATACCTGGAGCACATCGGCGAACATGCCGAGCCCTGGACCTACGTAAGGTTTTCTTTCCTCAAAAACATCGGCTGGAAAGGGTTCGTGGACGGTGAGCAGAGCGGTGTTTACCGGGTGGCCCCCCTGGCCCGGTTGAACGCGGCGGTGGGCATGGCCACGCCCAGGGCCCATGCGGAGTACGAAAAAATGTACGCCACCCTCGGCGGGCGTCCGGTGCACAACACCCTGGCCTTTCACTGGGCCCGCTTGATCGAGGCCATGTATGGCGCCGAACGGGTGGTGGAGCTGGCCGAAGATCCGGAGATCACCTCGGATGATCTGGTCAACCTGCCGGTCAACCCGCCCCGCGAAGGGGTGGGCATCGTGGAGGCCCCACGGGGCACCCTGATTCACCACTACCAGACCGACCCCAAAGGCATCATCACCAAGGTCAACCTGATCGTGGCTACCCAGAACAACTCGGCCGCGGTCAACATGTCGGTGGAGAAAGCGGCCAAGGCGCTGATCAAAAACGGCGAGGTGTCCGAAGGGCTGCTCAACACCATCGAAATGGGGTTCCGGGCCTACGACCCGTGCCATGCCTGCGCCACCCACTCCCTGCCGGGGCAGACGCCCCTGGAACTCAATGTCTACGATGCCGACCGCAACCTGGTGCGGCAGTTGCGGCACGGCCTGGGCAACCAGCGCCGAACGTCATAAGAGGAGGGTCGACCCATGAGAATCAATGTCGCTTTCATGAAAGAAGAATCCAGCGGCCGGCCGGATCAGGTGGAAGAGGTGATCCGCGAATCCACCGGCAGCCTCCAGTTGCCGCCCTGTCAGTTGGCCTGTCCGGTCGGCGAGGACATCCAGCGCACCAATGTCATGCTTTCCCAGCTCTCCAGCGATCCCAAGCGCGCCTCCTGGGAGATCTTGAACGTCGGCGACGCCATTTACAACAAAAACCCGATGTTCATGATCTGCGGCTACATCTGCGGGATATGCGAAAGTCAGTGCACCTACAAGGAGCACACCGGCGCGGTCAAGCGGACCCTCTTGAAGCGGTTCGTGACCGAGCACTACATGCCCTACCTGGACATCAAGAAGCCGCTGCCGGCGCCCAAGAAGCAGAAGGTGGCCATCATCGGCGGCGGCCCCTCGGGACTGACGGCCGCTTACAAACTGGCCACCAAGGGGTACCGGGTCTCCCTGTTCGAACGCAGCTCCAAGCTGGGCGGCGGCATCCGTTACATTCCCACCTACCGCCTGCCCGCCCGGGTGCTGGACAGCACGGTCAACAACCTGGTGCGCATCGCCAACACCGACGTGCACTACAATGTGGAGTTCGGGGCCGACATCACCCTGGAAAGTTTGAAAGAGGACGGCTTCGAAGCCATTTTCGCCGCCACGGGCACGCCCATGCTGCGCAACATCACCTTCGGCGGCCAGGAACTGGTGGGCACCGCCATGCGCTATGTGATGTACGGTCTGCCGCTGCTCTACGAAGCCAACTACGGGGTGATTTCGGCCAACTGGCTGGCCGGCAAACGGGCC
This sequence comes from Desulfatitalea alkaliphila, assembly GCF_022968795.1. Classification (GTDB taxonomy): domain Bacteria; phylum Desulfobacterota; class Desulfobacteria; order Desulfobacterales; family Desulfosarcinaceae; genus Desulfatitalea; species Desulfatitalea alkaliphila. The sequence continues at coordinate 11,773 of NZ_JALJRB010000020.1, forward strand.
CTGGTGATCGGCGGCGGCAACGTGGCCTTCGATGTGGCCCGCATGGCCCGCCGCCTGGGCGGCGACGTCACGGTGATATGCCTGGAAAACGAGGACAAATCCAGCAAGGACGGCATACCGGCCGACCAGGTGGAGATCGACGACGCCCTGGAAGAGGGTGTCAAGATCCTCTACAGCCGCGGGGTGCAGAAGATCCTGGGCGAGCATGGCCGCTTCACCGGTATCCGGGCTCCCAAATGCACCAGCGTCTTCAATGAAGAGGGGCGCTTTCAGCCGCAGTTCGACATGAACGATGTGCAGAACATCAAGGCCGACGCTCTTTTCATCGCCGTGGGACAATCGCCGGAACGCTTTGTCTATGAGCACGAGAACCTGCTCAACGACCAGGGCCAACTGGATGTCGATCCGGTGACCCGCATGAGCAAACAGATGCCGGGGGTTTTTCTGGGCGGCGATGTCACCCGGATCGGGCTGGCCGCCGAAGCGATGCGCGACGGCCTGATCGCCGCCGAATCCATCAACCGCTATTTGAACAACGAAGATTTGAAGCAGGGCCGCCAAAAGGAGGTGGAGCGCTGCACCGGCCCGGAGGTGCATGCTTTCCGGCCGGCGCCGATGGTCGAGAAAGTGTCGCCGGAAGAGCGCATGAATTTCGATATCGTGGAAAAGGGATTCACTCTGGCCGAGGCGGTGGCCGAGGCCCGACGCTGTCTCTATTGCGGCCCCTGTAAAAGCTGCAAGGCTTGCGTGGCTCTGGGCTACCAGGAACAGATCCCCAACATCGAGGTGGATGCTTACAAATGCAGTGGCTGCGGGGTTTGCATCTCCGTCTGCTGTTTCAATGCCCGGCGCCTGGAGAAACACGGTGAGGACATGGTGGCGGTGGTGGACACCAGCGTTTGTAAACGGTGTGGTTTGTGCGTGGGCGCCTGTCCATCCAATGCCATCACCATTTATGACAACACCGACAACCAACTGGAACATCTGTACGCGTCTCTGTCCGCCGGTGCCAAGCAATGACGCGTGTGCTTCGCGTGTTGGGGGTCGGCAATCCCATTCTAACCGATGACGGCGTCGGTTGGGAGATTGTCGAAGAAATACGCCGGCTGCGCCCGGCGTTGGATGCCGTGACGGTGTGCGCGGGGGCCATGGGGGTGTTCGACTACATTGTGGATTGTGAGCGGGTTGTGCTGATCGACTCCATCAAGTCGGGCACGGTGGCCCCCGGCACCGTGCTGCGGCTGTCCCTGGAAGATTTGACGCCCAGCCTGGACCAGCCCACCTCCCACGGCATGGATATCGCCAGCGCTTGTCGCATCGGCGAAGCCCTGGGTTATCGCATGCCCCGTCAGATCAGTATTTACGCGCTGGAAATCGCCGACAACACCACCATCGGCGAGGGATGTACGCCGGCGGTGGCCGCCCGCATTCCGGATGTCGCCAAGGAAATCATTGCTGAGGAGGCTTTATGAATAAATACGCACCCGAAATAGCGGTGTTCGCCTGCAACTGGTCATCGGCCAACGACGAGCAGGCCGATTGCAACCCTTACGGTCCGGTGGTAAGAACCATGTGCTCGGCCCGGGTGGAGCCGGTCTTCGTGCTCAAGGCGCTCATGGCGGGCGCCGACGGCGTGATGGTGATCGGCTGCAATCCCGGTGATTGCCACTACAAGCGCGGCAGTTACAAAACCTTTCGCCGCATGGCCTTGTTGAAACGGATGCTGGAGCAGTTCGGCATTGCCCCGGAGCGGTTGCGGGTGGAGTGGCTACCGGGAGAGGACCATCCGGGCATGCAGGCGGCCGTGGAGAGCTTTGCCGAAGAGATCGCCTGGATGGGGCCATTTCCGCGTCAACTGCAACAGGTCGCATAACGCCAAGCTGAGGGGCGCGGTTTTATGCGTCGCCTCCAGCTGTTGTTGACGACGTATTTCCGAATTTCTCGTTCTCGTACGCGTTCTCGTACTCGTACGCGTTCTCGTTCTCGTACTCGTACTCGTACGCGTACGAGATTCGAGTACGAGTACCGCCCCTTCGGGGCTGAGTACGCGTACGACTTTGCTGAGTACGCGTACGACTTTTTTGATCACCAACAGGAGTTCGTTCCGTGCGTCGGGCCTTTGAAATTCTGGATGATCGGCCCACCCCCATGGGCGAACTGGTGTTGCGCCGCCGGCGACAACTGTCGCTGGGTGTGGATGTTTACGAAATCAAGCTTGGCGAAGATTTTCTCATGTCGAGCCTGTTCACGGCGTCGGAAGTCGCCCTGGCGCGGCTGGGGTTGGCGACGCTCGACGGTAGCGATTTGGAAGTGGTGGTCGGCGGCCTGGGACTGGGTTATTCGGCCCGGGAGGTGCTGGCCCACGAGACGGTCAGCACCCTGCTGGTGGTCGAGGCCCTGGCGCCGGTCATCGACTGGCATACCGGGGGACTGCTGCCCCTGGGGCCGGCGTTGGCCGCCGATCCCCGCTGCCGCCTGGTGCAGGGCGACTTTTTCGCCCTGGCCGCCTCGGCCGCCGGTTTCGACCCGCAATCCCCCGGCCGGCGCTTCGATGCCATCCTGGTGGATATCGACCACGCACCGGATCAATGGCTCGCGCCGCACCATCAACCCTTCTATCAACCCCAAGGGCTGCGGCGCGCGGCCGCCCGCCTGCGTCCGGGCGGCGTGCTCGGCCTCTGGTCCGACGGATTGCCCGACGAACGCTTCACCGCCCGCCTGGCCGAAGTGTTCGCCACGGCCCGCGCCGAACCGATCACCTTCTACAACCCTCTGCAGGATCGCGAAGCGACCCAAACGGTCTATTTGGCGCAGGTGGGCGCAGATTGACGGCGCGGCGGTCGATCAGTTCACCCGCCGCTCATGGCCCTTCCACTCTTGCTCGCGCAACTTGTACTTCTGGATCTTGCCGGTGGCGGTCTTGGGCAGCTCGCCGAAGGCCACGTACTTGGGCGCTTTGAAGCGCGCCAGGTGCTGCTTGCAAAAGGCGATGATCTCCTGGGCATCGGGCTGACGGCCCGGCTTGGGCAGCACGAAGGCCTTGGGCACCTCGCCCCACTTGGGGTCGGGTACAGGGATCACCGCCACCTCCATTACGTCGGGGTGCCGGAAAATGACGTTCTCCACCTCCACGGTGGAGATGTTCTCCCCGCCGCTGATGATGATATCCTTCTTGCGATCCATGATCTGCGCATAGTTGTCCGGATGCATCACGGCCAGGTCGCCGCTGTGAAACCATCCGCCTTCGAAGGCGGTTTCGGTGGCCTTGGGGTCTTTGTAGTAACCCAACATGACATTGTTGCCCCGCATCACGATCTCGCCCATGGTCTTTCCATCGCGGGGGACCGGCGCCATGGTGAGAGGATCGACGACGTCCATGTGGTGGGCCACGATGTAGGGCACCCCCTGGCGCGCCTTGAGCTGCGCCTTCTCCTCGTCGGGCAGGTGGTCCCATTTGCGCTGCCACTGGCAGACGCTGTGGGGGCCGTAGACTTCGGTCAAGCCGTAGGTCTGGGTGATGTTGGCGCCGATGCCCTCCATGTTCTGAATCACCGTGGGCGCCGGCGGCGCGCCGGCGGTCATGATCTCCAGGCGATGGTCCAGACGGATGGTGTGTTCCGTGGCATAGGCCGACATGCCGATGAGGATGGTGGGAGCGGCGCACAGATGGGTCACCCCTTCCGCGGCGATGATGCGGAAGATCTCTTCGGGCACCACTTTGCGCAGGCACACGTGTGTGGCGCCCATGGCGGTGATGCCCCAGGTGAAGCACCATCCGTTGCAGTGAAACATGGGCAGTGTCCAGAGATAGACGCTGTGGGCGGTGGTGCCGAATTCCAATTGTTCGCCGATGGCATTGAGGTAGGCGCCGCGGTGCTGGTACATTACCCCCTTGGGCAAGCCGGTGGTGCCGCTGGTGTAGTTGATGGTGATTACCTCCAGCTCGTCTTCCACGGCCAGTGGCACCGGCGTGGGCGCCTGCTCCGCCAGCAACGCTTCATAAGCCGGTCCCGGCAAGAGGGTGGCGTCGCTGACGTCGCAAATGTTGACGAAGTGCGATACTTGGGGCAGGCGATCACGCATGGGCGCCACCAGGTCGGCGAATTCATTGTCCACGAACACCGCTTTGGCATCCGAATGGTCGATGATGTAGGCCACTTCGTTGGCCGAAAGGCGGATGTTGACACTCACCAGCACGGCGCCGAGCAACGGCACGGCATAGTGGGCTTCAAGCATGGGCGGCGTGTTGGGGCAGATGTAGGCCACCTTGTCCCCTTTGCCGATGCCCATTTTTTGCAGGGCCCCGGCCAAACGATAGACCCGTTCCAGGAATTCACTGTAAGTGCGCCGCCGGTCACCGTAAACGACCGCCACCTTGTCGGGGAAAACCATGGCGCTGCGGAGCAGGAAATGGACCGGGCTGAGGACATCGTAGTGCACATTGGGAGCCGGCATGGTGCTGTTTCCTTTCTTGGCATAAGCGGGTGGATGATAGGATCACGGCATCTGAAAAAGTGAGCCGCCGCTGTTTGCGAGGGCTTGGCCGACGCATCAGGCGCCGGCGGATTTTTCGATCCGGCTGATTATCGATCACATCGGAGTCGGCACGCTGCAGGAACCGTTTGAGAGCCATTCAGGATACTTCGGCGATTTTACAAAACTAACGCCGTTCAGTCAAATGGTGTTGGCCGGTTTGTTGTGTTTGGATAAAGATAGTTTAAAGTTGAAAAGTTTAAAGTTTAAAGCAAGGAATGCTGTCGATTTAAAGATGGTTTGTGCTTGACAGCGGATAGCGTTCACGCCACCTGCACGAACAATCCGGTTGCCGCTGTTTCGGCGGGTGGCACTGGCAACTGGTTGCCAGTGTTGCGCAGCAACAAGAGGTCATGCGCATCACTGCCGCCACTGGCAAGGCGGATAACGTTCACACCACATGCACGAACAATCCGATTGCCGCTGTTTCGGTTACCAGGGCACAAGACCGACCGGGCAGATAAGTGCTGCCGCCCGGTATCTGTTGAACAGTGTGATGGGTGTACGGTTGACGCCGCTTTTGTGAAAAGCCTCTTGGCCTTCGGCCACCGGCAACCAGTTGCCGGTGCCACCCCCGACGCTGCCGCAACACCATATATCCCCACGCTTTCCTCGGGCGGCGTGGGAAATGGACTGCCTGATCAAAATCCTTTCCACTGGCATCCCCACCCCCTAGAATCGACAGCATTCCTCAACTTAACACTTAACACTTAAAACTTAATAATTTTAAAGCTTTGCAATATATTCGACCATCCGCCGCCGCATGGCCCCATCCGGCAATCGGCCGAATCCGGCGGCCATGTTGTCCAGCATGTGGTGTGCTTTGGAGGTGGCCGGAATGACGCAAGTGACGGCCGGGTGGGCGATGACGAACTTGAGGAAGAATTGTCCCCAACTGCGGGCGTCGAATTCGGCACTCCACTCCGGCAGGGGCGTGCCGCGGGTTTTGCGAAACAGGTCGCCTCGCTGAAACGGCCGGTTGATCAGGACGGCGATGCCCCGGTCGGCGGCCAGGGGCAACAGGCGCTCCTCGACGGTGCGATCTTGCAGGTTGTAGGAAAATTGGACGAAGTCGAAGGGTTCGGTGCGCAGCAGGCCCTCCAGTTCGGCGTGGCCCCGGCCATGGGAGGTGGTGATGCCGATATAGCGAATACGGCCCTGCTGCCGCCACTCCCGCAGCACCGGCAGGTGGGTCTGCCAGTCGCGCAGGTTGTGAATCTGCATCAAATCCATGGTGGCAACGCCGATGCGCTCAAAGGATTGAGCCATTTGCCGCATGCCGTTTTCTCGGCCGTCGGTCCACACTTTGGTGGCGGCAAAAACCACCTCTTGCCGGCCGGTGGCCACCAGCAGTCGGCCTACCACCGACTCGGCGCGGCCATACATGGGGGAGGTGTCGATCAAGGTCCCGCCGTGGTCGAAAAATGCGTGCATGACATCGGCCAGGTCGTTTAAAACAGCGGCGCTGTCGCCCGCATCGAAGGTGCGCGAGGTGCCCATGCCCATCACCGGCAGTTGCTCGCCGGTGACGGGAATGGTGCGCCGGATCGGGTCGGGCGCCGCGGCGGCGGATAGCAGCCGGCCCGGCGCAAGGGCGATTCCGGCCGCAAAAGCGCCGGTGCCCAGAATGAAAGTGCGGCGGTTCATATGCCAGGATGAAATGTTCATGGTGTGTTCCTCCATCGTCATGGGTGCGGAATGAAGTGCCCTGGTTGGGGCATCCGCCTTACGCCATGGTTTGAATATCAACGGTCTTGGGGTCGCGTGGCGGCGATCCGCTCCTGCTGTATGCCCAACCGGAAAGCGACCAAGGTCCATAAGCCGGCCAAAGGTACGGCCGCCAGGGAGATGCCGGCAACGGACAATCCGATGGCCGACATGCCCGCATAGACCCAGGCGCTGACCGCGTCCCCGCCACGATAGACCACGGTGTCGATGAAATTCTTGGACTTATACTTCTCCTCCTTGCCGAGCACCACGTACAACATTTCGCGGGCCGGCCGCATCAGCGCGTAATTGCCTGCCCGGCGAATCACCTGCACGGCTACGATGGCCCATAAGGCGGGTGTCATCGCCAGCAGCAGAAAACCGACCGTCAGCATCAAGGGGATGGTCGCCAGTGTCCAGGCAAACCCCAGTCGCGTGACGATGCGACTGGTCAGTAGAAGTTGGGTGATCAGGGTCAGCGCGTTGACCGTGAAATCCATGCCGGCGAAGAGCGCTGTGCGCTGGGCCGGATCGCTGAAGTGATCGCGGACGATATGGGCCTGATGAAAGTAAAGGAAGGTGGCCAAGGTGGTGAACAGCAGCATCAGGCAGCAAATGCCGAGTAGATAAGGCGATTGCAGCACCAATTTGACGCCGCCCAGAATGTCGCCGCCCACAGGCTTGTCCATGGCGGCTTGGGGGTTGGAAGGCGCGCCCCCGTCTTTGCTGCCGTTTGGCCCGCCATGTGGTTCCAATGTGCGGCCCCAGTTCACCAAGCGGTGGATGCAAAGCACCGACCAGGAAAGAAGGGCGGCCGATAACGGCAGCAGGTTGGTCGGCCCCAGGGGCATCACCAGTAGAGCGGTCAGGGCCGGACCGGTCAAGGCGCCGGCTGTTCCCCCGGCGGCGATGATGCCGAAAAGCCGTTTGGCTTGTTGCGTGGTGAAGATGTCGGCCATGAAACTCCAGAAGACCGAAACGATGAACAGGTTGAACACGCTGGCCCAGATGAAAAAGGCGCGCGCAACGTAGGCGTGGGTGATCTCCATGCGGAACAGCAAAAAGAAGAGCAGCAGGCAACCGATGAAAAAATAGTATATGTAAGGTAGAAAGCGGTGCGGTGCATGGCGTCGGGTCAGCCAGCCGAATAGCGGCACGGCCGCCAACATCACCAAAAAGGTGCCGCTGAAAAGCCATTGCAGATGCTGCACGCCGCCGGCGATTCCCATTTCATCCCGCATGGGGCGCACGATGTAATATCCGCAAAGCAGGGAGAAGAAGTAGCTGAAGGACCAAAAAAGCGGGCGCCACTCATCCGGACGCAGGCCTAAAAGCTGCCGCCATCCTGAGTGGGCGCGTTCTGCGGTGTACGAAGCGGATCGGGAAACACGGGCGGACGATTGGGCAAAAGGAGTACCTCCTGTTCTCTATAATGGGCAATATTGGAACGGGTGTTCCGGGTGTCAATAAAACGCTGCATATCAAGACCTCCATTTGTCATCCTTTCCTCAACATGTTTATGGTAATGTAATGCGAGTCCATCGTCGTCGCCGGGGGAGTAGCGCATGAAGGATCTGTTCAAGCCGGGAGTCAACTGCGGGAAGGTGGCCGTCGCCCATCGGGCGGCCTTCATCGTGGACGGCGAGGCCTATTATCGCGCGGTTTACGAAGCGCTGCAGCGGGCCCGGCGCCATGTGTTCATCATCGGTTGGGATCTGCACAGTGAGCTGAAACTGGTGCGCGATGGGCGCGATCATGTGCCACCCGTGCGGCTGCGGGCGCTGCTCAACCACCTGGCCGCCAAACACAAAGGCTTGCACATCCACCTGCTGTGCTGGGATTTCGCCATGATTTACGCCATGGAGCGGGAATTTTTGCCCTGGTACAAATTGCAGTGGCGCACCCATCGCCGGGTGGCCTATTGCCTGGACGGCGCCCATCCCGTGGGGGCTTCCCAACATCAGAAACTGGTGCTGATCGACGATTGCCTGGCCTTTGCCGGCGGCTTTGATCTGAGCGAACAGCGGTGGGACACGCCGGCCCACCGCCCCGAAGATGCCCGGCGGGTGACACCCGACGGCAAGCCCTATCCCCCGTTCCACGATGTGCAGATGGCGGTGGACGGCCCGGCGGCCCGGGTGTTGGCCGAGCTGGCGCGCACGCGCTGGGCGGCGGCCGGCAATCGTCCACCGGCGATGGTGCCGCTGGACAAGACATCCGATCCCTGGCCGCCGAGCGTCGTGCCGGATCTGCGGGAAGTGCCGGTGGCTGTCGCCCGCACCATCCCCGAATACGAATCCCGCGCGGCGGTGCGGGAGGTGGAGCGGCTTTACCTGGATTCCATCGCCGCCGCCCAGCGTTGGATCTATGTGGAAAATCAATACCTGAGTTCCCACCGCATTTGCCAGGCGCTGGAAGGGCGCTTGGCCGAAACCGATGGGCCGGAAGTGGTTTTGGTGTTGCCCGAACGCACCGGCGGCTGGCTGGAACAGCACACCATGGATATCCTGCGCGGCCGTATATTGGCGCGGCTGCGGCAGGCCGACCGCCACGACCGCTTGCGTGTCTACTGCCCACGCATCTCCGAAACGCCGGCATGCCATCTGATGGTGCACGCCAAGGTGATGGTGATCGACGATCAGGTGGCACGGGTGGGCTCTTCCAATCTGAGCAATCGCTCCATGGGCCTCGATTCGGAGCTGGACCTGGCGGTTGCCGCCGGCACGGACGAGCGTGTGGGCCAAGTCATCGCCGGTTTTCGCAATCGCTTGTTGGCCGAGCACCTGGACAGCGATGTCGATATGGTGGCGCAACTGCTGGACCGCAAGGGATCGTTGATCGCGACCATCGAGGCGCTGGCCACCGGATCCCGTGCCCTGGTGCCCCTAACCGGCGATGTGCCGCCCGAGGTGGACCAGTGGGTTCCCGAATCCGAGCTGCTCGATCCCGAGCAGCCGGTGGCGCCCGAAGCCCTGGTAGACTATTTCGTCACACCGCGGGAACAGCCCTCGGCCTTTCGCCACTTGCTCAAGGTGCTGGTGGTGCTGGGCCTGGTGCTGGCCCTGGCGGCTCTGTGGCGCTGGTCGCCGCTGGGGGCATGGCTCGATTTGGACAAGGTGCTTTCGACGGCCCGGTGGCTGCGGCAGCAGGCGGCGACCCCCCTGCTGGTGCCCCTGGCCTATGTTTTGGGCGGCGTGGTGGTCTTTCCGGTCACCTTGATGATTCTGGCCACCGTTATGGTGTTCGGTCCCTGGTGGGGGTTGGGTTACGCTTTGTTGGGGGCGGAGCTGAGCGCCGCCGTTTTGTTCTTACTGGGCCGCCGCCTGGGCCGGGATGCGGTGCACCGTTTTGCCGGCAACCGGGTTCGCCGCATCAGCCGCAAACTCTCTCGCGCCGGCATCCCCACCATCGTCACCTTGCGCATCATACCGGTGGCACCCTTTTCGGTCATCAACCTGGTGGCCGGTGCATCCGAAATCCCTTTCCGCGATTTCGCCATCGGTACCTTGATCGGCATGTTGCCGGGGATTGTCACCATGGTGGTGTTGGCCCACGGCATCTCCTTTTTCCTGCAACGACCGGCATGGGACCGGTTCGCCCTGGTGGCCGGGGTGCTGCTGCTGGCCGTCGGCGGGTTGCTGGTGTTGCGCAGTTGGCTCAAGCGGCGACACAGCGGCGCAGCGGCCCGTAGAGGGTCTTGAATGACGCTTCGGGTCGCTACCTACAACATTCACCGCTGCGTCGGCCGGGACGGCATGGTCTCCTGCCAGCGGATCGCAACGGTGCTCAAGGGATTGCGGGCCGATGTGATGGCCCTCCAGGAGGTGGCCTACGATCCCGACACCCTGGGCAGGGGGTTGGGTCTGTTGACCCGCACCCTGCGGGCCACGGCCATTCCCGGTCCAACCCTGATGGAACACAAGGGGTGGTACGGCAACGTCCTTCTCACCCGCATCCCGCCGTGCGCCGTCCAGCGCCTGGACCTGCGTCGGTCGGGCCGCGAGGCGCGGGGTGCCGTGGCGGTGACGATCATCAAAGCCGAACGCCGCATCCGCATCGTGGCCACTCACCTGGGCTTGGGGCCGGCGGAACGGCGCGCCCAGACCCGGCGCCTGCTGACCTGGTTGGCGGGCGGCAACGCCGATATCACCATTTTGATGGGCGATTGCAACGAGTGGTGGCCGTGGGCCCGCGTTTTGCGCTGGGTCGCCGGCCGTTTCGGCCACTCGCCGGCACCGGCCAGCTTTCCCGCCCACCGGCCCCTGCTCTCCCTGGACCGCATCTGGGTGGCCCCCGCCCACCGATTGCTGACAGTGGACGCCTACCGCAAACCACCTGCCGCCGAGGCATCCGACCATTTGCCCCTGGTGGCCCGGGTGCGACTATAAAGCGCTCTGCGCGGGCTCTCATCCTACCAGGATCAGGTTCTGGTCGGAGATCCGCTGCATCACCGCCGCCGAAACGCTGCCCAACAACCAGCGCCGCACGCCGGTGACATTGCGCCGCCCCATGACCACCGTTCCGTAGCCGCCGTTGGTCATTTCCCCTAAAAGCGCTTCGGCCGCACCCTGACCGGCGGGAAGCACCTTCAACGGTGTGTCCGGGTCCCAGCCTTGGATCTCCAATGCTTGCCGCCATTGCTGTCGAGCCGTTGCCCGCTCCTTTTCCAGCACATGGGCAAAAGTGATGTCGAACCGCGATGGTGGATAGGCGTGGTGAATGTAGCGCAGCAGCAGCCCTGCGTCTGCGGACAAATCGCAAGGCACCAGGATTTTGGTCGGACGGGGGTGGGTGCCGAGAAAACCGATGGCGCCGCTGGTGTGCTTGGCCGCCAAGCGTTCGCGCCAGCCTTGTGCGGGTGCCGTTCCCAGAAGAATTACGCCGAACCGGCCCTCTTGCGTCGCATCAAGCACCTCGCGATCCAAGGGCTGGCTGGCGGTGCGGATCACCCAATCCACCTCCCCATCGGCCGCCGCGGGCACTTGGCGGAGGCTACGCAACCATCCCAGGAACGGGGGGATGGCGGCCTCGAAGGCGGGATCGGCCGTGGTTTTATGAAGCAACAGAAAACGGACCCGGGTTTGCGCTGCCGGGGGGAATCGGGGCGGCCGGTTGGCGCGAATTGCTGCCAGATCCTGCACTTCGGCGGCCACCACCAGGGTACGCCCCGTCCGTCGGGAAAGGAGGTCGGTCTCCAGATCGATCCGCACCCGCTGCGCCTCGGTCCAGCGGACACAAGCGACGCCTTGATCGTGGATCACCCGTTGCAGGCAAAAGCCGCAGTTGACGCATACCCGGACCTTGCGACCGACCGCCGCCTTTTGCGGCCAGCGGGGATCGGCCAGCAGGGGGCGGGCCAGGCCGATCAGGTCGGCGGCCCCGCGGCGCAGCACCTTGGCCGCCACGGCAGGGGTGAAAAGGCGCCCCGACAGGACCACGGGCAGCCTCACAGCCGCCTTGAGGGCCGTGCCCTCTTGGGCCAGGTGGCCCGGCCGGGCGGTGATGCGGGTCACTTCGGGCTTGAACATGGAGGTGTAACTGCCGGCGGTCAGCGACAGGTAGGCCACCCCCTCTTCTTCGAGCCGACGGGCGAAGGCGACGGCCTCGGGCAGGTCGATGCCGTCGGGGACCCACTCACGCACCATCAGGCGCCATCCGACCGGATAATCGGGCGGCAACCGGCGCCGGACTTCCTGCAGCACCGCCAGGGGAAAGGCGGCCCGTTCGGCCGGGCTGCCGCCGAGTGAGGCATCGATCTTGTTGCTGTAGGCCGAAAGGTAGGATGCCAACAAGTAGCCGGTGCCGCCGTGCAGCTCGACCATGTCGAAACCGGCTTCACGGGCCAGCCGGGCGGCAGCCCCGAAATCGGCGATGGTTTGATGCCGCTCCTTGTCGGTCATGGGTCTTTGCCAACGGGCCAGCATCTCCATCATCTGTTGCGTGAGGCGGAAGCGCTGCTTGACGGGAAAGGTTTCCATGAAGGCCCGCAAGGACGCCACGTCGTGCAGGATGTTTTCGGCATCCATGGGGCTGGGAACCAGGGGCCGGCCGGCCTTGGCGAAAGGGCCGCCGTGGTTCAATTGCAGACAGGCCAGGGCGCCTGCCTCGCGGATGGCCTCGGCCAACCGGGCGAGCCCCGGCAGAAAGGCGTCGCCATGCACGCGCAGATTGCAGCGGGAGGTGACGCCTCCGGGAGATATGGCGCCATTGCCCACCACCACGAGCGCGGCACCTGAAAGAGCCAGGCGCCGGTAGTGGTCGATCATCAAAGGTGTTACCGCCCCCTCCGGGTCGGCATAACCGGTGAACAACGGTAGCGCAACCAGACGGTTGCGCAAACGGTGACCGCCGATATCGGCCGCTTGGAAGAGCGGGGCATGATCGGGATTGGTCACAGGCGTTTCGGTCGGCATGTCGGCACGCACAAGCGGGCGTCGCAAGGCGGATCGCAAGGGGCTCGGTCCCGAGGACGTTTCCCTATGGGCGATAGGGGCCTATCGGCCATCCGCTTTGCCGCAAATGAAGGGGGGGTGGGTTGTTCCGCCCCACCCCCGCCGTGTTGTGGCTGAATTCCAGGCATCGACGCCGGCAAAAGGGCCGGCGTGTTCTTTTTCCGCCGTTATCCGCGCCGCAGTGCCGCAATGCGCTCTTCCAGCGGTGGGTGGGTCATGAACAAACGTTTAATCCCGCCGCCGCCCTTGCCCGAAATGCCGAAGGCCGCCATCTGATCGGGCAAATGGGGTTGCGTCACGCTGCGACGCAAGGCCTCCAGCGCCGATGCCATTTTTTCCCGACCGGCCAGGCGGGCCCCGCCCGCATCGGCGCGGAATTCACGCTGACGGCTGAAATAGAAAACAATTGTGCTGGCCAGAATACCGAACACGATCTGGGCGACGATGGAAGTGATGAAAAACGCCGGGCCGTGGCCCTCTTCGGTCTTGAACACCACCCGGTCCACCAGGTGGCCCACCACCCTGGAGGCCGCGATCACGAAGGTGTTGACCACCCCCTGGATCAAGGCCAGGGTAACCATGTCGCCGTTGGCCACGTGGCTCACCTCGTGGGCCAGTACCGCCTCCACCTCGTCTTGATTCATGGCGCGCAGCAATCCGGTGCTCACCGCCACCAAGGCGGCGTTGCGCCGCATGCCGGTGGCGAAGGCGTTGGGGTCCGGCGCTTCGTAAACGGCCACTTCGGGCATCTGGATGCCGGCCTGCTGGGCCTGTCGCTGCACGGTCTGCAACAGCCAGCCCTCCATTTGGTTGCGCGGGCTGGTGATCACCTTTGCGCCGGTCATGCGCTTGGCGATCCATTTGGACATGGCCAGGGAAATGAACGAACCGCCCATGCCGAACACCGCGGCGAAAATCAAAAGATTCTTCATGTCCAGACCGACACCCTGATCATCCAGAATGCGGTCGACGCCCAAAAGGCTCAGCACGATGCTGAGCACCAGGATAACGGCCAAGTTGGTGGCAATAAACAGGATGACTCTCTTCATCGACGATCTCCTCCGACGTTAAAGGTCTTGCACACGGTCGCGCGGACGATGAACCGGCCGCCGGGGCCACACCCCCTCGGTCGAGCGGCTGTCCGCAAACCAAATCGCTCCAATATAACAACCCATTGACTGCAGTCCAGCGCTTGGGGCCGTGAATTTGTCCAAACAGCCGCCCACTTGGCAGCAATCTCGGGTCAAGAGCGGAAATTAGCAAACGGGTGTGGGGTTGGCAAGCAACATCGGGCAGGGACAGCCGGGATGCCAGGTCCGACCGGGGCGGCTTGGTCCATTTTACCGGATCGCCATCAGGATCGGGCTCGCAAAGCGGTTTCTTGTTGTTATTGTTTTCGATCCCGATTTCGATAGCGATGTTTCCATCCAGGTTCACGCACCACCACCCTCAAGGAAGCTAATCCGCCTGAAGTCATTAAATAATATTAAACATTGACAACCGGCATGGGCATTGTTAGAAGCCTGACGGATTCAAAGGAAGGGTGGACCGTTGCCCTACGACCCTAAAAAGTTCAGGTTGTTCGATTTTAAGAAGAATCGGGTCTGGAGCGAAGGTCTGGCCTTCGTCATGCAGATCGGCCTGACCATGGCCGGATGCATATTTTTCTGTTTTTTCGTTGGTCTTTATCTGGATCGGTGGTTGGGCACGGGCGGCATCTTCATCGCACTGTTCATCATCCTGGGGGTGGTGGGGGGGGCGTACACCGCCTATCGCCAGATTCAGGAGACCTTTGAAAAGGACGAAAGGCGCCGGCGCAAAGCGGCATCCGACGAGCGCAATGGAAACGATTAGAGATCTGCAAAAACGTTACTGTTCACGGGCCATGATCGTTGCCATCGCCGTCGCGCTGGTGCTCGTCGTGCTCGGATACAAGCCCCTGGCACGGGGGTTGGTGCTCGGCACCCTTTTCAGCATCATCAATTTCGTTCTCATGGGACAGACCCTGCAGGCGCGTCTCGCCAAACCCCGAAGCCGGCCGACCTTGGCGGCCCTGTTGTCGGTGCTGGCGCGATACGCCTTGATGGCCGTGCCCCTCATCATCGCTCTTCAGTATGAGCCTTACCACATCGTGACGGCGGTCGTGGGTCTTTTCATGGTTCAGGCGGCAATCCTGTTTGAAAGCGCCAAGAACCTGCTATGGCACCGATCGTCGGCCACAGGCATCGGGAAATAGCTGCCATGGACGAGTTGGGAAAAATTTATCAGTTGATTGTGCCGGTGGGCGGAGTCAACCTGGCGTTCAACCTGAACGTCATCCTCATGACGTGGATCGTCATTTTGCTGCTGATCGTGTTCGGCTATCTGAGCGCCCGCCATCGCAGCCTGTTGCCCGGGCCGATGCAGGCCATGGGCGAGCTGTTCGTCACCCAGTTTTATACGCTGACGGAGGACGCCCTGGGCGAAAAGCTGGCCAAAACCTACGGGCCGCTGATCTGTGCCCTGTTCATGTTTTTGCTGCTCTCCAACTGGATCGGCATCATCCCCCATCTGTCCGAACCGACCATGGATCTCAACACCCCTTTGAGCCTGGGGTTGATGGGCTTCGTGCTGGCTCATTACGCCGGCATCCGGGCCAAGGGAGTGAAGAATTACATCAGGGCCTACTTCGAGCCCATTTTTTTCATGATGCCGCTGAACCTGATCGGCGAGATCGCCAAGGTGGTCTCCATCTCCTTCCGTCTGTTCGGCAACATCATGGGCGGCTCCATCATTATCCTGGTGGTTTCCTACCTGACCTACAGTCTGGTGCTGCCGCCGTTTTTGAACGCCTTTTTCGGGTTGTTCATCGGCACCATCCAGGCGTTTGTCTTCACCATGCTGACAATCGTTTACATCGCGGTACAGGTTGAATAATCATGGAAATCGAGCTTCAATCAATGATCAAGGTCGCCGCCTACCTCGGCGGCGGCATGTCCATCGGCTTCGGTGCCATCGGTGCCGCCATCGGTGAGGGGCATGCCGCGGCGCAGGCCAACCGGGCACTTTCCGAAAATCCCGAACTATCCGGCGACATCGTTAAAACCATGCTGGTGGGTCAGGCGGTGGCGGAATCGGCGGCCATCTTCGCGCTGGTGGTGGCCATCCTGCTGCTGTTTCTGCAGGTGCCGGCACCCACCGTGCTCAAGGCGGCGTCGTTGATCGGCGCAGGCCTGTGCATCGGCCTGGGCGCATTGGGGTCGGGGGTCGGCTCGGGCATGCCGGCCGCCGAAGCGTGCCGCGGTATCGCCCGGCAACCGCAGTTGATGGGCCGCATGACGACCACCATGCTGGTGGGGTCGGCCGTTTGCCAGACGCCGGCCATTCTCTCCATGGTCATCGCCTTGATGCTCATGTTCATCAATTTCGGCGATGCCCCCGTGGTCAAAGCCGTGGCCCTGTTCGGTGCCGGATTGTGCATGGGGCTGGGTGCCATCGGTTCCGGCATGGGTTCGGGCCATCCGGCCGGCGAGGCGTGCAAGGGATTGGCCCGGCAACCCGCGGCCGCCGGTCCGCTGACGGCCAACATGCTGGTCGGCTCGGCGGTCAGCCAGACGCCGGCCATCTTTGCCATGGTGGTGGCCCTGATGCTCATGTTTCTCAACTTCGGCGAATCGGCGTTCAACCCTGCCTGGGCCGCTTTTCTGGGCGCCGCCCTGAGCACCGGCTTGTCGGCCATCGGTTCCGGTTACGGCTGCGGGTTGGCCGCGGGTGCCAGTTGCGAAGGCATCGCCCGTCACCCGCGCAATGTGGGGCCCTTGACCACCATCATGCTGGTGGGCCAGGCCGTGGCCCAAACCCCCTGCATCTTCGGGTTGTTGGTCAGTTTCATTTTGATGTTCAAGGCGTTTCCCGAAACGGCCGCCCTGGCGCCGGCCATGGCCCTGCTCTCCGCCGGCCTGTGCATGGGCTTCGGTGGCATCGGGCCCGGCCTGGGCAACGGCATGACGGCCGAAGGCGCCATCCGCTGGGTGGCCCGCCAGTCGGAAAGCGCCAGCCTGCTGATGCGCATCATGCTGGTGGGCCAGGCGGTTTCCCAATCCACGGCCATTTATGCGATGGTGATCAGTTTGGTACTGATTTTCGTTATATAAGCGTGCATTCCGCACACAAGGAGGAAAAGGATCATGGCAATCGAAGGCATTGATTTGATTAAAGCGGCGGCGTATCTGGGAGCGGGTGTGGCCATGGGTCTGGGCGCCATCGGGCCCGGCGTCGGCGAAGGCATGGTGGGCGCCAAGGCGTGCGAGGCCATCGGACGCAATCCTCAGCAGGCGGCCCTGTTGACTCGTACCATGCTGGTGGGCCAGGCGGTTTCCGAATCCACCGGTATCTATTCGTTGGTTATCGCCCTGTTGTTGCTCTTTGTCGTTTGATGGGGCCATCGATTCATGTCGGTATGCTGAAACCCGCGCTCGCGCGGCAGGATCCGTATCCTGCCGCCGGTCGCAACGGCGTGCAGTCAACCGATTGAATGAGAGGCATATTGGAAACGAGCCATGCAGATTGAAAGCACCATTGCGCTGATCAGCATCAATGCGACCCTGATCGTCCAGTTGGTATCTTTTTTGATCTTCCTGTTCATCATCAACAGGATCATGTTCAAGCCCCTGGACCAGGTCAAGGGGTCCCGTGCTGCCCGCATGGAGGCCCTCCAGCAGGAGATCGCGGCGGCGGAGCAGGAGGTTCACCGCATGATGGACGCCTTGGCCGCGGAAGAGCTCAAGGCCAAGGACGAGGCGCTGGGTCGACAGAAGGCGTTGGAAGAGGAAGCCAAGCAGGAAACCAGCCGCATATTCGATGCGGTCAAGGCCGAAATCGATCAAATGAAGGCCCGCACCAACGAACAGGTCAAGGCGCAAATCGCGGACGTCCGCCAACACTTGCCCGAGGAGTCCCTGAAGCTGGCCCGGGCGATCATGGAACAGACCCTGGAGCGGAGTTTGACCAATGAAACGATTTAGCACCCTATCGTGGACCTCATGGATAAGGCCGGCGGCTTTGGGCGGCCTGCTGGTGCTGCTGCTCAGCGATGCGGCTTTGGCGGCCGAAGGGGGTCAGACGTGGCGGCCGATCTATGATCTGATCATGCGATGGGTCAATTTCGCCATTCTCTTTTTCGTCCTATATAAGTTCGGCCGCAAGCCGATCTTGGACTTCCTGCGGGGCCAGCGGGACGAGATCGCAGGGGAGTTCAGTAAGGTCGAGGCCCAGAAGGACAAAATGCTGGCCCGATTGCAAGAGGCCAAACAGGCGCTCGAGGAAAGCGAGGTGCGCCTGCCGGAACTCAAGGCGCGCCTCATCGAGCAGGGGGAACGGCGCAAGATGGAACTGATCGAGGATGCCCGCCAGCAGAGCCGTTTGGTGATGGAAGGCGCGCGCCACAAGATCGAGTACCAGGTGTTGCGCGCACGGGAAAAGCTGAGCATGGAGTTGCTGGACTTGGCCGTGGACGAGGCGATCAAGCGGTTGCCGTCCATCATCACGGCTGAGGACGACCAACGGCAAGTGGAAAAGTACTTGGCTGCCGCATCCCGATAGTCCCTCTGCCGGCCACCAGTTTGCGTAGCTATCGTGACGGATCGTTGTCCGCCAGCGCATCGCGCTCGGCGGACAACTCTTTGAGCAACTGCCGCAAAGGCCACTGTTCCGAGCTGGGGGTCAGTGCGGCCCACAACGCTTGCCGCATGCCGGCCTGGCGGCAGCCGCTCATCAACTGGTGCAGTTCTTGCTCAGTGATCCCTGCCATGATCACCGCCCTCGGCAAGCCCGAGACGCACCCTTCGCCGCTGTTCGCATCCCGGTTTACAAGCGCACCGACCTTTTCGTCCCCGTCTGCATCACCTGCCCACACCAGGGGGAGATCCTCCATGCCCAGCATCTGCAACAAGTTTTTGAACTTGGGTTGCGCCCCGGGCCCGAAGCCGCACAGCAGCACTTTGCGGGGGCCGTGCAAACAGCGTTGCGAGTGTCCCACTTTTTGAAAACCACCCTCGGTCATGGGCTCTCCTTGCATAGACACCCGGCCGGCGGCGCTGTGAGCCCGACCAGCGGTATCAGATGATGAATGGACAACCAGGCGAGAATTTGGACCGCCGCCTTTTCGGCAGTGCGCCGTTCCGCGGGGCGCCGCCCCCCGGCATCGCAACGGTTGCCGGGCACCGACACCAGCCAGGCGGAGGGTTGCCTTTGGTAGAGGATGTTCAGCAACCCCAGAAAAGCGGCGGGGTCCCAATGTTGCGATCCCATGGCCCAGCCGTTGAGGTTGGGTTCCACCACGGACCAATGAATGGTTTCGTCCGACGGATCGTGCCGCGCATCGACGAACAGGATGTGGTCGGCCATCTGCACCGCTTGCAGCAGGGCCATGTCCAGGTACTGTTTACAGACGATGGATACCGACCCGTTCAGCCCCAGCTGTTCCTTCAATCGGCCGGCCACACAGGCCCCCACACCGCCATCCCCAAGGTGGGGGTTCCCCCAGGCAATCACCCAACAGGAGGCAGTACGCGTTCCATGGGCGACCAATGCGCTGTTGCTTTTCATAAGACACGCTCCTATCCGATGCCCTGCCCTCCCGGTTGGTTGCCTGTTGCCAAAGTCTGCCGGCATTCTTGACCGGCCATGGCGGAACAACCATTCGGGGTACCCACAACCATTTTGGGGGTCCCTTCCGGTGGCGTTCAAAAGGTGATCGGATCTGAGCAACAGCAATTTATGTACCATCAATAGTGTAGATTGGATAATATGATGTAATAATAAATAGTTAAATCGGCATCGGGGCGCATGGGGCCTACAATACAAGGCCTGATGGGAATCGGCCATCAATCTGCGGTGCCCGTGCATCTTCGGATTCCAGAGGCTGCCGGAGGTGCGCCCCTGGATTGCGGCATCATTTACAGTCTGTAAAAAAACCAGACAGGATCAGCACGCCTCGGTGATGACCAGGTTGTCCCGGTGAATCACCTCGTCATAGGGTTTGGTGCCCAGCCGTTCTTTTATTTGGCCGGATTTCGACCCCATGATCAAGCGGATGTCCTTTGCGCTGTAGTTGACCAGGCCGATGCCGATGGTGCCCCCTTCCCTGCTGGCCAAGGCGGCCGGCGCACCGACACCGAACTCCCCTTCCACCGCCACGATGCCGCTGGGCAGAAGGCTTTTGCCGTGGTGCAGGACCGCCTCGGCGGCGCCGTCATCGAGCTGCAAGGTGCCCTTGGGCGTCAGGGTGTAGGCGATCCAGCATTTGCGGCTGTTGAGTCTCTTCGCGCGGGGTACGAAATAGGTGCCGCAGCACTCGCCGGAGAAAAGGCGAGACAGGATGTCGGGCTGGGTGCCGCGGGCGATGATCATGGGCACTCCGGCGGCGGTGATCTTCTTGGCCGCCTTGATTTTGCTCAGCATGCCGCCCCGTCCCAAGGCACCGGGGATATCGCCGGCAAAACGCTCGATGGATTTTTTGAAATTTTCCACCCGGGGGATCAGTGCCGCATCCGGGTGCCGGCGGGGATCCTTGTCGTACAAACCGTCGATGTCGGTGAGATTAATTAAAAAATCGGCATCCATCAGCAGGGTGATCATGGCCGAGAGGTTGTCGTTGTCCCCCAGCTTGATCTCTTCCACCATCACCGTGTCGTTCTCGTTGATGATCGGTACCACCTGCCAGTCGAGCAACGTGTTCAAGGCGTTGCGGGCGTTCAAATAGCGTTTGCGGCTGTTGAGGTCTTCGCCGGTGAGCAGGATCTGGGCCACTTTCTTGCCGTGGCGGGCGAAGGCCGTTTCATAGGCCTTCATCAGACTGCTTTGGCCCATGGCGGCGAGGGCCTGGCGTTGCGGCACCTCTTCGGGACGCCGTTGCATTCCCATTTTACGCAATCCGGCGGCCATGGCCCCGGAAGAGACGAACAGCACCTCCAATCCATGGTCGACCAGGGTGCTGATCTGGGCGGAGAGCATTTCGACCGCTTCCAGGTTCAGGCCGTCGGCGGCCGTCAACACGTTGCTGCCCACTTTGACGACGATGCGCCGGGCGGATTTAAGGCGTTGGTTCGGCATGGGACTGTCCAAAACGCTTATGCAGTTGTTTGTGCGTGAAGGCTTTGGCGCCTTCACCGCTGTAATCGGCCACCACATGACCTTTGCCCATCATGCGCCACTGATAGATCAGCAATCCTTCCATGCCCACCGGGCCGCGGGCGTGGATCTTGTTGGTGCTGATCCCCACTTCGGCGCCCAGACCGTAGCGAAAGCCGTCACTGAAGCGGCTGCTGCAGTTCCAAAAAACATCCGCGGAATCGACCCGGTCCATGAACCGCACGGCCTTGGAGCGGTCGGCGGTGACGATGACATCGGTGTGGCCCGATCCGAAGGTGTTGATGTGATCCACCGCCGCATCCATATCGGCCACCACCTTGATGGAAAGCATGAGGTCCAGGTACTCGGTGCGCCAATCTTCGTCGGTTGCGGAGGGTATGTCGATGATGCGGCGAGTGGCGGCGCAGCCCCGCAGCGCAACGCCCTTTTGTGTAAAAGCATCGCGGACGGCCGGCAAAAAGGCCCGGGCTGCATCTTGGTGCACCAGCAAGGTTTCGGCGGCATTGCAAACGGCCACGTACTGGCATTTGCTGTCCACGGCGACACGCACGGCCATTTGCAGGTCGGCCTCCCGATCCACATAGACATGGCAGATGCCGTCCGCATGTCCCAGAACGGGGATGCGGGTGTGGTCCATGATGTAGCGCACGAATTCGTTGCTGCCGCGGGGAATGATCAGGTCGATGAAGCGGTCCAGGGCCAGCATTTCGGTGACTTCGTCCCGGGTTTCCAGCAGTCCCAACCAGCCGTCCGGCAGATGGGCGCGGGTCGCCGCCGCGGTGATGGTGTCGGCCAGAATGCGGTTGGTGCGCGCGGCTTCGCTGCCCCCTTTGAGCAGCAAGGCGTTGCCGCTTTTCAGGCAAAGCGAGGAGATCTGGACCAGGGCGTCGGGCCGGGACTCGAAAATCACGCCGATGACGCCGATGGGTCGGCTGACCTTGTACAGCTCCAGATCCCGGTCCAGTTCCAAGGCGCTCAAGGTGACGCCCACAGGATCGGGCAGTTGGATCAGACTGCGCAACCCGGCGCACGCTTCCTGGATCTTGGCTTCGTCGAAACGCAACCGTTTGAGCAGCGGCGCGGCCAGGCCATCCTTTTCCGCCTGCGCCAGGTCTTGCCGGTTGGCCGCCGTGATGGCCGCCGTGTCGGCCTCGAGGGCTTTCACGATTTGGGTCAATGCTTCATTCTTGGTCGCGCCGTCCAGGGCGGACAGCCGCGTCGCGGCCGTTTTCGCCATCCGGGCGGCATGTTGGAGATCCATGCACCTCTCCTTTGCGGGGCTGTCGCTCAAGATCACAGCGGCGGGGGCGATTCCCCGCCGATGGCCGGTGCCGGCGATTGTCCGTACCCTTGCACGGCCTGATCCGAACGCCACAGTGATTTAAAAAGACTTAAACAGATAGCGCTTTATGGAGAAAGTGTCAAATGAGCATGTTGACGAAATCTTCCGGCAAAGGATGGCTTTTGTGGGTGCCGATTTTGCTGCAGACCCAGATGATCTCGCCGCGCGAGAGACATGGGGTTTGATCTTGATCGAAGATGCCCAGGGCGAAAGTGAGGCTGGAGGTGCCTACCTTGGCCACTTTTACCCCCACTTCGATCTGTTTGTCGAATCCGATGGGTTGCAGATATTCAACGGTTGCCTTGACCAGGTGAAAGTCGAGGCCCCGGGAGGTGAACAAGGCCTTGTAGTCGTAACCGGCTTGGCGCAGGAACTCGGTGATGGCGGTGTCAAAATAGGTGAGATAATGAGCATTGAACACAACCCCCTGCAGATCGACTTCCGCGTAACGTACCCGGAGGGGATAAAAATAGCTGAACTCGGTGCGCTCCATTTTCACTCGCTTTCGTTGCAGGGTAGCTATCGCATGCGGTACTGGGCGATCTGACGGGAGATGGCGACCAGCGCGCCGGTTTCGTCCCACACCTCGCCATCCTCCTCCAGTAGCCCGCAGGTGATGAAACGGGTGCGAAAGATGCATTTGAGCCATTGGGAGGCGGGCGCTTTGCGCAGATTGACCGTCAATTCGATGGTGGGCACCCAGGCACCCAAACCTTGGGTGGCATAAACGGGTGGTGGAAAGGCATCGGCGGCCAGCAACACGGCAAGGGCATCGAAAGGACGCGCCTGCTGGAAGCGAACCCAGCCTTTGTGCTCAGAACGCTCCGCTTGTCGACCGGACATCCAGCCGGTGCAGGCCGGGTCGAGGCGCACCGCCACCTGGTCGAAGAGGGTGAAACGGGGCATGCGGGGAATGGGGATGCACTGATCCAGCGGTGCCACTTGAGGCGGATCGGCCTCATAACGATCCAGGGGGCAGGCCGTATGGGGGTCGACAAAGGTTCCCCAGGCACGGATTCTTTCACGCCCTTCCTGCACCAATCGGGCCTGGATGCGCTCGAATTGAGCGGAGTCGGCAAACCGTTCCAGGTGAAGGCGCGCCGGCGCGTCGGGCAAACATCGGGCGACGTAGTTTGCGGTGACAATGGCCATGGTTGATTTTGTGCCGCATTGCAACATGCCGTTGGCCATCAAGGCCAACAGGTAGCCGCCATTGGGCAGACCGTTGATGGACCAGTTGGAGGAGACCCGGGCCTGCCGTTCAAAAGGGGTCTCCATCGCTTGACCGGCGATATCCTGATCGAAGGGGTGCATGGCTGATTTCCTTTCCGGGCCGTTAACGGTCGCCAAGATGGTGTGCCTCGGCGGCAAAAGCCATTCATACTACACCGAAGGCAAGGCGTCATGCGCAAATTTTGTTCTTTGCAAGCGTCAAAAGTGTACCAGCAGGGTGTTTTTCCAAAGACCGCCTTTTGGATTTTCATTATAAAAACGGAATGCTGGAGCTTGGCACGTGCCTTGCTTTGCCTTCTAATATGTTCAAAGTACAGCCGGCCCCATCTTGAATGACAGGGGGAGAGAGGCAGGCCGGCGACAACCGCAAGGCTGAAGGCAGGGCGTCACGATGAAAGGCAAACAACATTTTGTGTGGATTGCCGTTATGCTTCTGGAGTAAACCCGAATTGACGGGGCGGTGGGCCTGCGGCCCCCTCCCGGCAATATCCCCAACCCCGCCGTGAACGGCAGACGCGCTCCGTTCTTGGAGCAACCGGGCCGTTCACCCCAACCTCCACCCCTTCGCGACACCCGACGCACAGCCGGCCGATGCCGGTTGTGCGTCGGATTTTTTATGGGGCCCGAAAACAATGCCCCCCAACGCAGGCGCCTCGGTCCGGCGTTGTTGCGCAGCCAAAGAACTGCTTTAGCCGCACCCCTTCAGTGATCTTCCGCGAAAGATTGCACTTGATAGGTTTCCACCGCCAACCGCTCGCTGCGCCAGGCATCGGCCGGCAGCCCCGCCTTGAGGCAGAGCTGGGAGAGAAAGTCGGCCGGTCGGGGCAGCTGTTCCCAAACCTGGGGCAAGAAGGTGGCGCCGGCCGCACCTTTGCGCAATATGACGCCATCCACTCCCGGGCGCAACTTGGCCGCCAGATCGTCACCATCTTTGTAGGGCAACGGTCGGGGCGGTGTCAGCACGCTCACCTCGATGTCGACCTGCGCCAATTCGTCGGCGGTCAAAGGGTCGAAGCGCGGATCGCGGAAGGCGGCATGCTCGGCGTAGACGGGAACGGCCACCGTCAAGGGGTCGCGGCCTTCCAGTGTGCCGATGCAGCCCCTCAGGCAGCCCGCCTTTTTCAGGGTGACGAAAACACCTCCCGGTACCGCCAGGGCAGGATCGGACAGCTCTGTTTCCGATTGCGCCGCCGCTTGATCATCGGCCGCCGTTCGTCCCAACCGCCGACACAGGGTGTGGCGGGCCAGGGCCACCAATCGACGCCCCAACGCTTCGCTCAGTTGTGGCGGATGCTCCCCGTCCATGGTCACCCCCTTGCTGTAGACCTTTTGTTAAAACAGTTGTAGTTGCTTGCGATACACATCGATCACATCCTGCGGATCATCGGTGATCACCACATAGTCCGCAATCCAGGCCGGCGCGCGACCGTATTGCACCATGGTGGCGATCTGTTGGCGCATCCCGGCCCAAAACGCACGCCGGCCCTCCGTATCGAAGAGAATGATGGGCACCCGCTCCATGATAGAGAGTTTCATGTTGCAGAGGGTGATGCCCAGCTCTTCCAGCGAACCCAGCCCGCCGACGTTGAAGATGGGGAAGGAGGCGATTTCGAACCACTTCTGGCGGCTGTGGCGGCAGGTGGATTGAAAGACCTGGCAAAAATCGACATCGGGATTCATGGCCTGATCGGTGATGTCCAGGAAATTGGCCCCGGACAGAATGCCCCGCCGGCGCGCCATGGTGTTGGCGGCCTCCATCACCCCGCTGCCGCCGCCGGTGACGATGCCGATGTTGCGGCCCCAAAAAGCCACCAAGGCATCCATGAGCCGGCCCAACAAATCCATGGCGTTTTGCGACAGCGGCAGGGTTGATCCGTAAAAGGCGAACAACATCGATTTGTGAAAGTCGGCCAGGCGTTCCAGGGCCACGAAATAGCCCTTGCCGTCCCGAATGGTGTGCACCATGAGGCGCTGGTTGAGGCTGCACAGCCAATACACCGCCACGCCGAAGGCGTTGTATTCCTGCAGGCGGGAGTGGTCCTCCTGGGAGAGAAAGGGGCCGTGCTCGCAGGAAGCCTCCAGGAAATAGATCGCTTTGATCTTGTCCGCGGCCGCCAGGTTGACGATTTCCCGGTGTTCCGCCAGGTTGGGGAAATATTTGAGCACCAACACCGCCGCGCCGCCGTCGATGGCTTCCGACAGATGGGCGGTGGCGTACAAATGGGGGCAACGGCTGCGGGCGGTGAAGTCGTTGCGCATGGCGGCGCACTGGGCTTGGGACACATCGCAGCGGGTCGGCGGCCCGTTGGTGAAAATGCGGGCCGCGGCAATCCCCTCTGTCGGCGCCACGATCGCCAGGCTGCGGTCGATGAAGTGGCATGTGCATTTGCGCTCGGACGCCAACCGGCGCTGCAGCGTTTTGAGATCGTCGGCCGAGAGCTCTTGCGGCCGACGCGCAACCGCTTTGCGCCGCTCGCCGGTCTTCTGCTTGGGGGTGCCGTAGATACGGGCGCTGATCAAGGGGTTGGCAATGGTGTGCCGGGTGCCGTTGATGATCTCCAGATAGATGCGAATGCCGCGGGTCTTGATGGGGTCCAACACGGTGGCCGGCAGGTTGCGTCCCAGGGAAAAACCGCTTTGCAACACCACATAGTGCTCGTTCAGATACATGGAACAAGTGGTGATCACGCCTTGGCCCGGCGGCAGAATCAGGTGGGCGACGTTGCGCGGCACCTGATACCGGTTGAGCATCTCCCGGCCGTCCTCGCGCAGCAGAATCCGACCGAAGGTGGCGTTGTCGATATCCTCGCGCAGGCTGCAAATCACCCGGTGCGGGGCGATCACAATACTGCCGTCGCTGGAAATGGCGGTGGAGGCCGGCAGTTTCAGGTCGGCCCGCTCGATGGCGGCCAGCACCTCTTCGGAGGTGAGCAGGGCCTCGGGGTCACAAAACACCAGGCGCCCCACGGGCAGGCCCGGCCCGAAAAAGGGGCTCAAGCGTTTCAGACCGGGATAGCCGGGGATCACCGCCGTCGCCGTCTGGGTCAACACCAGTCGATCACCGTTCAAGTGGTCGACGGTGGGCGGCTCGCAGGTAATCTGCACACCCAGTCGGGCGATGCGCGAGCGCTCGCTGAACAAGATGTGTCCGGGATGGCTGCGGAGCCGTTCGATCATGTGCTGGGACAGGCCGAAGTCGCTCTGGAAGGTGATCTGATGGTCGTCGTGGGACAGCACCGCCACGATCCGGCCATCGTCCGATTGCAGCATGCCCCGATAGGAGCGCGTGTCTTTGAGACGCGTGTTCATGGGGACCTTTCTCTTAAAAATTTTAAAGCCCGGGGGCCGATATTTGTCACCCCCGCCCTTTTTGGGCCTGTCCGGTTTCGCCCGCCCGCATCTCCCGGATGACGTGCCGGCCGGGGCCGGTACCGATTCAATATGCGGGATTCCTGCTCTGAATTCAAGGCCCTGTCGGCGGCCTGATATTTGCATTAATTTTGTAAAAACACCCATGCGTGGAGAGGTACGCTCATGAAGTGTCCCAAATGCGGATATCAACGTCAAGACAGGGATGATTTGTTTGTCGCCGCCACCGAATGTCCCGCCTGCGGTGTGGTTTACGCAAAATGCGCATCGGTCGCACCTGCCGAGCCGGTGCCCGCCGGCCGGGCCGAGGGTGCCGTTCCCCAAACAAGCCCCGTCCACGAAGCTTCCCTGCGCCAGGCCAGGGAACGGGTGGAAATGCGTTTGCGCAAACGCGCGGACATTCATCTGCAGGAAGAACAACGGCTTGAAACCCTGGAGCGGGCCCGCCGCATCACGGCCGAAATGATGCGTCAACGCCGGGAACAGCGCTCGGAGCTTTCGAATGCCGCCGCCCTTCCGGAAATTGCGGCTGCCGAGCCGGCGCATGATCCGGCGCCGGCGACAACACAAGAGACGGTCCCGGCCCACGACGTTGAATATCCCGCGATACGGTCCGACCAGGGGCAGGCCGACGGTGGCGATACCCCCGTGGCCGATCCGCAAGCGCCTTCTTTCGACAAGGCGGCACCTTCTTCCATGGTGATGGAGCCGATGGCGATGGTCCCTTCGCAGGTCTCTGTCTCCGAACCGGCAGCGACGCCGCCGGAAATTCCGGCCGCGCCGAAGGACAACGATGTGTCGGCAGATAGTTACAGAGAAACAGAAACCGAGGCCCTGCCGTCCGCCTCGCTCGCGTCGCTCCCACCGCAACCGACGGCATCAGCTTTGCGGCCCGTGGTCGCCTGGGGCATCCTGGGGGCGGGTACGCTGGGCGCCTTGATCTGCTGGTTCACCATCGGCACCGGGTTTGCCATGGCCGAGAACCCATCGGGACGGGGCACGGGCCTGTTCACCCTGGGACTGCTGTTGGGGTTTGCCTATCTGGCCACCGGCGCCCTGGGGTTTGTCCTGTTCCGGGCCGCCGCTCGTTTTGCCGCCGAAATGGCCGAAATCCGCAGTGGGATGGATCCCGGCGCATCGGCGACATTCAAGTAAAATCTTAGCCTGCAACTTCCGCCAAAGCCCTTGACCAAAGCGATGGATGGTGCAAAGTTATGGGGTGTTTGCCCCATCGGCGCCGGACCGAAGTGGACCCTTTCCATCCGATCAGGTGGCTCGGGGATGCCGCCGGGACCCGGCGCAAGGACGAAAGCGTTCATTAACCCGGAATCCACACCACTTCTCCATGAGGGGTCGTTATCCATTTCACCTAACCAACCGGCTGCTGCTTCTTGATGCCCGGCTCGTTCAGGTTACACCCGCGCACCCGGCCGCCCTTTCGGTTCCCGTGCCGTTGTGCGCCGGAGGTCCACCATGAATCCTTCGCTCAACACCCTTGGTCTCTGCCTGGGCGCCTCGACGGTGTCCCTCGTGACGATACGGACGCAAAAACAGGTCAAGGCCCCCGCGGCCGATGGCGCGCCGTTTGAAATCGTGCATCACGCCGTCTTTCCCCACGACGGCGATCCCAAGCAAACCTTGCTCAAGGCGCTTGAGACCGTGGATTGGCAACATATCGACAAGGTGGCCGCCACCGGCCGCAAGTTCTGCCAGTTCCTCAATCTTTCCTCCATTGGTGAGCCCGAAGCCGTGGAACAAGCCTACAAGCGGCTCAAGCCGGCCGGTGTCCATTGCCCGGCGGTGATCTCCGCCGGCGGCGAAACCTTCATGGTCTATGTGCTCAACCCCGTCGGCCAAATCGCCAACGTGATTACCGGCAACAAATGCGCCGCCGGCACGGGGGAGTTTTTCCTGCAGCAGCTGCGCCGCATGGATGTCACCTTGGAGGAGGCCGGGCAGTGGGCTGAAGAGACCGAGCCCTACCATGTGTCGGGGCGCTGTTCCGTTTTCTGCAAGTCCGACTGTACCCATGCCACCAACAAAGGGGTACCCAAGGCCCGTGTGACCGCCGGCCTGGGCAAGATGATGGCCAACAAGGTGTTGGAGTTGCTCAAAAAAGTGGAGCGTCGCAACCTGATGCTGGTGGGTGGCACGGCCCGCAACCAGATGATGGTGCGCTATCTGCGCGAGGCGGTCCCGGGGCTGATCATTCCTGAAGCGGCGCCCTATTTCGAAGCCTTGGGGGCCGCTTTGTGGGCTTTGGACAATGAAACGCGGCCGTTTCCCGGCGTCGACCGTCTGTTCACCGATCAGACCAACCGGTTTGATGTTTTACCGCCCCTGGCACCGCTGCAGGACCAGGTGACCTTCAAAACCTTGGCCCGCGACACGGCCCGGGAAGCGGATGTCTGTCTGCTGGGATTGGATGTGGGGTCCACCACCACCAAGGCGGTGTTGCTGCGCCGGAAGGATTATGCCCTGTTGGCCGATGTCTATCTGCGGACCAACGGCGACCCGGTGGGGGCCTCCCGGCGCTGCTACGAGGCCCTGCTGGAACAGGTCGCGCAGACGGTCGATCCGGACCGCATCCAAATCGTCGGATTGGGCGTGTGCGGCTCGGGCCGCCAGATCGCCGGTCTGCACGCCCTGACCGACGGGGTGATCAACGAGATCATCGCCCATGCCACGGCATCGGTCTACTTCGACCGGGATGTGGACACGATTTTCGAGATCGGCGGTCAGGATGCCAAGTACACCTATATCACCAACGGCGTGCCCTCCGACTATGCCATGAACGAGGCGTGCTCGGCGGGCACCGGCTCCTTTCTGGAAGAGTCGGCCCTGGAAACCCTGGGGGTGGCCATGGAGCGGATCGCCGACGTGGCCTTGAAGGCGCAACGACCGCCCAACTTCAACGATCAGTGCGCCGCCTTCATCGCCTCGGATATCAAAAACGCCATCCACGACGGCGTGGCCCATGAAGATATTCTGGCCGGTCTGGTTTACTCCATCTGCATGAACTACAACAACCGCGTCAAGGGCAATCGGCCCATGGGCAAGAAGATCTTCATGCAGGGCGGGGTGTGTTACAACCGGGCAGTGCCGCTGGCCATGGCGGGCCTGACCGGCAAACCCATCGTGGTGCCGCCCGAACCGGGGCTGATGGGTGCCTTTGGTGCCGCCCTGGAGGTGCACAAACGGATCAACGCCGGTTTGATGCAGCCGGGCCGTTTCGATTTACAGACCTTGAGCCGAAGGGAGGCCCACTACGGGCGTTCCTTCATCTGCAAAGGCGGCGCCGAAGGGTGCGACCGGCGTTGCGAAATCGCCCGCATCACCGTGGAGGGCCAGGTCTATCCCTTCGGCGGTGCCTGCAACCGCTACGACAACCTGCGGCGCAACAAACGCTACGACGTGCGTCAACTGGACCTGGTCCGGTTGCGCCAGCAGTTGCTTTTCGGCAAATACGCACCGGCGCCCCTGGATCCGTCGGCGACCGACTACCGCGGCCGGGTGGGGATCAACCGCAGCTTCCTGGTCAACACCTATTACCCGCTGTATGCCCATTTTTTCAGCCGCATCGGCTATGCGCCGGTGTTGCCCCGGCAGGCGACGCAGGAGGGCATCGACCAGCGCAACGCCCCCTTTTGCTATCCGGTGGAATTGGCCCACGGCTTTTTCCACGATCTGTTGGCCGGGGAAGATCCGCCCGAAGTGTTGTTTCTGCCCCACTTCAAATCGATGCCGGCCCTCAACGGCGACCTCAATGCCCAGGTCTGCCCGTTGGTCCAGGGAGAAAGCTTCTATTTACAATCCACTTTCCGGCCCCGTTTGCAACAGCTTGAGCAGCGCGGCAGCCGTCTGTTTGCACCGCTGATAGACCTGGCCGGTGGACTGGAAGGGGCGCGCAGCCCCCTGGTGGAGATGGCCGCCGCCCTGGGCATTCGCCGCAAGGCGGCCGAAGCGGCCTTCGACCAGGCGCTGGCCGCCATGCAAGCCTGCATGGACGAAATGCTGGCAGTCGGCCGCGATACCCTGGCCACCCTGGCCCGGGATCCGCAACAGATGGCGGTGGTGTTGTTCGGGCGGGCCTACAGCGCCTATGTGGACGAGGCCCACAAGGGGATTCCCCACAAATTCGCCTCACGGGGGGTGCTGGTGATACCCCTGGATTTTCTCGATCTGTCCGACCAATATGCCAAGCGGCACATGTACTGGGGCGCGGGGCAGCGCATTCTCGCGGCCGCCCGCAAGGTCAAGGAACACCCCCAGCTGTTCGGGACCTACATCACCAACTTTTCCTGTGGGCCGGACTCTTTCGTAATCACCTATTTTCGCGACATCATGGGGCGCAAGCCCTCCCTGACCCTGGAGTTGGACAGCCATACGGCCGATGCAGGCCTGGAAACCCGCATCGAGGCCTTTCTCGACATTGTGCAGGCCTATCGCCAACTGGGGGCCGAAAAAGCCTTTCAACCCGTCTTCAACGGGTTTCGGCCGGCCGGCACGACCGTGCGCAACGGCGTGCTGCACGTGATCGACTCCAGCGGACGCGAATTGCCCTACACCGATCCGCGGGTCACCCTGCTTTTTCCGGCCATGGGGGACCTGGCGGTGCGAGCCGTTTCCGCCACTTTCGCCAGCTACGGTTTCCACACCCGCGCCCATGAGCCGAGCAATGAAGCGATCCTCAAGCTCGGCCGGGGCAACACATCGTGCAAGGAGTGCTTGCCGTTGATCCTCACTACCGGCACCCTGCTCAACTATGCGCAGCACAAACGCCGGTCGGACGAAGTGGTGCTCTATTTCATGCCCACCGGTTCAGGGCCCTGCCGCTTCGGTCAGTACTATATTTTCATGGAGGACCTGGTGCGCAAACTGCAAATTCCGGATGTGGCCATGTTCTCCCTGTCTTCGGACGATGGTTATGCCGGCCTGCCCACCAGTTTGCACCGCAGGGGGTGGTGGGCTGTGGTGGTGTCCGATCTGTTCGAGGACATGCGGGCCATGCTGCTGGCCAATGCCCGGGACACCGCGGCGGCCCTGGATTTGTTCGAACAACAGTATCAGTCGGTTCTGTCGGCCATGGAGCTGGGGGCGTTCGATACGCTGCTAGGGGCCTTGACCCGGGCGGCGCGCAAACTGGCCGCCGTCCCGCTCAAGCGACCGGTGCCCGAGGTGCCGGTGGTCTCTTTGATGGGGGAGATTTACGTGCGCCGCGATGGTCTGTCGCGGCAATACCTGACCGAGCAGTTGGCCGCCAAGGGGATCGCCACGGTCTGCGCGCCCGTGGCGGAATGGATTCTCTACTCCGATTTTATCATCAACAAGGGGTATGGGGATTATACCCATGACAATTGGCGGGAAAAACTCAACGCACGGGTCAAGCAACTGTTCATGCGTTGGGACGACCGCCGCATTCGCAAGGCCCTGGCCGTCTCGGGGTTGGTGCACACGGCGCCGATTCGTGTGGGGGAGGTCATCGATACGGCCCGTCCCTACATCTCTCCCTACCTGGCAGGAGAGGCCATCCTTACCGTGGGCAGCTCCTTGAAGGAGGTGGTTTCCCAAACCTGCGGCGTGATCGCCATCGGTCCCTTCGGCTGCATGCCCAACCGGTTGGCCGAATCCATTCTCAACGAGGCCATGCAAAAAGACAACAAGCTGGCCAGTGAACCGCACAACGCCCGGTTGCGGACCGTGCTGGCCGACGTGCACGATCTGCCGTTTCTGGCCATTGAAAGCGACGGATCGCCCTTTCCGCAGTTGATTCACGCCAAGCTGGAGGCTTTCTGCCTGAGGGCGGAGCGCATGCACGAACGGATGCGTGCCGGCGGGATGGGAAATCATGGGCACTGATCCACGCCCCGGTCCCGATCCGGTGCGACGACGGTCACCCCTTTTTGCGGCGATCCGGTTGCTGCCGTCGCTCCTCGATGTGCGAGAGGGTCACCACGACCCCGTCCCGCACGCCGCGACGGCGATCCCGTTTGTTCTTGCGCCGCTCGGGAGGGCGCTTTCCATCGCGGGGCGCCTGCTGCTGCGGATTGCGCCGATTGGGATCGTTCTGAACCGGGGGTATTTGGCCGATAACGATATCCACCATGATGCTTCACCTCCTGAATTCGGTATCGGTCGCCTCCAGATAAACTTTAGCTTCAAAATCAACGGCACCCATGACCGTTCTTGTCTGGATCGGCTTTCCGCTCTATAACGGCTTGATGCTGGCAGCCGTGTTGCAGCGCATGCGGCATTTTCAAAGACAGATGGAGCAATGAAGGAGTTACAAGAACCCATGGGTACCATCAAAATCGCCATCGTGGGCGTGGGCAACTGTGCCGGCGCGCTGGTGCAAGGCATTCATTATTATCGGGACAAACAGCCCGATGCGGCCATCGGGTTGATGCACTGGGAAATCGCGGGCTACCCCCCCCATGCCATCGAGGTGGTCGCGGCCTTTGATATCGATCAACGCAAAGTGGGCCGGGATGTCAGCGACGCCATCTTCGCGCCGCCCAACTGTACCACCGTTTTTTGCGACCAGGTGCCTGCCACCGGCACCATGGTGCAAATGGGCGCCGTTTTGGACGGCATCGCCGATCATATGGCGCAAATGCCTCCCCATCGCACCTTTTTGCCCGCCGACCGGCCGCAACCGGACAAAAACAAGGTGGTCGCCATTCTCAAGGAGAGCGGCGCGGAAATTCTGCTCAACTATCTGCCGGTGGGCGCCGAGCAGGCCACCCGTTTCTATGCCGAATGCGCACTGGCCGCCGGCGTGGCCTTCATCAACAATATTCCCGTGTTCATTGCCAGCGATTCCCGTTGGGCGGCCCGTTTTGCCGAAAAGGGGCTGCCCGTGGTGGGCGACGACATCAAATCGCAACTGGGCGCCACCATCACCCACCGCGTGTTGACCGATCTGTTCCGCAAGCGGGGCGTTCGCTTGGACCGCACCTACCAACTGAATATCGGCGGCAACACCGATTTTCTCAACATGCTCAACCGCACACGCCTGGACTCCAAAAAGCGATCCAAAACCGAAGCGGTCCAGGCGGTGGCCGCTCGGCGCCTGGACAACGAAGACATTCATGTGGGCCCCAGCGACTACGTGCCCTGGCAAAAGGACAACAAGGTGTGTTTCATTCGCATGGAGGGTCGTGTGTTCGGCGATGTGCCCATGAACCTGGAATTGCGACTTTCGGTGGAGGATTCACCCAATTCCGCCGGAGTGGCCATCGACGCCATCCGCTGCGTCAAACTGGCCCTGTTGCGCGGTGTGGGCGGTGCCCTGGAAGCGCCCGCCGCCTACTTTTGCAAGCACCCGCCCCGGCAGTTCACCGACGACGAGGCCTACCGCATGATCGAGGCGTTCTTGCGCACCGAGGGGGATTGAAAGAGCTGATCTAAGGCGTACGGCGGCGGATCGTATAGCGCACTTCCACCCGGTCCCGGCCCGCCTCCACCAGGCGCACGGATGCCCCGTTCAAGGTCAGGACGGCGGTCAGCTGACCCGATGCGGCCAAGTCATCCAGGCGTACCTTTTCGGTATAGATGGTGCTGATCTGTGCCAGGGTGCGCTGGGCGCCCGCTACCGTGATTTTGGCGGGGGTGACCGTCACGCTTTCCAGCAGCAGGCCGGAGGGCAGGGTCCCCACCCAGTCCACCTGAACCGGCAGATCCTTGTTGATCGGCATGTCCAGGGCCACCCGCACTTCCGGCGGTTCGATGCGGCTGAGCCACAGGCCCGGCGGAAGGACGATGTTCTCCTCGGAAAGGGTGAAGGTGTTCACTCCGCTGACGGCTTTGCCCAGGTCCAATTTGGCCTTGACCTGGTAGGGGCGCAGGGAGCTGATCAAGGCATTGCTGCCGCTCAAGTGCAGCCGCACGGAGTTGACCGATGTGGACATGATTTGCATGCGTGGGTCGCGGTTCAAATATTCCAGGGGCACCTCCACACTGACGAGGGTCTCCATGCCCCGGGCGAAACTGAACCAGATGCCGGCCATGCAGAGCAAGCACACCGCCGCCGCCACGGTCAACTTGCGGCTTTCGTGCAAGCGGCCCTTGGAAGAATCGCGGGCCGCCCCCAGGTGTTCGGTCAACTGCCGCTTGAGGGAGAGGTTGTCGTCGATGGGAATGAATCGACTGTTTTTAGCGGCCACCACCCGGCCCCGTTCCTCGGACACTACGATGACCAATGCATCGGACTGTTCCGCCAGGCCGGCGGCGGCGCGGTGGCGGGTGCCGTATTGCCGGGGCAGGTCATCGCGCAGGCTCAGGGGCAGAATGCCCCCCACCCGCGTCACCCGGTTACCCTCCAGAACGGCGGCGCCATCGTGCACCGGATTGCCGTTCCAGAAGATGGACAGCAGCATCTCCTTGGATACTTTGCCGTCCCATTGCACCCCGCCCTGAATCAGTTCGTGGACATTTTCCCTGCCCGGTAAAACGATGAGGGCGCCGATACGCTTGCGCGCCAGGTCGTACACCCCTTCGATGATGGCCTCCACGGGGGTGGCGACGTGCTGCTGGGGAAAGCCCCACAGGAGCGCGCGCAGATTCTTGGCTTGCAATACATTGCGCAGTTCATTGCGAAACACGATGATGATGATCAAGGCCGCACCGGCGATGATGCCCTGCATCGCCCAACTGGTGACGATCAGCCCCATGCCCACGGCCAACCGCTGGAAGACCCACAGCAGGGCGATGCCGGCCAATACCCGCAACACCACCGTGCCCCGGAACAGGACATAGAAGCGAAACAGGATGTAGCTGTTCAACAGCACATCCACCACATCCTGCCAGCGCAGCGTGCCAAGAAGGGAAAGCAGCGTGTTCATTGTTTCTCGTCGTTGTTGACAAGCGGCGCTTGCCGGGCGTGGTGCGCACGTGCGGGTCGTACCGGGGTTTGTGACCGAGGGCACCGCGAAGATGTGGCGGCCCGCCGGGGTATCAATCGATCACGCTGAAACGCAAGGTACGAACGATTCTGTTACGTGCGTCCAGGATTTCCACCCGCCACGGTCCCTTGTCGGCTTCGCGTAGCTGGATGCTGCTGAAGGTGGCCCAATTGGGCGGCCGCAGGGTCAGCCGTTTGACCGTCACCAGCTCGTCCCGACGATACCACTTGTGTTCGATATAGGTTGTTTCCGTCACACCGTCAAAGGAAGTGTAGCAGGAGATGCGGCCGACGGCGACGGAAAAGGCCACCGCAATATGGCGCGGTTCGTAGCCTTCAATGGTTTCGCACATCACGGCCCGCACCAAGCGGAAAGCCGGTCCGGGCGGATCGGTCGCATCCTCGGTGGCTTGCCCCGATGCGGGTAGGTACAGCAACCCAAGCAACAGGCAGCCGATAATGATCGGGAGCTTGCCGTTCATGACGGTATTACTAACCGATACGCTGAATTTTGCAAGTCAGAAGTGGCGTCGTTGGTCGGAAACGGGCGTGGTATCAAGGACGGTGCAATAAATCGGCAAGGCTCTTTTCGGCGATGGCGGTTTCGTCTTCGTTGAGCGCTTCGATCCGCTCGACGATGGCTTTCTCCACCACCCAGCCGAACCCCAGTGTGTCGAAAAAAATGATCTCTTGGTGCTCCATAAACAAATAAAGCCTCCCTCTCCCTGCGCCGGTGCCTCGGCCGGCGCCGCCCTTTACCCTAATATCGTCGGCCGGGCGGCAATCTTTAGTGGATTTTGGCAATCGGATCGGGTTAAAAGAAGACCATCTGCAACACTTCGAGGAGGCTTCCAATGGCAGATGTAACATCCGAATATCGCCAAACCAGGCAAGACCGCCGGGCCGTTTGGGGTTGGGCCATGTACGATTGGGCCAATTCGGCATTTGCCACCACCGTGATGGCTGCCTTTTTTCCGGTCTTCTTCAAGCAGGAGTGGAGTCGCGGCGTGGATGCCAATCTGAGCACCGCCCGCTTGGGAATGGGGGTTGCCGCCGCCGGCCTGCTAGTGGCGCTGCTGGCGCCCTATCTGGGCGCTGTCTCCGATCAAAGCGGCCGCCGCAAAACCTTTCTGATGGTTTTTACGGTCCTGGGCGTCGCCATGACGGCTTCCTTGGCCCTGATTCCCCAGGGCCAGTGGCTGACCGCCCTGCTGGCCTATGCCTTGGCCACCATCGGTTTTGCCGGCGGGCTCATTTTTTACGATGCCCTGCTGCCCCAGGTAGCACCCCTGGACCGCATCGACCAGGTCTCGAGTTTGGGATACGCCCTCGGCTACCTGGGCGGCGGTGCTTTGCTGGTTCTCAATGTCGCCATGACCTTGCAACCCGCTGTGTTCGGCTTGGCGGATGCAGGCCAGGCGGTGCGCTTCTCCTTTGCCAGTGTGGCCATCTGGTGGGGTCTGTTCTCCCTCGTCACCTTTGCCTGGCTGCCCCCGGAACCGCGCATCCGGCGACGTTCCATGGGCATTCAAGTCGTGGCCGGATGGCGACAGCTGATGGAAACCTTCCGCAAAGTCCGGCGCTTGAAAACCGCTTTTCTCTTTCTGGTGGCCTACTTCTGCTATATCGACGGAGTGGGTACCATCATCCGGATGGCGGTGGATTTCGGCATGTCCTTGGGGTTTGATTTCAAAGACCTGATCGTGGCCCTGATCATCACCCAATTCATCGGTTTTCCGGCGGCCCTGGTGTTCGGCCAATTGGGCAAACATTGGGGGGTGCGGCGCTCCATATTCCTGGCCCTGGCCATCTACATGGGCGTGACCATCTATGGCGCCACCATGAACCGGGTGACGGAGTTCTACGTCCTGGCGGCGGTCATCGGTCTGGTGCAGGGCGGCATTCAAGCCTTGAGCCGTTCTTATTTCGCCCGGTTCATCCCTTTGGGCCAGAATGCGGAGTTTTACGGCTTCTACAACATGATCGGCAAGTTCGCCGCCATCATGGGGCCCGCGCTGATGGGTGCGACCGGTCTGCTGGTGCGTCACCTGTTGATGCCGGCGACCCCCACGGTCGAACAGATGCACAATGTCGGTTTCACGGCCACCCGCTGGAGCATCGTTGCCGTCTTGTTGCTCTTCGGCATCGGAGCGGTTTTGCTGCGCCTGGTGGATGAAGAAAAGGGCCGTGCCGAGGCCGCCGCCTTTCATTGAAAAGGCGCTCAACCTTTTTCACCAAGGGCCGATAAGATTCATTAGCGACCCCTTGAAAGGGAACGCCCCGGCCGCGAAGCGCTCGCCGGCGGCAGGGGCCGGCCATCGTCCCACCGGGCACCGAACAGACAGCGGCACGATTGCGGCCGCCATCGCGCCGGTAATGAATGATGAGACCCAAGGCGACCGAAGCCGAACAGCGATATGGTGGAAAACAAAGACATAGCTCTGGATCCCGAAGCTCAGCGGTTGTTCGCCCAGTTCGGCGGTTTGGAGGCCTACCGGGCCCAGACACCGGTGGTGGGCACGGCCCACATGACCCAAAGGCTCCTGGAAGAGCAGAAACGACATGATGCGGTCCGCAAGCTGATGGTGCAGGCCATCTGGTTGATCAGCCGTTATTTGGCCGATGACGCCTTGGCGCTCGAAACGCGACGAGACCTGCGCCTGGTGGAACAACTGGCTGCCGTATTGTCCCGCTTGGGTCAAACGGGCGGCCATTTGGGATGTCTGTTGATTCGTTTTCGCGGTACGCCCCCCGACCCTGAACTACCGGCCAAGCTGGATTACGAACTGGTGGCAGGACATACGCTGGTGGACAGCCGCCTTCTACCTGCCATGGCGCGGCGCAACGGGGATGGTTGGGCCAAACTGAGCGACCAATTGCAGGACGCCTGCATGGTGCTGGCCGATTACGGCGTCAACAACATCTTCGTGCGCTTGCCCGCTGACGGTGCAGTACCCGCCGAACCGTTGCGGGTCTGTTTGAAGATCCTGGCCGGTTTCCGCCGGGCCCGCCAGGACGGCAATCCCATCCTGGTCCGCACCGACAATGGGCAGCGTGCCGTGCCCCTGGTCAACGACGAAAACCTTTTCCCGGACCCCAATTTGACCGTGTTGGCGGGGTTGAACCGCTTGGGCGCGGCTGCCATGGCCAACCTGGTGGACAAGGTGGATCGATGGCTGCGGCAACAGGCGGCCCAATCGGCCTTGAAACGCTACGCCGGGGTCTACAGCGCGGCCCTGGAACTGCCCAAAGTGCGAGCCAAGGTGCGCCGGCCGCCGTTGGAGCTGAACAATGTCAAGTGGCTGCTCACCGAGACCGACGATCAGGACGTGTCCGCCGAGAAACTGGACATTGCCCGGCTGGCCGTGAACCTTGCGGCGGCAGCACCGCAGCAGGTGGCCCGAATGATCCAGAGTGTCTACGGCGACGATTACGGCCGCATCGATACCCGCTTGTTGGGGCAGCGGCTCCACCTCTCTTCAAACATGTTGCAGGCGGCCGACCGGCGGCCCGCGGCTCGGGATTTGGGCAAGGCCGTACTGGGCAACCTGCAGTTGCGACTGGACCAGGTCAAGGACAGTGTCATCGACGACATCCACGTGGTCGAAGCGCAAAACCGGGCGCCTTCGGAAACGCCGTCCGCCGATCCTGCCGCGGTCCACAAAGATATCTTTCGTATGGTCTCATTCTATAAAGGGCGTTCCACGGCCCGCAAGAAGATGGTGGGCATGGTCCACCAACCCATCCAGTTCAGCCTGCACGACTACACGATTCTGGCCAAGGATTTCCAGATCGACCGCGCCGCGGCCGAAACCCTGGTGCGCACCCTAAAAGGGTGTTTCGATGGCCAAGGTCGCTTCCTGAAACGGGCCTTTGCCGAGGCCGTACCGTTGTTCCGGCGCTATGAGCAGAAGATTTTTCACTTTTTGTGGCATCACATGAAGGATGTGGTGCTGCCGGCGGACCGCACCTCCTTTCTCAACGCCCTGCAAATGCTGACTACCCGCATGGATCAACCCAAAAAGGCGCTCAAGATCCTGATCGAGGATTTGTGCAGCGACCCGGACGCCATCCAGTTTTCCGACAACAAGGCGATCATGCTGGCCAACCTGATTCTGCACCGGGACAAATCGATCACGGATTACGATATGACCCCCGAGGACGTCGTGCTCAGCCGGCACGGCATCGACAAGCAGGTGGTGCAATATGCGGCTTGGCGGGTGGCCAAGGATCAGGAGGCCTTCGCCGCTAAAATGCGTGCCGTACACCGGCAGCTGGTGGAAGCTCTGCATCTAGGGCAGACCGGCGACAGGAAACTGCCCCCCGCTTTTTTGCTCAATCTCGAACGGGAGCTGTTCATCTTCTTTTCAATGGTGCACTGTGATGCCGGCAAGGCGATTTTGTGCTCGGCGGCCATCGAGTACGGGGATCCGACCGCATCCATCTATCACCAGAACCATAGCGGGAACTGCATGGGGGCTTTGCTGCAAAACCTGCGGGTGGCCTTGCGGGGGATGGGGTGCGTGGGCGCCATGCCGGACGTGACTCTGCTCGAAGGCATCAAGGTGCACGAAGAAACCTTCATGCGGCTGAAAAAGGATCCCCAATATCGGGCTCAAG
This sequence comes from Desulfatitalea alkaliphila, assembly GCF_022968795.1. Classification (GTDB taxonomy): domain Bacteria; phylum Desulfobacterota; class Desulfobacteria; order Desulfobacterales; family Desulfosarcinaceae; genus Desulfatitalea; species Desulfatitalea alkaliphila. The sequence continues at coordinate 52,061 of NZ_JALJRB010000020.1, forward strand.
CCCGCATGATTACCGAATGGGTGGACGAGGCGATCAAGCTGATCCGGTTTCGCAGCTGATTTCTCCGATCATAAGGCGTCTCCGGCGCCGGCCCTGTGGTTAGGCGCCGGTGCAGGTCGCAGGAAACGCACCGACCCCCGTTTGGCGGGGCAACGAAGGCGGGTCCGCCCGCATTGCCCCGATCAGAGCCGCATGTCACCGGTGTCGCACAAGCATCAAGCGTTGCCGTGCGCCCGGATCTTGGCCGCCAACGCCCGGCGCTCCTCCAGGCGGGTTTTCAAGCGAGGGAAGCGGTCCATGTCGGTGTGGGGCAGAAACAGGGAGGCCACGTAGTTGTCCATGTAGGAGGGCGTTTCGGACAGCTCGAAGTTGGTCATCATGTTGGTGACCCCCACCACTTGTTGGCGCACGCTGTTGGTCAGGGCGCTCATGCGGGCGCCCAGCAGGGAGCTGTTGCCCACGTAAACCACCTTTTCCGGCGCCACTTCCGGCAACAGGCCGATGATCATGGCCCGCTCCAGGTCCACGTAGCTGCCGAAACCGCCGGCGAGAAGGATCTGTTCCACATCGTCGAGCTGCATGCCCACCTCTTTGAGCAGCGTGGTGCAGCCGCTGTAGATGGCCCCCTTGGCCCGAATCAGGTTTTCGATATCGATCTCGTTGATGGTGATGTCCCGATCGATCTGGGTCTGGTCGGCGAACGCCAGAACATACTCGTAAATATTGTCGGTTGCCCGGATGCGGGGGGTGTTCAGGTCGCGATCGAATTTGCCCTGGTTGTCGATCACCCCCATTTCGAACAGGGTGGCGACGATGATGATCAGTCCCGAACCGCAGATTCCCTTGGGCCGGACGTTGCCGATGGTCATGAGCATGGGCTCCAGGGTTTCCGGATCGATGGAGAAATCCTCGATGGCCCCCTTGGCGGCGCGCATGCCGAACTGGATGCCGCCGCCTTCAAAGGCGGGCCCCGCGCTGCAGGCCGCACAGGCCATCCAATCCTTGTTGCCGATCACCACTTCGGCGTTGGTGCCGATATCCATGAACAGGGTCAGCGCTTCGCTGCGGTACATGCCGCTGCCCATCACCCCGGCCACAATGTCGCCGCCCACGTAACTGGACACCTGGGGGTAAACCAGGGCGGTGACATGATCGTCCAGGGCGATCCCCAGGTCGGTGGCCCGGATGGTCGGATAGATGCTGGCCGTGGGCACATAGGGGGCGCGGCGAATGTGGCGTGGTTCCACCTTGAGCAGCAGTTGGGTCATGGTGGTGTTGCCCGCCAGGGTGATCAGGGAGATCTCCTCCCGGGCGATCTTGGACTGCTTGAGGATGCGGGTCAGCACCTTGTTGACCGTTTCGATGACCACCCGTTGCAGGGTTTCCAGGCCGCCCGGCTTTTCGGCGAACATGATGCGCGTGATCACATCTTCGCCGTAGCTGACCTGACCGTTGAAGTCGCCGTTTTCCGCCACCACCTTGCCCGACACCAGATCCACCAGCTGACCATAGATTGTGGTGGTGCCGATGTCCATGGCCACCGCATAGTTGCGATCCGTGGTGTCCCCCGGCTCCACCCGGATGATCTGCGTTTTGCCCGAGCTACGCACGGGTCGGGCGAGGGTCACCGTCACCTTGAAATCCTGCTCCCGAAACACAGATGGGATTTGGCGGATAACGGGCAACGACACTTCTAGGCCGTGTTCGTCGTGTTGGAGCCGCAAGTGGTTGACCAGCCGTGTCACATCGGGCAGGTGGTCTTGTGTGTCCGGAGGCGTAAGCTCAAGGTAGCGCTTTTCCACCGCCGGTAGAAAAAGGCCCTGCTCCTTGATCTCTTCCAGGCCGATCTGCTTAACGGTTGCGGTGCGACGGGGCGCCTGGCGTTGCAGGGCCGAAATGTCCACCGCCGATTCCACCGGAATACGTATGGTCACGTCTCCCTGCACCGTGGTCTTGCACGCCAGGCGGTACCCTTTTTCCCGGTCTTCGGCACTGATGCGGTCGGAAGTCTCCCCCTCGACGCTGCCCGCCTCGACCATCACGCGGCACTTGCCGCAGGTCCCGTCTCCACCGCACGAAGCGTTGATATGCACGCCGGCCGCCATGGCGGCCCGCAACACAGTTTCGCCGCGGGCCACTTCGATGGAAACATTGTTGGGCAGAAAGGTGACTTGGACGTTGCTCATGATGGCTCCTTGGCTTGAAGGTTCGATTGTTGTTTATGGGTTGCCGGCCCGTCTACCGTACGACGGCATCCGCGACATCCGTGGGGCCGTTGGGTCGATGCGCCCTATCCTGATTGCGGTCCGGTTTAGGCCACCGTCCGTCCCAGCCCGCTTCGCGCAGGCGCCGCATCCCCTCGTCCAGATATAGGCCCACCATGGCCACGCCGTGGGCGTCGTCGCCCGGCACCAAGGCAATCCCCATGGCGCGGGCCTGGTCCAGAATGGCGCGGCTCGGATAGGGCTCGACCGCCCCTTTCCGGAGCGCCGCCACATTGTAGTCCAGCAGCATCCCTCCATCCTTGATCAAGGTCAAGTTGCGCGTGATGCGCGCCTGAACGTCGGGCAATGCCAAATGGCGCTCATAGGAGGGATCGAACAAGCGGATCAGGTCGAAGTGGCCCACCACCGCCGGCCGCAGCCGGCGCAATAAGTCGTACTGGCGATCGAAATAGTGACAGTAGAGACTTTCGATGCCGCCGCACCGCGCAACGGCTTGGCGATAGGCATCGACACTGTAATCGAAGGAGATGTCCGCCACATGGTGCACACTGCCGACCACGTAGTCCGGTCCATAGCGGTCGATCAATCGCAGGGCCAGGTTCAGGGCCCCGGAGGTGGCCTCGGTTTCGAACGCCACCAATATTTCCATGCGATCGGCATAGGCCGACTGCAAGCGCCGCGCTTCGGCCATGTAGCGGTCGAAGCGTCGGGCCATGGCGGCGCTGTCCAGGCCGGCGGCGCGCTCTTCCGGGTAGAGGAAACGGTCATCCACCGGCGGCATGTGCTCGGTCAAGCCGATCCAGGCGTACCCTTGATCCACATAGGCCTGCACCACCTCCTCCAGGCGATCTTGGGCGTGGCAACAGAATTGCCCGCTGTGGCCGCCGTGGGCCGACACCCGCTCGAAGGTCATGTGGTGTACCATCCTCTTCCCTTGTTTCCGTTCGCTGCTTATGGCGGCACCATAGGGGCCTAACCAACGGTTGTCAAATGACCGCCTGCAGCAGTAATATAAACCATAAGAGCCGTGACAAGGGAAAAAGATACAGTCGAGCAGCCTTTCGATGCCCATGGCAGGTCGCGTCACGGCATTGCGCGACCGGTTCGCCAATCAGGCCAAGCGGAGTGAATCTTCATGGCCCACCTTGTTTCCAACGCCGGTTATCATGACTTGGTGCGACGGTTGAACCGCTTTCCCCAGGGGGCTCCGCCCAGCGACACCCTCTTTCCGATTTTGAAAATGCTGTTCAGTGAAAAGGAAGCCGGCTGGGTGTCTCGGCTGCCCATCCGTGTCTTTTCCGCGGAACAGGCGGCCAAACGATGGTCCATTGCGCCGTCGGCCGCGCGCCGTCGCTTGGATGACCTGTGTCGGCGGGGCTTGGTGGTGGATTTTGCCTACCCCGACGGGTTTCGCTACTGCTTGCCGCCACCCATGGCCGGCTTTTTCGAGTTTTCCATGATGCGGCTGCGATCCGATCTGGACCAAAAGGCCTTGGCGGAATTGCTCTACCACTACATCAACGTGGAACACGATTTCGCCGCGGCGCTGTTCGCCCGGGGTGAAATCCAGCTGGGCCGCATCTTCACCAAAGAAGCCTTGCTGGATGACCCCTTGCAGTTGACGGTGCTCGATTTCGAGCGGGCCTCTCATGTGATTCGCACCGCCGGCGCCATCGCCCTGGGTATTTGCTACTGCCGTCACAAAATGGGTCATCTGGGAACAGCCTGCGACGCTCCCCTGGAGCTCTGCCTGACCTTCAATCATGCGGCTGCTTTCCTGATTCGCCACGGCCATGCGCGCCCGATCGAAAGCGTCGAAGCCCTGGATGTGCTGCAACGGGCCAACGCCCATCACCTGGTGCAGTTCGGGGAGAATGTGCGCCGGGAGGTCAACTTCATCTGCAACTGCTGTAAATGTTGTTGCGAAGCCATGCAAGCCGCCCGCCGTTTCGCCCTGATGCACCCGGTGCATGCCGCCCCCTTCGTGCCAAGGGTTGCGCCGGACCTGTGCAGCGGCTGCGGTCTGTGCGCCACCCATTGTCCGGTGGAAGCCATTGCACCGGCCGCCCCGGCTCCAGACCAACCCGTCCGCGCCGGCACGGCCCGGGTCGATGTGCAACGCTGCCTGGGTTGCGGTGTGTGTGCCGGTGTATGTCCCAACGGCGCCATTACCATGGTGGAGGGTCCGCCTCGTGTGCTTACCCCGCGGGACACCGCCCACCGCACAGTGCTCATGGCCATCGAGCGCGGCACCCTGCCCCACATCCTGCTCAACAACGCATCCATTCCCGGCCACCGTTTGCTGGCCGTCATCCTGGATGTCATCTTCCGCCTGCCACCGGTCCAACAACTGTTGGCGGCCCATCAACTGCAATCCCGCTATTTGGAGTGGCTGATCGACCGGTTGCGCTGGCAGCCGCGGCTTTATTGAGTTTGTTGAGTTTATTGTGTTTGTTGGGTTGATGGGGCGCGATCATCGATATCGGAAAAGGAATAAGGGTGAATTTCGGGCCCAATCCGCACGCCGATCCTCCAACCGCTGCACCCCCAAACCGTAGGGGCACGGCACGCCGTGCCCAATAAGGCCCGATCCTTACGGCACGCCGTGCGCGAACAGGTCCCAATTTCCTGCAAGGGCACGGCATGCCGTGCCCCTACGGGTTACAATCGCGCTCCGTGCGGATTGTGTAATGTTTGCCGTCGGTGCGGATCTGAATGGCCCCGCAAAGATCGGTGCGCCAGATGTGGCTGCCGGCCGCGGTCAGTCGTGCGACTACCGGTTCGTGGGGAAACCCGAAACGGTTGCGCCACCCTGTGGCGACGATCCCTTCGGCCGGTGAAACGGCCGCCAAAAAGGCCGGGCTGCTCGAACTGTCGCTGCCGTGGTGCGGGACGAACAAAATGGTGCTTCGCAGACCGTCGGCGCCATGTCGGGCCACCAGTCGGGCTTCGGCCGGTGCGGTGATATCGCCGCTGAACAGAAAGGCGATGTCGCGCCAGGCAACCCGCACCACCAGCGAGTTGCCGTTGCTGTCGCGCCAGCTTTCCGTGGCGGTCCGCTGCCGAAAATCCACCGGTGGTGCCAGGATGTCGAATCGTACGCCGTTGTGTCGGCTGTGGCGCTCGAGCTGCGTGAAAGGGGGGTGGGGGATCTCCCGGTCGGCAATGATGCGCCGCCACTGCCGGTAGCCGCGGGTATCGGCCGGTTCGTGATTGCTCCACACCTCACGTACACGGAAATGGCGCAAGAGGTGCAGAAGGCCGTTGAGGTGGTCGCTGTCGGGATGGGTCAATATCACCAGGTCGATGGTGCGGATTTTCTCGCGCAGCAGCAAGGGCGCCAATATTTGTCGGCCCACATCGAAATAGGTGTTGTCGCTGAATCCGCCGCCGTCCACCATCACGGTGCGGCCGCCGGGCAATTGTAGAAGGTTGGCGCTGCCCTGTCCCACATCCACGGCGGTGATTACCATGCGGTTCTGGCCGAAACGGCGCTGGTGCCAGTAGAGGGCATCCAGCGCCCCGGCCAACAGCACCACCGTCAGCCCTGCCACCCGTACCCGTGGATGTTTCCAGTGCAGGATCACGGCGAAAAAGAGATAAAACAGCATCATCTCCAAAATGGTGGGCGTGACGGTGGTGGCCGCCGCCCACGGCCACCGGGCCACGGCTTCGATCAGCCACAGCCCGGCCTGCAAACCGTGACCCGCCAAATGCCAACACAACTCGGCCGGCAGCGGGCCTAACGGGGCGCAAACAATGCCCAGCAACCCGGCGGGCAAAACCCAAAGACCGACAAGGGGCACTATCGCCAGATTGGTCAGGGGACCGAGCCAAGCCAAATGGTTGAAGTGGTACATCACCAGGGGGGCGGTGCCCAGAATGGCCAGCACCGACACACCGGCCAGGGCGGCCGCCCGCAAGGCCAACCGCTGCCACCACGGCGCGTCGGCGGCAGGAGTCCACCTGGAGAGGATCGGATGCCCCGCCAGAATGGACAGAACCGCCGCAAAGGAGAGTTGAAAAGAGATCAAGACCAAAGATGGCGGTAAGACCACCAGGATGACCAATGCCGCTAGGGCCAGCAAGTTGCGCCAATCGGCGGGCCGACCCAGCCAAAAGGTGGCCAGCATGACCCCCACCATCAGCATGGCACGCTGGGTCGAGGGCGAAAGTCCCGCCAGGACGCCGTAAACCACCATCGGTACCAAAGCCAGCAGCGCCGCCCCGCGCCTGACCCAGCCCTTTTCGCACAGCAACGGCACGCGAACCAGCACGCGGAACCCCAGGCCGAAGGCCGCCGCCGCCACCAGGCCGATGTGCAACCCGGAAATCGCCAGCACGTGGCTGACGCCGGCCTGCTGAAACAGTTGGCGGGCTTCGTCATCCAGGGCATCCCGGTCGCCGATGGTCAAGGCCTTCAACAGCTGGGCGACAACAGGCGGGTGGTTGGCCAATGTCGCCGTCATCCGTTGCCCCAGATCCCGCCGGAAGGCATCCCGGCGCGCCTGCCACCCCGGTGGGGCCGGTCGGTGTTGGATGTGTCGCGCCGCGGTGTTCAGCCTGGCATGTACGCCCTGGAGGGTCATGTAACGTTCATAATTGAACCCGCCTGGATTGCGGAAACTGCGGATGGTCCGCAGATGTCCGATCACCACCACTTGGTCGCCGCGGGTCAGTTGGCGCAAGGCCCCCCGGGCGGTCACCTGGATGCGACCCCGGGCCGCCACCTGCCGTGTGCCTTGCATCAAACGGTCCACATCCAAAGTGAACCGCTGCCAATGGTCGAAGTTGCGCGGTGTGTCGGCCACGCGCCCGGCCACCTGCCATTTGCCTTGATTGGTGTACAGACCCACATGGCCGGGGGGCATATCCGCCCGCAGCCATGGCTGAATGGAAAGGTAGCCTGCAGCGGCGCAAAGCAGCATGGGCATGGCCAGTAGAGCGCGCCGGCGCCATGCCCCCCAGCCCGTGGCCAAGGCGGCCGCGATCACTCCCGAAAACGCCGTCCAGAAGTGACCTGGAAAATGCAATCCTGCGGTGATCCCCGCCATGACGGCCAAAACGGTGGGAATAAGGGGGCGCACAAAGAAAGGTCCTGTGGACGCTTGCGAACAGTGTTCTTGAAGAGCGATCATGTCATCGGTTTCCACCGTCGTTACAATGTTCGGGCGCCATGGGTCGCGACGGGTAATGGGCGGAACAGAACAGTGGAAATGAAGCAAGGGGGAATGGGAGCAGCGCTATGCCAAGGCGCGGTGCGATTTTTAGAGCAGCAAGGCACTTTTGTCAAATTCGGTGCTGTGCGTTTTGCCGATGGACTTGATTTGTACATGCGATTGCCCTTTGATGGGTCACTCCCCGTATTGACATCCACCGCCCATTGCGATTAAAAATAAAATTTTTAAAATCTTGGTGGTCCTCTGATAAGTGACCGCATCCGGATAGCCGACCGAAGGGGTTTACTGAAAAGACCCTATGGTCGCCACATGCATCGCGCGGACGCGCTCCGGGGAGCCGTCGATGTTGAAGAAAGGAATTGTTGCCATGCCGATCTACGAATTCAAATGTTTGCAGTGCGGTGAATATAAAGAGGTGCTGATCATGGGCGAAAAGGACGAGCAGGCGTCCATGAAATGTGAAAAGTGCGGGAGCGAAGCGTTGGAGCGCATTCTCAGCAGCACCAATTTCAGTGTGGGCGGCGGTGGTTGCCGCGCTGCCAACCCGCCACCCGTGGAATCCCGTTCCTGTTCCAGCGGTTCATGCACCACTTGGAATCTGCCCGGACATTCGCAATAGTGCGCAAAGCGCTCCTGAGCGATAAGCCCATGCCTTCACAGAACATCATTCACAAGCAGGACAAAGAACAGTTCATCAAGCTGTTCAAGCAGGACTGCATCGATCGTTTCGATGATCGGCTGGCCGTGCTGGAGGTGTTTCTGGGCAGCGAACACCACGTCACGGTGCCGGAATTGGGCACCCTGGTGCGCGACAAAGGCCATGATCTGGACGATGCCTTCATACGTGAAACCCTGGAGCTGATGTGCCGCTATGGTTTCGCCCTGGCCAACCGCTTCGACAACGGCAAGGTGCGATACGAGCATCGGCATCTGGGACATCACCACGACCACTTGATTTGCACCAAATGTAAGAAAATCATCGAATTCGAAGACCCGGCGATGGAGCAGCGCCAGATGCAGATCGCGAATCAATATGGTTTTCATATGCTACAGCACAAAATGGAGCTTTACGGGATTTGCAGCGAGTGCCTCGCACGGCGCGATCCGGTGATGACCCTGGATGCGGCACGCTCGGGTGAAAAGCTGCGGGCCGTCGGTTTCGGCGGAGGCGCCCGAGCCCGGTTGCGTTTGCTGACCATGGGGTTGCGGGTCAACGACACACTGGAGGTCATTACCAACATTCATGGCGGGCAGGTGGTAATCGCCGTGGGCAACAACCGGCTGGTGCTGGGTCAGGGGTTGGCCCAGAAGATCCGTGTCGCTCCCATCGCCGACGCCTGTGAGGCGGCGGTGTCAGGAAAAAAAATGCCGGGAGGGCGTTCATGACAAGCGCGTTGCCGCTGAGCGTCGATCTTTCGGGTCGGGTGAGACAACGTCGCCGGCGACTTTGGCAGGCGATGGCCATCGCCTTGTCGGCCCTGTTTTTCTTTGCAGGTATGGCGCAAGCCGCCGAGCGGTTGGCGGTCTCCGCCGACATTGCCAATATCCGTTCCGGTCCCGGCGTCGGTAAAGACCTGTTGTGGCAGGTGGAAAAATATCATCCGGTGCTGGTGGTGGAAAGGCGTGACGGTTGGGTGCGGTTCAAGGATTTCGAAGGAGACGAGGGGTGGATCAGTGCCGCTTTGTTGGATGACACCCCTTCGGTGATCGTCAAGGTGAACCGCTGCAACGTGCGCGGCGGCCCGGGCACGGCGCATCCGGTGCGTTTCACCGCGGAACGCGGCATTCCCTTCAAGGTCCTGGGCACGCAGGGCGATTGGATTGAGGTGGTCCATGCCGACGGCGACCGCGGTTGGGTGTTGAACACACTGATATGGTAGGATGGCGAAGATGGACATCTACGACAAACTGCCCGCCGGCCGACAGCAGGTAACGGGGGTCGGTTCGGCCCTGGTGGACATTCTGGCGCGGGCGGACGACGCCTTCCTGGAGCAGGTCGGCGCCCTCAAGGGGGGCATGACCTATGTGGACATCAATTTCATCAATGCCACGCTGGCCAAGATACCCGCCCCGCCCCAAGTGGTGCCGGGAGGATCGGCTTGCAACACCGTGGTGGGCATCAGCCGGCTGGGCGGGCGCGCCTGTTTCATCGGCAAGTGCGGCAACGGTGCCATGGGGCGTCTCTTCTGTGACGACCTGGAGAAACAAGGGGTGCGGGCCGGCTTGCTGCGCACCGATGCGCCCACCGGCCGCGTGCTGTCCATTATCACACCCGACGCCCAGCGTTCCATGTTCACCTTTCTGGGTGCTTCGGCCGCAACGGCGCCCCACGAAATCGTGCCGGAGCAATTTGCCGACAGCGCCATTGTCCACATCGAGGGCTACCTGCTGTTCAACCGTGACCTGATGATGGCCACCCTGGCGGCGGCCCGAGCGGCCGGCGCCTTGATCTCCCTCGATCTGGCCAGTTTCAACGTGGTGGCCGAAGCAAGGGATGTGCTGCCCGACCTGGTGGCCCGCTATGTGGACATCCTGCTGGCCAACGAAGACGAAGCCGAAGCGTTCACCGGCACCCGCGATCCCGCCCGGGCCATGCAAGACCTGTCGCGGCACGTGGATTTGGCGGTGCTCAAAAGGGGTGCCCGGGGCAGCTTGATCGCTCATCGCAACGAAGTGCTGCGTGTGGCCGCCGCCGGCAACGGCGATGCCGTGGACACCACCGGCGCCGGCGATCTTTATGCCGCCGGCCTGCTGCACGGTCTGGTGCGCCGCATGCCCCTGGTGCAATGCGGCGCTCTGGCCGCCGCCTGTGGCTACGAGGTGTGTCAGGTGGTGGGCGCCGGCATTCCCGATAATCGCTGGCAGGTGATTCAACGCCAAATGGAGGTATGATGGCCAAGAAACGCGTGACCCGTAAACAATTGCTCAAGGAGCCGGACGAATTCATCACTTTTACCGGCCGGATGATTCAGTGGGGCCGTGACAACACCCGCTCTTTGGTCTACGGCGCCTGTGCCGTCGTGGCCGTGTTGGTACTGATTGCGGCCATGGGATACTACAAGGATCGGCAGGAACGGGCCTCCGCCGCTTTGATGGGTCGGATCCTCAGCGCTTACCAACAGGGGCAAGCCGATGATACCGACCCGGCCTTGTTGCTGTCGATGGTGCGTCCCGATTTGGAGCAGCTGGTCGATCAATATCGTCGTTACCCGGCCGGCCGTCAGGCCAAACTGCTCCTTGGGCACCTCTATCTCAACGCCGGTGACGCGGACAACGCCATCACTTACTATCGCAAAGCCTTGGCCGATTTCGGCAAAGACCCTTCCCTGCGTCCGGTGATTCTCAACGGATTGGCCGAAGCTTATGCACTTAAAGGGGATAGGGCGGGCGCCATCACCCAATATGAACAGATCGCCGCCGGTGGAAAACGGCTGCTGGTGGACACGGCCCTGTTTCATCTGGGGCGTTTATATCGTGAAGGCGGACAGATCGAAAAAAGCCGGCAGGCCTTGGAACGGCTCAGCACCGACTTTCCCGATTCCATGTACGCCGACATGGCGCGCGAGCAAACGGCCGGTTAGGGCTCACCGCGACAACGAAGGGCTCGTGCGCCGAAGCCGATGTGCGGACCTCAACGGTTCTCCGCCGCCTCGGCAACATCGATGCCGTACTTTTTGAGCTTCTGGTTCAGGCCGCTTTTGCCGATACCCAACAGGTTGGCGGCGTGGGCCTGCACGAAATCGGCCTTGCGCAGGGCGCGCAGGATCATCTCTTTTTCCACGAAGGCCAAGGTCTCATAGAGGGTCGCCTGAACGGGCAGATCGTCCAGCTTGAGGACGCTGTCCTTATAGATATTCTGCTTGAAATCCTTGGGCAGGTCCTCCGCTTTGATGGTGTCGCCGGAGCACATGACCATGGCCCGTTCGATCACATTCTCCAGCTCGCGCACATTGCCCGGCCAACCATACTCATGGAAAAGTCGCTCCACCTCTTTGTCCACATGACGGACCGGGATGTCCCCGTAGCGCTCATCGGCATATTTGGCGATGAAGTGGGCGATCAGCGGCCGCAAGTCCTCCAGCCGCTCCCGCAGCGGGGGTAAAACGACGGGCACCACATTGAGACGGTAGAACAGATCTTCACGAAAGGTGCCCCGCCCCACTTCCTCTTTCAGCGATTTATTGGTGGCCGCAATCAGACGGAAATTGACCGTTATGGGGCGCATGCCGCCGACCCGTTCGAACACTTTCTCTTGCAGCACCCGCAGCAGTTTGACCTGCAAGGCAGGTGACAACTCGCCGATTTCGTCCAGGAACAGCGTCCCCTGGTCGGCCAGTTCGAAGCGCCCCTTGCGCATGGACACCGCACCGGTGAAGGCCCCTTTTTCATGGCCGAACAGCTCGCTTTCCAGCAGGCTTTCGGCCAGGGCGGCACAGTTGACCGCCACAAAAGGTTGGTTGCGGCGTGGGCTGTTGAAATGGATGGCCCTGGCCACCAGCTCTTTGCCCGTACCGCTGGCGCCTTCGATGAGCACCGTGGCGGACGCCGGCGCCACCTTGCGGATGGTGTCGAAAACATCCTGCATGGGTTTGCTTTTGCCGATCAGATTGCCGAAGCTGTAGCGCGAGGCCACGGCGCTGCGCAGCCGGCGGTTCTCCTTGACCACCCGGTACATGGCCACGGCCTGGGCCACATAGAGAATCAACTGCTCGTTGTCGAAAGGTTTGAGGATGTAGTTGTAGGCCCCCTTCTGCATCGCCTCCACGGCCTTTTCCACCGTGCCGTAGGCAGTCATCATGATCACCGGCAGTTCGGGATCGCTCTGCTTGATGCGTTGCAGCAGCTCGATACCGTCCATCTTGGGCATCTTCATGTCGGTGAGCACCAAATCCACATCCGACTCGGCCAATACGGCCAACGCCTCCGGGCCGCTGTTGGCCGAAAGGGTTTCGTACCCTTCTTCCTGGAGGACCGCAGAGAGAATCAGCGGGTAATTTTTTTCGTCATCGACGATTAAAATGGTATCCATCAAGCACTTTCCTGAAATAGGGGCAACCGGACGGAAACGCGTGCGCCGCCCTCCGCCCGGTTGTCAATCCGGACCCCGCCCTGGTGGGCCTCGACGATGTTACGCACGATGCCCAAGCCCAAACCGGTGCCTTTGTCCTTGGTGGTGAAAAAGGGATCCCAGATCTTTTCCATGGCCTCTGGCGCAATCCCTTCGCCCTGGTCTTCGACCGCGACCCACAAACTCCCGTTGGCGGCCTTGGCCCGCACCGTGATATTGCCGCCGTCGGGCATGGATTGCATGGCATTGAGAAAAATATTCAGAAAGGCTTGGTACAGCATATCTGCGTCGGCCTGGATGATGGGCAAGGCGCCTTCGAAGCGGGTGTTCATTATGAATCCGCCGGCATCGGCCTGGGAGGCCAGGTGGCGGACGGTTTTGTCGATCACATCCTCGATGCGGCAGGCATAGTTGTTGGGCGTCTTGGGTTTGGCATAGTTGAGAAAATCGGTGATGATGTTGTTGAGTCGGGCGGACTCCTCGATGATGATGGCCGGCAAGCGGTGCAGCGGGTCGTCGTCAGCGGTCTTTTTTTGCAGCAGTTCCGCTGAGCTGCTGATGATGCCCAGGGGGTTGCGGATCTCGTGGGAAACACCAGCCACCATTTCGCCAAGGGAGGAAAGGTGTTTGGCACGACTGAGTTGCTCTTTGAGTTTGAGCTGCTCCCTGGCCCGTTTTTGAATAATGCCCTCTCCCCGCTTGACCACGACAATCATGGTGAGAAACAGCAGCAGCATCACACTGCTGATGGTCAGCAAGGTCAACACCTGGAAGCGGAAGATGCTTTTATAGTCGTCCGACAGATCCTGCACGATTTCCACCACTCCCAGCACCGGGCCGGCCAGCATGCTCAAGGGTTGTTCCGCCCGCAAGGGTGCGAAGGTGATGATTTTGATCTCTTTGGGCACCCCTAGGAAGAGCTCCCATAGACCACCGGTTTGGACCAGTTTGGAAGAGGAGTGGCCTTCCAGGGCGTTTTGAAAAGTGGCGCCGCCCAGGTTTTCCATGCCCACCAGCTCCTTGGAGAAACTGTAGGCGATCACGTCGCGCACACCGTAGATGTTGACCATGTCCACATTGAAGCTGTGCAAGGTGCTGCGAACCACCCGGTCCATCAGGTCGAACTGCTCGGCGTTGCTCAGCTCGATCTTGCCGAATTGCAACCCCACCGGCAAAATGAACTGCATGAACACCTGATGATTGAGATTGTCGATGAGCAGCAAGGCGTATTCTTCGCTTTTGCTTAACTGCATGGAGCGGATCCAGTGGGTGTTGAGCAGGGACAGCACGGTGGTACCGATGAATATCAACACCAGGCTGGACAGGGAAAAATATTTGACCAGCCGGAACGGCTTGGCGGGTTCGGAAACGGTCTGGGAGCGCATCAGGGCACCGTTGAACTGTTCTCGGATTCGATCCGGGCGTTGGCCTTCCGCCGGGCGACTTGCCGTTGACGCCCGCTGTCGGGGGTGTCGGATTATTGACCGCGGCCGCACACCATCATTATACAAATATATACACTCGACATCGTTGCAATTTAAAGCAGTTGCCGTGGGAAACGGCCGTTGCCGCCATTGGCGCTTCAATATGTAGATCGTGCCTGCTAATCATGGCGCAACATGTGGTGGCCGACCTTTCGCTGTCCCATTTGTCCATCAGCCATAACACGTGTCGAAGGATTACGCCTGATATTTATCCGTGATCGTCGTCCCCCGTCAATGCCACCACTTGTTGAAACAATGCCGGCGCCCATGCCAGGCTTCATCGGCGAGAAGGCGCAATGGCTGCTGGTGCTGTTCCGACGCCTGGCGCCAATGTCACTATAGCTTTTAAATACGATCGGTTAGGGTTGTTGCCCGGCTGTGGCAACAGGCCGGGGCCGCAACCCGACGGCCATCGAATATATGCAGGGTTTTTGGCCGTTCAATTCTGTTGACCCCAAAAAAACCAATTCGGCCTAAAGTTTGCAATAGTTTCGGGCGATGCCAATAGCAACGGGCAAGGGGACCGAAGCTTCCTAGTAAGCGCCCGACAATCGAAAACATTTTAACCCATCCCCAATAGGGACACAACATGTTGATGTGTAGGGAAAAGCACCACAAGATGATCTAACTTCGCAAAATTATATGCTAATTATGTATAAATATGCTTGACAGAGGGCAATGTGTTCATGAAAATGGCACCAGCTAAACCAAGGCGGCTTCCAGAGAGGATGATGATCCAAGGTCCACCAACCTTTACTACCGCATTGTGGATGGGCAGACCATTGAAAACAACAGCAGTCACCAATTCTTTGAAAGCCGTGCGTGAATCTCTTCTGATGAGCAAAGCCGAACTTGCCCGCGAAGCCCATGTTTCACCTATTACCATCACCCGCATCGAACAGGGAAAACCGTGCCGCATGGAAACCAAGCGCAAGATCCTGTTGGCGCTGGGGTACAACCTGGCGGATGCCAAAAAAATCTTCGGCGAATGAGAGTGGCCTATGTTTGGAAGTAAAACGCGACTTGTGGGACTCGATATCGGCTCCAAGACCATTAAAGCAGCCGAGGTCATCGACGGGAAAAAAGGATATACGCTTTCCAAGTTCGGCTTGGCGGACATTCCCGCCGGAATGATCGAAGATGGTGCCATCAAGGATCCCGAGGGGGTCGCCGAAACCATCCGCGGCCTGTTCAAAACCTACGGCATTAAGAATCACCGGGTGGCCCTTTCCATCGGCGGCTATTCGGTGATCGTTAAAAAGATCAGCGTCCAGACCGCCTCCGAGGAGCAGCTGCAGGACACCATCCAATTCGAAGCCGAACAGTACATTCCCTTCGATATCAACGATGTGAATCTCGACTTCCAGATCCTGGGCGAAAACGAGAACAACCCCAACCAGATGAACGTTCTCCTGGTGGCCGCCAAAAAGGAGATGGTCAACGATTATGTCCATCTGGCCGAAATGGCGGGTCTGGAGCCGCGGGTTATCGACGTGGATGCCTTCGCCCTGCAGAATGTGTTTGAAATCAATTACGAGCCGACTCCCGACGAGAACGTCGCCCTGATCGACATCGGCGCCAGCAAAACCTCCCTGAACATACTGAAGGGGGACGTTTCCGTATTCATGCGGGATGTCTCCCTGGGGTGCGGTCAGATCAACCAGAAGATCGCCGCCATGGTCGACTGCTCGCTGGAGGAGGCGGAAGCCATCAAATTCGGCGACGGCGGGGATCGGATTTCCGCCGAAGATCTTTCGGACATCATTTCGTCGGTGGTGACCGATTGGTGCACGGAGATCCGGCGCGCCCTGGATTTCTTTTACTCCACCTATCCGGACGACCAAATCAAGAAGATCGTTCTCGGCGGTGGCGGCGGCAATATCCAGGAGCTGCGCCAGCTCCTGGCGGTCGAGACGTCGGCGGAAGTGCAAACCATCAATCCGTTCCAACGCTTTTTCCTGGACAGTGACCGGTTCGACACCGATTATCTGGAAAAAATCGCCCCCCAAGCATCCATTTGCATGGGGTTGGCCACCCGCAGAGTGGATGACAAATGATACGCATCAATCTACTTCCCTATCGCGCGGCGCGCAAAAAAGAGAACGTCCGCTTCCAGCTCAACATCTTCATCGGATCGGTGGTGCTGCTTCTGCTGCTGATCTACCTATACAACAACCACCTCAACGGGCGCATCCAAAACCTCAACGCGGACATCAGCAGCACCCGCGCCCAGGTGGCCAAGTACCAGGAGATCAACAAGGAGATCGCCGAAATAAAGCGCAACCTGGAGGTGCTGGACAAGAAGATCAAGGTGATCGAGTCCCTGGAGCGGGACCGCCGCGCGCCGGTGCACAACATGGACAGCCTCTACCAGCTGCTGGTGGAAAAGCGCATGTGGTACACCCAGATCGAAGAACGGGGGGAAACGATGCGGGTCAGCGGCATTGCCATGGACAACCAGACGGTGGCCGACTATATGACCCGCCTGGAGCGCTCGGACCGTTTCCAGAACATCCAGTTGGCCGCCGTCCGGCAGTACACCCTGAGGGGCCAGGAAGGGCTGAGTCTCAAACAGTTTGATGTCAACTTCCAGAAAAGGCCGATCGATCCGGATGCGGCCGAAGCGAGCAAGCAATGAAAAAAGGCGACTCTTCCACCGGCGCCCTGGCGCCCATGATGGCACAGATCGAAGGGCTGACCAAGCCCCAGCGCATCGGCATCTATGTGGGTGTGCTGGTGGTGATTGTGGGGCTCTCCATCTGGCTGCTGCTCTGGCCCAAACACCAGGATATCGACCGGCTGCAGAAGCAGTTGGCCGCCGTCGAAAAAGAATTGGCCACCGCCAAGAAAAACGCGGCGGAGCTCAGCGATTGGCGCGCCCGGATGCAACAAAAGGAGGCGGAGTATCGCCAAGTGATGCTGGCGTTGCCGGAAAGCCAGGAGATTCCTTCCCTGCTGGCCGGTGTTTCCGAAGCGGGCAAGGATGCGGGTCTGGAGTTTCTCCTTTTCCAACCCAAAGCGGAAAACCGCAAGGACTTTTACGCCGAGATTCCGGTGGACATCGTGGTCAGCGGCTCCTATCACCAAGTGGCCCTCTTTTTCGACAAAGTGGCCAACTTGCCGCGCATCGTCAACATCCGCGATATCAAACTGGCTCCCCAGAGTCGAGACGATGACGGCGGCGTGCTGAACACCGCCTGCCAGGCGGTGACTTACAAGTTTATCGAAGCGGCCCCGCAACCAGCCGGCGGTCGGCAGCCGGCAGGACAACGAAGAAGGTAGGTGACGGCAGACATGAAGAGGCATCCTAATCTTTATCTTTTGCTGATTTTGTTTTGGCTGGTGCTGCTCACCGGCCTGATTGCCTGCGGTGAGGAACCGCCGCCCCCGGTCCAGCAACCGGCTACGGTGAGCAAGAAGATCGATGCGGAATCGCCAACGCCGCCGGCCGCGGTTCCGGCAACGGAGCCGGCAACACCGGCGGCCCCTTCGGCTCCGGCGGCAAGTGAGCAAGCCGCCATGGACGCGGCGGATGGGGATACGCCGGCTGAAGCGGCATCGCCCGAATCAGGCATTGCGGTGTCACCCGAAGGCGTGGACACGGTGCAAGCGGGTGAATCGGTTGCACAAGCGGAGGAGTCGCCACCGCAGGAGATATCCGACAGCAGCGATGCCGCACTGGCCAGCGAAATCGCAACCGCCGAGCCCTCGGATCTGGTTCGCGAATCGTTGCAGATGGCCGTCACCTATGACCCAACCGGTCGCTTCGATCCCTTCGAACCGCTGTTCAGGTCGGAACCTGAATCGAGCACCGAAACCGAACAGACCGCCTCCCAGCGTCGGGAACGGCGGGTGCCTCAGACGCCCCTGGAGCGGGTGGCCCTCAGCCAGTTGAAGGTGACGGCCATCATCCGGGCCGAAACCGGCAACCGCGCCCTTGTGGAGGATGGGACCGGCAAAGGTTATGTGGTGACCAAAGGGACCTATATGGGACTCAATGCCGGCCGGGTGATTGAGATCGATGCCGGTCGCATCGTGGTCGAGGAAGAGATAGAAAACGTCATGGGAGAGCTTAGAATCCAGCTTGCCGAGTTGAAACTTCAGAAACCCCCTGGAGAGTTTTAATATGAAAACGCTTCGAGCAAACATCGCGGCCCTTGTCATTGTAACTTTCGGTTTGACGGCCATACTTTTCGGCTGCGCTTCCCAGACAGGTCCCGGGCAGGCGGCGGATGCCGCTGCGCCTGCCCGACTGACGGCCATCTCCGCGGTCAGCGCCGTCACCATGCCCGATGAGATACGGGTGAGTGTCACCGCCGACGGCCCCCTCACCTTTTCTTCTCTAAAGCAGCCCGATCCGCCGGCCGTGGTGCTCTACCTGCCCGAGACCTCTGTAGCGGAGACACGGGTGGCGCAACCCGAAGGTATCGAACTGATTCGGGGCATCACCGCCCGCCAGGGCAACGGACAGACCACGGCCCGCATCGAGGTGCAATTGGCCGCCGATCTGCCGTATATTGCCGTTCAGGAGGGCAACTCCATCCAACTCAGTTTCGACCGGGCCACCGCTGATCGGGCCATGGCTGCGGCCGCCGCACCCACTGCAACACCGGTGGTGCAGCCGGTTGCCTCGGCCGCCCAACCGACTCGGACAGTTGCCCCTCAAACGAGCGGGCAAACCAGGGCGAGCGGCACTGCTTGGGTCAACAAAATCGATTTTCTCAGCGAATCGGACGGCAAATCCACCCTGGTGGTGTGCACCACCCAACCGGTGGATTTCCGCATTCAAAAACAGGGTCCCCAGCGCATGGAGATTCAATTGCTGAACACACGGATTCCCTCCTACCGCCAGCGGCCTTTGATCACCACCCGTTTCAACAGCGCAGTGGACCGGGTATTGCCGGTGCAGCCCGACAAAGACAAAAGCGAATCGGTCATCACCATCGAACTGCGTGAATCGGTCCCCTATGTGGCCGAACAGGCGGACAACCTGCTGTTTGTCTACTTCGATCCCTCCGCCGTGCCACCCAAGCCCTTGGAGCAAGCCCAGCTGCCCGCCTGGCAGAAAGTGCTCAGCGGCAAGGACGGCGAAATGTTCACCGAGCAGGTGGCCACCGCCCAGGACCGAAAAGCCTTGACCGCCTTGCCCGACGCGAGGGGAGAGGAACCCCTGATCGATCCGCTGGAGATGGATCTTTCCCGGGAGGACATGGAGATTCGGGCTTTGTTGTCTCCCCAACGCCGCACCTTCAGCGGTGAAAAAATCGCCCTCGACTTCTATGAAACCGACATCAAGAACGTCTTCCGCATTCTGCGGGAGGTGAGCGGCCAGAACTTCGCCATCGACCGGGACGTTTCCGGCCGTGTGACCATGTCTTTGGACAAACCGGTGCCCTGGGACCAGGTGCTTGATTTGGTATTGCGCATGAACCAGCTCGGCATGGTGCAGGAGGGGGACATCGTGCGCATCGCCACCGCCGAAACCCTCAAGCGAGAGGAAGACCTGCGCCGGTCCCAGCTGGAATCCCTGCGCAAGGCCCGCGAAGAGGTCAAGGCCCTGGAGCCCTTGATCACCCGGTACATCCCGGTCAGCTACTCCAACGCCCAGAGCGAAATCCGGCCCCACATCGAAAACGTTCTTACCAAGGGGCGCGGCAGCGTCACCGTGGACACCAAGAACAACCAGATCATCGTCACCGACACCCAGGCCGTGGTGCGCCAGGCCCAGGACATCGTGCGGCGCATCGACAAGGTCACTTCCCAGGTGGTGATAGAGGCCCGGGTCGTTGAGGTATCCACCAACTTTTCGCGTGAGCTCGGCATCACCTGGGACTTGACTCACGGCCCCGGATTGCTGGGTGATTGGGCCATCGGCACCGATATGGCGATGAACTTTCCCTCGCAGGGCGGATCCAACATCGGCATCAGCTTTGCCCGCCTGACCGGGGTGCCCTTCGTGCTCAACGCCCAACTAAACGCCTTGGAAACCACCGGTGACGGCCGGATTCTCTCCTCGCCGCGTATCATGACGCTGGATAACAAGACGGCACGTATAAAGCAGGGCGTCGAGTATCCCTACCTGGAACGGGACTCGGCCGGCGGCTCATCGGTCAAATTCAAGAACATCGATCTGCTGCTGGAGGTGACGCCCCAGGTGACACCGGACGACCGCATCGCCATGACCATCTTCATCACCAAGAACGACGTGGCCGGTATCACCGCCGGTGTTCCGTCGGTGGCCACCAACGAAGCGGAAACCGAACTGCTGGTCAACGACGGGGACACCATCGTCATCGGCGGTATCATCAAAACCTCCGAGGCAACCGGCCAGGACAGCTTTCCCGGTCTCGGCCGTATTCCGGTCCTGGGATGGTTGTTCAAGAACACCTCCCGAACCAAACAAAACAGTGAGCTGTTGATCTTCATCACGCCGCGCATCGTGCAGCTGGAGCAGGCGGTGGCGACGATGCAGTAGTGAATGAACCGTCAATTCGCAAAAGAGAAAAGGCAATTTGGAAAAACCATATTGGCCAAAAATTGATCATAACGAACGAATGAGCGACAAGATCGCAAAAAATTGGAGGCATTGATGCGACGAGCGTCCTGGAAAAAATCGGGGTTGGTGATGACTGTTTTTTGGGCAATGCTGGCCCTTGTGGCTGGGTGCAGCAGCGGTGGTTTGGATGAGATGGGGCAACGATACATGGCTTTTCTGGAGGCTGAAGATTTTTCTTCCGGAGATGGTACTTTGGCAATCGATGTGGCCCAAGATGACTGCAACATCAATGCATTGGATCCCGATTGGGAGGACTTTGGTCCGGCGATCGGCAATGTTACCGTAACCGTAAGCGAGGACGCTCTTGGAATCACGCTCGAAAGTTACACCATTCACTATGAGCCTTTAGAGAGCCCTGATGGGACCTCGACAACCATGCCGCCCCGTTTGGAATCAATTTATAATGGCGCTTACACTATGGACATACAGTCTGGAGCCAGTGGAACCTTTTCGATCACACTCATGTCTGTAGATACCAAGCAGGAATTCCAAGATAAATCAGGATGGTCTTGGTATACGGAGTACCCGGAATGGCTTGAGGTCTGGAATGCGAAAGTAGCTGAGGTCAATGATCAGCGTGATGTAGTAGAGGAAATTAAAGACCAGGTTGCTCGCCTCCCCGAAGGCTCAGAAGAGAGAAAGGTTTTGGAAGCGGAAGAGGCAATAGAACAAAGAAGATTGGATAGACTGAATGAGGAACTTGAAGCACTCCAATCCCAAGAAGTTCTACACTTTTGGGTTTCACCCGCCCTTGATATGGCCAGGTACAATTTGCGTCTTACCCTGAATTTCCGTGATACACACAACAAAAGCCGAACCATCGTTCTTAATCGCACTCTGTGGTTGTACAATGTGGATAATTGTTAGAAACTGATAAACATGGTCGGTTGCGTTGAACTGCCAGAACATATTAAGCTCATCCAGAATAGAAGGATGTGATTTTGAAAAGAAGGGGTCGCCATATCCTTCAAAGCTGAGGCCAGAAGAGACCGGACAAAAAAAGCTTTTCACATGGGGCCTTAAGCACTGTTGCTTAGGCAGTTCATTCAATAGAAAACGAAGATTTCTTGGTATTCAGAAGAAGATGGCGTTGAGTTGACCAAACATCAGCCAACCGTGCGTCGCGGGATTTACACTTTCTTGCCTACCGAATCCCCAACCGCTGCCGCGCCTTTACCGCAACTTCACTGTCTCGGGGAGCCAGGTCCAGGGCCGTTTCGTATGCGGTGCGTGCCTGGAGCCCCTGGCCGGTGAGCAGATAGGCCTCACCCAGCAGAAAATGGATTTCAGCTATCTTGGGTGACATATCCCGCGCCTTTTCCAGGTGGGGTATGGCCTGGCGCCCCTGGTTGAGGGCCAGGTGCGTGCGTCCCATGCCCACCAGTGCGTTCAGCAGATCCTGCTGCAATTTGAGGGCCTCGCGGTAGTAGGACAGGGCGGTGGTGTACTCCTGCTTGTTGTAGTGGGCCCAGCCCAAATTGGAGTAGGCGTACTGGGGCGTGGCGTAGAGCACGTCCTGCTTGATCTCCTGAAAAATGTCGATGGCCGCATCCCATTCCCCCACGGTCATGTAGGCCGCCCCCAGGTTGTTGCGTGCGGCGGTGAAACTTGGCTTTAGCTCAACGGCGCGCTTGAAGTGGGTGATGGCTTCGGGCATGCGCTTGCGGGCCATGTAGCAAAGGCCAAGGGCGTCGTGCACCAGCGGATCCCTGGGATTGAGGCGTTCGGCCTCCATCAGCTCCCGCAGGGCGGCGGTGTAGTTGCCTTGGCGCATGTAGGCTTCCCCGATTTCCCGTTTGGCGGTGGAGAGCGCCTCGTTGTGCTGGGCACGCTGGCCGCCGCACCCCCACAGCAGGGTTAAGATCAGGGCCCCCGACAGCAGCACTGCCATCCGTTTCGATAATCGGGTCGATAATCGGGCATGTTCGCGTATCATTAAGCTGTTTCCTCCGGATATGTGGTTGGTCGCTTCGTCCCGCTACCAGGTGACCACGGCCACACCATTGGCGCCGATCAGATCGGTGATGGCCGAATGCAGGGAAAAGGGGGCCAGCAGGGTGCGCTTTGCGGTTGCAGGATCGTCGACCAGCAACCCCTGAATGGTAACGGTGGTGTTGTAGGTCGGCGGCCGCTGGGCACCGGCAAAACTGGGTTGTTCGAGAAAGGGCGTTTCCAGGGCCGCCAGCAGCTGGGCGGCAATGGTGGTGTAATCGGCTTCGGGGGCGATTTGCACCACATGCAGGCCGCTCTGGCGGATGGCTTTGACCGCGTCGCCGTACAATTCGCCGAAATCGACCAAGACCTCGCGACCGTCAGGGGAGTTGACCAGGTTGGCATAAGCTTGGATCTGGATCCCGGCATAGGGGAAGGAGATGGCCACGTTGGGGACGAAGCTGTAACCCAAAGCGCGGGTCAGCCGTTGTACGAAATCCTTTTGGCCCATGGGGATCAAGGTCAGAACGTCCCTGACGGCGTGGCGTTCGGCCGGCGCTGTGGTGGCGCCATCTTCTTCGCCGCCGGGCAGCAGCTCTTTGAGCACGATGCCGTTTTGTTCCAGGTAGCGCCGCAGGGGAACAGGTGTTTGCTCTGCCGGGCCGGCAATGGGACTGATGCACAGCCGGCGTTGGTCCCTTTGGGGCTTGATCCATTTTGCCCGCACCGTTACCTGCACCCCCTGGTCTTCGAATCCCACCTCTTCGCCGGTATCGACTGGCTGTTGGATGGCTTCGAAGATGGCCCCCACCACAGCCGGTACGGACGACTGGGCGTCGTAGGCGATCACCTTGGTATCGGGCCACTGGGATTGCACCAGGGCAGCATTGCGATCCATGATGGTGCCGTCCTGAGTGAAAAGCAGCTTTTCGGCGCTCATTTCCATCAGTGGATGGCGGGACAGATCGACTTCGAAATCTCTGCCGGCGGGGCCTTCGGGCAGGAAATAGGTACCCCTGTCGCGCAGTTCGCCGCCCACCACGGCGGCTGCCTGGGCCAACACCCCTTCGGGCGACCCGTCGCCGGGGGCCTGCGCTAAGGGTTCGGCACCGGGACGCAGGGGCGCAGCGGCACTTGCGCGGGTGCTATCGGCATCCAGGGTTTCCTTGAGATTGCCGGCTTCATCGAACATGTCGGCATACCACGCCTCGTCCCGCATGGAGGGATCGGGTAGATAGAGCCGCTGTCCCGCATAGATGAGATCCAGATCGGTCACTTGTGGGTTGGCGGCCTGAAATAACTTGATCCCTTCCTGGTAAGCGCGCGTGCCGACACGACCGTAACGAGCCGAGATCAATTGGGAAACGGTGTCGCCCCGGCGCACCTGATAGTGCTCGGCGTGCTGGTGAATCACCTCCTCCACTTTGGCCAGGGTGACGAAGGGAATGGTGATCACGCCGCTGGCCTGGCCGGGCAGGGTGCCGTGTTCCAGCTTGCGCAGGGGAATGTCGATGGTCTGTCCGGGCCGGATCATGTCGATGTCGCGCACATGGGGATTGAGCCGTTCGAAAATCCCCAGGAAATCGCGGAAATCGTGGTGGGCAATCTCTCCCTTTTGCCGAAAAATCTTCAGCACCCAATCCCCGGCCTGCACCACGTAGGGTTCGCACAGGATGTCCCAGCCCCGATCATAACGCACGATGTAATTTTTATAGACCAACCCGCTGGCAGCGGCATCGTCCATGGGCGCGGACCATGTGAAGGCACAACACAAGAGCAGCAGTGCGATCCGCCGCATTTTGCTCCCGGTATTCAAAGTGTTGGGTGTGGGGTCAAAGCTCATGGTTCGTTCCGCGCCTCGATGCGGTGCTGTTTGCAAAGGTTTCAGGAACGCTTTTTCAAGTCCAGGTCCCCGGCGATGGCGCTGGTGATGGCCTGGACGAAGCGTTCAAGGTCTTGGCCATCGAGGGGCGCGCCGGGGGACGGCACCCGCTCTAGGTCGCGGGGATGCATGTAAACCGGCGCATTGATCAGCTCCGGATCGGGTTGCACTTCATAATCGGCCGGGAAGCGGTTTTCGAAATACAGCTCCTGAAAACCGACAAATTTAAGGGCGTGGGCCGTTGCGTCGAGGACGGCGGTCGCCTGGCGTTCGACGACGCCCTGCGCCAATGCATGGGCCAGTCCGGCCAGACATTCGCCGCCGTGGGTGCAGGCGATGTGCCCGTTGCGGTTGGCGCGCAATTGCCAATCCATGATGGCCTGTTCGGTCACCTGGACGACATGGACCCGTTGCCGGCCGGCGGTTTCATCGTAATGGCGGGCGAGTTCGATCACCCGTGGCATGGAAACGGGATTGCCGATCATGGCTGCCTGGGCCACCGAAGGCCGCACCGATTGCGCTACGAAACGGCGCTTGGCGGTCTCGGCTTCCCGGTAGTACTGGTAGACCGGATCGGCATGGGCCGACTGCACCCCGAGAATCATGGGCAGATCGTCGATCAGGCCCACTTGGTGAAACTTGAGAAAACCGCTCATCACGGCGGTGATGTTGCCGGCGTTGCCAATGGGTACCACCACCACCTTGTCGGCCATTTCATATTCAAAGGCCTGGGCGATTTCGTAGGCGTAGGATTCCTGCCCCAGAATGCGCCAAGCGTTCTTTGAATTGAGCAGGGCCACGTCGTACTGCTCCGACAATGCCTCCACGACCTTCATGCAGTCGTCGAACACGCCGGGAATTTCGTAGACCCGGGCGCCGCTGCCCAGGGGCTGGGAGAGTTGCTGGGGGGTCACCTTTTTGTGAGGCAGCAATACCGCCGACTTGATGCGGGGTTGCAAATAGGCGGCATAGAGCGCCGCGGCGGCGGAGGTGTCGCCCGTGGAGGCGCACACCGCCAACACTTCGGAGAGCACGCCGCTGCGAATCAAAAAGTTGATGTAGCTCAAGGCGCTGGCCATGCCGCGATCCTTGAACGAGGCACTGGGGTTCTGGCCGTCGTTTTTGAAGAAAAACCGCATGCCCACCCGTTCCTGCAGGGGCGCGTTGGCCATTACCATGGGGGTGTGCCCTTCACCCAGGTACACCACCGCATCCAGGGGGATGATCGGACCGATGAACTCATGATAGCGATAGATGCCGGTCAGGGCCGGTATGGTCAGCATGCGGCGGTAGTCGAAAAGTCGGCGCCAATGCTCGGGAGATCGCTTTTTCAGCCGGTCGAATCGCCGGTCATGAATCAGCAGCACCCGTCCGCACTCCGGACAGGTGTAGAGCAGCGTGCGGATGTCGAATTCGGCGGCGCAGCCCAAGCAGCGGTAGAACAACTCGCCGGACGGCGTGGGGACCAGGTCGGGTTGCAGCGCTTCGGGGAACTGTTCCGGTTTCATCGGCCAATGGTGTCCTTTCCACCCATGTAGGGACGCAGTGCCTCGGGCACGGCCACCGTGCCGTCGGCGCGCTGATAGTTTTCCAGCAGGGCCGCCACCGTGCGGCCCACGGCCAACCCTGAACCGTTGAGGGTGTGCACCAGTTGGGTGCCTTTACGTCCTTTTTCCTTGAACCGGATGTTGGCGCGGCGGGCCTGAAAAGATTCGAAATTGCTGCACGAGGATATTTCCCGGTAGACCCCCTGGGCCGGCATCCACACTTCGATATCATAGGTCTTGGCCGCCGAAAAACCCAGATCGCCGCTGCAAAGGGTTACCACCCGGTAAGCCAGGCCCAGGCGCCGCAGAATGGTTTCGGCATTGTCCAGCAAGCGTTCCAACTCTTCGTAGGAGCTTTCAGGACGGGTGAATTTGACCAACTCCACCTTGTTGAACTGGTGCTGGCGAATCAAGCCGCGGGTGTCCTTGCCGTAGGAACCGGCTTCGGAACGAAAACAGGGGGTGTAGGCCGTATAGTAAATGGGCAGCTGCGCTTCGGTCAAGATTTCATCCTGGTGGATGTTGGTGACCGGCACTTCAGCCGTGGGAATCAGAAAATAGTCCCAATTCTCCAATTTGAACAAATCGTCCGCAAATTTGGGCAGCTGACCGGTGTTGGTCATGGACCGGCGATTGACCAAAAACGGCGGCAACACCTCGGTGTAGCCGTGCTCTCCGGTGTGGGTGTCGAGCATGAAGTTGATCAAGGCCCTTTCAAGGCGCGCCCCGGCGCCGAGGTAAAGGGGAAAGCGGGCGCCGGCGATGCGTGCGGCACGGGTGAAATCGAGAATTCCCAGTTGCTCGCCGATATCCCAGTGGCCCTTGGGCGTGAAATCGAAAACCGGCGGTTGACCGACGGTTTTCAACACCGGGTTGTCTTCCTCCGAAAGGCCCGGCGGCACCGAGGCGTGGGGCAGATTGGGCATCTCCAGCAAAAGACCGCCGAGGATTTGCTCTTGTTCGGCCAGATCCTTTTCCAGCCCCTTGATCCGTTCGCCCACGGTTCGCATTTCGGCCATCATCGTACCGGCATCGCCGCCTTGCCGCTTGATGTCGGCGATCTGTTCGGAAACCACGTTGCGTTGGTGGCGCAACTGCTCGATTTCGGACAATATGTCGACCCGTTGTGCATCGGCTCGGGTAAACGCCACCAGGTCCACGGCAGCGCCCCGCGCCTTCAGGGCGGCCTCCACGGTGGGGAAATTTTGTCTTACAAACTTGATTTCCAGCATCGGAATACCTATATTGAACGGAATTTGCCGATGAAAACCGGTTGTTATGTCCCGATCGGCCATCGACGAAAACCACGGCCCCGCGCTGGGGGTCGCGTGGCAACAATGGCCCGACTCTACTGTAAGCCTGTGATTTAGTCAATGATCATTGCGAGTTGAATTGGTGGCCCGTGATATCGGGCGGTTCAATATCCAACCAAATAGCGGAGACGACAGTGATGGAGGAAACCCGAGAACGCAAAAGCGAACTGCGCGAGGAGGCCCTCGGCCGCCTGGCCGCCCTCGATCCCGGACAGATTGCCGAAAAAGTCAAAGCCATAGAGGAGCGATTGTTCGAATTCGCCAATTTCCTCGAGTCGCGTATAGTGCTGTTCTACACCCCCGCACCCGGCGAGGTGGATACGACTGAAATTCTGCGGCGCAGTGTGATGTATAACAAGATCATTGTGTTGCCCCTGTTTTTGCCCGACCAGGACCCAGCGGTGCGCCTTTACAAAGTGGACGATATACAGAAGGATCTGGTCAAGGGCACGCGGGGCAATTTGGAGCCCAATCCCAAACGCTGCAAATCGGTGCCCTTGGACTGCCTGGACATCGCCATCGTGCCCGGCTTGGTGATGGACGAAAAAGGGGGGCGCATCGGCACGGGCCACGGCAGCTTCGATCAACTGATTCCCGAGCTGCCGGCCACCACCCGCAAGGTCGGCCTGGTGTTCGAATCCCGGATTGTTCCCGCGGTGCCCATGGAGAGCCATGACAAGTACCTGGACATCATCATCACGGAAACGCGCATCATCTACAAAATATGACCCTTTTCACTTTTTTGCTTTAAACCACCCTCGCATATTTGGTAATAGGCATCGCTCAACACCTGTTCCCGTTGCCCGCTTGAATGACAATCAGGGGGATTGGAGGCCGATGAAATTCGATCGATTGCGCCAGGAAATGGTCGACAAGCAGATCGCCGCCCGGGGCGTCACCGATCCCGCCGTATTGGCCGCTATGCGCACGGTACCGCGTCATTTGTTCGTCAGCGAGGCGTTGATGGATCAAGCCTACAGCGATTTTCCCCTGCCCATCGGCGAGCAACAGACCATCTCCCAGCCCTACATCGTGGCTGAAATGACCCAGGCCCTGCAATTGACCCCCGATGACCGGGTGCTGGAGATCGGCACCGGATCGGGCTACCAGGCCGCCGTGCTGGCGCAGATCGCCTACCGGGTCTACACTATCGAGCGCATCTACAATCTCTATACCAGAACCCGCAAATTGTTCGACCAGTTGGGCTATCACAACATTGTCACCCGATATAGTGACGGCACTACGGGATGGAAGGACGAAAGTCCCTTCGACGCCATCATCGTCACCGCCGGTGCCCCGGAGGTGCCCCGGGTGCTGGTGGACCAATTGGCATTGGGCGGACGCATGGTGATTCCGGTGGGCAACCAGTATGCCCAGGAACTGGTGCAACTGGTGCGCGACGAGAAAGGGGTGCGGCAAACCGATCTGGGCGGCTGCCGTTTTGTCAAGCTGGTGGGCGAGCACGGCTGGAAGGAGATCTAAAGCCCGTGCTGCGACGCTTATATGACTGGGTCCTGCATTGGGCCGAAACCCCCTACAGCACCTGGGCGCTCTTTCTGCTGGCCCTGGCGGAATCCTCTTTCTTTCCCATTCCCCCGGATGTGCTGCTCATCGCCCTGGCGGTGGCCAAACCGGGCAAGGCCCTCACCTATGCCGGGGTCTGCGCCCTCGGGTCGGTGCTGGGCGGCTGCATCGGCTATCTGATCGGTTACGCGTTCATGGCCGGACTGGGCCAGCGCATCGTCGAGTGGTACGGGTTCTCCGACCAGGTGGCCTATATCGGCACTCTTTTTCAGCAATACGACGCCTGGGCCGTGGGCATCGCCGGTTTCACACCCATTCCCTACAAGGTGTTCACCATCGCCGCCGGCATGTTCCATATCAACTTCGCCGTGTTCGTCATCGTCTCCCTGGTTTCCCGTTCGGCCCGCTTTTTTCTGGTGGCCGGCCTGATCCGCGTCTTCGGCCCCTCTATCCGCGCCTTCATCGACCGCTATTTCGACATCCTGGCCATCACCTTCGTGGTGCTGCTGGTGTTGGGTTTCGTGGTTATCAGGTACGTATTATAAATCCTTGACCAGGCGGTTGGCGGAGGTCTTGCGCACTTCGCGGTCGATGGCCGCCAGGGCTTCCGAAACGGTGCGCATTTCCTGCGCCGACGGATCGGCGGGCGCACTGTCCCGTCCTTCCCGGTCCCACCGCTCGAGCAGGTCGGCAACGGTTATGGTGTGGATGTCGCGAGCCGGCTGGTAGCCGATCATGTCCTGCGTCGGTAGCTGTACCGCCGACACCATGCCGGCCCGGATCAGCCGCTCGACCAGGTCCGCCACCAGCTCACCGGGCAGCCCGCTCTGCTCGGCCAGCTCCTCGGCCGTCGGTGGGGGTTCGGCCTTGGCGAAGGCATCGATGATGCGCCGCAGCAGATAGAGGCCGTACTGCTTCTGCATGGCCGAACTGGTTTCTCGGTAATCCACGGCCCGGGCATACTGCCCCACATGCTGATGGGCATAGGCGATTTGGGCGCCGAACAGCAGGATCATCCAGCTCAACTGCAGCCAGATGAGAAAGAAGGGCAAGGCGGCGAAGCTGCCGTAGATGGCGTTGTAACGCGAAAGCAGCACCTGCACGTGAATATAGCCGCCCTGTAATACCTGGAACAAGGTGCCGGCGACCACACCGGCGATCAGGGCGGCGCTGAACCGCACCCGGGTGTTGGGCATCACCAGGTAGATGAGGATGAACAGCATCCAGATCAGGGCATAGGGCAGCCATTGCAGCAGATGGAATATCACCGGGCTGGCCACTTCCAGCACCGACACCGAGCCGGTGATGGCCGTCACCCGGGTGGTCACATAGACATTCAGACTGCTGGCGACGATCATCAGCAGTGGGCTGAGGATCATGATGGTCAGGTAGTCGGTGAATTTGCGCACCAGGCTGCGCGATTGGACCTTCCAGATGTTGTTGAGGGTCGCTTCGATATGGTTGAGCACCTTGAGCGCCGCCCAAAAGAGAAAAAGGACGCCGATGCCGGCCACCAAACCGCCCTTGGTGTTTTCCAGCAGGCTGCGGGCAAAAGTGATGATCTGTTCCATCACCTCTTCCTGGCCGGCCAGCCGTTCATAGAGTTGGTGTTCCAGCCGCTGTTCCAGGCCGAACCCCTTGGCGATGCCGAAGGCCAGGGCGACCATGGGCACCACCGACAGCAGGGTGTAGAAGGTCAGGGCCGAAGCCCGCAGGGCGCAGTTGTCCCGCACGTAGCCCTGCACGGTCAGCAGCAGGACCCGCATCGGCTTGAGCAGCAACTGCCTGGGCCGGGTCAGATCGCCCTTGCTCAGGCGCCAGATTTCGGTTTGCAGAAAGTGGGTCAGGCGCGTCTTTGCCGCTTTCAAATCGGCCATGGGCGTCTCTTCTTCCGCCGGGGGTTGTGCTGGATCGATGCCGGGGGGCGCAGACAAGCGCTGCGCCCCATCTCAGATTGCGTGCGGGGAGGCCTGTTTGCGTATAGCGTTTAGAACTGGGACTCCTCCGTGGAGCCTTTGAGGGCCCCCACGGAAGACAGCCCCTGGCTGATGCTGTCCATCACCCGGTCGAAGTAACCGGTGCCCACGAATTTTTGGTGGGTGGTGGCCATGTAGCCGTCCTCCTTGCCGTGGGCGAACTCGGTCTGCTGGAATCGGGAATAGGCGGCCATGCCCTCCTTCTTGTAGCTGTAGGCCAGGTCGAACATGCCCAGATTCAAGGTGTGAAATCCGGCCAGGGTCACGAACTGGAACTTGTAGCCCATGGCCGCCAGCTCTTTCTGGAAGTTGCCGATCAGCTTGTCGTCCAGGTTGGCCTGCCAGTTGAACGACGGCGAGCAGTTGTAGGCCAAAAGTTTGCCGGGAAATTGCGCATGGATGCCTTCGGCGAATCGACGGGCCTCTTCCAGATCGGGTTTCTGGGTTTCGCACCAGATCATGTCGGCATAAGGGGCGTAGGCCAGGCCGCGGGCAATGGCCAGATCGATGCCGCTTTGAATGTAGTAGAAGCCTTCCGAGGAGCGGGGCTGATCCAGGAGAAAGGGCTGGTCCCGTTCGTCGATATCGCTGGTGAGCAGGCGCGCCGCTTCGGCATCCGTGCGGGCGATGAGCACCGTGGGCACATCGCTGATGTCGGCCGCCAGACGAGCGGCGATCAACTTGGTGATGAACTCACGGGCCGGCACCAGCACCTTGCCGCCCATGTGGCCGCACTTTTTGGCGCTGGCCAGCTGGTCTTCGAAGTGGACGCCGGCCGCGCCGGCCTCGATCATATCGCGCATCAACTCGAAGGCGTTGAGCGGTCCACCGAATCCGGCTTCGGCATCGGCCACGATGGGTGCGTACCAATAAGGGCCTTTCTTGCGGCCGTCGAGCACCTGGATCTGATCGGCCCGACGCAGGGCGTTGTTGATGCGCTGCACCACCGCGGGGACGCTGTTGGCAGGATACAGGCTTTGATCCGGATACATCTGGCCGGCCAGGTTGTTGTCGGCCGCCACCTGCCACCCGCTGAGGTAGATCGCCTTCAGCCCGGCCTCCACCTGCTGTACGGCCTGGTTGCCGGTCAGGGCCCCCAGGGCCGGGACGAAATCTTCGGTTTGCAACAGGTGCCACAACCGCTTGGCGCCGGCCGATGCCAAGGTGTGTTCGATTTTCAGGGTGCCGCGCAACTTCAATACATCTTCCGCGCTGTAAGGACGAACAATGCCATTCCAGCGTGGGTCGTTCTCCCACTCACAGTTAAGAGCCGAAATTTCATCGGGAAAGATTTCGTGGCACGTCAATCGGTCACACAAGGCTTGGGCTTCTTCGGCAATGGTTTGCATGGCAATCTCCTTTTTAAAGCTTTTCGTATGCCTTGAGAGTGAGAAACTCCTCGAAGACGGGATTGGCGATGATCTCTTCGAACAGTCGGCGCGCCCGGTCATGGGGTACGGCGCCGAATCCGTCGGGCCCCAGTGTTTCGCGCAAGCGGTCCATCTCTTCGTCCATGATGCGACGCACCAAGGGCAGGGTCACCTCCCGTCCGTCGTCCAGAACCCCTTCGGGATGGTGCACCCACTGCCACACCTGGGCCCGAGCGATTTCCGCCGTGGCCGCATCCTCCATCAGGTTGTAGAGCGGCACGCAACCGTTGCCGGCCAGCCAGTGGGCCATGTACTGAATGCCGACGGCAATGTTGTTGCGCAGGCCGTTTTCGGTGATGGGGCCGTTGGGCACTTTCAGCAGATCGGCCGCCGTGATGGTCACATCGTCCCGCAAGCGGTCCACTTGGTTGGCCGCGGGCATGGCCTTGTCGAACTCTTCCCGGGCGATTGCCACCAAGCCCGGATGGGCCACCCAGGTGCCGTCATGGCCGTCGCGGGCTTCGCGCACCTTGTCTTCGCGCACCTTGTCCAAGGCCGCCGCGTTGGCTTGGGCATCCTCCTTGATGGGAATCTGGGCCGCCATGCCGCCCATGGCATGGGCGCCCCGGCGGTGGCAGGTTTGAATCACCCGCAAGGCATAGGAGCGCATGCAGTGGCGGGTCATGGTGATCAGGGCGCGATCCGGGAAAATGTAGCCCGGCACATTGCGAAACCGCTTGATGAAGCTGAAGATGTAATCCCAGCGACCACAGTTGAGCCCCACGATGTGATCCCGCAATTCATAAAGAATTTCATCGGTTTCGAAGGCCGCCAGAATGGTTTCGATCAGCACCGTCACCTTGATGGTGCCCACGGGCAGCCCCAGGGCTTGCTGCGCCTGCACGAAGATATCGTTCCACAGCCGCGCCTCCAGATGACTTTCCAGCTTGGGCAGATAGAAGTAGGGCCCGGTGCCCCGCGCCAGTTGTTCCTTGGCGTTGTGGTAGAAGAACAGGCCGAAGTCGAAAAGTGCCCCGGACACCGGTTGGCCGGCCACCCGCAGGTGCTTTTCGTCCAGGTGCCAACCGCGGGGGCGCACCAGCAAAACGGCGGTGCGCTCATTGAGGCTGTACTGCTTGCCCTCGGGGGTGGTCAGTGCGATGGTGCCGCGCACCGCATCCATCAAATTGATCTGGCCATCGATGGTGCCTTGCCAGGTGGGGGCATGGGCGTCCTCGAAATCGGCCATGAAGGCCGAAGCCCCCGAATTGAGGGCGTTGATGACCATTTTGCGATCCACCGGTCCGGTGATCTCCACCCGCCGGTCCTGCAAATCGGGGGGCACCGTGCCGATGCGCCAATCGCCCTCCCGGATGTGGCGCGTCTCCGGCAGAAAATCGGGCAATTGCCCCGCATCGATGGCCGCCTGACGGGATTGGCGCGCTTGGAGCAGCGCTTTTCGAGTGGCATCGAAGCGGCGCTGCAAATCGGCCACGAAGCGCAGCGCATCGTCGGTCAGTAGCGTCTCGAAGCCGGCTCCCGGCGGACCGACCACCTCTATATCGTCCACTTGTTTATACACAGGCATAATCGACCTCCACATTTGGGGTGAAGTGAACGGCGCCGTGCCGAAAGCACGAAAACGCCGCGCCGGGCGCGGCATGTGATAATTACCCAGAAGCAGCGCCAGGGTGATGAAGCCGCCGGATGCCGTTGCTGCGGCGACCATCGGCGGCCGGTACGTTTCGGGTTACGGGTGGTTGTAAGGGGCTGAACGGCCATTGAAAATTATAATAAGAAAAGGCAGGGGGTTGTCAACAAATGAAAACGGGGGTGGCGATTCCGGCGCAACAGGGTGCACCATTTCAGATTGGTGTATCCAATCGGCAGTTTTAAGTTTTAAGTGTTAAGTTAATGAATTCTGCCGATTAGATGTGTGTGTGGGGGAGTTGACAGGGCAGTCGCATGTAGAAAACAAGTGGAAAGGCTTTTGATCAGTTAGCCATTGTCCCACGGCGCTCGAGGAAAGAGTGGGGATATATGGTGTTTCAGTGGTGTCGGGGGTGGCACCCATGCCAAAACTATATGCGATTTCCCTGACGGGGCCGGCCATCGATGATGGCTGAATTGCCAGGATCCAGCCGCGCTCGCAAAACGCTTGCATACATTGTATTCAGCGCGACCCCGCCAACCGCTCTGTGTCGCTGTAAGGTAGAATCGGCGTCAGGATGCCGGCGCGGATGGTCTCCTGGGTTTGCTGCCAGAAGTCGGGGGTCAGCAGATCCCCGTGATGATGCAAGAACACCTGTCGCAGGTCGGGCGGCAAGGCCAGAAAAGAGGCGAACTCCTCGGGGAAGACATCATTGTCCGCAACGGCGAACCAGGGCTCGGCCGCCATTTCATCTTCGTATCCGCGGGCCTGGGGCATACGGCGAAAGCGGCAATCGGTCAACGGGCACAACTCGTCGAAGTCGTAGAAAACCACCCGGCCAAGGCGGGTGACGCCGAAGTTCTTGATCAGCAGATCGCCGGGAAAGATATTGATCCGGGCCAGATCCTTGATGGCCTTGCCGTACTCGATGACCGCCGCCTTGGCGGCCCGGGCGTCGGCTTCTTTCAAATAGAGATCCAGGGGGACCATGCGCCGCTCCACGTAGACATGGTGCAGCACCACCCGGTCCTCGTGAACCGTCACCGTGCGCTGGGCCTCGGCTTCCAGCTCCGCCAGCAGATCGGGCATCAAGCAGCAGGTTTCGAGTTCCAGATTTTCAAATGTCTGCACATCCACCAGTCGGCCGGCCCGGTCATGGCGGAAGACGAAATCGTATTTTTCCATCACCTGCTGTCGGGTGGCGCTTTTGGGCGAGGCGAAGCGGTCCCGGATCACTTTGTAGATCAAGTCGTCCTGCGGCATGTTGAAAGCGATCATCACCATGCCCCGCTGGCCGGGAGCGAATTGAAATCGATCCAGGCCGCACACCTCCTGGTGGGCCAACAGGTCGCGGTACAACTCTGTTTTGCCATGCTTGTTGTAGCCCAGACCGATATACAGTTCGGCAATGCGCTTGGTCGGCATCAACTGCCGCAGAAAACGCACCAGATGGCGCGGTCGTTGGGACAGCACATGGAAATAAGCGTGGCTGAAACTGAACAGCACCCGCAATGCATCTGTGGTGAGCAACAGGGCGTCCACCAGCAGTCCGGGTGCCGGGCCGTCGTTGGCCAGGGCGAAAACCAGGGGGACCTGGTAATTGCCGCGCCGCAGGCGGCCGATCAGGTAGGCGCGCATCTCGCGGAAAAACGGGGTGCGCACCATTTCGATGCGCACTGGGGCGTCCGGTTCGGGCGAATGGGCCAAATGCAGGCGGATCCGCTCGCTGCAAAGACGGGCATCGGTGGGGCGCCGCGCAAAGGGCGTCTTGAATTCGAAACATGCCAGCACCGTTTCGATCAGCTCGGCGGTCACGGCAGGGGCTTGCATGCAGAAACAGATGGCATCCGTCGGCGGCAATGGTTCGTCATCCGGATCGGCGGCGAAGAACTCCAACTCCGGATCGATGCCCACGGTTTCCATGATGCGCCGGTTGACGGAGTTGTAAAAGGTGCGGGCCAGTTCCGCGTCTGCGCGCTGATCCAGGCCGGCGGCGTAATCCGCCTTGAGCCGGCGCCAGATCGCGGCGGATTGGAACAGGGATCCGAGGCGATCCAGCACCGCCCGGACCGTTTCGCCGACCACCCGGGGGTAGAGGTCGAGCCGCTCGATGGTGTCGGCCCGCATGCCCGACCAATCCCGGTTTTCGAAACGACCGCCGGCCCTCCGGGTAATGGCCGCAAAGCCATCCTCATATTCGCGAAATCCATGTTGTAAACGCGCGAGGGCCTCAACCGCCGGCCGGTCGGCCCCCGAATGTCCCCTTCCCTGTGTTTCCGGCATGACGCTTTCCTTTTTACCCGATGGCTTGCGGCCTGCACAACAATTCAGCGTCGGTGGCGATCCGACCGCATCCGTCGCATACATAACGCATGGCGTCCAGTTTTGATTTGCACACATGGCGGTGATTCACGTCGGGCGCACCGCAAAAACGGCACTGTAGACGGTCGTCACACGGTTTGCACAAAAGGCCCGGCGCATTGGCCAGTGCCCCGCAGCGTTTGCAGGTATATGTCATGGCGACCTCCATTCTGTCTTGCGATCAGAAAAAACCACCAGGGCGCCCACGGATTTCCGCCCTGGTAACTGTGTGCACCGGCCGGGCAACCGCCCGGCCGGTGCACACAGGTCAATATGGCGATGATCGCGACGGCGTCAAGGCAACGGTGGCTTGCTCCTTCCCTTGCGCGCAGGGCGGGCAAGCAGCGCGTGGTGCCAACCGTGTACCGGCTTGAGCGCTCGATCCCGATCGGCCTTGGCACTGCCGCCCGTTTGCAGGCATCCTCTGGGTCGGAACCCGGCCCCGATTGCAAAATTGCCTTGACACCCGGTCGCTTTTCCTCTTTTGTGGGGCCGCGAGCGGTCCACCGGGCCGTTGTATCGACATCCACGTGACATTCGAAGGAGGCCTTTGCATGAAAGCAAAAAGCGTGATCCTGCCCGCGGACCAGATGCCGCGCCAGTGGTATAATATTCTGGCCGATATCAAGCTCAACCCTCCCCTGGGCCCCGACGGCAAGCCCCTGCAGCCCGAAGCGCTGGCGCCGGTCTTTCCCATGAATTTGATCGAACAGGAGGTCAGTAGCCAGCGCTGGATCGACATTCCCGAGCCGGTTCTGGATGTGCTCTCCATCTGGCGTCCCGGCGTGCTTACCCGTGCCGACCGCTTCGAAAAAGCCCTGGGGACACCGGCGCGCATCTACTTCAAGTACGAAGGCGCCAGCCCCCCTGGCAGCCACAAACCCAACACCGCCATCCCCCAAGCTTACTACAACAAGGTGTTCGGCATCGAAAACATCACCACCGAAACCGGGGCCGGCCAGTGGGGCAGCGCTTTGGCTTTCGCCTGTTCCCAATTCGGGCTCAACTGCAAAGTGTTCATGGTGCGCATCAGCTTCGACCAGAAACCGTACCGCAAGGCCATGATGGAAGCCTGGGGCGGCCAGTGCATCGCCAGCCCCAGCACCGAGACCCGGGCGGGCCAGGCGGCATTGGACAAGGACCCCGATACCCCCGGCAGTCTGGGCATTGCCATCAGCGAAGCGGTGGAAGCAGCGGTGGGCGACACCAGCGGCAAGACCCGCTACTCGCTGGGCAGCGTGCTCAACCATGTCATGCTGCACCAGACCATCATCGGCCTGGAAGCCCAAAAGCAGTTGGCCATGATCAATGAGTACCCGGACATCATCATCGGCTGCGCCGGCGGCGGAAGCAACTTCGCCGGCCTGGCATTCCCCTTTATTCAGGACAAGATCAACGGCAAGGCCATCGAGATCTATCCCGTCGAGCCCAAAGCGTGTCCCACCCTCACCCGTTCACCTTTCGTCTACGACCACGGCGACACGGCCCGCTACACCCCGCTGCTGCCCATGCACAGCCTGGGACACGCCTTCGTGCCCGCGCCCATCCACGCCGGCGGCCTGCGCTACCACGGCATGGCCCCCACGGTGAGCCAGCTGGCCCACGAAGGGATCATCACCCCCCAGTCGGTCTCCCAGGTGGACGCCTACAAAGCCGGTGTGCTGTGGGCCCGCACCGAAGGGGTCATTCCCGCGCCGGAGACCAACAACGCCCTGGCCCAAGTGGTGATCGAGGCGCAAAAGGCCAAGGAGGAGGGCAAGGAGAAGGTGATCGTGTTTAGTTTCAGCGGGCACGGCCTGCTGGATTTGACCGGCTACGAGAAGTTCCTGTCCGGCAAGCTGAGCGACTATGAACTGAGCGACGACGACATGGCCAAATCCACGGCGGTCTTTGCCGATTTTCCCAAGCCGCAGGACCTCAACAGCCGCTAAACGCGCAAACCGCGGGGGCCCGGAGGCAATCGGGTCTTCGAACATAAGCCATGAGCAAATCCGAGCCCGACCAGGGCGACACCGCCTACGATGCTATGCAACGACGCTGCCCGCGACTGGGCAGCGTCGTGCCCTTTTCCTACTGCCGCACCGACGGCCATCCGCAGGACCCCTGTTTCAAAGTGCTGGACTGTTGGTGGGAGCGGTTCGACGTGGCAACCTACTTCCAACAACGCCTCACCCCCGAAGCGTTTCAGCGCCTGGCCCAAGCCCCACCGCCGAACAAGGTCGCCAGTCTCGTCGACCTGATTCAACAAGCCCGCGAGCGATTGGACAACCCATAACGCGATTATCATACAGAGACGCAACATCGCGGACAGAACCTTTCGGCTAATGATAATATTCATTTTCGCAATGATTTGGGAATTGATGTTGTTTGAATGGCACGGATGTTGAGCAGGCGCGGTTGGTGCGTTGGGCGACCGCCGGCGGGTT
>NZ_JALJRB010000021.1 GCF_022968795.1 Desulfatitalea alkaliphila
TCCCAAAAGCCTGGTGGGCAACAAGGGTTCTCGAAAGTATCTGAAAATCGAAAAAGGCAGTACCAGCATCGACGAGCGCAAGATCGAGCACGAAGCCCGGTTTGACGGCAAGTGGGTGCTCACCACCAATACGGACCTTGCGGCTGACCAGGTGGCCGACGGAGGCTTTGCATCGAAAAACAACCTCAAGCTTGCCAAGGACCGCAAGATCAAGGATGTGTGCTTTGCCAAAAAGCGCGGGTGGCAAGAAACCGATATGTGCCGCAGCGAGTATGTGTATCATCGGCTGCGTTGCTTTCGTGCCGGTATTGAATCCGGCATATCCTGGTTGAAGCGCAGCATGGGACTCACCCGTTGCACCTGGAAAGGCTGGGAGGCCTTCAAATCCTATGTTTGGTCTTCGGTCGTTGCGGCCAACTTGTTGACCATCGCAAGGAAGAGGTTGGCCGCAGCATAGAAGAAATGCTCGGGAAACCAGGCTGCCATGGGCTCTTCCAGAACAGGTGCGCGCGAAGTATTCGCTGAAGTTAAAGAATAATGACGATCTGACAAATTCAGGCGAAACGGCATCAGGTTTTTCTATTTTTCGGATCATAAAAGTAAATGTGTTGCCCAAAACTAGCTATTTCTGGATGGACACTAGTTAATAGACGCTTACTTATCATCAATAATTTGCCCCATAACCGCTGTGAACCCTATATAAAAAACCCAGTATAACGAGTATGCCTGACTAACAAACATACTGGCAACAAACATACCTGAAAATCCAACCAGCCCCATCTCTCCGACCTTAGTCAACTGATCATTTATTGTATATTTCATAGCCCTAATAAATATACGGACGGCATTTAAACTCAATGCAATGTAAAGAATAAGTCCAACAAAGCCAGTTTCAGTTCCGATTTGTACAATTGAATTATGTGCATTCTGCCATCTAGCGATCTCAAGTCCTCTTTGTTGACGATCCAAACCAACTGCAAATGAAAAATTGCCTACACCGACACCGGTGATCGGATTTGACATCAACGCACGCAAGCCAATATTCCAGATTCCCAATCGCCCTGTTTCGTCCTGAACATTGTAGTCACTTTCGAATGATAAAATGGAAAGATATCGCTCGGTATCAATATTTGTGAATGAGAAAAGGAGCACACACGCCACAATAAGAACCGCTTTAAAAGAAATTTTTAGAGTTTTAAAAGTAAAAAATAACAAAACTAAAAATGATAGACAAAGGCCTAATAATCCACCCCTTGAACCTGTAAATAATATCAACAAAAGGCCAAATGAAAAGGTGCAAAGACATGCTATGCGAACCCAAAGAGGATTAGGTTTGAAAAGAAACAATAAATTAATTGGCAAAAATCCAAGGGCAAAATATGCTAAATCGTTTGGGTCAAACATAGTCCCATAAGACAACCGGCCTGTTCCAGGAGCGAATTCGCGTAAAGCAAAGAAAAAATAGAGTCCACTTCCTATACAACAAGTTAACAAAACATTCCTCAATCGCTCAATAGAATTGATCAACTTAAAAAATATGCAAACAAACAATACTGCAACAATATATTCGGTAAGGACGATCTCAAAGGAGACCCTGGCGTAAAGTGAAAATGGAATACCCAAGATCATAACTACATACAGCAGAAGAAACTTTCTTAATTGGCTGCTTTGAAATAATAATTGGCCAGGCAAATATTTATAATAGGCAATAACTGTGGTCAATGCCAGACCGCTAGTTATCATTGCAGGCCGAAAGGGAGCAAAAATAGGGAACAAGTCCTGAGGACGGCACAAGAGAAAAAAGGTCCATAAATAGAAAATAAAATTAACATTAGAAATGTTATTCGATTTTGTTTCCTGCATGATCGTCAATCAAGTTTTGTGAGCAAATATTTTGCCTGCTTTTATTATATAATCAAAGTTTTTTAAGCACAGTAAATGCGCCAACACAACAAAAAGATACTTGGCCCGATTTAGTGGATCAATAGTTCTAGCAAATATACCGACCTTGAATCCTTCGATACCTTCAGACGTTTGTTTCTTTATTCTATCGAAAAATCTTTGATTAGTCCTATCCCATTGATATTCAAGGTCCCTTTCAATTGGAAGTGGGCATGGAACATGACCTGGATAAGTCTGCCAAGGAACTTCATAGACTATGGAAGGAAATAGCCTAAATAATTCATGATACATCTTATGGTTAAGTCTATAATCAAGTGGTAAGCTCAAAACATATTCGAGAAGTAGAGAATCGAAAAATGGAAGTTGATATTCGGTGCCATGAAAATCAAGATTTTCATAAATGTTATGGAGATGTCTTCTCTGGTCATTAAACATTAAAAACAAAAAAATCTTTTGGCCCTTATCCTCACATTCAATTCGACCCAACTCTTTAGATATTGCATTTTGAAGTAATTTAGAATATTCTTGCTTTTTCTCAGTTTTTATTACTCCTATCGGCAATGCATAGGAATTTTTATCATTGAAATATTGAATTGCATCCAATTGATCAGAACACCGGAATTGCTCGACCACATATTCATCTAAATAAACGCATCCAAGCCCAACACTACCGCCATCACCTGACCAAATAGTTTGAGAACGAGAACAATTAATTTTTTTCTCCTCTGATAAATACATAACTGATTTTGCCATGTGGCTCATTGATTTTTCAGGGTACGGCATGACATGGAATGGACACCCTGCCACATCAGCAAATTGCTTTGCGAAAATCTTATCCTGCGCTGAATCTGCCGAACAATTGAATGTGTGCACATCAACGCCCATATCTACCAGTGTGGCAACAATTGTTCTTGAATCCATACCGCCACTCAAAAAAGCAAGCACACTCGAATCATTTTTGAGTCGTAATTTGATGGCGTCACAAAAAATTTCATATGTATTGTTTAATGCGTCAACCATTTGTATATCACGTTGCTTGATCTGATCCCAGCGCCAATAATGCGTAGAAATGGTTTTATTATCTGCGAAATTTACTATTTCTGCTTCCCGTATTGCCTTAATGTGTTTATATCTAGTTCTGTCCGCCAGGGGAATTCCAAAAGCAAATATTTCAGATAGAGCCGATTGATCTACTTCCTTAGGAATCATAGACACGGTTTCAAGAACTTTAAGGGCTGTAGAAAAAATGACAAAATTATTATCCGACCAGTAGTAAATAGGCCTGATACCCAGCTTGTCTGCACACAACTCAAATATTGGATTTTGCCCATTTATAAATCTTGCTGCACAAAAAACTCCCCTAACGGGTGCCAATTTAGCATAAGTCTTGTTTTTTAAGATTTCATTAATCGATATATGATCGGCCTCTATTCCGAATTCGGACAGGAATGGTTCTCCGGCCAACAAAGAGAATGAATTGTTGTCATCGGCTTTAATGCCAGGATATTTTGTTAAAGCTTTCGTGTATCCCCGAATTACAAAGTAACTTTTTTCATATTTTTCCTCCAACTCCAAACTACTTTTTGCAGAAAAAATACTTTTAATTTCATCAACTACTTTTTTATCGATACAATTTTTGTTCATCGAAACTATACCAGCAAACATATAATTCACCCTATCATTAATTTTTTACAAGATTCGCTACCTCACGAAGACCAAACCGATTTATAACTAGCGTTATTATCATGTAGCTAAGTGCTCCACTAAATATCAGCAGAAGCATTTGCAAAATATTAATGTCTAAAGTACTTAAACTTCTAATGAAAAATACGGAACCATACATTACCGCACCGGAGATCAAGGGCATTGAAATAGCCTTGAAAATTGATAAGAATGCCACCTTTAACACTCTGATTGTCAACAGAATCTGCAATGTAAAGACGAATGGGAACACCAGTAACCATGACAAACTCACACCCAACAACCCCCAATGCGACCCGACAAAAAAAGCTATTGGTAACAACGCAGAAGGAATGACAACCAACATAAATGAAACATCGGCCCGACCAACTCCAAAAACGGCTGTCGACATCAAATTACTGATCATCCGCAGGGGTATGATTAGTGCTATGATTTGCATCGGCACAACAGCCTGCAACCATTTTTCACTCAAAAAAACCTGAATGATTTCCGGAGAAATACTTGAAATCCCCCATAATACCGGAAAAGTTATAAAACTCATAACCCTTACCGCTTTTAAAAAGTGTCGACCTACCAGTTCGATATCAGTCTGAACGCTGGAAAATGCGGGAAAGGCTACTTGGTTAATAATTCCTGAAACTTTTTCCATTGGCATGGTTGCCAGCATCAAACCTACGGAATAAAAACCTAAGAGATCTTTTCCAAGCATTTTACCAATAATTAAAGTATCTGCATTTGAATACAGGTACCATAGAATTCTTCCGACGGTAACATAGCCACCAAATATGACAAATGATTTCATCCCACGCATGCTGATTCTTGGCAAATACATGATCGGTTGAGATATATTAAAACCAAGAGTTGATATAATACGAATTGTTAATGTTCCCCAAACCAGCGCCCATACACCGTAGCCCATCAATGCAAGTATAAGTGTTAATACAGAACCGGATATTGCCGAAGAAAAATCAACGATAGCAATTTGCCGAAATTTCATATCACGCAGCAATTGTGCTCTTGGTATAACGGCAAAAGAATTAATCATAAACTCCAGTGCCAAGACCTTAACCAATGACACAAGACGATGATCATTATAGAACTCTGCAATTAATGGCGCTGAAAAGAACATTATTAAATAAAAAAGTGTGCCCACCAGCAGGACTAATCCGAACAAAGATGAAAGTGTCGAATTGTCAATATGCTTGCGCTGCACAATAGCAGCACCAAGCCCCAACTCATTCAATAAAGCCAAAAAAGCGACAAAAACTCCAGCCAAAGCCATCAACCCATAATCTTCAGGGGATAGCAATCTAATGATCACAATGGTAATACACCAAGTGATCAACTGAGCCAACAACCTACCCGATGCCGACCAAGCAAGTCCGGACATGACTTTTTGTTTT
This sequence comes from Desulfatitalea alkaliphila, assembly GCF_022968795.1. GTDB lineage: Bacteria > Desulfobacterota > Desulfobacteria > Desulfobacterales > Desulfosarcinaceae > Desulfatitalea > Desulfatitalea alkaliphila. Next base: position 5,007 of record NZ_JALJRB010000021.1, read on the forward strand.
AGATTCATTAGACTTTCAACAGTTCCATGATCATTAAAAAAGCAGTTATCAGTGTTGACCCTGCGTCTATTTTACGAATTTAAAAAGGGTTACCCCATTCTTCCTTCCGTCAAGGCCATGGATATCGACCAATTTTTGATATCCATCACAAAAGAGGGATCTACCTGTTGATCATCGATATGTAGCACGAAATTTATCACATGAACCCTTTTCCGTAGTCCCCACCGAATATAATGATCCATTATGCCGGCATCCTTTGGGTGTTCTGAGCGCCAACAATTGACATAGGAAACATTTTTCGCTTTGAAATGGGACATTGCCCGTTGATATAGCGCGTACAGAACGACATCGGAACTCCCCCCCTCGATACAGGTATCGAGGATATATCCGGTTCCGTGATCACCGCCGTCAACCGAAACAGCCATCCATCCAAGCAACTTTCCCTCGCACCGGGCTGCGATAAAAAATGCCTGGGCAAAAGGGTTGTGCTGATAACGCCACTCCAGGTAATCACGACTGCGCTCGACATCGATTACACCTTGTGTAGGTATTTCCGCCGCAATTTTTGCGGCATCAGCGGGCATCATCGGCCCCGTAGTTGTTTCAATCTGTTGATTGGCAATTTCCTTTCGAAGCTTTATTGTGCTGCAAACTTTATCTAAGAAAGAAGCCTCAAGCAGGTCGTTTGATTTGCCGAGCTTGTTTTTCAGCCACACCTTTGTTTTGTATTTCAAACGCAAGTCTTGCTGCAGGGCATACAACTTACCCGCCTCCTGAAACCCGGCCATGACGAAATCACGCGGTTTGCTGGTGAATCCGAAAATAACGGGGATACCACGGTTAAATGCGTCTGTTCTACCTCTATTCACCAGTTCCTTGAAAAAGCCTTTTCTCACGGCAACGAAGCGCTCCTGTGGCTTGATCATGGCGCCTTCGGCCTTGCCGAGATATATTTTTTTTCCATTGCAGAATGCCGGCAGGGGAAGGATGGCATAATGTCCGATGATTTCTTTGTCTTTGCATATAACGTAAATGACTGATGGTCCGGCTGCCGTATCGCGATACTCCCACGCCCACTGCGCCAATGTTCTGGGCTGGGGGTAGATTTGCCTGTATAGATCAAGTATTCCTGTTTCATCGCCCGTTTGATAGGGCCTAATTTCGTAGTTCATCGTCTGTATTCTTTGTTTGAAAACCAGATGTTGGAGCACATTGGGTGTCATGCATCATGTACAGCTGCTGTTCGATAATTTCCATCAGTTGCCTTGCGGTCGCCTCACGGGAAAAAACTTTGAAAAATTCGGTATTCGACCGGCGCTCTTTTCGTTGGCCCCCTTCACGCTTGTTCATGGCATCGAGAATGGCGTCTGCAACCTTCTCGGGTTCCCGTGTCCCGACCAGGTAGGAATCAGGGCTGTACTTGCGCACGATATCGCTGGGTTCGCCTTCGGGAATGGTTGCCAGCAAAGGCACATTGAGAGCCAACCCGTCAAAAATTTTTGTCCCCATGTTGGCCTCGACAATTCGCAATAACTGTAAATCAGCACCGGCCAGAATATTGAGCATTTTCTGGTAAGGAATCATCCCGTTGACGATGACCAGGTCTTCTATGGCGTACTCTTTTGCCTTGTCTTTGATACGCTTTCCATCGCCACCATAATACAAAAACTGAAAGTTATCGGCGGTGATGTTGCCGGCAGCTTGCAGGTGAGCCAGGGCCTGAAAAAACACATCGGACTTTATATAGTCAAAATAAAAATTACCGCCGTAGACAACCGTGAATTTAGGGAAATCCTCACGCTCATCGACCCTGATATCGGCGGGTTCTATGCCGTTGTAAATGGTACAGATTTTATCGTGTATCCAGGGATACTGCTGGATGTAGCGTTGCCTTATTTCATCCGGCGTGACCACAAATACATCGGTGTGGCGCAGCAGCCAGGTTTCCAGTGTGCGATTGATGTAACGCCGATAACTTGGCACGTCGTTTAGGGGAAACGGTGGTATTTCCAGCGCAAAGGGGTCGCGAAAATCGATAACCAGCGGCTTGCCGGTCAACTTTTTGAGCAGCACGCCGGCAACTGCGGAGCTGAACGGCGTGCAGGAAACATAAATCAGATCGATGCTCTGTTTGCGCATCAACTGACACCCTTTGATGGTTGCTGCAGGAATCCAGCCCCAGAACAAATCGGGGATATTCATCAGATCGTAAAAGGGATTGCGTTTTAATTGAATACCGAACGATCGCAGGGCACGGGTGAGCAGGCCGTTCAATTTTCCAAGAAACCAATAGGTGTTCACCCACGAACGGCAATAAACGACATCAACCCCTTCCGGTGGCCTATCGTTACCGACCCTGCAGAAGACAGGATCCGGGTTACTTACACTCAGCACCGTCGGCTTCCATCCGTATTTTTTGAAATAGCGGGAAAAGGCGACGCTGCGGCGGCAGCCGACATCCGTTAAGGGTGGATAGTAGTAACAGAGCATCAGGAGGTTGCGCCCTGTGGCATTCGCTGCGATGTCCCGGTGATCACCCCGCCCCATTATTGCCATCGTCCACCCCACGTGCGGGCCAGTTCGTCGGCGGTGGAAAAAGACGCATTCTTTTCGATCAGATAATCCAGGCTGTTTTCATAAACCTGTCTCCATGCAGGCTCTTCGGCCAGGAGAAAGGTGTTGTGCCAGTTAAAGACAATACTACCGCGGATGTCGGCCACATGATCGATCATGGCCTTGATACGCACTTCGGCCTGCGGCGGCGGCAGGTGCTGATAGTCGCGGAAGGTGCCGTCCATGATCGACATGGGAATCTCAAGCATATCGATGGTTTGGCGTCGCTGCGGATCGAAGGGTTTGAAAGGCGAACAAAAGCCCGCGCGGAACCCTTCGCGCTCGGCAAAGCCCAATGTGGAATCGTATATCAACCCGGTTTCGTGAACGATATGGTATGACTCAGGAATCTTGAACCGGAGGAAATGATTTCTTGCCCCGATGATGGTACAGTCGGCCATTTGTTCAATGGCTATTTTCTCGGTGGTGCGTTTTTCCGTATTGATATAAGAGTCGTATCCGGGGTGCAAACCGATTTCATGACCGGCGGCGGCGATACTTTGTAACTGTTTAGCGTACTTGTCGAGGTCCAGACCCCAGAGATTGTCGGAACAGAGCAAAATGAACCAGGTGGATTTAATGCCTCGCTGCGCCTGGGTTTGCATGATGTAATCGAAGGTCTCGTTTCTATCTTTTCCCATCCCGGCACGGACCTTCATATACCTTAACAGGTGCGCGGCAGAGCTCCCCATGCCTTGTGAGGTCAGCCTTGCTTTTGCCGCCGACAGCACCGATCTGATCTTGCCGAAATGATACGGAATGTCAATATCATGGCTGATGACCGCTTCCAGATTGGCGGAACGAAACGGTATGGTTACCTTGTATTGTTCCTTTATCCAGAGAACGAGTTGCTGCAAATAGAGATGGATCAGCGATTTTCCCAGGTCTTCGGCTAAAACGCTGTTGCTGAATTTATATCTATCGTGTTGATCGCGATCCTCAATTTCGAAGCATTCTTCGTATCGCGACAAAAGCCAAAAGCTCGACAGGATGATATCCTGATCGATCATCAACCCTTTATAATTTCCGGCATCGGGCGTCGCTTTATCTGGAGACTGGATGATCGGGCAGTCCCCGAACCGACGCTTGATTGTTTTGGCGCGTTTTCCCTGGGTATACTTCTTCCAGAACAGGCTATCCGCGATGATCCATATTCGACATTCTTCAGGTACTGCAAGGTTTTTGATATTTTCTGGTGAAAAGTAGCCTAAGGCAACGGCGTCCGCTTCAAGGGGTGTTTGGAAATCCTGAACCTGGATGTCTGCTGCCAGGACACTTGAAAATACCCTGGCAACATATTCCACTTCCTTCTTGAATGAACTGTCATCGATGAGGAAAGTTATCTGCATATCCTGCCCCCAAGGCCATCAGGAAGATTATCTGAACGACTATTTCAAACTGCAACCAGATCGATTTTTCGCGGCATGATGTTTCCGATACCCTCTTCGTGGCACTTTTCAATAAAGCGGTACAGGGGTTGGTCTTTTTGGGTCGGATCATTTAATTTCATCAAGCCGTCATGCCATATATAATCATTGTTGTTTCGGGTCATGGGCAATAGAATTTCGCGGCAGGCCGTATAATCCAAAGCAACGGGATCCCGGGATGCCAAAATGGCTCTGGGATAACCACTTAGCTCTTTTTGCGTTCTTGACCCCCAACCCACCCAGTGGGCAGTTATGATATTTAAATCCGCGATCCGGACTTCCCGCATGAAAGTGCCAAGTACGCCGCCGGTATGCTCAAAATATTGCCAGTTGTATTGATTGATCCAATTTCTTACCCGCCAGGGGTATTTATCCTGAAGCGGAAGGCGCAAATCCCGCAACCCGATGAAATGGGTGTTGTAATACCCGTCCGGGGTGCTGCCATGGAAGCCACAGGTCATGTCCACGATGCCCATGTAATTTTTGATGGAGGCGGTCGCGCCCACATAGGGCCCGTGGTGGTTGATGGCGGAGAAGTTGATGAACTTTACCGGCTGATCGATGTAGGCACCGTCTTTCCAGGCGCCGTTTTTGAAGTCGATGGTGACGCCGCTGTAAGCCGAGGTGAAAACCGGCCAGGTCAGGAGGCAGCGGCGCCCCAGGGAACTGGTATAGACGATGTCGCGGCTCCAGACGTAGCCATCGCCCTCGCCGGGCCCCTTGACGATCTTGGACCCGAGCTGATCGTCGCCTTCGATGGGGTTCGGGTTGGGGCCTGCGCCCCGCCAGTGGTATTTGGTCACATTCGGGTGGCCGCGATCCTGGAAATGGGCCACCAGCTCATTATAGTTGAAATCGCCATTGCGCTCTTCGGTGGTCCACCCGCGCGAGTTTGGTTCGGCAAACTGGTGATTGTCGGCGATGATGATTTCCCCCGAAAAACCCGGGATGGCCAGAACCGTTTCCATGAATGCCTTCATGGTGTTGGTGTTGGTCATGCCCTGGGCCCACCACTGTGAATTTGGTTTGAGGATTATGATATCTTCAGGGCCAATAAATTGTTCTATGCCACCCAAGGCATCTAGGATAGCAGCCATGTTGTTTTCGGGGGTATCTCCCTGGGCCAAATAGACGCGAGAGCGCCCATCCGGCCCAACACCCAAAGGATATTGTTGCGTTACGTTATTTCCGGCGTGAGCCAATCCGGCGTTTGATACCGTATGATTGCCATTGCCCTTTCGGCCGAGTTTTTGGAAGAAACCCAAGAATCCCAAAGTTATTGCAACAATAAGACCGGCTATACCCTTGAGGAAAGTCCTTTTATTTAAACGCCTTGCAGCGATTGAGCAAGGCGTGCTCTCTTGGTGATGTGTTTCATTGTTGTGTTTAGCCATTTGAGATCAACTCCTTATTGATGATCGATGGCCCTGCCGTTTTCAACAGGATCGCATAGCCCCCGGCACTGAAGTTTTGTACAAGCGGCTTTTGACAAACACATGATGAACGGCGCTGATGAAGGCCGCTGCCATTCATTGATCACAGCCCTGTTGAATTCCGGTTTCCATCGATTTGTTCTTTAAATTTTTGGCTTCTTCACAAATGGTTGCGCAGCCCGGAAAGTCATATTTGCTTTCCGCTAATCAAAAGAGGCAGCCGCGCCTCGATCATTGAGACCATCTCTTCTATTACCGCTTTTATCTGACTTGAATCATTATGCGTTCGCAGCACAACGACGGCACCATTTGTTTTTCTTTTAGCAAATCCACTCCAGAAAGTGATGATTTTGCCAGCCAATTCATTGGTAACGATCCGGCCATCGATATAATACCAATGATAAACTGTGGATGGTGGTTGGTCATCTCTCAATTGTGATCTATTAATAAAAAATGAGGGCCGGTGTTTGGAAATTTCGACTTTTTCCGCCTCCAGGTGCATCCAGTAACGCCGGCCGTCGATAATTTTCCTGTCCCTGCCCTGGCTTTCAAAATAGCCGATGTAGAGTTCAACACTGCTGCCGTCATTGTCCCGATAGCGCCGCATTAGCTCTTGGTCGGCGGCAAAGGGCCTAAGTCGCTCATCGAACTGATCCAACGCTGTCCCGGTAAAGCCGGAAATATAGACGGGCAATTCCGCGAGAGGCGTCTTGAGCGGCACCTGTTGCGGCGTATAGAGGTGTGTGATCCCCAATGTGAGCACAAACAGGGTTGAGGCTACGAGGGCTGGTGTCTTGTATTTCGGGGTTGATCCATTCAAAGACTGCTTTGCAGGGGATGATATTCGGCGGTCATCCAGGGCGTCCCCGCCATTTAGCTGTTCGCGGGCCTCGTTTTTCTTTCCATCCAGCTTTCTGAGCACTTGATTGAAAATAACAAGCACGATCATGCCAAAAAAGAAAATGAAAGAAACGTATAAGGTTTCGTAGGGGCCATGCAATTCGGCATCCGGGTTGTACAAAGCGTAAATTCCGATAAGGGCAATGCGCAACCCATTGGCTAAAATACCAATGACCAGGGAAGCTATGACAACCAGCGCTTTTCGGGCGGTTGTGCGTTGCGTCAGATAGGCCAAGGGGACCGACAAGGCCGCAAGAGAAATGATATGACTGATGCCGCTGCAAGCTCTGGCTACTTCCAATGAGATATGGGGCAGCTCAATCATGATGCCCCTATGGAAAACGGGCATTCCCGTCAATGCAAGGAGTTTGACGGCGATCCATGCAGAAATCTGCTGGAGCTGGTCGGCCACGCTGCCCAAACCATATTCAATCAGCCCTGACAAAAATATCAGGTATCCGACCGGCACCAATAACGTTTTTAAAAACCCATAACCTAAAAGCAACCAGATATAGCCCAAGATCATCGGCACCATGGATACAACTTGAATGAGCATCGTGCTGCTGATCTTTCCGGCATACAGAACAAGACCGCTGAAAACGATCAGCAGCGTGCCGGGCAGAAGCGCCGGTTGCGCAGGTAGCGTTCGCAATTCTTGGCGCTTGAGCCAAATCAGGTATAGGCTGACGGCAAGGATCAGGGGTGCGTGGGAGCCGTCGGTGGTGAGTGTTTTGGCAATGAGATGCTGCAAAGCGTCATAATAGAGCGAAATGAATGCGCCGGCAAGAACGGCTGTCAATAGCATTTTCTTGAAATTCATTTCAGCTTAATCCTTATTGCTTCTCAGCAGCTCAGGGTACACAAACGAACCGTCCAGCAGTTTCCGGTTGTGTTCTGCAATCTTCGACACCGGGTTCAAATTGTCCTGTCACCTATAGAGCAACGGCATTATTGATTTCCGTCGCAATTTCGTCTGATAGCGTATCATCGATCGCCATGTGGGTGGGGAGCGTGTAGAGCTTGTCGGCAATTTCATCGGCACCCGGCGTTGCATGTGCGCCTATCTTCAGATAAGGCCGAATTGATTTTTCCGTCGGGATCGAATTCGGGTACATTCTACGGACACCCAGCCGTTTAAGGCTTTTTGTTAAGGTCTTGATAGGCAGCATCACGGGGTAACGTATGGCAGATGTCAGTACTTCGGTTGCGCTCATCCGGTATTGTTTATCAATCCGGTTGCTGTAAAGATTGGCCAGCCTAAGTCTATGGGCATTTAAAGTATCCAAAACGGGCAACCCCTTGGAGGCCATCCGTTCTGTTGTCTCAGAAATGTTCTTGATGGGAAAGCCGGGTTCGAAGATCGTTTCCCCAAGCCCGAGGGGCAGCATTTCCGGCAGCCAATAGCAGAACGGCTTGGACATCATCTTCACCACCGCGGAGGATACCAATGGTTGAATGTATCCAGTCGCGGAATTGGGCAAAGGAAGCGTTGATATAATGGAAGGGTGGTCATTAGAAAGCAATGCGCCCCCCTCTCCTATGGGCAATGGTTTGCCCCGGCCGAAACTCAGTATCCCGAAATCACCCATGGCGCCGGTGTTCTGGCCTTGCGGAAGCCTCCCGAGCAACTGCGCAGAATCTTCGATGAGGTAGGCACCGTTGGCTTTTGCAACCCGCTGAAGGCCATCCATCGGCGTTCGTCTACCGAAGAGATGCTGGGCGATGATTGCAAGTGTTTTGTCGGTTGCGGCACTCTCAAGGGAATCGAGATCCGGGTACAGGGTCTTGGGGTCAAGGTCGTAGACGGTGATTGTGAGGCCGGCTTTTGCGATTGCAGCGGCAACGGAATAGCAGGTGTAGCCGGGGATGAGGACTTCGTTGCGTTGCTCGGTCTTATTGCTTTTGAGGGTTTCGAGCAGTCTGAAAAGCAAGGCTCGGCCGCTTTGGCCCAGAACGCAGTGTTTGACGTTGAGGTAGCGGCAAAGGGCTGTGCTGAAGCTTTCCGATTGTTCGGAAAAGCCACTGAAGATGACCGCCCAGGGTATTTGGGTTTCGGCTGGGGGGTACCAATAGTATTTTTTGAATAGTTCGGACATTATAGAGGGTGATCGCTACCCCGGGAGATAAGAAGGAAGGTGGATCCGCTTCGCTTGATCCACCCTACGGGATTGAGTTTTTTGCTTGGTGGTGCCGATGAGGAAAGTCTCATTCGGCATTTGGGTTGTTAGAGGTTTATGTATTTTCTTACTTGGGGCCCTATACGGGTTGCCAGGGTTAGCGGCAGCTTTCGCCATGCCGCCGAAAGGTGCTCTCGATTTGCGTGGGTGCCATTTTGTGGGTGCGGCGCTTTATTGGAGGGCGTATTAACGGCATCATACCAGATCAGTGGTATCGGTTTCGCACCCCACTGTTGTTTGAATTTGTATGTCCCTTCACCCATGGTGGATCGTCCGAAGTCGAAGAGTTGAAATCCATTATCGGAACTGAACTTCAGAAAGTTCCAGTAAAGGAGCATGTTGGGTGCCAAACGGTTGTAAACCCGCAGGGTGGATGCCCAGGGTATGGAAATTTTATTGTCCGTCGCTAAGATGATGCCCATGCCGATTGTTTTGCCGTTATATTCCGCCAGTCCTATTTTTGCGCGATTTGAGAACCGGGAAAGGACCTCTCGCAAGAAAGTCTTGGAATGCACGGGTGATCCGAGCTCGTGCATGTTTTTCGCAAAAACGTGGTAAGCGGCATCGATGTCTGCAAGGTGGCCCCAGCGAAATTGGACGCCGTTTTTTTCTGCTTTCCGTACTTGGCTGCGCAGTTTGGATTTGAAACTGTTGAACAAGGCTTGCGAAGTGGATGGCAAGTTGAGGATTAGACGGACTTTTCCGGTGTTTATCCGGTTGAAATGGTGATCGGCGGCTGCTGCCGGCGTGAGGTCGCCACGAAGGTGGAGTGTGGTGGATTTGGTGTTGTGTTTGAGTCGTATGGCCTGATTGAGAAGCATATCTTGTGTGGCTGAATCATCGGCCAAGCAGTTGCCGACGTCGCAATAAGGCAAACTGACCAATTGGTTGATGAATGGTGCCAGGCGCAATTGGAATAGCGGGAGCACACCTGAAATGTTGTTGTTTTTTTGGGCAAGTAAATAGGTGGCGCGGTGGCCGTATGCGGTTTCGATGGCTTGTTTCCACGCCCATAGGTGATATGGGGTGGCGTTGGGGTGGTTTAGGATGTAGGTGTCCCATTGTGGCTTGTCGGGTTCTTGGGCTGTTTTTATGGTGATTTCGTTGTCAGCCATTTGAAACAATTTATTGCATTTGTGGGTGGTCGGTTGGTGGATCCGCTGCGCTTGATCCACCCTACGGTTAGGTATTGTTTGTTGGTCGTTGTAGGGCTTTTTTGTCTATTTTGCCGGAGTTTGATTTGGGCATGTTGTCGAGGAATTCGATGTATTTTGGGACCAGGAACGGTTCGAGGTTTTTGGTGCAGTGGCGTTGGATCTCCTCGTTGGTGAGTTTGGCGTTGTTGCTTGGAACGATGAAGGCTTTGATGGCTTGGCCGAGGATGTCGTCGGGGACGCCGATGACGGCGGCTTCGCTGACGCCTTCGAGGCTGCAGAGCATGTTTTCGATTTCTTTGGGGCTGACGCGTTCGCCTTTGGTTTTGATCATGTCGTCCTTGCGGCCGACGAAGTAGAGAAAGCCGTCCGCGTCCCGCTTGAACAGGTCGCCGGTGTACAGCAGGGTTTCGCCTCGGTAGCGGCCGGGGCGGAAGGTGCGGGCGGTCTCTTCCGGGCTGTTCCAGTAGCCTTGCATGACGTTGGCGCCGCGTACAACCAGCTCTCCTGTTTGGTCCGGTCCGAGTTCGTTGCCGTTTTCATCGACAATGAAAACCTCCTCGTTGGGCATGGGGATGCCGACGGAGGTGGGTTTGACGGATAGATATTCGGGTGGCAAGTAGGCGACCCGTTTGCATTCGGTCAATCCGTACATGGAGTAGATTTGCACATGGGGCAGCAGGTTTTGCAGCTTTTGGATGTAGGCGACGGGCAACGCTGCGGCGGTGTTGGACATATAACGCAGGTGGCTGAATTGGAATTTTGACAGATCGAGTTGAAGCAGCAGCGCGACCATGGTGGGCACGATGGGGAACCCGGTTGCTTTTTCCTGATCGATCTTTTCCAGCACCTTGTAAGGAAACATGAACGATTTTTCCAATACCACGGTGCCGCCGAAGAGCGTGGCCATGAGGATCTGGTAAAGACCGTAATCGAATGACAGCGGCAGGGCGCTGAGGATGATGTCGTTTTCCACATTCTTGAGGTAGGTGGAGATGCTGCGGGCCGCGGCCACCACGTTGTAATGGGCGGAGACGACGCCTTTGGGTTCACCGGTTGAGCCGGAGGTGTAGATGATGGTGGCGAGGTCGACATCAATTGAACGTGGTAGGTTGGGGGTTGATGGTTGGAGGTTGGTGGTGGCATCCGCATAGTTGTGGGAAGTTATGGTGGATGGCCAGCCGGTGGTGGTTTGGGGTTGGGAGCCGTGCCAGATGATGTGTTTTAGTGCTGGGGTGTCGGTTGTGGATTCTTGGACTACTTTTTGTTTGGTTGTATGGGTAATCAAGGCTGCGGCGCCGGAATCCCGGAAAATGTAGTTGAGTTTGACGGGTTTGATGGTCGGGTTCAGGCAAACGAAGACCGCGCCGGCTTTGAGGATGCCGAATATAGCAGTGACGGCTTCCGCGCTGTTGTCCAAGAGGATGACGACACGGTCGCCTCTTTTAATGCCGATTGTGACCAGGTAATGGGCCAGGTTGTCGGCGGTGGTGTTGAGGGCCTGATAGCTGATGCGCTGGTTGTCGGCTATCAAGGCGGTTTTGTCGCCAAGGCGTTGGGCCGAATTTTCGAGGAAACCGTGGACCAGCATGGTGGGCCTCAATTGACTTGGGAAACGGGCGCGGCTGCACGTTTGCGTTGGAGGAATTGCTCTATTTTATCGATGGATTCGAGATTTTCAGGGATGAGTTCGTCGTCTTCGATGGTAATGAAGAATTCTTTTTCAATGAATTCGACCAGTTCCAGGATGCCGGTGGAGTCGATGATGCCGGTTTCGAGGAAGGAGTCGGTGTCGGTTACCATGGTTTCGTCACCAAAGGTGAAGTTGTTGACGATGAAGGTTTTGATGGTTTGTTTGAGGTCGGACATGGTTGATGTTCCTTTTCTTGATATCGCGGGTGCTTGCGTATTGGTGGATCCGCCTCGCTTGATCCACCCTACGATGGTTTGGGTGATTTTCAAATGGGTTTCTTTTTTTGGGCGGCGACGACGCGGATCTCGCCAGTGGCGTCGCACGTGGTGGTGACCTGCTGGTATTGGTTGGTGCGTTCGAAGCGTTGGGCGAGCCATTTGCCTTGGCCGAGGCCGACTTCGCAGCAGATCCAGCCTTGGTCGGACAGGTAATTGGCGCCTTCCTTGACCAGGCGCGTCAGGATGGACAGGCCGAGTGGGCCGCCGTTGAATGCTTCGCGGGGTTCGTGTTGGATGATTTCGTCGGCCAATTGGGTGACCTTGGCTTCGGATATGTATGGTGGATTACAGATTATCATGGAGATGTTTTGCCGGCAGTAGATTGGGTTGAAGGCTTGGAGCAAATCACTTGCTACAAAGCCGACGCGTTGAGGATCGAGATTTAGGTAATTTCTATTGTCCTTGGCGCAGGTGAGCGCTTCGATGGATATGTCGGAACCTGTTATTTGTAAATGCGGTATGTGGGTGGCCAGGGCACAGGCCAGGTTGCCGGCGCCGGTGCAAAGGTCGATGGCGATCAACGGTTTATCGGTATTCGCACCAATATCGTGCAGGATGTTCAGGGCGGTGTTGCCGAGCAGTTCGGTTTCCTTGCGGGGGATCAGGGCGCGTGCATCTGCCAGGAGTTCGATGTTCATAAATTGCTGCCGGCCGGTCAGGTGCGCCAGAGGAATGCCGCTCAGCCTTTGTTTAATGAGCGTTTGGAGCACGGCTCGGCGCTGATCGTCGAGGATGGGCAGCGCGGTTTTGCTGGCGGTTTCCACGCTCATGGGGTTGCCTGCGGCTTTGTGCCAGAGGGCACAAACTGTGGCTTCGGCGTTTTCCTCGGGCTTGTCGGGCAGCATATGCAGCTGGGTGGTGACCGTTGCGGTTAGATCTGCGAATAATGCCGAGAGCGGGTTTGGTAGGTTGGCGTGTATACGCACGTTGATATAGCTCCGCCTGGTCGGTTACATGTGTTGAGAGCTGCCGATAGTGTTATTGGTGTCAAAGGTTTTTATTACACTTTCAAGTGTGTCTTCATGCATATCGTGTGCCTATTTTTGGGAATGTATGGGAATTCAAGAATTTGGATTGTTCTGGGGCTATTGGGAGCGCTTTGTCAATAAAATTGGCGCGATGGGTAGCAATTTATTGGCGGTTTTCAGGGTAACATTGTGCCAATTATGGGTATGATGTGACATAGTTGTTTGTATGTGGGTGGGTTGTTGGTTGTGGGTTGGGGGTTGGGGGTTGATATAAGGGGCGTTGGATCGGCTTTGTTTGGTTCGGCCTGCCCTTTCCGTTGGGTGGTGGATCCGCTTCGCTTGATCCACCCTACGGGGTGTGGGGGTTAGGGTTGTTTTTGGATGATTTTGTTGGGGGTGATGTGTTGGGTGTTTGGGGTTGGGGTGTTGGCGATGAAGTGGTGGTGGGCGAGTTGGGTGGAGAGGATGCCTACCACGGCCATGTTTTGGACTTCGCTGCCGTGGCCGCCGTTGCGGTATTTGTGCAGCAGGCGGGTCACTTTGAGCGGGTCGAAGAGGTTTGTTTTTTTGAGGTTTTCTTCGGAGAGCAGGGCATCTACGTAGTCGCTGGGGCCCGGGTTGAAAAAGACCTCCTGAATGGGGGCTCTGTAAGGTTGTTTGGGCCGGGTGCGGACGGTGTCGGGGATCAGGCCCTGGAAGCTTTTTTTGAGGATGTATTTTTCGTTCAGGCCGTTGATTTTCCAATGGGGCGGCATGCGCGCGGCGAAATCGATCACCCGGTAATCCAGGAATGGGAGGCGGATTTCCAGGGAGTGGGCCATGGCCGGGCGGTCTCCTTGGGAGGAGAGCAGGTAGTTGGACAAGAAGATGTCCATTTCCAGGTATTGGGCTCTGGACAGGGTGTCGCGGGTTGAAAAATTTGGGGGTAGGTTTGCCAGGGCCTGTTCGTCGGGGGCGTAGCCGGACAGGGCGGCTGCCAGGTCGTTGGAGAAAAAGCCGGTGTTCTTGCCGGTGTTGTTCCAGCGGATGCGGTGTGAAAAGCAGGGGTCTTCCAGGTCGCCGGGTTTGACAGCGTAAAAGGCGTAGAGGAAGGCGCTGCCGCGAGAGGCGTTTTTGAAGATGTAGGGGTAGAGTTTCTGGAGCAGCCGGGGGCGCTGGGTCGATCGGGGCTGCTTGGCCCAGAAGCTCCGGATTTTGGCCTCTTTGAAGATGTTGTAGCCGCCGAACACTTCGTCAGCGCCTTCGCCGGTGAGCACCACCTTGAAATTGTTGTCGCGCACCAGGCGCGAGAGCAGGTAGAGGGGGACGGGGGCGGTGCGCAGGATGGGCTTTTCACAGTGGTAGATGACATCGGGGAAGTTTTCCCGGATGAGCTGGTTTGTGGCCAGGGTCTGTTGGTGGTCGGTGCCCAGGTGGGCGATCATTTGGCGCTGGTAGCTGCTTTCGTCGAAGTCGCCTTCCTGAAACCCGATGGAAAATGTTTTGAGCTGGTTGTTGAAGTTGCGGGATATCAGGGCGGTGATCAGGGAAGAGTCCAGGCCGCCGGAGAGATATGCGCCCACGGGCACGTCGGCCCGGAGGCGAAGGCGCACGGCGTCAAGCAGGAGTTCGCGCAGGGCCTCGCCGGCTTCCGGGAGTGTGCCTTGCCAGCGTTGGTCCGGGGCGTAATAGGGGATCGTCCAGAAGGCGCGACAATCGATGCGGCCCCCTTTGACGGTCATGTAGTGGCCGGGGGGCAGTTCGTGAATGTTTTCGAAGAGGGTGCCTTCGCGGAGGGTGGTCCAGAAGGTGAAGATCTGGTGCAGGGCTTTGGGGTCGATGGCGCGGGGTACTTGGGGGTGAGTTAAGAGCGCCTTGATTTCGGAGGCGAAGAGCAGCTGGTTGTTGCACTGGGTATAGAAGAAGGGGCGGATGCCCACGCGGTCACGGGCCAGGAAGAGCTCTTTTTTGCGGTTGTCCCAGATGGCCAGGGAGAATTGGCCGTTGATTTTTTCCAGGCAGGCTGGGCCGTATTCTTCGTAGAGGTGCAGCAGCACCTCGGTGTCGGTGTCGGTGGTGAAGCGGTGGCCTTTGGCGAGCAGGTCGGGTTTGAGTTCGATGTAGTTGAATACCTCGCCGTTGTAGATGATCCAGAGGGTGCCGTCTTCGTTGCCGATGGGTTGGCCGCCGCCCTGGAGGCCGATGATGCTGAGTCGGGCGTGGCCGAGGCCGATGCGGTCATCGAGGTAGATGCCGCTTTCGTCCGGTCCGCGGTGGCGGATGGCGGAAACCATGGAGGTTAGTTGGTTGGGGGTTGGGGGTTGTTGGTTGGGGGTTAGGTTCAGGATGCCTGATATGCCGCACATGGGTGGTTCCTTGGGTATGGGGGTTGTTTGTTGAGGGTTGTTGGTGGTTGGTTGGGGGTGGAGAGTTTGGATCATCCGTTGTGAAGCAGATGGTTGAGTGTTGCCTTTAATTTCGGGATATGGTTCTTGCAGATGTCAAAAATGATTTCATAGTCTATCATCTCGTAATGGTGGGAAATGATGTCTCGCAGTCTCATTATCATCACCCACTCGATCTCAGGGAACCTATTAAGGATGGTGCTATCTATCTTATCGATTTTCTTTACTAACTCACCTATAACTTGCAAACGCATCGCAATCGCATCAAGGACAAGCGTTCCTTCGAATGAGGACACAAAATCATCCGGTGATTCAATTTGGGCAGCTCTTCCTTCCACCATTAGAATAGCTTCACTTATCCTGGCCAAGTAATCCCTGATTAGATTTTTCGAATTAGACATAAATTGTCTGGTGTTCTATTTTCTTTATGAATTGGTTATTAATTTTGTCACTTTTTCTAGTAATTTCAATATTTTTGCTGAATTTACGCTCTAAAAAAATTTGGAGACCGGCAAGATATTCAAACCGAGGTTCTTTTAGTTTTATCAGGATGTCGATATCGCTTTGTTCATTGGGGTTGCCCGTTGCATAAGAACCGAACAAACCTATTTCCACAACACCGAATCGTTCTTGCATTACCTTTTTGTCAGCCCTTAAACTATTGAGTATGTCGTCTTTCGTAAGTTTTGATTTCATGGGTCCTCTGAAACTGCGCGCAACTTCCGCGAGTCTTTATGGTCAAAATCGTTATGGAAATCGATTTTTCCTGCCAGGTCTGTTAAATCTTTTTGCTTTTTTACGATGATCAAAGTGCGCAAGGCTTCGTGAACCAAGTCTTTTGTGGTGCGGACGCCGCTTACCTGTATGGCTTCTTTTAGCAGTTGGTCATCAATTTCGATGTTTGTGCGCATGGCGATACTCGATGGAAAGATGGTGGATCCGCTTCGCTTGATCCACCCTACGGTTGATTCAGCATAGGGTTGATCCGCCCTGCCCTTTTATGATTTCTCGGATTAGATCGGGATGGTGTGTAAAATCATTTAATTTCTCTTTTCCATGCTCTCGTGCGCAGATCGTTCAGGTTAATCTCCCTTTCTTTCCATATTCCAAAAAGTTTTCTGATATCTGAAGTATTTTTCAATTTGTCTACTTTATCCAATTCATGAAACTCAAGAAAGGAGAATTCCTTTAACAGGCTTATAACAATGTCTTTTTTTGATTGGTCTTTTATGTCTATCAATATTTTGCTCATTAGATATTCACCTCTATTTTAAGCTGTCGGATTTATAGACAACATATAGTTTGAGATCTTTGTCGTCAAGCCGGTGATAGATTCTTGGAATTAGACATAAACTGTCTTGTGTTCGTATTTCTTTATAAAGTGGCTGCTAATTTTGTCCCTTTTTCTCGTGATTTCGACATACATCAGCGGGGGTCACGCTTTACATCGGTTTCAAGTGTCTTGCGTAGTTGGTCTGTGTTCGGCAGGTCCTTCCATGCACCGGCCAATTTCCGGATGTCATCCGGCCAATTCATAGCAGTTTGATTGGTTTTGATATCAGGCCCCCAACGCCTTTTGGAGGTGTTGTCACTGGATTTGATGATGATTTTCATTTTCGTTTCAGGAAAGATGGTGGATCCGCTTCGCTTGATCCACCCTACGGTTTATCCACCCTGGTCTGTTTGATTGTTGTTGGTGGTTGGTTGGGGGCGGTTTGTCCACTCTGCCCTGTTTGGATATTGTTGGTTGTTTGTTGGGGGTTGGGGGTGGATTGGGCCGGTTGTTTTAGGGTTCGATTTCTGGGACTTTTTCGATCAGCAGGGGCGGCAGGTGCAGGTAACGGGTGGTTGAGCGTTTGGTGTCGATGTCGTCGTATACGCGTTGGACCTGGTCGGGGGTCAGGTTGACGGTTTGGGCGACTTGGTCGGGGGTGTAGCCGTTGTTTTTGCCGTAGAGGCAGAGGTCCATTTTGTCGTAGGGCAGTGAGAAGTAGAATTCGTCCTGGCCTTGGGCAAGGGAATAGGTGTCGGTTGTGGGTGGACGGTGGCGGATCTTTTCGGGTACGCCCAGGTGGGCGGCCAGTTGGTAGACTTGGGTTTTGTAGAGGTGGGCGATGGGTTTGATGTCGGCGGCGCCATCGCCGTTTTTTACGAAGAAGCCCTGGTCGTATTCGAGCCGGTTGGGGGTGCCGGCCACGGCGTAGTGCAGGCGGTCGGCGTGGTAGTATTCGAGCATTTTGCGGGTGCGCTGCTTGAAGTTGGTGGCGGCGACGATTTCCAGGTAGGCTTGCAGGGGCAGCCGTTGTTTGATGGTTTCGCCTTCCGGGGATTGGGCCACGATGGAAAAGAGGTTGAAGGCGTTGGATTGGGTGACGTTGGTGCTGACGATCTTGGATTTCCATCCGGTGGTGTACTGGGGGATGACTTGGCGCACGGCGTCGTCGTAGCGGGTGTAGAAGCCTACGGCGGTTAGGATGTTTGAGATGTTTTCGGTTACGTGGGCGACTTTGAAGGTGTCGGCCACGAGGGTGCTCAGCTCGAGGGTGTCGTCGGCGGAGTGGCGTTCGGGCATGAGCAGGGCCAGGATGCGTTCAGGGCCTAAGGCTTTGACGGCCAGGCCGAGGGTGACGCTGCTGTCGATGCCGCCGGACAGGGCGACGATGAGGCCGCGGCGTTTGAGTTGCTTGGTGAGCGTTTCGCGGATTTGGTTGGTTATTTTTTGGGTTTCTTGTTCGGGGTTGATGTCCAGCAGGGATTGGGTGAAGGGTTTCATGGTTTCCTTCGTGGGTTTGGGGTTGGGGGTTGATGGTTGTGGGTTGGTTGTTGTTGGTTGTGGTTTATGAATTGCTATCCGGTTTTCATTTTGTTTTGAGCCAATTGATGATGGCCTTTTGAAAGTGATGGAAATCATCGAGGTGCTTTCGTAATATCCCCACAACGATTTCCACATCAACCCTGTCATAATGATGAACGATGATGTTTCTGAATTTTGCTATTTTTTCCAGCGTTCGACAAAGGTCCCCATCGATAATTGTGTTTTCATGCAATACCCGGAAGGTGTCGGCGTAACTGTCAGGCAACCTGAAGCCTTGATCGGAAATGATGTGCCCAGCGATATCCACGCAGGTTTCAATCATCATCTGCAGGGTTCGTTCGATGATGCGCTGCAATTTCCAATCCGCACGATATGCATCGGTAGATGTACCCCTAAATTCCGAGATTTGCTGATAATATTGCTCAAATTCAGATATTTTCCGCAGAATCAATGTCTTATCAACCACCCAAATACCTCCTGGTCAGAATCTTCGATTCTATATTACGGTGATAATCGAAATATTTTCTCATCGTGATGGAGAGGTGCCGGTGGCGAATGTGTGGCTGCCGGTCGGTGAGCCTTTTGCTGTTTTTGAGGATGTTCATGCTGATGGGTAAGGTGGCTTTGTTGAGGATCACCAGATCGATTTCGTCGGTTCCCAGTATATCATTCAGGCATCCCAGGATTTCCATTTTTGCTTGCGCCAGTTCGTCGTCATGGGTCAGATAGACGGCGATATCCACATCGCTGAGGGGTGTTTGTTTACCTTTGGCCAGACTCCCGAAGAGTAATGAAAAGGCCACGTCCGGTCTTGAATCGAGATAGGCGGCGGCGGCTGGGATGCGCTCAAGGATGTTGTTTGGTAATTGGTTGGTTTTGATCATTGGTATGGGTTTGATTAGGGGGTGTTGGTGGATCCGCTTCGCTTGATCCACCCTACGGTGTTGTGGGTTGTCGGTTGTTGGTTGTGGGTTGGTTGTTGTTGGTTGTTGTTGGTTGTGGTTGTGGTTGTTGTTATGGTTTCGATGTATTGGGTGCAGGTTTGGAAGCGGCAGTGTTTGAAGCGGGTGATCAGGTGGTGGAGCCGGGTTTGGGTTTGGTGGAGGTTCAGGTAGTGGCGCCAGGTGTTGAGGGTCGGTTTTGTTTGGACTTTGGGTTGATCCGGGTCGAGTTCCCAGGGGTGTATGTAGAAGTGGTAGACGCCTGTTTTTTGGAGGATATGGCGCACGCCGGCGTTGAACAGTGGTGGTGGTAGAAGGCGGAAATAGCCGCCGCCGCCCCAGGGGATGGTTTTGCCGGCCAGTTGCAGGTTGCTGATGGGCAGTTCGTGGAACTGCTCGCCGAGTTGGAGCGCCATTCCTGTTTGTTTGTGGTTGTTGCTGATGCGGCCGTAGCGGTGGTTCATTGCGAAGGAGTTGTAGCTGGCGTCGTAGCGGTAGCCGCATTGGTGGATCATTTGCAGGACGTTGTCGTCGATGGAGAAATTGGGGGCACGGTAGCCGTATACGGGTTGGCCTGTGAGCGCTTCGAGGCGTTGTTTGCTGGTGCAGAGGTCTTCCAGGAGGTCAGCGGGCGCCATTTGGTTGCACAGCAGGTGGCTGTTGCCGTGGGAGGCGACTTCGTGGCCGCGGTTGTGGATTGCTTGGACCAGTTGTGGGCATCTTTGGGCGATCCAGCCGAGGATGAAAAAGGTGGCTCGGATGGGTTTTTTGAAGCTGTCGAACAGGTCCAGCAGGCAATGGGTGTTGGTTTCGACGCGCAATGGGTGTTCATGCCAGTGATCGGGCGGAAACCAGGGGCGCAGGTTTTCGACCTGGAACCAGTCTTCGACGTCGATGGTCAGAAGGATGGTTGGCGGTGATTGTGTTGTTGGTTTGGCGGCTGATTTTTGGTGCATGGGTTTGGTGGTGCGCTATGGGTGGTAGTGTTGGAGGATTATGGTTTTGAATTGATGGATGTCGGCAAAATTCGATGGTGGATCCGCTTCGCTTGATCCACCCTACATTGTATGGCGTTATACGGCCACGGTATTCGGGTTGTAGGTTGTAGGGTGGATCAAGCGGAGCGGATCCACCTTTTTCTGCCGGGCGATGGATTGAATTCAATTCCAGCGGTAGGGCCTTGTGGGGCTCATGGTGATGACGAGCATGACGCTGTTTTCGGTGTACTCTTCGGTGGGTATGTCCGATAAACGCTGGCGGTAACTGTAGGTCAGGCCGATGTTCATCCATTGCAGGGCCTGGTAGCCTATGCCTGCTCCGGCGCCGATGGTCTGCTCGCTGAGCTCCGGTGTGTCGTTGGGGTAATCGTCGTAGCGGTAGGCGCCGTAGGCGGTGGCTGAGATGCGGCGGGTCAGGTTGTAAAGCAGGCCCAGCCCGCCTTCGTAGTAGATGTTCAGCCCCCGGACCTCGGCCCCGGTGTCGTCTATTCGGTAGCCGCTGCCGCCGGTCAATTCGATGTGGCCGGAACGGAAGGGCCAGCGTTTGAACAGGGCCGCTTCTACCACGAAGCCTTCTTCATTGGGGGTATCGGAGTCCCGGAATTCCTGGATTAAATAACCGCCGGCGATGGAGATGGAAGCGTTTTCCTGAAACTGGTAGCGCATCCCAGCATTGGGGTAATAGATTTGGTAATCTTCGTCAGTAGGTTCATCAAAGTACAAGACGGTGTGCCGGTAACCGACAAAACCGGTCAGGGTGGGTGTGAATGAACGCATCAGGCTAAGAGCGCCGTTGTATTCCTGGCGGTCGTTTTCATCCACATAGTCGCGGTGCGAATAGTAGCCGTCCAGTGTTACCCCCCATCTTTGTGTGAACCAATGTTCGATGCCCAGGGCGGGTTCCCAGATGCGGTGATCGGCGACGGTCGTGCCCGGCGTTGTGTCGATGTCCTGGAGAAAGCTGTAGGACAGCGCGGTGTAGAAGGTGTTGCGGGCGCCGTACTGGTGGTCCAACCGGCCCTCGGTTGTGTTGACACGATAACGGGTGCGGCCGCGCCGGGTGAGGTCCTCGCCGATGACGGGGCCTTCGGTGGGGTCGTCGGGTGCGAAATCGAGGGAGGTGTCCCGTGGGTTTTCGGTTTCGAGGTAGTCATTGGCCAGGGACAGGCGGGTGTTGCGGCGCAGGTCTTTCCAGGTGTAGACACGGGCCACATGGCGCAAGAAATCGAGGTCCTGGTTGTCCGCGAAGAAGCTGTAGGACGGGTTGTAGATCAGCTCGAGGCCGGCGGTGCGTCCCAGGAGTTGGCCGGTCAGGGTCAGGCCGACGGTGGTGATGAAGTCGTCCACTTCGTTGGTGGGCGTGAGGAAGAGGTTGTCGGTGTACTCAACCCCGGCGGCCAGTTCCGGGGTGAAGAGGAACTGGGCGGCGTTGGTGGGGGCCGCCATTAGTAAGAAGATGGTGATGATGATCAGGAACAGGGGTTTCGGGGTTGTATTTGGCATGGGGCCTCCCTGTTGGTGTTGGGGGTTGTGGGTTGGGGGTTGGGGGTTGTGGGTTGTTTGTTGGGGGTTGGGGGTTGGTATATTTTTTAAGGGACGATGATGGTGTCGTCGGCTTGGATTTTTACGTTTTGTTGGAAGTCTTTGTCGCGGATGATGTCGCGGTAGTTGATTTGGATGACTTTTTCTTGGCCGCCTTCTTGGCGGAAGAGGATGATTTCCTTTTTGGAGGCCCATTCGGTGAAGCCGCCGGCGAGGGCGAAGGCCTGGAGAACGGTGAGGTCTTTGAGCAGGGGATACTCGCCGGTGTTGACCACTTCGCCGAGGATGTAGAAGCGTTGGCTGCCGGCGTCTCTTATGGTGACGGTGACGTGGGGGTCGGAGATGAATTCCTTGAGGCCGGTTTCGATGGTGTTTTTTAATTCGGTTGGGGTTTTGCCGGCGGCCTGGACGTCGTTGAGCAGGGGGAAGGAGATTTGGCCGTCCAGGCGGACCAGGATTTCTTCGCGTGAGAAGTCGGGTTCGCGCCAGGTGACGATTTCGAGGATGTCGCCGTTGCCGATGCGGTATTCTTGGGCGTGGGTTGTGTTTGCGGCGAGGGTGATCAGGGGGATGGTGAGGATGGTGGCAATGAGGGTTTTTAGTTTCATGGGTTGCATGGGTTTTGTGAGTTTCATGGTGGGTCTCCTGATGGGTGCGGGGTTGGTTTTTGGTTTTTGGTTGTTGGTTGTTGGGGGTGGGGGGTTGGTGGGTGGAGGGTTGGTGTTCGGTTTGGTGGATCCGCTTCGCTTGATCCACCCTACGATTTGATCCACCATACGATTATGTAAGAGTTGTTGGGTTCGGATACCACCCTTGATTATTTTTCCATCGCTTTTTCTTGATCCATGGCAGGGTGGAGGATACGGGCAACTTCTATGGTGCCACTCCGTTTTTGTAATGCGCCATCAACCATCCAACTCTTTTTCAAGTTCATCGAAGAATGCTTCCCCGTCAATGACTTCACCGCGCTCGATCTGGTCAATGCCTGTTTTAATCTCCCGACGCAAGCGTTCCAGTTTCAGTGCCTGGTATTCCTCATACTCATGCACCGGCAACACGATGGCTGTTGTCCGGCCTTTCTTCGATATCGCTACGGCCTCGCGTTGCACTGTATCCATCAGCACCCCGAATTTATTTTTCGCTTCCCCGGCCGGCATCGTTCTCATTTTGAACCTCGCTTTTTCTATTAAAAAAGATATGTCCATAATAGACATTATGGACATTAGGGTCAAGAAGGTTCGTTTTCCACACCTTTTATACCGGCTTGTTTTAGGTGTTGTAGTAGGCTTTGTACCAGGTGATGAAGTTTGCGATGCCTTGTGACAAGGGGGTGCTGGGTTTGAAGTCTATTGCGGCGGTTAGGTCGTCGATGTCGGCGTAGGTGGATGGGACGTCGCCGGGTTGTAGGGGGAGGTATTGTTTTTCGGCGGTTTTGCCCAGTGCGTTTTCGATTTCGGTGATGAAGTCGGTTAGCTGGACGGGGTTGTTGTTGCCGATGTTGTAGATGCGGTACGGGGCGTAGGAGGTGCCGGGGTCGGGGGCGTTGCCGCTCCAGTGGGGGTTGGGTTGGGGCATGTGGTCCATCAGGCGCACGACGCCCTCGACGATGTCGTCGATGTAGGTGAAGTCCCGTTGCATTTTGCCGTTGTTGAACACCTGGATGGGACGGCCTTCCAGGATGGCCTTGGTGAAGAGGAACAGGGCCATGTCCGGGCGCCCCCAGGGGCCGTATACGGTGAAGAAACGCAGCCCGGTGCAGGGCAATGCGAAGAGATGGCTGTAGGTGTGGGCCATCAGTTCGTTGGCTTTTTTGGAGGCGGCGTAGAGGGATACGGGGTGATCCACGTTGTGGTGCACGGAAAAGGGCATTTTGGTGTTGGCACCGTAGACGGAACTGGATGAGGCGAACACCAGGTGTTTGATGTTGTGGTGGCGGCAGCATTCCAGGATGTTGACGAAGCCGACCAGGTTGGCGTTGACGTAGGCCTGGGGATTCTCCAGGGAGTAGCGCACGCCGGCCTGGGCGGCGAGATTGACGACGATTTGCACGGCGTTGTCGGCGAAGATGGTGTTCAGGCTGTCGCGATCGGCCAGATCGACCCGGTGAAAGATGAATTCCGGATGGGCCTTGAGTTGTTCGAGCCGCGCTTGCTTGAGGCGGACGTCGTAGTAGTCGTTGACGTTGTCCACACCGATGACGGTCCGCCCTTGTTGAAGGAGGCGCAGGGACAGATGGAAACCAATGAAGCCGGCCGCGCCGGTGACGAGTGTGGTGTGCATGGTGACCTTTGTTGGTTGGTTGGGGGTTGGGGGTGGTGGGTTGGGGGTGGTTGGTTGTTTGTTGGGGGTGGAAGGTTGGTGTTCGGTTTGGTGGATCCGCTTCGCTTGATCCACCCTACATTGTCGGCATTGTAAGGGTGTAGGATGTAGGGTGGATCAAGCGGAGCGGATCCACCTTCCACCAACAACCCACCACCTTCCACCCACTACCCACAACCCACCACCCACTACCCACAACCCACAACCCACCACCCACAACCCACCACCCACTATATTTCTTTGGTTTGTTGGGTTGGGTTTATGATTGGGGGACGGCCTATGGCGTGGTAGGTGAAGCCGAAACCGGATAGCATGGTGGCGGAGTAGAGGTTGCGGCCGTCGAAGATCAGGGGGTTGTTGAGTTGTTTTTTGATTCTGGCGAAATCGGGGTTGCGGAACTGGTTCCAGTCGGTGAGGACGGCCAGGGCGTCGGCGTTTTGGAGGATGCTGTATTGGTCCTGCCCGATTTCCACCAGCGGGTTTTCTGCCAGGGCGGTGCGGGCGTTGTCGCCGGCTACGGGGTCGAAGGCGCGGATGCGCATGCCCAGGGCGGTGAGGGTTTCGATGGTATCCAGGGCGGCGGATTCGCGGATGTCGTCGGTGTTGGCTTTGAAGGCCAGGCCCCATATGGCGAGCACTTTGTCCGTAAGGGGGGTCGGGCTGAAATGGGTTTTGATTTTCTCGGCGAGCACCTGCTTCTGATGCTGGTTGACGCGGTCCACGGAGAGGGCCAGCTCGGGGGTCATGCCGTGCTCGCGGGCGGTGTGGATGAGGGCCTTGACATCCTTGGGAAAGCAGGAGCCGCCGTAGCCGACGCCGGGATAGATGAAGTGATAGCCGATGCGCCGGTCGGAGCCGATGCCGACGCGCACATCCTTGATGTCCGCCCCTACTTTTTCGCACAGATTGGCGATTTCGTTGATAAAGGAAATTTTGGTGGCCAGCATGCTGTTGGCGGCGTACTTGGTCATTTCGGCGCTGCGGATGCCCATGACGATCATCTTGTCGCGGCTGCGGGCAAAGGGGCCGTATAGGGTTTCCAGAAGTTTGGCGGTGCGGACGTTGTCCGTGCCGACGATGACCCGGTCCGGTTTGAGGAAATCGTTGACGGCGTCGCCTTCTTTGAGGAACTCGGGGTTGGAGACCACATCGAATTCGATGCGGCACTGCCTTTTGTCCAGTTGTTCCTGGATGATGCCGCGCACGCGGTCCGCAGTGCCCACGGGGACGGTGGATTTGTTGACGATGATTTTGTAATCTTCCATGGTTTGGCCGATGGCTTCGGCCACCTGGTCCACATAGCGCAGGTCGCAGGAACCGTCGCCGTTGGGGGGCGTGCCGACGCAATTGAAGACAAACAACGCATCGGCCATGCCTTGTGCCAGGTCGGTGGTGAAGGTGAGCCGGCCCTCCTGGCGGTTGCGCTCGACAAGGGGTTCCAATCCGGGTTCGAAGATGTGGATGCGGCCTTGGTTGAGTTGTTCGACGATGGTGGGATTGACGTCGATACAGGTGACCTGGTTGCCCATTTCCGCGAAGCAGGCGGCGGCCACCAGGCCCACGTAGCCGGTTCCGACGATGGAGACGTTCATGTGGTGGATCCTTTGATGCTGTATGGGTATTGGAATCGAAGAAGATTGACGAACGGCATAGCTCCGCTCGGTCGATTACATAGAGGGTGCAAACGATGGTTCTGTTTTAGTTTGTGTTGTCGCCGTTGTAAAAGTGTTTTTCGGAAAAATGATCGAACGTGAACAAGCCTTCATCTTCCCCTTCCGAAAAGAACGGTTTTGACCGTTCTGGCAACGATCATGATGTCCATCAGAATCGACATGTTCTTTATGTAGAACAGGTCGTAATTGAGCTTTTCGATGGCATCCTCCACGGAGGCACCGTAGCCGTAACTCACTTGGGCCCAACCGGTCAACCCCGGTTTGACCGAAAAACGCTCGCCGTAATAGGGAATGATCTCTTCCAGCTGCTTGACGAAATGCTCGCGCTCCGGCCGGGGCCCGACGAAACTCATTTGCCCTTTGATCACGTTCCACAATTGGGGCAGCTCGTCGATGCGCCACTTGCGGATGAAGTGGCCGACGCGGGTGATGCGGTTGTCGTTGTCCTGGGCCCAAACCGGTCCGGTCTCTTTTTCGGCGTCGCTGCGCATGGATCGGAACTTGTGCACCATGTAGGGCTTGTGGTGCCGCCCTACCCGCTCCTGGGAGAAGATCGCGGGCCCTTTGGAGTCCAGCTTGATGACGATGGCCACCAACAGGATCAGGGGCATCAGCACAATCAGCATGGCGGCGGAGAGCACCAGGTCGACGGTACGCTTGATCAGCTTCTGGGCTTTTGTTTTCTGAAACCCCTCGGAAAAGATCAGCCAGGCGGGATTGATCTGTTCCACGATCAATTTACCCGTGAGCATCTCGTAAAACGTGTTGCCTTCCAGAATGTCGATGCCGTCCACCCGGCATTTGAGCAGTTCCTTGACGGGCAGGGTGCCGCGCTTCTCTTTGAGGGCGACGACGATCTTGTCGACGCGCATCTGCTTGGCCAGATCGCACACATTGTCGAAGTGGTTCTGGCAGATCATGCCGGCGTTGCTGCTGCAGGGCCACACTTCCCACGGTTTGTCCGAAAGCACGGATGCGATTTCGTACCCGCAATCCTTTTTTTGTTGAATCTCGTTGGCGATTTCGTGGGCCGTGTCGCTGGAGCCCATGATCATGATCTTCTGGTTGAACAAGCCCTTGTTGAGAATCTGGGTGTAGCCGATGCGCCAGGCAATAATCAACAGGAATACGAAGGCGATGCTGACGATGAAAATGCCCTCTCCGATGATGAAATCGGGAAAGAGGAAATAGAACAGCGCCAGCAGGATGGCGGCGGCACCGAGGGCTTGCAGCAGGCGGATGCCCAGCTCGCTGAGCGTGTCGGTGATTTGCAGGTCGTAGAGGTCATTGTAGTACAGGCAGGCCTGGCAGGTGATGGTGATCAGCAGGACCTTGAGCAGCAACGGCGGGTCGAAGTGCACTTGATCGGACCCGATGATCAACAGGCAGGCAATGACGACGGACAAGAAAATGAAAATCCCCTCGCCGAAAACGAAGATGGCGTTGCGAACGGGATAGTACTGTTTGAAGAGTCTCAGCATGGTTCCGGTCCAGTTTCGTAAAGCCCTACCGGGCGATTCGCTGACCAACCGCATTCGGCCTGTGGGCGTAGGAACGGCAAGGAGGTGCCGGATCCGCTTCACGGTTTCCAGACTGCCTATTCACGGTAATAGCCCTTGCTGTAGCCGTAATATTTTTTGACCGACTGTTGTGCCTGGTTCAGTACGATGCCCAAAATCTTCTCCTTGCCGATCTGCTCGATGGTGTCGGTGACGGCCGAACGGGGGGTTTTCCCCGAACGGACCACCATCAGTACACCGTCCACCTGTTTGGCGATGGCTGCCACTTCAGCGGCCATGGAGGGCGGTGGTGAGTCGATGATGATGAACCGATCATCATAACGGTGCACCACCTCGTCGAGCATGGTTCGCATGCGCTTGGACGAAAGCAGTTCGGTGGGATTGCGCGGCGGCCGGCCGCCCGGCAGCAGGGTAAGCCTTGGAAACGGTGTCTTGTGCAGCAATGTCTCCAAGGGCGCCTGGCCGTTGAGGTAGTCGCTGAGACCACGTGTGGTCCCGTACCCGAAACAGGTGTGCAGGGATGGACGTCGAATGTCACAGTCCATCAACAGGACGTAATCTTCCAGCCCGGCGGCAATGCTGATGGCCAGGTTGGCGCTGACGAAGGATTTGCCGTCCCCCGGTACGGCGCTGGTGACCAGGATCGATTTGGGCGGATTGCCCTCGGCCGGAAAGAGCAAATTGGTGCGCAGCACCTTGAACAGCTCGGCTTCAACCGACTGGGGCCGGTGATAGGTGATCAGGTTGATATCCAGCCGGGTGTCACTGTGCTTCAAGGCGTTGCCGACAAATTGCACCACGTTCTCCTCGGGTGCCTTTTCCGTTCGCTGCCTTTCGGGCATCGCACGCCCACCTTCGGCAGGCTTTTCTTGTTTGTCGGCCTTTTCCAGCGCATCGTAGATCTTTCCCATAAGCATTCCTTTTGGCTGTGGGTTGCAGCGCCCTACAGCACCGCGATCTTTTGTAACAGGGCCGCAACCGGCTCCACGCCTTTGACGGTGAGCAATCCGAAGAGACCGACCAAACCCAGCACAACAACCCCGAAAACGGCCGAAGCGCAGACATTGGCCCATTTGAGGACTTTGTCGCGACGCCGCATGATCCGTGGGATGGCGGTGATCACGGGCAATCCGTATTCGGCTTCCAAATCCTCGGGTTTTCGGTAGGACGGCTTAATGACAAACTCCGTCAGAAACACCAAACCACCGCCGATGGCCAATCCCAGGGCCATGGTCATCATGAACATTTTGCGCACATCGGGGGCAATGGGGCGTTGCGGCACCTGGGCAGGGTCGACGACCCGGAACTGCTCGCCCTTTTGTTTGCGTTCCATGTTGACGGCGATGTCGGCCTCGATCTTGCGGGCCAGCAAAGAGTTGTAGCTGGCCTGGATGTTTTCATAATCCCGGCGCAGCCCCAGCAGCTCCTGTTCCCGCCGCGGGGTGTTCTCGATGCGCCTTTTGTAATAGGCGACCTGGCCTTGCAGCTCGTCGATTTCACGCTCCAGGGCTTGGATCTCCCGGCGCACTTCGCTGACCTGGGCGCGCACTTCTATCGGCACATTGGCGGCCGGCGGCGTGCTGCCGTCATCGGCGGCCAACCGCTGCGCTTCCCGGGCTTCAAGATCCTCTATTTGACGGATCAGTCGTTGAATGTCCGGGTGGCGTTCGGTGTAGCGCGCGCGCATGGCGTCCAATTGGGCTTTGAGCTCCTGCAATGAGGCGCCGCCTTCATCACCGCGGCGGTCGCCGCCGATCACCACCACGGACGGTCCGCGGGCCGATGCCTGGTTGGTCAAATCGGAAAGGCGGGCGCGGGCATCCCGCAGGTTCTGCTGGCGGCTGGAAAGATTTTCCTGCAGGCGGTCAAGAATACGCAGATTGGTATCGAGCTGTTCGGGCAGTTCACCCATATTGGTACGGCGGTAGGTTTCGATATTGCCTTCCAGAATCTCGAGACGGTCGCGCATGGCGGTCAATTCGGCATCCAAAAATTCACTGGTGCCCGCGGCCTGGCTCTCACGGACCACGATATTGGCGTTGATGAAGGAGCCGGCCAAACCGTTGGTCACCCGGGTCACCAGCTCCGGGTCGCGGCCCTTGAAGGCGATGGAGAAAGCATCCGTACCGCGCCGGTCACGGATCACCTCCACCGATATTTGGCGTCGCATGGCTGCGATTTTGTCCTCCATAAACATATTGGCCTGGGCAGGTTCGCTGAAGAGGTTGAAATCGCTTATGACTTTTTCCAGGTTGGTCCGGCTCATGATCTGCTGGGAAATGGTGCTGATGCGCTCTCCCGGGTCGGCGGTGACGATGGACCGCACGAAGGCCTCCGGCACCCGTTGGGGTTCGACCAGAATAAGCGTCTTGGCTTCGTAGGTGCGGGGCATCGTAAAAGCCAAGTAAATGCCTACGATCAAGGCGGCGGCAAGGGGCAGCAAGATCATCCACCGCCGTCGCACAACCATATCGATGATCAGATCGGGGGTGATTTTAGCGGGCATGCTCATCATGGCGGCACCTTTTTTCTTTGTCATTTAAAATCGATATGTTAAACAATCTCATAATTCCTCATTTTGTTCAACATCGATTTGTAGCTGATATTGAGCAGGGCCGCGGCCCGCTTGCGATTCCAACTGGTGACGGCCAGGGCCTGTTGCATCAGCTTCTTTTCCGTTCGCTGCACATAATGGTCGCAAATCGATTTGAGGGGCACCCTGCCCAGGGCCGCCATGCACTTTTGGATTTCGGAGGGATCCAAATCGGCCTCCATTTCAAAGGCGGCGGCCATGGTATCGCGGATGGTGGGTTGTGCCCAGGGTTGATCCGATTCGGCAAACAGGGATGTTTCGCTGCCCAAGTCAACCAACCGTTGCATAGTGTCGCACAGTTCATCCAAATTGCCCGGCCAGGGGTATCCGTAAAGCCGTTGGACCAAGTCGGCGGAGGGCAGCATGAAGCTCCTGTTGCGCCGGGCGCACGCCGCTATGACGAAGTGATCCATCAACAGCGGCAGATCCGGTTTGCGGTTACGCAACGGCGGCAGGTAGAAAGGAATCACGTTCAAGCGATAGAAAAGATCGCGACGAAAGCGGCGCCGCTCAACCAAATCAGCCAATCCAACTCCCGCGGTGGCGATGAACAGCACCCGCGAGGCCCACCAATTGTCCTCCAGCAGCAGCAATATTTTGGATTGGGCTGCAGCGTCGAGGCAGTGCACGTTGTGCAATAAGACGGTCGCTCCCTCGGGGCGCGTGCCTGCCTGCACCACGGATGCCGGCCACCAGCCGTCTCCGGCCGCGTGGGCGGCGGCCATCCGGTCGTGGTCTGCGCTCGCGCCATTGAGTTGGGCACAGTCCAAACGGATAAAGGCGCCTTCGCCGTCGATGCGTTGGGCGATCATGCGCGCCAGATGTTCCTTGCCTGTGCCGCTTTCGCCGGTAATCAATATGGGATCACAATTTTTGGTCACCCCTGCAAGGGCGGTGCGAATGCCACGGATCTCGGGCGTATCGCCGACCAGCAGTTCCTCTTGCAACGGTGCGGCGGGCAGCGGCGCACGCAGGGTGGTCTTCAACGCTTCGCAATCCAGTTGCTCCGCCAAGCCCGAGGCCAGGTACTGCACCGGAAACGGCGGATTCGACGTTTGTACGGGGTTCTCCATCATTGTTTTTGATAGCACCAGTAACCGTGCGCCCGATCTGCAGGCATGCAAGGCGCAGCCGAATCGCCACACGAGGGGGGTCGAATCGGTGCGCAGCACGACGGCCGCCGGGTCGATGGAGGCGAGGTTATCGAAACAATTGGTTTCCCGTTCGAAACAGAACACCCGCAGGCGTTCCCGAAGGAGCACGCTGCGCCAATGACCGCGCTCGGCGGCGCTTTTGGCAAATACAATAACAGGTTTCTGCAAGGAAGCGGTGGCCATTGTCTACTACATCCAGGTTGGTCGTTTTCGACATAAGGGCACTGTCGTTTCGATCCGAAGCGCTCAGGGCGCTCGTGTTGCACCTGAAAAAGCAAGGAACGTGCCGCCGGCCCGGTTTCGTCCTGCTTCCGATCCAGGCGCGTTTCACAATGGCAATTAAATTAGTATTTACAGTTTGATACGGAATTTGAAAACAGAAAGTAACGCTGATGCAGCTCCGGTGATCGACCTGCTCCCCCCTATTCCATCTATGTAACGGAATGCCACTTTTGATAACTGCATTGCCATGACGGTCATCGGTCGATGTCTGGGACATCAGTGCAATCGGCATGGGGATGGCGCACTGGTGCTTGGATACGGGGGGATACGGTTCGGATGAAAGAAAACAAACGCGACCGCACCTTCCTTCATGAGAAGTGCCGGGGTGGGCGCACTGATTGTGTTGCGTGCACGGAGGAACGAATTGGCCGCTATGCATCCAAAAGGGTAAGAACGTTACCGTTTCGAGGAACGCGTCGCCGGTCTTCAACATTCCGGCGATCCGCTCCCCTTCGTCTTTCCGGGATATGGAATGTATAGGAGAACTGCCTACGCTCGATATTTTTACGGCGACCGCCGTTATCTTCAATGGTTTTATCCACCCAGCTATCCCCTTGGTCGCTTTGGTGACGGGTTTTCATGACGATACGGTTTGTTCCTGTTGCAGGGTTGGTTGCCCGGCTTGCGTTGTGATGACCGTGGTGTCGTTGTCGTTATGCAATGTTAGAAACCAAGCAAATTTCATACCTTGGCCCAAGAATAATTGATTCGAAAGCGGCATTCATAACCTACCGATTGAATTAACAGGCAATTCCACGAAAACAAGGTTTCACCATCGGCAAACCAAACCCGATACCGGCAGCCCGTAGTTCCGTTCCATATGAAATTATCTACCAAATGAATGGTAATATTTTAACCAATCGGGGTTGCGGCGGCACCACAGGTTGCTGCCGGCGGCCGGCAGGCGACACCTCGGATCAATCCATCGGATCAATCCAAGGGATACCCACCGTTGCCGCTCGGGGGATTGATGCTGAGCTCGGTGATTTTGTTCAACAGGGTTTTGTAACTGACTTTGAGAATCTTGGCGGCTTTGCTGCGATTCCAATCGGTTTTGGCCAAGACGTAGGTGATGATCTCGCGCTCCACCTTGTCCACGGCTTTTTTCTTGGCTTCCTTGAGGGAAAAGGCGCCGTTGGCGATCAGATCCTTGTTGTCCATTTCCAGCAACTCGGAAATGGGGTTCCGGCCACGAACGGGTGGCGCCGGGTCGGCGCCGTTGGATTCCGGACTTGGCACGGGCGGAGCTGTTTGCTGAAGATTTTCCGGGGCTTCGAAAAGCTCGTCCACAATCTTGTCGGCGTCACCCAGTACCAGCATGCGCTTGAGGACGTTCTGCAGTTCGCGTACATTGCCGGGCCAGTGGTAGCGCATCAGGCGATCGACGACATGGGGATCCAGCTTTTGCACGTTAATGCTGCCCAGTTGCAACGCGAATTCCTGAAGATAATAGTCGATCAGGGGAGGAATATCTTCCGGTCTTTCGCGCAGGGGAGCGATGACGATTTTGATGATGTTCAACCGGTAGTAAAGGTCTTCCCGGAATTTGCCCTCCATGATTTCTTGCTTCAAGTCATGATTGGTGGCCGCGATAACCCACGTGTCGGTCTTGATATCCTTTTCGGATCCCAGGGGGGCGAATTCGCCGGTTTGCAACACATGCAGCAGTTTGGCTTGCAGCACGAGGGACATGTCGCCGATTTCATCCAGCAAAAGCACGCCGCCATGGGCCAATTGGAATTTGCCTTTGCGTTTTTGCTCGGCACCGGTGAAAGCACCCCGTTCATAACCGAACAGTTCGCTCTCCAACAACCCTTCGGGCAGTGCGGCACAATTGATCTTTACGAAGGGTTTTCCCATTCGCGGCGACTTCATGTAGAGGTTCTGGGCGATGACCTCTTTGCCTACGCCGCTTTCACCGAATATCACCGTGTTGAATCCGGTGTGGGCGACGTGCTCCACCAGTTCGCGAATTTTGCGGATATTTTCGCTAACACCTATGATCGGGGGTCCCATATCAGCCATATGCTATTTGTTCAGCAACTTCTGAGCAGCTTGTTCCAGCTCCGGTAGTTTGAAAGGTTTTTCCATCACCAAGTCGGCTTTGGCCTCCTTGGCGAGCGCCTCGGGATGCTCACCCCAGCCTGTGATGGCGATGACGGGCAAGTGCGGGTGCTTTTTCTTGACAATGGCGATAACGGCGACGCCGCTGATGTTGGGCAACACCAAGTCGGTGATAATCAGGTCCAGACCTTCCTTTTCATTTTCGATCACCTTCAGACCGTCCAGGCCGTTGGCCGCCGATAGCACTTCGTACCCCTTTTGCCTGAAATACTTGCACAAGGCCGACAACACCTCTTCCGTATCTTCGATGATCAACACTTTGAAAGGGGGACCCATCTATCGCTCCTCGATCATTGCAGCCGCGGCCCTCGGAATCCCGGTCGCTACCAGCCGGCCGCTTTCCACACGGAACCGGAATGTGATTCAACCGTATAATTTTGTATTATTAATTCAATCCGGGCGCCATGGCAAGACCAAGTTCAGCCAACAAGTCGGCGAACGGGTCGCGTACGGCGGATTTACCCTCCCGATCCGCAGGGCGAAAAAAGCCGCCGGGACTTGTTGGGGTGGGTTGTGGGTTGTGGGTTGTGGGTGGTGAGTTGTGGGTGGTGAGTTGTGAGTGGTGGGTGCCACCCCCCGACGGGGGGAGGGTGGAAGGCACGACGCAAGGATGCCGGACCCTGATGGGCCTTTTGGCAATATACGGATTTCGTGAGTTATAATAGGGGACTACGGAAGCCTGAAGGAAGATCAGCGCAGCAATTTTCGCTTTACGACACTACCGAAACCGATGAGGCCCACACCGAACAGCAACAGGCTCATGGGTTCCGAGAAAGCCCTTGCCGCCATGGGTTGTGTATCGCCGATGCCTGCCGCGGCGCTGACACACAACAGTACTACCGCGGCCACGCTTGAAGTAAGCAAAACAAATTTGAACGTCTTTTTCATCTGAGCACCCCCTTTTTCACTGCGATCTTTCATGAAGCTTGACAACCGTAAAGCAACAGCAATGCCAAAATCGAAGGGGTAGTGTTTTTAAAACCTATTGATCTTTATTTTCAGTGAGTTGAATACAATTCGAGAATTTGTCGAAAGGATAAAGAGGAGGTCAGGAAAGGCAAGGAATAGGTATTCCACACCACAGCTTAGCAAGAATTGTGTAAAGGACTACATACTCGGTGCGTTACACCTTGCGATACCCGGACTGCACCAGGGCGGCCTTGATGAAGTCGCGGAACAGGGGGTGGGGATTCATGGGGCGGGATTTGAACTCGGGGTGGAACTGGCAGCCGAGAAACCAGGGGTGGTCCTCGATCTCAACGATTTCGACCAGGTCCCCCGCGGGCGAGGTGCCGCTGATTTTCAGGCCGGCGGCTTCCAGCCGTTCGCGGTATTGGTTGTTGAATTCATAGCGGTGGCGGTGCCGTTCGGAAATCTCGCGCTGCCCGTAGGCCGTGTAGGCCAGGGTGCCATCGGCCAGGGTGCAGGGATAGGCGCCCAGGCGCATGGTGCCGCCTTTGTCCGAGGTCTCGTCGCGGGTTTGAACGGTTTGCCGTTGGTCGTCGTACCATTCGGTGAGCAGGTAGATGACCGGGTGGGCCGTGGCGGTGTCGATTTCCGAGCTGTGGGCCCCTGCCAGGCCGGCCATGTTGCGGGCGAACTCCACGACCGCCATCTGCATGCCGAGGCAGATGCCGAAATAGGGTACTTTGTTTTCGCGGGCGAAGCGCACGGCGCTGATCTTGCCTTCGATCCCCCGGGAACCGAATCCGCCCGGCACCAGGATGCCGTCCGCGTTGCCCAGCATCTCAGCGCAGTTTTCGGGGGTGATGGTTTCCGAGTCCACGAAAGAGAACGCCACCTGGCACTTGTTGACCATGCCGCCGTGGGTGAGGGCTTCGTTGAGGCTTTTGTAGGACTCGGTGAGATCCACGTATTTGCCGACCACGGCGATGGTCACCCGGTATTCGGGATTGCAGAGCCGGCGGCAGAGCACTTCCCACTCTTCCAGCCGCGGGGTGCGGGTCCAGATGTTGAGCAGTTCGACGATCTTGTTGTCCAGCCCCTCCTTGTGGAAAACAAGGGGCACTTCGTAAATGCAAGCCACGTCCTTTGCGGTGATCACGGCATCGGTGCCCACGTTGCAGAACAGGGCGATTTTGGACTTGATCTCCTTGGACAGGTAGCGGTCGGTGCGGCACAACAGGATGTCGGGTTGGATGCCGATGCTGCGCAGCTCCTTTACGCTGTGCTGGGTGGGCTTGGTTTTCACCTCGCCGGCGGTTTTGATGTAGGGCACCAGGGTCAGGTGGATGTAGAGCACATTGTCCTTGCCGGCGTCGGCGCGAAACTGGCGGATGGCTTCCAGAAAGGGCAGGCTTTCGATATCGCCGATGGTGCCGCCGATTTCGACGATCACGAT
Organism: Desulfatitalea alkaliphila; assembly: GCF_022968795.1. GTDB lineage: Bacteria > Desulfobacterota > Desulfobacteria > Desulfobacterales > Desulfosarcinaceae > Desulfatitalea > Desulfatitalea alkaliphila. Next base: position 40,357 of record NZ_JALJRB010000021.1, read on the forward strand.
GTCCACACCCTCGGCGACCAGGCGTATGCTGTTCTTTATTTCGTCGGTGATGTGGGGGATGACCTGCACGGTGCCGCCGAGGTAGTCGCCGCGCCGTTCCTTGGTGATCACCTGGTGGTAGATCTTGCCGGTGGTGAAATTGTTGTTGTGGCCCAGGCGGGCGTGGGTGAACCGCTCGTAATGGCCCAGGTCGAGGTCGGTTTCGGCCCCGTCGTCGGTGACGAACACTTCGCCGTGCTGAAAGGGGTTCATGGTGCCCGGATCCACATTGATGTAAGGATCCAGCTTTTGCAGGGTGACGGTCAAGCCGCGGCTTTCGAGCAGGGCGCCGATGGCGGCCGATGCCAATCCTTTGCCGAGGGAAGAGAGTACACCGCCCGTCACGAAAATGAATTTGGCCCCTTTTGTGCTCATGCCCGCCGCATTGCCTCCGTTATCGGTGTGGATGGAATGGTTGCCGCCGCCGATGGTTTCGATGGTGGTGGTTGATGGTGGTTTGTTACCACAAAGCGGGAAATCAGAAAAGGCGGATTTTGCGGGTGGTGGGTGGTGGGTTGTGGGTGGTAGGTGGTGGGTGGTAGGTGGCGGGTGACACTGGCAACTGGTTGCCGGTGTCACCCCCGACACCCCCGACCCCCTGTTTTGTTGGCCTTATTCTTCTTCGGTCATCTGCCCTTGCAATGCTTCCTGGATGAGCTGCCGAACCAGATCCTCTTCCGCCGACAGATCGTCCGGCGTAGTCGCCGCTTCAGGCGCGGAAGGCGCTGTCGGAACCGGCGGCGAGGCGATCAAACTTTCCGGGTCGAACCAATGTTCGGGCAAGGCAACATCGGTTTCCACCTTGCGCACGTCGATGCGCCGGACCAGGCGCAGGCCCTGGTAAACGGCAATCTGTGCGGGATACCACTGGCCGTCTTGTTGTCGCCACTGCCGATAGTGGAAGGTGACCCGCCGGGTCGGATCATCGCCGTGGATGCGAACCCAACGAAGCGGCAGCAGCCGCTCGCGATCGATCCACACCTGGGGTACCGATGGGTCCGGGTAGCGGGCGCCCAAAACATACACGATTCGCTCATCCGCAAGGCCCAGGCTGGTATTCTCCACATCCACACCGTCGGCCAGCAGCATGCGATGCAGATCTTGACGCGAACGAAACAGGAACAGCTCGCCGTAACGCTCATCAAGGGCGATTTTTCGGGCGACCGGGCGGCCGTCGACCAGGGTTGTGTGCCGATCATCGCGGGTGATGCGAATACGCAAGGATTGCCGGTATGGGGTTTCCGATCGCAATCGACCGGGGAAGGCGTAGAAAAGGGTTTCATTCAGCGACCGGGATGCCGCTTCGCCGGCGTCCGGTTCATCGAACACCACCAACTGCTCCACGCGCAGGGTGTCGGCGCCCGACAGGGCCCGCACCATCAGTTCCAGCACATGGGCGCCCTGGAGCATGGCGGCCGGGGCGGGGATGGCGGAAAAAAACCACAGCAACACGGTCGCCATCAAAACGCGCAACAGCCCGCATCCGGTGAAGGGACGAAGGGATTTGCATTTTCGGATGGCGCGGGGCATACGATCCATTTGCTTCATTGCTTCAATTCGATGGCCAAGGGCAGTCCCCGGGAGCATGCCATCGACGCCGGCAAGCGCGGCCGATGGCATTCCCGACGGCGGCGATCAGTCGCCGATGAAAATGTCCTGGGCATAGCGGCCGGCATCACCCAACTCCTCTTCAATGCGCAGCAGCTGGTTGTATTTGGCGACGCGGTCGGTGCGGGACATGGAGCCGGTCTTGATCTGGCCGGCATTGACCCCCACGGCCAGGTCGGCGATGAAGGCGTCCTCGGTTTCGCCCGAGCGATGGGAGATCACGGTGGCGTAGCCGGCCAGGCGGGCCATCTCGATGGCGTCCAGGGTTTCGGTGACCGTGCCGATCTGGTTGAGCTTGATCAAAATGGCGTTGGCCACCCCCTCTTCGATCCCCTTGGCCAGGATCTTGGGGTTGGTGACGAAGATGTCGTCGCCCACCAATTGGATCACCTCGTCCAACTGCTCGGTCATGCTCTCCCAGCTCTGCCAATCCTGCTCCGCCAGACCGTCTTCGATGGAAAGGATGGGATACTTCTCCAACAGGGCGACATAATAATCGATCATCTTTTCGGGAGTGAAGCTTTTTTTCTCCGATTTGAGGTGGTATTTGCCCTGTTTGTAAAACTCGGTCGCGGCCGCGTCCAGCGCCAGGCCGATGTCCTTGCCGGGAGCGTATCCGGCCACTTCGATGGCTTCCATGATGAGGGTCAATGCTTCCGCATTGGAGGAGAGGTCCGGAGCGAAGCCGCCTTCATCGCCCACGGCGGTGCTGAGCCCCTTGTCTTTGAGTATTTTCTTCAAGGCGTGAAAGGTCTCCGCGCCCATCTGCACCGCTTGTGAAAAGGACTTGGCGCCGAAGGGCACGATCATGAACTCCTGGATGTCGATATTGTTGGCCGCATGGGCGCCGCCGTTGATCACGTTCATCATGGGAATGGGCAACGTGTGCGCATTGATGCCGCCGATATAGCGGTACAGCGGCAGACCGTAGGCTTGGGCGGCGGCCCGGGTGGCGGCCATGGAAACGCCCAGGATGGCGTTGGCACCCAGCTTGGATTTGTTCTCCGTGCCGTCCAGGGCGATCAAGGCCTGGTCCAGCGCCATCTGATCGGCCGCGTCCATACCGATGATGGCGGTGGCGATGGTGGTGTTGACGTTCTTCACCGCGTTGACCACCCCTTTGCCGCCGTAGCGTTTGGCGCGGTTGTTGCGCATCTCCAGTGCCTCGCGGGTGCCGGTGGAAGCGCCGGAGGGCACCGCCGCCCGTCCCGTGGCGCCGCATGCCAGCACCAGATCGACCTCCACGGTGGGATTGCCGCGGGAATCCAGAATCTCCCTGCCTTTTACTTCAACGATTTCGGTCATGTCACCCCCCTTTTCTGTAATCTATAAATGGATATCCTGATCGTTCCCATCCACCGTACTTGAACATAGCGAAACCCCCTAATATCATTGGAGGCCTTCCTTCTTGACAATTTACGGGCGCATGTTACTCTGCCGCCCGGTGTCATGTCAAGGTGATGAACCGGGGCGAACAGGGCTATCGCATGAAGAAATCAAAATTTTAAGTTTTAAGTGTTAAGTGTTAAGTTTTAAGTTAATGAATTCTGCATTCAACATTCTCCGGCTACCTGCCGATAATATAAAGGAGGAACGTATTGGGCGCCACGGAAAGCAAGAGTTCATACAACGAAGGCCATCTTTTTGTCGCGGCGATGCGTGTCCTGGAACACCAGCACGGGGCGCCGCCGTCCTTGGAGCAGATCGCCGCCCTGCTGCGGCTGTCCAACGAACAGGTGGGGCTGATGGCCCGGCGCCTGCACGCGGCGGGTATCATCGCGCCGGTGGAAAAAGCGTTCGCCGACCGTTGGACAGTGGCCGATCACCTGAAGCTGGAAGATCTGCCCCGCGAGGTGGAAGCGTCCCAACTGGACAGCGCTTTGCAAAAATTTCAGGCTGAACGGGACACGATGACCCGAAAGATCGCGTCGATCAAGGAGCAGCAGGAGCGCAAACGCAAGGACCTGTTTGCCGATATCGAAAAGAAGCTCAAGAAAGATCTGGGCAAAGATACCGAGAGTAAGTTTTAAGTGTTACGTGTTAAGTTTTAAGTTAATGAATTCTATCTATTTTATTTTGACAAAGGACAGATTTGTCCGAAAAAGCGAATGATGCAATACGTGGAGATGTTCCGGATTCCACGCAACCATCTGCAAGCGACAGGAAACCTTTGGTCGGACCGATCCATGGAGGTAGTACCAATGGTTGCTTATAAACCACACCTGGCCGACCGATCCGGCTTCACATTGATCGAAATGGCCGTGGTGCTGGTCGTCGTGGGCATCATCATCTCCATTGTGGCCAGTGTGCTGCCGTCTCTGATCAGCACTTCCCGGATACGCCAGGCCCGGGCCGAACTGGAGAAGGTGGACCTGGCCCTGATCGGCTATCTGACCGCCAACGGCCGCCTGCCCTGCCCGGACAGCAACGGCGACGGCCAGGAAGACCGCATCGCGGGCAGCGCGCCGCCCACCGACGACAGTTGCGCGGCCTATGCCGGACGCCTGCCCTACGCCACCCTGGGCCTTTCATCGGCCCTCGATCCCTGGCAGGAGCCGATCCGCTACGCCGTCTATGAAGACATGGTGCGCACCCGCCACGACACGTTGTGCGCCGCCCCACCCTGCACCCTCTGCCTGAACGATTTCATCAACAATCCCGTCGCCGAACATCTCAGCACCAGCGACGGTACGCACCAAAACAATCAGGCCTACTTGATCGTCAGCGGCGGCGCCAAGAATCTATCCGGCAGCGGCGGCTTTTTCGACGGCCGCAACGCGGACGGCGACCTGGTGTTCGAAACCCCCAACCGCACCATCGACGCCACCTATGACGACATTGTGCGGGCCGTCTCTTTCACTTACCTGGTGGGCCGCCTGTGCAGCGGCAACATGGGCGGCAACAACCCATGGGCCGGCTGCGTGGACGAATTCGGGGTGGTGGATTGCGATCGCCCGGAGTGCGCCGGCCATCCGGCTTGTCTGGGCGGCGAAGATCTGCGGATAATCACAACCGTTCTCCCGGGCGGGAGGGTTGGTGGCAGCTACGCAACCGATTTAACTGCAACCGGCGGCAACACGCCGTATGAATGGCAACTGACCAATGGGGGTGGTTTTTTCGATATGGCTATCGACCCCTATACCGGCATGGTGAGCGGCACGTTGGATCAGTGCCCCGGCACCTATTCCATTGCCGCACTGGTGCAGGACACCACCGCGGCGGAAGACGACGGCCCCCAAACCGACAGCCGCACCTTTTCCCTGGAGGTGTCGGCCGACCTGAGCGTCCGCTGCACCAGCACGCCGGGCAGCGCTATCACCTGGGCCTCGCCCGCGCAGCAGGAACATTTCCGGGCCGACGGCGGACGGCTGGGACCGGTCGCCTGGAACCTGGACACCGGCGGCGCCGCCGGCTTCGCCGTGTACCCCACCGGGGACGATACCTGCCTACTGCGCAAAACCGGCACCACCGCCCCCGGCGTTTACACCTTCACTTTGGCCGCCCGCGACAGCGCCTGCAACAATAACAACGCCGCCCTGATCTTTCAGGTGACCGTGACGGCCGAAGGCGGCGCCACACCGGGCGCCATCGCCGGCGTTGTGGACCGCCTACGCTTCAGCACGTTTCAATCCTTCACGCCGGATATCGTCCACATGTCGGGTGCCGATTACGCCATCATCACCCGTGGCTGGTTCAACCAGGGGTACGTGCACGCGGTGGACATTGCCGCTAACGGCGACATCGGTACGCGGGACCACTTTGCGGTCTTTGAATCGGCGGCCACGGAAACGCCCCGCATCATAAGGGTCGACGGCGATGTGTACGCCATTGCCTACGTGTCAGGCGGCCGGGCAAGGGTGAGAACGGTCCGTATCACCAACGGCGGCCAATCCGTAACCCAGCTGAGTTCTTTGAACCTGGACAACAACTGGTCCCAACCGGTGATCCGACAAGTGGGCGGCAATCTGTTCGCCGTGGCCTGCAACGGACCGGGGGACAACGGCCGGTTGGCCGTTCTGGAAATCAGCCCGGATGGTCAATCCATCACCCGGCGCACCGCCTTCAGTTTCTCCAACACAAGGGGCGTGGTGGACCTAACACATGTGACCGACAACATTTTCGCCCTGGCCCATCACGGCAACCAGGACGGCTACTTGACCACCATCGCCATCGATGAAAACGCCGACGTGACATTGCTGGACCAACAGCGCTTTGTGCAAGGTGGTTGCAACCAGCCGCGCATTGCGGCAGCCGGTTCAGGTGTGTTCGTTCTCACCTATCAGGGACAAAACGCACAGGGTGTGGCCGCGACGGTCACCATCGCAGCGGACGGCGCCATCACCGTCCCTCCTCTGGACACCCTGGTGTTCGAAACCCAACAGGCCGCCGACCCGGTGGTGGTCAATGCCGGCGGCGGCGTGTTCGCCGTCGCCTACACCGGCCCGGGCAATCAGGGATGGTTCAAAACCTTCCTCGTCGATCCTTCCGGCGCCATCGGCGATGAGGTGCTCGACAGCCTGGTTTTCGAAACCGCCGTTTGCCGCGAGCCGGCCATGATCGCCATGGGCAATAATTTGTTCGTTGTGGTTTATCGTGGCCCGAACAATGATCGGGGCGAGATCGTCACCATCGCGCTGCAATAAAAGTTTTAAGTTTTAAGTGTTAAGTTTTAAGTTGAAGGAATTCTATCGGTTAGAGATGGTTGGGGTTGGTGGAGAACGGTGTAAGGGCGAGACGGTGTAATTGCCTGGTGAGCCAATCCGGGGCTACCGGATCAAAATCCTTTCCACTTGATTTCCACATGCACAAACAATCCGGTTGCCACGGGTGGCACTGGCAACTGGTTGCCAGTGTTGCGCAGCAACAAGAGGCCTTGCGCATCACTGCCGCCACCGGCAAGGCGGATAGCGTTCACGCCACATCCACAAACAATCCGGTTGACGACCCTTTTGTGAAACACCTCTTGGCCTTCGGCCACCGGCAACCAGTTGCCGGTGCCACCCACGACACACCCGACACACCCGACACACACACATTTATTTATATCTAAACGACAGAATTCATTAACTTAAAACTTAACACTTAACACTTAAAACTGCCATGGCGCCGGAGCAAAAACGACCCCACGGATTTACCCTACATTGCCCCAACAGTGGAAACCAAATCGTAGATGGGCAGGAAGAGACCGATGATGATCACGGCGAAGATGGTGCCGGCCACCACCAGAACCAGGGGCTCGATGGATTTGCCGATGGTGGCCACGATGACGGCCAGCTTGCGGCGGTACTGCTCGGCGATATAGACCAGTTGTTCGGAGAGGGTGCCGCTGTTCTCGCCCACGCTGATCATGCGCACCATGAAAGGCGGAAAAAGACCGGCCTGCTGAAAGGCCGCCGCAATGCCGTCGCCGCGTTGCACCGTCTCCCGTACGCTGCCCATCTTCTCCCGATACACTTCATTGCGCACCGACGCCTCGAGAATGCCCAGGGATTGCAGCACATCGATACCCGCGTTGAACAGCATGGCGAAGTATTCGGAGATGTAGGCCAGGTTGGAAGATGAAATGATGGCGTGGGCGATGGGCAGCTTGAGCAGCAACCCGTCGATGAGCCGCCGACAGCGCCGGTTGTGCTTGTGTGCCAGCAGAACCGCCGACACAAAGCCGATCAGGCCCACCAGCATGTGCCACCAGTGCGCCTGGGCGAATTCGGCGGCGGCGATCAACCACAGTGTGATGGTGGGCAAATCCACCTCCAGCTCCATGAAAAGCCCCACGATCTTGGGCACCACATAGGCGAACCAGAACAGCATGCCGCCGCTGATGGCCGCCAGCACGAAGGCGGGGTACAGCAGTGCCTGCTTGGTGTCACTGCGGATCTGGTGCGTGCGCTGCAAATGCTCGGAAGCGTCCTTGAGCATCTGGTCCAGACGCCCGGTTTCTTCACCCATGCGGATCAGGAACACGACGCTGCGCGGAAAGATGCGGGGATGCCGTTCGGCCACCCGGGAAAAGGTGGCGCCCCCCTGAACACCCTCGATCATGGAGGCAAAGGCCTTTTCCAGGTCGGGGTGGTCGTCGCCTTTGGAGACCTCTTGCAGGGCGGTGATCAGGGGTAGGCCGGCGCGCAACATCAAGGCCAGGTTGTTGAGGATTTCCGCCACCACCAGGGTGGGCAGGCCCCGCTTGGGACGCAACTGCGCCAGGCGCAGCAGTCCGGAAGCCACCCTTCCCAACCGGGTGACGAACAAGGTGGTGCTGCCGTCCCGTTCCAGGTGATTGACCGCCGAGAGGGTCTCCTGGTAGGGCAGCTGCACGATCCCGGATGCGATTTTGCCTTCGGCGGTGATGGTCTTGTAGCGGAAGTAATTCATGCGAGCGCCAAGTCCATGGGTCGGAGTGCCTTTCGTTAAGCGGCTTCGTCCGAGGCCGCGACGCCGATCTGGCGGATGTTGCCCAGCACACGGATGGCCTCTTCGACGGTGGTTACGCCTTGCGTCACCTTACGGGCGGTCACGTCGAAGATGTCCACATATCCATTGCTGGAAGCCCGCTGTTTGATCATCGACGTTTCGGCATCGTTGTCGATCATTTCAGCCAGCCCCGGATCCACCGTCAACAGTTCGTAAACCAGGGTGCGGCCGAAATAGCCGGAGCCGCCGCACACTTCACACCCCTTGCCTTTGTAGAGTTTGTCGAGCCGCGGCTGTTGCAAATAGCGCTTCTCCCGTGCGCTCGGTGCGTAGGCGGTTTTGCAGGCTTCGCACACCTTGCGCACCAGTCGCTGGCTGACCACCCCGATGAGCGAATCGGCGATCAAAAAGGGGCGGATGCCCAGATCGCGCAACCGCGGAATAGCGCCGATGGCGCTGTTGCTGTGCAGGGTCGAGAGCACCAAATGGCCTGTGGTGGAGGCGGTGACGGCGGTGGCGGCGGTATCCTTGTCGCGGATTTCGCCCACCAGCATGACATCGGGGTCGTGGCGCAGAAAGTAGCGGATGGCATTGGCGAAGTTGTAGCCGGCCTTTTCGTTGACCTGGGTCTGGCGAATCATGGGAATGTCGTACTCGATGGGATCTTCCACGGTGACCACATTCTTGGCCAGCAGGTTCAAGCGGCGGATGCCGGCATACAAGGTGGTGGACTTGCCCGATCCCGTGGGGCCGGTGAGCAGGATGATGCCGAACGGTTCGTTGAACATCCGCTCGACCATGGCGATGTGCTCCGGAAAGAAACCGAGTTGCCCCATGCCCATGATGGTGCTCTCCATGGGCAGTACCCGCAACACCATGTTCTCCCCCTGGGGCGAAACGGTGGTGGAGACCCTGAAATCGTAGGGGTTGTTCAAAATGGTGGCGGAAAAGCGGCCGTCCTGGGGCAGCCGCTGCTCGGCGATGTCCATCTGGGCCTTCATTTTGAAACTGGCCGTCAGGCGGCCCAACTGCAGCGGCAGGGACATCACCGGCACCATCACCCCGTCCACCCGGAACCCGATTTTGATGGTCTTGCGGGTGGGCTGAATATGAATGTCGGTGGCCCGCAACTTGATGGCCAGGTGCAGCAGCAAGCGGATGAATTGGTCCATACCGCGGGCGTTTTCGGCATCCTGTGCCAGCACGTTGATTTCGGTTTCGATCAATTTTTCGACCGGGTTCTCTAAAAAATAGTAGAAACGGTGGATGGCGTTGACCACCTTGGACCGCTCGGCGATGTGCATCCGCGGCACCAGCCCGGTCTGGCGGCCGATCAGCTGGCGCAGTTTGTCGTCGCTGACGAAGTAGGCCGCCACGTCGATTTGATTGCCTTCCCGTCGCACGGGTAGAAAGGTGTTGTTGAGGCAGATGTTCTTGTTGAAGATCTTCAACACTTCCGGATCGGGCATCAGGGTGTCCACATCGATGAACGGCACCCCGCTCTGCTCGGCCAAGGTGCCCACCAGGTCGGCCTGGGTGACGAAGCCCAGGCGCTCGAACAGTTCGCCGAGGATCTCTTTGGTGACCTTCTGTTCCTGCAGGGCGAACTGAATCTGGCCTTCGCTGATCAGGCCCTTTTCCTTGAGCAGTACACCGATGGGTTTGCGTTTGGGGGTCTCGTTCATGACAAGTCCGACTCCTGAAGATGGCTGAGCAAAAAGAGAGTGGCGGCATCGGGAAAACCCGACGGCGGCAGGCCCGCCCGGCGCTGAAAATCGGTCAGGCCGTTTATAAGGCGCTGATCCACCGTTCCGTCGGGTGTCTCGGCATAGTGCCCGGCGGCGCTCAACAATTGTTGCAGGTCATGAATCTCCGCGCCCTGGTAGCCCTCGAAAAATCGTTGGACGCGCAGGTCGGGCCGCCACCACACCAGCCAGACGGCGCCGCCATCGGCGCCGGCGGGCAGAGACAAGGCGCCGCAGCGCCGCCGCAGCGCATCGTTCATCCGGGACAGCTGAATGAGCCGATACCCGGTTTGGTGGTAGGTGCGTTCGGCCCACAAAGAGAGGTTGCCGCGGGACCGGGCGGTTTCGAATTCGGCCGCGCGATCCGCCAGACCCGCCAGGCCGAGAAAACGGGCCACGGGGGTCTGCGCCGCGGCAATATCTTCAACCACGGGGACCGTGAGCGTGGTGCCGGACGGCGTCGCAACCTTTTCCTGGGTGCCGGGAATATGCACCGCATGAAAGCTGCCGTTGAAAGGGGCGTTGGCCGCAACGTCGGGCCGCGTGTGCAGGTGCAGCCCCAAGAGACCGGCAACGAGGCACAGCGCCAGCGCCCCGTTGCGCACCATCACCGGCAGTCCCATCCACGGCCGGCGGCCTTTTGGCTGCATATCGGACCGAGCGGTTCGAACCACGGCTTTGTCGATGTGCTCGATGCGATCCCGGCACAAGGCGTAGAGGCAACGGTCCAGCAGCATGTTCACCTGGCGGAAATTGCCGGCTGTGCAATGATGGATCGCTTTGAGGGCGCCGTCATCAACACGGATGCGGCCCTGGTTACCGGCCCGATCGAGCTTGAAGGCGATATAGGCCCCCAACTCCCGGCGGTTCAGCGGCTGCATGACGTGCTGGATGGCCACCCGGCTACGCAACTGCCGCAGTGCGGGACGCTGCAGGGCCGCCCGCAATTCACTCTGCCCCACCAGCACGATTTGCAGCAATTTCTGCCGGCCGGCCTCCAGGTTGGACAGCATGCGCACCAACTCCAGGCTGTCATGGTCCAGGTTCTGGGCGTCGTCGATGATGAGGGTGCAGTTGATCCTTTTGCTATATTGCATCATCAAGAAATTGTACAACCGCCGCAGCTCTTCCCCCAGGGAAGCGCCGGAGCGCGCGCGCGGAGGTACCGGCAGGCCGAAGTCGCGATTGATTTCCCGCAACAGTTCCACATCCCGCAGGGCGGTGTGAAACACCAGGGCGGTGCACACGCCTTTGGCTTCCAGCAGGCGCAGCATGCGGCGGGTCAGTGTGGTTTTCCCAAGCCCCACCTCTCCGGTGAGCACCAGAAACCCTTTGCGGGCGGCAATGCCGTGCACCATCTCGACCACCACCTGTCGGATGTAGTCGGAAACGAAAAAACAGGCGTCGTCGGGGGCCACCGGAAAGGGGTGGCGCCGCAGTCCCAGTGCCTGGCAGGGATGGAGCGGGGTCATGGTATCACCTCCACGGGGGTTGCCGGCAGCCGCTCGCGCTCCGTGACTTGCACGGCACAACGTCCGGCGCGGCCATTCATTGCGTTTAATAGCGCCATTGGATGTTCCAGGTCATGCCATCGGCGCTGGGCGCGGCGGTCCATCGTCCCTTGTCCGGATCGGCCTGCCCGTCGATGATACGGTCCAAACGGCGCATGGTCTGCTCGGGCACGTTGAACAAGCGCATCTGTCGGGTGGTTCCCAACAGCAACAAATTGCGCGGGGCCTTGCCGAAACGGCTGAGCCGATAGATATAAGGGCTGTCCGTATTGCCCCTTGGGACGACAATGCCTTGGCCTCGCATCAAGTCGACCAGGGCGGCCATATAGGCCGCCGGATCGTCCAAGGTCACCGCGGGCCAATCGGGTTGTCGCTGCCGCAATTCGGTCAAACCGCTCTCCCAGAGGGCCAAATAGTCCCGGTAAAAAGCGGCATCCCGTGCATGGTGGATCATGCCCCGCGCACTGAGCACCACCAGCACGGCAACGGCGGTATAGATGGCCGCAAAGAACAGTTTGTCCGCTGCCAACCCGGCCCGCATCAGTTCAACCGCCGCAGCAGTTCCGCCACTTGCAGGTTGTCCGGGTGCGCGCGGCGCAACTGATTCAGGCGCGCCAGGGCCTGCCCGCGTTCACCGCTGCGCGCTTCGATCAAGGCCAGATTGATGCCGGCTTCCAGATCGCTCTCATCGGCATCGGCCACCTGCTGAAACAAAGTCCGTGCGGCATCCAGGTCGCCTCGCCGAAAACGCCAATAAGCGTGCATTTTCACCACATAGGGATCATCGGCACCCTGCGCCTGTGCCAGTTGATCCAGCAAGGCACGGATGGTGCCGTTATCATCAGGGTTCAAGGCGACGGCGGTCTCCAGATCGGCCACCAGCCGGTGGATGCGGCTGCTGCGCTCGCGGGCTGTCCGGCGGGCGTGTTCCAGCCGGGCCTGCTCCGCCGACCATTGCGGCGGCGACCGGTCCGGCCGGGCAGCGCGCTCATCGCCCGCCGGCGGCGACCCTGCCGTTGCCGTGGCCGACACCGCGGAATCGTGTTCAGGGCGGCCCTCAGTGGCGACGGCGGGCGCCGACGCCGCCGCAGGGCGTTCATCGAACCCGTCTTCGGCAGTGGCGGTTACCGTGGCGGTGGTCGGCATCCCAGGAACCGCTTCTGCTTGGTCGGGCAGCGCGCCGGATTGATCCACCCCTTGGGACGACGGGCTATCGTTGTTCTCTGTTCCAATGGCGGCCGTGAACGACATGGGTGCCGCATGGGGCGCGTCGGCAGACGCGCTGCCGGGCACCTTGATCGGCGACGGCGCCCCGGCCGGTGAAGCGTCAGGGGGGAAATAGGTTGCATCGGCGACGGGCGCAACCGTGGGCGACGGTGCTTGCGGCACCGACTGAACGGCCGGGGACGAAGGGACCGGGACGGCGTCGCGGGCCGCTGCGGCGAATGGCGCACCGTTGGTTTGCAAACGGTCCGTCAGGTGCCGGGTGCCCCACACGGCGCCCAATCCGGCCAACACCAGGACCAGGGTAAGGGCGATCACCCACCATTTGCGGCCTGACGGGGCCGAAGGGGTTTCCGGCGCCGAAGACGACACCGATGCTGCCGGCGGCGCCTCCCCGTCGTGGGTTTCGGCATCGTTGTGCAATTGCCGCAAGGCTTGGTAAATGAGGCTCATACCAGCGTCACGCTCAGGATGATCACCAGCTCGCGGGCCTGTTCGCTGCGCATCCGGTTTTGGAACAGATATTTGAGCACGGGCACCCGGCCGAGGCCCGGCACTTCCTTGTCTTCGCCGGTGCGCCGCTGATCGATGAGGCCGCCCAGAATGGCCACTTCATTGTTGCGCATGGAGATGTTGGTGCTGATCTCCTTGATGCGCACGCGGGGCAGCGAAATGCTGTTGTCGGTGCCATTTTGTCCGCCGACCGAGCGCGGCTGAAGGCTTTCTTGGTCCACCTCGCTCTGGATGGGATTGATCAGCAGCGAGATGCGGCCGTCGGCTTCGATGAAGGGCACCACCCCGAGAATCAGGCCGTCGAACACCGAAGAGACCTCCACTTCGGTGGTGATATCGTCGGTGGCGGTGGTGGAGGTGCGGGTGCGCCGCACGCTTTTCTGGTAGCTGTAGGAGGTGCCCACGCTGATCACCGCCGGTTGGGCGTGCTTGGAGCGGATGCTGGGGTTGGAGACCACGTGGGTGTCGCCATAGGTGTCCAGGGCTTCCACCACGGCCTCCACGGCCAGTTCGTTGCTCTCCTGGGAAAAGAGCAGCCCTTGGCCCGATCCCCAACTGAGCAGCGTTGTGTCGATGAAGTCGGCTGCGCGGCTGCGCAGGGCGGACCAGTTGATGCCGTAGCGGTGCTCGTCGGAGAGGGCCACCTCGATGATGCGGGCTTCGATTAGGATCTGGCGGTCCAGCATTTCGGTCAGGTGGTTGACCAGCCGCGCCACCGAACGAATGGCCGCGGGCGTGTCCTTGACATAGAGACCGCCGGAAATCCGGTTGAGGGTGTAGCTGCCGCTGGGGGACTTCATGGCCCGCAGGTTCTCTTCCAGCAGGTCGTACACATTGCCTTTGCCGGAGGTGCGACCCACCAGCTTGACGTTGCCCGACAAGCCGCCGATGGAGATGTTGTCGCCCGCCCCCAGCACATCGCCACCCACGGCGAACTCCGAAACGGTCTCGATGTTGAGGAAGTTGAGGTTGAAAAACTGCTCCTTGAACGGTTGCACCCGGATCACGCCGTCGTCCACTTGGTGGTAGAGATCGAAACTACCCAGTACCTCGCGCAGCACCCGGGCCGCCGACACCTCTTGAAAGTGCAGCGTCAACAGTTGATCGTCGGTTTTGACCGCCGGGTCGAAAATGATGTTCATGCCCACCACCCGTGCCAGGGCATAGAGCACCGACTGCACCGATGCGTCCACCATGGAAAAGGAGACTTTGTGGGCCTCCAGCGGATCGAAGGCGGGCCGCACCGGCGCCATATCGTGCAGCGGATCGGGCGCCCGCTGGAGCTCCCGGCGCATCTCGGCTTGGCGCCGCTCCAATTCCTGCGACTTTTCCCGCATCTGTTGGCGCATGGTCTGCTGCGGATCGGGCTGGTAGTCGTCGGCGACCCGTCCCGTGGCGCATCCGGTCAGCAACAGCAAAGCCGTCAGCATTCCCCAAAAGGCATGCTTCATGAGTGTCCCTTCCCATTTCCTGCGTGGCGTTCATGGTCCGAACCCGGTTCCGGCGACGCGTCCTCGGGCAACAGCACCCAGCGGGTCTCCTCGCCCTTGGCGAGCAGCACCCCGTGGTGCGCGATTTTCACAATCTCGCTGCCGTCGGGCAGCGGATCCCCCTCGGCGTACAACCGGTCATTGAGCAGGCAGTAGCGCAGGGGGCCGGCCATCATGGTGAGGTTCAGGTGGTAGATACCGTCAAGGGCTTTGATCCGTCCGTCGCCCTGCCCATCATCCCCGGCCGGAACGCCTTGGCCGAACAGTACCAGGGGCGGCCCCTCGGGGGCCGTTGGCGACGGCTGCGCCAATTCCGGCAAACGCACGGCGAGGGACTGCATTGTGTCCAACTGCGCCGCGCCGGGCACCCACAGTTCGGTGGACGGCAACGGACCGCGTGCCGCCCGGTCCTTTGTATTGATCGGGGTTTGCCACCCGCCGCCCCAGTAGTAACCGGCGCCGACCAGCAGCAGCGCCAGGGCCAGGATCAGTGTGAGCATGCCGCGGTGTTTGGGTCTGATCATAGCGGCCGCCGCAATTTCAACATCAGCTGGGAAACAGTGATCCGGGTATCGAAACGGCTCTCTTCGATCCGGTACCCCCGCTGCTGCAAGTGCCGCAGGTAGCGCCGGTACTGCTCGTGGGCCGACTCGAAGGGCGACGCCACATCGCCGGACAGCGCCACCCGCAGCACCCCCGAACCGTATTCGAGCTTCAATTGGTTCAGACGCAAGCCCTCGAAGGGCGACGCGGTCAAGTCGTCGAGCACCTCCCGGTAGGCCGGCCGGCGGCGACCGCGATCCAGGGACTGGAGAAAATCGAGCTGCGCGGTGAACGCCTCGCGGGAGGGGGTGGGCAATGTCTCCAATTGCACCTCGGCCATGCGGCGTGCCAACTGGTCGCTGTGCCGTGCCAATTGCCGCGCATCGTCGCGCAGAATGAACCATCCGCCGGCCAGCGCCAGCAACAGCAAGAGCAGCATGCCATTGACGGCCGGCGCCCAGCGCCGTGCGGCATAAAACGTCTTCTCCGCCGGCGGCGAAACGCTATTGCGCAATGCCTGGTGCGCCGCGGCGCAGGGCCACGAAAGCCGCTGGGCGGTGTCGCCCACCATCCATTCTTGATCCGCATGGACCTCGATCCGCTGCCGCCACTCCGCCGGCCAATCCGGCATGTCGGCGGCGTCCAACCAATGCAGCAAAATCACCCTGGCCACCGACATGCCCGAATCTTCTTCCACCGAAGCGATGTCGTTGCGCACATTGTCCCAGAGGGCTTGCAGCTGTTCCGGCGCGGTATCGAAGGCCACGCAGCGGTTGGCGTAATAGACCTGGTTGCGATGGCCGACAATCATTTCGGCAAATCGGTCGTGGCGCAGCACCACGGCCACCGGTTCCCTGGCGCGGCGGCGTTGCAACACGTCCCACAACACGCCGTACATGGCAAACACAAGGGTGCTGTGATCGCCCTCCCGCAGCGCCTCCAGGTAGAAGCGGCTCTGGCGGGTGGGTACGGCGGTGAAGAAGATGTCGGTGCTGTTGCGGCCCCGCTTCTTTTTCCAGTGGGTGAAAATCTCCACCGGCTCGTCGAATTCGCCGGACTCCTGCAACTTCTTGCGCACCAGCAGCTCGGCATAGCGCACGGGGGCTTCCACGGTCAGCAAACGGCTGGCGGCCTCGCGCAAATCGGTGACCAGCCACTTGTCGCCGGCAACGGCGGTCACGCTCTCCACCGGCGTCAAAAGGGTGCCGTCCAGACGGTACACTTCCCCGTCCATCTCGAACAGCCGTATGCTATCGCTTCCGGGTTTCATTCTTTTTTGGCCACAAACTGCCCTTTAATCGACAACCGCACATCGCCCCGGTCGGCGGACGATCCCCGCCGGCCGTCGGCCGTCGGCCCCTCGGCCAAGATTTCCAAAGACGCGGGCCAGTAGTAGGCGACCTGCGAATCGGCGCACTGCTCGATGAGTCGGCGGGCCGCCTCGAAGGGAAACGCCCCTTGCACATTGACATTGTAGAAGAGCCAATCTTCGCGTTGCAGGCCCAGTTGCGCCACCCGCTCCTCGAAGGCGCGCACTTGCTGCAACTGCTGCCGCTGGCGCACCAGCGCCTGCCGGCGCCGGTTCAGCTCCTGCAACTGTACCTCACGGGTCGTCACCTGGGTGGCCTGATGGTCGCGCAGCGCCTTGGCCGACAACATTTGTTGTCCGGCCAAGGCGCTGCCGAGAACCAGCAGCAGGGTGATCGCATAGTGCCCGAAGCGTCGGATAAAGCACCTCACGGGATTAGAATTGCATTTTCCAACGGGCGGTGTTGGTATTGGTTGCCGGCGTGTCACCGGATGTATCCCAGTCGTTGGTACCATCGGCATTGATGAAATCACCATCCGTGCCATCGGCCTCGCCATCGATCATGGTGTCCAAGGCGATCGCAAGCTCCGTGGGAAGCTCCTCAATTTCCATATAATTGTAACTAGGATCACCATCTTCGTATAAAAACTGGATTGTCAATCTGTTGGTATTGCCCTCGCTATTGACATAACGGTATTCATAGGGCGTGTCCGGCACATTGCTTACTGGTGGCGTAAGCCCCACTTGGCGCAAGCCCCTGTATGCAGTGGCAGCACCGCTATCTACCAAGGCATCTCTGCCGGCATTGGTGTCCGCTTGACCGTCCTGTCCGTCGGTAGCCGGATCCACACTCGCATCCTGCGTATCACCTAAAATGCGACCTGTTCGGTCATAAAAATTCAGGTAGACAAGCCGCCACTCGTTAAGGAATTTCGAGTAAATCTTCTTCTGTTCGGCGCCGCGCACCAGATCCTTGCCTTTGACCACGGCGCCGATGATGATGCCGATGATGATCAGCACCAGGGCCATTTCCACCAGTGTGAAGCCTTTGTTCTGTCCCAACATTCGTCGCATGTCCTGCATCATGATGTGTCACCTCTTCTTCTTTTCGATGATTGAAAGCCTGAAGGGCGCTTGCCCTTCTCTCCTGAGGGCTGTTTTCAAGGATTGACGAACCGACGTTTATCATCTGTACAGCCTGCCAGGGAAAATCCTCTCTATGGGTATCGGTTAACCAGTGCTTCAACTAAAGCGAGGGGTAACAGAGATCATGGATGCCCCTTGCCACATATGGCAGCATGCACTATTCGTGCCCAAAGCCATATACACATCAACTACTTGTATTATTATCTTTTTTTGCGCCACAAAGAAAATGGCGTCAACAGACCGGCGTCATCCCGAGTTGCGGTTGCGGTCCGTTGCGTCGCGATGTTGACGGCGCTGAAGGTGTTTGCAGGAGGGTTGGATCGGAAGTGGCGGCCATCGGCCATGGCACATTGGGTTGGGCCGGGAACAGGAGGTTCCGACCTCCCCGCGGGGCACGGCAAACCGTTCCCCGGCAGGTTCGATCACCCCTTCACCCGCCGGATGGCGGCGCCCAGCTGCTGGAACTTGCGCTCCAGCGACTCGTAGCCCCGGTCCAGGTGGTAAACGCGATTGACCTCGGTGGTGTTCTCGGCGATCAGGCCGGCCAGGATCAGGCAGGCGCTGGCGCGCAAATCGGTGGCCATCACCGGGGCGCCGGAGAGCCGTGAAACCCCTTTGACCAGGGCGACGTTGCCGGTGACGGTGATGTCGGCGCCCATGCGGTGCAGTTCGCTGACGTGGATGAAACGGTTTTCGAAGATGGTTTCGGTGATCAGGCAAGAACCGCGGGCCACGCTCATCAGCACCATGAACTGGGCCTGCATGTCGGTGGGAAAGCCGGGGTAAGGCAGGGTTTTCAGGTCCACGCTGTGCAGGGGCGCGCATCCCTGCACCCGGATGCCGTCGTTGCGCACTTCGATGCAGGCGCCGGCCCGCCGCAGTTTGTGGATCACCGCTTCCATGTGATCGGGTTCGGCGCCGTGGATGGTGACATCGCCGTTGGTCAGGGCGGCGGCGGCCATGAAGGTGCCCGTCTCGATGCGGTCCGGGATGATGCGCGCCTCGACGGGGTGCAGCCGCGCCACCCCCTCGATAACGATGTCGGGGGTGCCGGCGCCCTGGATGCGTGCGCCCATTGCATTGAGCACGTCGGCCAGGGCGGTCACCTCCGGTTCGCAGGCGGCGTTGCGCAGCACCGTCGTTCCGTCGGCCAGGGCGGCGGCCATCATCAGGTTTTCCGTGCCCGTGACGGTGACCATGTCGAAGTAGATCTCCGCGCCCCGCAGTTGCTCGCACACCGCTTCCACGTAACCGTGGGAAAGTTCGATGGTGGCCCCCAACAGCTCCAGGCCGCGCAGATGCAGATTTATGGGCCGCGCCCCGATGGCGCAGCCGCCGGGCAGGGAAACCCGTGCTCTTTTTAAGCGGGCCACCAGGGGTCCCAACACCAGAATGGAGGCGCGCATCTTGCGCACCAGGTCGTAGGGCGCCTCGTGGTTGTTCAGGCCGGCGGCATCCACCCGGACCGTGTGATCGGCCATCTCGCAACGGGCGCCCAGGTGGCTGAGCAGCTCCATGGTGCTGTGGATGTCCCGCAGATCGGGCACATTGCTGAAGGTGTTGGGCCCGTCACAGAGCAAAGCGGCGGACAATATGGGCAGGGCGGCGTTCTTGGCCCCGCTGATGGTGACACTGCCTTTGAGGGGATGGCCCCCTTGAACGAGAATTTTATCCATGGCTCTGCTTTGCGTTGATTCCGCTTCGGCGCGGAAGCGGAATGGAAAAGCGCCCCGACCCGCTGGTCAAGGCGCTTTGATGTTCATCGGGAGTCACTGTCTTTTACTTCACGCCGGCTTCAGTGGTGCTCGTCGTGACCGTGTTTGCCCTGCATGGTGTCCACCACCGATTTGATGATGCAGAAGGTCATGCCCATGCCGATGATCGACAGAACGACCCACAGGGCGCCGTGAAACACATAGTGGCCCATATCCCAGACCCATTCGAACAGAAATGGCAGCATGCGCGCTCCTCCTTATGCGGATTGCCCTTCCGCGACCACCGCTGGTGCCGGTTCGGGCAGTTCGGCGGCTTCGGGGGCGTCGGGGGTGTCAATGGGGTTCAGCTCACGCTCCTGCGGAAAAATGGGCAGGTAGCGATGGGAGATCATGATCAGGATGATGCCGTAGGTGATGGGCAGAATGGTGGTGGCCACCTCCTGCCAACTGGGGATGTACATCACCCAGCTGTCGAAGGGCATCACCGGTGCGGCCAGGGTTTGGAGCACCATGACCCAGCGGTTGAGACAGACGCCGACGATGCCGAGCACCAGGGCGGCCACCCGCGTGGTGGGGTTCTCGCGCGTCGCCTTGAAGATCAGCAGCAGGCCGGGCAGGAAGCCGCAGATGATGATCTCCGTGAACAGGATCCATTTTCCGTAAAGCGGATTGTTCTGGTAGAAAAAGGACCATTGCAACCCCTGGCTCGGGGCGGTGGCGAACATCCAGTAGAGGGTGTCGATGCTCTTGGCGATGATGTAGGTGAAAATCATCCAGCCGGAGATTTTGGCCACCATGTGGATCACTTCGTCCTTGACCAGCTTCTTGCGGGTGATCTTCTCGGTCAGCCAGGTGACGAACAGGGTGAAGGAGGGGCCGAAGGCCGCGGCGGACCAGGTGAACAGAAAGAAGGTGTAGGGCCAGATCAGGATGTGCTCGCGGAAGGAAAAGGGCCGTCCGAACAGCACGCCGGAGACGCCGCCCAGGGACCCTTGATGGAAAAAGGAAAGGAAGGCGCCGGTGGCGGCGAACACGGCCATGGCCGAGTGCATGTTGTGGGTCAGATTGGCGAAGAAGGGCACCTTCTGGATCTGGCGGTTGTCCAGGGCCAGGGGGATGTACTCGATGGTCAGCACGATGAAGTAGCAGGTGAGGCAGAAAGCCACTTCGGTGAGCATGGAGTGCACGTTGGCGTGCCAGAAGATGAACCATCCGCGCAGGGGCTGCCCCACGTCGATACCCAGGATCAGCTGGGCGGAGCTGTAACAGATGAAGCCGATCAGCACCGCGTAGTTGATGATGTACTTGAGTTGATCCTTGCCGAACACATATTTCAGCAGCCCGGTGAAAAACGCGCCACCGCCCAGGGCGATGACCGCCAGGTCGGCCCAGATCCAGAGGGCGAACCCGTAGTAGTCGTTCATGTTGGTCTGGTTCAATCCCTTGATCCAGCACAGCAACATGGCATAGACGCCCCACAGCATGACGGCGCCCACCAGGGCCAGTGCCAGGAGGAATTTCCATAGGGAACACCGTTTGACGCCCTCGGGTATCAATGCAGAATCCATACGGTTGTGCTCCTTGTTCTCCTTGCGAAAATTAGTGTATCGGCAACCCTTGGCAGCCTGTGGGTGTTTGCCGCGCGTGCTTACCGGGCGGCTTCACTTGCCGGGCATCCCCGCCGCGAACCGTTGCATCCCGATCCGCGGACAGCGCCCCCGGCTCGAACATCAATGGGCGCCCCGCGGCGCGCCGATGGTGCCGGGCGCCTCGTTTTCCAGGTAATTGTCGCCGGCCCGCCGGACCCACTCGCGACTGGAAAGGTAGTAAACCTTGGGGTTGGTCCCAAGCCGTTCGAGCAGGCGAAAGGCGCGCGGATTGCGGGCCTTGTAATGGTTGTCGGGATCGGGCTGCACGATGCGATATACCTCATGGGCCGGGTCGTTCAGGTCACCGAAGACGATGGCGCCGGACGGGCAGGCCTGGGTGCAGGCCGTCTGATACTCCTCTTCCCGGATCGGCCGTTTGCCTTCCAGATAGGCCTTGTCCCGCGCCAGTTGGTAGCGGTGGAAACAGAAGCTGCACTTTTCCACCACGCCGCGCATGCGCGGGGACACGTTGGGGCTGAGGGAACGCTCCATCCCCTCGGGCCAGATCGGATCCCACCAGTTGAAGTAGCGGGCATGGTAAGGGCAGGCCGCCATGCAGTAGCGACAGCCGAAACAACGGGTGTAGATCTGGCTGACGATGCCGGTGTACAAGCTGTAGTCGGTGGCCGTGGCCGGGCAGACCGACACGCACGGCGAATGGCCCTCGTGTTGACCGGCGCAGTGCTGGCAGGGACGGGGCACGTAGCACACCTCGGTGTCGGGGAACGGCTTGCCGTTGGTGATTTTGTAGACCCGCAGCCAGGTGATGCTCAGCAGCTTGTTGGTTTCGTCCTGTTTGAAGGACACGTTGTTCTCGGCAAAGCAGGCCACCATGCACGACCCGCACCCGGTGCATTTGTCCAGGTCGATGGCCATGCCGTATCGTTTGGGCCGTTGTTGCGACTGCGTCTGTTTCATCAGAACCTCATTTCAGCAATTAGGCTTTGGTCAGCTTGGCCCGGATACCCCAAACCGCGTCCAGACCGGATGCCGGATCCTGCACCGAACCGATGAGTTGGTTGATATTCACCCCCTTGCCGGACAGATAGGCGTCGTAGGCGGTGTGCCCCATACCACGCGGCAACGCCAGCAGCCCCGGCATGATCCCCTCGCTGAGGTGGATCCGCACCCGGGCTTGCCCCACGGGCGTGCTCAAAAGGGCGCCCTGCCCTTCCCGCAGTCCCGCCTGTGCGGCGGTGGTGGGGTTGATCTCCACGCAACCGTCCTGCTCTTTGAGGACCGTATCCTCGACGATCTTGACCATGAAGGGGGGATCACCGGCGTAGCCGCTGGCCGTGCGGATGGAGTCGAAGGGCACCAGGGTCAACGGGTGGCCCGCTTCGTCCGACAGGGTAGCGTTATCGGCCATGAGAACGGCGCTCAGATCGTCGTTGAGCAGGGCCAGCCGTCGCGCCTGCGCTGTGGCGGCGGCGGGTGCGGCAGGCGCATCGGCGGCGGCCGGTACCCCTTCCTCCGGACCGTTGTGGTTGGTGGTTTCAACCGCCGCGGCAGCGGCAACCGGGGCCGCGGCGACCGGTTTTTCGATCCAGAAGCCCTTGCTGTCCATGGCGCTCCAGCGATGGGCCAGGGTGTCGCGCAGGCAGGTTTCGTAATCGCGCCAGGGGAATGCGGCGGCAACCGGCGCCGGCAACGCCTTGGCGATCCGTAAAATGGTGTCGCCGGGGTGTTGGGTTTTATAAAGCGGCGCGACCACCGGACGGCAGAGGCGGATCGTCGGCTTGGCGCCGCCCCGGGTGACCGGCACGTCTTCGTAGCGCTCGAGGTAAAGATGGCTGGGCAGAATCAAGTCGGACTGCATGGCCGTTTCGTCCATGAAAGAGGAGAAACTGACCACGAAGGGGATTTTGCCCAAGGCGGCCTTGACTTTGTCGCTGTCGGGCAGGTTGTGGCAGGGGTTGGCTTCGGCCACCAGCAGGGCCTGCACCGCGTCGGGATCTTGATCGATACGCTCGATGAAACGGTGCATCAGGTGACGCACATGGGGAAAGCGGCTGCCACCGGCTTCATCGAGCCGTCCGGCGCCCATGCCGGCGCTCGCCACGGCGTCGCTCGCCACGGCGGGCCACTGAATGTAACCGTTGGCGGCGGGGTGGATCTGCATGCCGCCCGGTTGATCGATATTGCCCACCAACGCGTTGAGGATCTGGACCGCCAGCGCCTCTTTGAGGCTGCCCGGCATCTCGCCCTTGCCCCGGCCGTGCAGGGCAACGGGCCGTCGGGCGTCGGCAAAGGCCAGGGCGGTGCGGGTGATGGTCTCGGCATCGATACCGGTGGTCTGGGCCACGTTGCGGGGCGCGTATTTGTCGCGCACCATGCGCGCGAAACCGTCGAACCCGTCGATGCGGTCCATGGCGAAACGGGCATCGAAACGTCCCTGACCGATGATCACATGGGCCATGGCCAAGGCCAGGTCGGCTTCGCTGCCGGGCTGGGCGGCCAGCCAAGTGTCGGCCTTGGCTGCGGTGTTGGACAGCCGCGGCTCGATCTGCACCAGTGTGCCCTTGCGCTCGCGCATGCGGGTGACGGCCCGGATGGTTTGCACGGGCGCGCCATAGCCGTCCATCAAGGCGCAGCCGAAGCTGAGGATGAAATCGGTTTTGTCCAGATCGGCGACGGTGTAGGCATCGGTGCCGGTGGTCAGCCGCAATGCGGCTTCAGCGGAATCGTCGGCCGAGGGCATGCGCAGGAAGTTGGGGGAGCCGTAGGCGGTCAGCAACCGTTGCAGCAGCTGCGCCACGGTGCCTTGATCGGTGGGCGCGATGGCCGCCAGGGCTTGGGGGGTGCCCTTTGCGCGTATCTCCGCCAATTTGGTGACCACCGCGTCGATGGCCTGCGCCCAGGTGAGGGTGCGCCAATGGCCGGCGCCGCGATCACCGACCCGCTGCAGGGGCGCCTGGATGCGGGTGGGGCCGTAGAGCAGTTGCAGACCCGAGAGGCCCAAAGGGCAGATACCGCCGGCGGGTCCCTTCTCGCCGCGCCCCTCGATCTTCACCGCCCGGTTGTCCACTTTGCGCACCTGGATGGCGCAATGGCCGGGGCAGAGGGTGCAGGTGCTCGGCGTGTAGCTGTAGGCCCCGTCGGGCGGCACCGGGGTCCACGGCCAGTTCTGCGACCAAATGGCGATGTCATCGGTCAGTTTCCAGGGCAACGGGGAGAGCGCGGTGCCCGCGGCGCCGCCGATGACAAAGGATAAAAAGCATCTTCTGGACAGTTTCATAGATTTACCTCGGCCTGTGTCGCTCATCGCTGGTGGAAAAAGGTTACCGGGATATTTTCACAGCATCCCGCCCTGTCGTGCCCGGGTGTAAACTTACTTGTGGCACACAAAGCAGGCGTCGCGACGGGTTTGCTCACTCGAATCATGAATATCGGCGTATTGCGCGTGACACTTGGCGCAGTCGCTCATTTTCATGCGATCCCAGCTGTTGACCTTCAAGCCGGAAATCTTGCGCCCCCAGATGTCCCTGCTGTAGCCGGTGAGGCGATTCTCTTCATAGGGCCGCAGGGATTCGGAGGTGCCGGTGTTGCCGTGGCAGGTCACGCAATCCATTCGGGCGCCTTCCACATGGGCCGCATGGGAAAAGAAAACGCAATCCGGCTGGCGGGCATATACAAGCCAAGGCACTTCGCGGTCCTTGGCGACGTACTCCTCGAAAAAGATCTTCTCGTTCTCGCTCAGGCCCAGCCGCTGATCGTGGCAGGAGATGCACTGGGCCAGTTTGGGGGAGCCGGAAAAAGTGCCGTCCTCACGGAAGAAGTGGCAACTCTGGCACCCCTGGTCCACCAGTTCCATGTGCAGGCGGTGGTTGAAATCGATGGGTTGGTTTTTTTGACTGTAGAGCAGTTGGGGAAAAATCAGCCATCCCAGGATCATGCTCGCAGCCATCCCCAGGATGAAAAAGAGGAGAATGTGGGGGATGGTGTGGGTTGTCGCGCTGGGCGAAGGGAGGTGGGCATCGCTGTCGGCACCGTTGGTTTTGGGATCGTCATTGCTGCTCATGGACACTCCGTCATGTTGTTGGAAATCCGAGTCACGCTTTTATTGCACCCATGGACAGGGGTTGCCCGTACCGCGGCGTACCTGCCATATGCAAAACGGGCCATTGCCCGATCGATGCTTGATTATTTATGAGATCATCCAATGCTTTGCGGCGTTTGTGCCAAGGCGCCACGAAAGGCCTTTTACTATCCAGACCGCCTCGATTTGTCAAGTCTAATCATGCATAGCTGTGCAATCCCGACAACAGGAAGTTGACCCCGAAATAGGTGAACAGCACCGCCGCGAAGCCGATGATGGAGAGCACGGCGATCCTTTTGCCGCGCCAGCCGCGCATCAAGCGAAAATGGAGCAAGGCGGCGTAGATAAACCAGGTGATCAGGGACCAGGTCTCCTTGGGGTCCCAGCTCCAATAGCGGGTCCAGGCCTGTTTGGCCCACACGGCGCCGGTGATGATGCCGACGGTCAGAAAAAGGAATCCGAACATCACCAGCTTATGGGTGATATCGTCCAGCACCAGGGCCGACGGCATCCGCAAGCCGCCGTTGGCGGCGGCACGTTTCTCGTCGCCGGCCTTGATCAGGTACATGACGCTGACGGCGAAGGCCACCGCGAAGGCCGCATAGCCGAGAAAGCAGGTGATCACGTGGGCGATCAACCAGTTGCTCTGAAGGGCGGGAATCAGCGGCTGGATCGATTTGTCCGGTGAAAGGGAAGCGTAGGCCATGGTCAAAAAGGCCAGCGGCACGGCGAAGGCGCCGATGGTCTTGTTGCGGTAACGGTATTCCACCCACAAGTAGATGACGCCGATGGTCCAACCGAAAAAGACCAGCGATTCGTAAAGGTTGGACAAGGGCGCGTAGCCGTATCCCGTGTGCAATTGGTGGGATTCGTACCAGCGCAGGAGAATACCGAAGGTGTTGGCGACCACGGCCAGAACGGTCACCCGGGTGGCCAGGCGGCCCGCCGTCGGTTTTTCGAAAATCCAGGCGAAAATGTATAACACCCCCGCCAACCCGTATATAAAGGTGGTGATGGAGAGAATCAGGGAGTTGTAGGCCATTGTGTGTCCTCGATTTTGTTATGTCTGCTGAAGCCGCGGGTCGTACCGCCGGCTGAGCGGTGCCGGTCCGGTTTTGCATCGGCACACCCGCGGTGATCGGGTTCTATTCTCTGTTACGATCGCCCCTGCCGGTCTTCGGCCAGGGCGGTCAATTTTTCGGTCATGCGTTCGACGACGACCTGCATGCCCGTTTTGTTCTTGTTGGCGGTGCCGGCAACCATCACCCGACTGCCGTCGCCGCGGGCGGTCACCTCCACCACCAACCGCTGGTGGGACATGAAAAAAGCGACCCAGCAACCGATAATCATCAATGTGAAACCGGTGTACACCACCGGCACACCGGGGTCGTAGGTGATCTGCAACCCGGTGTAGTAACGCTCCGCCGGGGCCGCATCGCCGGCGGCGCCGTCCACCACGCCGATGACCACATCCCCGCGCCGCATGGCGTCGAACCGGGGATAGTCCAGCGGAAGGGTCACGGTCCGGCTGGTGCCTTCGGCGGTGGTGAGGGTGCCGATGAAGGCGGGCCCCAAATCCATTCCCTGAAAGTCGGCGTCGGCCTCGAAGCGCTCCAGCACCAACCATCCCAGGTTTTCGGGGATCTCGATGGCCTGCCCCATGGCCACCGTACGGGTGTAGACCATGCCCGAGGCGGCACTGCGAAGGGTAACGGTCACCTCATCGGGCGCCTCGCGGGGCGCGGCGGCGGCAGGCGCCCGGCCGTCGGCGCGGCCATAGCTGGATTGGAAAATGCCGATGCGCTGATGGTACAAGGGCTGATTGACCTCGATCTCCCTTTGCACCACTTCCTGTCCGCCTTCGATGATGGTGAGCCGGGAACGATACACTTTGGGACGGCGCGTGCCCTCGTAAAACTCAACGGTGAAAGCGTCGCAGCGAATGGTGAAGGGCAACCGCATCCGCTGACCGCTGCCGTGCAGTTGGATGGTATCGGCGCTTTCTCCCTCGGGCACGGCCACAAAACCTTCGAAGCCGAAGCGGGATCCGATCAGCCCGCCCAACAGCATCACCACCACGCTCAAGTGAACGGCATACACCCCCAGCCGGGTCCAGCGCCCCTTTTCCGCCGTTATGGCGTACCCGTTCTCCGTGGGCACCACCTTGCGATAGCGAAAGGACTTGCCCACCGCGCGCTCGAAAGGCGCCTGCAGCGCGGCGGGGCCCACCTTGAGATCCATTTCGTGGCGCTGTCGCCGGTTGCGAAAACCGTTCAGATCGAATTTGGGGTGTCGCACGAAGATGGTTTTCCAGGTGCTCTGCAGGCGGTCCACGGAGCAGATCACGATATTGATCACCAGCAAAAGCAACAGGGCCCGAAACCACCAGGACTGGTACATGCCGTCCAGGTCGAGTACCAGTACCAGTGTGGCCCAAAACGGGCCATAAATGCGCGCATACTCCTGGCCGGCCAAATTCTGGGGTACGACGGTGCCGATGATGGACAACGCCGCCAGGCACAGCAGCAGCACCACGCTCAATTTGACGGAGGCCAGAAAACGCCACCAGAGGTCGATATATTCCGCCAAGCGCTCCGACGGACCCGGACCGCTTGGCTGTTCCTTGTTTTCCTGCATTATATAAAGATCCTCGCTATCAGGTGAATACCGGCGCGCTGCGCCGTTGAAGATCAAGGCATGGGGCGCACACGAAAAGTCAGCCGTCATCCCCTGGGACTCAACCCGTTGTGTCCATCCATGGCGGCAAACACAACCAGGGGCGGCTGACTTTCAATACTCGGTCGGCCCTGCAATCCCGCATCGCTGGGATTTCATATCAGATCGTGCTATGGCTGGCAATTCGAAACGGAGGGAAACCCGGATAGGAGGCGCCATGAAAACCAACGGCCTGTTTTTCGACGATTATCGGTTGGATCAAACCTTCACCACCGACCGCCGCACCATCACCGAAACCGACCATGTACAGTTCACCACGGCCTTCGGCTTCTTTGAACCGCTGTTCATGGACAAGGATTATGTGGCGACCCGCACCCCCTACGGCAAAAGGATCGTGCCCGGCGCACTGACCTTTTCCGTGGCCGAAGGGCTCACCATCCTGTCCGGCATGCTGCACGACACCGGCATGGCGCTGCTGGGGGTTGAAATGAACATCGTGCAACCGGTCTTCATCGGGGACACCCTGATGGTGGAGATCCAAGTGGTGGACAAGCGGGAATCCCGCAAACCGGACCGCGGCATCGTCACCTATCGCCATCGCGTCTGCAATCAAGATGGCGCCGAAGTGATGACCTACACCGTCAAACGCATGATCCGCCGCACCCCCTGACGTGCGACGGCCGCGGCTCCGATCGGCTATCTGCTCAACAGGTCGGCGGGTGTACACTTGACGCAACTTCGGTGCAAAACCTCCCGGCCTTCGGCCCCCGGCAAAAAGTTGCCCGTGCCACCCAGGTAAAACTTAACACACTGTAATCGATAGAATTCCTCAACTTAAAACTTAACACTTAAAACTTAAAACTCTTTTTAACACTTAAAACTCTTCTATTCCGGCCTAATCACAATGCGCGCCGCCTTAAATTGATCCAAGTACTTGGCGGCCAAGCTATTCATTGCGTCGACGGTGATTGCGGCAAAGTCCTTTTCCATTTCACGGGCCCAATCCAGCTGTTCCGGGTGACGGCGGGAACCGATCAGGACGCTGTTGAGCCAATAGCCGTTCAGACGACGCAGATCCTTGATCTGGGTCAAGGTGGGATCCAAGGCCCGCCGCAACTCATCGTCAGCGATGCCCCCATCTCTCAACCGGTCGACAATGCTGTCCACCTCCGCGGCAACCGCCTCCACCTGGCGTGGATCGACCAACAGGTAGGCGGCCAGAAAGCCATACCCCTGATACGCCCGATGGGCGCGATGGTAGGCGAAGGGGGAGTAGGCGGCGCCCATGTTTTCCCGTATGCCGACCCGCAACCTCTCGGAAAGCAAATCGGCCAGCACGTTGAGCCGCCGAGTACGCCGGATGTCCCAGAAGTCGTCCGTGGGAAAGGCCACCATAAGCAGCGCCCTTTCCATGGCGGTGTCGGGGTGCAGCTGCAGTGCCTGCCCGGCGGGGAAGCGGGGGCCAGGGCGATCCGGCCGCCCGTCGCTCTCCCGCCGGGCCGGCAGGCCGCCCAAATAACGGGCGGCGAGAGCCACCGCTTCCTCCACATCGAAATCACCGACCATCACCAGTTCCAGGGGCGCTTCACCCAAGGGTTGACCGAACCACCTGGCGATATGTCCGAGGGATACCTGTTGCAGTTGTTCCCATGCCGGCCAGCCGAAGCGGCTGTCGCCGCCGGCCAGAAAGGCAATCCCTTCACGCTGGAGCACCCCTTCGGCACTGTGACGCAAGGCGCGGTCCTGCTGCTCGAAACGGCGCAGTGCCACCTGTAAGGCGTCGGGCTGAAAACCGGGGTCGTTGAGCAGTGTGTGGTACAACTCAAACAACAGCGGCAACTCCTGCGGCACGGCTTCACCGCGCACGACGAACATCTCTTCGCGAACTTCCAGGGATATCTCCGCCAGCCGGCCGGCCAACGCATCCTCCAGTTCAATACGGTCCAGGGCGCCGAATCCGGAGCCGTTGACCACTGCCTGGGACATCTGGGCCAGCCCGGGCATGTCGGCCGGCTCCATCGATTTTCCGTGGCCGAAGGAGAGCGCGGCCAGCACTTCGTTTTGTTTGAAGTCGGTCGGTTTCAGAGAAAGACGCAGTCCGTTGGCGAAATCGATCTGCACGATACCCAAATCTTCGTGAACTGTCCGCCGGGCAATCGCGCCGGGTGTGGCCGGCGGTTCGAGGTAGGGAAAAGCGATCGCTTCACCGGCCGCCGGTGGCTGGATCGGCTGCTCGCCGGCGATTTCGAAGCGCTGCCGGATATAGGCTTCGGTTGAAAGACTTGCGGGGGCGATCTCGGCGTTGCCGCTGACGGCCACCAAGCGGTGGGGTGCCGCCCAACTCGTTTCGAAGGCCTTGTTCACCTGTGCGACGCACATTTCCTCCAGCATCGGAGCGAGCAACTCCAGGCGTTGCGCCGCAGACTGAAAGACGTGTCGCCTGCCCAGACTGTCCATGATGGCACCGGCCAGCCGTTTGCTGTCCACGGTGTTTTCTTCGTCCGCTTCCCGTTGCAGTTCGGCCAGATAGGCCCGTCGCGCACGATCCAATTCCGCCTGCGCAAAACCGTGCACCAGCGCCTGGCGCAGTGTGTTCTCCAAGGTCGTCAAGGTCTCTTCCCACTGCTGCGGTGTCGTCTCGGCGGTGATTTCGGAATACCGTATCTGCTGCAAATAGTCGCCCGCCGAAGCGCGGACGCTGGTCATGACGCTTTCCGGTTGTCGCAGCAAAGCATCGAGGCGCCGTTGCAGGATGCGGTAGGCGATCTCTTCCTGCAGCATCCGTCGCCGACGATCCGTGCTGTCCGGAGGCGTGGAAGATTGGGTAACGGTGCCGATGCTCACACTCGTTGCCCCGAGCTCTCGGTCGAAATGGTAAAATGCTTTCACCCCATGGTGGGCGAACCTTCCGAAATCGGGCAACGCACGCTCTGCCCCTCTGGGCTGCAAATCGCCGAACCTTTCGACGATCCACTCCCGGGCGGTGGCGTGATCGAAATCGCCCACCATCACGAGAAACATCCGCTCCGGATGATACCAGGCATCATAAAATTCGCGCACCGATGCTTCATCGAAGGATTCAATGGCCGCCTCGGTGCCGATGGGAAAACGACGGGCCGGCAGGCTGTCGGGCATTTCAAAGGCGAAGGCCGCCTCCAAAGCACGGTAGCGCGCCGAATCCCGCGCCCGCTTCTCTGCCAGCACCACCGGAATCTCCTTTTCCACCTGGTCGGGTAACAGCAATGCGCCGGCGGCAAAATCGCGCAGCACCAACAGCCCTTCCGCAATGCTCTCGGCGTCACCCCGGGGCAAAAGAATGTCGTACACCGTTTGCGCAAAACCGGTGCGTGCATTGGCATCGGGACCGAATTGCATGCCGATGCGCTGAAAGTACTTGACCAGCTCGCCGGGTGAAAAGTGGGTCGAACCGTTGAAAAGCATGTGTTCCAGAAAGTGGGCCAACCCCTCCTCGCCATCGTGTTCGGCCAGCGACCCCACTTGAACGTAGAGGTGCATACTGACACGGTCGCGGGGGGTTTGATTCTCTTTGAGCAGGTAGCGCAGGCCGTTGGGCAAACGACCGAAGGTGGTGTCCGGATCAGGCGCCAGGTCGCTGCCCTCGTGGGGCCACTGGGACAGGGTCACCAGGCTGCGCGGTGGCACGTACCCTTCTTCCACGGACAGGTGGGCGCAGCCCGCGGGCAACAACAGCAGGATCGCTGCAAGCAGTGCAAAAACAACGGGGCGAAGGCCTTGATGTTTCATGATCGACTTCCCTTTTTTTACATCCAAGTTGCGTTGGGTGCCTTTGCGCATTGTCATGAAGCGTAAAATAAGGCGCTACGGCTCGGCGGCAAGGGTGTGGTGCGCAAAAAATAGAAGCAGCGTCCGCCTTTCATTGGCGGACGCTGCTTCGGACGATCCATTCGGTTGGAAACAGGGAGCGACGAAAACTATGCCTTGACGTAAACACCGCGGCTGATGGTCTTGATCTTTCCCTTCTTGCCCAACTTGTAAAGCGCGTTGCTCAACTGGCGCGACTCCAAACCGGTTTTGCTCCGCAGGCTGGCGATATTGGCGCCGTTGCGGCTTCTGGCAATCACATCGTAGACATTGTCCAGCACCGTGTTCTTGCCGCTATCGGCCTTTGGAGCCTCTTTTTTCTTGGGTGCCGCTTTTTTCTTCGTTTTGGCGGCGGCCTTTTTGGGAGCGGCTTTTGCCTTGGTTTTGGCGGCGGGGGCGCTTTCCAGTTGCGCGGTCAATTTTTCCAGCTTGTCCGCCAGGGTCACCAGATTCTTGGCAATGTTCTTGATCTGAGTTTGCAGTTTCTTCATATCACTACCTCCTTAATGTTTTAATTTCCTTACGAAATTTGCGTCATAAGTCAGCCGTAATATATACTGTTTCAATTGTCAACAACTTCTTGAAAGAAAAGTATGTATCCTCTTTTTTTCCCCCTTTTTCTTTTTGTTGCAATCGGCATACATCCTCATGTGTGCTGCATCTGCCTTAAAATAAGGGCAAACTCGAATAACTCTTCACCGCTGATCGAAGTTGTCCCGACGAAGGCATTTTCTTGCCTTGCAACCCTTAGGGACCGCGAGTAAAGAACTGCCCCCCTTGACAAATATTCATCAAACGCCTTAGGAGTGAACGGGTCACCCGATGAACAACCCGACAACAATGGAGTCGTCCCCCAATGGCAGCACCAAAAAAACCATCGACGCCCACCAAAACAACCGCACCTCCCGACCCCATGCCACCAGAGGCCGGTGCCGGCATTGCCTACCACCAGGCCCTCAATCCGGCCCAGCTGGAGGCGGTGCGTTTCGGCGACGGCCCTTTGCTGGTGCTGGCCGGCGCCGGCAGCGGCAAGACGCGTACCCTCACCTACCGCGTGGCGCGCCTGGTCGAAGAAGGCGTCGATCCACGGTCCATTCTTTTGCTCTCGTTCACCCGCAAAGCATCACAGGAGATGTTGCAACGGGCTTCCCTTTTGCTGGATGCACGCTGCCGCGATGTGGCCGGCGGCACTTTTCACTCCTTCGCCAACGCCACCCTGCGGCGCTATGCCGCGGTTATCGGGTTCGAACAAGGGTTCACCATTATCGACCGCGGCGATGCGGAGGATTTGATCGGCATCATCCGCAAGGAGATGGACCCCCCGGGAGATGGTCGTCAATTGCCCCGCAAGTCCACACTGGCCACCATCTTCAGTCGGGCCGTCAACAAACAACGCCCCCTTGAAGACGTGCTCTATGACGACTACGGCCACTTCTCCGACATGGTGGACACCATCACAACGATTCGGGAACAATACACCCGGCGCAAACGCGAACATCACTTTCTGGATTACGACGATCTACTGATCCATCTGCACCTGTTGCTCACCGAATACGAAGCGGTTCGGCAACGCCTGGCCGCCAAGTACCGCTATATCATGGTGGACGAATACCAGGACACCAATCCCATCCAGGCCGATATCGTCTCCTTGCTCGCCGATGCCCATCACAACGTGATGGTGGTGGGCGACGATGCCCAGAGCATCTACGCCTTTCGCGGCGCCGACTACCAGAACATTCTCGACTTTCCCAAACGGTTCCAGGGTACCCGCATCGTCAAGTTGGAGGAAAACTACCGCAGCTTGCAACCCATCCTGGATTTCACCAACCGTTTGATCGAAAGCGCCGACGCGCAGTACAGCAAATGTCTCTTCACCCGCCGCCATGGCGGCCTGCCGCCGGTGTTGGTGATGACCGCGGGGGAAAACGCCCAATCACGCTACGTGGTCAGGGAAGTGGCGCGGCTGCGCCGCGAAGGAACTTCACTGGATCGCATGGCGATCCTCTTCCGGGCCGGTTTTCACGCCTTCGACCTGGAGTTGGAGCTGAACCGGGCCGGAATCCCGTTCAAGAAGGTGGGTGGTTTTAAATTCACCGAATCGGCCCACATAAAGGATCTTCTGGCCCATCTGCGCATCGTGGCGGCCCCCGACGATCAGCTCAGTTGGCGCCGGGTGCTAGGGCTGATCGAAAAAATCGGTCCCAAAACCGCCGACCGCATCTTCGCCGCCGTGCGTGCCCACAGCCAAGGCGCCGGCGGACTGCTGAGCGCGCCCCTGAAGATGAAGAACCAGGCCAAGCTCCAACCCCTGAAAGATCTGATCGGCGCCCTGACGGACGCCCCCGAGGCGGTCGCCCGGTGGGGCGAACTGGTGTTCTCCTACTACCTGCCCATTCTCCGGGCCAAGTACGACGACCACCCCCGGCGGCAAAGGGACCTGGAACAGTTGTTGGCCATCATGGCTCGGTACCGGCACCTGGACGATTTCCTGTCCGACATGGTGCTGGAACCGCCCAGCACGGCCATCGAAGACGGCCTGGCAGCCGCCGAACCAACCGCCGAGTGCCTGACCCTCTCCACCATCCATTCGGCCAAGGGCCTGGAATGGGATACCGTGTTCATCCTCTGGGCCCTGGACGGCCGCTTTCCTTCCATGCGCAGCATGGAAGACCCCGATGATCTGGAAGAGGAACGCCGCCTGATGTATGTCGCCGCCACCCGTGCCGAGCGGGAACTCCATTTTACCTGCCCGGTTCAAATCTTCGACCGCGCCACCCAATCCCTGCTCTGCGACCCGTCGCGGTTTCTGGATGGGATTCCGGAAAACGTGCTTAGAAGGGAAAACTATCCGGATTGGTAGGGTCAGGAGCACCCCATACCAATTACCCCAATAAATTTCAATTACTTAAAACTTATAACGCAAAACTTGAAACTGCCTGTCAGGGCCCTTGACGCGACTCCCCCGCTTGAGTATCCTGCGGATGAAAGCGTTCCTGAACAACCGTGGACAAGCTGGCGGCAAAACCACAGATGTCGCCCAATTCCAAGAAACCATTCCGCCATCTGTTCGGGTCTAAAACGCAGTGATCTCATCGAACAACGACAGCAACAGCAGCAGCAACGCTCCGCGGTTCGCCGTGGCGGTGAAGGATTTGCACAAGCGCTTCGGTGCCTTGGAGGTGCTCAAGGGCATCTCCCTGGCCGCCCGCGGGGGCGATGTGATTTCCCTGATCGGCTCCTCCGGCTCGGGCAAGAGCACCCTGCTGCGCTGCATCAACCTGCTGGAGATGCCCACCTCCGGGGAAATTCTCGTCGGGGACGAGCAGATCCGCCTTGTCACGAACCGCAAGCACGAAACCGTGCCCGCCGACCGCAGGCAGGTGGACCGCATCCGCACCAAGCTGGGCATGGTCTTTCAGCACTTCAATCTCTGGTCCCACATGACGGTGCTGCAGAATGTGATGGAGGCGCCGGTGCACGTTCTCAAAACACCCAAAAAAGCCGCCAGGGAAATGGCCATGGCCTATCTGGAAAAGGTGGGCATCGCCGATCGCTCCCACTACTATCCCGCCCGGCTCTCGGGCGGGCAGCAGCAGCGCGCCGCCATCGCCCGCGCCCTGGCCATGGAGCCGGAGGTGCTGCTGTTCGACGAGCCCACCTCGGCCCTGGACCCGGAACTGGTGGGGGAAGTGCTGCGGGTCATGCAGGATCTGGCCGGGGAGGGCCGCACCATGGTCATGGCGACCCACGAGATGGCCTTTGCCAGGGACGTCTCCAGCCATGTCGTCTTCCTGCACGACGGCGTCATCGAAGACGAAGGTGCGCCCGATTACATATTTCAAAAACCGGCCTCGGAACGCTGCCGCCGTTTCCTGGCCCGGTTTTCCTGACGCGGCCGGCAAAAGCGCGAAATCCATCCAACCCTTACCAATGGAGGAAATATGAAACGGATACTGCCCATCGCCCTGCTTTTGACCCTCTGCCTCCTCTTGGCCGCCACCGCCGCCGGCGCGAACCAGGTGGTCCGGATCGGCACGGAAGGCGCCTACCCGCCCTTCAACTTCACCGACAAGGACGGCAACCTGCAGGGATTCGACATCGACATCGCCAAGGCCCTTTGCGCGGCCGCCGAAATGGAATGCACCTTCGTGACCCAGGCCTGGGACGGCATGATCCCCGCGCTGCTGGCCCGCAAGTACGACGCCATCATCGCCTCCATGAGCATCACCGAGGAGCGCAAGCGGCGCGTGGACTTCACCAAGAAGTACTACCAGACGCCGGCCCGTTTCGTGAAGCACAAGGAGAGGGACATCGAAATCAACCCCGAAGGCTTGAAGGGCAAGACCGTCGGCGTGCAGCGGGCCACCGTGTCGGCCAACTTCATCAACGACAACTTCAAGGACATCCTCAACATCCGTTCCTACGCGACCCAGGAAGAGGCCAACATGGACATGGTCTCGGGCCGCCTGGACCTGCTCTTCGCCGATGCCGTGGTGTTGCTGGACGGCTTTCTGAACACCGACCCCGGCAAGGACTTCACGTTCGTGGGCCCCAGCTACAGCGACGAGAAGTGGTTCGGCGAGGGCATCGGCATCGCCATCCGCAAGGGGGAGGACGACCTGCGGGAAGCCTTCAACGCCGCCATCGCCCGCATCCGCGCGGACGGCACCTACCAGAAGATCAACGACCGCTATTTCGATTTCGACGTCTACGGCGATTGATGGCCGCGGCGTAATCATCAACCGGCGCATCGCGTGCATCGTGATGCGTTCCGAACCGCGGGAGGGCACCCCCTGACGTGAGCCGGTTCGATCTGCACGGATACGGCCCCCTTCTTCTGGAGGGGGCCCGGTTGACGGTTTACGTGGGCGTCTGCGCCATGGCCCTCGCCGTACTGCTGGGCCTGATCGGCATGTGGTGCAAGTTCTCGCCGTCGCCCCTCGTGCGCTTTGTGGTGGACACCTACACCACCGTGGTCCGTGGTGTGCCCGAGCTGGTGCTGATCCTGCTGGTCTACTACGGCGTGCCCACTTTCATCCAGGATGTCTCCGCGCACTTCGGCCGCAATATTTACATCGCCCTCGACCCCTTCACGGCCGGCGTGGCCACCATCGGCTTCATCTACGGCGCCTTCGCCACCGAGGTGTTCCGCGGCGCCCGGCTGGCCGTGCCCAAGGGGCAGATCGAAGCCGCGCGGGCCTGCGGCATGAGCGGCCCCCTGACCTTCCGCCGCATCCTGCTGCCCCAGATGATGCGTTTCGCCCTGCCGGGCCTGGGCAATGTCTGGATGATCCTGATCAAGGCCACGGCCCTGATCTCGGTCATCCAACTGCCCGAGCTGATGCGCAGCGCCGACATCGCCGCCCGCAACACCCGCAAGCCCTTCACCTTCTTTTTCGCGGCTTCCCTGATCTACCTGGCCATCACCATCATCTCCAACATCGTGCAGCACTGGGCCGAACGTCGCGCCGCGCGCGGCCTGCGGAGGGCTTGAGCCGACCATGGAAATCCTCATTGAAAGCCTGCCCCGCTTCATCGGCGCCACCTGGCTGACCCTGCAGATCACCGCCCTGAGCGTCTTCATCGGCTTTTGCATGGCCCTGCCGCTCTCGGTGCTGCGCGTCTCCCGCTCGCCCCTGCTCTCCTGGCCGGTCTACGCCTTCACCTTCTATTTTCGCGGAACGCCCCTGCTGGTGCAGATCTTTCTGATCTACTACGGCTCCGGCCAATTCGTCGCCCAGCTCGAGGCCGTGGGGCTCTGGTATTTCTTCCAGAATCCCTGGTTCTGCGCCGTGCTCGCCCTGACCCTGAACACCGCCGCCTACTCCACCGAAATCTTCCGCGGCGGCATCCAGGGCGTGCCCTTCGGTGAAATCGAGGCCGCCAGGGCCTGCGGCATGTCGGGCGCGCTGCTCTACCGGCGCATCATCCTGCCCAGGGCCCTGCGCGTCGTCTGGCCGGCCTACACCAACGAAGTGATCTTCCTGCTGCAAGCCTCTTCCCTGGTCTCCATCATCACGGTGATGGACATCACCGGCGTGGCCGGCGAAATCGCCACCCGCAGCTTCGCCTTCTACGAGGTCTATCTGTTCGCGGCGGCCCTCTACATCGTCATCGTCTACGGTGTCCTGTGGGTGTTCCGGCGCATCGAAAGCCGGCTCAACACCCATCTGCAAGCGGAAGCCCTCTGAACCCATGTCCCTGCGCCCCCACCTCACCGGCGATCTCTTGCTGCTGCTCACGGCCATGATCTGGGGTTCGACCTTCGTGGCCCAGAAGGCCGGCATGGAACACATCGGCCCCTTCTTCTACACCGGCATCCGCTTCGCCCTGGGCGCTCTTTGCGTCACGCCGCTGATGCTGGTGTTCAGCCGCGCCGCACCACAGCTTGTCGTGCGGCCCCAAAAGCCGCCGCCCCCGCTGCTGCCCGTCGGCCTGCTGGCCGGCGCCTTGCTGTTCGGCGGCACCATTTTGCAGCAGATCGGCATCATCCACACCACCGCTGGCAAGGCCGGTTTCATCACCGGCCTCTATGTGGTGCTGGTGCCGCTTCTGGGCATGGTGTGGCGCGTCCGCCCCGGCACCGGCGGGTGGGTCGGCGCGGTGCTGGCGGTCAGCGGCCTCTATCTGCTGACCGTCGAAGACGGTTTGACCATCGGCACCGGCGACCTGCTGGTGATGCTCTGCGCCGTCATGTACGCCCTGCACGTACTGGTCATCGGCTGGTTCGCGCCCCGCCTCGACGCCCTCAAGCTGGCGGTGCTCCAGTTCTGGGTCTGCGCCGCCATCAGCCTGGCGGCGGGCTTTTTCGTGGAAACCTTGCGCTGGTCGGCGGTTGCCGCCGCCGCGATGCCCATCCTCTACGGCGGCCTGCTCTCCGTCGGCATCGGCTTCACCTTGCAGGTGGTGGCCCAGCGCCGCGTGCCGCCCACCCACGCCGCCATCCTCATGAGCCTGGAAACCGTGTTCGCCGTATTGGCGGGCATTGTCGTCCTGGGTGAAACCCTTTCCGGTCGCGGGTGGCAAGGATGCGCCCTCATGCTGGCGGGCATGCTGGCGTCGCAGCTTTGGGGAAGCGACAAACAGGAGGAAAAAAAGAAGGCGGCGGGCACGGGATGACCCGTCGGGTCGGTGCGCCCGCCGCCGGCAAGGGCGCGCGAAACAATCCATTCGCATTTCAGGCGCCCGGATTTGGGCCGCAAGCAGGAATGCATGAAATGGAAAGTTATTGTTGCGCGTGCCCTGAGAAATCTACCACGGATCCACGAAGGCGTGCTGGGCCGCGCCGGGGGGACGCGGCGGTAAGGACTTGAGCCCCTGCAGGAGCCACTGGCGCGTGACCGCCGGGTCGATCACCGCGTCGATTTCCAGCTGGGCGGCGGCGTTGATGGCCTTGCCACGCTCGTACATGCCGGCCACCAACTTGTTGTACAGGGCCTCGCGCGCCTGCGGGTCTTCCACGGCGGCCAGCTCCTTTTTGAAACCGGCCTTGACCGCACCCTCCAGCCCCATGCCGCCGAACTCCCCGGTGGGCCAGGCGGCCGAGAAAAACGACTCGTGAAAGCCCCCCTTGGCCATGGCCATCACGCCCAGGCCGTAACCGCGGCGCAGCACCACGGTGAAAAAGGGCACGCTCACGTGGGACCCGACCACGAACATGCGGCACACGTGGCGCACCTGGGCCCGCTTTTCCACCTCCGGGCCCACCATGAAGCCCGGTGTGTCGCACAGCGATAGAATGGGCAGACCGTGGGCGTTGCACAGCATCATCAAGCGGGCCGCCTTGTCCGCCCCTTCGGCCTCGATGGCCCCGGCCATGTAAGCCGGGTTGTTGGCGATCACCCCCATGGGCCGCCCCTCGATGCGCAGCAGGCCGGTGACCATGGAGGGGCCGAACTTGGGCCGCAGCTCCAGGAATGAGCCGATGTCGGCCAGCCCCTCGATCACCGTGCGCACATCATAGGCCCGCCGGCGGCTTTCGGGCACCAGATCCCGCAAACGCAGCTGGTCGCCGGCTTCCCAGACGGGCAATGTGCCTTGAAAGTAAGAGAGGCATTGCCGGGCCACCGCCATGGCCTGCACGTCGTCGGCCACTTCGATGTCCACGACGCCGTTTTCGGTCTGCACCTCCATGGGTCCCACCTCTTCGGGCCGGTACACCCCCAGCCCACCACCTTCGATCATCACGGGCCCGCCCATGCCGATGTTGGAGCTGCTGGTGGCGATGATCACATCGCAGCAGCCCAGCAGGGCCGCGTTGCCCGCGAAACAGAACCCGGAGACCACGCCCACCACGGGCACGTGCCCGCTGAGGCGCGCAAAGGAGGCGAAGGTGCCCAGGTCGAGCCCGGCCACCACCACCCCGGAGGCGTCCACATCGCCGGGCCGCCCGCCGCCGCCTTCGCCCAAATAGATCAGGGGCAGTTTCTGGTCGTAGGCCAGCTTCAACATGCGGTCCATCTTCTTGTGGTTGAAGTGGCCCTGGGTGCCGGCCAGCACGGTGTAGTCGTAGGCCATGAGCATGCAGCGGCTGCGCTCCTCGGCGAACCACTGCCCGTTGACCGCGGCGACCCCGGCGATCAGGCCGTCGGCCGGGGTTTTGCGGATCAGGTCCTCCATGGAACGCCGGCTGCGCTGGGCGGCGATGGCCAAAGCCCCGTACTCGAGAAAGGTGCCCGGATCGCACAAATCCTCCACGTTGGCCCGCGCCGTGCGCCGGTTCTGCCGCCGCCGCTTGTCCACCGCATCGGGCCGGTTGGCGTCCAGCCCGAAGGAGAGCCGCGCGTACAACTCGGCCAATTCCGGGCGCAATCCGCCCGCCTGCGTTCCTGCCGGAGCGTTATCGTTGTTCCCTGGTGTCCCGGTCCCATCGTCATTTGAATTGAAATCACTCATTTTTCATCAAACTCCCTGCGTCGCTGATGTGCCAACCGCCTCGTTGCGCGTCCGTATCCACGATGGTGTAAGGGGTGGCCTCGACAATACCGAAATCGAACTGCGCCACCGCCGGTGCATCAAACCCGGCATCCGTCACCCCCTGCCAATCCAGCGGATCGCCCCTGCCTATCACAAAAAGGCGTGAGACAACAACCGGAGAGCACGGTGAATAAAATTCAGTGAAGGTGGGTGATGATGGGCATTGCGCATTGGTGCCGGGCGATCAGGTGGAGTCGCGAAGGAAGTTTGAAGTCAGCATTGGACGTCCCTTGTTTTGCGTCTTGAACAACCGATGTGTTGAGCCATCAACGGCCCTTGTTTGGAGCGTTGAACGACCGCCGGCGGGTGGGG
>NZ_JALJRB010000022.1 GCF_022968795.1 Desulfatitalea alkaliphila
TGTAGATGGATCTGTGAGCACGGACTCAAAAAATGATGGCAAAATGAGGAAAAATGGACAAGAACGTCGAGGGAAAAAAGATGGAGCCCCCTCGCTTTCCTTGGCCGGTTCGTAGTAGGGGGCTTCCGTCTATAAATCCTTAATTTTTGAGATCCTACCCTCGAGAGACTGAGATTTATTTTCCCTTTAACAACCTTTTTCTGTTTGCCCCCGCAAGGCCGATTAAGCCAGCCCCAAGGAGCAGCATGGTTGCTGGTTCTGGCACTGGAGCTGTTGGTGCGACTTGAAACGTCAGAGTATAATTAGTAGAAAATTGATCATTTCTAAATAGATTAAGGTTAGTGTTATCAAAAAGATATAAACCCGCCCCTAAATTCAAATCGGAGAACAATTCAATGGTGCCGGAATTCATAACATCTACCGTACCATTGTAAGCAATATCAACACCTTGTTCATCTTTTATAGCATATGAGGCAAATGCGCCCATAGCCCCTATAGTGCCACCGTCGATGTAAGTAGTGTCAAAGGTTAAGTCTATAGAATTTAGGAATAAACCGGAATCGATAACAAAATAAAAGTCGTCCAGATCATAATCGGAGGGATCAAGCTGTGATGACCCTTCGACCAAATTGGTTGCATCAGCGAATATGCTTCCACTTACTGTGTTTACCCCTAAACCGATACTGCCAATATATTGGCCGTCCAAATCCGGAGGCTCAGTGTATGAAAGTGCATAACAATTAACCGACATTCCCAAAAAGCCACTAATTATAAAGAGTATTAAGACAGTTTTTATTTTCATCCTATTTCCCCCTTTCATTTAATGTAGACACAGATCAGCGCTGAAACGTGATCTCGATAAAAAAACAAAAGCCAAGTCACCATCCAAGGCAACTCGGCTTTCTCACGACGAGGTCTGTGGCGCTTGCCCCTATGAGACCCGTGGTTTTCCGTCCCTATCTCGCGACAGGTTTGGCTTTTTCTCGATTGTTGATCCTTTAGAAC
Organism: Desulfatitalea alkaliphila; assembly: GCF_022968795.1. Classification (GTDB taxonomy): domain Bacteria; phylum Desulfobacterota; class Desulfobacteria; order Desulfobacterales; family Desulfosarcinaceae; genus Desulfatitalea; species Desulfatitalea alkaliphila. The sequence continues at coordinate 1,006 of NZ_JALJRB010000022.1, forward strand.
TTAGGGGTAAACATGCAAAAATCATGCGGCTGACGATCGTTTTCTCAACAAGGAGTTTAAATATATATAAACAAGAAGTTAGGGCGGTGACAAATTTAACAAGCTATGGCGTGTGGTATGAAAAGTTGTTAATAATGAGAAAATTAGTTCCTATAAATTGTTGAAGTTCAATAGTTGCCTAAGCCTCATGGATGGCGCGTGGTATGCAAATCAGCCTGACGGTTGCATTCCAATGGTGTGTTGGAATGTTTTAATCGGGTTTTTGGCCCGTCATGGTCCGGTCGCATAATCAACTCAGGCGCTTCGTTGCTTATTCAAGACTTCCTGCCCATTCCTAAAAAAACCCAATCCAATCAGACGCGCAAGCGCATCCCTTTATCTGCCTTGCAAATCCATCATTTTACTTGGCTGCGAATCCATCAAGTTACGAGTCCGCTCTCAGAGTGCCTCATTTTTTGACCTCCGTCAGTCAAAGTGTGTAAGTGTTGTGGATAACAGACGGATTGGGTCGAAATGAGGCTTTATTCTATAAATAACAGAGGCCTACTGTTGGTACAGTAGGCCTCAAATTCGGTGGTGCCGAAGGCCGGACTTGAACCGGCACGGGTTGCCCCACTACCCCCTCAAGATAGCGTGTCTACCAAGTTCCACCACTTCGGCAAGGATTTTGTCATGGTGCGTTCGTTATTCCCTTAGGTGTTTCTTGTCATGGTTCTTTGTGATTTCGCTTGCAGCGTTACTCCCCGGTGGCCGGTGGTTGGGTTTCCGGCGGTGGCGCGACGGTGTCGGCCGGTGGTGGAACCGCCACGGGGGTTTCCGTGGTGGTTTGGGTCTGCACGGCGGGCGGCGGCGTGTCGGACAGCAGGCGCCCTTCGCTGCGGTTGCCGGCCATGTAGGCCAGCATCAGGGATGTCAGCATGAATACCACGGCCGCGGCGGTGGTGGCCTTGCTTAGAAAGGTGGAGGCGCCGGTGGTGCCGAAGAGGGTCTGGCTGGCGCCGCCGCCGAAGGCGGCGCCCATGTCGGCGCCTTTGCCTGTCTGCAGCAAGACGATGAGTATCAGAGCGATACACACGAAAACGTGAACGGCAACGAGCAATAGCGACATTTTTTCAATCCATTTCAGCCCTGGTAGTGCACCAGTTGGCTAAACGTTTCTGGGTCGAGGCTGGCGCCGCCGACCAGGGCGCCATCCACATCGGGCATGGCCATCAACGCCTTGACATTTCCGGGGTTGACGCTTCCGCCGTACAGGATGCGCATCGTTTCGGCCAGGTGCTTGTCCACGGTGTCGGCGATCAATTGTCGCACATGGGCATGCACTTCCTGAGCTTGTTCCTTGGTGGCGGTTTTGCCGGTGCCGATGGCCCAGACCGGTTCGTAGGCCACGACCAACGATTGCAGATCCTGCGAAAATAGGCCTTCTAAACCGTTTTGGACCTGTTTGTCAAGTACAGAAAATGTTTGACCTGCCTCGCGCTGGGCTTCGCTTTCGCCGATGCAGAAAACGGGCTGCAGGTCGGCGGTCAGGGCGGCCCGGATTTTTTGGTTGACGGTGGTGTCGGTCTCACCGAAGAATTGGCGCCGTTCGGAATGACCGATAATGACGTAGCGGCATCCGGCGGCCACCAGCATGCCGGGGGCGATTTCACCGGTGAAGGCGCCCTTGGATTCCCAGTGCATGTTCTGGCCCCCCAGGGCGATGGTGCTGCCGGCCAGGGCTTGGGCCACCGGCGCCAGGGCGGTGAAGGGTGGGGCCACCATCACTTCGACATCCTGGACGTCGGCCACCAGGGATTTGAGCTGTTGGACGGTCTGGACGGCCTCTTCGCCGGTTTTGTGCATTTTCCAGTTGCCGGCGATGAGGGGACGGCGCGTTGGCATTGTGTTCCTCCATTGTTTGGTGTCCGGCCGGAAACGGCATCCGGCGGCTGTCCGCCGTCGCTGTGCGCACGGTGGCGGACAGGCCTCCGTTTAGGATGGACACGCTTTTGGCGGTTCCTTACAGGGCGGCGCCCACCATGGCGGCCAGGTCCACCATGCGATGGGAATAGCCGGCTTCGTTGTCGTACCACGAGAGCACCTTGACCATCTGGTCGATGACATAGGTGGTGTCGGCATCCACGATGGAGGAGAGGGTGCTGCCGTTGAAGTCGCTGGAGACCAGGGGCAGTTCGCTGAAGCCCAGAATGCCGGCCATCTCGCCTTCGGCGGCGGCTTTCAAGGCCTGGTTGACTTCCGAGGTGGTGACACCGCTTTTGCCGATGTTGACCACCACGTCCACCAAGGAGACGTTGGGGGTGGGCACGCGGATGGCCAGGCCGTTGAGCTTGCCGGCCAGTTCGGGCAACACCAGGGCAACTGCCTTGGCGGCGCCGGTGGTGGTGGGGATCATGGACAGGGCCGCGGCGCGGGCCCGGCGCAGGTCCTTGTGGGGAAAGTCGAGCAGGCGCTGGTCACCGGTATAGGAGTGGATGGTGGTCATCAGGCCGTTTTTGATGCCGAAGTTCTCCAGCAGTACTTTGGCCACGGGGGCCAGGCAGTTGGTGGTGCACGAGGCGTTGGAGATGACGTGGTGCTGGCGCGGATCATAGGTGGTGTGGTTGACGCCCATGACAATGGTGTGATCCGGCTCCTTGGCGGGGGCCGAGATGATCACCTTGCGCGCGCCGGCGGTCAGATGCTTGGCGGCACTGTCGCGATCCCGGAACAGGCCGGTGCACTCCATGACGATGTCCACGCCCAGCTCCTTCCACGGCAGTTCGGCGGGGTCGCGGTGGGCGGTGTAGGAGATGCGTTGATCGTCAACGACGATGGCTTTCTCCTCGGCACGGATATTGTTGCTCAGCTTGCCGTGTACCGAGTCGTAGGTGAGCAGGTGGGCCATGGTGGCCGCATCTGTCAGATCGTTGATGGCCACCACCGACACGTCGGAGTGTTTCAGAGCCGCACGAAACACCATGCGGCCGATTCTGCCGAAACCGTTGATTGCAACTTTGACGGACATCGTTCCTCCTTTTTTGCTCGCCGTAAAGACGCTACCGCGAGGTCGCAGCGAGAGTTGTGAGTTTGACGAATTTCAAACGGCAATGGCGGGCCGATGGCAATAATGCCATTTTCCCCGTGCCTTCGCCGGGCACCCAAACGGAACATTTGAAACTGCTCGTGGCGCAGGTATCGCACTTGACAAAGAAACCGTTCGGGAATCAGCCCGTACTGCGCTTGTTCCCTTTCAATATGCCGCTGGCCAAGGAGATGCTCTTCTTGCCGAAATTTTCCAGGGATTGGGCCAACTCCGTCAACCCTTTGTTTTTGCGCAGGCTGATGGCTTTGATCACCATGGGCAGATTGACGCCCGAAATGACCTCGATGTGGCCCTCGTCCAGGAAAGCGTAGCTGAGGTTGGAGGGCGTACCGCCGAACATGTCGGTCATGATCAGCACTCCCGTGCCGCTGTTCAACTGTTTGATCCCTTTTTCGATTTTGGCGCGCAGGGCGGCGGCGTTTTCGCGCAGATCGATGGATACCGCCATCAAGGCGGGGGGCGGTTCCCCGAGGATGAATTCGACGCAATCGATCAAGGCGTCGCCCAGTTGTCTGTGGCTGACGATGAGGATTCCTATCATTTTGGTTGTGTTGTCCTTTGTTTGCATCCTGTGTCCACCCGGAGGCGATTGGAAATATCTTCCGGTATATGGGTTAGGGGCGTTAAGCCACAATTCATGCCCGAGGTCAAGGGTGATGACGGGCCGCGGTCAACCGAAACGGATGTCGCGATGCATCAGGCGCACGGTGGGTTGGGTGAGGCGAATGTGATCATAGACCTGCTGGGCGATGACCACGGAACGGTGCCTTCCGCCGGTGCAGCCGATGGCAAGGGTGAGGTAAGCCTTGCCTTCCTTGACGTACAGGGGAATCAGTTGATCGAGCAATTTCAAGTAAGATTCCAAAAATAAGCCCGTCTGCGGATCTTGCAAGACAAATTCCCGAATTTGATCCGATTCGCCGTCCAGGGGTTTGAGTTCCGGCACGAAGTAGGGGTTTTTCAGAAAGCGCACATCGATCAGGAGGTCGGCTTCGGCCGGGGTGCCGTATTTGAAGCCGAAGGAGATGACGTTGATGGCCATGCCGGTGATGGCGGTGTATTGCCGGGCGATATTGAAAATGGCGAACTTGAGTTCATGGACGCTCAGGTGGGTGGTGTCGATGACATGGTCGGCGGTTTTGCGCAGGGGCTGCAGTTGGTGTTTCTCGGCGCGCACGGCCTCCAGCAGGCTGCCGTCCCGCCCCAAGGGGTGGTGGCGCCGGGTCTGGTTGTAGCGTCGCAGCAGCACCTGGTCGTCGGCATCCAGGAAGACGATTTTGGCCTGGTACCCTTTGTTTTTCAAATCGGCGAGCATCCGGCCGTGGCCGTCGAGAAAGTGCCTGTCGCGCAGGTCCATGCCGAAGGCCCATCCGGCCACATCGTTGTCGGCGGCCTGCTCGGCGGCTTGTTGCAGAAAAGGGGGCATCAGGCCCACCGGCATGTTGTCGACGCAGAAAAAGCCGGCGTCTTCGAAGGTGGCCAGGGCCGTGCTTTTGCCGGAGCCGGAGGATCCGGTAACGATGATGATGGTGCGTGGTTGCATGCCGTTAGACGGTGGTGGTTAGTGGTTCGGGGCGGGGTGCAGGCATTTTTCGCCGCCTTCCCAAGCCCGGTTCAATGTTTGGGTGTCAGAACGCTTCGTCCGTTTCGCCGATGATTTCCAGGACCGCTTCGGTGGATGCGGCCTGCATGAGCTGTGATTTGAACTCCTCCTGCTTGAGCAGGCGCGATATGCGGGCCAACAGTTTCAAGTGTTGGCCCGCTTCGTTTTCCGGTGAGAGCAACAGGAAAAAGAGATGGGTGGGCCGCCCGTCCATCGATTCGAAAGCCACGCCGTGCCGGCTCAATCCGAAGCCCACCAGCAAGGACGGCAATCCTTGCAGCTTGCCGTGGGGGATGCCGATGCCGCCGCCGATGCCGGTGCTGCCCAGGCGCTCCCGTTCCATGAGCACCCGCACCAGCTCATCTTGGGGTGTGCCGGTTATGCGGGCTACGGGGGCCGCCAATTCGTCGAGCACCGTCTTTTTGTCCCTGGCGCGCAGATCGATGTTGATGGCCTCCGGGTGGAGCACTTCCAATAGCTTCATACCGCATCACCGTTGTTTCATCGCGTGGGCCTTTCCGGTGGCTGGATGTGGATCACAGCCGTTATGCCCGGAAAGGCCCGATTGGTCCATTCGACGGAAGTATGAAGGTCGGATGGTTTTCGTTTCAGTGTCCATCCGTATTCAGCAACTTGCGGGCTTGACCCCAACCGCAAGCCACCCTTGACGGATGACCACGTTGCAAAGCGTTCTCATGGATTGGGTTGAATCAACCCGTAGTTGCCGTCCTTGCGCCGGTAGAGCACGTTGACACGATCCGAACGGGCGTTGGTGAACACCAGAAAGTTGTTGTCGACCAAATCCATCTGCATGACGGCCTCGTCCACGTCCATGGGTTTGTATTCGATGTTTTGCACCATGACACGCCGTTCGCCGTCATCCTCCATGACCACGGCACCGGTGGGTTCGCCCATGGCCGTCTTTGCCTTGCCTTTGCCGGACCGTCGCTCCCTTACCTTCTGCTTGTTTTTCTTGATCTGTTTTTCCAGTTTGTCCAGCACCATGTCGATGGCCGCGTACATGTCCTCGGTCTCTTCCTTGCCGACGATATTGAGCCGGTCGCCGATGATGTTCACTTCGGCGATGTGACGGAATTTTTCGACCGACAGCACGACATTGGCCTCACCGGGATTGTAGAGGTATTTGTCGAAACGGTCGAGTTTGTCGCTGATGTAGGATTTGAGGTGGTCGGAGGGGTCGAGGTTCTTGAAGGTCACGGATGTTTGCATAGACACTGCCTCCTTCTGGGTTGATCCTGCCGTTTGGTTTGGTCGACGGTTGTCGGCACGTTGTCTTTGATTATAACAGTAAATCGTATTGACCGGAAAGCAACAGTTGCATGGCCGCTGTCAGGAATAGCGCTTGCGTTTGCTCGAGGGCAGAACACCCATCATTTCCCGGTACTTGGCCACTGTGCGCCGGGCGATGTCGATGTTTTCGGCCTTGAGCAGATCCGCCATCTTGCTGTCGGAGTAGGGGCGGCGGGCATCCTCGCTTTCGATCAGGCGGCGGATCTTTTCCTGCACGCTGGCCGAGGCGATGGCCTCACCGTGAACCCGCTTGATGGAGCTGTTGAAAAAATATTTCAGTTCGAAGATGCCCTGGGGGGTGTAGGCGTATTTGTTGGTGGTGACCCGGCTGATGGTCGATTCGTGCATGCCGATATCCTCGGCCACGTCCCGCAGTACCATGGGCTTGAGGTGCGCGATGCCCTTGTCGAAAAAATCGTGCTGGTACTTGAGGATGCTTTCCATCACTTTGTAGATGGTTTTCTGGCGTTGGTGAATGCTGCGGATCAGCCAGGCGGCGGAGCGTAGTTTGTCCTGGATGTAGTTGCGTGCGTTGCCGCCCACGTCTTTGTCGCGGGTGATGGCTTGCTTGTAGAAGGTGTTCACCTTCAACTTGGGCAAACCGTCGTCGTTGATGACGATGGCGAATCCGTCCTCGGTTTTGTGCACGTAGATGTCCGGGGTGATGTACTGCGGCTCTTCGGAGCTGAACTGGCGTCCCGGTTTGGGCTCCATCTGGGTGATGACGTTGACGGCGGCGATCACCTCGTCCAAACCGACCTTGAGGGCGCGGCAGATGGCTTTGTAGTTTTTGTTTTCCAGGTGATTGATGTGGCCGCTGATGATCTTGCCCACCAGGGTGTCCTTCAATCCCAGGTGGCGGGCCTGCAGCAGAAGGCATTCGGTGAGGTCCCGGGCACAGACGCCGACGGGATCGAAGCTTTGCATCAGGAAGAGCACCTCTTCGATGTCCTCTTCGCTCACACCGGCTTGCTCGGCCAGATCGGCGGCGCTGGTTTTCAAGTAACCGTCGGTGTCCAGGTTGCCGATGATCAGGCTGCCGATGCGTTCTTCTTCCGGGCTGGGGTCGGCCATCAGCAGTTGCCAGAGCAGATGGTCGGTCAACGATTCCTTGTGGGAGATGAACGCTTCGTACTGGGGCGCGTCACGGTCCTCGGTCTCGAACCGGATCCGGCCGGGCGAGTTGTACTCGTCGATGTAGTTGCTCCAGTCGATGTCACCGGGGATCTTTTCGTCGATGGTCACTTCCTGGGGCTTGTCCACCGTGGCCGGTTGAACTTGATCCTCCTGGCCGAGTTGATCCCTGGAGATCGATTCCTGGGACTCTTCCAGGGTGGGGTTCTCCTCCAGCTCCTGGCGGATGGCGTCCATCAACTCCAGACGGGATAGCTGCAACAGCTTGATCGCCATCTGCAGCTGGGGCGTCATGATCAGTTGCTGGGTCAGTTTGAGTTGTTGTCGTAGTTCAATGGCCATCGTTACAACCTGAATTCGTCCCCTAGGTAGATGCGCCGGGCGATTTCGCTGGCGGCAATTTTCGCCGGCGGACCGGACTCGATCACTTCGCCTTCGGCCAGAATAAACGCTTCGTCACATGCTTCCAATGTTTCCCGCACATTATGATCGGAGATGACGATCCCGATGTCCCGCTGCTTCAAATGGCCGATGATCTTTTTTATGTCGGCCACGGCCAGCGGGTCGATACCGGCAAAAGGCTCGTCCAGCAAAATGAAGGCCGGTTGCGTGGCCAGCGCCCGGCTGATTTCCAGGCGGCGCCGTTCGCCGCCCGACAGGGAGCCGGCCTTTTGCTTCGCCAGATGATGGATCCCCAACTCTTCCAGCAGGTCGCGGGCGCGTTCCTTGCGTTCGGTCTTGGCGATGGGCATGGTTTCCAAAATGGCCAGGATGTTATCTTCCACGGTCAATTTGCGAAACACCGACGCTTCCTGCGGCAGATAGCCCAACCCTTTGCGCGCCCGCAGGTACATGGGCAAGCGGGTGATGTCCTGATCGTCCAGCAGCACCTTGCCCGCGTCCGGCCGCACCATGCCCACCGTCATGTAGAAGGTGGTGGTTTTGCCGGCGCCGTTGGGTCCCAGCAGCCCCACCACTTGGCCCGAACGTACCGTCAGGCTGACGGTCTTCACCACTCGGCGGCCGCCGTAGCTCTTGGCCAGTTGTTCGATGGACAGTGTGGTCATGCTGGATCCGTCGGCCGCCCGCGCCGTGCGGGCTTGCCGTTATAACAATTCACTGCCTTCAGTTCAAGCCACTTTCCTCGGAATGGATGGTGGCCTTGACCTGGTTGCCGTCGTCGCCCACGATCTCCAGCTGCCCCGTTTCACGGAAAAAGGTGATCCGGCTGCCGCTGATGGTATCCTTGCCGCTGGTGATGCGGGATTCCGGTCCTGTCAGGACCAGTTTTTTGTCAATCGTAGTATAGACCGCCTTGTCACTGACGGCAACTCTGTTGTCTATGGTGATGCGCACCCGGCCCGTGGCCTCGATGCTTTCCACGCTCTCGGTGTCCACCCCCTCCTGCCCGCCGCCGCTTTCGCGGTAGTGTATCTTGAGTCGGTCGGCATCGATCACGGTTTGGCCTTGAACGGCCCGCACATTGCCGACGAACTCGGCGGTGCGGGCAGTGCTGTCCGAAATGAGACGGTCGGCGGTGATTTCAATGGGTTCGTCGGTCGCCTCGCTTGCCGGCGCCTCGGCCAGGGCGCCGGCCGCGCTGAATAGGAGCAGGGCCAGCCCGATGAGGGCGCAGATCGCGGCTTCAGGGAATCGCCAGGGTTTCATAGAGAAATCCCTCCACATGCCCGTCGAAATGGGCCTGGTTGGTGTTCAAATCGTAGACCATGGTGTCGGCCCGCAGGCGAATTGCGCCACCATGAATATAAACCGGCACATCGGATTCCAGCAGCCGTTCCTCGTGCCGGTAGATCAGTTTCTCCGTCTCCAAGGTATATCGGTCGTCGCGCACTCGAACATTACCGCTGGCTTCCATATCGTTGGTGCGCGTGTTCAGCACGCCCCGTTCGGCGGTCAGGTGGACCGTGTCTCCCTCTTCGGTGTGAAACACCACTTCCGGCGCGGTCAGAATCATGCGCTGACTGCCGGTTTCCAATTCAGCCGCGGCGGCATCCAGCTCCCATTGCACTCGGCCGTCCTTGGTGGCGGTCTGTTGCAGTTGGGCCAGCCGCATCAATGCCCGGGTGGCCGTGTCGGGCAGGGGCACGACATATTGATCCTGTTGGCGGCGGAATTGGAAAAAGACCGCAATCAGAATGGCCACGGCCAGAATGGCGGTGACGGTCAGGATCCACTTGAACAGGTTTCTGCGATCAGCCATGGAAAAGCGTCTGGACCATCTCTTCCCAGCGGCCCCGGGCCTTTAGAAGGGCGTCGCACACTTCGCGCACCGCACCGCGGCCGCCGCCGGCGCGGGTGGTCATGTGAGCGGCCGCGCGCACGGCCTCGTGGGCGTCGGCCACGGCCACGGCCAGTCCCACCTTGGTCATGATGGAAAGGTCGGGCAGATCGTCGCCGACAAAGGCCATCCGCCGCGGCGCGATGCCGGTGCGGGTGGTGATTGGATCCAGCAGGCGCGCCTTGTCGCGGACGCCGTCGAACACCAGGTCGATGCCCAGGTTGCGACAGCGATGACGCAGGGCTTCGCCCGAGCGGCCGGTGACGATGCCCACCTGGATGCCGGCCGCCTTGAGCATGCGGATGCCCACGCCGTCCTTGACGTTGAAAATCTTGAACTGTTCGCCGCTGTCGCCGTAGATGATCTCGCCGGCGGTCAGTACGCCGTCCACGTCCAAGAGCAACAGTTCTATGGTTTCGAGCCGTTCGGTGGCGGGCATGGGATCAGTCGTCTCCGTCGTGCAGGATTCGGCGGATGGCTTGGAGCTGGCGCCAGAAGGGCTCCAGGGTGTCCAGGGGCAGGGAGTTGGGACCGTCGCACAACGCCTTGTCCGGGTCCGGGTGCACCTCCATGAAGACGGCGTCGGCCCCTGCCGCCACCGCCGCGCGGGCCAGCACCGGCGCGTGCTCCCGCTGGCCACCGGAGCTGCTGCCGGCGCCGCCGGGCAGCTGAACGCTGTGGGTCGCGTCAAAAATTACCGGCATGCCGGTCTGTTGCTGCATGATGGGTATGGATCGGAAATCCACCACCAGGTTGTTGTAGCCGAACATGGCGCCCCGTTCGGTCAACAGAATGCGGCGGTTGCCGGCGGAGGCGATCTTGTCCACGATGTTGGCGATGTCCCAGGGCGCCAGAAATTGTCCCTTTTTGATGTTCACCGGTTTGCCGGTGCGCGCCACCGCCAGAAGGAAGTCGGTTTGGCGACACAGAAAAGCCGGTATCTGCAGCACATCGAGCACCTGGGCGGCCGGGACCACCTGGGCGATTTCATGGACGTCCGACAACACGGGCAGTTCGCATTGGGTGCGGATGGTTTCCAGGAGGCGCAACCCCTTTTCCAGGCCCGGCCCCCGGTACGAATGGATCGAGGTGCGGTTGGCTTTGTCGAAGGAGGCCTTGAAGATCAGGGGCATTTGCAAACGCGCGGCCAGGTCCTTCAACCGCTCGGCGATGCGCCGTGTGGTGTCCTCGTCCTCGATCACGCAGGGGCCGGCCACGATGGCCAGCGGCATCCCCTGGCCGATGTGCACATTTTCTATGTGTACAATAGTTTGCATGGCTTTCATTTAGACCGCCGGCTAGTAAAAGTCAAGCTGCGAAACTTTTAAACTTTGCCTTGATTCGGATCTGCGGAGCTGGTAATGATCATAACTTGATTCACAAAATCAAGGAGTTGTTAAGCCATTGAATCCTAAAAAGAATACCCCTCGACGCTGGCCGTGGGCGCTGCTTGTCCTGCTGATCGTGGCGCTGGCGGTTTTTTTGTTTTTCCGCATGGAAGGCCGACCGCCCACCGTGACACCGGCCATGGATCGGACCGCCCTGGGTGCCGAGCAGACCCTGGAGATTGCCGTGGCGGATCCCAAAAGCGGGATCCGCAGCGTGCGGATCGCCATGGCCACCGAAGACCGTGAGGTGGCGATCCTGGAGCGCACCTTTCCCTCGGCGGGCATCTGGGCCGGCGGCGCGGTCCGCGAGACCACCGTGGCGGTGCCCATCCATCCCCGGGAGCTGGGAATCGCCGACGGACCGGCGATGCTGCGGTTGGAAGTGCGCGACTACTCTCTGCGCGGCTGGGGCAAGGGCAATCTCAATCTGGTCGAAACGCCGGTGCGCATCGACACGCGGCCGCCGGCCATCGAGGTGCTCAGCCGGCAACACAATGTGGCCCAGGGGGGCGCCGGCCTGGTGGTGTACAGGCTTTCCGAGCCGTGTCCGGTGAGCGGCGTAATGGTCGACGACCAGTTCTATCCAGGCGCCGCGGGCCACTTCGAGGATCGGACCATCCACCTGGCCCTTTTCGCCCTGACCCATGAACAGGGGCCCGGCACATCCATTCACCTGACCGCCACCGACGAGGCGGGCAACGAGGGACGCGCCGGCATTCCCCACCACATCAACGCCCGGCGCTTCAAACGGGACACCCTTCCCATTTCCGACGGGTTCCTGGACCAACTCATGCCGGCCTTTTTCAATCAGGTGGACGTGCCCCCGGGCGCCTCCAATTTCGATATCTTTCTGGAAGTCAACCGCAAGCTGCGGGTGGACAACAACGATGCCATCCGGCGCATCGCCGGCCGTTCCGACAACCGCATCCACTGGCAGGGCGGCTTTGTCCAACTGCCCGGCGCCGCCAACCGGGCGGGATTCGCCGATCATCGGACCTACACCTACAAAGGTCGGGTGATCGACGAACAGTACCACCTGGGGGTCGATCTGGCCTCCCTGGCCCAGGCGCCGGTGCCGGCGGCCAACGCAGGGCGGGTGGCTTTCGCGGACTTCCTGGGCATCTACGGCAACACGGTGATGATCGACCACGGCATGGGACTGTTCAGCCTCTATGCCCACTTGAGCCACATGGCGGTCGCGCCGGATCAGATGGTGGGCAAAGGGGATGTCATCGGCAAGACCGGGCAGACCGGGTTGGCGGCCGGGGATCATCTGCATTTCAGCATCCTGGTGCACCACACCTTCGTCAACCCCCTGGAGTGGTGGGACGGCCAGTGGGTGGAGAACAACATCGCCGCCAAGATCGCGGCGGTGGCCAAGCCATAAGCGAGCAAGCGAATGTCCAAATACGCGGTTGAGAAAAGTTTCGCCCAGATCAACGCCCGAATCAAAAGCGGCGAGGTGGTGGTGGTGACCGCCGAGGAGATGACGGCCATCGTGCAGGAAAAGGGCGCAGTGGCTGCGGCCCGGGAGATCGACGTGGTCACCACGGGCACCTTCGCCCCCATGTGCTCCTCGGGCGCCATGATCAATTTCGGCCACAGCGTGCCGGGCATCAAGGCCTCCCATGTGCTGATGAACAATGTGCCGGCCTATGGGGGCGTTGCGGCGGTGGATTGTTATCTGGGGGCCACCGAGGCGTGCCTCGACGACCCGCTCAACAAGGTTTACCCCGGCGAGTTCCGCTACGGCGGCGGGCATGTGATCCAGGACCTGGTGGCCGGCAAGACGGTCTATCTGGAAGCCACGGCCTACGGCACCGACTGTTATCCCAATCGCCGCATCGAAAAGAAGGTCACCCTCCAGGATCTGCCCAACGCCATCTTGTGCAATCCGCGCAATGGCTACCAGAACTACAACGTGGCGGTCAATTCCACCAAGAAAACCATCCACACCTACATGGGCACCCTCAAAGGCCGCATGGGCAATGCCAACTATTGCAGCGCCGGCGCCCTCAGTCCGCTGTTCAACGATCCGACCTACCGTACCATCGGCCTGGGCACGCGCATCTTCCTGGGCGGCGGGGTGGGCTATGTCACCTGGCACGGCACCCAGCATCGACCGACGGTGGAAAGGGCCCCCAACGGCACGCCGGTGCGGCCGGCGGGCACCTTGTGGGTCATGGGGGATTTGAAGCAGATGAGCCCCCGTTGGCTGGTGGGCGTGAGCATTCAAGGGTACGGTTGTTCCCTGGCGGTGGGGTTGGGCGTGCCCATCCCGATTCTCAACGAGGAGATGGCCCGGTATACCGGGGTGGCCGATGACGCGTTGTTCACCCAGGTGATCGATTACGGCGAAGCCTACCCCAACGGTGATTCCACCAGTCTGGGACAAGTGAGCTACGCCGAGTTGAAAAGCGGCGCGATCACCATCGACGGTCACACGATCCCGACGGTGCCCCTGTCCAGCATGGTGCGCGCCCGGGAAATCGCCGAAACCTTGAAGGAGTGGATCCGGGCCGGAAACTTCCAGCTCGGCGAACCGCAGTTCACCCTGCCCATGGAGGCGGTCTGAGGCGGGGCGATCAACCGTTGCGATCGGAACATGGGCGACGCCATTCGCACATTCATCGCGTTCCCGCTGCCGGACCACCTGGTGCGCTTGGCCGGTGATTTGCAGGCCGAATTGAAGGACCACGGATTGGACCTGCGGTGGGTGCGCCCGGCGAACATCCACCTGACCCTCAAGTTTCTCGGGGAGATACCGTCCCAACGCGTTGCGAAAGTGACCGACGCCATGCAGGCCGCCGGGCGGGAGACCCCGCCGCTTTCCCTGATGGTGCAAGGAATGGGGGTGTTTCCCGGCATTCGGGCACCCAAGGTGCTCTGGGTGGGATTGGGCGGCGCCACCGAGGCCCTCGGGCGGATGCAGGCGCGGTTGGAAGAGCGCCTGGCAGAGGTGGGGTTCGCGCCGGAGCGCCGGCCCTTCAAGGCCCATTTGACCCTGGCGCGCATCAAGGCCCGTTTGGACGCGGATCGCTTGCTGCAAGGTCTCCAAGCGGCAGGCGGGTATGCCCCGCGGCCGTTCGAGGTGCAGGAGATGGTACTTTACCGGAGTGAATTGCGACCGCGTGGCGCCGTTTACACGCCTCTGGCAGGGACGGCCTTGTGTGCGGACGCCCGGTGAGGACGGTCGCCCCCGGTGTGTTGCGAAGTGGGCGTGGTTTACCAATAGAACATCATAGATTCTAAATCGTGGGGGAGATGGAAATGAGTGTATCCGTGGACAGAACCAAGGCCATCGAATCGGCCATGAGCCAGATCGAGCGACAGTTCGGCAAGGGCGCCATCATGAAGTTGGGCAGCCGTCCCATCGTGGACGTGCCGGTGATCTCCACCGGTTCCATCGCCCTGGACCGGGCGCTGGGGGTGGGGGGCTTTCCCCGGGGCCGCGTGGTGGAGATCTACGGGCCGGAGTCGTCGGGTAAAACCACCCTGGCCCTGCACGCCGTGGCCAATGCCCAGAAAAAGGGGGGCATCGCCGCCTTCATCGACGCCGAGCACGCCCTGGACACCAGCTACGCCAAGCGGCTGGGGGTCAATTGCGACGATTTGCTGGTGTCCCAGCCGGACACCGGCGAACAAGCTTTGGAAATCGCCGACATGCTGCTGCGCAGCGGCGCCATCGATGTGCTGGTGATCGACTCGGTGGCCGCCCTGGTACCGCGGGCGGAGATCGAGGGCGAAATGGGCGATTCCCACATGGGGCTGCAGGCACGGCTCATGTCGCAAGCCCTGCGTAAGTTGACCGGCACCATCGGACGCACCAACACCTGCCTGATCTTCATCAACCAGATCCGCATGAAAATCGGTGTGGTCTTCGGCAACCCCGAGACCACCACCGGCGGCAACGCCCTGAAGTTCTATGCATCGGTGCGGCTGGACATCCGGCGCATCGGCGCCATCAAAAACGGCCAGGACGTGGTGGGCAACCGCACCCGGGTCAAGGTGGTGAAGAACAAAATGGCGCCGCCCTTCAAGGAGGCGGAGTTCGACATCACCTACGGCGAGGGCATCAGCCAGGTGGGCGATTTGCTGGATGTGGGCGTGGAGGCCGGCATCATCGAAAAAAGCGGTGCCTGGTACTCCTACAAAGGCGAACGCATCGGCCAGGGGCGCGAGAACGTGAAGACCTTCCTCGGCGACAACCCCGACCTGATCAGCGCCATCGACCAGGAGGTGCGCGCGGCCATGGGGATCGTGAAGAAGTCGGAATCGGAAGAAGAAACCACGGTTGAACCGGAAGCATGAGCAGCGGCCCATCTCAACGACGAATCAGCGGTTTAATGGAGCAGACAACATGACAGGCAATGAAATCCGCAAGCGTTTCCTCGACTACTTCGAAAAGCACCACCACCGGGTGGTGCGCAGCTCCTCGCTGGTGCCCCGGGACGACCCCACGCTGCTGTTCACCAACGCCGGCATGGTGCAGTTCAAGCGGATTTTCATGGGCGAGGAGAAGCGGGACTACAACCGTGCCGTCACCTCCCAAAAGTGCGTGCGTGCCGGCGGCAAGCACAACGATTTGGAGAACGTGGGGTACACCGCCCGCCACCACACCTTCTTCGAAATGCTGGGCAATTTCTCCTTCGGCGATTACTTCAAGGAGAAGGCCGTGGAATTTGCCTGGGACCTGCTCACCAACGGTTACGGCCTGCCGGCGGAACGCCTTTGGGCGTCGGTCTACACCGACGACGACGAGGCCTACGACCTGTGGCACAAGGCCATCGGCATACCCGCCGAGCGCATGGTGCGCCTGGGCAAGGAGGACAATTTCTGGGCCATGGGCGACACCGGCCCCTGCGGGCCGTGCAGCGAAGTCCACATCGACCGGGGCGAAGCCTACGGCTGCGGCCGGCCGGATTGCGGCGTGGACTGCGAGTGCGACCGTTTCCTGGAAATCTGGAACCTGGTTTTCATGCAGTATTACCAGGACGAAAGCGGCAACATGACCCCTCTGCCCAAACCGAGCATCGACACCGGCATGGGTCTCGAACGTCTGGCGGCGGTGCTGCAGCAGGTGGACACCAACTTCGAAACCGATCTGCTGCGGCCCATCATCGCCCATAGCGAGCAGTTGTCCGCAAAACCCTTCGGCCGCGAGAAGGCCGTGGACGTGGCCATGAAAGTGATCGCCGACCACAGCCGGGCGGCGGCCTTTCTAATTAACGACGGGGTACTGCCCTCCAACGAAGGGCGCGGCTACGTGCTGCGGCGCATCATGCGGCGGGCCATCCGCTACGGCCGCAACATCGGCCTGGAGCGCCCCTTTTTGCACCGGACAGTGGAGACGGTCTTCGACATCATGCGACCGGCCTATCCGGAACTGAGCGAGGCGGCCCCCTTCATCCGCAACGTTGTGCTCAACGAAGAACAGCGCTTCATGGAAACCCTGGACACCGGCCTGCGACTGCTCAACGACTCGTTGGCCGATCTCAAGGCCAAGGGCGCCAATGAGATCCCCGGCGAGCTGATCTTCAAACTCTACGACACCTTCGGTTTTCCCGTGGACATCGTGCAGGATGTGGTGCGCGACACCGGCATGGGCGTCGACCTGAAAGGCTTCGAATCCCACATGCAGGCCCAGCGGGAGCGCAGCCGCGCCAAAGTGAGCTTCGACACCCTGGGCGAAGCGTACAAGGCCCTGGCGGCCCAAGCGGTCAAGGCGGAGTTCACCGGCTACAACACCCTTTCCATGCAATCCCATGTACTGCTTCTGGTGCAGGACGGCCGTGAAGTGGAAGATGCCGGGGAAGGCGAAACAGTGGAAGTGGTGACCGCCGCCACCCCCTTTTACGGCGAGTCCGGCGGCCAGGTGGGGGACCAGGGCGTCATCACCGCTGAAGGTTTGGAGGTGACGGTGGAGAACACCGTCAAGGACCCCACCGGATTGATCATTCACAAGGGCAGGGTGGCCAAGGGCCGCATCGGCAAAGAGCAGACCGTCACCCTGACCGTGGACGGCGCCAAACGGCGCGCCACGGCCTGCAACCACACCGCCACCCATCTGCTGCACACCGCCCTGCGCCGGGTGCTCGGCGAGCACGTCAAACAGGCCGGCTCCCTGGTGGCCCCCGACCGGCTGCGCTTCGACTTCACCCACTTCAGCCACGTCTCCGCCGAAGAGCTGGAACGCATCGAAACCCTGGTCAACGAAGAGATCCGGGCCAATTTGCCGGTGCACACCGAAGAAATGGACGCCGAGCAGGCCATGCGCTCGGGGGCCATGGCCCTGTTCGAGGAGAAGTACGGCGACCGGGTGCGGGTGGTCTCCATGGCCGATTTCAGCAAGGAGCTGTGCGGCGGCACCCACACCGAAGCCAGCGGCAACATCGGCCTGTTCAAGATCATCGGCGAAACCAGCGTGGCCGCCGGCGTGCGCCGCATCGAAGCGCTGACCGGCGAAGCCGCCCTGCGCCAGGTGCAGCAGGCGGTGCGCCGCATACAGGAGGCGGCCCACCTGCTGCGGGTGCGACCCGAGGAGGCGGTGGACCGGGTGCAGCAAATGCTGTCCGGCCAGAAGCGCCTGGAAAAGGAGGTCGAACAGCTCAAGGCCGGCCTGGCCGACGCCAAGGCCCAGTCGGGCGAAGATGCGCCGCGCCTGGTCAACGACGTGAAGGTGCTGGTCAAAAAGGTGGCCGTGGACAAGCCGGCGGCCATGCGCGACCTGGCCGACCGCTTCCGCGACCGCATCGGCTCGGGCATCGTGGTGCTGGGCAGCGCCCTGGAAAGCAAGGCCCTGTTGATCGTCGTGGTGACCAAGGATCTGGAAAAACGCTATCCGGCGGGCAAGATCGTCAAGGCCCTGTCGGCGGTGGTGGGCGGCGGCGGCGGCGGCCGCCCCGACATGGCCCAGGCCGGCGGCCCCCAACCCGAGCATCTGGATGCGGCGCTGGAGAAGACCTACGAGGTGGTGGCGGAAATGGGCAAAGCCTGACGTCGCGCCTCCATCCATGGTGTGCGCCGGGGAGTGCGGCGGTTATCGCGCCGGCCCCGGTCACCATGGAGATTACGCCCCGATCAGTCGCCTTTGACCTTCAGGGCCACTTCGATGATCATTTCGCCTTTGTCGGTGGTGCAGGGAATGTTGATGATGGGGATGCCCGAGGGGTAGCTCACTTTGTGCTTGCCCACCACCACGCTGGGCACGGAGATGCTGTTGTTGTTGCTCGGGAAATCGGTCTTGGCGTTGCCGGCGATCATGTTGGCGATCTCGCCGATGGCGTCGGTGCACACTTCGTCCAGCTCGCTGACCGGTTCGCCGATCAGGGCTTCTACCAATTGAAATGCCACGGCCTGGGAGAGGCTGATCACGACGCAGCCGCTGACGTTGCCGGAGAGGCCGATGATGCTGCTGATTTCGTGGGGCACTTCGTTGCCCTTTTTAAGGACCGGCTTGCCCAATGAAAAGGGTACGGATATCATGGTCTCGAACACCCGTTTCACGGCGACCACGAAGGGTTTGATATAGTTGGGATCCATTCTGCCTCCAGCTTGTCGTGATTGAACGGCGCGGATCTATCCCGCCGCCTGCGGTGCTCATGCCCGCCCATGCCTACCCCATCATCGGCACAAATTCGGGAAACTTTACTCGATTCGGCCCCTTTTTATGCCTTTGCGCGCTCCTTTTTTCGCGTTATAGTGCGCCTTTTCAAACCGCAAGGCACAAAGGGCCATGAACCGAAACCATTCACCTTCATTACCATCACCACCGCCGTTGCATTGGGCCTGGTTCGTCTGGGGCCTGGGGGCATTCTTCTATCTGCTCGCCTTTTTTCAGCGGGTGGCGCCGGCCGTGATGACCGGCGAGCTGATGCGCGATTTCGACATCGGGGCCGGTGCCCTGGGCAATCTTTCAGCCTACTATTTTTACAGCTACGTGGCCATGCAGATACCCACGGGGGTGCTGGCCGACCGCTGGGGGCCGCGGCGGTTGTTGAGCACCGGCGCCCTGGTGGCAGCCCTCGGCACGGCCCTTTTCGCCCTGGCGCCCACCGTGGTGTGGGCCGGACTGGGGCGGCTGCTCATCGGTGGTTCGGTGGCGGTGGCCTTCGTGGGCCTGCTCAAACTGACCAACAGTTGGTTTCCGCCCCACCAATTCGCCATGGTTTCCGGCGTCACTCTGTGTTGCGGCATGGTGGGTGCGGTGTCCGCCGGCACCCCCCTGCGGCTGCTGATGGACCACTTCGAATGGCGGACCATCATGCTGGTGATGGCGGGTGTGACACTGCTGGTGGCCGTGGTGTTGCGGCTGCTGGTCAAGGATCACCCCCACGAAAAGGGGTTCGCAGATTGGATACCACCCGGTTCCGCCGCCGGCGGTGGCGCTGGTACCGGCATGCTGGCCGGGGTCGTCCAGGTGTTTGGCTATCGCAACACCTGGCTGCTCTTTGTCATTCCCGCCGGCGTGGTGGGGACAGTGCTCACCTTCGCCGGCCTCTGGGGGGTGCCCTACCTGAGCACCCACTATCCCATGTCGGCCGCCCGCGCCGCCTTGCTCACCTCCACGGTGTTGATCACCATGGCCCTGGGGGGGCTTTTGTTCGGCTGGCTCTCCGACCGTCTTGCACGGCGCAAAGCGGTTTACCTGGGCGGTGTGGCCGTGGCCTTGGGCGCTTGGACGGTGGCCCTGCTGGTGCCCGGTTTGCCTTTTCCCATCCTGTTGACCGCCCTGGTCGTGGCCGGATTCTTTTCCGGCACCATGATCATCAGCTTCGCCTTCGCCAAGGAGTCGGTGCCCGCCCATCTTGCCGGCACCATCTCCGGGGTGATTAACATGGGGGTCATGATCGGCCCCATGGTGCTGCAACCTGTCGTGGGCGCGATACTGGACCGCAACTGGCAGGGCGCGACGGCGGACGGCATCCGGCTCTACGATTTGTCCTGCTACCAGACCGGCTTTGGCATTATGCTGGCGTGGATGCTTCTTTCGTTAGTACTGCTCGCTTTTACCAGGGAGACAAATTGTAGACAGTTTTAAGTTTAAAGTTTTAAGTTTTAAGTTAAGGAATGCTATCGATTATAGGGGGTTGGGGTGGGCGATTGGATGGGTTTTGTGATGGCTGGTTGAAAGATTTCGATTTCGATTTCGAATGGGGCAAGCCTTAACCTTTTTTTGTGCATAACCAGATACTTTTTTTTGGATGCAGGCTTGTTGGTTGGGAAGAGATGTTTTTGGTGAAGATCTTTTGTTGATTGGATGGGGATGGTTGTTGCGGGATTAGCGCGGGGTGGGGGGGTGGTTTTGATTCATCCCCCGGTTGTCAAGCCTGGCGAGCCTCCGGCGGGGGTGGCGCGGTTGGCGGGGGTTTTGCGGGCCGACGGGGTGGGATGTGCCGTGATCGACGCCAACCTGGAGGGGTTGTACTTCCGGTTGGGCCATCTGCGGGTGGGCGATGACACCTGGTCCCGACGGGCCCAGCGCCATTTGGACGACCATTTGACCGTGTTGCGGTCCGCGGATATCGGGCGGCAGGCGGATCGGTATCGCCGGGCGGTGGCGGATCTGGGGCACTTGTTGGACAGCGAAGGCCGGGTGTCGGACGTTCGGGCGGGGTTGGCGGACTACCGGGACGCGCGATGGTCCCCCTTGCGCAGCCGGGATTTGCGCCGGGCGGCCCGCAACCCCGAGCGCAACCCCTATTTCGCTTACTACGAGGCGCAATTGCTGCCGCGGGTGGCGGATTTGCAGCCGGCGGTGGTGGGCATCTCCATCAATTTTCTTTCCCAGGCGCTGTGCGCCTTCGCGCTGATCGGGCTGCTGCGTCGCCGTCTCGGGGCCGCGCGCATCGTCATCGGCGGCGGCTTGGTAACCTCCTGGTTGCGGGGCGGCCGGGTGCCGTCCGGTGTCGATGAGTGGGTGGAGCAGATGGTAGAAGGGCCCGGTGAGGCCCATCTGCTGCAGTCCATGGGTCACGGTGACAGGATGTTGCGGGAATGCGGCCGCCGGCTGCCGGATTACAACGATCTGGCGGCACAGCCCTATCTGAGCCCCGGCTTCATTTTGCCTTTCAGCGCCGGCGATGGTTGCTGGTGGCGTCGGTGTGCCTTTTGTCCCGAGCGGGCCGAACAGCGACCCTTTCGGCCATTGCCCCATTCGCTGGCGGTCGGGCAGCTCCGTCATTTGACGGCCGTCACCCGTCCGGTATTGATCCATTTGCTGGACAATGCCCTGTCGCCGGCGTTGCTGAAAGCCTTGGCCGCGCATCCCCCCGGCGCTCCCTGGTACGGTTTCGCACGCATCGGCCACCCATTGGATGATCCGGAAGCTTGCCGCCGGCTGGCGGCGGCCGGATGCGTGATGCTCAAGCTCGGCCTGGAGTCGGGGGATCAGGGGGTGCTGGACCGGTTGCAAAAGGGGGTGGCGCTGCCCACCGCCGTCCGGGTGCTGGACAATCTGCGGCGGGCCGGCATCGCAACCTATGTCTACTTGTTGTTCGGCACGCCGGCCGAAGACGAGGCCGCCGCCTTGCGGACCCTGGACTTCGTGGCGGCCCATGCGACGGCTATTTCGTTTTTGAACCTGGCCATCTTCAATCTGCCCCTGGCAAGCCCCGATGCGGCGGATTTAACGGTAAGCGACTTCTATCCGGGGGACCTGGCCTTTTACGGCGATTTCGTTCATCCCCGCGGCTGGGATCGGGCCAAGGTGCGCCGCTTTCTGGATCGCAGATTCAAGCGCCATCCGGCCGTTCAGCCCATTCTACGCCGCGATCCGCCCATCTTCACTTCCAACCACGCCCCCTTTTTTGCCGCCGCTTCAGGATGATTTGGCGAACAGGCGGAGCATCAGATCCAGATCGCCGCTGACTTGGTACTGTTGTTCCAGAAACAGTTGTTGGCCGTCCGCCTTGCCCGTCAGAATGTTCATCCATGTGTCGAAGGGCGTTTCAATGGTGATATCCGCATCGGGACGATGACCGGGCTTGGCCCCCACGCTGCCGTCCCGGATCAGAAAATGGCAGTCGCCCGTCACCGCGCCGCTGAAGCGGAACTGCAGCGTCGCCGCCTCTTTGCCGACGGACCGGGCGTTGATGCCGTAGGGCATGATCAACATGAAGGTTTCCAGGGAGTCGGGGCGGGGCACGCATTTCCGGCGGCGAAAGGCCCTGGGGGTGAGCTGTTCGGTGATGCAGCTTTTCCAGAACAGATTGCCCATGACGCTGAACAGATGGGTGTCGATCAGGGGCTGGGTGATGCGCGCCATGGTTTCCGGCGCCACCGCCATGGTGGTGACGATCTCCCGGCCGGCCTGGGCGGTGGCCGCCAGGATGTCCTCTTTTTTGGCATGCAGAAAGGAGTTCATCATGGTTTCGGCGGCGGTCCGGAAAATGTCGGCCACGTGGGCCACGTCGGGATGGCGGGTGCGCGCCATGAAATCGGCCAGGGCCTCGAACTCCGACAGGTCCGGAAAGCCGCAGACGCTGAGCAACACCTCCGCGGGCATGGGCACCCGCAACGGATGATAGGTAATGCCCTCCGCGTTCTGGACGAAGTACGGTTGCACCATTGGCAAGGTGCGTTCCCGGAAGCAGGCCATGCGGGCATTGACCGTGTGGAAGTACAGCGGCGAAGCGTAGACCGCCACATCGGCCGCCTGCAGCTTGGGCAGCAGCTCGGCGCTCATGTCGTCCTTGAGCACGCATTGGCCGGGGGTGCGGGTCCAGCAAGTGAAACAGCCGGTGCAGTGTTCGATCCGTTTGTCGCGCAGGTGGACGACCTCCACGGCGGCGCCCGCTTCGCGCATGCCGGCCGTCAGATGTTCCAGCATGATTTCGGTTTTGCTTTCAATGCCTGTTCGCGGACTGGCGTTGAGGGCCAAAATGTTCATGGGCATACTCCCTGTCCTTTGGCTTGGTTGGCAGGAGCCTGGGTGAACGCCTCTACAAATTCGGGTCGATCACCGCTGCAAAGCCAGTACACCGACCCCGTGGGAAATGTCAAACAGGCAAACGGTCCGTCGGGGGATCCGCCACGGTACGCGCAACAGGACTTGCCGCGCCAACGTCACATCACGGT
This sequence comes from Desulfatitalea alkaliphila, assembly GCF_022968795.1. GTDB lineage: Bacteria > Desulfobacterota > Desulfobacteria > Desulfobacterales > Desulfosarcinaceae > Desulfatitalea > Desulfatitalea alkaliphila. The sequence goes on from NZ_JALJRB010000022.1 coordinate 23,904, forward strand.
GGAACGATTGTCCGTTTGCATCAAAAACCAAGCGGCCCCGGATGAACCGGGACCGCTTGGCGGGTTTGGAGCGGGTGTCGTTGGCGGCGACGGATTAGAAATGCTTTTGGGACACGTCCCAATTGGTGTCGTTGCAGATTTCACAGCGGCCGATGAACGCCTCGCCTGCGTAGATGTCGTTTTGCAGGTGGTACATGAACCAGGCGGTGACATAGCCGCGAGCCAACCCCAGGTTGCCGGTGAAGCTCATGTGGTCCATGCCCTTGGCGATGCCGAAAAAGGTGGGTGCCGTGGCGCGATTGAAACTGGTGCTGCGCACCAGGGAGGGGGACACCAGGGTGTCGTTGGCGCCCGCCACCAGAAAAATGGGGCCGCGGACATTGCGGATATCGCCGGGGGACGGCGCCAGGGGGGCCGAGCAGGTGACCCGGGGGTCCGTGGCGGCGTTGATGGCCCCGCCGCCGCCCTGGGAGTGGCCCGTGGTCCCGACCTTGGTGGTGTCCAGCATGCCGTAAAAGGGGCTGGTGGGATCCTGGTGCTGTTGCAGCAGGTAATCCACCCCGGCGCGCATCTCTTCGCCGCTGCCGGTCATGGAACTGTCCGAGGCGATCACCACGAACCCCCAGGAGGCAAGATGGTTCAGGAACCCGGTGTAACCCATGGTGGGGGCGCCGGTGCCGTTGCCCCAGGTGATGATGGGGTGGTAGCCGTCCATATGGTGCGGGTGGTAGATGCGAAAACCACTGACGCGGGTCGTTGTGGTGCTGTACGATCCCTGCTCCGCGTACTGCTCGGCGATGGGCATCGACGGCGTAACAGTGGGATCACAACCAGAATCGCCCCATCGGGGCTCACATGCCGAAAGCATCAAAAATAGGCAGGCGATGGCAACGTAGACGGTGGTGTTTGAAAAAAGGACCTTGCGAAGCGACTTCATCATATCCCTCCAATGGATCCATTATGGAGTAACCATGACGGAGTCTAACAAAGCCACCTCGGGCGTGCAACGGGGACTATCCTATATTTTGCCGAGGGATATCCCTATTTGCCCGCTTTTCGAAAGGTGGCCGGGTCGACCGCCATTACATTTCCTGAAGGATCTTTTTCACCGTGTTGCCTTCGGCCGAGGCGCCGAAGTGGGCCATGATGGGGCTCATGGCCTGCATCTTGTTCTTGAATTGGGAAAAATCGATGTTGTCCCGGATCCAGGCGGCGATTTCATCCTCGGTGGCCATGCGCGGCAGGTAGCTTTCGGCCACCTCGACAAAGCGGTTGGTCTCGTCCCCGCCCGATTGGGCCAGCACCTCTTTTTCGGATTTGACCAGCTTCTTGATGATCTTGATCACCTCGGCGTCGGGCAGCTCCTTGCCCGCCTGGCGGCCGAATTCACCCATGATCACCCGCAAAATGCTCTTCTTCTCCTCGTCCTTGGCCTTCATGGCCGCCGTCAAATCCTTCTTTATCTGTTCCTGGAGTCCCATGACGTTCTCCTTCTCCACCGGTTCAAGGAAATAAATGCACTGCTGCGGCATAACCTCATGCAATCGCGACTTAACACCACCCCCTGCATCAAGCAAGCAAAAACAGGGTGCGGCACGCATTGCCCTGCCGCACCAAGGGCATTATAATAGCTGCCGAAACTGGTGGGGAGGGCGCCCAAGCCAAAACTCAGGCCGAACCGATCATCGGCACGTCTCCTCCGCCGCAACACCAAACAGCGATTGCAATGCCATGCGCCTGCTGCTTATCGAAGACGATCGAAAAATCGCGGCCTTCATCATCAAAGGGATGACGGCGGCCGGATTCACCGTGGACCACGCCGTCGACGGCCGACAGGGCCTGGACCTGGGGTTGGGCGAACCCTACAATGTCATCATCGCGGACCTGATGCTGCCGGGACTGGACGGCCTGGAGGTGATCGCCCGCCTGCGCCGGGCCAAAATCAAAACACCGGTCATCATTCTCAGCGCCAAGGATTCGGTCGACGACCGGGTCAAGGGGCTGGAAACCGGCAGCGATGACTATCTGCCCAAGCCCTTCGCCTTTTCCGAGCTGCTGGCCCGAGTGCAGGCTTTGATGCGGCGCGCGGCGGGCACGGCGGAGTCCAATCGTCTGACCCTGGGCGACCTGACCCTCGATCTGGTCACGCGGGAAGTGACCCGCGACGGCCGGCGCATCGAGCTGCAGCCGCTGGAGTATGCCCTGTTGGCCTATTTGATGCGCAATGCGGGCAAGGTGGTCTCCAAGACCATGATCATGGAGCACGTGTGGCACTACAATTTCGATCCCCAGACCAACGTGGTGGAGGCTCGCGTTTGCCGCCTGCGGGACAAGATCGACCGGGGTTTTTCCACCAAGCTGCTGCACACCGTACGCGGCGTCGGTTACGTGCTGCGGCAGGAGGCTTAGCGTGGGACGCACCCTGGCCTTCCGCCTGACCCTGTGGTACGCGGCCATCTTCGTTATGTCCGCCCTGGTGATTTTCGTGCTGTTTTATGTATTGATGGTCAAGGCGGTCAACCAGCGCACCGATGCCGATCTGCTCACCCACGCCAATCAACTGGCCCGCATCCACGCCCGGGAAGGCGACGCCATGCTGCAACGGGCCGCCACATTGCAGGCCCAGGCCGCCGGCGAGAAGCAGATGTTCTTCCGGCTGCTCTATCCCAGCGGTCTGGTCTTCTCCTCTTCCGATATGCGCCACTGGGGCCCGGTGGGCATTCGGCGCGACGCCGTGGACGCCCTTTTCCTGGGCCATCCCCACTGGTTCGCCACCCAAACGCCCGGCGAACAGTCCTTCCGCGTGCGCGTGCTGTACATGCGTCTGGGGGACAACATCATCCTGCAGTTGGGGGCCTCCCTGGAAGAAGACGACCGGCTGCTGCAAACCTTTGTGCGCATCTTTCTCTTCACCATGGGCGGCTTGCTGGTCCTGGGGGTGGGAACCGGATGGTTCATGGCCCGTCGCGCCTTGTCGGGGGTGGGCTCGGTGACCCGCACGGCGCGTCAGATCTCCGAAAGCGACCTGGACACCCGCGTGCCCGTGCAGCACCGCTACGCAGAGATCGACCAGTTGGCCGTGACTTTCAATCAGATGCTGGATCGCATCCGCCGCCTGGTGACCGGAATGCGCCAAATGAACGACAACATCGCCCACGATTTGCGCAGCCCCATCACCCGCATTCGCGGACTGGCGGAGGTGACCCTGACCCACGATCCCGACCTGGAGAGCTACGCCCGGATGGCCGCCAATACCATAGAGGAGTGTGACCGGTTGCTGGATATGATCAACACCATGCTGACCATCGCCCGCACCGAATCGGGCACCGCCCCGCCGGTCCTGGCGCCAGTGGATCTGGACCAGTTGGTCAAGGTGGCCTGCGACCTTTTTCAGGCCCTGGCCGAGGACAAGCAAATCGCCTTGGAATGCGCCGCCGGCACCCCTTGCCGGATCGACGGCGACGGCCCCATGCTTCAGAGAATGCTGGCCAACTTGATCGACAACGCTATTAAATACACGGACAGCGGCGGCACTGTGACCGTGGACCTGGCGCTGCACGGTCCCCACGGGGAGATCCGGCTGACGGTGACGGACACCGGTGAGGGAATCCCCTCCGAAGAGCAGCCGCGGGTGTTCGACCGTTTCTACCGCGGGGACCGCAGCCGTTGCCACGCCGGCGCCGGCCTGGGGCTGAGCCTGGCGCTCACAGTGGCCCAAGCCCATGGCGGCCGCATCACCCTGGAAAGCGAACCGGGCCGGGGCAGCACCTTCACCGTCCACCTGCCGCCGGCCGCCAATCCCTGACCGGGCTGCGCGTCGCCCGGCACCCCTCTTTACCTTGCCCACGACCCGCAAGATTACCAAATGGCAATATTGCCATCATGTTGTCGTCATCTTGGTGCGTTATTATGCGTGCAATCAAACACAACCTGCTGATTTCGCAGCCGACAGGAGGACCAGCGATGCGCAAGACACTTTATATCTGCCTGACCGTTCTATTGAGTTTCGCCTTGCTGTTACCGGCGGGCTACAGCGCCGCCCGCGACAGCGTCGAACCCGTGATCATGGTGCCGGCCAATTTCTCGGAGCTGGCTGAAATGGCCCGACCCGGCGTCGTCAACATTCGCACCGAACGCACCGTCAAGGACGGCGGCCGTGTTTTCCGCCACTTTTTCGGCGACCCCTTCGGCGGCAATCGGCGCCATCCCTTCGAAGATTTCTTCGGCCCCTTTTCCGATCAGCCCCAGCGGGATTACCGCCAGCGCAGCCTGGGTTCCGGCTTTCTGATCGACGCCGAGGGATACATCGTCACCAACAACCACGTGATCGAGGATGCCGACCAGATCAAAGTGCGCCTCTCCAACGGCGAAGAATATGAAGCGGAAGTGGTGGGGCGAGATCCCAACACCGACCTGGCGCTGATCAAAATCAAGGGCGCCAAGGAACTCATGCCTCTGGTGCTGGGCGACTCGGAAGAAATCAAGGTCGGCTCCTGGGTGGTGGCCATCGGCAGCCCCTTCGGGTTGGAGCAGACCGTCACCGCCGGCATCGTCAGCGCCAAAAAGCGGGTTATCGGTGCCGGTCCCTATGACGATTTCATCCAGACCGATGCCTCCATCAACCCCGGCAACAGCGGCGGGCCGCTGCTCGACCTGCAGGGACGGGTGGTGGGCATCAACACCGCCATCGTGGCCAGCGGGCAGGGCATCGGCTTCGCCATTCCCATCAACATGGCCAAAACCATCGTCAATCAACTCAAGGACAAGGGAGAGGTGACCCGCGGCTGGCTGGGCGTGGCCATTCAGGATGTGACCCCCGAGCTGGCGGAGTACTACGGCCTCGAACAACGCAAAGGGGTCCTGGTGACCCAGGTGTTCGAAGGCGACCCGGCCGACAAGGCGGGTGTGCGTCAGAACGACATCATCACCTCCATCAACGATCAGCCGGTGGCCACCGGGCGCGAGCTTTCGGCCATCATCGCCAACACCCCCGTCGGTGAAAAGACCAAGATCACCCTGGTGCGGGACGGTCGGCAGCGCACGCTGACCGCCGTCGTGGCCAAGCGGGAGGATCAGCAAGTGCGCGCCGCCGTGGAACAGCGAGAAAGCGACGCCCTCGGCCTGCAAGTGGCCGAACTCACCCCGGAACGGGCCCAGCAGTTCGGCCTGGACAAGGAAGAATCCGGTGTGCTGGTGATGGATGTGGAAAACGGCGGCCGGGCGGAAAATGCCGGTGTGCGCGCGGGCGACATCATCAAGGGCATCAACCGCCAGAAGGTGGAAGACCTCAAATCGTACCAGGCGATCATGAAAAAGGCAGACAAGAACGAGCCGCTGCTGATGCTGGTGCTGCGCCGCAATGAAGGGCTGCGGGTGGTACGCATCATGCCCTGAGGTTCTTAAATTCCCCCCCCACCCGCGCAGTTCCCCCCTGCGTGAGTGCCCCACCCGTGTGCAGGTCCCCCCCTGCACACGTAAAAGGCCGGCGGCCGCAAGGCCGCCGGCCGCCCCCCTTTAAAACAAACCCAGGGAAATCCTATCCAGTTTTGGCATGGGTGACGCGATTGGCACCCCTGTTCCCCCTGCAAACACATCTAAACGATAGAATTTATTAACTTAAAACTTAACACTTAAAACTTAAAACTGCGCGCCAGGGGGCATGCGCCGTGGGACAATGGCGACCTGATCAATATCCTTTCCACTTGATTTCTACGTGCGATTGCCCTGAAAACAACCCTGAATTCGGATGACAAAATCCGGATTTGGGTCTATATTGCCTCGACGCCCCGGTGCCGGTGGGGCGTTTCGGCTTTTGGCATGTCGTCGTTCACCCTCGTCCGTTGCGCAGGAACCGATGAGCAACCCCACGTCACGGGAAATCCCCTTCAACTACACATCCGCCGACGACCGGCGCGTGCTGGCGCTGCTGTTCGGCAACGAAGTGCTGGCGCCCCTGGAGCGGTTGGTCTTCAAGCGGCGCACCGGTCGCTCCTGGCGGTTGCTGATGCGCTTCGTGGGGGATCTGTTCATCCATCATCGCAATCCATTTCTCTATCAGGAGCTGGTCGACGACCGTGACCGGCGCCGCCGGTTTCTGACAACCGCCCGCCAGGAGCTGGCCCTGATCGCCGATCGCGGCCGACAGGAACCCGACCTGGCGCTGGTGTTGGACATGTGCCGGCGCAAGCTGGATGAACTGGCACGGGAGCTGGACGGCTGTGCCCGGCAGCGGGAGCGCATCCGCCGCCGGCTGGGCGCAATCGTCGGTACGGCCAATGTCTTCTGTGATCCCTTCTCCCTGTCGGTGCACGCCACCGACGCCACCGACTGGCGCCTGCATCTGCCCGTGGCCGTGGTGTGCCCGGATCAGGAAAGCCAGGTGCCGCGGCTGTTGCGGGCCATCGCCGCGCTGGGCCTCAAGGCCATCCCCCGGGGCGGCGGCACGGGGCTCACCGGCGGCGCGGTGCCCGTGGCGCCTGATTGTGTGATCATCAACACGGAAAAGCTCAACCGCATCGGCCCCATCACCGAGCAGCGCTATGGGCAGGCCGACGGCACGTCCTTGACACTATCCATTATCGCGTTGCAGGCCGGCGTGATCACCGAAGCCGCCATGCAGGCCGCCGCCGCGGGCGGGCTGGTGTTCGCCACCGATCCCACCTCCTCCTGGGCCTGCACCATCGGCGGCAACATCGCCGAAAACGCCGGCGGCAAGCGGGCCGTGCTGTGGGGCACGGCCATCGACAACCTGCTGGCCTTCAACATCGCCACGGCCGACGGCCGTTTGCTGTCGGTGCAGCGCGACAACCCCAACGGCCGGCGCATCGACCCCCGTGAAACCATCGCCTTCACCGTCAGCGATGCCGCCACCGGCGAGACCCTCAAGCAGATCCCCATCCACGGCTGGCAGTTGCGCAAACCCGGCCTGGGCAAGGACATCACCAACAAGACCTTGGAAGGGCTGCCCGGCGTGCAGAAGGAGGGCACCGACGGCATCATCACCTCGGCCCTGTTTTTGCTGCACCGCGCCTATCCCGAGCAGCGCACCGTCTGCCTGGAATTTTTCGGCGAAGACATGGAAGAGGCCGCCGAAGTGATCGACGGCATCTGCACCGCCTTTGCCGGGCGCGACCAGGAAGCGCTCAGCGCCCTGGAGCACTTCGACGAAGAGTATGTGCGGGCCATCCAGTACAAGGCCAAGGCCCCGCGCAGCGCGCGCCCCAAGGCGGTGCTGTTGATCGACATCGTGGGCCACAGCGCCGCGCAGGCGGACAACGGCGTGGCGCGGCTCGCGGCGCTGCTGCAAGACTATCCCAACACCTTCCTGGCCGTTGCCCGGGACGCGGCCGAGGCCGAACGCTACTGGCGCGACCGCAAGCGGTTGGGGGCCATCGCCGCGCGTACCAATGCCTTCAAGCTCAATGAGGACATCGTGCTGCCCATCCGGGCCTTGGCGGAGTTCGCCGCCTTCGTCGACCACCTCAACGTGGAAGAGGAGCGCGCCAACCAGGAGGAGGTGGTCTGGCAACTGCTCACCCACCTGGAAAAGGCCGTGCCCATCGAGGACCCCGAATGGCTTTCGGCCAAGCTGCCGCGGGCGCGCCAACTGCTGCAGGGCGCCCTGGAGCAGATCCAACTGGCCGGACGCAGCCACTTGGGCAACGAAACCCACCTGCATACCATCCAGACATCCTTGGCCGAACTGCTGCGCGGCTACCGCAAGGTGTTGGGCGAAATTCAACAGGACGCCGCCGAAATCCGCAGCCGCCGCATCGTGGTGGCCACCCACATGCACGCCGGCGACGGCAACGTACACGTCAACATTCCGGTCTTCTCCAACGACCGCGAAATGATGCGCCGGGCCGCCGAAACCGCCGACCTGATCATGGAAAAGGCCGTGGCCCTGGGCGGCGTGGTCAGCGGCGAGCACGGCATCGGCTTCACCAAGATCAAACACCTGGACGCCGAGATCATGGCCGCCTTCCGGGCCTATCAACAGAGCGCCGACCCCGACGACCTGATCAACCCAGGCAAGCTGACCGACCGCGGCGTGGCCGACCGGGTCTACACCCCCTCGTTCAACCTGCTGGAAATGGAGGCCCGCATCCTACGCCACGGCCGCCTGGAGCAGTTGGCCGAGAAGATATCCAAGTGCGTGCGCTGCGGCCGCTGCAAAACCCCCTGCTGCGTCTTCGACCCGGCCGGCAACCTGTTCTACCACCCGCGCAACAAGAACATGGCCCTGACCGGCATCATCGAAGCACTGCTCTACGAAGCCCAGCGGCACCGCATCGCCGACCTCAAACCCCTGCGCCGGCTGCCGGAGCTTGCCGACCACTGCACCCTGTGTCACAAATGTCAGGTCCCCTGTCCCGTGGACATCGACTCCGCCGAAGTGACCGTCCTGGAGCGGGAAGTGCTGGCCGCCCACGGTGCCAAAACCACCCCGCTGCCCACCCGGCTGGTGCTGAGCTACCTGGGTACCCGTTCGCCCCTGGTCAACAGCGCGGCGCGCCGGGTGCTGCTGCGCGGCGGTGGCGCCCTGCAGCGGGCCGGCACGCGGCTGGTGGGCAACCAGTGGCGGCGACACCCCCTGCTGGCGCCCCTGTACGCCCCCGTGCCCGCCATCGCCCGGCACCCGCTGAGCCATTACCACGCCCGGCGAACAGCGGCCGACGATGCCCTGCTGATCGCGCCGCCGACAACCCCGCTCGGCACCGTGTTCTACTTCCCCGGCTGCGGCTCGGAGCGCCTGCACAGCGACATCGCCCTTGCCGCCGTCCACCTGCTGACCCAGGCGGGTCTGCGCGTCGTACTGCCCCCCGCCCACATCTGCTGCGGCTACCCGGCCCGCGCCAACGCCCGCACCGACCAAACCGGCCGCCTGGAACTGCGCAACACCATCGTGTTCAACCAGATCCGCGCCATGCTCGGCCACCTGACCTTCGACGCCTGCGCCGTCACCTGCGGCACCTGCCGCGAAGCCCTGCAGCGCACCGGCGTAGCCGAAATTTTCAGCGCGCCCCTGGCCGATGCCGCCGAACTGGCCCTGGCCCGCAGATTAAAGGTCACCCTGAAGCGCGCCTGTCTCTACCACCCGCCGTGCCACGATTCCCTCGAAGGCCGCGGCGCCAAACTGCTGGGCGCCATCGCACCCCGGGGCGTCAACACCGTGGACCACTGTTGCTCCGAAGCCGGCACCCTGGCCCTCAGCCGACCGGACATCGCCGCCGCCATGCTGGCCCGCAAGCACGCCGCCCTGGCCCCCCTGCAGGCGCAACACCCCGAACACCACCTGCTGACCAACTGCCCGGCCTGCCTCAACGGCCTCGGCCGCCAACGCAATGCCCGGCCGCAACACCTGGCCGTGGCCCTGGCCCAAGCCGGCGGCGGTGACAATTGGCGCAACACCGTCATCGCACAGTTGGCAGAAGGGGAATTGATTCGCATATGAACCCCCCCCTGTCGTTCGTCACGGACGGCAGGGCGGACAACCGGCGCCGCCGGCTGCCCAACCAACGGGATACACGATGCTGCTGCCCATTCAGCAAAACCTCACCCGCGAGCAGGGCGACACCTACAGCCTGGTGCTGTCCGCCGTCGGCATCGCGCATCAAATCCACCAGGAAGAAGCGGGCCGGGCCATCTGGGTCGATGAAGCCGATGAAGCCGCCGCCCGCCTGCACATCGAAAAATACGAAGCCGAGAACCGCCAACCGCTGCCCGACGCCTCATCCGAAACCGCCCGCATCCAATTCGCGGACGGTGCCATCGTTGCCCTGCTCCTGTTGTTGCTCCACATGCTCGTCAGCCCGAACCAGCACCACTTCATCGAACGCTACGGCGCCTCCGCCGCTAAAATTCTATCCGGCGAAATCTACCGCACCGCCACCGCCCTGCTGCTGCACAGCGACGCCGTGCACCTCGTCGGCAACATGGCCGGCATCACCCTCTTCGGCGCCGTGGTCTGCAGCATCAACGGCTACGGCCTCGGATGGTTGTTGATCCTGTTCAGCGCCATGCTCGGCAATGGCCTCAACGCCCACCTGCACCAAGCCCTGCACATGTCCATCGGCGCCTCCACCGCCGTCTTCAGCGCCGTCGGCCTGCTGGCCGCCCACCAATTCTGGCGCAAAATCCAGCAGCCCGGCCAACGCGTCAAGGCCTGGCTGCCCATGGCCGGCGGCATCGCCCTGCTGGCCATGCTCGGCACCGGCGCCGGCCGGGTGGACGTCATGGCCCACCTCTTCGGCTTCGTCTGCGGCTTCGCCATCCAAATCCTCTACCAGACCCTCCTCTGGATCGAGTCGCGCACCGAGCTGCCGCCAAGCCAACAACCCACGTGCCTTTGGGCAGCGATTTTCATCATGGGCATCTCGATCCTCTGGCCGCTGCTGAGGTAGTCTCCCCCGGCAGTCAACGCCAGCCGCGCGGCAATTCAATCAGTTTGCCCCCATCGATAGCCCACTCCGCCCGCGGCAATGGAGATTCATTTCCATTGCAGACATACCGGCAACTGCTCACAGATCGCACACCTGTCAGTCCGTCCCCGGCGACCATCAGCGTCCCAATGCTGATTGAATTTCTCAAAACGAACGGTGCTATCGCTGAAGCTAACGCAGTGGGAAGAAAATATTTGGATGTATGCAACTCGTTGGTGATAGGTCACGAATTTGACAAGGCGGAAAGTGATCTTGTGCAATTATGTCCTTCACTGAGTTTAAAGCAGATAAGAAAGAATAGCTACGCAAGCTTGTTCTACGAAGAGGTGCGGTCAAGCTACGTTCACGAATATAGAGCTGGAAAAAACAGTGCGTCTTTACCAATGACCGGATCACACAGTGCAAAAATCAGTTATGTCAACATGCTCGGTGAAACGCGACGTATCCATTTTCATGTCATGTGGTTGTCGGAGATTGCACTGTGTGCTGCAAAGTTCGCCGATTCATGTCCCGCAATACCCCTGGCCCAGCCTTCGACGTGGTGGATTGAAGGATGAAAAGAGCACCTAACAAAGGTTTGCACGGGATCGCGGCAAAGAGCCGCCGCGCCCCATGAAACCTGTCGTTGGCAGTGTGGGATGCCATCTTGACATTTGGGCTCGAGATATGTACTGTATGTCTGTACATATTATCGGGAGGTTATGATGGTTATTCAAACTACTTATACTCAAGCACGGGCAAGCCTTGCATCGTTATTAGACCAAGTTACTAATAATCGGGAGGTAGTTATCATTCAGCGGCGCAGTGGTGAGGATGTCGCGATGATATCAGCTGACGAGTTAGCGGGCATACTCGAAACGGCACACCTGCTCCGATCACCCAATAATGCAAAACGGCTACTTTCAGCAATAGATAGGGTTCGGAAAAAATCGGGCACCCCACAAACGATTGCTAAGCTTCGAACCGAGGTTGGTTTTGAGTAGGCATTCAAAAATGTCAAAAACCAACACAAAACAGGAATCTGTGTTCCAGCCAGAATTTATTGAGGATTTAAGGTGCTGGGTGGAAGCGGACCGCAAGACCGCGCTTCGGATGTTCCAGCTTATTGAAGCGATTATGCGGGATCCTTTTCAAGGTATAGGCAAACCTGAACCTCTCAAATTTCTTGGATCAGGCGTTTGGTCTCGAAGGATCACCCAAGAACATCGACTTGTGTATGTTGTCGGGCACGAACGAATTGATTTCGTGCAAGCACGTTATCATTATTAATATCCCGGAAAGCGGCTGCCGACATCTCATTGGTGCGGATCCAAAGGGCGCGCCGCATAATTCCGCGGTTGGCCGTTGCGGGGTATGCGTCGACAACTGACAGTCTGTCGGTACGCCCAATTCGGAGTATGGTCGCCATGGGACTCTTGACCTTCAGTCTCAACGTCACCCTGAACGGTTGCGTCGATCACCGGGAGGGAATCGCCGACGACGAGACACACGCTTTCTTTACCCGCCTTTTGGACGAGGGAGGGGCGATGCTGTGGGGGCGCGTCACCTACGAAATGATGGAGAGCTACTGGCCGGCGGTCGCTCGCGGCGACGAGGAAGCACCGCCGGCAATGCGCGAGTGGGCGGTCAAGCTGGAGGCCAAGTCGAAGTACGTGGTGTCGTCGACGCGAACGGACTTCCCCTGGACCAACAGCCACCACATCGCCGGTGATTTGCGCACGAGTTTGCAGAAGCTTAAGGACGCAACCCCATCCGGCGTACTCCTTGGTAGCGGCAAGCTCGCGGCCGAGCTGGACCGGCTCTGGATCTGATCGACGAGTACAAGTTCCTCGTTCACCCCAGGATCGCCGGCCACGGTCCTACCCTGTACTATAATTTATGGATGTCCCTTCACGTCCCAGCTTGGTGTTCCGCACATTCAGTTGCTCTGATAAAAGAAAAATCACGACTTGACAGGTGGAATCCGTTGCAATAGACTGGTCTAAAACTAGTCTAAAACGTTTTGGGAGGTCTATCATGGAAACAATCGGTGCATATGAAGCCAAAACGCATTTGCCCAAATTGCTTGAGCGTGTCATCAAAGGCGAACGGATAACCATTACAAAACATGGTGTGCCGGTTGCTGTTCTGCAGCCACCGGTGTCTTTAAGAAAAACTGAACCAAGCATGGTTATCGCCGAATTACGAAAATTTCGTGATAAGCACACCCTTGAAGGGCTTTCCATTCGAGATATGATTGAAGAAGGAAGACGATAAATGGGCGATGATTTTGTTGTTGACAATTCAGTGGTCATGACGTGGTGCTTTTTGGATGAAGACAGTCAATACACGGATATAATATTAAATAAACTTGAAAGCGGCACCGCGTTCGTTCCATCCATTTGGCCCCTGGAAGTTACCAATGTGTTATTAGTGGCTGAACGAAAAAGACGAATTAGTGAGGCGGATACCACGCGGTTCATTGCCCTGCTTGGTGAACTTCCAATAATTGTCGATCAAGAGTCACCTGAAAGAATGATGAAAGACATTTTTGCATTAGCCCGTAAGCACGACCTTTCAAGCTACGATGCTTCCTATTTGGATCTTGCAATGAGAAAAGGGTTACCGATTGCCACGCTTGATAAGAATATATTGGCGGCTGCAAAAAGAAGTAAAGTTTCAATATTGAAGGGTTAATGACATGAATTGCCGATTGTTTCTTCTATCGGGTGGAAAGGCGGGAATATACGATTCACGATGCAGTAGCTTCAATAGCTTCATCGACCCTTCCTTCACAGCCATCAAGGGGGAATCCGTGGCGTCATCCTGGATTGCATACAACGAACTCGCGTGGACCGAAGACCTGCTGGCGGATCCTGCGGATTACGAAGCGGAGGTCGCGATCTATGTCGACCGGATCAAGCGCAATGCCACGCAAGGCGTGCGTACTTTGCTGCACATGGGGTGTGGGGCGGGCGGATACGACAGCTTTTTCAAGCGCCACTTTGCCGTGACGGGTGTGGATATCAGCCGGGGCATGCTGGATAAGGCACGGATCAGGCATCCGGAGATCCAATACATTGAAGGCGACATGCGAACGTTGCGGCTGGGTGTGGCCTACGATGCCGTGGTGATCCCCGACAGCATCGATTACATGACTTCGTTGCCGGAACTGCGCATGGCCATTGAAACCGCCGTTGCGCATCTGAAGCCGGACGGAATCCTGCTCGTGGTCGGCAAGATACGGGAAATATTCCAGGACAATAATTTTGCCTATGCCGGGGAGCGGGAAGGCCTGCATGTCACTTTGCTGGAAAACAACTACATCAACCGGTATCGCCCTGATACCTACGAAGCGACACTGGTTTACCTCATCCGCGTGAAGGGGGAGTTGACCGTTCACACGGAGTGCCATATGCTAGGTCTGTTTTCACAAGCAGCATGGGAGAAAACGTTCGCGCATGCGGGCCTGTCATTCCAACAGGAAGCGCTCGACGATACCTACGGAAAGTATGTTCTTGGCGATGGCGCCTATCCGTTGAAAACTTTCATCGGCAAGAAGTTATGATGGCAAATAGAGCATGGCCGTCGTAAAGTTCGGCACCGCTTCAGGGTTTCGAAATCGGTTCGCAGCGAGGGGGTGTGGCGGTTTGGAAATAGTGGCATCCAAATTCGTGTTCAACAAAGGAGCGTATAAGTAATGTCCATCGGAAAGCATATCATTGAGGCCGCCCTGGAAAACGGGGCGACGCTTGCCGGCATAGCAAGCATGGACGCCCTTAAAGTGTCGGCGTCGCACACGATATATCAAAAAATGGGCGATTATTCAGGCGTCGGTACTGTAAAAGAGGACGCTTTGCCAAAGGATCCTTTGTTCACCTGGCCGGATACCGTTCGATCCGTGCTCGTGATCGGTCTTTCGCATCCGCAAGATAAGCCGGAGCTTGATTGGTGGGACGGCAGAGGTACACCGGGCAACCGCATCCTGATGGATATCATCAAGCGAACCAGCCGGCTGATCGAGGACAGCCTGCAAGTGAAAACCCAAAAACTGCATTACTATGTTGAAAAAGGGGGTGTTTTTCTCAAGGATGCAGCGGTGCTTGCCGGGTTGGGGTGTATCGGCAGGAACAATATGCTGATAACGCCGTCGAACGGTCCCAGAATCAGACTCAGGGCGCTGTTTCTGGATGCCGAGATACCGCCGACCGGTCCAATCGCCTTTGATCCCTGTGCCGAATGTAAGGTGTATTGCAGAAAGGTATGTCCTGAAAAGGCCATGGGTCAAAAAGCCGCAATTTTCGATTCGATCGATTTTTCGGGTTCTTTGCCGGGACGGGATGGCACCTACAATAGAGATTTGTGCAATGTCAGAATGGAAAAGGATGTGGCCGACAGCTCACAAAGCAGCCACGCCGATCAAACTGTGATTAAATATTGTAGAAAGTGTGAGTTCGTTTGCCCGGTAGGGAAGGGCGGGAAGTCAATGGCCGGCGGCATTTGCAAGGAGAAACGATCATGAAAGCAGTCAATATATATCTCAATTTCGAGGGCAATACCGAAGAGGCCTTTAATTTCTATAAATCCATCTTCGGCGGCGAATTTATGGGCGGCGTCATGCGCTTTAGAGATTTTCCGCCGATGGCAGGCATGGAGGATATGCCGCCGTTAAAAGAGGATGAGAAGGATCTCGTCGGGCACGTTTCCCTGCCAATGACGGAACAAGCCACGTTGATGGGAACGGACATCACCTCAAACATGCCGGAGAAGCTGATCGTCGGCAACAATGTCCAGATCACGCTTGAGGCCGACAGTGTTACCGAAGCTGAAAGGCTTTTCGGCAAGCTATCCGAGGGCGGAAGGGTTGTGATGCCTCTGAATGAAATGTTCTGGGCGGAGAAGTACGGCGCGTGCATCGACAAATTCGGTATTCATTGGCAGATAAACTACACCGGCGATAAGGCAGCAGGTTAATAAGCGTACCTCTTGACGCAGCAGGAAACCATGTATCAAGGTGAGCGGGGACGGGTGCCGCCCCCCCGCTGGACCCTGCGTTGTTCATCGCTAATCCAGGGCCGAGGGAAAAGATTCACCGCTCACGCGATGGCCGAAATCAGTGTAAACTTTTTCAAGTACGTAGGCTTTAAGCGAATTCTCAGAGGCCCAACATCCCAATGCGACAACAGCTTCGGCCAGAACTTCAACATAATACGCTGTTCCTACATATCCATCTGTTGTCGAAAGCACTTCAAAATCATTTTCAGACCATCTGTCACACCAGTAGCGCGCGCGGCGCAGATCTGCCTGGTTTCCATAAGATAGGTAGTATTGCAGGTTATCGAAAATCATCCGGCGGTAAAGGCGTGGTTCCCATTCATATGGATACGACATCGTTCTGTACCGTTGTCGTCTTTCCCAGCCCATTTGCCCTATGGCTGGAACCGGTACATCCGATAAGGATCAGGTTGATCAACAAGATTGCGAGAGTAGTAGGGATCAGGGGTGATGGCACTCGTAACAGCATGGCAGCCTCTATCAAATGGCGGTAATTGTTGAACACAGATGCTTGATTGTCCCGACGATTTTGGGCCGTCGCGGAAACCGTTTGAGCAATTATCGGCCGTTCTTGAGGCTATCTTTAGGAGGATGAATGATCGGCGACGGAAATTCGAAGCCCCAACGAAGGGTGCGACAAGGTTCCATTAGCGCAGCCGGACAGATTTTCATTGCCAATAGGATGGCGGCGGCGGCAACCATTTTAAATCTCTTAAAAAAGCCAATACGGTCTTGGCAGGGTCATCGGGCAGGTGGTATATGAATTGCGTGATGCACAAATCCAAAGTTGGGGCTCATCCCATTGGAAATCGAAATCGCTATCGTCGCGCCACGATCGAAATCGAAGCGAAACGAGGCGCAAAACGGATCTGAATCGATTTCGATCCCGATCCCGATTTCGATACTGCTTATACCCGCTTCTTATCTCACTTGAGCTTCGTGCATAACCACAAAGTTTTATTGGTGTTCGGTCGGCCGTCGGCCGATGTGCTTCTTGAATAGGTTCCTTTTCCGTTGGAATCGTCGAATTCTAATCATGGCAAGGAAAACATATTAAGGATAGGAGTGGAACGATGGTGGCTAAGAGTTATATCGATGGATTTGTCCCGGAGGGTCGCGACGACCGCGGCTGCGTCAATTGCGGGGTGTGCCTCCAGCGCTGCCCGGTGATGAAAATGGGCAAGGCGGAGTCCAAACTGGAGATGGGGCGTCTGCTCGATGGCGAGCGGCCTCAACGGGTCCTCGACGAGTGCACCTTCTGTTACAGTTGCAACAGCTTCTGCCCACAGGGCTTGCGGCCCTACAACCTGATTATGGAGCGCATGACTGCAGAAAACCGCCAAAGCGGCCGGCCGCGGCCCAAGGCTTTGGATTACATGATGACCGGCAAGGGCGAATCGGGCTACTTTTTCGACCAATACAAGGCCGCCCCGTCCGAAGACCAGGCCATTCTGGACCGTTGGTCGGCCGTGCCGCCGCGTGCCAAGGAGGTGCTGTTCATCGGCTGTTTCGGTCGCACCATCCCCCAGCGTCTGGAACATTCCAAAACCCTGGCGACGCTGCCCAAGTTCGGGCCTCGCGAAGCCTGCTGCGGCGAAATTCCCCACCGGTTCGGCGATTACGACTATTTCAGCGAACTGGTGGGGCGCACGCAGCGCACGCTCGAACGGCTCGAGTGTGAACGGCTGGTGTGCTATTGTGGGTCGTGCAGCAACTACCTGGGCAACGTCTGGCCCAAGGATCACGGTGTTCAACTGCCTTTCGCGGTGATCTCCCTGTATGAATGGTTGTGGGAAAAACTGTCGGCAGGTGAATTGGCCATGGCACGCCGGTTCGATAAAGAGATCGCCATTTCTGATTCCTGCTACGGTAGCGAGTTGGGCAGCGGGTTTTACACCGCGATCCGCGGCCTTTACCAGGCGGCGGGCATGAAGACCGTGGAGTTGGCCGATCATCATGAAAATGCGTTATGCTGCGGGTTTGCCTGCGGCATTCGCAACAATTACGACCAAAGCCTGGTCGGCATCCAGGGCCAAAAGAAGCTGGACGAGATCCTGGCCACCGGGATGCGCGCAGTCGGCGTCAACTGCCCCGGATGCTGGGCGGGGATCAGCGGTGCGGCCAAGGCGGCCAATCAGGAGCTCAAGGTGCGGTTCGCCATCAGCGATTTTCTGTGGGCATTCGGGGATGACCCGCCCGCCAAAGCCCAATAGGTGTTCTTTAATCGAGCAGGTGCGGCAGCCGGCAGCCGGCACCACCGGCGTGCGGTTCATCGTGGACAGCAGGGGGCCTCCAGGATGCAGGGATGCACGGGTGCGGGGTCTGCCGGTCGGCGGTTTGCAGGACACCGTGACACCGTCCCCGCACTTGACGCCGTCGCAAAAACATATCAAAAGGATTCCGGTGCGCGCCGAAAATCCAGGCGCCTGTTATTGAGCGCTATTTGCGAGCGGCAACATTGATTTCGAAGGCATGGTGGGGCGATGAAGGAACGACGGGAACAGACACCCGTGGAAGAGAGCGTCAATACCTTGGTGCACGGTGCGGGTTTCGGGCTGGCCATCGCGGGGTTGATCAACTTGGTCATTCTGGCCGGTAATCACGGCAACGCCTGGCACATTACCAGCTTCAGTATTTACGGTGCCACACTGGTTTTGCTCTATTTTTCCTCCACCCTTTATCACAGCCTGCCCAGGGGACACTGCAAGGAAACGTTCCGGGTGGTGGACCACGCTTCCATTTTCCTGCTGATTGCCGGCACCTACACACCCATCACCTTGACGGCCATGCGCGGTCCATGGGGCTGGACGATTTTTGGGCTGGTGTGGAGCATCGCCTTGTCGGGCATTGTGCTCAAGATCTTCTGGTTCCACCGGCTGGGTAGGCTTTCCACCGTGATGTATGTCGCCATGGGTTGGGTGATTGTCATCGCGGTACAACCTTTGATCAAAAGCTTGAACGGCACCAGTCTGCTTTTCCTCGTGGCCGGCGGGCTTGCTTATTCCTTCGGCATCGTGTTCTACGTCTCCCGTCAACTGAGATTCAGCCATGCCGTTTGGCACCTGTTTGTTCTGGCCGGCAGCATTTGCCATTTTTTCGCGGTGCTGCAGCTGCTGTCGTGACGGCGCGATCAGGGAAATGCGTGGCATCAGGCGATGGCGACGACACCCGCGCGGCGGTTCGGTCAGTTCGTGCGTTCGGCGGTATTAGAATTGTAACCGTTTCTTGGTGGGTATACAGCGCAGCCCGGTAGCCTGGGCAGGGGGTGAACGGTGAACAGGTGGGGCCGGCGGATAGGCCTTTTAGTGGCGGCCTGGGGCGTCGCCATCACGGCGGCCGGGGCGTTCCAGGGCGCGGAAGGTGGCGACCGGACGGTGCATGTGGGGCCTCGGGCCCAAGTTTATGTGGACGCCACAGGGTCCCGCTCCTTCGATGAAATTGCGTCCGCCGCCTTTCGGGATCAATTCAGCGCCAACGATGCGCGGCATTTCGGTTTCGGCCTATCCCGCAACGCCAACTGGATCCGGTTCCGGATCGTGGACGTTTGGCCCGAAGCGCCCATCGAGGGCAAGGACCTGCTGCTCGCGCTGACCTATGCCTCTTTCGGCGACATTCGTGTCTATTTGCCGATAGCCGGGGCCGATCCCGATGCCTGGACGGTGCTCAAGGGCGGTATCGATCAGGGTCCGGCGCGCGATGATACGGGGTTCGTGTTCCCGCTGTTCAATCTGCCGGCCGATGTCGCCCCGGACCGGGATGCTTACGTCCGCATCCAGGGGCCCTTCACCAGCAACTTTCAAATGGTGTTGACGGACAGCGCACGCTTCGAACCGCTCAAGCTGCGCACCGTCTTGTTCCTGGCCTTCGTTTTCGGCGTCATGGGCGCCATGGTGTTCTACAACCTGATCCTCTTCGTGATGCTCAGGAATGCCAACTATCTCTGGTACGTCTTCTATCTGATCGCCATGATGACCTACCAGGGGGCCATCATCGGGGTGTTCAAGCTGATCAGTGTTCCGGCGGCCGATTTTTTGACCGCGCACGTGGTGCTGCTCTGTTTTTTGGCCATGGCCAGCTATCTGATGTTCTCCTGGTCGTTTCTCGCCGTTCCCCGCACGGCGCCGGGCCTCAAGATGCTGTACCGGGTGGTTTGGGCGGGTTGCTTGTTCGGCGCGCTCTTCGCGCTCGGGGCGAAGGTCTACCAGGCCAATTTGCTGGCTTACGCGGGGGGGGTGCTGCTGCCCTTTCTGCTGTTCGCCACCGTGGCCGTGAGCTACCGCAACGGGCACTGGATATCCCGGTATTATCTGCTGGCGGTCAGCGTTCTGCTGGTCAGCGTATTGATATTCGCCCTGCGCGGCTTCGGGGTGATCGAGCACAGCATCTACACCGTCTACAGCGTCCTGGTGGCGGCCGCCTTGGAATCGGTGCTCTTCTCCTTTGCTTTGGCCGACCGTTTCAGTCGCTTGCAAAGCCAGCACAGAACCTTGCAGGAGAGGGAAAAGGAGCTGTCCAGGATCAGCATCACCGATGAACTGACGGGCCTGTTCAACCGCCGTCACTTCGACGACATGCTGCAGCACGCCACGGAGTTCGCCCAGGGGACCGGCGATTCGCTCTGCCTGGTGTTTATGGATATCGATCATTTCAAGGGGGTCAATGACCGCCATGGCCATCTTGCGGGGGATGAGGTGCTCCGGGTGCTGGGTGCGATCATCCGCCGGCGGGTGAGAACATCCGATTTCCCATGCCGGATCGGCGGCGAGGAGTTCGGCGTTTTGATGCTGCACACGGATGTGGCCGGCGCCGGCAATGTGGCGGAAAGGATCCGGCTCTCCTTCGGGGCACAGGTGTTCGCGACGTCCGACGGCGAAAGTTTTTCGGCGACCCTGAGTGTGGGCATCGCCGGCTACCGGGCCGGGTTGACGCCCCATGCCTTCATCCAAATGGCCGACGAGGCGTTGTACCGGGCCAAAGCGGCGGGGCGCGACTGTATCGTGGTGGACGATGGTCGCTGATCGTCTGCCCAGTTGCAAGCCACCAGCCGCATATCAATTGCCATGATGCTGCGATTCTAGTATATATCCGGATATGACAAGATCAGTGGAAGATAGTACATGGAGAATACCGGCGCGCATCCTTATAACGCTTTTTGTTTCGGGCAAGTATCATGACTTTCATGGACGCTGATTTACTTTATTCAGACAAACTGATCGCAATCACGGAAGAAGATATCTTTCTTTACAACTACTACTTTCCCACTGGGAAGATGAAGCAGGTGAAAATAGGTGATATCCAATGTATCACCGTCTTGGAACCTACCCTGAACAATGGGAAATGGCGCATTCATGGGACTGGCAACTTCAAGGTCTGGTTTCCGAAAGACACTGATCGTTCAAAGAGAGATCGAATATTCATCGCAAGATTGAAAAGTCAGTGGGTGAATATCGGTTTCACGGTTGAGAATGGAGAGGCGGTTGAAAACTTGTTGCGGTCGAAACACCTGATCGAATGAAATACGCATTGGCGCAAATGGCGAGACGATTCGACATACTGGCATCCTTTGGACAGGCTGTTGCGGTTCAATGCCAGGGGCATTGCCTGTGCGCCGATTCCACACTTCAGACTTCGCATCACCGCCGGAGGAACGCCCATGTCCATCGTGGTTAAATCCTACCATGAAAAGATCGCCATCCTGCGGATGGCCAATGGCGCCACCAATCCGATCAGTCTTGATCTGATCGATGACCTTTTCCCGACGGATGACATTGAACACCAGGCCATTGAGAAGATTGCCGGCCTATTGAGCCACCCGAGCCAGGCGTTTGCCGCCATCAAGGCAAGCAAGGTGGAACGGATCAGGGCGAGATACGAAAAGCACCGGGAGGCTTCCATCCAGGTGTTTCTTGATTGTTGGTTCAGTGAGACGGGGCAGACCCTTTTAACCGAGGCTTCGCGAAAATTTTGAATCTCAGGGTTTGCGCGAAAATGATGGTTCTTTTATGCCGGGTGAAGGCTCTTTTACCTGGGGTGTGAAAGGGAAAC
This sequence comes from Desulfatitalea alkaliphila, assembly GCF_022968795.1. Taxonomy (GTDB): domain Bacteria; phylum Desulfobacterota; class Desulfobacteria; order Desulfobacterales; family Desulfosarcinaceae; genus Desulfatitalea; species Desulfatitalea alkaliphila. The sequence continues at coordinate 45,425 of NZ_JALJRB010000022.1, forward strand.
CGGTTTTGAATCGGCGGGGCGCTGTATGGCGAGTGACGATGGGAATCACGGAAGCGAAGGATGCCGGACACACAGGCTGGCCGAATATTGCCTGGAGCATGCACCGGTTTGTGTCTTCCGGACCGACATGACCATGCCGAAGATGACCGGGGATGTCATGGCACGACAGATCAAAGCGATCCGGCCGGATATTCCCATAATTGTATGCAGCGGATTCAGTGGCTGGATCAACGCCCGGGCAATGGAGGCCATCGGCGTCAGCGCCGTGCTCATGAAACCTGTTCTCTATGCGGACCTGGCCCGCACCATCCGGCAGGCGTTGGATGCAGATTCGTGAAATGGCCGGAAGTGGGGGCTGATGTGACTACGCACGTTTTGGTGATAGATGATGATAAAACCCTTCAGTCCCTTTTGGGCGAATATTTCCGCGACAACCATTTAGCCGTGACGGCGGCGCTGACCGGCCGGGAAGGGGTGGCGGCACTAAGCAGCCGAGGCGCCATCGATATCATCGTGCTTGACATCATGCTGCCGGACATGGATGGTTTTGAAACCCTGAAACAGATCCGGGCCGTTTCCCGCACGCCGGTGATCATGCTCACGGCCCGGGAGGAAGCAGCCGATCGGATCATCGGCCTGGAACTGGGGGCGGATGATTATATGCACAAGCCGTTTAATCCCCGCGAGCTGATCGCCCGCATCAAGGCGATCCTGCGTCGGGCGGCGGTATCCGAAGGCACGGCGGCACATGCCGACAGGATCGTTGTCGGGGATGTGGAAATTGATTTTGCCGGCCGGCGACTGCACAAATCCGGTCGGGAAATGGACGTGACCGGTTTGGAAATGGATCTTTTGGCGGCGTTAGCGGCACGGGCCGGTACCCCGGTTGACCGGGAGGGGCTGTTAAACGCCGTGAGCGGACGCAACTATGAGGTGTTTGACCGCTCCATCGATGTACATATCAGCCGTATCCGCAAAAAAATCGAGGACGATCCCGCCCGGCCCCGCTACATACTGACCGTCCGGGGCAAGGGATACAAATGGGTCGGATAACTTTTCCCGCCTGATTTTATTAAGAAATGTTCGGGCCATGGCTCGGTCCGCATATCCCCCTGTAACATTTGTTTCGTTTCTTTACATTTCCGGACACATTCTCCGGGCGCCGGTCTGGTATAGCTGTGCCTGCCCCCCCGGAAGCGTTTGCAGCTCAGGGGGGTAAAATCTGAATTCGGCGCCCAAAAAGGGATTATCGATGACCAACAAATTGTATACCCGGATTGCGCTCAACTTTCTGATGCTCATCGGCATCGGCATGATCGCCGTGGTCCTGTGGTTCTATGTGACCGTGGGGCGGACCGTGGCCCGGGACGTCCATGCCATGCTCCAAGGCCAGACCGATTTCATTGCCGCATTGGTGCAATCCCGCCTGGACGGCGGGCAGGCGGCAGATGAATGTGCCCCTTTACTGGCAATCATTTCCAAGGAACTGGGCGTGCAGACGGCGCTTTTGAATGAGGATGGTGAGCCCCTGGTCCTGTCCAATGGACTGGCGGATGGATCTTTGCTTCCGGTCTCGGACTGGATGGCCGATGTCCGGGAAAAGGGACGTTTTGTGCAAAGCGGTCATTTCGGCCGGGCGATCCTATATGTCCGGCCCGTGAACAATGACGGCGCAGCGCCGGTTTACCTGTATGCCGGCCGAGTGTTGTCCGGCGACCGGCACCACCTTGCCTTCATGGGCGGGCTGCTGGTCATCGGCTGTTTGTTGGTCGCGGCGGTTTATCCGCTTTCCAGAAGCATCACACGCCCGCTTTCCCGGTTGACCGGTAGCCTGGAAAAAATCGCGGCCGGCGATTTCGAGCAAGCGCCGCCTTCCCGACGCAAGGATGAAATCGGCCGCCTGTTCGCCGTTTTTCGGAAAATGAGCCTTTCGGTGGATGAAATGATGCGTTCCGGCAGGCAATTGCTTGCGGACATGTCCCACGAGCTGCGCTCGCCGCTGGCCCGGATCCGGTTGGGCACCGAGCTGTTGCACGGTGCATCCACCGGCGATAAGGCCGCGCGCTTTCTGCAGGTCATTGAAACGGAGGTCGAAGCCCTGGATCGCTTGGTGGTCCGCATGGCGGCCTACTCCCGCATGCATCTGCCGGGATTTGCGCTCTCTGCCGGGCCGGTCTCACCCGCCGCCCTGGCCCGCCATGCGTGCGCCCTGTACCACCCCATGGCCGGTGCGCGTCAGGTGACGCTCGCTTTGGCCGTCGATGGACAAACACCGGACGTGCAGGGGGATTTCGATCTGCTGAGCCAGGTTTTCTGCAACCTTTTGGACAATGCCTTTGATCACACCCCGGACGGTGGCCGCATCACCGTGGGCGCACGGCAGGAGGGGGAGCAAATCTGCTTTTTTGTCACCGACACCGGGCCCGGGGTTTCCGCTGAACACCGGGAACGGATTTTCGAGCCGCTCTACCGGGTCGATCCTGCGCGCAACAGTGAAAGCGGCCGAGCCGGATTGGGATTGGCCATTGCGCGCAAAATCATGGCGTTGCACCAAGGAGAGATTCAATACCGAGGAAACGGAAGCGATTCCGGGTTCTATTTTTGGCTGCACAAGCGCAACAGATCTTAAGGAGGTTGAAAATGCCGGCGACAAGAAGGAAGAAGCTTCACCGCATGTCAATGTTGATGGCTGTTTGCGCGGGTTTGACCCTGCTGCCCATCGGCGGGGCCATCGACGTGTCCATGCTCGGTTACAGAACCCTGTGCTCCTTTGCGCCCGCAAGCACCATCCTGTTGTCTTATGTCGCGTTCAGCATTCACCGCTATCTCAAGCACAGCCGCCAATTCTGATGCGCAGCGGCAAATCATCGTCCAACCGTACCGTAATTACAAGGAGCATCGTGGAATGAAAATTTCCATCATCATAAGTGTTTCGGTTTTACTGATGTGGATGGTGCTGTTGACCGGATGTATCGCTAATGGGGGAGGAGCCATGCAAGACAATGCCACTGAGGTGTTGGGCCCGATGACCGCGGACCTGACGGTGAACAACTTGGACAATGAGGCTTTGGCCGTCGCTTCCCTCTGGGAAGAGCGTCGGGTGGTGCTGGTATTCCTGCGACATTATGGGTGAATGTTCGCCCGTCAGCAGGTGGCTGACCTGACCGAAATCGTGGCCGAACTCGATGAGGCCGGGGTGGCCCTGGCGGCCATCGGTAGCGGCACGCCGGAGCAGGCCCGGGAGTTCATGGCAAAATTCAAATTCCCGGGGGAGATGTACGTCGATCCCTCCTTGTCGGTGTACAAAGCCTTCGGGCTGGAACGGGGATTTTGGAAAACGCTGGGGCCGGCATCCGTGGGGCGCGGGCTCAAGGCCATGACCCGAGGCTTCCGCCAGGGCGGCAGCGCCGGTGACCTGTGGCAGCAAGGCGGCTTGTTTGTCCTGGGCCCTGGACAACAGTTGCTGTTTCAGCATCGCAACCCGGCTGCCGGCAAACAGGCCGATCTCAATGCTGTTCTGGCGGCTGCAACCGCTCCCTGACAGCCGCACCTGCGGAGGGGGGCGATCGGGTGTGGTTCCCTGTTTCTCCCGGGCGAGACAAAGCCGTCAATCGCGCCCGATACCCGGAAGAAACAGGGGGCGCATTCCGCCCTGTCGCTGTCCCGCAGGGTGCAAACGCTGAAAATGCTTTTATTTGCACAAACGCTTCGTTCGATGCTAAATTTATGGGTAACGCCATTACCGAACTGCGGTTTACGTACACACCGAAGCATGGAGCAATTCGCAACCCCTCCTAACGTGCGGAGCTGTTGCGCGGAGGTATTGCATGGCGCGGATCGAGATCAACGATGGTTATGTGCCGGGTTCCCTCGGACGGGTTGCCGAGCTTCACGGCGGCTATTACCATGCGCATTGGGGATTCGGTCTTTTCTTCGAAGCAAAGGTCGCGACCGAGCTGGCGGCATTTCTGCAACGTTATGATGCGGGCCGGGACGGTTTCTGGACCATTGCGGCGGACGGTCGCATCGAAGGGGCTCTCGCCATCGACGGCATTCATGCCGACGGCGAAGGCGCGCACCTGCGGTGGTTCATCATGTCGGATGCCCTTCGGGGCAAGGGCTGGGGTAACCGGCTCATGGACAGCGCCTTGCGTTTTTGCCGCGGCAAGGGGTACAAGAAAGTTTACCTCTGGACCTTCGAGGGGCTCGGTCCCGCCAGGCATCTTTACGAGAAATGGGGTTTCAACCTTGTTGAGCAGCACAGGGGCATTCAGTGGGGCACCGAGGTGAACGAACAGCGATTCGAGTGTGCCTTGACGCAGTAGATGTGCATGGCCATGTGCAAAGGCGCGGTTATTGCGCTGACGACCTTTTCACCGATTCCTTGTTGCTCGCCTTTTCATTCGCGGTGCAAACCGCGAACATCCCGGGGGGAGACAGGAGGCGAAGATGGCGCGAGTGGTATTGGATCCCGGTCATGGCGGCGACCGGACGATTGCCGGTGATTCGTCGTGGAACAACGCGGTGGGGCCGGCCGGTACTTTGGAGAAGCACCTGGCGCTGGACCTGGGGCAGCGTTGCGGCGATCTGTTGCAGGCGGCGGGCCACGATGTGCGGTTGACCCGCGCGGCGGATGTCAATTTGCGGTTGCGCGAAAGGGCGGCGGCGGCCAAGGGGTTTCGTGCCGATGCATTCGTTTCGATCCATTTGAACGCCTCCAGCGGGCACAACGCCCAAGGCACGGAGACCCTGGTGCACACGCACCACTCGCCCCGTTCAGCGGCGCTCAGCCTGGCGGTGCAGGACGCAGTTCTTGGGGCCACCGGTTTGACCGACCGCAACCGCGCCTACAGCCCGTCGCGGATCAAACCCATGTCCCTGGGGGTGCTGCGCCCGGATCGTCATGATCCGGCCACGGCCGGGTGCCTGGTAGAGGTGAGTTTCCTGGATCGGGCCGACGAGGAACGCCGGTTGCAGGACCCCACCTACCGCGACCGGATCGCCCGCGCCCTGGCCGATGGCATCGCGGCCTTTGTCGGGCCGGCGGTCAGCAGTGTGCCGCAGGATCGGGTGGAGGCCGGCGACGCCATCGAGCTGGCCGCCCTGGAAGCGCCCGGACAACCCACGGTGGAGGCGTTGCTCGGCCTGGACGATGTCCAGGGGGCGATCGGAGCGTTGACGGAGCCGGAGGCGGCCGATGTCGAGGAGGCGCCCGGTATTCCCGCCGGCACCTTCTCCAGGGCCTTCGTGGAGAACACCGGGCCACCCCTGGCATTGATCGCCAACGAGGCGCAATGGCCCCATCTGTCCGACTTCGTGCAGTTCATCGACGGGCTGCGGTTGCGCCATTTCACCGCTGACGAATTTCTTTTCATGGGCAAGGCGCATCAGTCGGGACGTTGCCGCGGCTTGAACACCTATCCGCCGCCCCACCTGTGGCGGAACATCATCCACACGGCCTTGATGGTCGATGCCATCCGCGCGGAGCTGGGCGCTCCGATCCGGATCACTTCCTGTTACCGGTCGCCGGCGTACAACCGCTGCGTGGGCGGTGCGGCCGACAGCCGCCATTTGCATTTCGATGCCATCGATTTCGTATGCCGAACGGGCACCCCGGAGATCTGGCGCCGGGTGGCGGCGCATCTCCGCGACAGCGACCCGCGCTTTGTCGGCGGCATCGGCGCCTCCGCCGCCGGCGTGGTGCACATCGACACCCGCGGCCGCCCGGCCGATTGGTGATCCGGACGGACGGCGCGGGAGCGACAGCCTTGCGGACGCCTCCCGGTTGCGGAATGCCGCCGGGAAGGATCGCCACCTTGGAACCGCACCTTGGATCCGCGATTGACAATTCGAAAGTCTCTTTGCTATTTTCAGATAACATCTTTTTCCACGCAACATTAGCCTCGTGGATCGTTTTTGCAGCGGGCGGTTCTTCACGAACGTCGATGCCTGCTGCGCATTTTCAGCCACCACAACCCGTCCGGCGGTTGCCGGATGGGGCGCCGGATGCGGCATATCGCATCACCGGCAAAGGGAAGACCACCGGAACGAGTGTCGGCCATGCACCGTAGAACCTTCCTGAAGCTGTCATCCATCGGCACCGCCGCTTTCGCCGTCGGTTGTTCCGCCAAGGGTGAGGACCGCCTCCATGCCATGGTCCGCGCCAACGAGGACATGGTCACCGGACAGGCGACGCTCTATGCCACCGCCTGCCGCGAGTGCCCGGCCGGCTGCGGCGTACTGGCGGCCAACCGGGAGGGGCGGGTGATCAAGCTGGAGGGCAATCCGCTGCACCCGGTCAATCGCAGGGCGCTGTGCATGCGCGGCCAGGCGGCGTTGCAGGGGCTTTACCACCCTGATCGGCTGCACCGGCCCCGGCTCCGCGACGGCAACGATTGGCGGGAGATCTCTTTTGCGCAGGCCGCATCTCTGCTCCGGGAGAAGATGACGGCTGCCGCCGCCACAGGCCCCGGACGGATCGCCATGGTCACGGAAACGGTGGGGCGCACCCAGATGGCGCTGTTCGAAACAGTGCTGGCCCACTACGGCGCCGGGTCGCCGCTGGTGTTCGAGCCCCGGGCCTACGAGGCGCTCAAATTCGCCTATGCGCAGGTCCTGGGAGCGCCCATGCTGCCGGTGTTGCACATGGAGCGGGCCGATCTGCTGCTGGGCTTCGGGGCCGATTTCCTGGAGACATGGCTGTCGCCGGTGGCGTATGCGCGCAAGTTCAAGGAGATGCACCGTTGGCGGGAAGGGCGCAAGGGGTTTTTCATCGAGGTGAGTCCCTTCCAGTCGCTCACCGGCGCCAACGCGGACCGCTGGGTCGGGTGCCGTCCGGGCGGCGAGGCGGCGGTGATCATGGGCTTGCTGCGCATGGTGCTGGCCGCGGACACCGGCCGTGTGGCGTGGCGCGGGGATTTGGCCGCGCTGGCCGCGGATTACACGCCGGATGCGGTGGCGCGGCTGACGGGCGTGCCCGAAGAAGCATTGGCGGCGGTCGCGGATCGCTTGCTGGCTGCCGAACGCCCGTTGGTGCTGGGCACGGGCGCCGGCGTTTGGGGTGCCTCGGCTGCCGCGGCCGAGATGGCGGCGCTCTTTCTCAATCTGGTATTGGATCCCGCGCTCTCCTTGATCGATCGCGGCGACCGTTACCGGGTGGAGGTGGCCGACCGCCGCGACACGGTGCTGAACGCCTTCGAGGCCATGGCCGATAACGATACAGCGCTGGTGCTGCTCAACAACGTCAACCCGGTTTTCGCTTTGCCGGGCGGCGATCGCCTGGGCGACCTTCTGGCGCATGGCGACCGGTTCACGGTGGTCTTCGGCAACACGATGGACGAGACGGCGGCCCGTGCCGATCTGGTGGTGCCGGTGCAAAACGCCCTGGAAACCTGGGACGCCTACGAGGCCACCAGCCGCACCATCACCACCTTGCAACCCACCATGGGGCGCATCAGCGCCGCGCCGGGTTTGGGAGACCTGTGGCTGGACCTGTTGCCCATCGAGGAACGACCGGCCACCGAATACCGCCAATTGACGGCCCGGACGGTGCAGGCAGCGGCGGCGGCCGATACCGAAGCGGCCTGGCTTGCCATTCTGCAACAAGGGGGGCGCTTCGACATCGAGGCCTCGCTCGCCGATGCGCCGCGGGTGGACCGCCAAGCCGTGGACCGGCTGCGGCGCTCACTGGACCGGTTGCCGGCGCCGGCACAAGACCCGGTGCTGCTGGTGGCGCCTTCCCTGCGCTTTCTGGACGGGCGCACGGCCGATCGGCCCTGGATGCCGGAGATTCCCGATCCCGTGTGCCAGGTGGCCTGGCAGACGGTGGCCATGGTCCACCCCCGCACCCTGTCCGATTTGGGTGCCAGGGAAGGGGACCGGATCGCCATCGCCACCGATGGGGGGCAAGTGCAGGTGCACGCCTACAGCCATCCGGGGGTTTCTCCGGTCGGCGTCGTGGTGCCCGCGGGGCAGGGGCACACCCACATGGGCCGTTACGCCCGGGGCCAGGGGGTCAACCCCATCGCCCTGTTGGGCGACGGGCGCGACCCCTTGTCGGGAGCGCCCGACGGGGCCGCGCCCATCGTGCGTCTCACGGCGGCGGGGCCCGGCAAGGCGCTGGCATCGGTGTCGGGCAGCCGCTTCCAGCACGGCCGCAAAATCGCCGTGAGCGTTCCGCTGGAAAGGGCGGACATACCGCCGCCGAAAAGCAAATACCTGGACATGGACAGCTTCCCGCTGACCCTGCCCCTGCCCGAAGGATACGATCCCAAGCGCGATTTCTACCCGCCCCACGACCACCACACCTATCGTTGGGCCATGGTGGTCGATCTGGACCGCTGTGTCGGCTGCAGCGCCTGCGTGGCGGCCTGTTATGCGGAGAACAGCGTGGGTGTCGTGGGCGAGGAGCAGGTGATCGCCGGGCGGGAGATGGCCTGGATCCGCATCGAGCGCTACCAGGACGAACAGGATCCGACCCGGTTGATCTTCCTGCCCATGCTTTGCCAGCACTGCGACAACGCCCCCTGCGAGTCGGTCTGCCCGGTCTACGCCCCGCACCACTCGGTGGAAGGTCTCAACAACCAGATCTACAACCGCTGCATCGGCACCCGCTACTGCGGCCAGAACTGCCCCTACAAGGTGCGGCGGTTCAACTGGTTCACCTGGCCGTTCCCCGAGCCGCTGAACCTGCAGCTCAACCCCGATGTGACGGTGCGCAGCGCGGGAGTGATGGAGAAGTGTTCCTTTTGCGTGCAGCGGATCAAGACGGCCCGCACCCGGGCCAAGAACGAAAAGCGCGAGATCCGCGACGGCGAGGTGGTGCCGGCCTGCGTGCAGACCTGCCCCACGCAGGCCCTCTGGTTCGGCAATTTGATGGACCCGGAGAGCACGGTGCGCAAAATGGTGGACAGCCCGCGGGCCTATCAGGTGATGGGGTATTTGAACACCAAGCCGGCGGTGATTTATCTGAAGAAAGTGGTGCAAGCGCTTTGATTTTGATTCGGGAAGCGTTGGTTGAGGAACTTGTTTGATTGACGGGTTTTTGAAATTGATCGCTATGCGGAAAGGGTACCCGTGGCGCTGACCTATCGATCCATCGACAACACCGTGCTGGATACCTTGCGGCCGCCGGATCGCACCTACTGGATGGTGATCGCGCTGCTGTTCGCCGGCGTGCTGGTGGGGGCCGCCTGCTGGGGCTATCAGATTCTGGTGGGCATCGGCGTCGGCGGGCAGAACAACCCGGTGCACTGGGGCACCTACCTGATCAATTTCGTCTTCTGGGTGGGGATCGCCCACTCGGGCACTTTAATTTCCGCCATTTTGTATCTGTTCCGGGCCGGGTGGCGCAATCCCATCGCCCGGGCCGCCGAGACCATGACCGTTTTCGCCGTTTGCGTGGCCGGCCTCTACCCCTTCATCCACCTGGGTCGGGTCTGGATGGTCTACTACATGCTTCCCCTGCCCAACCAGCGCACCTTGTGGCCCAACTTCCAGTCGCCCCTGATGTTCGACGTGGTGGCCATCAGCACCTATCTGATCGTCAGTTCCCTGTTCTGGTACACCGGTTTGCTGCCCGATCTGGCCACGGTGCGCGACCGCGCCCGCGGCGTGCGGCGCAAGATCTTCACCGTGCTCTCCATGGGCTGGACCGGCGAGCACGAGCAGTGGCGCCATTACGCCCGCGGCTATCTCTTCTTCGCCGCGCTGGCCACGCCGCTGGTGATCTCGGTGCACAGCGTGGTTTCATGGGATTTCGCCCTGGCAGTGATTCCCGGCTGGCACACCACCATTTTCGCCCCCTACTTCGTGGCCGGCGCCATCCACTCGGGTTTGGCCATGGTGCTCACCCTGATGATCCCCCTGCGCCGGATCTTCCACTATGAGCAGATCATTACCCTGCACGTGCTGGAAAGCGTGGCCAAGACCATCGTCTTCACCGGCCTGATCGTGGGGTTTGCCTACGGCACGGAGATGTTCATCGCCTGGTACAGCCGGGTACCGGCGGAGATGGAGGCCTTTCGCTGGCGCGCCTTCGGGGACTACGCCGTGGAATACTGGATCATGGTGGTGTGCAACACGGTGGTGCCCCTGCTGCTGCTGTTCAAGAAGGTGCGCACCCGCATCGTATGGCTCTTCTCCATTTCCATTCTAGTCAACATCGGCATGTGGTACGAGCGGTTCGTGATCATCGTCGGCTCGGTGGCCCACGACTTTCTGCCCCATGCCTGGGGGTTGTACCGGCCCACACTGATCGAGTTCGGCATCATGTTCGGCAGCTTCTGCCTCTTCTTCTTTCTGTTCGTGCTCTTCGTCAAACACATGCCCTCGGTCTCCATGACCGAGATGAAGGAAACCGTGCATGCCGGAGGCGCCCATGACCACTGATCGGGTGTCCCTCATGGCCCTGTTCGACACAGAAGCGCAGACCGCTTCGGCCATTCGCGGGTTGCGCAACACCGGCTACACCCTGGAGCGGGTGCACAGCCCGATTCCGAGCCACATCATCGCCGATGCCCTGGACCTGCCCAAAAGCAAGGTGGGCTGGTTCACCCTGGTCGGCGGCATTATCGGTTTCCTGTGCGGGTTTTTGCTGGCCGCCTTCACCGCCACCCGCTGGGACCTGATTGTCAGCGGCAAACCCATCGTGGCCTGGATCCCGTTCATCGTCGTGGGTTTCGAGTTCACCATTCTTTTCGCCGTGTTCGGCAATGTGCTGGGATTGATTTCCCAGGCGCGCCTGCCGCGATTGCGCATGCCGGACCGTTACGACCCGCGTTTTTCGGGCCATAAGTTCGGTGTGCTGGCCAGTTGCGGGGCCGCTGAACGTGGCGGTTTGGAGCGGTTTTTCGAGGCCAAGGGCGCCGAATTGGCGACCACCGATCCGAGTGGCGGCGTCGCCGAAAGCGCTGCGCCGGTAACGGGAGGTGCCCCATCATGAGCCCTTCCGTGACGAGCCCCGCATCCTTGCGCAAACGGCCGACGGCCATCGCTTATTTCTGTACCTTGATGGTGGGCGCCGGCGCGGCCGCCTTCATCCTGCAGGCCGTCGGCAGCCAACCGGCAAGGGCCTGGCAGACCTACCTGATCAGCTTCCTGCTTTTCTCGGCCATCGCTCACGGGGCGGTGCTCTTCTCCACCCTGATGCACGCGGTGCACGCCCGCTGGAGCGGACCACTGTCCGATCTGGCCGAGGCTTTCAGCGCCTTCTTTCCGGTCTCCTTCGTGCTGTTTCTGGTGCTGTTCATCGGCCACGGCCACCTCTTCCCATGGGTCGGGCAGGATCTGCACGGCAAGGAGCCGTGGCTCAACCTGCCGTTTCTTTTCTCACGCAATGCGGTGGGCCTGCTGGTCCTTTACGGCCTGGGGTTCTACTATCTTTACCACGCCCTCTGGTTCAAGATCAGCGCCCGTGGCGCCAGCGGTCCGCTGGCCCTGTTTCTGCTGCGGCGGTGGCAGCGGCAGCCGCCGGACAGTGCGCTGTATCGGAGGCGCATGACCGTTGCGGCATTCCTCTACATGCTGGCCTTTGCCATCGTTTTGTCCATTTTGGGGTTCGACCTGGTGATGAGCATGGACCCGCACTGGTTTTCCACCCTTTTCGGGGCCTACAGCTTTGTCAAGGCGATCTATGTGGGCTTCGGCGCCTTGATCGTGCTGGCCGCCCTGCTGCATATGAGTCCGGGCAACGGGTTCCGCCTGCGACCGGGCCAGTTCCACGACATCGGCAAACTCTTTTTCGCCTTCGGTCTGGTGTGGGCCGACTTTTTCTACGCCCAACTGGTGGTGATCTGGTACGGTAACATTTCCGAGGAAACGGCCTGGGTGATCGAACGGGTCATGATGGCCCCCTGGCAGGGGCTGTCCTGGACGGTGTTCGCGGTTTGCTTCGTGGCCCCTTCCCTGATTCTGATCAATAAGAAGATAAAAACGGTGCCGGCCGCCATGGCGGTGATCTGCACGGTGGTGATCGCGGGCATGTGGCTGGAGCATTTTCTCCTGCTGGGGCCGGTCTATCACGCTCACCCCGCCGCGTTGCCCCTGGGATGGTCCGATCTGCTGATCGCCCTAGGCTTTTTGGGGATGCTGGCAGGATCGGTGGCCCTTTATCTGGGTCAGTTTCCCGAGGTGCTCGCCGCCCGGGAGGAGGAGCGCTGATGGTGACCGAGCTTTTCATCGCGGCGGCCGCGCTCCTGGCCCTTGTTTTGACGGCGGTGCTGATCGGCACGGCGGGCCGCCCCTGGCGGCTCTTCACCGATTTCGGCGGCACACTGCGGGGCATCCGGGCCAATGCCTGGCCCCTGGGGTGGATCGCCGCCGCCCTCGTGCTGGCGCTGGGGCTGCTCTTTTTCTATTTCGCACCGCCGGGCACCCGCATCGGCCCGGAGCAGCCCATCGCCTTCAGTCACCGGCTGCATGCCGGCGACAAGGCCATCGACTGCCGCTTCTGCCACCCCTATGTGGAACGCTCCAATCACCCGGGGCTGCCGGCCGTGGAAAAATGCCTCTTCTGCCACAACTACATCATCGCCAACCACCCGGAGATTCTCAAGGAGCATGAATACTTCGACAGCGACACCCCCACCCCGTGGGTCAAGGTGTTCGAAATCCCCGAGCATGTGCTGTTCAACCACCAGCGTCACCTGCTCAGCGGCATCGATTGCGCCGCCTGCCACGGAGAGGTGCGCCAAATGGATCGGCTTCAAACCCGCCGGTTGAAAATGGGGTTTTGCGTGGAATGTCACCGGGAAAAGCAAGCGACCTTGGATTGCTGGTTGTCGTGCCACAATTGATTACAATGCGATTTGCGCGTTAAAAGGGGTGCAGCAGGTGGCGGGATGGCACCGATGGTAAAAAAGGTGCGGCAAGCATGGGTCGGCTTCTGCGACAGCGGCCGGCGCAACGGTTTTTGTTCAACGCGAATGGGGAAATGATTTTGGCCTCTCGAAATGGAACCGCGCTGTTCGGCGAATATGCGACCGCCAAGGCCTTTATCGTCACATCGGCCTTCTGGATGATGGTGGCGACCTTTTTCGGTTTGCTGGGGGCCACCCAGTTGATCGCGCCGGACTTGACGGCCAATATCGGCGGCATCGTCTTCGGGCGGGTGCGCCCCACCCATGTGAACCTGGTGCTGTTCGGCTTCGTGACCCCCGGTTTGCTGGGGGCGGCCTTTTATTACATCCCGCGGCTGCTGGGCGTTCCGCTTTACAGCGAACGGCTGGGGGTGGCCACGGCGCTGGTCTGGAACGTGGCCGTGGCGGCCGGGGTGATCACCCTGGCCATGGGCATGACCCAGGGTAGGGAGTACGCGGAGTTGATCTGGCCCATCGATATCCTGATCGCCGCCGGCTTTCTGCTGCTCAGCTTCAACTTCATCATGACCGTGCGCCGGCGGCGGGAGCCGATTCTGTATGTTTCGGTCTGGTACGTGCTGGCCGCCGTGGTCCTGACCGCCTGTACCTACGCCATGGGCAACGTGATCTGGCGGCCCGACAGCGGGGCGCTGGTGGGGATTCCCGACGCCATTCTGCTCTGGTTTTACGGCCACAACATTTTCGGGCTCCTGTTGACACCCCTTTCCATCGGGGTGGCCTACTACGTCATTCCCCGCGCCACGGGCAATCCCCTTTACAGCCACACCTTGTCCCTGCTGGGATTCTGGTCGTTGATCGTGATCTACACCCACATCGGCACCCATCACCTGCTGCAGGTGCCGGTGCCCACATGGCTCAAGGTGGTGGCCATCGTGGACAGCATTGCCATGGTGATTCCGGTGTCGGCCTTTTTGATCAACATCTGGTACACGGCCAAGGGCAAACTGGGCGAGATCCACGCCGACATTGGCGCCAAGTTCGTCTTCACCGGCACCATCATGTATTTTTTCGTCAGCTTCCAGGGATCCCTCATGTCCCTGCCCGATGTGCAGCGCGTGACCCATTTCAACAACTGGGTCGTGGGGCATGCCCACATCGGGGTGCTGGGATTCGCCGGCATGATCGCCCTGGGCGGCATCTACTACGTGCTGCCCCGAATCAGCGGCCGGCCCCTGCACAGCCGCTTCCTGGCCGATTTTCAATACTGGATGGTGTTGATCGGCATGGTGGGGTTCACCGTGGTGCTGACCATCGCCGGGCTGATTCAAGGCAATGCCTGGCTCAACGGTGAGACCGTCTATCGCATCCTGACCCAGTTTCATGTTTACTATGTGATCCGGGCCGGATTGGGGCTGCTGATCTTCAGCTCGTCCCTGCTGGGATTCTACAACATCGCGAGGTCCCTGCCGGCCAAGCGTGGAGCGTCCGCATGAAGATGACCCCTCTGGCCGTTGTGGTCGGCGTATTGTTGATATTGGCGGCGGTGACCTTCGTCGTGATCCTGATGCCCTACGCCCACACCAACCAGACGGTTCCTTCGGAGATTTTCCGTCAGCGCACGGCGGCGGAGGCGGCCGGTCGCGACATCTACATCGCCAACGGCTGCGTCTACTGCCACACCCAATCGATCCGCAGTGTCGATTGGGGCTTGGGGGCCGAGCGCATCGCCCAGGCCGGCGACTACCTGGCCGACCATCCCATATTGCTCGGCTCCCAGCGCACCGGCCCCGATCTCTCCCAAGCCGGCGGCGAGCATCCCGATGACTGGCACCTGGCCCACTTCATCAACCCGCGCTACACCCGGCCGCTGTCCATCATGCCGCCCTTCGCCTTTCTGGGGGATGAACAGTTGGAGCGGTTGATCCGTTATGTCCAGAGCCTGGGCCTCAAGGCGGCCGATGCGCGCATGGCGCGCCAGGCCTACTGGAAAGCCGAGGCGGTCAGGGCCTACGAAGCCGGTCCCGACGCCAATGTGCAGTGGCTGCACGATCAGATTCCCCAACCTTGGCGCGACCTGCCCAACCCCTATCCGACCAGCGAAGCCGGATTGGCCCGGGGGCAGAAAATCTACCAGGATTTCTGTTTGGGCTGCCACGGCCCGGTGGGGGACGGTCTGGGCCCGGCCCAGCCGTGGATCTATCCGCCTCCTTTCAACTTCACCATTCTCAAGAACCGGGAGATCAGCGGCGGTATCCTCTATTTCCAGATCATGAACGGGATCACCGGCACGGCCATGCCCTATTTCAAGCGGGAGCTGGAGTCGGAGAAGATTTGGGACGTGGGCAACTTCGTGGCGGTTTACTTCATCGACGACAGTGACGCCGGCATGCCGCCCAAGGGCATCCCGGCATCCTATGAGGCCCAAGGGGAGATCGAGGTGTCGGGGTCGCAGTGACCGATCGTTGCCCCGTGATCCCTGCCATAAGAGGGTTGAAATGTATTTTCCCTATTTCGTTGTTTATATTGCGGTCGGCCTGGCCATCAGCGTGGCGGCGTTCGCCTGGGCGATGGCCAACGGGCAGTTCCAGGACCAGCAGCGGGCGCGGTTTCTGCCGCTGCGCGGGGAGGCCGATGGGCCGCCGCCGAAGGCAACGCCCTTCGGTCGGTGGGAGATCTTCGGGCTGTTTTTCCTGGCCGTCGCCGGCCTGGGGGCGAGCGCCGCGGTGTTGGCTTATGCGTTGTATTTCAGCAAATAGACCGGTGAGCGCGGTGGGCGCTGATTTGCACTGGGGCGGTGCCTGATGTATATTGGATCCGGACCGAATATGTGAGGTATTGCGATGCGGCTGTTCGCTTTGCTCAATTTTCAGCATGTGATGGGCTACCTTTTTGTCGGCCTGCTGGTCCTGCTGCTGTTCGGGCTGGGGCTGGCCTACAGCCATCTGCATACGCCCGATGCGGCGCGGCGCATGGAGACGGTGGTGCACCGTTACCGGGACGACCTGGCGAGCCGCAATGCCCCGTTTCCGCTGGTGATGCTTCTGATCATCGCCGGCACGGTCGCCTGGGGCTTTTTCTATATTCTGATGCACGGATTGCTGGGAGTGAAGATATAGAATGGAAACCGCCCATCCAGTGGAATCGCAACTGCGCACCTGGCTCTGGATCGCCTTCCTGGTGGCCCTGATCCTGGGCAAGGGGTGGTTCGCCTTCGCCGTGGTGTCGGATATGGGGCCGCCCACTTGGGCCTATCGGCCGGTGCAGGATCTGCCGGCCTCCTCGCCCTACGGCATTTATGCGCCGCTGCCCCATTCCCAACACATCCGGGGCGCGGAGGGGGAGTAAATGATACGCATCGCCTGCGTGGTGGGGATTGCCGCTCTAGTGCTCGTCGTCGCGATCGCCGCGGTCAATCTGTACGACGACCGGATGCCGGTGGGCCGCATGTGGGAAACGCCCGCCGTGCGGCCCCACGAGCAGCCGCTGCCGGTCATGGCCGCCGGCAGTGTGCCTTGGTCCGGTGGCGAAGTCCTGTACCGCACCGCCGATCCGGAGACGCTGCAGGCGCCGGGGCCGCTGGACGACCCGCAGCGCATCGAACGCGGCGCCCGGGCCTACGGTTTCTATTGCATCCATTGTCACGGGCCGAACTTCGACGGATACGGCACCGTGGGCCAAAGCTTCGCCCCCACACCGCGGGACTTGCGCAGCGAGACAGTGCAGTCCCTTGCGCCGGGAAAGATCTTCCACGAGATCAGCTACGGCATTCCCGATGGTCGGCAGCCGCCCCTGGCCTCCACCATGTCGGTGGAAGAGCGCTGGGACGTGATTGCCTATGTCTACAGCCTGGGCCTGCGCAGGTGATGCGGCCGCCGGTGGCCGTTCTTCTTCATAAAGAGCGCCCGCCGTTCCATCGATCCCCTTCATGAACCCGTCCAATTGCCAACTTTGCGCTTTGCCCCTACGCCGTGCCGCGGTCAGCGACACCATCGACGGCGTGACGCTGCATTTTTGCTGCCAGGGGTGCCGCGCGGTCTATCACATGCTCGTGGCCGCCGGCGAGGTGCAGGACCCGGCCCGTTTCAGGGAGAGTGACCTCTATCGCCAATGTGTGGCCGCCGGGGTCATTCCGGCCGATGAAGCCGACCTGGAGCGCATTGAAGCCCTGGAAGACCGGGAGACGCAGGCCGACCCGGCGGCGGGGGATGCGGACCAGGGGCCATCCGCCGACACCCTTGGCCTGGACCTGATGGTCGAGGGCATGTGGTGCACCGCCTGCGCCTGGGTGATCGAACGCTCCCTGCTGCGCATGGACGGCGTGGAGGCGGTGGCCTGCCAGTTCTTTACCGACCGTTTGCGCTGTCGCTATCGTCCCGACCGGGTGGCGCCCCATGAGATCCGCGAGGCGGTGGCCCGACTGGGATACGACCTGCGCGATCCCGAAGCGGGCGCCGCGGACCGTCGTGTGCAACATCGGCAACTGGCGCGGTTGGCCATCTCGGGGGTACTCTCGGCCAATGTGATGATGCTCTCCTGGGCGCTGTATGCCGGTTTCTTCACCGAGTTGGCGGCGGATGCCGTGGCGGCCATCTCCCTGCCCATCGTGGTGATGGCCACCGTGGTGCTGGTGTACGGCGGCGGCCCGATGCTGCGCAAGGCATGGTTCGGCCTGCTGCGCGGCGCGCCGGGCATGGAGACCCTGGTGGGGCTGGGCGCCCTATGCACCTATCTTTACAGTTGGTACAACTGGTATCAGGGCAGCATTCACCTCTATTTCGACACCGCCTGCATGCTGATCACCCTGGTGCTGCTGGGCAAGTTGCTCGAACAGCAGGCCAGGGGGCGGGTGCGCCGTGACCTGGATGGGTTCTTCGCTCTGCAGCCGGCCAAGGTGCGGCTGATGGATGCCCGTTGGCCCGCGGGCCGGTTCACGGCCATCGAGCAGTTGGCCGTCGGTGATCGCTTCGGGGTGGCGGCGGGGGAGATCGTGCCGGCCGATGGGCGCGTGGTGGCCGGCGGTGGACACGTGGACGAATCCTCCCTGACCGGCGAGCCCCGCCCGGTGAAGGTCGGGCAGGGGGACACCCTCAAAAGCGGCACCCGCTTGCTGGACGGCGAGGTGACGGCCGCCACCGAAAAAGTGGGTTCGGAGACGGTGCTGGGTCAGATGATCACCGTGATGGCCCGCAGCCTGGCCGACCAAGGGGGGCACGCCGGCCGGACCGACCGCATGCTGGCCTGGTTCGTGCCGGTCATTCTGCTGCTGGCGGTGGGCACAGGCTTGGGCGCCGCCTGGGCGGGTCTGTCCATGGACCAGGCGGTAGTGCGGGCGGTGACGGTGATGGTCATCTCCTGTCCCTGCGCCCTGGGCGTGGCCATCCCCATGGCACGGCTGGCCGGTATCTCCCTGGCCGGCCGGGAAGGCATTCTGGTGCGGGACATGGCGGCCTTCGAAAGGGCCGCTGCGGTGGACACGGTGGTCTTTGACAAAACCGGCACCTTGACCCTCGGACGCTGGCAGTTGCTGCGGATCGAATGCCGGCCCGGTTATCAACCGGAGACCGTCCTGGCCTGGACGGCGGGCCTGGAAATAGGCGCCGACCACGAAGTGGCCCGTTCCATTCTGTCCCATGCCGCCGTTCAGGGTGTTACGCCCCTTCCCGCCACGGCCGTGAGCCTGTCCGCCGTCGGCGTCGAAGGCAGCCTGGCAGGTCGCCGGGTGCGTATCGGGCAACGGGATTTCGCCTGGCCGGATGCACCGGCAGGCGCCGATGGGGACGGATTCGCGGCGGAGGCGCTCACCGGTACCACCTCCCGCGTTTATGTGGGTGTGGATGGCCGGCCCGCGGCTGTTCTCCATTTCGGGGACCGCATCCGCGACGGGGCGCCGCCGACGATCCAGTGGCTGCGGCAGCGACAATTGGATGTGCAACTGGTATCCGGCGATGACCCGGCCGCCGTTGCACAAACGGCGCGCCGACTCGGGCTGGATCATTTCCGGGGCGGGTTGCTGCCCACGGCCAAGGCGGCCTGCATCGATGCATTGCAGCAAGAAGGGCGGCGGGTGGCCATGGTGGGCGACGGTGTCAACGATGCCGCCGCCATGGCCCGCGCCCACCTGGCCGTGGCGGTCTACTCCGGCGCCGGCCTGGTGAAGGAAGCCGCCCATCTCACCCTGATGCGCGGTGATCCGGCTCAACTGCGGGCCTTGTTCCCCCTGGCGCGGCGGGTCAACCGCAAGGTGACGCAAAACCTGGGCTGTGCCTGGATCTACAACCTGATCAGCATTCCGGTGGCCATGGCCGGCCTGCTCACCCCCCTGGTGGCCGCCACCGCCATGCTGCTTTCCAGCCTCACGGTCATCGGCAACACCCTTTTACTGCTCCGGGGAGGGGGCTCGAAGGGGTGATGGTTGGGTTGTCGCGGCGGTACCGGTTCCATTTCAGATCGCCGTCAGTGCTTGCACCAGAAGGCTGGCCCCCATGCCGATCATGATCAGGCCGGCCAGCAGATCCGCCTGGCGGCGGAAACGGTTCAGCAAAACCCCGGCGCCGGCACCCAGGGCCAGTAGCCCGGGCAGCGTGCCCAGACCGAAGATGACCGCCATGGCGGCGCCGGTGGCCGCCTGCGCCCCGCTGAGGGCCTTGGCGAAGGCCGCATAGGAGAGCCCGCAGGGCAGGGCGCCCAACAACAAGCCGGACAGAAAAAAGGAGAGATGCCCCCGCCGTTCGGCCGGACGGGACATCAGACGTCTCCATCCGGGCAGTTTGGCAGGCATGGCGATGGCCATCCAGCGCGGTTCGGCGATCAGTCCCATGCGGGCGAGGCCGAAAAAGAGCAAAAAGAGGCCCGCCAGGGAACCGAGGCCTATTTGCACGCGGCCGATCCAAAGCAGGGGGTCCCCGCCCACGGCGGCGGCGATGCGGATCAATCCGCCGCCCGCCGCGCCCATCAGGGCGCCGATCAGACCGTAGGTGCACAGCCGTCCAGCGTGATAGGCCAAGTGAGGTGTAAAACGACCGGTGCGTCCCGGCAGCGCAATCACCAGGGGGCCGCACATGCCGATGCAATGGCCCGTGCCGACGAGGCCCAGCATCAGCAGCGCGGCAACATCAACGGAGGTGGTCATTGCGGACCCCTCGGGAGGGACAAACGCGTGTGCACGATGTCGCATGTCCCATGACGGATGGAAGACATTTGCACTTTCCTCCTTGCAGTTGGTGCTTTTGTAGCGGGAACCGACGCCGTGCGCTTTCAGCGGTAAGAAGACAAGCCGCGCTCCCGGGCAGCGCAAGCGCCCGCATTTTCCGGCAAGATTAGCAGAACGCCGGGCGGTTGCCAATGGGACCCGATCGGGTTGCCCTTGCGCGGCATGCCCTTGCTTGCAATTCCTCCCGAGACCTTCTAAATTGATGGTGAAGTGCTGCTGTTCGACCGCTCCCTATTCAGTCAGGAGGTGCCAAACAATGGGTTCGATCCAGAATCGCCGTATCCCGTCTATCGCGTTATGGTTGACGGTCGCTGTTTTCGGGTTGCTGCTGCTCAACGCCGAAGGGCTCATGGCCGGTGGCGGGCCGGCACCGGCGCAAGCGCCGATGGGCGAGATGCTGCGCATTGCGCCGGGCGACGGCGACCGCTGCCCGGTGTGCGCCATGTTCCCGGCGCGGCGCCCCGAGGCGGCCGCCGCCTTGACGCTGGAGGACGGCACGACCTTCTACTTCTGCAGCAATGGCTGTCTGCTGCGCGCCTGGCTGCGGCCGATGGCCTACCTGGGACGGCCGCAAACGGCCATCGACCGCCTCGGGGTGCTGGACTTCTTCTCCGGCGAAGCGGTGGACGCGCGCGGCGCTTTTTTCGTGGCCGGTTCGGAAGTGACCGGCCCCATGGGGCCGGCCATTGTGGCCCTCGGCCGGGAGGATCATGTGGCGGTCTTGCGCAAGCGTCATGGCGGGGAAACCGTCTTCACCCTGGAAGCGCTGGACGACGATCTGTGGCATGCGATCAGCCGACACCGGCTGCCGGCGGACGCCGCGGCGCAATGAGACGCGCCACCGTGGTCGCCGAACCCTTTCCCCCGGCCCCTTGCCGGGGGGCGCGGCGTCTGCTGACGGCTGCCCTGGTGGTGGTGCTCATGGCGCTGCTGATCATCACCGGCGCCACGCTGCGCCGTTCCCAGCAAACGCAGAAGTGGCCGGCCGCCTTCAGCCTCGTTACACCGGCCCTTTGGCCCGCCGGCACACCCCGGCGCCACCCGGAAACGGTCCACCCGGGGGTGGACTTGCGCTGGTGTGCCGGGCTGGAGTCAACACCATGAGCGGCGACGGCGGCCCTCGTTGGTCACCCCTGGCTGTTTGGGCGGCGCGGGAAGTGCAGCGCGAAGCCGGCCGTTCCTGCCTTTTGTTCGCCTTCCTGTTTCTTCTGGTGGCGATCATCGCCACGCCCATGTTGTTCAGTCACGCCCTGGCTGTGACTTGGACCCGCTGGATGGAGCAGACGCCCCATTTGGTCGTACGGCGCATCGATGCGGGCGGGTGGGCCCCCCTGCCCGCCGAAGCGGCGGTACATTATGCGCGCAAGGTGCCCGGCGCCCTTGACCCGACGCCCCGATTGTGGGGTGTGGCCACGGGTCCCGCGGGACCGGTGACGGTGGTGACGGCCCCCGCCGACCTTCCGGCCGAGGGACTGCCGGGGCAGCGGCCGCCGGCACCGGGCGAGGCGGTGGTGGGCCGGGCGGTGGCCGACGCCGCCGTCGACAATCATCTTGTCCTGGAACAGATGGACCGGGTCACCTTGGCGATCGTGGCCACTTTTCCGGACAACAGCGTCATGGTAACCCACGATCTGGTGTGGGTCGCGCCACCGGATGCCCGTCGGCTGCTCGGGATGTTGCCTGATCAGGCCAGCGACCTGGCCGTGCGCCTGTTCCGATCGGAATCGGCCTCAGCCGTTGCGGCTGATCTGGCAGCGGCATTCCCCTGGCCGGTGCGGATCATCGATCGTGACACCATGACCGAAGGGCTGCGCCGACGGGCCATGGGAAAAGGCGTGGCCGCCCTGATGCTGTCGCTGCCCGCCTTGCTGGCCTTTTTGTGGGTGATGACCGGCGCCGTGACGGGCCCTGCCGGTCGGTCCGCCTACTGGGGGGTGCTGTCGGCCATGGGGTGGACCACAGCGGACCTGGTGCGCTTGCAGGTTGCCAAGGCCCTGCTGGTGGGCATGCCGGCGTTGGCGGTGGGTCTGGCCGTGGCCTGCGGGGCGGTCTTTCATCCCATGGCGGCGGCCTGGACGGCCTTTCTGCTCATGGGCACACAACAACTGCCGGCCTTGGCCTTGGACGGCAGCGGTGCGGTGGTGATGCTGTTGCAGATTGCCGCCGTGGTGGGGCTGCCTTTTCTCGCCGCGGTCTTTTTGACCACTTTGCGCGGGGTGGAAGGGGCCGCCCGGTCGACCATGGAGGCCGGCCAATGGCACTGAATGCGGGATTGGCATGCCACGGGCTGCGCTTTGGCTGGCCCGGTGAACAGGGCGATGACCGGATATTGCTACAGGCGGTGACGGCGTGGTTTCAGCCGGGGCGCGTCAGCCTGGTCACCGGCGCCACCGGTGCCGGCAAGAGCACCTTGCTGCATTTGCTGGGCGGCCTGCTGCGCCCCGTGGCAGGGGAGGTGCGGGCCGAAGATCAGCCGGTTTCCCGCTGGCCGGCGCGGCATCGGGACCCTTGGCGACGCCGGGTGGGAATGGTGTTCCAACACCTGGCGCTGGTGCCCGATTTGAGCGTGGCGGAGAATCTGTTGCTGCCCCTGGTACCGCGCGGCATGAAGTGGTCGGCCATGCAGGCGGCCATCACCCGCCAATTGGAAGCGGTCGAACTTGGGCAATTGGCCGCCAAACCGGTCTATACCCTCTCCGGCGGGCAGCGCCAGCGTTTGGCCATCGCGCGGGCCCTGGTGGGCGCGCCCCGCTTCGTGCTGGCCGATGAACCCACCGCCTTTCAGGATGATCGTCAAGCGGCGCGCATATGCGCCCAAATGGGGGCGGTTGCCCGCACGGGGGTCGTGGTGGTGATCGGTTCCCACGACCCCCGCTTGCGCAATGCCTCCGAGGTGGATGACCGCTGGCATCTGGCGGCGGGACGCCTGACCGCCGTCGGGCCGCCGCAGGCAGCGCCGTGATCGCCCATCCGTTCACCTGGACCTTCTGGGCCGCCGTGGCCACCGGGCTCATCCTATACGGCGCCGGCGTTCGGTCGGCCCTGGCGGTGGCCTGGCACTGGTCGCCCGGGGCGGCCGACGGGGCCCAATTGCGCCGCGAACGAAACTGGGAGATGGCCTGCCTGCTGGGGCGTTGGGCCCTGGCGGGCTTGACCGGCGCGGCATTGCTTTGGCTGGTGGGCGTCGTCGCCGTCTGGCACGGCATGGTGCCCGGCGCCATGTGCGGCACCGGGGTGTTGCAAGCCATGGGCGGTCATGGCGTGCGGGCCATGGCCTTCTGGGCGATGGCGCTCCTGGCGCTCCATGGCTGGCGGGTGTTGGATCGCCTGGACAGCCACCATCCCGACGGTTTGCTGACTCCGACGGCCGCCCGGGTGCTGCTGCTCGCCGCGCCGCTGCTGGTGCCGGCTGTCATCCACTCCTGGCTGGCCCTGATGCACATCGATCCCGCCGCGCCGGTGAGCTGCTGCGCCGCGGTCTACGATCAAGTGCTGCGGCCCACGGGTACCGGCGCCATGGGCCGCGGCGGGGCGCTGGCCGCCGGCTGGCTGAGTTTGGCGGGCGGCGGGTTGTTGGCGGTGCTGGCCGGTTTGCAATGGCGTTGCGGCGGTAAGTGCTCAGGCGCCTTGCCGGCCGTCGTGGCCGCAGGGTGGGTCGTGGTCGCGGCGCCGGCTGTCAAACATCTCTGGTCCGCCTACTATTACCAGGTGCTGTCCCACCCCTGTCCGTGGTGTCTTTTTTTGCCGGACCATTATGGTGCCGGGTTCGCTGTTTACGGTGCCATGGCGGTGACGCTGACGGCCGGGGTGACCCTCTGGACGGCCGATCGCGTCCGTCGCCGGCACCCACTGCTGTCCGATGCCGCCACCACCCTTATGGTCCGCGCCGCACGACGCATGCTGTTGGCGCTGCTGCTGTTCATCCTTTTAACCGCCGGACCGGCCCTGGCCTGGAAACTGCGTACCGGCCTCTGGCTGTAGGAGCCTGAAGCATGTCGACCGCTTTTCATTTGTTGCAAACGGATCAAGTGCGCTGCTACGACGCCGACGGCCGCGATACGGCCTGCCGGGATGCGGGGCAGGACGCGGCCTTCGGCAAACATGAAGGTCTGTGGCAACCGCAACGGTTCGCCGTGCGGGGCGATGCCGTGCATGACCGCATCACGGGCGCGGTCTGGTGCCGCCAAGGCGATCTGGCGCACTTTCCCCTGACCTGGGAGGAGGCCCGGGACTTTGTGGCCCGAATGCGCGCCCGCCGCGTGGATGGATTGGACACCTGGCAACTGCCGTCGCGCCGCCTGCTCTTCTCGCTGCTCAGCCACCAGTCGGTCAACCCGGCCTTGCCGGCCGGTCATCCCTTTCGGCAGGTCTTCAACGGCTACTACTGGAGCGACGACACTTGTCAGCGACTTCCCGACCAAGCCTGGTACGTGCATTTGGGGGGCGGACGCGTCCATCGCGGCATGAAGCACGGCAGCTACATGGTGTGGCCGGTGGCGGCGCCTTCCGCGGTCCCCTTGCCCGCCGAGGACCGTTTCGTGGTGACCGGTCGCTGCGCACGGGACCGGCACACCGGCCTGATGTGGCCCCTGGGGGCCGACCGGACCGGCAAGCCGGTGGATTGGCCTGGCGCACTGGCGGCGGTGTCGCGCTGCAACCGGGAGCGGGTCGCCGGGTTCGACGATTGGCGGCTGCCCAATATCCGGGAACTGGAAAGCCTGGTGGACCTCGGCGCCCACGATCCCGCCCTTGCGCCGGAGCACCCCTTTGCATCGGTGCGGGAGGGGTACTGGTCTTCCACCACCAGCGTCTATGAACCCCGCTACGCCTGGGTGCTGTACCTCCAGGACGGCGGGGTCGGCGTGGGGTTCAAGCCCCAAAGCGATTTTCATGTCTGGCCGGTGCGGGGACCTGTCGCGGGCTAATGTTTTCGCCGTGGTTGCCGATAAAACATGCGATGGTTTGCGCGTGCCAAGAGGACGTATCGGAAATCGTAGCCGGATTGAAGACCTATGCCCTTTTTCAGTACCCTGCGTTTGAAATACAAGCTGATCCTGGCCTTCTTGTTGATTTTGGTCCCGCTGACGGTCATCGTGGGCTATGTGCTGCATGTGCATGCCCAACGCACCTTGACTAAGGTCATTGAGCAATCCTTGCGGGACAATGCGGACAACTTGGTGCAAATGGTGGACACCACGGCCCGGGTGGCGATCCGCAACCACCTGCGGGCCGTGGCCGAGCAGAATCTGGAGATGCTCACCCGCTATTGGGAAGCCTATCAGCGGAACCCCGTTGATCGCGCCGCGGCCATCCAGGCCGCCCGCCGCTTGTTGGCCAATCAACGCATCGGCGAGACCGGATACATCTATTGCATCAACAGCCAGGGCGATATTCTGTATCATCCCCACAAGGCGTTGGAAGGCGATAACGTCAGTGCGTTTCCATTCATTCGCGAACAGCTCGGCAGGCGGGAGGGGTACCTGGAGTACGAGTGGCGCAATCCCGGTGAGGCCGCGCCGCGCGCCAAGGTCCTCTACATGGTGTACTTCGAACCGTTGGACTGGATCCTCTCGGTCAGCGCCTATCGCGAGGAGTTCAATCACCTGGTGCATCTGGATGATTTTCGGGACAATGTGCTCTCCTTGCGCTTCGGGGTCAGCGGACAGGCGTTTGTGCTGGGCAGCGGCGGTCGCTTGCTCATTCATTCCCACAGCAACGGGAGCCGGACCATCGACAGCCTGATTGAAGCGGTGGATCCCCCGATCGCGGACCTGGTGGAACTGGGGGCGCTGGTCCGGGCCGGTGGGGGCACCCTGACCTATCGGTTCAAGGATCCGGATACGGGGGAAACCACCCATAAAATCGCATACATGGACCACCTTCCCGATTTCGACTGGTACGTGGGCACCTCCCACTCCCTGGACGATATCCACTCCCCGTTGCGCAATATGCGTCGGATCATCGTGTTGACCGCCTTGGGCATGGTGCTGATCGCCGCCTTGGTGGCCACCCGGTTTTCCAATTACATCAACACCCACATCGACGGTTTGATCGTGGCTTTCAAAGGGGGCGCCAGCGGCTTCTTCAAGGAGCGCCTGCCGATCCGCACCAAGGACGAACTGGGCACGCTGGCCCATTACTTCAACCTCTTCATGGAACGGCTGGAAGGGTATCAGCGAAATTTGCTGGAGGAAATCGACAAACGGCGCGAAGCGCAAAACGCCGTCTATGCCAGCGAGCAACGCATCAAGAACCTGGTGCGCAATGCCCCCCTGGTGCTGTGGGCCATCGACGGGGAAGGCCGGTTGACCTTTTACGAAGGCGCGCTGCCGTTGACCATCAACCAGGGTGAAGAGCCGTTGTTGGGTTACCCCTTGAACGTCTATTGGTCGGAGTGGGAAGAGGTGCCGGCCCATATCGCGGCGGCCCTGGCCGGCGGATCGGGGATGGCGTTGATCGAGCGGGATACCTATGCCCTGGAGATTTACTACAATCCGCTCTATGACGATGAGCATCTCCTCGAAGGGGCCGTGGGGGTGGTGATCGATGTCACTTCCCGCCGCAAGGCCGAGCGCGAGCGCGATCTGTCCGAACAGCAGCGGCAAAAGCTGGTCATGGCGGTGGAACAGGCGGCCGAGATTGTGATCATCACCGACCGGCAAGGCATCATCGAGTATGTCAATCCGGCCTTCGAGAAAATCAGCGGCTACAACAGTGCCGAAGTGCTGGGACGAAAACCCGCCCTATTGAAGAGCGGGCACCACGATCTCGGCTTTTACGAGACCTTGTGGCAAACCATCAGCGCCGGCCGCGTCTGGTCGGGCCGTTTCGTCAACAAGCGCAAGGACGGCAGCCTGTACCACGAAGACGCCACCATTGCGCCGATCGTCGACGACAGTGGCAGCATCGTGAACTATGTGGCCTCCAAGCGGGACGTGAGCGCCGAAATCGTCCTGGAACAGCAACTTCAGCGCTCCGAGCGCATGAAGGCCCTCGGCACGCTGGCCAGAGGCATCGCCCACGATTTCAACAACATGCTGGCGGGCATCATGGGTTATACCGAGGTGTGCCTCTATGAAGCGCCCAAGGAGAGCCGGATGCACCAGCGGTTGGAAAAGATGATGCAGGCCTGCCTGCGCGCCAAAGAATTGATCGGCCACATCCAGGCCTTCAGCCGTCAGCAGGCCGTGGCGCCCATTGCCGTCCAGCCCGCTCCCTTGGTCAATGAAGCCATCAAGCTGGTGCGGGTCTCCTTTCCGCGCACCATCGCGTTCAAGTCCGACATTCAGCCGGTGGGCGCCATCCGGGCCGTGCCCGCCGAACTGCACCAGGTGGTCATGAATCTGTGCACCAACGCCTGTCAGGCCATGCAACCCGAAGGCGGTACCTTGACCATCACTCTGCGCCGCGAAACGGTGGACGCGGACAGCGCCCGACACTTGCCGGATGTCGCACCGGGTCCCTACGTGCAGTTGATCGTCAGCGACACCGGCAACGGCATCCCGGCCGACCGCCTCGAACGCATCTTCGATCCCTATTTCACGACCAAAACAGAAGGCCAGGGGTCGGGTGTCGGGCTTTCCGTGGTCCACGGCATCGTGCGCAAAATGGGCGGCACGATCACGGTGGAGAGCACGCCGGGTGCGGGCACCACCTTCATCGTCCGGCTGCCCGATATGGCAAAGGATGTCGAAGCGGCCGCGCAAAGATTGCCCGACGCAGGGATCGGGCGTGCGGGACCGGCGGTGCTGGTGGTGGACGGTGAAGCGGATGCGCTGGCATCCATGAAGGAGATGCTCGAAAGCCTGGGCTGTCGCGTGACGGTCAGCAACAACGCCGACACGGCCCTGCAGCGCGTTCGAAACAATCCCCGCGCCTACGATCTGCTCATCACCGATTTTGTGCTTCCCAACAGCGACGGCGGCCAGCTCGCCACGCGCATGCGGGAACTGCGACCCGACTTGCCCATCCTCATCAGCACCGGTTTCAGCGACAAGGAGCGTATTGAAGTGCTGGACCGCGGGAACCGCTTCGACTGGATCCACAAGCCCATCATCCGCGCCGAGCTGGCCGCAAAGGTGCGGGCCGGAATTGCCCAAGCTGATTGAGTTTGTTGTGTTCATTGCGTTTATTGGGTTTTTGGAGTTTGTTGGGTTGTTAGATGTAGTTGAACCACGTTTGTTCGACCTGCTGGAAGTTGGTTTTGATGGCTGCGGCGCCCGAGAGGACTTGGCCGTGGCCGGAGAGCAGCCACTCGGCGTCCATTTCGGACATGCGGCGGATGCTCTGTTTGAGCTGATTGCCGTCGCCGCCGGGCAGATCGGTGCGTCCCAAACCGCCATTGAATACCAGGTCGCCGACGATCAAGGCCTTGTGCTCGGGCCAATAAAGCGTCACGCCCCCGGGTGAATGGCCCGGCGTGTGATGGACGATCAAGGCCAGATCGCCCACTTGCAACGGGCCTTCATCCAGAAAAAAATCGGGCTCGAAGTCTTCCAGCGCAACCCCCATGGTGGCCTTCAAATAGGGGGCCATGGACTGAACCAGGGCCCATTCCGCCGCGTGCAGGGCCAATAGCGGTGGTGAGGCGCGCCCGGTCAACAAACGTGCCGCCTCCATGTGGTCCGGGTGGGCGTGGGTGCAGATCACCAGATCGATATTCTCGGGCGTCAAATCGATTCGCTCCAGTCCGCGGCGCACATGATCGAAGTAGGCCGCATGGCCCGGATCGACCAAAATGGTCTTCTCCGCCGACCGCAGCAAATAGCTGTTACAGTTGTTCACATTGGGCGTGTCCCAAATAAACGCATGCAATCCAGACGCAAGTTCCATCACATTCAAACTCCCTTCAAAAAAAATGAATCCATCCTCCAACGCAACCAACCACCAAACCCAATCAACCCAACAAACTCAAAACACTCATTGAGACGATGCCTCTTGGTTTTGCGCGCGGTGCAACATCTCCTTGATGCGGGTACGGGTGCGGTTTTCAAGGCGGTCCCTTTGGTCGCGGAATTGTTGGTCTTTTTCGGTGTTGGACAGCACCGCCGCTCCTGAAATGGCGTGTTGTTGCGACAGCATCCGCGCCGACCGCGCCATGGCCTCCACTTCGATGGCGTGGCCTTGGTTGCGATGCTCGGTCAGCAGCGTTTCCAAATCGGAGACGACCTGTGGGACAAGGGCTGCCAACAGATCCAGCCAGCGTCGGTTGTCCCCTGACGGGTCGATGCGTTCGCCGACGGCTTGGACGATCGAGCCGGGATCGTGGATGCGGTATTCCGATTCCAACGCATCACGTTCTTGCTGAAAGCTTTTCGGATTCAAGGCTTGGTCGGCATACTGCTGCAGCAGACCCTGCAGTCGCTTTTCAAATGCTTCTTTCTGCTGCGCCGCTTTCTCTTCCTCGGAGAGGGAGAGGTCGCGCGTGCGCTCCATCACCAGGTCCAGGGTGCTTTTGATTTCAGCCATGGTGTTGATGCCTCCGTTCTTGCTGTTTGAATGACCGTCTGCAAAGGCGCTATGCCGACATGTCGGTAGCAGCTTCCAGGCCTGACGAGGTCGGAAAACCTGGCGGCATTTCCAGAAGTGCCTTGATGTCTTCCATCTTCTCTTCCATGCCGATGTAACCCTCTTCGATGGCCAGTTGCACCTGGTCGAAATCCATCATTTTGAGAGTGCCCAGGCGGGGCTGCACCAGCACGTCGGGGGGATCCACCGCCAAATTGATGCGGGTGATGCGCTCTTGCATGATATTGATCGAGGTCATGACGGTATCGATGATGTCGGGAATGTCCGATTCCCTGCCCAACAGCGCGTTGATGCGCTGCTTGAAGCCGTTTTCCGCAGAGGCGTAATAATTGGTGAGTTTGAGCAACAGCTCGCTTTGGAAGCGTGAGGGCTTTTCAGCGGTTGTGGCGGGTGCTTCCGCGGCGGCCTTGCGCATGCGACGCGAGGCGATGCCGCTGTTGAGATCCACGGCGATCACCACGTCGGCCTCCGTGGCGCGGGCCACACCCACCGGTACGGGATCCAGAATGCCGCCGTCCACCAGCCAACGGTTCTTGACGCGGGCCGGGGCGAACAGGCCCGGCACGCTCATGGTGGCCCTCAGGGCGGGCAACAGATGGCCCGATTTCAACACCACTTTTTCGCCTCTTTGCAAATCGGTGGCCACCATGGTGACTGGAATGTGCAGTTCGGAAAAACGCTCCACATCAGTGTGCATGCGGAACAGTTCGGCCAGTTTCTTGGTCCCGTTCAGCAGCCCGGAACGGGGAAAGACCACATCGAAGTAGGAGAATACTTTCTTGCCGTCCATGCTCAGGACGAACTCTTTGAGGCTTTGCAGGCTGCCGCAGGCGTAAAGCGCGCCCACGTAGGAGCCGATGCTGCAACCGGAGATGTAATCGATGGGAATGCCGTGCGCCTCCAGCGCTTCGATGGCACCGATGTGGGCCCATCCGCGGGAGGAGCCGCTGCCGAGTACCAAGGCAACGGTTTTGCGGGTTCCCGGTTTGGGCGGGTGTTCCGTCGCATTGCCGGCCGGCGGCGATGTGTCGCTTTTCATGGATGCCTCGCTGGGTTCAAGCGTTGGCCCCTGTTGGCTGCGCTCCTGAATCAGGGGGTTCGACGATGTTCGCCGTATACCACTATTTGTTGGCATGGCCGTTGTAAAAGCACAAGTCTTTTCGGGCGCCCGCCCAGTCCTTCCCTCAGTGTGGCAAAGCCTGTTCCCGCAATGCACGAGCACGGCGCGCTTGCGAACCGCCCGGAGCCTCCAACCGCCCATAATCGACAGCATTCCTTGCATTAAACTTTGAACTTTAAAC
>NZ_JALJRB010000023.1 GCF_022968795.1 Desulfatitalea alkaliphila
ACACACATCTAACCGACAGAATTCATTAACTTAAAACTTAACACTTAAAACTTAAAACTGCCCGTAAGGGCCCCAACTTAAAACTGCCCGAAAGTGCAAAAATAAGATTGCACCCCACATCAGGTAGGTCCATCGGCGGCTTTTCACCGCATGCAACGGCACACCGCCACTGTCACCCGCCGTGGTCGTCCGGGGCGGTCGCGGTCAGAATGTAGCGCCATATCGCTTTGAGCAACGAGGCGCTGTGGCTCAACTGTTGGTAGGTCTCCCGGCGGGTCGGCAACCGCGACTCATCTTCGAGCAGGTACCCCAGGCGCAGCGAAATATTGGCGATGCGGGCCACCTCCCGTGCCAGATCCTGCTCCGAGGCGATGGCGATGGGATGGATCTGGATCGCGTCAACCTGATCTAAAACTTCGTCATTGACGATGCCGTCCATGGCGGCATGGTGTTCTCGGTTGAAGGCATTGTAGACCGTGTTGTGCAGCGGCATGGAGAGATCCCCGACATAATGCATCAGGTAGGCCAGGGGAATGCCGGCATAGCGCCCGGCGGCGCGGGCGGCCTTGACCTGGCGCACCGTAGTGACGATGGCGCCGTACAAATGGCCAGCCGGATGGTAGGTGTCGTAACGCTCGGCCTGGGCCAGTACCATGGCCGGCGTGACCACGGTGCCCCGCGGGTTATTGACGAAATGGTTGTATTTTTCCATGCGCCCGATCTTGCCGCCCGCGATATCGGCGGCGGCAGCGTTGAACCACTTGGGCACGCCGGCCGCCTTGGCAATGGCCACGTGGGTTTCATCGTACCACCCCGGTGCCTGCGGCACAGCCCCCAGCAGGCCCGCAAAAACCAGTGCTATGGCCACCAAACAGCGCCCCATAAATCCTCCCCTTTTTCGTGGAAGCGCCATTATGACAGCGCAACCCAAGTGGGTCAAGGAAAGGGCCATGCGGGAATGGCGACCCATGGGAGATCGACATTTGCAAGGATGTGCAAAGTTTTTGTTGCAACGCATCTTTTTTATTTCGTACGAAAGGCTCCCCTTCATTCCCAATGAATATCACAAATCAAGGCATAGCATATATTATTTCAATTTATTTCAATTTGTTAAACATTGTACTGGTCGACATGCCGAATGGCATCCATTTTGCGTAAGAACAAGCAACCTGCGCGGTCCCGGATCGCTCCGCCTTGTGCCGACCAACACCCCATGGATCATTCCGGACCCGTTTGGTGCACAAGGTAAAGCGCTGCCGCCGGACAACCGGAGCGCAACAAGACGGCACGTTGTGTAGATGCCACCTCAGGACGATGCAATGCGGATGTAGCGACGACGCTGCATCGATTGCATCGCCCGGGGCCCCAATAACAAAATATTTTGGAAAAGGAGGGAAACAATAGTGAACCGAACCAAGATTTACGTTGTAACCGCCCTGCTGCTGCTTTTATCATTTGCGGCGCTGGCAATGGCACAGTCCGAACCGTCTTTGACCACGCCCGGCATGCCGGACAAAATGAAAACGGCCATCCAGGCAAGCCTCGAAAACCCGGAGACGGCCGCCCAAACCCGGGCGGTGATCAAACCCGATGAAGCACCCGGCTTCCTGGGCATCCCCGGCGCCCCGGACCCCAACCTGGTGCTGGGCTTTCTGTGGGCCGTGTGGGTCGGCTGGATCTTTTCCACCGTGGGCGCCTTCGGCGGCATCATGGCCGGCGTGGGCCACATCACCATCTTCGGCCTTGCCGACTATGCCAAAGCCTTCGGCCGCGGCAACCCGGTGAACAATCTGATCACCGACTCCATCCGCGTCTCCAACCAGTGGCTGGTGGGCCTCAGCGGCATGATCTCCTCGTTCAACTATTACCGCATGGGACGCCTGGTGGCCCCCCTGGGCATCTGCCTGGCCATCGGCGGCGTCGGCGGCTCCTGGCTGGTTCCCGAGTTGACCGCCGGCAAGATCTCCTTGCGCGACTACCTGGGATTCTTCGGCCTGATCGTTTTCGTGCTGGGCGGTTTTCTGATTTATGAAATGACCCCCAGGGGCTCGGCCGGCAAAAAAGAAGCCAAGGCGGCCGCCCAGGCCTTCGAAAAAGCGGCTCGTGAAAAGGCAGACACCAAGGACCAGGGCGTGAAAATCATCGAAGGATCCTGGACCTTCATGTGGGTCGCCGTGGCCCTGGTGGTAATATCCGCGCTGTGGATCAACCTTGTCCAAGGTCTGAGGTTCGTTCCCTACATCCTGGTCCTCGTGGGTTGGGCGATGACCTTCATGATCGGCAAAATCCGCTTCACCTTCTACGGCCAGGAGTTCAGCTTCAAAGCCTACGTACCCATGATTGGCGGCATCGTCATCGCGGCCCTGGCCTCTTTCTTGGGCGTGGGGGGCGGTTTTCTCTACGTGCCCTTCCTTACCTCCGTCGCGGGCCTGCCCATGTTCCTGGTGGCCGGCACATCGGCCCTATGTGTGCTGGTGGGCATGATCGTCTCGATTTTCTCCTATATGGTGGGCAAGGGCGTGGTCATTGCTTGGGGATTCATAGGCGTGGAATTGATCGGCATTTTCGTGGGCTCGATGATCGGCCCCCGCACCTCTAAATACATTCCGGAAAAGGTGCTGAAGATCATCTTCATCGTGCTCGCCTTCTACGTCGGCATCCGGTACACCACCAAGGGGTTTCTGGGCTTCAGCATCGTACCCCCGTTCTAGGCTCTCCTTGAGACCCGCCCGTGGGCGTGTTAACGTACAGGGCATCAGCGTCCGAACCGAAAGGTTCGGACGCTGATGCCCATTGTTTCTTTAAGGCACGCCGACGAAAAGGCACGTGGACACCATGCAAACCTTTTTCAACCTCATCGACCCGGTACTGATCCTTCCCTTTCGGCTCTTCGACAATCCCATGACCGGATGGTGGGTGGGCAACTTCTGTCTTGCCTTGTGGTGCATCGTGATCGGCGAACTCACCATGGCCGTGGCCCATCGCGTCAATCGCAAAGCGATCGCCACCAACCTGGAAGAGACCGAGTACTACCATGAACAATCCATGAAGGCCAAAGCGGCCGGTGACGAGCAGGCCTACACCGGAATCAACAAACTGGCCAACCAGGCCTACGGCAAATCCTTCTTCCTGCTCATGGCCATGGGCATGGCCGCCTTGTGGCCGGCCTTCATCGCGGCCGGCTGGCTGGACAAACGATTCGGCAATCTCCAATTCAACCTCCCCGCCTGGGCCGGCGGCTTCGAAATCAGCTTCCTGGCCCCGTTCATCTGCATTTACATCCTCCAACGCATCGCCTGGTCCCGCATCAAAAAAAGGATCATGAACCGCAGGCAACCCCCACTGGCGGACCGTTGAAGAGCCGCTTCCCCGATCCGATCCAGCAGGCACCCGATTGATTATATGTGTCGAGCCTTATTTCGCTACACGGCTGGATACCCTCACCGTAGGGGCACGGCATGCCGTGCCCTCGCGGGCTGATCAGGCTCACCCGGGCACGGAATGCCGTGCCCCTACGGTGGATGCAAGGCGCGATACGTGGAAGGATCTACCGGCTCGACCGCCCCAACTCTCTATAATTGATAGCACTCCTTTTAACGGCCCATTTAACGGCCCATGGGCGAACCACAACGGGAACCATATAACGGCGCCTCCTGGCTGCACGCATGGTGCATATTCACCGAGGAAAGGCGCATGCCTGAATGAGGACGCACCTGGGAGATGTCGGGATATTGGGTAGACGACTAAAGGACTATTGCATTACCGGAAAATGGAAAGGGCTTCCCATTGCTCTGTGTTCGGGGAAGTGTGGCCGGCGTGCCGAGCCGTAGCTTGCCGCCCTTTATATGAGCTTGTCGTGGGAGCCCGACTTCGCCTTACGGCTACGTCGCGGCAGCCTTCGCTTTGCAAGCGAAGGCTGGTGGAGATGAGGGGGATCGAACCCCTGACCTCAGCGTTGCGAACGCTGCGCTCTCCCAACTGAGCTACATCCCCGTTTCGGTTGCCGCAATTCGGCGCTTTACATAGCAAAAGACGGCCGGCGAAACAACACCTATTTCCAACATAGCCGGCGCATCCCGTTTCAGACCGGCCGGAGCTTCATGTTCAGCGTCCCCTTTTCCTCAGCGGCGCTTGTTACCGCAACGCAACTTCATCACGCGACACTGTTCCGAATCGCCTGCCACACCACCTCCACCGGGTGCAGCACGGGCAGGTTGCCCAAGTGTTCCATCTGCATTTGGCAGGTGGGGCAGTCGGTGACGCCCGCGGCGGCGCCGGAGTGGTTCAGGCGCTGGATCATGGGGGCGCCGATGGTGCGGCTGAGGGTATCGTTGGCGGCGAGCATGCCCCAACTGCCGGCGATGCCGCAGCAGTGGCTGCGCAGGTCATCGAAGCGTAGGGCCTCGATGGCCGACAGGAGGCGAATGGTGCTGTCGGCGGCCGGTTGGATGCGCAGGTGGCAGGGGTGGTGGTAGGCCACATGCAGGGGCAGGCGCGCCGGCGGCAGGCGGTCTTGGTGGTTGCGGAGCAGGTGGGTGATGTGGATGGTCTTGGCGCTGATGCCCGCGGCGGCTTCCTCGCCGATCAGGTGGGCCCAGTCGTGCATCAGGGCGTAGCCGCAGGAGGAGCAGGTGACGGCGATGTGATCGGCCCGGGCGGCCAAATCGGCCCAGGCGCGGCGATTGTTCTCGACAGCCCGGCGGGCGGCGCCGGCCAGCCCTTTGGAAATCTGCGGCAGGCCGCAGCAGTATTGGCGCGGCAGATCGACGGCGCACCCCATGGCCTGAAGCACCCGCACGGCGGTTTCGCCCAGTTCGGGCCGGATGTACCCGGCATAGCAGCCGGCATAATAGAGCACCCGCGGCCCGTCGCCCGCCATGCGGCGCGGCAGCCGCTGGTAGAGGGAGCGGCGGTCGAACAGCACGGGGGGGCGTTGGGGTGCCAACCCGGCCAGCCGGGCG
The DNA here is from genome assembly GCF_022968795.1 of Desulfatitalea alkaliphila. Taxonomy (GTDB): domain Bacteria; phylum Desulfobacterota; class Desulfobacteria; order Desulfobacterales; family Desulfosarcinaceae; genus Desulfatitalea; species Desulfatitalea alkaliphila. The sequence goes on from NZ_JALJRB010000023.1 coordinate 4,962, forward strand.
GCCCAGCGCGCCACAGCAGGGCGCCGCGCCAGGGGGGCGATCACGGGGGTGAAGCGGTGGGTCAGTTTGGCCGCCAGTTCCACGTGGGCCGTCAGCCGTTGGGGCAACGGCACACCGTAGCGGCGGGCGTACTGGGCCTTGGCTTCCATGGCCATTTTGGGGATGTGGACGTGGGAAGGGCACTCCAGGAAGCAACTGCCGCAATTGACGCACTGGGCCATCACGTGTTGCAACCCTTGCTGAAACAGGGTTTGCTCGGGCACCGCGCCGCTGATCAGGGCCCGCAGCACGTTGGCCTTGGCCTTGGGCGCGGCGGCTTCGTCGCGGGTGAATTTGTAGACCGGGCACATGCGGGTGGCGGTGGTCAGGGTGGTGCACTTGGTGCAGCCGTGGCACTTTTCCACCTCCTCGGCGAACCGGCCGCCCCAGTCCAGCCGCAGCGCGGCCGGCGGACGGGCCTGGTAGGCCGCGCCGTAACGCAGGTGTTTGGTCATCTGGTCGGGATCGTCGTACACCTTGATCTCCGGGTTGAGCATGGCGCCGGGATCGAGCAGTTGCTTGGTTTGCACGAACAGGTCGTAGATGGCGGAATACTTGCGCCGCACGTAGGCGGTGCGCAGCCGGCCGTCGCCGTGCTCGCCCGAGACGGTGCCGCCCAGGACGTCCACCAGGGTGTACACATCATCGGCGATGGGCCGCAGCAGGGCCACGTCGGCCGGGTCCTTCAGATCGAGCAGCGGCCGGGTGTGCATCAGGCCCTTGGCGATGTGGCCGTAAAGCACGAAGGGCACGCGGCGGCGGCGGAAAAGGTCGTAAACCCCTTCAAAATAAGGCACCAGGCGATCCACGGGTACGGCGGCATCCTCCACCAGGGCCAGTACCTTGCGTCGCCCTTTGAGGGTGTAGAGGGTGGGCACGGCCGCCTTGCGCAGGGCCCAGAATTTCTCCTTTTCGGTGGCCGAAACCGCCAGGTGGGCCTTTTGGGTGAGCCCCGCGGCGGCCAGTTGGCGCTGCAACTGCTCGGCCGGGCGGGCGCAGGCTTCGGCCGATGGGCCGTCGAATTCCATCAGCAGTACGTTGTCGATGTCGGCCGGGATCGCCTCTTTTAAGGCGGGATCGCTGTCACGGGCCAGTTGCAGCAGGGACTTGTCCATGATTTCGATGCCCGACGGCCCCAGGGGCATGGCCTGCTGCACGGCCCGGGCCGCGCTGACGATGTCGTCGAAATAAGCCACCAGGAGGGCATCGGCGGCGGGTCGGTCGCGCAGGGCGAAGTGCAGTTCGGTGACGATGCCCAGGGTGCCTTCGGCGCCGCACAACAGCCGGTGCAAAAAGAGCCGGTCGTCTTGCACCAGGCCGCGCAGGTTGTAGCCCGCCACGTTGCAGCGAATGTCGGGGTAGGCGCTTTCGATGGTAGCGGCGTGTTGCTGGTAAAGGCGGGCCAGGCGGGCCATGGCGCCCGGCAGTTGGTCGATGGGGGTCTGCGCCAGGACGGACAACTGCGCGGCAGTGCCGTCGGCGAACACCACCCGGGCATCCAGCAGATAATCGGCCACATTGCCGTATTTCACCGAGTGGGCGCCGCTGGCGTTGGTGGCGCTCATGCCGCCGAAGGTGGCGTATTCGCCGCTGGATGGATCGGGCGGGAAGAAGCGACCGCTGCCTTTGAGGGCCACCTCCAGCTCCCCCAGACGATAGCCCGGTTCGCACACGAAGATCCCTGCTTGCAGGTCCAGGCGACGCAGGCGGTGCATGAACTTGGAAAAGTCCACCACGATGCCGTCGCCCAGGGAGGCGCCGCAAAGCCCGCTACCGGCGCCCCGGGCATGAACGCTGAAGCCCCGGCGCGCGGCAAAGCGCACCACGGCTTGGACATCCGCCTCGCTGAGGGGATAGACCACGGCGGCGGGCATTTTCTGGAAAATGCTGCCGTCGGTGGCCAGCAGGCTGCGCCGCACGGGGTCGGTGTGGACCTCGCCCGCGATGGCGGCGGCCAATTCTCCGAAGGGGGCCTGGAGGGTGCCGCTCGGGCTCATGGGGTACCCCCTTGGGCCCGGATCACCACGCCGGCATTGGGCATGACCGCCATGCTGCCCCGGTGGGCCAGGATTTCGCGGTGGGCCTGCTCCGGGGAGAGCAGGTCGCACTCGATGGCGGCGATCACCCGCGGGTCGAGGTCGGTCACCAGGCCGATGCGAATGCGGGCGGTTTTGGCCATCATGGCCAGGGCCGTGCCGCCGTTGCCCGCATAGTGGGCCGCCAATCGATCGAAGGCCGCATCCCGGCTGCCCAGGTCGAACCAGGGCAAAAAGGTGTCGGAACCGACACCGCCGTCGCAGCGGGCCAGCACGATCAGGCGACCGCCGTCGCGCACGAAGGCGGCGGCGTTGTGAATGGCCTTGTGGCTCTGAATCAGGTTGATGTCCTTGGGAAACCCGCCACAGGCCGCCAGCACCAGGTCGAAGGGGCCGCCCGCGATGGTGCAGCCGTCGGCGTGCCGGCGGCAGGCTTCCTGAAAATGGGCCTCGCCGCTGCCCACCAGCAGGTCGCACACCTGGCCGTGACTGTCCAGGATGCCGTGGACGGCCAGATCGGCGGGGCGAAAGGCTTCGATCTCGGCCAGGTCCTCGGCCAGGGAATTGCCCGCCAAGCGGCCCGCTTGGCATCCGGGGGCCAGCCGGCGGCCCGCGCGGTCCAAAAAGAGGCCGTGGTTGGCGTGAATGGCGGCGCGTTCGCCCAGACCGGGAAAGATCAGCTTGCGTCCTCCGCCGAAGCCGGCGAAATAGTGATGGGCGATGGCGCCGAAGGTGATGACGCAGCTTGCATCGACGATGTCCCGCCGCAGCCGCACCGGTGTGCCCCGCCCGGTGGTGCCCAGGGTCACAAAGGCATCCTGGTCGTTGCTGTCGTGGTGCACCCATGTCGGCGGCCCCGTGTAGGCGGTACCGTAGGCTTGCCGGCAACGCCCCGCGTCCTGGGGGCCGTGGGTACCGTAGGCGATGTGGATGCGCAAGCGGTGCATGTCGGCGCCCGCCGCCGCCAGGGCCTCCAGCAGCACGGGCAAATATTGGGGATAGCCGCAGAGGCGCGTCTGATCGGCCACCACCACGGCCACTCGCGACAGATCCAGGCCGGCGTCCGCCAAATAACGGTCCAAACGCCGGCGAAACCGCGGCGGATCGATGGTCACCGCCGGATCGCGCACCGTGAGCGATTCGGGTCGAAAACCGCAGTGAAATTCCAGGGCGGTTGTCCCGTAAGGCAGTGAGAAGGCGTTGGCGGTCACCGGAGGATCTCCTTTACCGAAAAATGGATGACGTGTCCGCAGTTATTGAAATCGGTTGAACCGACCAGCGGGACCCCATGAAGGCATCCATAATCCCGATCCCCGCAAACATCAAGCCATGGGATCGTTTGCTTGTGGCATAAAGAGGCATTATGATGCGGGCATGGTCGGATGAAAGTGGCGGCCGTACCTCGGCGGCCCAAATTGCAGGCAACCCGGAAAAGGAGCAGACAAATGAGCGAAAAAAGCCATTTCAAGTGCGCCCACTGCGAAGGCAACGCAACAGTGGAAAAAGGCAGCGCGGCCCCCGAATGTTGTGGCGAACCCATGCTCACCGCCGAGCCCTTGGACCAGTGCACCCTTTCCAGCACGGCGGAGCACAGCCGCATGGACGACATCCAGGAGCCTTGTGACGACGGTCGGGCCGGTTCTTAGGGCCCAAACCCTTCCGGGCCGCGGTAAAGGCCGACCACCTTGCCTTGGATCAGCACGTCGCTCAGATCGAACAGCATGGGCGCCATGGCATCGTTGGCCGGTCGCAGCTCGATGCGCTCGCCCTTGAGGAAGAACCGCTTGACCGTGGCCTCTTCGCCCCCGATCAGGGCCACCACGATTTCGCCATTGGTCGCGAACTGCCGCGGTTCGCAAATCACCAGGTCACCGTCGAGAATACCGTCCCGGATCATGGAGTCCCCGCGCACCCGCAGCGCAAACAGGCCGTGCGCGGTGTACCGCTTGCCATCCACCACGATCCGCCCATCCCACTCCTGCTGGGCGTAGAGGGGCAGACCGGCGGCGATCTTGCCCACGACGGGCACCACCCGCGCCCGTTCGGCCGCCCCTTGTCCCGCCGCCAAGGCCTCATCCATGAGATGGAGCGTGCGACCGTAGCGCCGATCCCGCTTGATCACCCCTTTGGCCTCCAACGCCTGCACCTGCTGGGACACCGCCATGTGGCTGACCCCCAAATCCCTGGCCGCCTCCCGCAGGCTCGGCGTACGGCCGTCGCGGGCCATGGCATCGCGCAGATAGGTCAGAAATTCCTGCTGGCGCGCCGTTAAAGCGTTCATCATGGTCCTTTCCCTGCTTGAACACATGCCATAGGACCTGACTGTACATCACCTTTACATTGAACGCAACGGCTACCATCGCAAATGTACCCTCTTTTGTATTGCTTTCCAGACGGTTATGGGCTATCTGCAGGCGCATGCCACGCAAAGCCCGCATCGATGCGCCCGGTGCGTTGCATCATGTCATCGTCCGAGGCCTCAACCGCCAAACCATCTTTGCCGACCCCAGCGACCATCGCTTCTTTCTGGAGCGCTTGGCGCAGTTATTGGATGAATCGGGTACCCGCTGTTTCGCCTGGGCCCTGCTGCCCAACCATTTCCACCTGCTGCTGCAAACCGGCCACCATCCCCTCACCTTCCTCATGCAAAAGCTGTTGACCGCCCATGCCGTGCGCTTCAATCGCCGCCACGAACGGGTGGGGCATCTGTTCCAGAACCGCTACCGCTCCATTCTGTGTCAGGAAGAGCCCTATTTGCTGGAGTTGGTGCGCTACATTCATCTCAATCCCTTGCGGGCCGGCCTGGTGGCGGATTTGCGGGCACTCCGGACCTATGCCTATTGCGGCCACGGTGTGCTCCTGGGCCGCTTGCAACACCCCTGGCAGGATCGCCACACCATCCTGGCCCGTTTCGGCGTCACCGAAAACGCCGCCAGGCGCCGCTACGATCAGTTTGTCGCCAAGGGCGTCGCAATGGGACGGCGCAGCGATCTGGCCGGTGGCGGCCTGCTGCGCAGTCAGGGCGGATGGGCGGCCATCAAGGCCAACCGCCGGGTCGGCGACTATCAAAAAGGGGATGAGCGCATTCTGGGTGACGGCCGGTTTGTCGACCGCGCCCTGGAAAGGGCCGAAGAACGGCTGCAAAACCGCTTTCGCCTGCAGCAAGCGGGCTACGATTTGGACAAGCTCATCGCCATGGTGGCCGACTGCTTGCAAATCACGCCTGCCATGGTGCTGGATCGCCAACGGGACCGGCGCCGCACCACGGCCAGGGACCTGCTCTGCTTCCTGGCGACGGACCGCCTCGGCGTCACCCAGGCGACCTTGGCGCAGCGGCTGCATCGTTCCCAGTCGGCCATCAGCCACGCCGCCGCGCGCGGGCGGGCGCTCATGGCCAGGGACGCCTATCCGGTGCTCAACCGACTGTTTTAAGCTGCTTACAATCTAAATAAAAGCCACTGCTGTTTTGACAGCGAAAACCGCCGCCCCCCGTCAGATGGGTATCCGTACGCTATTTTCATATTTTCATGAACGTCCCTTATATTCGGTATTTGTCGGCGAGGATGCCGTAGCGGCGCATGATTTGTTGCAGGGCCTGGCGTTCGAGGCCGCACATGCGGGCCGCCTGGGAGACGTTGCCTTGGCATTCGGTGAGCAGGTGACCGATGTAGGCGTGGTTGAAGTGGCGCAGGTTGCGCTCCTTGGCGCTTTTGTAGGGCAGGTTCTTCAGGCCGTCGTCCAGGGCGGCGGCCGGGGCTGAATCCTCTTGCAGGTTCACATCGGCGGGGCGGATGACATTGTCGCTGGAAAAGAGAATCCCTTGCAGAATGATGTTCTCCAGTTCCCGGATGTTGCCTTCCCAATAGCGCCTCTGGAAGGCGACCATCAGCTCGGGCGAGATGGATTTGCGCGGTTTGTCCAACTCCCGGCAGTGCTTTTCCAGGAGGTGGTTGGCCAGCAGCGGGATGTCTTCGACCCGCTCGCGCAGCGACGGCAGGTGGATGGGCAGCACGTTGAGGCGATAGAAGAAGTCTTCGCGAAACTCCTGCCGGCGGATCTTGGCCTTCAGGTCCTGGTTGGTGGAGGCCACGATGCGCACGTCCACCTGCACCGAATGGACATCCCCAAGAGGTTTGATCTCTTTTTCCTGAAGTACCCGCAGCAGTTTGGTCTGGATGGCGGGGCTGATGTCGCCGATCTCGTCGAGGAAGATGGTGCCGCCATGGGCCTCCTGGAACAGACCGATGCGGTTCTGGGTGGCGTGGGTGAAGGCCCCTTTTTTGTAGCCGAACAGCTCGCTCTCCAGGATGTTCTCCGGCACGGTGGGGCAGTTGACCGCCACGAAGGGGCCCTTGCGGCGCAAACTCAGGGCATGCACCGCGCGGGCGGTCAGATCCTTGCCCGTGCCCGATTCGCCGGTAATCAAAACGGTCAGGTCGTTCTTGGCCACCATCTGGATGGTCTCGATCACCCGGCGCATGGCCGGACTCTGGCCGACCATGTCTTGAAAACCGCCATCTTCGCGGCAGTGCTGTTGCAGCCGCTGGTTCTCGCGAATCAGGCGGTTGCGCTCCAGGGCCTTCTCCAGGCGCAACACCAGGGTATCGTGCTCGAAGGGCTTGGTGATGAAGTCGTAGGCGCCGGCCCGCAGCGCCGCGACGGCCATATCGATGTGGCCGTAGGCGGTCATCATCACCACCGTCAATCCCGGATGGCGGCTGCGAATCGCCTGCAGCAAGGCCATGCCGTCCATGCCCGGCATTTTGATGTCGGCCAGCACCAGATCGAAGGCCTCCCGGCCCAACAGGTGCAGGGCCGACTCCCCGGTGGCGGCGGTCCAGACCCGGCACTGCAGGTCGGGCTCGAGACTGCGTTTGAGCAGTTGCAACATATCCGGTTCGTCATCGACGATCAGAAGGTTCGCGGTCACGATGTTCCCTTTCATTGAGGCCATTGGCAGCCACCGGCAGGACGATGGTGAAGACGGCCCCCCGGCCGGGGGCACTCTCCACCCGGATATCGCCGCCGTGGTTCTTGATGATGCCGTAGCTGACCGAAAGTCCCAGGCCGGTGCCCTCACCGGTGGGCTTGGTGGTGAAGAAGGGATCGAAGATGCGGTTGAGCAGATCGGCCGCGATGCCCGGCCCGGTGTCCCGGACCCGGATGCACACCTTGCGTCCGCCGTCCGCCTGCTCGGTCTCGATAGTGATCTCCCCTTCCTTGCCCACGGCGTGCCGGGCGTTCATCAGCAAATTGATGAACACCTGCCGGATTTTCTTTTCATCCAGCCGCAGCGGCCCCACCTCGCGCTCATAAACGGTGCGCAAACGGATGCCGTCCATGCGTGCGTGCTGCTGCATGAAGTGTAGCACATCATCGATCAAGTCGTGAATATCGCACAGCTCTCGCTTGGGGGCCGACGTGCGGGCAAAATTGAGCAAGTCTTCCACGATGGATTTGCAGTGGCGCACTTGCTTTTCGATGGTTTTTAAATCGGCGGCGCGATCCGAGTCGCCGGGTTCGTTGCGCAGCATCAATTGCGTGTAACCCAGGATGATGCCCAGGGGGTTGTTGATCTCGTGGGCGATGCCGGAGGACAGTTCGCCGATGGAGGCCAGCTTGTCGGCCTGGGCCATCTGCTCGCGCACCATGTACTGCTGTTCGATGTCCTTGACCAGAAAATGGAGGGTTTCCTCCCCCTCCGCTACTTCCCGGACCGCCCCGCCGCTGAGCAGCGCCCGCCGCACCGGCCCGCCGCCGGCATGCAACCCCACCTCGATGCTGGAGACAAAACCCTTCACATCGATGCTGTCGGCGATTTGCCGCCATTCGGCCGCATCGGCAATATAATCTTGCAGCGAACGACCCTCGATGCCCGTGGCAGACGGTGCCAGGCCGAGCATTTGATAGCCGGCCGGGTTGAGATCCAACAAGCGGCCCTGCCTGTCGGTGACGGCGATCATATCCTTGCTGGCTTCGAAGATGCGTCGATATTTGTGTTCGGACAAGTCCAGGGCCCGCGTTCGCTCCCCTACCCGCCGTTCCAGCTCCTGGTTCAGGCGCAGCATCTCCTGGTGCGCGGTCGCCAGGGCCTGGCGATCCCGGATGATGTCCTGGTAAATGGTCCAGGTCCGTTCGAAAAAGAGGGTGGCCGCACCCACCATCATGAAGGTCAGGGTGTTGATGGCGCCGCTGAAGGGGCGGATGGGCGACCACCATTGCGCATGGCCGCTGATGATGAGCAACTGTTTGACGATGTGCCCCAGGGAGCGGGATACGGCGAACAGGGCCAGGGTGACGCTGACCCACATCATGAAGGCCCAAACAATGTTCTGTGGATCCCGCCGCCGCAACCGAAGGGCGATATGCACGCAGAGAAAGGAGAAGACGATCATCAACAGCGCCCCTCCCACATCCACGATCCAAATGGGCAGAAAGGTGACCGTCATGCCCCCGTCTCCGCTTGCCGCCTCTGATCGGCGTCCCGCAGCAGGCGGCGCAGGCCGAGGTAAAGGCAGACCAGGGCCGGCACGCATAGCAGGTGGTCCAGTTTGACCAGGTAAAAGACCACACCCAGCCAACCGTAGCCCTCGCTGGTGGTGATCCGGATGTGCATGGGGCCGACCCGTTCGGTCACCAGCAGACCCGAGGCCTCTTCCAGCCAGTGGCCGAAGAAGGCATTCAGATTCCAGGCGATGAAAAAGAGCGCGCCGTACTGTATGAAGCGCCAGCCCTGTTCGGTAACCAGTCGCCGCTTGCGCAGCCAGTAGATCAACAGACCCATGGAAAAGCCGAAGAACAGGTGGGCCATCTGGTGGGCATGCAGCCCCTCGGGGCCGCCATGGGATTGAATGGCCCACGCCGGTGCGGGCCAACCCCACAGCAGGCCCCACAGCAGAACCGCTGCCGGGATAGCGAGGTGCCGGCCCACGACGGTGCGCCGTCTCGTTTGAACGGGATCGGCATACATGGCGGTCCTCCTGTGAAATGGAAATCGATAAGGCCGCCGCACCCGGCGCGACCCGAACCCTTTGCCCTGCGTTTTCGTGGCTGTACGCTGCCGGCAGGCAGCTGCTACCGAGCGTAGGAAAAAACCGGAAGTGAAACGCATGCTTCAATAAGCAAGCCATATGCCACCGTGCCGGGCCATCGGGCGGCGATTCCCTTCAAAAACCGCCCCAGCCTGAAATCCATTCGATAACAGAAAGTTAAAAATGTGTCGGGCCATTGCCGGCCGTTAACTCCATACAGCCACAAGCGTCTGCGCGCCAAAAGGTGCATATAAAATTTTGCACCCATTTGCAATATCTGAAATTTTATATTAATAAAGATAGTTATCTGTACAAGCAATAATTTTATGGCACGCACCATAAGTTTGGCATTCCAATACGGTGGCAACGCCTTGGCCTTCTTGTGGCCCTCATCTCCGCAAAAAGATAACATACCGGATATAAGGCGAATCAAACCGATCCACCGGCCTTGCCGAAACCCGGGCGGGGGCCTCTTTCGCCCCCACGACACACTGAAGGGTGGTATGGAAATTGCTAAAATACATCCCCGGCCCGCCGCCCGCCCGGTCCATCCGGGCTTGGCAGGGCGGGCGGATTGCGACAACGATTCGGGAAGCCACGCAACTTCCCCATCCGATAAAACGCACCCTGACAGGAACAACCTTTCAAGGTGACACGCACGGAGGAGGACTGTGAGCCAAACTTACTATTCCTTATGTTTCATGTGTTCCGTACGCTGCCCCATCCAGGTGGAAGTGGCCAATGGCCGCGTGCAGTGGGTCCAGGGCAATCCCCACGTGGCCGGCATCGAAGGCAGCCTCTGCCCCAAGGGCGCGGCGGGCACCGCCTTACTCTATGATCACCAACGACTGCACACCCCCTTGATTCGCGATGGCGAAAGGGGTTCCGGGCAGTGGCGCCAAGCTTCGTGGGAAGAGGCGCTGGACTATGTGGCCGACAAACTCAAGAAGGTGATCGACACCCACGGCGGCCGCAGCGTGGCCCTCATCGAGCGCACGAACCTTTCCACTCATGTGAGCAAGACTTTCCTCAAAGCCATCGGCTCACCCAACCACCACACCCATGACGCGCTGTGCAAAGGATCGGTCAATACCGCCTGCCGCAGCCTCTTCGGCTACACCGACGCTCAGATGGGCATGCAGTACGACAAGGCCAAACACGTCGTGCTCTACGGCCGCAATATGTTCGAGGCGGTGGCGGTCAAGGAGGTCAGAAACTTGATGACCGCCCTGTCCAACGGGGCCCAGTTGACCTACATCGACCCACGGGTCACGATCACCGCCACCAAGGCGACCCGGCACTGGATGATCCGGCCGGGGACCGATCTGGCCCTCAACTACGCCCTGATGCATGTGATCCTCAATGAACGGCTCTACGACGAAGCTTTCGTGGATCGCTGGGTCAGCGGGTTGTCCCATCTCAAGGAGTTCGTCCGGCCCTATACGCCGGAGTGGGCCGAAGGGGAAACCGGCATCGCCGCAGAGCGGATCGTCAAACTGGCGCGGCAAATCAGCCGGGACAAGCCGTCGGTCATATTTCATTTCGGCTACCGCGGCGCCCATCATGCCAATGAAACCTATCTGCGCCGGTCCATTCTGATCCTCAATGTGCTGATGGGAGCGATCGAGGCGCCCGGCGGCCTCTTTTTCAAAAAGGGCCCCGGCGAAACGGGCGGCAAAGCGGCACGCAAGCTGACGGAGCAGGAGCTGCCCAAGGTCGATGCGCCCAGGGCGGACGGCGTGGGCGGCAAGCAACTGCCGCTGCCCGATGCCGCCCACGGTGTTCCCCAGACGTTGATCGACGCCATCCAGACCGGTGAACCCTATCCGATCAAGGCGCTGATCATCAATCGCTTCGACGCGCTCAAATCGATTCCCGACACCAACAAGACCAAAAAGGCCTTCGAGAATTTGGATCTGTTGGTGGCCATCGATGTCAATTTCAGCGACACCGCCTGGTACGCCGACGTGGTGCTGCCGGAGTCCACCTATTTCGAACGCACCGACTGCATCCAGCAGGCCAACGGGCTCAAGCCCCAGATGTTCCTGCGTCGCCAGGTCATCCCGCCCCTGCACGAAACCCGCGAAAGCGCCATGATGCTCAAACAATTGGCCGAGCGCCTGGGGATTGAAAAGTACTTTCCCTACAACACCATGGAGGAGCTGGTGGCCTGGCAACTGGAAGGCACCGGATTCACCATGGCCGACTTCGAGGCCAAGGGGTTCGTGGCCTACGCCAAGGACGCCATCTTCTGGGACCGCAAGGATGGCATCAAGTTCAAGACCCCCTCGGGCAAGATCGAGCTGCGCTCCGCATTGCTGGAGGATGCCGGCTTCCCCTCTTTTCCGCCCTACGTGCCGGTGCCGAAAGCAGAGCAGGATCGCTTCCGACTGGTAGTGGGCCGGGTGGCCTTTCACACCCACATCTCCACCCAGAACAACCCCTACTTGAACGAGCTATACCCCGAAAACAACTTGTGGATCCACTCTTCCCGCGCCAAAGCCCTGGGCATCGCCGACGGTCAGATGGTGGAGGTGACCAGCAGTCGCGGCAGCGGCACGCTCAAGGCCTATGTCAGCGACATGATTCACCCGGAAGCGGTCTTCATGGTGCACGGTTTCGGCCATGAAGCCCGGGAGGCCCAACGCTGTTATGCCAAAGGGGTTTCCGACAGCGTTCTGCAAGAGAGCATCACCGACATGGTGGGCGGCAGCCCTGCACTGCACGACACCTTTGTGACCGTCAAGGCCGCTGAAACGGAACCGGCCGCCGCCTGACCCGATATCACCGGTCGGTGAATCCATTTTCGGCAGACGCGGCTTGCCGCGTGTTATGAGAAGGAGAACCACATGAGTGATTTTTATCTGTTTCAAGATACCCGCAAGTGCATTGGCTGTCATGCCTGCGAAGTCCAGTGCAAAGCCAACAAGGGATTGCCGCCGGGTCCCAAGCCGAGCCAGATCGTGCCCGTGGGGCCCAAAATGGTGGGGGAACACCCTCGGGCCTCTTTCGTGTTCATGCACTGCTTTCACTGTGAAAAACCGTGGTGCGTGGATGCCTGCCCCACCGGCGCCATGCAAAAGCGGGAAAAGGACGGCATCGTATTCGTGGAGGCCGACCTGTGTGTCGGCTGCAAGGCATGCATCTCCGCCTGCCCCTGGGGCGCGCCCCAATGGCATCGCGAATCGCGCAAGGTGGTCAAGTGCGATTTCTGCATGGACCGTGTCGATCAGGGTTTGCAGCCCGCATGTGTCACCGTCTGCATCACCCACTGCCTGAGCTTCGGCGAAAGCAACGCGATGACCCAAGTGCGTCGCCAACGCCATGCCCGGTCGGTGGCCGCCTTGGACGACAATGCCTTTTAGGATCCGAGAATGAAAAAAACGCCCCCTCCCCATTGTCCCGTCGACGATGCCCTCTCGCGGCTGCAATCAGCCGCCGAGGGCAACGCGCTGCAGCATCCCCGCAGCCGACGGCTTGTGGGACAACTGGCGACCCTGGTGCGCGATGTGGCCTGGGGCCGCGCGGAAATGGATCACCTGTCGGCCCTGGACCGTCTGGCCGCGGAACTGGCCGGCTTCAATGCCGACCCTCACGGGGCCGAATTGGGTGCCGCACTGCAGGCAGCCCTGGACCAACACCGGGAAGTTTTCGAAAGTCATGTGCAGACGGAAAACTGCGCCGCCGAAGTGTGCGACCGCCTGGCCCCGGCCCCTTGCCAGATGGCTTGCCCGGCCGGTATCGACGTGCCCACCTATGTGGCGCTGATCGGCGAGGGACGGGACGCCGAGGCCATCGAAGTGATCCGGCGCGACAACCCCTTCCCCTGGGTATGCGGCCTGGTCTGCACCCGGCCTTGTGAATTCATGTGCGTGCGCGGCCGCATCGACACCCCGGTGAGCATCAAGTTTCTCAAGGCCTTCGCCGCGGAGCGCGCCTTGTCCAAGGGGGAGTATGTCAACCCCCCCGCCGCCGCGTCCAAGAACCGCAAGGTGTGCGTGGTGGGCGCCGGGCCGGGCGGCATGACCGCCGCCTACTATCTGGCCCTCAAGGGCTACACGGTGCGGGTCTTGGAAGCTTTGCCCATGGCCGGCGGCATGATGATGGTGGGCATTCCCCGTTACCGCCTGCCGCGGGAGGTGATCGACCGCGAAGTGGCGATGATCGAAGATCTGGGCGTGACCTTTCACTTCAACACCCGCTTCGGCCGGGACGTCACCCTGGCGCAACTCCAGGCCGAGGGCTTCGAAGCCTTTTTCCTGGCCATCGGGGCCCATGACTCCTTCCGCCTGGGCATCGAGGGTGAAGGCGACTACCCCCAGGTGCTGCAATCCATCGAATTTCTCAAGCGGGTGGCCCTGGGCGACCGACATATGCCCGGCAAACGCGTGGTGGTGATCGGCGGCGGCAACGTGGCCATCGATGCCGCCCGCACCTGCCTGCGCCTGGGATGCAGCGACGTCACCCTGGCCTACCGGCGCACCCGGGACGAAATGCCGGCCGATATCGAGGAGATCGAACAGGCGGAAGAAGAGGATGTGCGCTTCAACTTCCTGACCGTGCCGGTGGCCGTCGAAGGCCATGACGGCCGGGTCACCGGTTTGCGCTGTCTGCAGGCCGAACTGGTGTCCAAGCCGGGTTCCGACCGCATGTTCCCGGTACCCATCGACGGCAGTGAATTCGTCATACCGGCCGATGCGATCATCAGTGCCATCGGCCAGCGGGTGGCGCAGGGGAGCCTGACTGAAATCAAGTCCCTGGGATGGACCCGCCGCGACACCATCCATGTGAACACCGCCACCATGGCCACCGACGTGCCCGGCATCTTCGCTGCCGGCGACGCCGTCACCGGACCCGCCACGGTGGTGGAGGCCATCGGCGGCGGCAAACGGGCGGCCCAGGCCATCGATCGCTTTCTCAACGACATCCCCCAACCCAACATGCCGCCGGTGCCCGTGCGACGGCAGCGGGTGGCCTGGACCGAAGTGCCCGCCGCCACCAAGATGGCCCTCAAGCGGCCCCACATGCCGCTGCTCAACATGGACCGGCGCCGCACCACCTTCCAGCAGGTGGAGTTGGGCTACACCGAGAACATGGTGCGCGAGGAGGCCCGCCGCTGCCTGCGCTGCGACATCTGCCGCCGCTGCGGGCGTTGCGTGCAGGTGTGCCGCGACAAGATGGGGGTGGATGCCCTTCAGTTGGGCTACCTGGACTTCGATCACCCCGGCCCCACCGACTTCCGCCTCACCCAGGAGCGTTGCATCGCCTGCGGCGCCTGCGCCGAAAACTGTCCCAACGACGCCATGCTGATCGAAGAGCGCAAGGGCGAACGGGTGCTGCACCTGTGCGGCACCATCCTCAGTCGGCAACCCTTGCTCTTCTGCGACGGTTGCGGCGCCTCCATGGGCACGGCCCGCTATCGCGACTACATCCGCAGCCGCACCAAAGCCGTGGCGCCGACCATCGGCCGGCGCATGCTGTGCGATGCATGCGCCCGCAAACAGTCCTCCATGGACCGTAATATAGAATAAGGGGGAGGGTTCCCATGGTTTTCCGCAGAGGTCAGAAAATCGAAGTGTTCCAGCGCAGCAGCGACGACATGTGGGAAGATTACATGGACCGCTTCATCGGACGGCACGGCATCATCACCGATCCGGACACCTCCATCAACGATCCGGACGCCCTGGTGGAGGTGAGCCTGGAAGGCATGGGCACCCACCGCCTGCCCCAGGATTGCCTGCGCCTGCTCGATTGACGCTGCACGCTCCGGCGCATCGCTGAAACCGCCACATCCTACGCCAACCCACTGCCGGCCCTCGCCGACGGCCGTCCGCCATACGCCGGCGGTCGGTTGACCGCCGGCGCATAGCGGGCGATGCCGCGCCGTCTCCTCTCTTCGTCCCCATCCCGCTTCCGCCGGACCCGTCGCTTACATCCAAAGTGTACCTCGATATCTTTTGAACACCATTCTTTAGTTCGTCTATTCCGAACACTATTTCGTATAATGGAAACTTAAGCCGCTTTTCTGTTGTCAGCGAACGGCCTTCGTGCTAGAAATATGCTTATGACGACAACATCCCAAGCATGGCATCTGGATGCGCCCGGCCGTCGCTGCATGATGTCGGGCAACGAAGCGGCCGCCCGCGGCGCCGTCGAGGCGGGGGTACAGGTGGTGGCCTCCTATCCCGGCTCACCTTCGGTGCAGGTGCTGGAGTGCCTGGCGGCCGTGGCCCGCGAACGGGAGATCTACGCCGAGTGGTCCATCAATGAAAAGGTGGCCCTGGAGGTGGCGGCGGCCGGATCCCTGGCAGGGTTGCGCGCCCTTGCGGTGATGAAGGCCGACGGCCTGAACGTGGCGCTGGACTTTCTCACCACCTTGCCCCTTTCCGGCATCCGCGGCGGACTGGTGTTGATCGTTTCGGACGACCCCGGGGCCCACTCCAGCGTCAAGGAGGAGGACACCCGCTACCTGGCGGTGCCGGCCCACATACCGCTGTTGGAACCGACCACTCCGGCGGATACGCGGGACATGATCGCGTGGGCCTTCGAACTGTCGGAAAAGTGCGCCCTGCCGGTGATGGTGCGGCTGGTGACCCGCATCTGTCACGCCCGCGGCAATGTGACCCTGCAACCGATCCACGCGGGCAGTCAAACGCCCCGCTTCGATCCCGATCCGGGCTACATCACCGCCGCCCGCTTCCACGGCCGGGCCCACGAACGACTTGACAACCTGCTGCCGTTATATGCCGCCGCCCCCTTCAACCCCTACACCGGCCCGGCCGATCCCGAACTGACCATCGTGGCCGGCGGCGTCAGCCACTGTTACGCCTTGGAAGCGGTGGAGCGCCTGGCCGCCGGCGACCGCGTGGGCATCTTGCGGGTGGGCACCCTTTGGCCCTTTCCCGAGGCGCCGGTGCTGGCGGTGTTGCGCCGTTCCCGGCGGGTGCTGTTTCTGGAAGAGATCGAACCGTTCATCGAAGAGCAGACCAAGCTAGTGGCCGCCGAACACGCCGCCGAGCTGGGTCCCCTTGAATTTCTGGGCCGCCGCACCGGCCAGGTGCCTTGGGTGCAGAAGGCCCGGGGCATGGGGGAGATGGATCCCGACATCGCCACCCGGGCGTTGGCCGCGGCCCTGGACATCCCCTTCGAACAAGGGGCCACGCGATCGGCCGAAGCGCAGGCCGCTCTGGACGATCTGCCCATGCCGCTGCGCCAGCCCAGTTTCTGCGCCGGATGTCCCCACCGGGCGGCCTATTGGGCCATCAAGAGCGCCCTGGCCATGGACGGCCGCCAGGGATTCGCCCTGGGCGACATCGGCTGCTACGCTTTGGGCGTGATGCCCACCGGCTACCAGGCCATCCGCACCGTGCACAGCATGGGATCGGGGGTCGGCTTGGCCGCCGGGTTCGGCAAGCTGCGCGCCATGGGCCTCGATCAACCGGTGGTGGCGGTGATCGGCGACTCCACCTTCTATCATAGCGGCATCCCGCCGCTGCTCAACGCCAAAACCACCGGCGCCGACTACCTGTGCATCGTGCTGGACAACGGCACCACGGCCATGACCGGCCATCAGCCCCATCCGGGATGCGGCGTGGATGCCCTGGGCGACCCCACCAGCGCCATGCCCATTGCCGACCTGGTGCGCAAACTGGAGATCCCCCTGACCGTGGGCGATCCCTACGACGTGCACGGCACGGTGGCCGCCATTCTGGAACTGCTGCAACGCGGCGGGCTGCAGGTGCTCCTGCTGCAGCAGCCCTGCGCCTTGCAAGCGCTCAAGGGAGACAAACGCCGAAAGGTGACCGTCGATCCCGAACGCTGCCGGGGCGACGCCTGCGGCTGCGGGCGGTTGTGCAGCCGGGTCTTCGCCTGTCCGGCCAACACCTGGGACTCCGCCGCCGGACGTGCCGTCATCGACGAGGTGGTGTGCGCCGGCTGCGGTGTCTGCGCCGCGCTCTGCCCCGAGGGCGCCATCCTGGTCGAACCCCCGCAAGGAGACGCCCATGCTGCCCCATGATCCCCTCAACATCATCATCTCGGGCGTGGGCGGGCAGGGCAACATCCTGGCCTCGGACCTGCTCTCGCGCACCTTCTGCGAACAGGGATGGCACATCAGCGTGGGCGAGACCTACGGCGCCACCCAGCGGGGCGGATCGGTGGTCAGCCACCTGCGGCTTTCCCGCCGACACGCCTACGGTCCGTTGATTCCTTTGGGCGAAGCCCACATCCTCATCGGCTTCGAACCGCTGGAGGTGTTGCGCATCCTGCGCGAGTACGGCCATGCCGATGTGCGGGTGGTGATGAACGATCGCCCCCTGCCCCCCCTGGAGGCGCTGCAGGGACAAAGCGCCTATCCTTCCCTGGACGCGCTAAAGGCGGCCATCGGCGGTATGAGCCGACAATTGGTGGTGGTGCCCGGCACCCGATTGGCCCAGGAGGCCGGCAATGCCCAGGCCCAAAACGTGGTGATGGTGGGCGCCTTTGCCGGCTTGGGGTGGATTCCGCTGGAAAAAGGCGCCTACCTGCAGCCCATCGAAGGCCTGTTCAGCGGCACCAAGCTGGCCGTCAACCGAAAAGCCTTCGAGCTGGGATATCAAGCCGGTCAGAGGCAATAAAGGCGGCCGCCATGGCGGCGGTCCGTCTCTCTTGAACGGCCGACATCCCTGAGGAGTTGCGGCATGGCCGAAATCACAGCGGCGGCACGCAAGCCGCTTTTCTACTACGGGTGGGTCATCGTGGCCCTGGGATTCGTCACCCTGGGCACCGCTTTCGGGGTGTGGTACTCTTTCTCGGTCTTCATCCTGGCCATCATCAATGAATTCCAGTGGAGCCGGGCGGCCGCATCGAGCATCTTCTCCACCTTCATCTTCGCCCAGGCGCTGATGAATCCCGTCACCGGATACCTGCAAGACCGTTTTGGACCCCGGGTGATCATCCCGGTGGGTACATTGGTGGTGGCCCTGGCCCTGTTCCTGACCAGCCACGCCCAGAGCCTGTGGCATTTCAACCTGGCCTACGGGGTGTTGGCGGGCGCCGGTATCAGCCTGATGGGCTTCGCCTCCCACGCAGCCTTCATCCCCAAGTGGTTCGAACGCAAACGGGGTCTGGCCCTGGGCATCACCATGGCCGGCATCGGTTTCGGTATGCTTTTCCTGATTCCGCTGGTGGAGCGCTGGATCAGCAGCTTCGGCTGGCGCACCACCTACCTCTACCTGGCCCTGATGGTCCTGGTGGCCCTGGGGCCCCTCAACCTGCTGCTCTCCCGCCGCAGCCCCCAGGATCTCAACCTGCTGCCCGACGGCGACAGCGATCCGGACGCCCCGGACAACGGTCGCCCCGCCCCCACCATGCGCCTGACCGTGGTGGACCCCCAATGGGCCGCCCGCTCCTGGACCCTGGGCGCCGCCCTGGGCACCCAGCGCTTCTGGTTGCTGTTCCTGGCCTTCTTCTGCATGGCTTTCTCCTACCAGGGCATCTTGTTGCATGCCGTGTCGGCTATGGTGGACCAAGGGCTGACCCGTGAAACCGCCGCCTACTTCTTCGGCATCCTGGGCATCGCCGGATCGGGCGGCAAGATTCTGTTCGGCTACCTGTCCGACCTGTTCGGCCGGGAACGGACCGTCACCCTGGCCGGCGGCATCGCCTGCATCGGCATCCTCTGTTTGATGTTCGCCGGCAATGCCCCCAGCCTGCTGCCGCTGCTGTTCGCCCTGCTCTTCGGCCTGGGCTATGGCGCCGCCGCCCCCTTGCTGCCGTCCATGTGCGCCGACATTTTCCTGAGCAAAGCTTTCGGCCTGATCTTCGCCACCATCGCCATCGGCGGCGGCATGGGCGGGGCGACGGGCGCCTACATGGCGGGATTGCTGCGCGACGTGAGCAACACCTACACCACCCCCATGGTGGTCTTCATCGCCCTGCTGCTGCTCTCCTGCGTCCTGATCCGGCTGGCGGCGCCCGGCCAGGTGCGGCGCATGGTGCGCCTGAAACCGCAACACGAGAAGGAAGCCCCATGAACGACAACGCCACCAACCCAATTGCTCCCGAAGATGCACTCGCGGCCTGTGCGGCCTGCAAGCTGCCCATCGCCAAACGCATCTGCTTCAACCCGCGGGGCACCGGTCCCAAGGGATGTCCCACCATCAACGCGGCGGCCGTGCTGGCGCAAGCCAATCAACACTACCGCGACCCGGCGGTCGGGGAGTTCGCCCGCCAGGCGTCGCGGCAGGAGGCCGAAGGGTATGCCAACCGCCACGAGCGGCCCTACATCATGCAGCCGGCCAAAACCCGCATCGTCGAGATTTGTGAATTCGCCCGCAAAATGGATTATCAACGCCTGGGTCTGGCTTTCTGTATGGGCCTGATGCGGGAGGCGGCAATGGTGGGCGACATCCTGACGGCCCAGGGCTTTGAAGTGGTTTCGGTGGGTTGCAAGGCCGGCCGCACGCCCAAAGAGACCATCGGTATCACCGACGACGAAAAGGTGTTCCAGGACAAACCCGAAGCCATGTGCAACCCCATTTTCCAGGCCCGCCTGCTCAACGACCAGGCAAGCCACTTCAACATCCTGCTGGGCCTGTGCGTGGGTCACGACGCCCTCTTCTTCCAGTACGCCACCGCCCCCACCACCGTCCTGGCCGTCAAGGACCGGGTCACCGGCCACAATCCGCTGGCGGCGGTCTACTGCTCGAACTCTTATTACCGGCGGCTGAAGCAACCCTGATCAGGAAGCATTGGTTGGAAGCAGGATCTATGTTATGAATTGAATACGGTTTCTGAACCGTCGTACCGGCAATCGCCGAAAAGGTTCGAATCCTTTCCCCAATAAAACCAAACCGCAAGGAGGCCGTATGCAATTGATCCGCGTCAATATGACGGACCAATCCATTCACGTCGAAGATATGCCATCCGCCTACGAAGGCCTGGGCGGCCGGGGACTCACCTCGGTGATGATCGACGCCGAGGTGCCGCCCCGATGCGATCCCCTGGGGCCGGAAAACAAACTGATCCTGGCGCCGGGGCTGCTCAGCGGCACGCCGCTGGTCAACACCGGACGCATCTCCATCGGCGCCAAGAGCCCTTTGACCGGCGGCATCAAGGAGAGCAATTCGGGGGGCAAAATCGCCACCAGCCTGGCCAAACTGGGCATCGCCGCCGTGGTGGTGGAGGGGCAGGCACCGGCCGGCGCCTTGTGGCGGCTGGTGATCGACGACCAGGGCAAAGCCGCCTTGCAGCAAGCGTCGGATGACAAGGGAGCGCGCACCTATGCTTTGTGCGCGAAACTGCTCGAGCAATTCGGCCCCAAATACACCATCGCCTGCATCGGACCGGCGGGCGAGCTGCAATTGGGATCGGCCTCCATCCAAACCACCGATGTGGACGACCGCCCCTGCCGGGCGGCCGCACGGGGCGGCCTGGGGGCCGTGATGGGCGCCAAGGGGCTCAAGGCGGTGGTGGTTGCCACCCAGGGCAAGGCGTCGGACACCATCGCCGACCCGGAGGGCTTCAAGGAGGCGGCCAAGGCCATTGCCCAGGGTTTGCAGAAGAACCCCTTCACCGGGCAGGTGCTGCCCAACCTGGGCACCGCCGGCATCCTGGGCGGGGTCAACGCCATGGGGGCTTTTCCCAGCTACAACGCCACCAAGGGGGTGTTCGACGGCTGGGAGAAGATCAGCGGTGAAGCCCTGGCCGAGCGGCTGCAGCAGCGGGGCGGCAAGACCAAGCACATGGGCTGTTCCCAGTGCATCATCCACTGCTCCAACGAATACGTGGACGACAAGGGCAAATATGTGACCTCGTCCCTGGAGTACGAGACCCTCTGGTCCATGGGCGGCATGATCGGCGTCGACGATCTGGACGCCATCGCGCGCCTCGATTTTTTGTGCGACGACATCGGGCTGGACACCATGAACACCGGCGTGGCCCTGGCCGTGGCCATGGATGCGGGCCACAAACCCTTCGGCGACGGCGCCGCCGCCATCGCCATGGTCGAAGAGGTGGCCCGGGGCACCGACTTCGGCAGGATCCTGGGCAGCGGCCCCGTGGCCGTGGGCAAGCACTTCAACCACCACCGGGTGCCGGCGGTCAAGGGCCAGGGCATCGCCGCCTACGATCCACGGGCCATGCAGGGGCTGGGGGTCACCTACGCCACCTCCACCATGGGGGCCGACCACACGGCGGGCAACCTGCTGGGCCTTTACATGGCCGGAGCCCTCGATCCCCTGGCAGCCGAAGGACAGGCCGACGCCTCGCGGGGGGCCCAGGTCACCATGGCGGCCCTGGACTGCATCGGCCTGTGCATCTTGGCCGGCGGCGCGGTGGCCTCGTCCAAGGGACGGGAGGCCATGCTGCGCCTGCTGGGCGCCAAATTCGGCCGGGAGATGGCCCCCGACGCCCTCACCGAGATGGGCGTGCGCATCCTGAAGGCCGAGAAGAATTTCAACACCCGGGCCGGGCTCAGCGCCACGGACGACCGGCTGCCGCGGTTTTTCCACGAAGAGCCGCTGCCGCCGCACAACAAGACCTTTCTGGTGAGCGACGACGACCTGGACAAGGTGTACAATTTCCAATGATCCGCGTGACGGTTCAACTCCACGGCACCCTGCCCCGGCGGGTGCCGGCTTACGACCCCGAACGGGGCCTGACGATCTCCCTGGCGCCGGGGGCCACCGTTGCCGACCTGCTGGACGCCCTGGGTCTCACGGCCGAGGATACCGGCGTGGTGGCCCTGGACGGCCGTGTGGCCCAACCCGCGGATGCCCTGTCCGACGGCGCCCGGGTGCGCATTTTTCAGGTGGCCCACGGCGGCTGAGCAGACGTGCGCCGGGGCCGAACCCTCAAAACAAAGGTGCTTTGCCATGATCGATTTTTCTCTGACCGCCGAACAGCAACGCTATGTGGATCTGGCACGGGAATTTTCCACCAAGGAGATCGCCCCGGTGGCCCTGGCCTATGACGCCGCGCCGGTCTATCCGGAAGCGATCCTCAAAAAGGCCCGCGAACTGGGCCTGCTGTACACCAACATCCCCGAGGCCTACGGGGGATCGGGGATGGATTTCGTCACCCACTACCTGGTCACCGAGGCACTCAACTACGACTGCTGCGCCATCGGCCAGATGATCGGCATCGCTCACCTGGCCACCGGCCCGGTTCTCATCGGCGGCAGCGAAGCGCAGAAACAGCGCTTCCTGCAGCCCATGACCGCCGGCCACCGCAGTGCCTGCTTCTGTCTGACCGAACCGGGGGCCGGCTCGGACGCCGCCGCCATGCAGACCCGCATCGAGAAACGGGGCGACAAATACCTGCTCAACGGCGCCAAGTGCTACATCACCAACGGCCGCGACGCCGACCTGCTGGTGGTGTTCGCCACCATCGATCCATCCAAAGGCACCAAGGGCATCTGCTGCCTGGCCGTGCCGCGCACCACCCCCGGCATCCGGGTGGGGCGGGTGGAGGACAAGATGGGCCACCGGGCGCTGGTGGTCAGCGAGCTGTTCTTCGACGACGTGGAGCTGACCCGCGACCATCTCATCGGCGCCGAAGGACAGGGGTTCAAGCTGGCCATGATGGCCCTGGACCGCGGCCGGGCCAACATCGCCGCCGTCTGTACCGCCATCGCCCAACGGGCCCTGGACGAAGCCAAACGGTGGGCCAACGAGCGGGTGCAGTTCGGCCAACCCGTGGGCCAGTTCCAGGGGGTGCATTTTCTGCTGGCCGATATGTACCAGGCGGTGATGGCCGCCCGCGCCCTCTACCTGCAGGTGGGCTGGATGCTGGACCAGGGCCGCCCCTGCATCACCGAAGCCGCGGCGGCCAAGTGTTTCGCCTCGGACGCCGCCATGCGGGTGACCACCGATGCGGTGCAGATCCTGGGCGGCTCCGGCTACATGAAGGGCGCGGTGGTGGAAAAACTGATGCGCGACGCCAAGCTGACCCAGATCTTCGAAGGAACCAACCAGATCAACCGCATCGTCTGCGGCCGCGGGGTGCTAACGGGCAAAAACCGGCTTTTCTGATACGGATCAGGACTGCAGGTGGGCGATGGCCTTCTCCAGGCCGTCGATGCTCAACTCGAACATGGGAAAGATCTGGCTGATGATCTGGATGGTGCGGGTGTAGCGCCACTGGCGGCTGTCCACCGGGTTGAGCCAGACCGAATGGGGAAAGGTTTTGGCCAGGAACTGGAGACAGGCGACGCTGGGCCGGCCGCTGCGCTCGGTGATGTAGATGGAGCCGTCCTGGGCCATCAGCTCGTAAGGCGCCATGCTGGCGTCGCCCACCAGGATCAGCCGGGTTTCGGGGTCGCGGCGCACCAGGTCGTTGATGGGCACCGGCTTCTTGTAGCGCGAAGCGTCTTCCCAGAGGGTCTCGTAGATGGTGTTGTGGAAGAAGTAGGTCTTGATCTCCTTGAACTGGGCCCGGGCATAGTCGAACAGGGTCTGGACCACGGGGATGTAGGGATCCATGGACCAGCCGCCGTTGTCGATGGCCAGCATCACCTTGAGGCGGTCCTTGAGGCTGCGGTCGAAGACGATCTCGATCTCCCCGGCATTCTTCATGGTCTGGTAGATGGTCTTGTCCACGTTGACCTGGTCCTTGGGACCGGAAGGCCGCAGGTGGCGCAGCCGCTTGAGGGCCTCGCCCATCATGGCGGCGGTCAGCGGCCCCTGCAACGAGTAGTCCTTGTAGCGCCGTTCCATGGCCACCTTGACCGCCGACTTGTTGCGTGATTCACCGCCCACCCGCATGCCGCCGGGATGATAGCCGGAGTGGCCCACCGGTGAAGTGCCGCCGGTGCCGATCCAGCGGTTGCCGCCGTCGTGCCGCTCGGTCTGCTCCTTGAGCCGCTCCTTGAAGTATTCGATCAACTCCTCCGGGGTCAGCCGCTGCAGTTCCGCTTCGTCCATGCCCAGGGCGTCGGCGATCTCCTTGGGATGCTGCAACCACTGCTCCAGCAGGGCGCGGGCCATCTCGTCCAGGGCCAACCCCTCGGTGTCGGGCAGTTCGCTGCCTTTGAAGTGATGGGCGAACACCTGGTCGTACAGATCGAAGTAGCGCTCGCTTTTGACCAGCACAGCCCGCGAGACGGTGTAGAAGTCATCCAGACTGGTGACCATGCCTTGGGACAGCGCCTTGTGCAGCGTCAGAAAGGCGGTGGGCGATACCGGCACGCCGTGGTCTTTGAGTTTGTAGAAGAAATCGATGAACATGGTGCTTCCGATCTGTCGGATCTTTCGGCGAATCTTTCGGCGGATCTTTCGGCGGATCTGTCGGGCGGCTCCATCGGGTCGATGCAATTTCCCGAGCCTTCCCGCGGCGGTTGTCAGTACCTTGCGAAACCGTCACCGAACGCTCAATAGCGTGCCCGCCGTTGCACCTGCCGGTTGGCCTGCTCGAAGTCCTGGCTTTTCTTGAAGAGCACCCCCAGAAAGGGCAGATCCCCTTTGGGCAGCCGCTTGGGGTTGAAGTCCGGGTCGCTTTGCAGCGCTCGGATCCAGTTGATCAGCTCGCGGGTGGCCGGCCGCTTTTCGACCCCTTCGATCTGGCGCAGGCCGTAGAAGGCGTCGATGGCCGCCTCGACCAGGGCGGTGCTGGTGCCGGGAAAGTGGACATCGATGATCTTGCGCATCATCTTGGGATCGGGAAAGGCGATGTGGTGGAAATTGCAGCGCCCCAGGAAGGGGTCGGACAGGTCCTTCTTGGCGTTGGAGGTGATGATGATCACCGGGCGATGCTTGGCGCGGATGGTTTTGTCGATCTCGATGATGTCGAACTCCATCTGGTCCAGAACGTCGAGCATGTCGTCCTGGAAATCGGTGTCCGCCTTGTCGATTTCATCGATCAGCAGCACGGTGCGCCGATCCGCCGCAAAAGACTGGCCGATCTTGCCCATCTTGATGTAGGCCTCGATGTCGCTCACGTCGCGGCTGGAGTCGCCGAAGCGGCTGTCGTTGAGCCGGGTGAGGGTATCGTATTGATACAGGGCCTCCACCAGCTTCATGCTCGATTTCACGTTGAGCACCAGCAGCGGCATGCCCAGGCTCTCGGCGATGGCGTGGGCCAGCATGGTTTTGCCGGTGCCCGGCTCGCCCTTGAGCAGCAGGGGCATCTCCAGGGCCATGGAGACATTGACGATCTGCGCCAGTTCCGCATCCAGCACATAGCGTGAAGCGCCGGTGAAAGTGGATTCGCTCATGGTGATTGTCCTCTGTTGGGTCTTGTTGCCTCGTTGATTGAAAAACCAGGGCATGACGGTTGCTATCGCCTGAGGGTTCAGTCGGCCCGCACGCGGCGCGCTAGGTCCCGGGTCAAGGCCAGCACCTTGGCGCCGGCGTCGGGCGGCAACGAACCGGTGCCGCAGCTGGGCGTGATAAAGGCCTGGCGCCGAATGGTCCGCGGATCGAGACCAATGGCGGCCAGCTGGGCCACCTTGGCCTGCCAATCGGCCCATAAACCGTCCAGGGTGGCCTCGGCCACCTGATCGGCATCCCCGGTGGGCACCATGCCCCAGGCCAAACAGCCGCCGCCGCCGATGAATTCGGCCAGTTGCTTGCCGTAGAGCATTACCTTGTCAAAGTAGCCGCAGGCATCGAAATTGACGATATCCGCCCCGGCCTCCAGCAGCAGCGACCAATCGGTGTTGGCGCACACGTG
The DNA here is from genome assembly GCF_022968795.1 of Desulfatitalea alkaliphila. GTDB lineage: Bacteria > Desulfobacterota > Desulfobacteria > Desulfobacterales > Desulfosarcinaceae > Desulfatitalea > Desulfatitalea alkaliphila. The sequence continues at coordinate 30,718 of NZ_JALJRB010000023.1, forward strand.
CACGCCGGCCATCCCGCCCTGGTCGTGCACCGCCTGGATCACTTCGCTCAGGCACTGGACAATATCCTGCCGGGAAATGCTGATGAACTCCGAGGAACCATAACCGGCCAGGGCCGGTTCGTCGATGAACAGGATCACGGGCACTTGGAAGCGCGCCAGTTGCCGTACCTGCCAGGCCGCCTTGACGGCCATCATCTTGACAGCCGCGTCACGCAGGGCGTCGTCGTAAAAGATAGCCCGGCGATCCTGGTCGGTCAGGCCGGTGCAGAAGGTAAAGGGCCCGGTGATCTGTCCTTTGACAGCGAACAGCTCGGCGGGACGGCGGTCCGCCAGTGCCGCCAGCAGGCTGAAAAAGCCTTTGGCCAAAGCCGGGTCGAGGGCGAAGGGGCTCTCGTCCAGTTGCTCGGGCTGCTCCATGACACCCAGGTAGGCCTCGAAAAAAGCGACCATCCGGGCATCGAAATCGTCCCGGGAGGTGTCCACGTAAATACGGTCGTCGGCGCTAACCAAGCCGGGCATGCCCGGCGCGAATTGGGCCACCATGCCTTCTTGCGGATAAACGGGCAGTTGGACCCAATTGGGGATTTCGGGCACGTGGCGCAGTACCAGTTGGGTGGCCTGTTCATGATCTTGCAACGGCTGGCTGCCGATCAACATGGGCCGGCCGTCGGGATGCAATGCAGGGGGCATGAAAAATATCCTTGGCGTTTCGAAGGTTACGTTGACGATCGTGAAAAAACAACCGCTGACGGATGGAACATACCGTCAAGATGAAAGAATCATGTGTACCATAACCTACAAGGCTGCACAAGACGACCACCAAACGCCCATCGATCAACGATCCTCTTTGACACCCCTGCGGGGCGGTGTTATATTCCGGGTCTTGTGTTAAGATAAATGAAATGGGGTTGTGGGTATCGCTGATGAGCAAGATCATCCCTCTGGACGACAGACTCAAACTGACCGCTGAAAAAAAGGCGGCCGTGCTGCGCAAGCAAAAGATCATGGCCGTGCGCAAGCTGTTTCAGTGCACCCACTGCGCGGCCAAATGCGAGCGCTGCGGCATATCCCTGAATGCCGATCCGTCCAGCGGGGAAAACCCGCATCCCAGAACGCCCTACCACTTCTGCAACAGCTGCGCCGATGAGTATATCGACTACATCAATCGACTGCAGGGCAAGGGCAATCCCGAAGCTTACTGGCACAACGATCATTGGATGAAAGTGTGGCAAGCCTGGATCGAGTACCAGGGCGCCACCGATCAATATCTGCGATCCAAGGAGTTCCGCCGCCTGCTCGACGAGCTGGGCCCCGGGGATCTGCAATGTGATTAGCCACGGCCCCGTCGGTCCCTGCCGGCGCCGCCGATCCGTTCAAAGCAGGCCATGCGTAGGAGGCAAAGATGTTTGGTATCGGCATTCCCGAGCTGATCATTATTCTGGTCATCATTCTCATTATCTTCGGTGCCGGTAAACTGCCCGAAATCGGCGGGGGACTGGGCAAAGCCATTCGTAATTTTCGCGACGCCAACAAAGAAGAAACCAAGGGGCCGGACAAAATCGAAGAAGATAAAAAGTAGCTTCCCCTCTCCCGATCCGCAAACCGCTACGCTCCCACTGTGCTGCCATGGGCGCCGGCGCGAACGTCGGAACCTTTACGGCGGCAGATCTGTTCCATTGGTATTATTTGGTAACAGATAGGCGGCGTAAATAACACCCATCCTTTTCCATAGATATTCTCTATTTGATCTATTGGCGGGTTGTTAATATGTTCACTCTCGGACATATCGGGCCTACAGCGCCGGTCCGTCTTCAACCCGAAACCCTGGTGCATTGACATGAACGATTTGCAGAAAATCCGCCTGACCCAAACCGTCGCCGGTTCCGGTTGAGCCTCCAAACTGGCTCCGGGGGACCTGGAGCGGGCATTGTGCGGCATGGTCTTTCCCACCGACGACAACGTGCTGGTCGGCTTGAACCGGGCCGACGATGCCGGGGTGTATCGTGTGTCCGATGCCCTGGCCCTGATTCAAACGGTGGACTTTTTCACCCCGGTGGTGGACGACCCCTATTGGTTCGGGCAAATCGCCGCCGCCAACGCCCTCAGTGACGTGTACGCCATGGGCGGCGTACCGAAAACCGCCTTGAATCTGGTTGCGTTTCCAGGGCAATCCATGGACCTGGCGGTGTTGCGGGCCATCATCCAGGGCGGTATCGACAAGCTCAAAGAAGCCGATACGGTGTTGATCGGCGGCCACAGCGTGGAGGACCAGGAGATCAAGTACGGTCTGTCGGTCACCGGTTTCGTTCATCCCGCCCGAATTCGGACAAAGGGCGGATTGCGGCCCGGTGACTGCCTGGTGCTGACCAAACCCCTGGGCACGGGCATCATCAACACCGCCATCAAGGCGGGCCTGGCCGAAGACCGCACCATCGAGCGGGTCACCCGCCTGATGGCCGCCTTGAACCGCACCGCCGCGGAAACCATGGCCGGCTTCAGGGTCCACGCCTGTACCGACATCACCGGCTTCGGTTTGGTCGGCCATCTGGCGGAAATGGTGGCCGGCACCGACATCGGCGTGCGTCTCCATGCCACGGCGATTCCCCTGTTGGAGGAGGCCAAGACATTCGCCGCCATGGGATTGATCCCCGCCGGCGCCTATAAAAACCGAACCCACCGGCAGGAAATGGTCCGCATCGGCGATCGGGTGGAGCGGGCCGTGGCCGATGTGGTCCACGACCCCCAAACCTCGGGAGGCCTGCTCATCGGCGTCCACCCGGCGGACGCCGACGCCCTGGTCAAGGCCCTGCAAGACAACGGCACCGATGCCGCCGCCGTCATCGGCGAGGCACAAGAACAACCCAAAGGATGGATTGAACTGGAATAATTGGGGAAGGGGACGGCAGATAGGGGACGAGATAGGGGACGTACATGAATATATGAATTTTTTTTGGGGTTCAAAAAATTCATATATTCATGTACGTCCCCGGTTATATATGTACGTCCCCGGTTATACGTCCCCGGATAAGGATGCTTATGAAAGAGATCGATGCCCGCGGGCTGGCCTGCCCGGCCCCGGTACTGCAAACCAAGGCCGCCATTGAACTGGAGGGCGCCGTTGATATTCAGGTGACGGTGGACAACCCCGCCGCCCAGCAAAACGTGCAACGGTTCATGGAGTCCAAAGGGTTCTCGACCCGGCTGGACAGCGAAGGAGGCGATTACCACATCACGGGCCACGCTGCTGAAGGCGCCGCCGGAGCGCCAACATCCGCTGCCGCTCCGGCCAAACGCACACCGCAAGACGAACATCAGCGCATCGTCGTCCTGTGTGCCACCGACCGGCTCGGTTCCGGTGATGACGTCCTGGGCCGAAAATTGATGATCAATTTCATCAAGACCCTCAAGGAAATGGGGCCCGATCTGTGGCAGCTCATTTTCGTCAACAACGGCGTCAAGCTGGCCATCGACGATTCACCGGTACTCGATGAACTCAAGGCCTATGAAGCCGACGGCTTGACCATTCTGGTCTGCGGCACCTGCCTGGACCACTTCAATCTGCTGGAACGCAAAAAGGTGGGCACCACCACCAACATGCTGGACATCGTCACCGCCATGCAACTGGCGGACAAGACCATCTCGCTGTAAAACCCGGAGGGGACGCCCTTAACTTTTTAACTTACTGCCTGAAGTTCGGCAGTAAGTTAAAAAGTTAAGGGCGTCCCCTCACTGCTTCGAGGAACTGTTGGGAGCGGTAGGTTTGGTGGGTGTCCACCAGGGGGTGGTGATTCAGGACGGCTTGGATGTGTTGGGCCAGGGGGTTGGCCACGGCCAGTTGGCATTGGTAGGGGGGATCGGGGATCTCGCCGCCGATCAGGGCCGACCAGGGTGCATCATAGGCCCTGAGTTGCAGCCGGCCTTCTGCGAATACGAATCCAAAGGGTTGATTGTCGATGCGCATGCCGCGAAAGGTGCCGCCCGCGGACAGTCGGATGGTGGCCGGAATGACACGGCGATCGGGTCCGTCGGTTTGCAGACGCAGCCCGATCTCAAGGCCTCCGGGAATGGGCGTCACCTGCTCCACGTTCGTCTGCCAGGTGTTGGGAATCAAGGACCAGGGGTGCAGCGCCAGATCGTCCAACAGGTCGTTCTCGTCGGTCGGCTTTTGCCAGACGTAGTCAATGCGCTTTGCCTGCCGCAGCATGGACTCCAGTCGGGGATCTTCGAACATGGCCCGGGCCATGACGAACATGGGCAATTCCAAACCGAAACGGTCGGCCCGGGGATGGTCCAACAGCGCCCGGGCTTGGGCCAAACCGGCGCCTTCACCACCGGCGCGGCAAAACGGTTTCTCGCACAACACCGCCCCCACATCCAGGGCCGGCAGGGCGTAGGCGGCGTGGATGTCATCTCCCCGCACCCGGTCCCGGGCGACGATGCAGGTCAGATCAGGCTGGTGGTGATCCAGTGCCGTTCGCAGCTGTGCCTCGTCGGCCACCGCCACGCCGATCACCTGCTTGAAAGGGCAGGTCGGTTGGGCGGCGATCTCGGCGGCCATGGCTTGGGCTGTGGTCGCTTGGGTACGACTGACAATCAAAATGTCCACCGTCGGCCATTGTCCGGGCTCGGCGGCCTTCCATCCTGACAGCACCTTGATGTAGTTGCGGCCGAATCGCCCGGCCCCCACCACAAACACGGTCGTCATTCACCCCCCCCCTATGCGCGTCCGGTATCATTGCGCTGCGGCGGCGGCCACCACCGCCACCGCCCGATCGATCTCTTCGATGGTGGTCCGGCGGCCGACGGAAAACCGCAGGGTGCCCTTGGCCCATTCCAGCGGCACTTGCATCGCTTCCAGCACATGGGAGAGGGAGACGCTGTCGGCATGGCAGGCCGCCCCGGCGGAGGCGGCCACCGCCAGCCCGATCTCCTCGAGCAGCCGATTGGCCTCCTTGTTGTGAAAGGCCAAACTGACCGTGTTGGGCAGGCGATGCTCCGGGTGGCCGTTGAGCCGCATGGCGGCGACCTGTTCGGCCAGCCCTTGATGGAGGCGATCACGCATTGCTTGCATTTGGGCCATGTTGGCGGTCAGGTCCCGCGCCGCCACTTCGCAGGCCTTTCCCAAACCGACAATTTCGAGCACGTTTTCGGTGCCGGCGCGCCAGCCCCTTTCCTGGCCGGCGCCATGGCAATAGACTTGGGGCAGCAGGCCCGTGCGAATGAACAGGGCCCCCACCCCCTTGGGCGCATAGAGCTTGTGTCCGGCCAGGGAGAGCAGGTCCACTCCCAAGGCATGAACATCCACCGCAATCTTGCCGGCCGACTGGGCGGCGTCGGTGTGCATCACAACGCCGTGTCGCCGGGCGATGGTGGCGATTTCGGCGATGGGCTGCACCGTGCCGACCTCGTTGTTGGCGTGCATCACACTGATCAAAATGGTATCGGTCCGGATCGCCCGCGCCACGGCATCCGGGTCCACCATCCCCAGGCCGTCCACGGCCACCACGGTGGCTTCAAACCCTTCATGGTCCACCAGGTGGCGGCACACTTCCAGCACCGCGGGATGTTCGAAGGCGGTGGTGATGATGTGGCGCCCCTTGGCCTTGAGGGTGCGGGCCATGCCCTTGAGAGCGTGGTTGTTGGACTCAGTGCCGCCGGAGGTGAACACGATCTCCTCGGGGCGGCAGTTGAGCAGAGCGGCCGTCTGCCGTCGGGCCGCCTCCACCGCCTGTTTGGGGCGGATGCCGTACCAGTGGGAACTGGAAGGATTGCCGAACTCGGTTTCCAGAAAAGGGCGCATGGCGGCCGCCACTTCAGGATCGTGGGGAGTGGTGCCGTTGTAGTCGAGGTAAATGGGTTGGACCATGGGACCTCCTGTGCAAGACGGTCGGCCGACCATGCAGGATCAAACCCACTGGGTCGACCGGCGCCCGACGGTTGTCATTGCGCGGCAACGCCCATGGAAAGACCGGTTCACCAGCCGAGAAATGCCGCCCCATATTTCAATGCGGTGGCGATGATGACGGCGGCCAGCATCCATTTGATCGCCGCGGCGGGTATGAATTTCTGGCACCGGGCACCCAGGTACATTCCGGCCATGCCGCCCAGGCCGAACAGCACGCCCAGCAGCCAGTCCGGCGCCACGGACATCTCCGGATAGAAGGGCGCCAGAAACTGGTAGAAGAGCACGCCGGCCACCGAGGTGACGAAAGTGCCCATCAGGGCCGCTCCGGCCACGGTGTAAACCGGCAGGCCGAAGAAGGTGACGAAGAAGGGCGCGATGATCGCCCCGCCGCCGATGCCGTATATACCACCTACTATACCCACAATCCAACTGAGGGTAAAGATGCCCCAAAAGGAAACATCGAAGGACTCGCCATAGAAGGTGTACCCCAACCGGCGCAAATTGAAGTGGGTCACCTGCACACCCGGTAGAACCGCGTGGTTGGCGCCGCAGCGGCTGCGCGGATCGGCCCGATGCGTGCGCACCAGTTCCTGAAAACGCCGCTCGCAGCCCGCCTTATCACCTCCGCCGCTATTTTTACCCACCAGATCCCGCACCATTCGGACCCCGATGTAGAGCAGTACGAAGGCGGCGAAGATTTTGAAATGGCGCGGATCGGGCAGATAGGCCACCCGCACGAAGGCGCCGATGAAAACGCCCGGCAGGGTGCCGGCCACCACGACCCAGGCCAGGGGCCAAACCATGCGCCCCTCCTTGTAGTAGCGATAGACACCGCTGGGAATGGCGACAATATTGAAAAGCTGATTGGTGGCGCTGACGGAAGGGTGTGTGTAGCCCAAAATGGAAACCTGAAACGGCAGCAGTAAAAAGGCGCCCGACACACCGGCCATGGAGGTGAAAAAGGAGATGCCGAATGCCACCAGGGGAGGCACCCAGACAGCGACTTCGATACCGGCGGCGGGAAAATACATGGTGGACCCCCTTTGCGACGAATGACGGTATCACGTTGTTTATAGAATTCGTGCCTGTAATAACCTTACTGCGCCTCTCATGGCATGTCAATGCGGAAAACCGATCGAAACCGGGTTTCATTCATGGCCTTGAAATTTCGGTCAAATCCATCCGGGAGGCAGTGCACCGCAGAAACTGCAATCTTTGATTACCAGAGGGATGGATTGTCGCAGGAGTATGATTTCAACGGCTCTGACAAGGTTCGAATGGTGGGAAGACGCGAATGGTCCGACAGGTTCGATGATGCGGATGTTGTTCTGGCGATTTGAGCGACCGCCGGCGGGTGGGAATTCTGCTCATTCGAAATCGGGATCGTGATCGGAGTCGGGGTTGCACAGACCGCCACCACCCAACCTATACCCCCAACCCTATCCAATCGAAATGCACGGATCCGATGGCAAACAACGTACTTCCTGTGAGGCACGGCATGCCGTGCCCCTACGGGGTGGGAGGAACCGTACGGGTGGGTGGGGCTCCCCGGGCACGGCATGCCGTACCCCTACGGGTGGATGGACCCGTACGGGTGGGTGGGGCATGCCCGGGCACGGCGTGCCGTGCCCCTACGATGAGTGGAAGGCCCCATCAGCCCGACCACCCTCAAGACCATAAAATCAATAGAATTCATTAACTTAAAACTTAACACTTAAAACTTAAAACTATAAAATCAACTTGCAGACACAGGCCATCCGGCGCGCTGGGGCCCCGACGATTTCGAACAACTCACATCATCTGCTCCAACACCCCGAGGGCCTCTTCGGCGGTGAACTTCTTGCGGTTGTAGTAGGCCGTGCCGTCCTTGACAGCAAGCGCGGCGATGGCCGGCAGCTGATCCGCCTGGACACCGGCCGCCGACAGGGTGATGGGCAGCCCACAGAGACGGTTCAAAGCTTGGAGCAAATCCCGCACCATGCCGACGAACCGTTGCCCGCGCTGCTCCGGCGGCGTCCGGGCGTAAACCGCCGCGCCCGCCATGGGCAGCAGCAGCTCGCCGATCTCCGTTCCCACGGTGTCCAGGTTGAATTCCAGGGCGCCGGGCAAGCAGATGGCCATGGCATCACCGTGGGGTACATGGCTGACCGCCCCCACGGAATGGCCCAGGGCATGCACCATGGTCACCATGGAGTTGGAAAAAGCGATGCCGGCCATGGTGGCGGCGTTGGCCATGGCCATGCGGGCCTCGAGGTTGTGCCCGTTTTGCACGGCTTCCACCAGATTGCCGGCAATCAGACCGATGGCCGCCGTGGCCATGGCATCGCTGACGGGATTTTTCTGAATGCCGATGCAGGACTCGATGGCGTGGGTCAACGCATCCAGACCGGTGGAGGCGGTCAATCGCGGCGGCAGGGTGGCGGTCATGCGCGGATCGATCACCGCCGTGCTGGGCGGCATGGCGGGCGAAATCAATGAGAGTTTGATGCCCTTGTCGGGATCGGCGATCACGGCCGCCGAGGTCACTTCGGAACCGGTCCCCGCGGTGGTGGGCACCACGATGAGGGGGCAGGTGGGCTTGACCATGCGCAACACCGCCTTGAAATTCATCAGATCAACGGTTTCGTCGGCCAGCTTGATCTTAACGCCCTTGGCGGTGTCGATGGCCGAGCCGCCACCGACGGCCAACAATGCATCGCACTGGTTCTGCTTGTATAATGCCACGATCTCGTGCACGGTACCCACCGGCGAATCGGGCGGCACCTGGTCGTAAACGGCGCCGATGGTCGCATCGGCATCGGCAAAGGCGGCCTTGACCAGATCGAGCAAACCGGCGCCGGCCACACCCGGATCGGTCACCAGTAAGGGCCGTTTGGCGCCCAGTTGCTTGAATTCGCCGGCCAGCTTGTCCAAGGCCTTTGCGCCGGCCACAACTTTAACGGGACAGTGAAATCGGTACGTGTTTGACATTCAATTTTCTCCCTCTGGTTTGGCAATGGGTTCGCAATGGATCGTCAGAATGATTAGTGTGGGATTCATGGGCATCGCCCCCGAAGCGCTCTTTCATAACCCAAGGGGGGGGTGTTTTTCAATAAAGTTCAAAGGAGTCGCCGATGGAATTCATCATGGTATTGCTTGTGGCGTGTGTCGTTTTCGCTTTCTGTTTTGCGGTCTTTTTGCTCAAGGGGCGTAAAGACGGTGCGGAACCGCGCCTGCACGGCTGCGGGCACACAGACGACGGGTGCCATTGCCGCAAGTCTTCCTCGCCGCCCGCCGCCGGCGGTCAGCCGACCGAGGGCTGTTGCGATGGCGCCGCCCATGGGTCCCAAAGCCGGTTCGACCTGCTGGAGGTGCTGGAAAAGGCGAAACGACAGGATTCCTAGCTGACAGCATCAAACGTAAAGATCGATCCAGCGGCCGATGGCGGTCGGCACGGCGGTTCGGGCGTCCGGCCCGTAGGTGAACCCCTCGCCGCGGCCGCGGGGCGGCAGCCGATAGACCCGTTGACGCCAGGGCCGTTCCGGCATTTCTTGCCGTGCCCGAGGGCGCCGGCCCATGTCCTGCTCCCGCATCGGCCAACGCACGGGAAGCAAGGCGGGCAGATGGAGCGTATCCGCATGGATGCCCATGTCTCACACGATCTTCCTTTAAGCCGGTTCAACGCACGACGGTCCCGTACCGTCGGGTGGGATTGCGCAATGCCCTGAAAAATTCGGATGGGCGGTTGACGACACTCCAAAACGGCGCGGCAATATGCCAGAATGCAAAGAGAGCTGCGGGGGAGCCTCCATGCGGCCATCTTGAAAACATCGCTCCGGGTCCCGGCGGGGGTTGGCAACGGAACCCTGCGCATCACCACCTTGTTCACATCCATCCGAGATACACGTCGGCAAACGGTCTGTTTGCGGCGGCTCTTCCGCTGGCACGCGCCTTTCGCATTAGAAGCCGGCGATTGCGCACCGCCGGCAACCGAGGCAAACCACCTTGCGCCGTTGCCGGATGGATATGTAAGAAAACACTAACACCTCCTTTGCGGTTTGTCGAATGTCTGCAACGGTGTTATGTTGAAAAAGCGGACGGCGGCGGTGTCATTGACCCAGGAGCTTTTTCCATGTCAACGCGCCAGGACTCCACAACAGCGGCACCCCTCGGCAAGACGGCCCCGGCCATGGTGCTTCATCCGGTCACCCTGCGCTTTGCGGGCAACCAACGCTCCCTGGAACCACCTTTCCTCACTGAATATGCCCGTCGCGCCCGCCCCCAGGTACGCCTGGCGGCGCTTCTGGCGACCCTGTTTTACGGCTTGTTCGCCGTGCTGGACGCCATCGTGGCACCGGATGCGGCCCATCGCCTGTGGTTCGTAAGGTTCGCCGTGGTTTGCCCCATATTCCTGCTCGTGTGGCTGTTCACCTACTCCCGGCACTTTTTGCACTACATGCAGGCCGGCCTCGCGGTGGGCGTGCTATCGGGCGGTGGCGGTATCATCTACATGACCGCAACGGGCAACAGCTTGATGGCCGGCACCTATTATGCGGGCCTGATGCTGGTGCTGATGATGGCCTACGGTTTCATCTGGGCGCGCTTCATCTGGGCAACGGTCTGCGGCTGGCTGCTGTTGCTCACCTATGGCGGGGCGGCGGCCTGGAGCAACGCACTACCCACGAGCATCCTGGCCGGCAACCTCTTTTTCTGCACGAGCGCCAACCTCATCGGCATGGTGGTCTGCTATGCTTTCGAATTCTACACCCGGCGGGACTATTACATGCGCCATCTGCTGGACATCCAGCATCGCGAGGTGACCGCCGCCAAATCCGAATTGGAGCAGCGGGTGGCGGAACGCACCCGTCTTTTGGCCCTCGCCAACGAGGATCTGCGTCGGGAGATCCAGGTACAGCAACGGCTCGCCTGGGAAAAGCAGGTGCTGGAAGGGCAGTTGCGCCAAGCCCAGAAAATGGAGGCCATCGGCACCCTGGCCGGCGGCATCGCCCACGATTTCAACAACATGCTGGCCGCCATCATGGGCCACACCGAGTTGGCCCTGATGGCGCCGGACAACCCGCGCGAAGTGTCCTTCAGCATGGAGCAGGTGCTCAAGGCCAGCGAGCGGGCCAGGGAACTGGTGGGACAAATACTTTCCTTCAGCCGCCAAAGCGAAGGCCAACACCGGCCCCTGCATATCGGTCCGGTGGTCAAGGAGGCACTGCGCCTGCTGCGGGCCACCCTGCCTGCGTCCATCGCCCTGGAAAAGGACATTGCCGCCAGGGAGAGCATGGTGGTGGCCGATGCCACCCAAATGCACCAAATCGTCATCAACCTGTGCACCAACGCGGCCCATGCGATGGCATCCGGCGGTGGCCGCTTGCAAGTCACCTTGTCGGATGTGGAAATCGGGCCGCATCTACTGACCGCCAAACCCGAGCCGTCATCACTGCCGCCCGGCAAGTATGTGTGCCTGCAGGTCACCGACACCGGCCAAGGCATCGAAGAACACCTGATGGAACGCATCTTCGATCCCTATTTCACCACCAAGGAAAAAGGGGTCGGCACCGGCTTGGGCCTGGCCGTGGTGCGGGGCATCGTGGAACACCATGGCGGTGTCATCGATGTGCAGAGCCATGTAGGCCGGGGCACCACCGTGCGCGTGTTCCTGCAACGCATCGAGGGCGCTGACGCCGGCGCCCCCGGCCCCGTGGCACCCTTGAACCACGGGCACGAAACCATTTTGCTGGTGGACGACGAAGAGGGGCTGGCGGCTTTGGGGGCCAAACTGTTGACCGCCTTGGGTTACCGCGTCGCCGCCTTCACCTCGCCGGAAACGGCGTTGACCGCTTTCAAGGCGGATCCGGACCGCTTCGATCTGGTGATCACCGACATGATCATGCCCGGCATCGATGGCGAAGCGCTGGCCCGGCAGATCCTCGCCTTGCGGCCGGGAACCCCCGTGATCCTCTACTCCGGCTACACGGACATGGTCTCCACCGCGCGCCTCGAAGCCCTGGGCATCCGGGCCGTGCTGCGCAAGCCGATCACCATCCACGCCCTTTCCCGGGCCGTGCGCCAGGTGCTCAGCGCGGCTCCCGCCGCGCCAGGGCGAACAGATTGACCCCCTGCTCCTCGGCCTCGATGGTCACCCGGCCGCCGAAGGGGGTGTCGGCGAACAGCTGCCCCAGCTCGGCCCGATCACGATAGATCAAACGCCAATACATGAGGTGGTCCATGAGGGCGCGATCCGGATTGGCCGGCGCAAAATTGCCGATGATCAGCACCCCGCCCGGTTTGAGACAGCTGTGGCACTGCTCGATCAAGGCCTTGACCAGACGCCGGTCAAGGTAGTCGCACAATCCGGAGGTGTAGATAAGGTCCTGGGCATCGAACTGCTGGCGGGAGCGTCCCAATGCCCAGCGGATCACATTCTCGTGCATGAACCGCACACGGGCCCCATGATTGCGCGGATCGACCTGCGTGTGGGCGAATTGCAGCGCCTCGGCGTCGATATCGACACACAGCGCGTCGATCCGATCACTGTAATCTGCGCCGCCGACCAGATCGAACAGCTCCCGGCAAGGACCACAAGCCAGGTTCATGATGCGGATCGGCCCTGGCCCATGCAGCCGTTCACGACAAAGGCGATCGAGGATCCGGTGCAACAACCGGCGCCGGTTGCGCACCGCCCGGGCCGGCACCCGCTTGAGCAGCCAACCATCGATGAGCCGCCCGAACTTGCCGTCGCCGTCGGGCTGGTTGCGATAGATCCGTTCGATCATGAAAAAGTCGCCGGCATACCCCTTGGGCTTATAGTAGGCCCGTTCATAGAAGCGGCTGCGCGCCAGGTAGGGAAACAGCTCCTTGAACATATAGCCCCACATCAACTCGGCATGGCCGCGGGTGTCGGCCAGGGCGGCCGCGTGACGCACTTTTTCGAAAAACCGGTCCAGCACCGCCTCTGCCTCCGCTTGTTGATGGGGCGCGATCTCCGTATCCTGCGCTTCCTGCAGGCGGTAGGCCACATCGAACATGCGGGCCTTGAACTGCTCCAGCTCCTGATTGAGCTGTTGCCAGCCGGCCGAACCCAGCAAGTCCGCCGGCAACTGGCGCATGCCCTTGAAATGCTCCCGACCGGTACTCAGGGCGGCGGCGTAGGCCGTCAAGGGCCCCCGGTCGGATAAAATACGGCGGAAGCGGCGACACACCGCGCGCAGCACCGTCTCCAGGAAACGGGCCGCCAGGCCGGGATCGTCGGCGGTAATGCGATCCAGAATGGTCCGATCGAAAACCCGCAACTGTCCCCCGGACAATGCCTTGATGGTGCGGGTACGCGCAAGGCCATCGAAAAACCCGATCTCGCCGCAAAAGGCCCCCGGTCCGATCAGGGCCACCACGATGGCCGTTCCCTCGGCCGTGTAGGAGACCTCCAGGGTGCCGGTTTCCACATAGTAGAAACACTGCGCGGCGGCGGCGGTTTCCAACAACGTTTCGCCGGGTTCATAGCTGCGTCGAGCGGCAAAGGGCAGCACCGCGGCGATGGTTTCCCGTTCCGGGGCGCCGCCTGTTTCATCCGTGGGCAAATGGGCATTCATCATCATCGGTCCTTCCTGTAAAAAAATGGGAGAGCGGATTTTTTCAACCGGGATGCCCGTATGACAATGAAGGGGCGGGAAGAGCGGTCGGGACCGTTGCGGCATCCTGCATCGCCGGCGGCGATATCGAATAAAGTGAAATTATTATAACGGCGTGCGGTCCTTTTGGGCAAGGGCCAAAATAAGCTTGCGTCAACCCGGCGATCCATGATGGCGCCGCAGCCCCCAGTCGGCGTTTGTCAACAAAAGGGTCCGAAGGCGCGTCATAGGGTTCCAAAACGGCAAAGAAAGGAGATCCAACATGAAATCCAAAGCCATAGCAATCATCCTGTTCGCAACCTTGTGCGCCACCCTGCTGTTCACCCCCCAAACCAGTTGGGCCGGTTCGCCCCAGAGCCATCGCTGGGAAGGAGTGGCCATCGGCATCGGCGCCGCCATCATCGGCAGCGCGATTCTCAAGGCACACCAACAGCCACCGGTGGTGGTCGCCCCGTACCGGCCGGCGGCCGTTTACGCGCCCGGTCCGCCGCCGCGCAGCAGAGGGCACTGGGAAGTGCGCAAAGAGTGGGTGCCGGCGCAGGTCGAAAAGGTTTGGAACCCGGGCCACTATGATCGCAAAGGCCGATGGGTGGCCGGCCACTGGATTCACCGGGAGGTTCAGCCCGGCTACTGGACCCAAACCCGGGTGTGGGTCTCCCGCTGAAGCCTCCCGCAGCGGACGGAAGTGATCAGCACAAGGGGGATAGCCCCGCACCATCAGGGGCGGGTGAGAATCGAATAAATGCATCGATCAGGGAGGACCCGTGTGTCCGCCCTGATCATTTATTTTCGGAGCTTTTAGTCCGCCCGGGTATGACCGAGACGGTACACTGCGACTTTCCTTTTAGATCCACTTAGGCTATATTTCTACTCCTCAGCGCGCAAAACAGCCGATGCGGACGGCCCTGCGCGCATTTGAAAACCCGTACCACCCATCAGCAACCATTGCCAAGGCAACATGCCGACCGCTCCGCGTATCATCCCCATCGGATCGCGTTGGTCGTCATGCACAATCTTTTTGACAACAAAAAAACCTCTGTTGCGGGAGATGCGAATGAAAAACAAAAAGTGGGTGTATCTGTTCAGCGAGTTGGATCAGGCCATGGCCTATGTCAATGACGATTGGAGCGCCCTGCGCGGGCTGTTCGGGGGAAAGGGGGCCAACCTGGCGGACATGCATCGCATCGGCGTGCCGGTACCCCCGGGTTTCACCGTCACCACGGAAGCGTGCAACGCCTATCTGGCCGGCGGCGGGGTGTTTCCCGACGACATGTGGGACCAGGAGCTGCACGCCCTGATGGCCATCGAAGAGATGACCGGCAAAACTTTCGGCGACGGGGACAACCCCTTGCTGGTCTCCTGCCGCTCGGGCGCCAAATTCTCAATGCCGGGCATGATGGACACCGTCTTGAACATCGGCCTCAACGACGAGACGGCCAAGGGGTTGATCGCCCACACCCAGGATCCCCGGTTCGTCTATGATGCCTACCGCCGGTTGATCCAGATGTTCGGCGCCGTGGTCATGGGCATTCCCGACGAAGCCTTCGAAACGGCCATCGAACAGGCCAAACGGAAGGCCGGTGTGGCGACCGATGCCGAATTGAACGCCCAGGACTGGGAAGCGCTCACCCAACAGTTCAAAACCATTTTCCGCAGCCGCACCCAGGTGGATTTTCCCCAGGATCCGGTGGAGCAGCTCAAAATGGCCACCGAGGCGGTGTTCAAAAGCTGGAACGGCAAGCGGGCCGTGGATTACCGCAATGCCGCCGGCATCGCCCACGATCTGGGCACGGCAGTGAACATCGTGACCATGGTGTTCGGCAACATGGGCGACGACAGCGCCACCGGCGTGGCCATGACCCGCAACGGGGCCACCGGGGAACCCAAGATCGAAGGGGACTACCTGATCAACGCCCAGGGCGAGGATGTGGTGGCGGGCATTCGCATGACCAAGGACATCGACGCCTTGGCCACCGACATGCCCGCGGCGTATCAGGAGCTGCAAACCATCGCCACCAAGCTGGAGCAGCACTACCGCGACATGCAGGACATCGAGTTCACCATTGAAAAGGGTAAACTCTGGATGCTGCAAACCCGCGACGGCAAGCGCACCGCCCATGCCGCCGTTCGCATCGCCGTGGACATGGAGGAGGAGGGGCTGATCACCAAGGCAGAGGCCGTGGCCCGCGTGGCGCCCGATCAGATCGACTTCTTCCTGCACCACCAGTTCGACACCAAGGCCATCGCGGAGGCGCATAACGCCGGTCAATTGCTGGCGCGCGGCCTGAACGTCTCCCCCGGCGCGGCCTTCGGCGTGGTGGCCTTCGACGCCGACCTGGCCGAAAGCTGGGCCAAGGAGCAAGGCAAACCGGTCATCATGGTGCGGCCGGAAACCAAGCCGGACGATGTCCACGGCATGCTGGCGGCCAAGGGCATCCTCACCAGCCGCGGCGGCCGCACCAGCCATGCCGCCCTGGTGGCCCGCCAATTCGGCAAACCGGCCGTGGTGGGGGTTTCGGCCCTGACCATCGATTTGAACAAACGGCGCATGAGCGTGGGGGACCGCGTTGTCCTGGAAGGGGATTGGCTCTCCCTGGACGGCAACACCGGCGAGGTGTTCACCGGGCAGCTCAAAACCATGGTGCCCGACATTCGGGATCCCTGGCTGATCAAACTGCTGGGCTGGGCCGACGAAATCCGCACCCTGGGGGTCTGGGCCAATGCCGACTACCCGGCCGACGCCCAACGCGCCCGGGAATACGGCGCCCAGGGCATCGGGCTATGCCGCTCGGAGCACATGTTCTTCGAAAGCGAACGGCTTCCCTTCATTCAACAGATGATCATGGCCACCCTGCCCATCGAGCGACGCGAAGCGCTCAAGGCCCTGCTGCCGTTTCAAAGGGAGGACTTCGCCGGTCTTTTCCGGGAGATGGACGGCTTGCCGGTGATCATCCGGCTGATCGACCCGCCGCTACACGAATTCTTGCCCGATCTGGTGGAATTGATCAACGAACTGGCCGATTTGAAAATGCGCGTGCAGCACGCCGGCAACCTGGCGGAGGTGGACCATCTGCTGCAGCAAATCCGCACCAAGGAGCGCATCCGCGCCCAGGCCGAACGGCTGCGCGAACAGAACCCCATGTTGGGCCTGCGGGGGGTGCGCCTGGGCATCCAGATTCCCGAGTTGACCATCATGCAGGTGCGCGCCATTTTCGAGGCGGCCTGCGAAGTGACCCGCGAAGAGATCACGGTGCTGCCCAAGGTGATGATTCCCCTGACCAGCCATGCCAACGAATTGAAGGTGCAGCGCGCCGTGCTGGAGGCCGAGGCCAAGAAGGTGATGGCCGAACAGGGCATCACCATCGACTACAAGTTCGGCACCATGATCGAGTTGCCGCGGGCCGCCTTGACCGCCGACCGAATCGCCGAATATGCCCAGTTCTTCTCCTTCGGCACCAACGACCTGACCCAGACCACCTTCGGCATCTCCCGCGACGACGCCGAGTCCGGCTTCCTGATGGGCTACATCAACCACGACATACTGCCGGACAACCCCTTCGCCACCCTGGATCGGGACGGCGTCGGCGAACTGATGCGCATTGCCGTGGCCAAAGGGCGCCGCACCCGCGCGGACCTGGAGTGCGGCATCTGCGGCGAACACGGCGGCGATCCCGCTTCCATCGCCCTATGTCATGAGCTGGGGCTCGATTATGTCTCGTGCTCGCCGTTCCGGGTCCCCATCGCCCGCCTGGCGGCCGCCCACGCGGCCTTGAAGGCCGGCGCCAAGGGAAAATAGAAATCCGACGGCGGTATCCACGAGGCCGTGGGCCGCCGTCTAAGACAAGCAATCAATCAGTAGTCGGACAGTAGTCGGAACCCACTGTTCATCATTTGAGGAATATCAGGCGTTGAAGCTGGAACGGCTGCGTCGAGAGATCAAAATCGGCGTTGACTAGATCGAGAGGGGTGAAGTCAGTGACGGTGAAACATTTTTCGATGAACTCGGAAAAGAAGTGGATGGTTGATGGCGCCCCGATCAGCAAATGGCGCCCGCGGTCCCTGCGTGAGTGGACCACGGACACCGCTGATACAGGCCGGCGGCAGTCTGAACGGAAGGAATGAGAAACGCGACGATTGTTCGATATTCGGCCATCGGCTGGGTCAGCCTTTGTCGTGGGTCTGATCGACGGCCCGGGTGGCCCGCAACTCTTCATGATTGACCATTTTCATGAAACGGCGCTCTTCGCGCACCGTCTGACAATAATTACAGATTTTCACATGACGGGTCGGGGTGCCACAAATTCTGCAACGACCTTCCATACAGCGTCCTCCTTAAGATAAAATTTGGTTTGTAAAGGGAATCGGGCTTGCGCGACCGAACTGCAAACCTTCAGCACACAGCGCTTTCTCTATGGTTGCCGACATTAATGCATGCCGGCGGCGATGTCAAGATTTGATTTGAGCGCAAATACCTGGCAACCGGCGTTTTGCCCGAAACACCGGCTATAAACACATATCAAAAATGATTTTACCAAGATAGCGTACCGTAAAAACCCAATAGACGGCGATTCCCGTCACTGGCCGTTGGGATCGGCCGGATAACTTCCCAGGCACTTGACGACAATGCCCATCCCGGCCAACTGCTCAAAGACACGGGCCACATGGGCATCGTGCATCCCGCCCTCGAAGTCGAGAAAAAAGCTGTAGTTGCCGGGATCGGACCGCAACGGCATGGAGGCGATGCGGGTCAGGTTGATCTGCGCCTCGGCGAACAGGCGCAACACGTTGAACAACCGTCCGGCTTCGTGGGCGGTGGCGAAGATGATGGAGGTCTTATTGCCCTGTCCCTGGAATGGGGCCCGGTCCAGCAGCAGGAAACGGGTGGAATTGGTGGCGCCGTCGGCGATGCCGCGGGCCACGACATGCAAATCGTAGAGTTCGGCGCACAGTTCGCTGGCGATGGCCGCCGCGGCCCGGGGGTTTTCGCGGGCCAGCATCTTGGCCGCGCCGGCCGTATCGTAATAGGGGCGCGCCTCCATGCGATGCTGCAACAAAAACCGCTGGCATTGGGCCAACGCCTGGGGGTGGGAATAGACCACCCGGATATCCTCTGCGTCCAGCGGTTCGGCGGCCAGCAGGCAATGATTGACGGCCACCCGCGCCTCCCCGATGACGTGCAGGTCGGTGGTGGTCAGCAGATCGTTGACCTGGGTGACGGCCCCTTCCAATGAATTTTCCACCGGCACCACGCCCAGATCCAGATGGCCTTGGCGCACCCCCTCGAACACGTCCACGAACTCCATGCAGGGGATGAAAGCGCCACCGGGCACCAGGCGGCGGCAAGCCACCTCGCCGTAGGCCCCGGACTCGCCCTGGAAGGCGACCAGGGGGCGGTCCTCCTGCTGCAGCCGCCGGCTCTCCTCGATGATGGTCCGCAGCACCTGCCGGGCGAAGGAGCCTTGCACCAAGTCCAGATGCATCCTTTCGGCCCGCGCCAGCACCGTCTCTTCACGTTGGGTGTCGACCACCGCGCGCTTGAACTTCTTGGCACGAATGGCCAAGCCCATGCGTTCCTGCAACAGGACCAACAATTCCCGATCAACCTTGTCGATACGTCGCCGGATCTCTGCCAAATTCATCTTTTCACCCTCCTTCTCTTAGCCCATGCGAACCGCATGGGCTAAGCACATACCACGCGGACCGAGGCAAAACAACCAGGTGGTCCGCCCTGCAAAACATCGAAATCGAAATCGAAGTCAATCAAACAAAGTCCCGAACAGAACGATGCCCTGGAAACCCATTGCCTGCGCCGACGGTCCGCAAGGCGGTTTTGAATTGACTTTGGCCGGGGGTTATCGGTATCGATGGCAGAAAACGACTTCCTATGCGGCAGTGGCCTGAAAGGCCCGAAATCGGTGGTATCGCCATGCATCGTCCCACCCGAAAAACGTGGCTGTTGATCGCAGCCGGTCTGCTGCTGGTGCCGATCCTCCTGCTGACGGTGCTGCATCTCTTTTTGCCCCCCTATTTGGCCTCACGGGTGGTGCCCCGCCTGGCTGCCCAGGCCGGTATTCAGGTCCATCGGTTGGACATCCGGCACATCGGCTGGCGGAGCGCCGATCTGGGCCCGCTGCACCTGTCAATGGCACCGCAATGGCAAGTAACGGTGGCGGCTGTGCAGTTGAATTACGCGCCCGCCGATCTGCTGCGCCGCAAATTGGCCGCCATCGTGATCAGCGCACCGCGCATCCAGCTGCGCTGGCCCACCACCGCCGACGCCCCCCGCCCGGAACAACACATCGCTGATCGGCCGGTGGCCATCATCGGGCAACTGAGCGCTTGGCTGCAGCAAGCCGACCTCCCTGTAAGCGTCGACCGCCTGATGGTCGAGAACGGTCTCCTTGCCATTGATCGAAATGGACAGCTCAGCGACATGCCCTTCGATCTCGAAATGCGGGCCAGCGAAATGGCCGCGGGTCTGATCGAAGGCCGTGCACGGTTGGGAGGCCATGGCACCGCGGCACACCTTTCCGCCGCGCTGGCCATTGCAGACGGTCAATCGGTCCTCTCTCTTTCCGGCGAAGGGTTGGCCCTTGCGGTCCTCGCACCCTTTTTGCCTGCTGAACCCGCCATGACCGCAGCGGGTCGGATGGACTTCACCGCCCGTGTGCAGGGATCCAGCGACCCGCCGTCCCTGGGCCACATCGATCTGCAGGCGCGCTTGGAAGCAACGCGAGTTGCCATGCCGGAACTGGGTTTGGGCCATCTGCGGGACGCCGAGGGCGCCCCGTTGCCCATCGAAGCCCGGCTGACGACCACAGCCCAAGGCGATTGGCAATGGCGCCTCGGCCCTTTGCGGCTCGACGGTCCGATGCGCCTGGATGTCGTTGATCTGGCGGGGACCCTTGCCTACGAAAATGGGAAGTGGCATGCCACGGCAGGATGGACCACCCTCCTGCCCGCCCAGCCCATCACCTTGGACGACCCCATGGGAGGGCACCTGGCCGCTCCTATCTCCCTGGCCTGGGAGGCCACGGCCCACCCCGACGAAGACGGCATCCGATTCGCGGTCCACGGTGCCACCCCGGCCGCGGCGGCTTATGCCGATCTCCGACTGGACCGACCGACGGAGGCCCGCCTCAACGCCAAGGCACTCCGCTTCAATATTGCCGGCTTTTATGCCGCGGGCGCTTTGACGACCCACGCGGCAGCGATTTTAACCAACCTGCGCATCCGCCGGGAGGAAATGGAGGGCCGCTGTCCCGAAGTGACGATCACGGGCGATTTGGACACCCGTCAGGGGCCGCGGATCAACGGCAAGGCCATTTTCGACGGACTGACTGTACAACGCGGTTCCTTGGGCGTCGAACTGCCGGCCAACCAGGCGACCTTTCGCTTGCAACAGGCCGGCGACAACGGCGCCCAAGACCGCTGGCAGATCGAGGGGGAGCTTCGGATGGACAAGGGGCGCCTCAACGAGACCGCCCACGAACTGGGGATGCAGGATCTGTCCGTCCGCCTTCCCTTTCAGTGGCCACCGACCACCGCCCTTTCGGCCGGCACCCTGAAAAGCGGTGCCATCTCCTGGCGCAAGGCGGTGCTGGGCCACCTGGAGGGGCGCCTGGGCCAACTGCCGGACGGTGGTTGGGTGGAGCTGACCCACCAGAGTAAACTTTTTCCGGGGCTGAACGTCTTGATCGATAGTCGCTTGAACGGCCCGGATCTAAAAATGACGCTGACGGTGCCTTCATACCGCCCCGCACAAGATCTGGATTTGGGGCGCTTGATACCCGAAGCCGCCGGTTTTCGGATTAACGGCCGGGTGAGCGCATCGGCCGAAGGGGGGTTCGAAAGCGGCGCACTGCGATCCAGCGGACGGATTCAAGTGGAAGCGGGCCGCGTACACCACCCGCAAAGCGGTTTGCGCCTCGACGGCATCGTAACCGAGGTCGGATTCACCGACCTGCAGACCTTGCGCACGGCGCCGGCGCAGCAGTTGCGAGTGGCGCGGATGCGCTTGGGACAAGTGGCGGCCGACGATCTGCGGATGGCGTTCCAGCTGGAACCGGCGGGCACCTTGTTCATTGAAAACCTGACGTTGGAGTGGGCCCGGGGGCGGATGCAAACCCAGGCGTTTCGCCTGAACCCCCAACGCATGACGCTGGCAACCACGATACACGGCGACCGCCTCGACCTGGCCATGGTCCTGAATCAGTTGGGAATCGCCGACGGCAGCGGCGAAGGCACGGTCAACGGGAGCATCCCGGTCAGTTGGCAGGAGGGGCGTCTGCGCTTCGACGACGGCTTTCTCTATTCCACCCCCGGCCAGGGCGGCACCATTCAATTGCGGGGCCTCGAATTGCCCCTGGACGGTTTGCCGCCGGGAGCGCCCCAGCGGACCCAATTGGATATTGCCACCGAAGCGCTGCGCGACTATAGCTACAATTGGGCCAAGCTTTATTTGGCGAGCAGCAACGGTGAGTTGTTGGTTCGTCTGCAGCTGGACGGTAAACCCAACCGGCTGCTGCCTTTTGCCTACGACCCGCAAACCGGCGGATTTCAAAGGTATGCCGGTGAAGGACAAGCCGATTTCCAGGGGATCGGCATCGACATCAACTTCCGGACCCCCCTGGACCGGATCATGGATTATAAAACGCTTTGGACCCCCGGCGGCGCATGAGGGGTCCTATCCATCAACCAAGGAGTCACTGATGAAACGAGCGATGACGCTATTGGCGGCCGTGGCGCTGCTTACAATGGGGCTCCAGGCTTGCGCGACCCAACACAAGGTGGAAACGGTGCATCGCGTCGAAGTGGCGCCCATGCACATCACCATCGATGTCAATGTCAAGGTGGATCGCGCCCTGGACGACTTTTTCTCCGATCTGGACAGTGCCGAGGAACAACTGCAACCCTGAACGCAACGGCGACCGATGGGTCGCAAGGAGTGCATCCCTATGAAACCCATTAATAAAAGCCTTATCCTGGCCGCCATCGCCATGGCGCTGGTGATCTTTTCCAGCGGCTTGCTCCAGGCCGATGATCTTAAAACACGGATGCTCGAACGGTTGCCCGCCATCACCGACCTCAAGGCGCGCAACATCGTCGGCGAGAACAACCAAGGCTATCTCGAAATCCTGCCGGGGCAGTCCGAAGGCCGGGATCTGGTCGCGGCGGAAAACAAGGACCGGCAGCGGGTCTACGAGCAGATCGCCGCCAGGACCGGCACCACCGTTGAGGTGGTGGGCCAGCGGCGTGCCTTGCAGATCGCGGAGAAGGCCGCCCCGGGGGAATGGCTCCAGGATCGCAGCGGCCGATGGTATCAAAACTAACAATGGAAGGAGAGCGCCATGCCCATGGTCAACATTAAAATCACCCCCGATGGGGCCACCCCGGCCAAAAAGGCGGCTCTGATCAAAGGCGTGACCGATCTTTTGGCCGATCTTTTGGGAAAGAACCCGCAAACCACGGTGGTGATCATCGAGGAGGTGCCAACGGACAACTGGGGGATCGGCGGGGAAACGGTCACCGAAAGACGCCGGCAAGCATCCCAATAGATCCACAATCGGAGGGAAACGGTTATTCAAGGAGCCGACCGAGGGGGCGATTTGCCGATTCGCCGCCATGGCGCCATCGGAAACCGCCCCCGCAACCGTTGCCCGATCCCACTGCCGCCCGGCAGGACGTGGCCCGCCACGGCCCGGCCTGCTGAAAACGGCGCGGGGTCGGCCTGTGCAGCGCCGCTGCGCTTATTGCACGGCGTCCTTGAGCGCCTTGCCCGGAACGAACTTGGGCACCTTGCGGGCCGCGATCTGGATCGTGGCGCCACTCTGGGGGTTGCGCCCCGTGCGGGCCTGGCGTTCGCTCACCTTGAAACTGCCGAAACCGGCGATTTGTACCGCATCGTCTTTGGCCAGCGCTTCGGTGATGGTGTCCAGCACGCAGTCCACGGCCTCTTTGGCCAATTTTTGAGTTCCGACAACGGCGGCGACTTTCGCGACTAATTCTGTTTTGTTCATCTGTTCTCCTCCTTGTTAAGCAGCACGATGGATGCAGTGAGCCTCCACATACCCGGCCCGCTGCAATTATACAAGCCCCAATCCTTTCGCGGCGGGCACTTATTCACCTTTGAACACCGGTTCCCGCTTTTCCATGAAGGCGGTCATGCCTTCGACGGCATCCTTGCTTTGGCCAAGCTTGCGGGACCACTCACGATCCACGCGCAACCCTTCCTGCAAGCCCTTTTCCATGCCCACATGCATGCCTTCCAAAACCGCCTGAACGGCCAATGGAGGACGTTTGCTCAGGGTGGTCGCCAAGGCCATGGCCTCTTTCATCAAGTCGGCCGAAGGCACCACGCGATCCACCAATCCGGCGGCCAAGGCATCCTGGGGTGAGAGCCGCTTGCTGAACAGAATCATCTCCAATGCCTTTGATTTACCTACAATTCTTGGCAAACGCTGAATCCCGCCCCAACCGGGGGTGATCCCCAGGTTCACTTCAGGCAACCCGACGATGGTCCTGGCGCTGTCACCGATCAACCGAAAATGGCACACCATGGCCAGCTCGCACCCCCCGCCCAGCGCATAACCGTTGATGGCGGCGATCACCGGCTTGTTGAGGGCTTCGATGCGGTTGAAAATATCGTTGCCATTGGGGCCTTTGGCGATATTGGCGATGTCGGAAACATCCATGCCGGCGCAGAAGCCCTTTTCACCGGCACCGGTGATGATGACCGCCCTTGTTTCCCGGCTGGTTTCCAGCACCCCGACGACGTGGTCCAACTCCTCCCGGATGCCTAAATTGATGGAGTTGGCGGGCGGACGGTTGAGGGTGATGGTGGTGACAAAATCCTGGGTCGTAACAATGATGTTGCTGTACTCCATGCCGATCCTCCTGTGAATTTTGTTCCGGGATGACGGAATAAGGTTGTGGTGAGCGCCTGGGGCACTTTCTATTTGGGTGTGATCAACAGCCGAACTATTTCATGGCCGCCCGGTCCGTGTCAAGAATGCATCCCAAACGGCCAGGGCAATCGCGTGTAGAAATCAGGTGGAAAGGACGTGGAAAGGACTTTGATCCAGTAGCCAGTGCATTGGCCCGCGGCGTCGGCCCTGGGGGTAGTTTTAAGTTTTAAGTGTTAAGTTTTAAGTTAATGAATTCTGTCGTTTAGATGAGTGTAGAGAGAGAGGTGGCACCGGCAACCGTTGCCGGTGCCACCCGCGTGCACATGGCTCAGCCCCTGCGGGCTGTGGTGCTGTGGCGTATTGTTGGATGCGAGGGTCTGAGACAGGGCAGGGACGATGCGGCCATCGTCCCTGCCGGTGCGGATACTTCGGGCCGCTCCGCTGTCGCAACCGCCAAGCTGATTTAGTCGTTGGTGTACTTGAAAGAGAGCAGGACCCTGGCACGGAAGGCGGTCACCTTGCCGTTCTCCAGCTTCATGTCCAATTTGCTCACTTCCGCGATACGCAAATCCCGCAACGTCTTGCTTGCGGTGTCGACAGCATTGCGCGCCGCATCCTCCCAGGAATTGGGGCTTGTCCCGATCAGTTCGATCACTTTGTAGACACTTTCCGACATGGTCGCCTCCTTCGTTTTGGGGTGAATGATAAAGCATCCGATTATGGACGGCACGCCGGTATAAAAGGCCGTCAATAAACGCTGCGTCCGCACGGCACGTCGCCGGCGATGAATCAAGGTTGGATCAACGATGGAACGCCGAAATTACCGTCTGTTCGATTGCAACCATCACAGGAGCACGAAAGTAGGAACACAAAACGTGGCGGTCACGGTGTGTTTGTGCAGGGCACGGCATGCCGTACCCCTACATATTTATAAAATAGTCCATCCACTCCAACGATGTCAATCAGCAACAAAGAATGCGTCGGCTTGAACGGCACAACCATCGTAGGGGCATGGCATGCCGTGCCCTGTGCGAACCACGGATTGGACCGTTGAGGCCACGGCATGACGTGAGCCCCTGCCGCAACATGCCGTACCCCGACATTGATCTTTAAAATTGGGTCCGGGTAAGGTACGATTTCAGGCTGTGATGCGATTGTGCAGCGTTCCCAAAGGGATTGCCCGAAGGAGTGTGATGACCGGCGGCGTTTATCGTAAAATGGGGTTGGCGACCCTGATCATGACGGTTTCGGTCTTTCTGAGCCGCGCCCTGGGGGTGTTGCGCGAATCGACCATCGCCGCCCTGGGCGGGGCCGGCGTCGCCGTGGACGCCTACAAGGCGGCCTTCATCCTGCCGGAAATCCTCAACCACCTGCTGGCCAGCGGCTTTCTCTCCATCACTTTCATTCCCATCGTTGCCCGCTACCTGGCCCAAGACGACGCGGCCGGCGCCTGGCGCATCGCGTCCACCATTATCACCCTGCTCGGCGGTTTGCTGGCACTGCTGACCCTGGCGGCCATGGTGCTGACGCCCCAGCTCATCGCCATCGTGGTACCCGGCCGGGACGACCCCCAATTCCAGGCCATGGCCATCCGCATGACCCGCATCCTGCTGCCGGCCCAACTGTTTTTCTTCGCCGGCGGTATTTTCATGGCGGTGCAGTTCGTCAAGGAGCGCTTCCTGGTGCCGGCACTGGCGCCGCTGATCTACAACCTGGGCATCATTTTGGGCGGCCTGCTGCTCACGCCCCGCATGGGGGTGGAAGGCTTCGCCTGGGGCGCTTTGGCCGGCGCCCTGATCGGCAATTGCCTGCTGCAGTGGATCGGCGCCCGCCGCGCCGGTCTGCGGCTCTTCTTCTCGCCGGCCTGGCGGCACCCCGATCTGTCCGCCTACATCCGCCTGACCCTGCCCTTGATGGTGGGATTGACCATGACCTTTTCCACCGAAATCTTCTCCAAATTTTTCGGCAGCTATCTGCCGGCGGGGGCCATCGCCCACATCGATTATGCCTGGCGGATCATGCTGGTGCTTGTGGCCTTCTTCGGCCAGGCCGTGGGGGTGGCCGCCTATCCCTTCATGGCCCGCCTGGCGGCCCAGAATCAATTGGCCGAAATGAACCGCCTGCTCAACAACACCCTGCGCTACCTGGCGCTGGTGATACCAATGGCCGGCCTGCTGTTGGTCGTGCGCCACGAAGTGGTGCGGATACTGTTCGAACGCCGCGCCTTTCTGCCCGCCGATACCCAGGCCACGGCCCTGGCCCTGGCCGGCATGCTGCTGGGCGCCGCCGCCTTCGCCGCCCAGACCGTTGTCAATCGCGGCTTCTACGCCACGCGCAACACGCTGCTGCCCTCGGTCTACGGCTCCGCGGCGGTCATCGCCGGCCTGCCCCTATACTGGATCGGGATGACCACCCTGGGCGTCCTGGGCGTCGGGCTGGCCATCTCCTGCTCGGCCTTGATCCAAGTGGTTTTGCTGTATACCCTCTGGAACCGCCGCAGCGGCAACAGCGGCAGCCGTGAGGTCTACCGCTTTTACGGCAAAAGCATTCTGCTCACCATTCCCGTTGCGGTTCTGCTGCTGTCTATCCATCGCATCCTATTACCGTGGATCGACACAACCGCCTTTGCCGGCAGCCTGCTGATGCTGATGGTGCAGGGCGTGCTGTTCCTGCTGCTGATGGCCGTTGCCGCGCGGCTTTTCAACATCGAAGAGGCCCGCATCCTGCGCCAACGCATTCAAAACCGTTTCAGCGGAAAACATAAAGCCCATTCCGCTACAGCACAAAGCGCGCCGCAACCCGACGCGGCAGAACAGCAAGCATCGACCAATAAACCCCCAAAGCCACCGAAAGGCGAGCCGCGACCATGAAAGCAAGCCCTACGCCGCGCATCAACTCCCGTCGCCTGCAGCAATTGCTGCGCAAGATGGTCAACATCTACAGCCCCACCGGCAAGGAAGAAGACGTGGTGGACTTCGTCTACAATTACATCAAGCGCCACGGCCTGCCGGTGGTGCGCCAGCTGGTCAGCGACGGCCGGCACAACCTGATCGTGGAACCGGACGACATTGAAGCCCACATGCTGCTCATCGGCCATCTGGACACCACCGAAGCCTACGACCTGGACACTTCCGAATACAGCCAGGACGGAGACGAAGTGTTCGGGCTGGGCACCGCCGACATGAAAAGCGGCTGCGCCGCCATGGTGGAGGCGTTCCTGACCTTGTGGGAAAACGGCTGCGCCCACCTGCCGGTGGCCCTGGCGCTGGTGGTGGGCGAAGAAGAGACCGGCGACGGCGCCCAACGGCTGGTGCGCGAGTACGGCTTTTCCACGGCCATCGTGGGCGAACCCACCGACTTGCACCCCTGCATGAGCCACCACGGCTACCTGGAGATCCAACTGGTGACCAAGGGCCGCCGGGTGCACGCCAGCCTGGCCCAGGGCGCCAACGCGGCCACGTCCATGCTGCACTTGCTGCTGGAGTTCATCCAATACCTGGACCAGCACCTGGGCGATGCCGTCTACAATCTGCGCGATTTGACCAGCTCACGGTCGGGTTTTGCGGCTCCCGATTACTGCGAAGCCTGGATCGATCTGCACCTGCCGGCGCTGTCGGACATGGGCCAATTGACCTTCGCCCTGGAGGAGCTGCACGCCGCCTATGCCAAAGCCCATCCGGAAAGCGATTCAGCCATCCATTTCGACACGATTCACGCCGGCTACGAGCTACCCCGCAAGGGGCCCATGCTGGAGCTGCTCAAACGGGTCTACAAGCGACACCGCTTGGCCTTTGCGCCGGGCAGTTTCCCCAGCCACTCGGACGCCAACATCCTCTGGGCGGCGGGCATCAAGCCGATTCTGCTGGGGCCCGGCAAGCTGGAAAAGGCCCACACCGCCGAAGAGTCGGTGCATTTGCCCCAGGTGTTGCAAGCCGCCCAGATCTACGTGGATCTGGCCATCGGCCTGGAGGAAAAGGAAGAAGAAAAGAAATGAGCGCCGCGAGCGGCCGATAGGCAGAGCCCGATGGGCATCGGTGCATCAGGCCACCACCATCGCCTTTTCCGGACAGATCTCCTGGCAGCAGAAGCAGAGAATGCACAGATCGGGATCCACCACCGGCAGATCGTCCACCATGCGCAGGGCACCGACCGGGCATTGATCCACGCAGGTGCCGCAGGCCGTGCAAAGCGCGGGATCGGCCTTGGGACGCAAAACGGTCTTGCTGTGCAACAGTTGCTGCACCACCTCCTGGCCGGGCCGAGGGGCACCTTCCATGGGCGGCAGTTTGAAATCGAGCACCCGGCGCAACGCGCCCTCCAGTTCGATGGCCGCCAGGTCGCAGTCGCCCAGCCCCATCTCCCGGGCCTTTTGCAGAAAGGGCAACTGGTCCGGCACGCAGCCCATCATGTGGGCCACCACCGTATCCATGGCCACCGCGTTGTCGGCGGCCAGAATCAGGCCGATGTCGCGCAGGTCGGGCGAGGCCGGGCCGTTGCCCTCCATGCCCACCACCGCATCCATGATGAACAGATCCGGCACCCGCAGGTTGAACACCTCCACCACCACCTGCTGAAAACGCCGCGGCGATCCGGCCGCCTTGTGCAGCTTGGCCTTCTGGGCGCCGGGCAGCAGACCGTAGCTGTTCTTGATGGCCCCGGTTAGGACGGTCAGCCCGTGGGTCTTGAACTTAGGCAGACTAATGATCACATCGGCGTCCAACACCGCCCGCGACAGGCTCACCCGGGGCATGTATTGCGGGTTGAAGTCCACCTGGCGCGAATCGTCACCGATATTGCGGTAATAGCCTTTGGCGGCCGCCATCAGCCCGGTCTCGGTGAAACAGCGCTCGTTGGCGCCGTAACCCATCAGGCCGGGATTGTCGCCCACCACGATTTCGGCCGGCGCCATGGCTTCCACCTGCGCCACCACCGCTTGCAGCACCGCCGGATGGGTGACGATGCCCTCCTCGGGCTTGGAGGCCCGCAGGACGTTGGGTTTGATCAACACCTTTTTGCCTCTGAGGTCCAGGGGAAACAGTTCGAAGGCCCGTCGCACGGCCGGCAAGACATTGTCGTAGGTGGCGGGATGGATCAGAACCTTGGGCATGACGCCTCCTCGGAGTTGGTGTGGTTTACAAATATTTGGCCGATTCGTGCATCAGGTAGGTTTTGAAACCGCCGCTGATGTTCTTCACCGTAAAGCCGTGTTGGGACAGCGCCCGGGCCGCATAATAGGAGCGTTGCCCCACGAAACAGTAGGTCCGGATCTCCCGGTCCCGGGGCAAGGCATCCATGCGCGCGCGCAGCTCGTCCAGGGGCACGTGCAGTGCATCGTCCAGGTGATCCTGGTTGTACTCTTCCACATCGCGTACATCCAGAATCAGGGCATCGCTCTGTTCCAGATCCTCCCAGTGGGCCAGGGACGCATCCCCGCGCAACACGTTGGCGGCGATCATGCCCGCCATGTTGATCGGGTCCTTGGCCGACCCGAACTGCGGCGCGTAGCACAGTTCGCTCTCTTCCAAATCGAACACCGTGGCGTGCATCTGAATGGCCATGGCGATCACATCGATCCGCTTTTCCACCCCCGCCTGGCCCACCGCCTGGGCGCCCACGATGCGCCCGCCCTTCTTGGTGAAGATCAACTTCAGGCTGATGGGCACGGCGCCGGGGTAGTATCCGGCATGATGGCCGGGGTGCAGGTAGATCTTCTCCATCTGCTCCCACATGCCCAAGCGCTTGAGGGTCTTTTCACTGGCACCGGTGAAGGCGGCCACCTGGCCCAGGACGCCCACTACCGAGGTGCCCTGCACGCCGCGAAAACCATGCTGGCGGCCCATGATCACATCGGCGGCAATGCGCCCCTGGCGATTGGCGGGACCGGCCAGGGGTACCACGGCGGTGGCGCCGGTGACCACATCCCGCACCTCCACCGCATCCCCCACGGCCCAGATGCACGGGTCGCTGCTGCGCATGTGGGGATCCACTTGGATGCCGCCGCTCTCCCCGATGGCCAGATCGGCCGCCCGGGCCAGATCGATGTTGGGCCGCACCCCGATGCACATGATGACCAGATCGGTTTCCAGCCGGCCGCCCGATGCCAGGGTCAACGCCAGCCGATGGCCCTCCCCCGGATCGAACCGTTCCACCCCTTCGTTCAAACGAAGGCCGACCTTTTGGCCGATCAGGCTCTCGTGAATCGGTGCCGCCATCTCCGGATCGAGCAGGGGCATCACCTGGGGCTGCTTCTCCACCACGGTCACCGCCAGCCCCCGCTTGTGCAGGTTTTCCACCATCTCCATGCCGATGTAGCCGCCGCCCACGACAACGGCCTCGCGGGCCTCGTATTGATCGATCCACTGCCGGATTCGGCGGCTGTCGGGAATGGTGCGCACCGAAAAGATGCCGGGCAGTTGAATGCCCGGCATATCGGGCCGGATGGCCCGGGCGCCGGGGGATAGTACCAGGGCGTCGTAATGTTCGGTGTAAATGGCGCCCTGCTCCAGATCGTTGACCTCGACAAGCTGCCGCTCCCGGTCGATGCGCACCACCTCCGAGCGCAGGCGCACGTCGATATTGAAGCGTTGGCGGAACATCTCGGGGGTGGCCACCAGCAGGTGCTCCTCGTCCTTGATGACGTCCCCTACGTAGTAAGGCAATCCGCAGTTGGCAAACGAGACATGGGGACCGCGGTCGAACATGATGATTTCGGCGGTCTCCGACAGACGGCGGCAACGGGCCGCGCAAGAAGCGCCGCCGGCCACGCCGCCGACAATGAGAATGCGTTGATGATCGGACATGTTTTCACCTTTCTGCATAAAATGAACCCTGGGGATCAGACCGGGCAATGTGTGCCGCCATCGTCATCGGTGATCGGGTACAAGCGGTCTGCGGTACAAAGCCCCGCATCCCGATTTGGTAGCTGAATTTCTGCATGATCGTCAAACGATTTTATGGTACCCTTCCGCCCAGGTGAAAGGATGCTAAATCATGCCGCGGCTCTACATCGAAGAGTATACCCAGGCCCTCAAAGGCAAGACGGTGTGCATTGCATGCCGGGAGGGCATTTTGCGGGATCACTTCGCGGCGGTGCTCGACGACATCAAGCTGCTCAACCGGCAGGGCATCAAGACCGACCTTTACCACAATATCCCCAACCGGTTCGCCAATCGTAAATACTTCCAACTGCTCAGGGAACGCTTGCCCGAAACCCGCGTCGTGCGCGTACCGTCGGATGCCGATTTCTACACCCACGTGTTGGACCATGAGGAGAAGGTGAACAAACTGATTTTCCTGGAGCGCAAGGCGCTGATCGACCCGACGGGCCGCCGAATCAACACCCTCACCACCGAGGGCGTCCGCCAAAGCATTTCCACCTGGGGCGATCTGATCGCCAACACCAACTTCAAGGGGGCGCTGGAACGGATCTGCATCCGCATCGAAAGCGGCCAATACGACCGGGTCCACATCCTGCCGGCCGGCAAAAACGTTATCAAACACGAACTGTTCACCATCGAGGGATGCGGCACCCTGATCGCCAACAATTTCGGGGAACGGTTCCAGGCGGTGACCACCGAGGAGGATTTGCACGTCATCGACGGCATCCTCAAACTCTACCGCAGCGAAGGGTATCTCAAGCCTCGCACCAAGGCGTACCTGATGGAGAAACATGCCAATTTCTACGTCACCCTGATCGATGACATCGTGGTGGGCTGCGTGGAAAAGAGACAGATCGACCCGGCCACGGTGGAGATCGCCGCCCTGGCCATCTCCACCAAGTTCCGTCACCAGCGGGTGGGGCTGTTCACCCTGCGTGCCTTCCTCGACACCTTCACCAAGCAGGGCTATCGCCGGTTCATCTCCCTGACCAACAACCCCAACCTGATCAAACTGTACGAGGAGCTGGGATTCCGGCGCTGCCGGCCGACGGAATACCCCGACCGCCAGGCCCGCTCCCCCGGCGTGGCCATGTTCTTCCTGGAAGCGGCCACGGAAAAAGCCCCGGATGGCTTGATTCTTTGAATGGGAGCAGCCCGGGGAAAGGGCATCGCTGCATTCATTGTTTTCTACTTGTCATACACCCGATCCGACATGGCCATCTGCTTCACCTTCACTATGCGCCAGCATGAAGGCCATGAATCCCGCCGCATCGGCCGCCACGTGGTGCACGCCGCAGCGCGTGGCCAGGTCGGGGTCGTAGCGGAAAGCCGGCCCGCCGGCGATCAATCGGGTCTCCGAAGGCAGCTGTCGTGCCACCAGGGCCAAGTCCGCCTCGCTGTCCAACCAGAGCACGGTGAGGCCCAAAAAGGCCGGCCGATAGTCGTGACAGGCGTGCACGATCGCATCCGGCGGGCGGCGCAACCCCAAAGGGGTCACCACCATCCCAATGGCCGCGGCGAATCGCTCGATCAGCGCCAAACCCTGGCCGATGGCATCGTCCAGAGTGGCCGTCAGCAAACGGGGCGGACGGCGCCAGAGCCCTTTGCCGCCCATGCGCTGCCGCAGTTGCAGCAGCTCCTCGGCCGCCGCCATCATCTGCTCCCCAGAAGCCGGCCCCTGCGTTTGCAGACGGCGGCACAGCGCCGCCAACCCTTGACGCAACGCAGGTGCGTGATCTTCCGTCGCCATCATCATCACCTGAACAGCAGTGAAAGGGTGAAG
Organism: Desulfatitalea alkaliphila; assembly: GCF_022968795.1. Taxonomy (GTDB): domain Bacteria; phylum Desulfobacterota; class Desulfobacteria; order Desulfobacterales; family Desulfosarcinaceae; genus Desulfatitalea; species Desulfatitalea alkaliphila. The sequence continues at coordinate 63,807 of NZ_JALJRB010000023.1, forward strand.
ATCGTCAGGTTGCCCGCGGCATGGATGGTGATGGGCACCATCAAATTGCGGTACCGTTCATAGGTCAGGGCGAACACCACCCCCCCGGCGATCTGGGTGTAGGGAATGCCGTGAACGGCATGCAGCAAAACGAAAACGGCGGTGCTGACCACAAGGGCGACGACCACCCCCCAGCGGCGCAAAAAGGTGTAAAAAATTCCCCGAAAAAAAACCTCCTCGGCCAGGGGGACGATAAAACCGCCCACCAGGAAAAAAAGAGGCCGCTCCCAGGTGCCCGCCGGCACAGGATGGCGGATCATGGCCAGGGGATTCTGCCCACCCCAATGGAGCAGCAGCAATCCTGCAAGGGCCGCCAGGCCCAAGGCCAGGGACCACAGGGCGCCGGTGCGCAGACCGCTGCCCCACTGGCCCGGCGCCCAGCCGATAGGCCCCAGGCTTCCTTCCAGACGCACCACCCACCAAATCATGCCCAGAATCTGGACCAGCCGCACCAGGGCCATGACCGGCAGCGGCGAACCGCCCACCCTTTGCAACCACCAAGCGGCCAGCAGCTCCAGGCCCACGACCCAGGCAGCCGTGGCAGCCAGGGTCAGCGGGCGGATGGAGAACGGTTTTGGTGCCATCCCAACTCCTTCAAGGCCCGATATCCATACCACTGGGTGTACCAGTGATCCGACCCAATCATTTGTGACAGAATGGGGGCGATGGCCGCCCGATCACCGCGCCGCCCCAGGGCGTAGTAGGCCTGACAAACCACATTGGGGTGGGCGTCCCGGATCAGCGTCAACAGATCGTTGTGGGCCGAACCGTCCCGACCGTGCGCCAACGCCCGGGCCAGCCAGTAACGCTCCACCACCCGGTCACTGCGCAGCAGATCGGGGTAGGCAGCGAAACCGGTGATGTCCAAGCCCCGCGCCTCCGCCTGGCGCAAGGCCGCCACCCGCGAACGCCACTGCCCTGAACCGAGGGCCGCCGCCAGGGCGTCCGCCTCCATGGGTGCCGCACGCCCGGCCAGCACAGGGACGAACAGCAAAACACCCAGCACCAGACAACCCCCGCCGGCCGACCAGGGCGCCGCGCCGGGCGCGCGCCCCAGCAGACGGACCAAGCGGCCGATGGCGCCGTGCACCACCAGGAAGAGCAGGCCGGGAAACCCCACCAAAAGCGCGGCAAAGGTCAAACGGCGGAAAGGCGCATAGCGGTCCGTTGCAGCCGACAATGTGCGCAGCCAGCGCCCTGGATCGGCCATGAAGGCGGCCCGTTGCACTTCGATGGATTTACCGCCGGCGAGGATTACAATATGCCGCGCATCGGGCCAATTGAGGGTCACATCCACCGGCCCCTGCTCAACGGCCAGCAAATCGGCACGGGCCAGCAAACGGATCATGGGCGCCCCGACGACTTGAGTCGTTTGCGGCGCCGGCCGCCAGGTCAGCCAGCTCTTTTGCGCCGGGGCTTTGAACGCTTCGGCGGCATAGAGCGTGTAGCGATAGTAAAAATCGTTGACCTGCCGTCCAATGCGGTTGTTCAGCAACAACTGGTCCCGCACCGTGATAAAAGCCTCGCCGTCCAACCGGCCGACCCACAACCCGGCCAGCAGCACCATCACCAGAGGCGCCACCCACCAGCGCCGGGGCGGCCCCACGGGCGATGTGGCCGTCGGCTGCAAGGCGGCCAGGGCGGTGACAAGGGGCACACCCACCCCGAACAGGCTGGGCCACAGCGCAAATCCGCGGCTGTTGAGGGCCGCGAGCCCCGAAAGCCAAAGGATTGCCCACACCCCCAGCACCAGCCGGCTGCGACCCAAAACCCAGCACCACGTGTAAAGGGCCGCCCAGGTAACCAAAGCCAGGCCGGCCCCCACCGTCAGGGTGAAAAACAGACCGCCGCCCAAGGCGGTGGCGACGCTGTCCAAACCGGCAGCGGCGGGACCGGCGGGCACGGCCAACCAACCGGCGGCCTCCACGGCCGCCACTTGTTGCTGCAGCCTCAGGTTGGATTGCCACAAAAAAAGAGTGCCCACCACCTGAGCCATCATCAACCCGGCCATCATCGGTCGCAGTGCGTGCCGGCGAATAGAAAATCGGCCCATGGTCATCCTTTGCTCTCCGTGTCCACCCTGAAAACGGCTGCCTGCGGTCCAGGTGGCGGCAGCGGCCCTGATGCCGCCGCAAGCCCCAAGCATGGGCCCGCCGCCCCCATCTCCGGCTCTTGATCAGCCCGTCGGCAAGCTATAGCCGATTTCCCACCAACGGTCAAAACGAGCTGCCGAGCCGCGGAAAGGTGCTTCATTGCACAAACGGGAGGCGGTTCATCGCGATTCATTCAGGTAACGCTGGTAAAAATGGCGGGAAGGTACAAATGTTGCCTTGAACGACCACCGGCGGGTGGGGCCGGGGGCAGCACCAAAGCCTCCCGGCCCACCCCGCCGGCGGTCGTTCATCGCATCACGCGCATCACGCACACCACGCGAATCGCACGCTTCACACGCACTGGCGCACCATTCACGCCATACAACGGCCATCAGATTGCCAATCATCGCAAAAATAGGCGCTTCCGAAAGAACGATCCGGTGGTTGAAAGGCGCAGTTCAAAGTAAACCCGCCTTCAGCGATAATGCCAACAGCATCTTTGGCGACTTGACACAAATCGGGCCATCCTTTATCTATTCTTTTTTTTACGATGGAAAGGGGGGACGAAAACAGCCGGTCCTTCCGCACCGAGACCATTAACGGCGGCGACGCCCCGATGCGCAGGTGAATATGAAGAAGCTGATTGAGTCGGCCGTTGAAAAGGGCGCCAAGGCGCTCTCGGAATATGATGCCAAGCAACTGTTGAGCAGCTACGGCATCCCCGTAACCCGTGAAACCCTTGTTCAAAACATCGAGGAAGCGCTGGCTGCGGCCCGTGCCATTGGCTACCCGGTGGTGCTCAAGGCGTGCGCCGCGGAATTGATGCACAAAAGCGAGTCCGGTGCCGTGGCGGTGGGCATCCGGGACGATGCCCACTTGCGGGAGGCTTACGAGCGGGTCGCCGCCGCCACCGACATCGCCCTGCAGGGCGTTCTGGTGCAGGAGATGGTGGAGGGCCAAAGGGAGCTGGTGGTGGGACTCAACCGGGATCCCCAGTTCGGCCCCTGCGTCATGGTGGGCCTGGGCGGCATATTGACCGAAGTGCTCAAGGATGTCGCTTTCCGCGTGGCCCCCTTCGACACGGCCGAAGCCCTGGAAATGCTGGATGAGCTGCGTTGCCGCGATATGCTCGACGCGTTCCGGGGCCAGGCACCGGCGGACAAGGCGGCCCTGTGCGAGGCCCTGGTGGCCGTGGGCCGCATCGGCCTGGAGCATACCGCCGTGGCCGAAATCGACATCAATCCCATCATCATCGATCCCCGGGGACGGATCAAGTCCGTGGATGCCCTGGTGGTGCTCAACGGATCGCGACATTGATGCCATCAGCGGCAGGATGTCAAGCAACCGGCTCTCCCTTGTACGCCATCACGCCAAAGCGGCGACCGGGACGCCGGCAAAAGCCAATCCACGTCACGCACAAGGGAACGCCATGACCTCGCCCTATGAAACGATTCCGCTCTATCCGCTGGCCAATCCGCGCAGCATCGCTTTTTTCGGTGCCTCCAACCGGTATACCGCCATGGGCACCAACCAGCTCAACTCCATTCTGGCCCTGGGCTTCGAGGGGGCGATCTATCCCATCCACCCCAGTGAAAGCACCGTCTTGGGCATGCAGGCCTACCAGGACGTGCAGGCGCTGCCCGAGGTGCCCGACCTGGCGGTCCTGGTGATGCCCACCCGCCTGGTGGCCGAAACCCTGGCGGCCTGCGGTCGCAAAGGCATTCGCCATGCCATCGTGGTCTCCGGCGGATTCAAGGAGGTGGGGGGCGACGGCGTGCAAATGGAAGCGGATCTGGTGGCCGTTGCAAGGCGCCACGGCATGCGTTTCATCGGCCCCAACTGTCTGGGGGTGGTCAACCCGCACCACCGCTTCAACGTCACCTTCGCCAACTTCGAAGGCCGGCCGGGTTTCATCGGCATGGCTTCCCAGAGCGGCAGCCTGCTGACCCAGATGTTCCGCTATCTGGAGCAGTTTCAGATCGGTTTTTCCACCGGCATCAGTGTGGGCAACGAAGCCGATGTGGACCTGGTGGACTGCCTGGAGTACCTGGCCGCCTGCCCCCACACCCGGGTGATCACCCTGTACATCGAAACCATTCGCCGGGGACGCCGGTTCATCGATACGGCCCGGCGCATCGCCGCCCGCAAGCCCATCGTGGCCTTCTATGCCGGCGGATCGGAAGCCGGACGGCGCGCCGCCTTCTCCCACACCGGCGCCATGGCCGGACCGGACCGGCTCTACGACGGCGTCTTCGCCCAGAGCGGCATCGTCCGTGCCGACTCACTGACAGAACTGTTCGATTTCGCCTGGGTGCTGGGCCAGTGCGCCATACCGCAAGGCAACCGGGTGATCGTCCAGACCCACTCCGGCGGTCCCGGCGCCGCCGCCGCCGATGCATGCAGCCGCAACGGCCTGTCTCTGCCGCCCTTCGCCCCGGAGACGCTGGCAAAACTCAGGCCGTTGATCCCCCACACCGGCAGCATGAACAACCCGGTGGACCTGACCTTTTCCCGCGACCCCATGGAGTATTTCCGTTCCATTCCGGAAGTCCTGCTGCAAGAACCGGGCGCCGACAGCATGCTGCTTTACTGCTTCACCCCGCGCAAGAACGTGATGCGCATCATGCAAGCCGAAGGGTTGTCGGAAGAAGAAGCCCTGCAACTGGCGGCGCAGATGGCCGAAGAACACTCCCGCAAACTGGCCGATCTAGTGCGGCAGTGCGGAAAACCGCTGCTGGGCTTCTCTTACCAGAATGCCGAAGAGTTGATCATCCGCAAAATATTGGAAAGCGGCATCCCCATACTGCCCTCCCCGGAAAGGGCCGCGCGCGCGTTGTGGGCCCTGGTGCACTATGGGCGCATCCAGGCCAAGTTGGGGGCATAAGAGAAACGCGGACAAGCGCACCGGTGTGCGGCGCACGCGCTAACGACTCTGCCTAAAAAGCCGGACCGGAGGTGTGCAGGGCCACCATTTCCTGGCCGTTGCACTCCGCCCGGGTGGCCTTGCCCTCCGCCACCTGCCCGAGGAGCGCCACCAATGCATCCCTTTCGCTATCCAATGACGCTCCGGCCGCCAGCACGCCGGCATCCACATCCATGTCATCGGCCATGGCGGCGTACATCCGGCTGTTGGTGGCGATCTTGACCACCGGCACGGTGGGAAAGCCCACCGGCGTACCGCGCCCGGTGGTGAACAACATGATCTGCGCCCCGCCGGCCGCCATGCCGGTCAGCGAAAACACATCCGAGCCGGGAGTGTCCATCAGCACCAACCCCTGGCGCGACGGGGCGGTGCCGTAGGCCACCAGTTCCTGAATGGGAGTGGTCCCACCCTTGACGATGCACCCCAGGGATTTTTCGGTGATATTGGACAGCCCGCCATCCATGTTGCCCGGCGAAATGACCAAACCGGCCCGCTCGCCCATGTAGTGCTCGGTTTTGCGCCGTTGTCCCTGGATCAATTCCACAATGCGTTTACCCAGCGCCTCATCGGCCGCCCGCTGGGCCAGGATGTGGGCCGTACCGATCATCTCGGTGGTCTCGGACAACACCACCGTGGCGCCCCGGGCCACCAGCCAATCGGCCGCCGCCCCCACCAGGCGATTGGCCGTGATGCCCGAAAGGGCGTCCGAACCGCCGCACTCCAACCCGACGGTCAACGCCTCCCAGCCGCACCGGACCCGACGCTGGGCGGCGGCCCCTTGCAGCATCCGACGGGCAATGGCCGTACCGGCCGCCGTGGCCCGCTGGGATCCACCCATTGCCTGGATCCCCAAAACTTCCACCGCTGTCCCGGCGGCGGCGATCCGCTCCCCCAACACTTCCGCTTTGAGGCTCTCGCATCCCAACCCCACCACCAAAACCGCCGCCACATTGGGATGGGCACCCAACCCCACAAGGGTGCGCTGGATGATCAGCGCATCGTCGATGGCCCGACCGCACCCTTCGCTGTGGGTGATCGCCTTGACCGCCGGGCACGCCCGGCCGATGGCCTGCACCACACCGTTGGCGCAGCTCACCGAACTGAGCACCACCACATGGTTGCGCACCCCCGGCGCCCCCTTGGGCCGCCGGTACCCCATGAACCCCTTGTCCACCTCATTCGATCCCGCCCTCATCCGGCCTCCTTGTCCACCGCCATGTTGTGGGTGTGCACCCAGGCACCGGCCCCGATGGCCACCGTGGCACGGCCGATGGCCTCCCCATACTTGACCACCGGCGCCCCCGCCGCAATCGCCACCAAAGCCACCTTGTGGTGCCGCGGAATCGCCTCGCAGGCCGTCACCCCGTCGATCCCCGCCCCCACCACAACCTCCCCGGCCGCAACCGGCACCACCGTCACCGCCACATTGTCCACCACATCAATCAAAATCGCGTTCCCCGCCATAAGCCTTCTCCTTCCAAAACCCATCCCGCCCAAACCCATCACCTTGCACCCCACCCCCCAATCATGCTACCAACCCAACAAACGTAACAAACCCGATTGGCTCACCGGGCGAACACAATAGGTTCGCCCCCACATTGCAACCCACACAACCCAACCCTCTAAAATAGATAGAATTCCTTCAACTTAAAACTTGATGGTCTCGTAAAAAGTCCCAAAAACGGTGTTTTTGCAAATTGCCATCGTATAAATTTAGGTACTTACAGCGTCGAAAATTGAAAATTCCGACTTTTTACGAGACCATCAAACTTAAAACTTAAAACTGGCCCGCCAGGGCCCAAAACTGGCCCGCCAGGGCCCAAACCAACTCAAGGACCATCCATGAACTACACAACCATCGCCGTCGAAACCGAAGGCCACATCGGCCGGCTCTATCTCAACCGCCCGCAAGTGCTCAACGCCCTGTGTCCCGAAATGCGGGACGAACTGATGGATTTCCTGCGGCGTGCCGCCGCGGACGATCAGATACGGGTACTCATCCTCAGCGGCAAGGGCCGGGCTTTCAGCGCCGGCGCCGACCTGAACATGTTCAAGCGCAACTACGAAACCTACCGCGAATCGGGGCAGGACGACACCCTGGACCGCGCCGAACTGCCCAAGGCCTTCATCCACTTTCCCAAGCCGATCATCGCGGCCATCAACGGACCGGCGGTGGGCTTCGGCATCACCCTGCCCCTCAACTGCGACATCCGGCTGGCCTCCACCCAAGCCAAGTTCAGTTTCGCCTTCGCCCGCGTCGGCGTCACGCCGGAATTCGGCAGCTCCTATTTTCTACCGCGGCTTATCGGTTACGGCAAGGCCGCTGAATTGATCTACACCGCCAAAATGTTCGAACCGGACGAAGCCTTGGCCATTGGGCTGGTCAACCGGGTGGTGCCCCACGATCAACTGATGGCCGAAGCCGAAGCGCTGGCCAACGAAATCGCCGGCATGGCGCCGTCGGCCATCCGGGCCGCCAAGAAGCTGCTGCGCCACGGCAGCCACTCCACCCTGGAGCAGAGCCTGGACTACGAAGCCCTGATGTTCCAGCACGCCACCCAGACAGCGGAACACTACGAAGCGGTGGGCCGCATTATGGAGCAGTTGAAGAAGAAGTAGGAACGCGGCCCCGGCCTTCCCCAACAGAGAGGAAACGCAACGGCATTCATCATTGATCCACAACACCGCTGACACGGCCCGTTTTCAGGTGCACCAGGCCTTTTTCGGTAATTCGCAGGAAGGGAATGGCGGCACCGGTCAGGGTGGCGATGGAGAGCAGGGGGTCGTCGAAGGGCACTCCCAATTCTTGCAGGGTGCGGGTGATTTGCGCCAGCCGCTGCGCCAGCTGGTCCATTGGCAGATCGCACACCACACCCAGCACCGGCAGGGCCAGCTCCGCCAGAATCCGGCCTTCGCGGCACACCACCACGCCCCCCTGAATCTCCCGGATGCGATTGACGGCCAGCGCCATATCGGCTTCATCGACTCCCAGCACGGTCAGGTTGGCGCTGTCCCACACCGCGCTGGTGGCGACGGCGCCGGCCCGCATGCCGAAACCGCGGATCAGGGCGGTGAAGGTCTTGCCGGGTGTGTGGCGCCGGTCGATGGTGGCCACCTTGATCAGGTCCTGCCGCGGATCGCAATCGATGCTCCCATCGCGGACCGGCAGGAAAATCACCCGCTCCTTGGTGACCAGGTCGGTGACCATGTCGATGACCGACGCCGACACCGTCTGCCGGGCTTCCCCGGCCGGAATGCGAAAATCCTCGGCTGTCATGGGACGGGGCAGATCGATGGTGTTGCACAGGCGCTCGCTGTAGGCATGGGCCCGAGGGGCGACCACCAAACGCCCCTGGCGCGCGATCACCCGGCCGTTGCTGATCACCAGTTCCGCCCTGATCCGATCCGGCTCGGGAATCAGCACCAGGTCGGCATAGCGGCCGGGGGCGATGCCGCCCACCAAGTGGTCGATGCGGAAATGTTCGGCCACGTTGAGGGTGGTCATCTGAATGGCCGCCACCGGATCGAAGCCGTAGCCGATGGCCCGCTGCACCACCAGCTCCATGTAGCCGCCCTCCAGAAGGTCTTGCGGCGCGACCCCGTCGGAAACCAGGGTCAGTCGTCGCAAATCGATACCCGCATGGCGGATTTCGGCGATGGCCTGCAGGTCCCGGCGCACATTGCCCTCCCGGGCCATCACGTGAATTCCCAGCCGCAGCAGGGCCAGCGCCTCTTCGGCGGTGATGGGTTCGTGGCAGGATGAAACCCCGGTTGCCGCGTAGGCCGCCAGTTTGTTGCCCTTGGCCCCGGCCGAATGGCCTTCCAGCACCTTGCCCGCGGCCAGTGTTCGGGCCATTGTCGGCAGCAGTACCTCCGGTGATTGCAACACCCCCTGCCAATAGGCCTCGCCCAACCCCAACACATTCTCGCGGGCCAGCAGGCGATCCAGATCGGCCGGGTCGATGCCCAGAAAGGCGGGGCTGAGACACACCATGGGCGGAGCAGTGGCGAAAATCTTGATGGGCTGCCGGGCGATGGCCTCCAGAAATTCCAGCACCCCGTCGTAGCCCGCCACCGCGTAGGCCTCGAAAGCTTCGGTGATCACCGTGGTGGTGCCGCCGACGGCCCCATGGGTCAGAAAATTGGGCACGTTGTAATAGCCGGCCAGGTGGGTGTGGCCGTCGATCAATCCTGGAATGAGCACCTTGCCGCCGGCATCGATCACCTCCGTATCGGGACCGATCATCCCCTCGCTGCGATCCCCGGTGTAAGCGATCCAGGGGCCGGCGGTGACCACGGCCTGATCGTCCAGAATTTCGCCGGTGTAGACGTTGACCACACGGGCGTTGATAACGGCCAGGTCGCCGGGCGCCTTGCCCAGGGCGATCTGCGTCATGCGATGGGTGTCTTTGGTGGGTTGGTTGATTTCGTTCATAGCGTTTGTAGAGTTTGTTGGTAGATCGTTTATTTGACGTATCGATTCAGCAATATATCTTCAACATTGCGCCTTGCGTCTATTACGGATAAAACAAAAACAGTTGCATCTGATATTCTGTAAATAATGCGCCAGGGAGGAACAATTATTTCTCGATAGATGTGTATACCTTGATCTTTCAACTCCGGTACAATTCTACCCCGATCCGGCAAGGTGTAGAGGCTCGACGCTGCTTGTCTAAGTTTTTTTAGAATTTGCAGCGCAATGTCCGGGCTATCAACCGCTATATAATCAATTATTTGTTTCAAATCACTTTGCGCAATAGCAGCCCATTTAATTTGAAAATTTCGGCTCATTTCCGGTTTTCGTTAAGTGCGCTTTCGATTTCATCGAACACATCTTCTTGTGGCAGTGTTCGTCCCTCCCTGATATCGGCTTCCCCTGTTGAAATAAGTTTTAACAGACCAATGGCATTACGCATATTTTCGTAACTTTTAGGGTCTTGTAGTACAGCTCGGGGTTCACCATTTTGGGTTATGATAACAGGCCGATGCGTTTCGTTAATCTGATTGAGTAAATCGGCCGCCCGTGATTTCAGATAAGTCACCGGCCTAATATCCTTTGTAATATTCATAATTTTTTCCTCCAGTCTGAATACAGTACCACATTCGAACCGCAAGTCAAGTTTTAATGCCAAACGCTTGTAAGGCAACGCATGCATACCTCACTGTATTCTAAGGATTTTATGGTTCTGGAGGAGTTTGCGACCCCGATTTCGATGTCGACGCCGCATACACAGAATTCAAATCAGCCAAAGGGTGTGCTTATCATAAAGGGTTATTCCCTACCGTTAAGGTGACATGGATTGTTCTCGCACGGAGGCGGGTGGGCCTGGGAGCCGGGTGA
>NZ_JALJRB010000024.1 GCF_022968795.1 Desulfatitalea alkaliphila
CATGTCACTTTTACGGTGGGAAAAAACCTTTGTGGTCGGCGCGCCCATCCGCTGGTAGGAATCCTGCTAATTCGACATCGATTTTCTATAACCCATGGACCGCGGCGTCGTTCTCTTTTCGATCCCGATTTCGATTATCGCAACCTTTCAACCCACTCAACGCTCAACCAACCCAACCAACCCAACAAACTATCAACCAACTCAAATCCCAAAACGGCAACCGTACTTGACCCCGCGTCCCCTTTTGCATATAACAGGCCAATTTCAACGGCTTCATAAGCCCATTCATTGACCGGATCCGCCGATGGGTGGACCGCGGGGAGTTCGACATGACCAAAACATACCGCATTGCGGTGATCGGGGGCGACGGCACCGGGCCGGAAGTGGTGGCCGAGGGGTGCAAGGTGCTGAACGCGGCGGCGGCCAAATTCGGCTTCAAACTGGAGATGACCGATTTCGACTTCGGCGGCGAGCGCTACCTGCGCACCGGCGAGGTGCTGCCCGATACGGCCGTTGACGAGCTGCGCGGCTTCGACAGCATTTACCTGGGGGCCATCGGTCACCCGGGGGTCAAGCCCGGCATTTTGGAAAAAGGGATCTTGCTGCGCTTGCGTTTCGAGCTGGACCAGTACATCAATCTGCGTCCGGTGCGGCTGTTCCCCGGCGTGGAAACCCCTTTGAAAAACAAGGGGCCGGAACAGATCGATTATGCCGTCATCCGTGAAAATTCGGGCGACATCTACACCGGCATGGGCGGCGTTTCCATGCAGGGCACACCCCACGAGGTGGCCATGCAAACCATGGTCTACAATCGCTTCCAGGTGGAGCGCTGCCTGCGGTTCGCCTTTGAATACGCCCGCAAATTCGGCAAGAAGGCGCGCGGCAAGGGGGATGCCAACACCCTCGGCCTGGTGGGCAAAACCAATGTGCTCACCTATGTTTTCGGTCTCTGGGAGCGGGTGTTCCATGAAATCGGCGAGCGGGACTATCCCGATGTGCAGCGGGAGTACTATCACGTCGATGCCACCTGCATGTGGATGGTCAAGAGCCCGGAATGGTTCGATGTGCTGGTGACTTCCAACATGTTCGGCGACATCATCACCGACCTGGGGGCCGAAACCCAGGGCGGCATGGGCATCGCCGCCGGCGGCAACATCAACCCCGAAGGGGTGAGCATGTTCGAGCCCATCGGCGGTTCGGCGCCCAAATACACCGGCATGAATATCATCAACCCCCTGGCGGCCATCTGCGCCGGCGCCATGATGCTGGAAACCTTGGGCGAAACGGCGGCCGCCGACGCCATCGAATCGGCCGTGCGGGACGTCACCGCCACCAAGATCAAGAGTTTGTCCGCCGGCAAGATGGGTTACGGCACCAAAGAGGTGGGCGACCTGGTGGCCGAACGGGTTTAGAGGGCGACTGCAAAAACATCAATCGGCCGTCTTGCCGCCCTTGCAGCGGCGGCAAGACGGCCGATTTTCATCCGTTTCCCTCCCAGGTTCCGGGTGTCGGGGCTTGACCCGCCGCGTCGGGCGCCCCGAAAACCCCGTTATCCCTCCATCGTGCCCCGCATGCGCGTATTGATTTCCAAATTCTCCAAGGCCAGTCGCATGGCATCCGCCAAATGGGCGTGGCTTTCCATGTAGGGCGTGGCGAATTGCCGCACCTGCTCTTCCCGGTCCAGGCCGCCGAAAGGAATGATGGCGGTGAGCACCCGCTCGTAGAGCAGGGGGTGGAGTTGTTCCAACGCCTCCCGATGACTCAGGTACCAGTCCCACAGGTGCGGTTGGGCCGACGGGTTGGCCGCCAGGGCCACGATGGGGAGGAAGCGGTTGCGGGGCGGCACCTGCGCCAGGGTGAAATCAAGGGCCGCAGCGATGGCGGGCCACGCTTCGAAGCAGCCCAGGGCGGCGAGCACATTCATCCGTTCGTGTTCGCTGGGGGTTTGCCTGAACCGCTCCTGCAACCACCCGAGCACGGCTTCACCACGGCTGCGAGCGGCGATCTGCATCACCGCCTTGGCGATATCGGGATGGACGGCGTGATCGGCCGCCATGCGTTCGAACTGCTCTTCGCCGAAAGCCACCGCGTCGGCATGGCCCCACAAGGCGCCCAGCCACAGCAGCTGTTCGCGCAAGATGGCGGTGGTGTGGGGTTCCTCGGCCAGCGGTGCATAACCGATGCGCTCCAGGGTGCGGGCCGCCAGGGCCCGACCGCGGGCCGCGATCACGTCCCGCGGCTCCGGTGGCGCCACCAGAAGGGCGTTGTGCAGATGGCCGGCAATGCCGGCCAAGGGCAAAAAGGCTTCTTCCGTTGCGTAATGGTCCAGATAGGACAGGTAGGTGTTCAGGTCGACGCGGCCCTGCCGCACCAGGGCGTAGAGATCGTTCTGAACGCCCCAACGATCCGCCACGCCCATGGCGCCGGTTCGAATCTGCTGGCCCAGGGCGGCCAGATTGGCATCGTCGTCGTAGGCGACGCGGTAAAATCCGGCCTGGTCGCAGTTGACCTTGTAGCATCGGGTGTCCGGCGGTAGAACCATTTCGGCGCGGGAATCATCCATCAGCATCTGCTGCCGTTGTGCCGTGCCGTCGGCGCCCCAGGTGTAGACGGTCAACGGAACGGTCCAGGTGCGATCGGTGGGCACATCCAGGTAGGTGAAGCGCTCCTGGCGCAACTGCAGGCGGTCGCCCCGGCGTGCCACCGTGATCAGGGGGTGGCCGGGCTGGCCGATCCAGCTCTGCATCATGGCGGTTACCGGCTGGGTGGATGCGGCTTCGAAGGCTTGCCACAAATGGTGGCTTTCGGCGCAGTCATACTGGTGCTCGCGCAGGTAGCGACGCACCCCGGCCTGGTAGGCCGCCGTGCCGATCACACCCTCGATCATGCGTAAAATACTGGCGCCCTTGTTGTAGATGATGGGCGCGGTGCTGCTGTTGATCACCACATGTTCGCCGCCGGGGATTTCGATGGCGAAGGTGTCCTGCAAGCCGTCCCGCGTCAGGGCGGTGGCGGTTTCGGTCAGCAGGAACTGATCCCAGACACCCCATCCGGGTTTGTAGTGGGCCACCACGCCGTAACCGAAATAGGTGGCAAAGGATTCGTTGAGCCACAAATATTTCCAGTCGGCCGGCGTCACCAGGTTGCCGAACCACTGGTGGGCGATTTCGTGGGCGATCACTTCGAAAATGCGCTGTTCACCGGCCTTGGACGTCAGCTCGGGGAAGTGCAGCAGCAGGTTTTCGCGGAAGGTGATGGCGCCCCAGTTCTCCATTGCGCCGAAGGCGAAATCGGGAATGGCGATCAGATCCATCTTGGGCAACGGATAGGGAATGTCATAGTAGGTCTCGCAATAGTGCAGCGCCTGACGCCCGAATTCGAGCCCCGGGCCGGTGGTGTGGCCCAGCCCCGGCAGATGGGCCAGGCGCACCCGCGTATCCTGTTGATCCACCACCAGCTCAAAGGGGCCCACCCCGAAAAAGAGCAAATAGGTGGACATGCGCGGGCTGGGCTGAAAAACCACCCGTTTGCGGCCCAGGTTGACCGGCTCCTCCCGCATCGGCAGGGTGTTGGACAGTACGGTCAATCCTTCCGCTACGGTCAAGCGGACCTCAAAGACCGCTTTGTGCAAGGGGTGATCCATGCAGGGAAAGGCTTGCCTTGCAGAGCTCTCCTGGAATTGGGTGACCGCCATGCGGTGTGTGGTGTTGCCCTGTTTGGCCTGACTGCGGTAAAAGCCGCCCATGGTGTCGTTGATCATTCCCTGGTAGTCGATGCGCAGCGTTTGGGGGCCGCTGACCGCTGCGGGTGGTTGCACGGTCAGTCGTTCCTGCGCGGGATCGACCCCGAAGGCCGCATCGACCCATCCGTCGTCCTGCGCCCATTGACAGCGCCAGATGGCCAGATCCAAGCTGTTGAGGGCCACCTCCCGAACGGATTTGTCCAATTGCAACGCAATGGTTACCCGGCCATCAAAAACGAACCGTTCCAGGTCTGGTGCAATATCGATCATGTAACGCAGGGGATGAACATCAACCATGGACGCCTCCTTCATTCTTCGTAGGCAAAATAAAGCGTTAATCAAGAATGCCGAACACCTCGCAGAACCTTGGCCTTGCAAACAACGTCCCGCTGCAGTATGTTCAAAGCGTTTCTTTAACGCAAATCGATACCATCTGAAAAGCGGTTTGGCGGGCGATGGATAAAACCATTCGATACTTGCTGATTTTGTTCGCCGTAGTGGGCTTTGGACTGTTGGGATACCACTGGATCGGCCATTGGCACACCAATGCGGTGGAGCAGGCCGTCAATGACGAAAAGGCGCTGTGTCGTCAACGCCTGGAACAATTGCAGGACCGTATCGACGCGCTGACCGCCCGGATGGACACGGGCCCACCCGTCGACGACCTGAGCGAGGTTTTCGGTCCCCATCTGCCCACCGACACCACCCGCCCGGAACAGGTCGACTGCAACCGCATCACCACCCAAGTGGCGGCCTTTTTCAACTATTTGGACGGCAAAGGGTATGTGACCGAAGCCGGGCTGGAGATGCGTGCCGAAACCTTTTTCGATGAGACCTTGGAGCGCCTGGCCGCCACAACGCCCACCAACGTCGGCGAGCTGAACAACCTCTACGGACTGCTGCGCAATGTCACCCACCTCTACCGTGTGCTGGGCAAGGACCGCCTGTTGTTGATCAAGCAGATCCTCGACGAGGAAGGGGCCGTGCTGGAACCGGCCATGGCCGTGATCTTCTCATGGCTGACGGTTTGTGCGGAGGGTCGGCCGGTGGACGGCGAGCCGCCCCGGTTGCAACCCCTTTACGAATATGCCGCCTATTTTCTGAACACCATGGGCGGCCGCGGTTACCTGCTGCGCCGGGACAGCAAAATGCGCATGCTGATCAACTACTACGCGCTTCTCACCCTGGACATGGCCAATGAACACCGCCGCAATGCCTACGGCGTCGACATACGGCCCCACCTGGACTATTTGTTCTACGACATCAACAACCAGCGCGGGTTGATGTACCGCGAGCGCTACCTGGCCCAATTGGCCGCCCTGCGCAACAAGTATTTCTAAGTGAAGCAGCCCAAAGCCCGGCCCTGATCTTCGTAAAACGGCACGTCACGCAACGCCATCGTTTGCCGGGCTCGATCAATCTTCCAGCTTCTGCGCCAGGTCCGCGTCCAACACTTCTTTGCGCTGATACCAATCCTCCAAAGCATTGAACCGTTCATCGATGCGTTGCCGGCATTGATGGATGGATTGGGAGAGTCGGGCGATGCGTTCGCCGTCATTGGCTTGGGCGGCCGTTACCATTTCATCGTTCAAGGCGGCCAGCTGCGCTTCATCGGCCTCGATGCCGCTTTCCAGTTCGGTAATGGCCTTGTCCACCGGGCGGCTGCGTTTGGCGTGTTCCGTAATGATGGCCGAGCGTCGTCGCCGCAACTCTTTCTTGGAGTGCTGCGGCTCTGCCGGGGCGGTTTCGTTCGCAACAGCCGGCGTGTTGATAGAGGGGCCGCCGTCTTGATCGCCCCAACCGTCCTTGTCCAGAAACGCCTGGTAGGTGCCCTCGAAGAGCGTCACCCGGTCCTGGTGAAACACCACCAACCGCTGCGCCAGGGTGTGCAAAAACAGCTCGTTGTGGGTCACCATGATCACCGCCCCCTCGAACCGGTCGATGGCGTCCAGCAGGGCGTCGCAGGACTCCAGGTCCAGATGGTTGCTCGGTTCGTCCAGCAGCAACAGGTTCAGGGGGGTGGCCAGCAGACGGCCCAGCATGACACGTGCCTTTTCGCCGCCCGAGAGAACGGCGACTTTCTTCAGTGCCTGATCCCCTTCGAAGAGCATGGCGCCGCAGATGTTGCGCGCCTGCTGACGATCGACGTCGGGATGGCAGCTCTGGATCGCCTCTTCCACAGTGTGCAGGTCGTTGAGGCTTTGGATGTTGGTCTGCTCGTAAAAGCCGCCGGCAACGCCGGGATGATAGGCGATGGCGCCCCGTTGCGGCGTGAGATTGCCGGCCAAAAGCTGCAGCAGGGTGGTTTTGCCTTTGCCGTTGGGGCCGATTACGCACAACCGATCACCGGCGTTGACCGTGAAATCGAGCCCTTCAAACAGTGTTGGATGTCCAGGGTGGGCAAAGGCCAGGTCCCGCGCGGCCAGCATCTGCTTGCCCCGAAAGGGATGGGACCGGAAGCTGAAGGAAAGTTCGCGCAGCTTGTGCAGCTTTTCTCTTTTATCCAACTTCTCCAAAGCTTTGACCCGCGACTGCACCAGGCCCGCCAGGCGCGCCTTGGCGCGAAATCGGGTGATGAACTGCTCGACTTCACGGGCGCGGCGTTCATTGTTGAGCCGGGTTTTTTCGTAGATTTCTTCGTCTTGTGCGATTTGGCCATAATATTTGCGCGTGTCGCCGGCCATTTTGCGCACCTTGCGGCGATGGATGCCCATGGTGTGGGTCACCACCCGGTCCATGAAGCCGCGGTCATGGGTGATGAGCAGCAGCTCGCCGGGCCAGGCCGTCAGGAAGCGTTCGATCCAGCGGATGGAGGTGATGTCCAGATAGTTGGTGGGTTCGTCCAGCAACAGCAGATCCGGCTCGGAAACCAGCACCTTGGCAAGGTTGAGGCGCACCTGGAACCCGCCGGAAAAATCGCCCGGCGGCCGCTGCATGTCGTCTTGGCTGAATCCCAGGCCGGCCAGCACCTTCTCCACCTCCCAGTGATGGTCCCGCTTGGCCGGCGGCAATCCCCGCATCCCCTCCGCCAGTATGTTGTCGCAGGAAAAGGCCAGTTGCTGTCGCACATGGCCGATGCGGTACCCCTTGGGCAGCACGACGCTGCCTTCGTCATAGGCTTCTTCGCCCACCAGGATGCGAAACAGGGTGGTCTTGCCGTGCCCGTTACGGCCCACCAGCCCCACCCGCTCCCGGGCGTTGATTTTGAAGCTGACGGCATCGAAGAGGATTTGGCTGCCGAAGGTTTTGGTCAGGTTGTCAACGGCGATCATGAACTTCCTTGGGGCGCCAGAACCAGGGCGGTGCGGTTGGGCAGGTAAAGGGACAGGCGGTGGATGATATGGGGGTCGGCCCCTTCCGGCAAGGTCACATGGTCTACGGCATGATCCACCCGCCCATGCCCGCCGAAGGCCCCGTCGTCGGAATCCAGCACGATGCCATAGTGCCCTTCAGGCGCCGGGAAACGATAGTCGCTGAAAGAGCGGGTGGGATGAAAATTGAAAGCGAAGATCAGCCCGGCGCGCCGGAAAAGCAAGATCTTGTCCTCATCGTGTTCCCACAGCAGCCGGGGCGCCGCACTGCCCGGCACGGCCCATTGCCGGGCCAAGGCGATCATGGCCTTGTCGAAACGGTCCAGCTGTCGGTACTTCAGGTCGGGGTCGTCCACCAGGTGCCATTGGCGTCGGGCGTAGTGATAGGACCAGTTGTTGCCCGGCCGCGGAAAGTCGATCCACTCGGGGTGGCCGAACTCGTTGCCCATGAAGTTGAGATAGCCGTGGCCGGCGGTGGCCAGGGTGATCAGTCGGATCATCTTGTGCAGGGCCACGCCCCGCTCCACCTGCGGATGGCGATCGTCCCGGTGCATGTGATCGTAAATGGCATCGCCGATGAGCCGGAAAACAAGGGCCTGATCCCCGACCAGGGCCTGGTCGTGGGATTCGGTGTAGGAGATGGTTTTCTCGTCGTGGCGGCGGTTGTTCAGCTCGAACCACAGGCCGCCCATGTGCCACTGTTCGTCGGGGGTGTCCTTGGCCAGGCGGATCCAGTGGTCAGGCACCCCCATGGCGAAACGGTAATCAAACCCGATGCCGCCGTCTTCCCGGGGGCGGGCCAGACCGGGCATGCCGCTCATGTCTTCGGCGATGGTGATCGCTTCCGGCTGGACCGCATGGATGACTTGATTGGCCAGGGCCAGGTAGCAAAGGGCGTCTTCATCGACGTTGGCGTTGAAGTAGTCGTCATAGGAGGTGAACGCCTTGCCGAGGCCGTGATCCAGGTAGAGCATGCTGGTGATGCCGTCGAAACGAAACCCGTCCACCCGGAACTCGTCGAGCCAGTAGCGGCAGTTGGAAAGTAAAAAATGCAGTACTTCCGGCTTGCCGTAGTCGAAAAGGCGCGAATCCCAAGCCACGTGCCGGCCCCGATCGCCGCTATGGAAAAACTGGTAATCGGTGCCGTCGAAACGGCTGATGCCCTCCACTTCGTTGTTGGCCGCGTGGGAGTGAACCAGGTCGATGAGCACCCGCAGTCCGGCGGCGTGGGCGGCGTCGATCAGGGCCTTGAGTTCCTCGGGCGTGCCGAAGCGCGACGCCGGCGCAAAGAAGCTGGTCACATGGTAGCCATAGCTGCCGTAGTAAGGGTGCTCGGGGATTGCCATGATCTGCAGCGTGTCGTAGCCCGCGGCCACCACCCGG
Source organism: Desulfatitalea alkaliphila (assembly GCF_022968795.1). Classification (GTDB taxonomy): domain Bacteria; phylum Desulfobacterota; class Desulfobacteria; order Desulfobacterales; family Desulfosarcinaceae; genus Desulfatitalea; species Desulfatitalea alkaliphila. The sequence goes on from NZ_JALJRB010000024.1 coordinate 8,437, forward strand.
GGCAGCACCTCGGCCGTGAATTGGGCATAGGTGCCCACCCGGCCCTCCGCCTGGGCCATGCCTATGTGCACCTCGTAGATCAGTGGTGCGCCTTGCGGCGGGGTGAACGGATCCGATCGCCACTGATAGGGTGTGTCCGGCCGCCACACCTGGGCATTGAAGATCAAGGTGTCGGGGTCTTGGACCACGCGCCGGGCCCAGGCGGGGATGCGATCCCCGCCGCCGCCGGGCCATTGCAGATGGAGCCGGTAAAGGTCGCCGTGGCCCATTGCATCGGCCGGCAACCGCAGTTCCCAGGTGCCGTGGGCATCGAGGCGCTGAAAAGCCAAGTCGTCTCGCACCTGCCAATCGCTCAGTTGACCCACCAGGTGCATGGCCGACGCGTTGGGTGCCCACTCCCGCAGCACCCAGCCGCCGTCCCGGAAATGCAGGCCGAAATATTCGTGGCCGGCGGCGAAATCGGCTAGATCGGCATGGTCCCCCGCCAATTGCCGGGCCGTGCGTTCGATCAGGGCGATACGCCGGTCGATGGCATCGCGGTGGGCCTCGATATAGGGGTCTGTCATGAGAAAGCGCTCCAGACGCTGATTTGCGTGGGTGGAAGTCATGGCCATCAGACGATCAAGGGTCGGTCCAACATCTTTTCATAAAGTTGGATATAGTGCCGGGCATTGACCGAGTGGGTGAAGGTGTCCGCCGCCTCAACCATAATGCGCCGGATGTGGCGCGCCCGCTGCGCTTCGGGCAGCCGGTGGAAATCCATGGCCCGATCGATGGCCCATGCCAGGCCGTTGCTGTCGTAAACTTCGAACAGAAAACCACTGCCCCGGTCGCCGGCGACGTCCATGGGCACGATGGTGTTGTGCAGGCCGCCGGTGTCGTGGGCCACCGGCAGCGCCCCGTAGATCTGGCCGATCATCTGGGGCAATCCGCACGGTTCGAAGCGCGAAGGCATCAGCACAAAGTCGGCTGCGCCATAGGCCAGGTGTTCCAGCTTTTCGCTGAAATCGCACACCGCCGCCCTTTGATGAAACTGGTGGTGATTGACGATGTTGCGAAACACGCCCTGAAAGGGACCATCGGCAACGAACACCACCTGCAGATTGTGATCCCAGTGCTTGGAGATGACGCTGTAAAAGATGTCCGCCAGCAACTGGCATCCCTTCTGCACCGGGTCCAGGCGGGAGGGCCAGAAGAACAGCGGGGCCCGCTCATCCTCGGCCAGTCCCAGCAGGCGCTGCAGCTCCCGCTTGTTGGCACGCTTGGCCGGGCCATGGTCGTCCGGCCCGTAAGTCACCGCCAATTGGTCGTCCGTCGCCGGGCTGAAGCTCGGATCCGGGGCGTTGAGGATGCCGGCGGCGCACTCGGCGGCCACCTTGTTGATCAACTCCTGGCGCAGATGGGGCTCGATGAAGTCGTGGCGCCCCTGAACGATCTCATCCAGAAAGTGCTGGCTGACGGTGTTGACAAAGTGCGCGGCGAACACCCCGCTGACCAGGAAATCGACGGGCACGTGATCCCGCGCCTTTTCATATTCGTCGGCGAAGTCGGTGTAGTACAGTTGGTCCCAGAAATAGGCGGCGTCGATACCCCGGTCCTCGATGGCGGCCAGGGTGGTTTTGACCGTATGGATGTTGTGGATGGTGAACAGGCAGGGGATGCGCAGCGTGCGGGCCATGGCCGGAATCAGGCCGGTCATCCAGTCGTTGCAGTGGATCAGGTCGGGGCGCACCCGGGGCACGATGTTGTTGATCACCTCGCGTTGGAAGGCCAGGGCGATGTGGATGTTTTCACTGCCGTAGTTGGAGTAAACCCGGTTGAGGTAGAAGAAGGCCCGGTCCTGTGCCAGGTGAACCCGGTCGTTGGGCATCACCCGGCGCAGCAGGCGCCGCTCCTTGCGCAAGAAAGGGGCCAGCCGGTCTTCGAAGATGGAGCGATAGTCCGGCAAGGCCACATGCACATCCGCCCCCTGGTTGAACAAGGCGCTGACCAGGGCGGCCGATACATCGGCCAATCCGCCCGCCTTGGCGGTCAAAAAATGGGCCAGGCTGCCCATGCGGTCGGGCAGATAGGTCACTTCCGGCGTAACGATCAGCACCCGCGGTTTGCGGCGTCTGAGTTCCATAATCTCGTCTTATCCTTTCAGGCCCAGGTGAGCAAGCCCGGCGAGAAACGAATCCAATCGTCGGCCCGCGGTACCACGCGCACGGTGAAGCCGTAGCGCCCAGAATCGTCACAGCGCACGGTGCAGCGATAAAGAAAGGTGCCGCCGCCACGCGTCTCGACCACCTCCATGGGTTGGGTCAACCCCTCCTCCAGGTCGTTGGTGCGCTGCATGCGGCCGTAGTAGAGCTCCACATCCACCTCTTCGGGGGTCAGGGCGCCCAAGTGCACCACGGTGCTGACGGTGAAGCTGTCCTCCACCTGGAAGGGCCCCTCGTGATCCCGATCGGGCATCTCCACGCGCACCTCCTGCCACAACGACTTGAGACGCTGGTGCAGCACGCTCAGGCGCTGGGCTTCGGCGGCGTTGTCGGCCAGCAGCTCGCGATGGCGCCGCACCCCGGGCACATAGAACCGCTGTTGGTATTCGTTGACCATGCGGTGGCTGCAGAACTGGGCCATGGCCATCTTCATGGAGGCCTTCATCTTGGCCAGCCACTCGGTCGGCATGTTGCCCGTGGTGCGGTTGTAGAAACAGGGAATCACATCGTTCTCCAACACATTGTAGAGCGCCTGGGCCTCCACTGCATCCTGATAGGCCGGATCGGGGTACTCCGCGCCGCTGCCGATGCGCCAGCCCCGTTCGGGGGTGTAGCCCTCGTCCCACCAGCCGTCCAGGATGCTTAGGTTCAGCGCCCCGTTCATGGCGGCCTTCATGCCCGAGGTGCCGCAGGCCTCCAGCGGTCGGCGGGGGGTGTTGAGCCACACATCCACCCCTTGCACCAGGTAGCGGGCGATGCCCATGTCATAATCTTCGATGAACACGATCTGGCTGCGCACATCATGGTGTTTGGCGAACTGGACGATGTTGCGGATCAGGTCCTTGCCTTCGTTGTCCTGGGGGTGGGCCTTGCCGGCGAAGAGAATCTGCACCGGCCGCTCCTTGTCGACGAGCATCGCCTTGAGCCGCTCGGGATCCCGCAAAATCAGGTTGGCCCGCTTGTAAGTGGTGAAACGGCGGGAAAACCCGAGGGTCAGCCGCTCGGGATCCAAGGCATTTTCCGCCGCCCGCACCACGGCGATGGGGGCGTTGCGCCGGGCGTACTGGTTGACCAGCAACTCGCGCACTTTGCTGATCAGCCGCGTGCGGCTCATTTCATGGGCCCGCCACAGCTCCTCGTCATAAATCTCGTCGATGCGTTCGATGTTCTCCGGCTTGCGGCTGCTGTAATGCCACTCGGGTCCCAGGTAGCGTTCGAACAACATGACGACTTCCGGTGCGATGAAGCTGGAGACGTGCACGCCGTTGGTCACATGGGTGATGGGCACGTCGCTGTCGTTGTGCCCGGGCCACACATGGCGCCACATGCGGCGGGCCACATGGCCGTGCAGACGGCTGACCCCGTTGCAATGCTGGGAGAAGCGCAACCCCAGAATCAGCATGGAAAAGGGGCCGTGGGGGATGGTGCTGTTGCCGGTGCAGCCCCAGGAGAGCACCTCCTCTTCGTTCACTCGCAACTGTTTGGCCAACGGTTTGATATAGGGTTGCACCTGATCCAGAGGGAATTCGTCATGACCGGCCGGCACGGGGGTGTGGGTGGTGAAGACCGAGGTGCGGGCCACCACCTCCATGGCGGTGGGGATGTCCAGGTGGTGGCGCTCCATCACCTGTATCAACCGCTCCACGTTGGCAAAGGCGCTGTGGCCTTCGTTCATGTGGCAGATGGTCGGTTCGATCCCCATGGCCGTTAGGGCCCGCATGCCGCCGATGCCCAGCAGCACCTCCTGGGCCAGGCGCACGCCGGGTTCGCTGTTGTAGAGCCGGGCAGTGACTTCGCGGACGGCCGGCGGGTTTTCCACCACATTGGTGTCCAGTAAAATGAGCGGCACGCGGCCGATCATGATCTTCCAGACATCGGCCAGCATTTCGCCGTTCGGATGGGGGACCGAGATGCGCAGATCGCCGTTGCCGGTTTTGACCCGCGTCAGGGGCAGTGTGTAGATGTCGGTCTCGGGGTAGGTCTCCTGTTGCCAGCCGTTGGGGTCCAGCAGTTGGCGAAAATAGCCTTGCCGGTACAGCAGCCCCACCGCCACCATGGGCAATCCCATATGGGAAGCCGATTTGAGGTGATCGCCGGCCAGCACCCCCAAGCCGCCCGCAAACAGGGGCAGGCTTTCGTGAATACCGAACTCCATGGAGAAATAGGCAATGCGCGCTCCGCCGCTATAGGGGTTCTCCGCCAGATCGGGCGAGGCCAGTACCCGCTCCTTGAACTGTTGCCGCACCCGGTCCAGGTGGGCCAGGAAACTGTCGTCGGCGGCCAGTTTCTGAAGCCGTTGCTGGGACACTTGGGTGGCGAACACGATGGGGTTGCGCCCCGAGGCCTCCCATAGGCGCGGGTCGACCCGCCGGAACAGCTCGATGGCGTCCGGTTTCCAGGACCACCACATGTTGCGGGACAAAACGCCAAGGAAATTCAAAGATCCCGGCAGCTTGGGAAATACTTGAAATGCATGTATGTGTTTCATTCGAAAGACTCCTGTTGGTTTTGGCAGGGGGTGTCAGCAGGGCAACCGGTAACTCTAAGCACGGTATCGGGACCGGTCAATTGTTGCCACACCCGCAACAGCTCGCTCACCCCCCAGGCCTGGGCGTCGCAACCGCGCTGATGGTGGGGGGCGTCGCCGTCCACGATTTCGGGCACCTGGCCGACGCAGTGGCTGTTGATCAACCCAATGCTGCTGGATAGCCAGGCCAAGGCCGCATCCCGTCCGGCGCGACCGTAACGGGCGGCCCAGGCTTCGCAAAAGAGGGGAAAAGGCCAGGTCCAGGCCGTGCCGTTGTGGTACGCCGGCTTGCGCCGGGTGTCTTCGTCGCCCGCATACCGGCCCCAGTAAGGGGCCCGCGGGTCGTTGAGCAGAACGCCGTCCCGTTCCACGGCGAGGGGTACGGTCACCGGCTGATCGGCCAAACTGCGAATGGCGCCGGGCACCAGCAGGTGCCGGCAGGCCTGCAAAACGGTGTGCACCATGTCGGGATCGGTCACCGCGCCCAAGGTGAGGGCCAGCAATTGATTGGGCCGCAGGTGGTCGTCCGCGACTCCCTCGGCCGCCGATTGCCCGGACCGGGCATGGCGGCAGTCACTCAGATAGCCCCGGCGGGGATCCCAGAAATGGTTGATGATGCTCTCTTGCACCTGTGCGGCCAATTTCGACCAGCGTTGCGGGTCCGCCCCATCGACCCGCGCCAGGAAGTTCAGCGCCGCGTACCAAAGCGCCTGGATCTCGACGGGGTATCCCTCACGCGGCGTGCCGGCGGGAAAGTTGGTGTCCATCCAGGTGAAGTGGGACGGGCTGAAGATCAAGGCCGATCGGGGATCCATGCGGATACCGTTGGGGGTGCCTTGAATCAGGGCGGCGGCCATGTCGGTCAAAATGCGCCGCACGGTGCGATCACCGCAGCGTTGGTCGAGAAAGGCATCGTCTCCCTCGGCCGCCACCAGGTCGGCACAGGCGGTGAAAAACCAAAGCGGGGCATCGGAGGTGTCCCGATTGCCGGCGTCGTCGCCCCGGATCATGTTGGGCAGGGTCCCCTGATCTTCGAACTGGGCGAATTGCAGCAAAATGGTTTTGGCGATGGTCGTCTTGCCGGCCGCCACCAGGCCGCGCACCACGATCAGCGTGTCCCGGCCCCAGTCCAGGAACCAGGGGAAACCGGCGATGATGGTGTTGAAGGCGCCGCGGCGCACCACATATTGATCCAGGGCGGCGGAGAGAGCTGTCGCCAGGGGTAGTGCGCCTTCCGTGGCCGGAGGCCGGAAGACGGGCTGCCAGGGCTCGGGTTCGACGTCGGGCGGCAGGGCGCGGGCGGTCAAGGTCACCCGCTGACCGCCGCGCAAGCGGCAGCTGAAATAGCCGGGACTGAACAGATCGGAATCGGGATCCAGACCCCGCTCCGCCTCCATGGGGCGATGGACCATGTAGTGCCACTCCGGCGCCACATGGAAACGGCCATTGCCGGCTTCCACCAGCAAGTTGTGATCGGATTCCGGCGCAAAGCGGAAACCGTTGCCATGGGGCGAGGGGTGCACCGCCGCGGGATAAGCGGTTTCAGGACCGGCAAAGGCCTTGGTGCAGTGGTGGAAATTGCGGTCTTCGATATCGGGCCGGACGATCAAGGTCACCGATGCCGCATCGTCCAGCTCCGCCGGTTCGGCCGCACGGCGGCGCCGCTCCATTCGTTCGAATTGCAAGGCCGTTCCATTGGGCCGGTTGCGCGCCATGCGGGCCCGCACCTGCAGCACAATGTGCTCGCCCTGGCCGGTGAGCATCCGGTAGCGCCACCAGGTGCCGCCGCGGGCGTCGTAGCCGAACTGCTCCAGGCAGTCCAGCTTCACCTCCTGGGAGTAGCCTTGATAGACCACCCAGGCCCGGCAGCGGGTAAGGAGGATGCGCCGATCTTCGGGAAAGGCCGGGTGAAGGTTGGCGGCCAGCAAACCGTCGTAGCGGCTGGCCAGGTGGCGCCAGTCGGCATGCACCCGCATCATGGCGCCACGCCCGTTGGTGTCCAGGGCCAACAGGGGCAGTTGGTGGCAGTCGTTGCGGCTGAAGCGGGTGCGCACGCGGGCATGGCGGCCGTCGGCCAGAAACAGTAGCGTGCTCCGGGCATGCTGCGGACCGTCCGGGGCGTACAGGGAAATTTCCAAGGTGCGTGTCAGATGGCGGCGCGGGGTGTCCAGGGGGGCGAACAGAGCGAAGGCCGCGCCGTCGGCATCGGTCAGGTGCTGCTCGCCGGCCAGCACCCGGTCGCCGTCTATGATGCGGGCCCGGAATGGATGGGCCGCGCGCACCAGCAACAGATGGCCGGGGGGCACCATCACCTGGCGCCGCAGATCTTGGGGGTAACGCCACAATATGGTGCGGGGCGCATCGCCGCCGGCAACCCTGCTGCGGCAAAAGGCTTCCGGATCGGCCTGCAGCGCCTCGGCCGCCCGGTCCGCATCGGGCACGTTGCCGGGATCCAAAGCCGTGCACACCGACAGCGCTTTGGCCCGCAACCGTTGCCGCAGCACCGCCGGCGGAATCCCCGGAGTTTCATCGGTCGGCATCGCTCGGTATGGATCATCCGCCTTGGCCAGGCAAACCACCTGCCCCGGCGCCAGGGTCAGGCGTCCGGATTGGGGCCCCATCTTGACGGCGGGCCGCACATCGGTCAGCAGGTCCACCGGATCGGCATCCGCAAAGGGTGCCCGGCGGGGGTCCCATGAAGCCTTGACGGCTTTTTCCGGATCCAGATTGGCCAGCACCACCACGCCCTGTCCCGTGGCCCGGTGGCGGCGTCCCAGGGCGATGAAATTGTCTTGCCCCCGGCCGATAAACCGGATCTCCACGTCCGGGCCGAAGGCCGGATGGATCTTGAGCAGGTGGTTCAACCGGGCGATGGCGGCCACTTGGTTGTCCGCCGCACCCCAGTTCAGGGCGCTTGCCTGGTGCACGTTGATCTTCTCGGTGGCCAGCCACTCCACGCCGTTGGCAAAGCCGAAGGCACCGTGGGGTGCGGCCAGGGCGCACAGCGCCGTGCGCATGCGTGCATAGGTGGCCGAAACGGCGGCCAGCCGGTTGTTGTCATGGGTCTCGGCAAAGTGCACCGTCAAGCCGTCACCGGCCGACAGGGTCAGCGCCTCGGGTAAATAAGCCTCGATCCGGCCGCGGTCGTAGTTCTGGAACAACTCCGAATAGGCCCAGTCGAAATTGGCCCGATTGAGCAGATCGCGGGTCACTTCGATCTTGCCGCCCAGGCCCTCCAGCAAAAAAAGGGTATCGGGAAATTGATCGCGCACCTTGGCGATGATGTAGCGCCAGGCCGGCACGGGAATCATGTAGCCGGCATCGCAACGAAAACCGTCGGCCCCCCGGCGGCACCAGGTCAGAAACACGTCCGCCATGTATCGCCAGAGTCCTTTGTGGCGAAAATCGAGATGGGTCAGATCCTCCCATACCACCCCCCAGGCGCCGGGGTTCTGGATTTCGCCGTCGGGCTTGCGCATCAGCCACTGAGGATGGGTTTCATGCAAACTGGCGGCCCAACCGGTGTGATTAATGGCGATGTCGAGCAGCAGCTTGCCGTTGCGGGCGTGCACCCCGTCCACCAGTTCGATGAACTGCTCCAGGGGGGTGGCCGCGGGGTCGAAAACCGCCAGGGCCGGATCCACGGCGGTGAAGCTCAAGGCGGCGTAGGGACTGCCGAAGCGTCCCATGCGGGCGTAGGTGGTGGGGGTCGGATGAATGGGCAGCAGTTGCAGGAACCGGCAACCCAGGTGCCCGATGATGAAATCCAGTTCGCCGATCAAGTCGCGGAAGGTGCCCGACGGCGGAATCACCGTGTAGCCGGCCGCGTCCAGCGCTTCCAGGCACGGGTGCGGCGTCGCCAGGTCGCTGTGGGCCAAATGTTTTTTGGGCCCGAACTGGCGCACGAAGGCGTTGTAAAGCGTGTTGGCGCACACCGTGTCGGCCGGTTCCACGTTGAGAACGGTGTTGGCTCCTTCGGGCCAGACCGGTTCCTCCCGGCCGTCGGCCATGAACAGGCACTTTGCCTCGAAGTGACCCACCTCGTTGAGGGGCAGGGCCGCCTCGAACAGCCCCGGTCCGGTCGGCTGCATGGGAATATCGAACCAGTCGCGGGCCAGAGGGGCTTCGTTGAGTTCCACATGGCGGATGATTTCCCGGCGGATGGTGCGCCCCTGTCCCAGATTGGTGCGCACAAAGGCCCGCCCGGGCGCTTGATTGGGCAGCCGGAGGCGGAATCGGGCCACGTCGCCGCGAAAACAGACCATGCGGCGGCCGGGCGCCGGCTCTTGAATGAAGGAAGGATCAGTCAGCATTGATGGGCGCCACCTTCGACGCCGAAGAAATGAAATACCAACATGTTCAGCGCGTGCCGCAATACGGAATAGGAGTAGTAGCGCCGGGCGATGTTGAAGTTGTGGGTGACCATTCGCTCGCGTCGCTCGGTCGATTCGAGCACTTGGCGGACGTTTTGCAGGTTCTTTTCGGTCAGAAAGCCGTCCATGACCACCAGGTCGAACCCCTTGGGCTCGATGTCGCGCACGAAAATGGCATAGCGGTTCACCAGCAGCGGCTTTCTGAAATAGATCGCTTCCAGGAAGGCGTTGCCGAACCCTTCATAGAGGCTGGGATAGGTGATGAAGTCGGCATGGGGATAGATGTCCCAAAGGGTGTAGGGGCCGTTGCGCCGCCCGCCGCCGTTGAACGGATCGGCCACCTGCATGTCGAACAGGCGCAGATCGACGCCGTGCTCCCGGGCGTGGCTCTTGAGCCACTCGGCATACTCGAACCCTTCATCGCCCGCCTCGTGGGAGATCACCAGTTTGTAAGCGGGATCTTCCAGGTGTTTGACCAGTTCGATGGCGTGCTCGATGCCTTTGCGCTGCACGATGCGAGTCGGTTGCAGAATGATTTTGTCTTCCGGCTTCAGCCCCACTGTTTTGCGGAACAGGGCGCTTTGCACCGGATCGCTTTGCACTTCGTGATCGAAATCCAGCACGTTGGGAATGATGATCGCCGACGCACCGGTGCGCAGGGCCAGCTCTTCCTGGCCGGCTGAATTGATCACCACATGGGCCAGACTGTTGAGCTTGGGCGGAAAGGCCATGCGCAGGTAGTCGTCCACCGCATTGACACTGAAACGGGCCCGCTCCCAGTGAAAATCGTGGTGGTGGGCGATGGTGGGAATTTGACGCTCGGCGATGATCTCGGTCAGGGCCACACCCAGGGGGATGTGCATGGGAATGGTCAGCGCGTTTTCCACGATCAGCATATCGATGCGAAAATGTTCGATGAACTCCTCGATGGCGACCTTGATCAGCACCTTGACCGCATGGATCGTGTCGGTGACGCCGGCCTTGCGGTTCTTGTGGCCGAAGACCCGCGCGTTGATCCACTGGTTCTTCTCATGTTTGAAATGCGCTTCGGGCAACAGCCAGCTAACCTCCGGATCGCGCTCCAGCTCGCCGGCCAACCAGAAGCAGCGGTGGCCGGCTTCGGTGAGCACATGGGCCCATTTGCTGGCTTCCAGACTCACGCCGTCCGTGCCGGCAAAGCGGGTGGAGATGAATCCGATGTTCTTGGCCATGGGCTCCCCGTTGATGTCCAACCCGTTTTCAAGCCTGTGCGACCGGGCGTTCATGGGACACTCCGTGATAGGGCAATGGCGAATAAACCTAAGGAGAAGGAGGCGTGTGCGCTGTCGATGTCAGGGTCGTATTCAGTGATGCGTATGACTGGATGCAGGCAACGATGCTCGGGCAACGACCATCTCAATCGCCGCCTTCCAACAATTGCCGGACAAAGGGCGTCAAGCGCTGTCGCAGGTCGTCCCGGTCGAAGGCGTAGGAAAGGTTGGCCATTTGAAACCCGGCTTTGTTGCCACAATCATAGCGAACCCCTTCGTAGCGAAAACCGTAGATAGGCTGCGTGTCCAGCAGCCGGGCCATGGCATCGGTGATCTGAATCTCGCCGCCGGCACCGGTCTCCTTGCGCTCCAGGATTTCAAAAATTTCAGGGGTCAGGATATAGCGCCCGATGATGGCCAGATTGGAGGGCGCCTCGGCCGGTTGGGGCTTTTCCACCAGCCCACGGACGCGGGTCAGCCGGTCGGCCGGCGGGTCGGCATCCAGGATGCCGTAACTGGCCGTTGCCGCCGGATCCACCTCCTCAACGCACACCATGGAGGCTTGCAGCTCTTCGAAGCGCGCCAGCATCTGCGCCAGCACAGGGGTGTCGGATTTGACCAGATCGTCCGCCAGCAGCACGGCGAAGGGTTCGTTGCCCACGATGTGGCGGCCGCACCAGATGGCATGGCCCAGTCCCAAAGGCTCGTTTTGTCGCGTGTAGACAAAGGTGCCCGACTCCGGCACCAGATGATTGATCTCCCGCAGCAGCGCATCCTTGCTGCGGGCCATCAAGGTCTGTTCCAATTCACAAAAATGGTCGAAATGGTCCTCGATGGCCTGCTTGCTGCGTCCGGTTACAAAAATGATCTGTTGGATACCCGCCGCAAGGGCCTCCTCCACCGCATACTGAATCAGCGGCTTGTCGACGATGGGCAGCATCTCCTTGGGCATGGCCTTGGTGGCCGGCAGAAAACGGGTGCCCAATCCAGCCACCGGGAAGACGGCTTTGCGCACTTTCATGGAAGCTCCTTTGTGTCGGGGGGTTACCGGGAAGGCGGCGCCGGCTCAGACCACCGGCTCCACCCATCCCAGGGGGTCCTCGGCTTTGCCATACTGAATGTCCATGATGGCATCGAACAATTTTTGGGCCACCGGTCCGGCGTGGCCATCGCCGATGGTGATCACCTGATCCTCGTATTTCAAAGTGCCCACGGGCGAGATCACCGCCGCCGTTCCCGAACCGAAAATCTCCGTCAAGCGACCGGCCCGATGTGCCTCGTACACCTCGTCGATGCTGATTTTGCGTTCGCTGACCGGCATCTCCCAACGGCGGGCCAGGGCCAGGGCCGAATCCCGCGTGATGCCGGGCAAAATACTGCCGTTGAGCATGGGGGTCACCAGTTCGCCGTCGATGACGAACAGAATGTTCATCGAACCGACCTCTTCCACATACTTTTGCTCCACCCCGTCGAGCCATAACACTTGGGTGTAGCCTTCCTTGTGGGCCATTTCGCCGGCCAACAGGCTGGCCGCATAGTTGCCCAAGGTTTTGGTGTCGCCCAATCCCCCGCGCACGGCGCGCACGAACTCCCGGGTGACCAGGATCTTGATCGGATTGAACCCCTCGGGATAGTAAGCCCCCACCGGAGACAAGATGATAAAGAACCGATAGGTGTGAGAGGCCCGCACCCCCAGGAAAGGATCGGTGGCCACAATGGTGGGACGTATGTATAAAGAGGTTCCCGGCGCATTGGGCACCCACTCCTTTTCAAGATGCACCAACTGCTTGAGGGCGTCAAGGGCCATGGCCTCATCAAAGGCCGGAATGCACAATTTGTGGCACGAATAGTTCATCCGTTTGAAATTGGCCTGGGGTCGAAACAGTTGGATGTGGCCGTCGCCCGTGCGGTAGGCCTTGAGGCCTTCGAAAACGCCCTGACCGTAGTGCAGCACCATGGTGGAAGGATCCATCGTAAAGGGTGTGTACGGCTCGATCCGCGGATTGTGCCAACCCTTGTCCGGATGGTAGTCCATGTTGAACATGTGATCGGTGAAAAGTGTGCCGAATCCCAGTTTTTGGGGGTCGGGCTTGGCTTTCAATTCTTTGTTGCGGGTAGTGGTCAGCTGCATGGCGGTCTCCTCGCACCGGATTGTAGTATGCCTTTCATGGTCGGGAACGCTTGTGGACCGGCTGGCCCGGCGCTTTGTTCCCGGCGAAAAAGCTGCCGCACCATAGCACCACAAAATGGGCCTTGCAAGCCTCCATGGCGGCTCCGGCGCGGTTTTATCCGGGTTGCGAAGCCGCCCGGCGCTGACCGCCGACCCCGGATGATCGGCACCATGTCACAAAAGCAAGGTTGCGCAGGCAACCTTCATTGTCTTGAATTGCGTAACGTTGTTCGACAATGCTGTACGAGACGAGATTGCCGCGATGTCCGGGAAATTCCGAATTAATATCAATTGCGAAATGAATACAGTTTGTTGTTGCCGACTGAAGCTGCGTCGCAAGGGAATCGGGCGGACGCCTTTGGATTGTTGACATCACCGCTGTATGCTGGTATGTGGCTTAGTTTAGTACTGAAGTCCGAACGCTTCCTTGTTTTGTTACTTGTCGTTACACAACGGTAGCGCCGCACCATCCCGTTCCGAATCGCCCGGTTTCCAGTAACGGCCGGTCAATGCGCCTCGCGCGACATCCCTTGCGGAGCGGCCGATGTCTGATCGGGGGTTGGTTTCCGGCGAATGCCGTTCCCATAAATTCATCGAACGGAAAAGGAAAGCCTATGAAAGAGATCGTGATCATCAGTGGCGTGAGAACGCCGGTGGGCCGTTACATGGGGGCATTGAAAACCATCGAGGCCTACGATCTGGCCGCCTTGGTCATGAACGCGGCCATTGAAAAGGCCGGCATCAAAGCGGAGGATGTGGACGAGGTGGTGTTCGGCCAATCCTATCAGAACGGCGAGTATGTGAACATCGCCCGCATGGGACTGCTGACCGCCGGTTGGCCCGATACCATTCCCGGTCTGACCCTGGATCAACGCTGCTGCACCGGTTTGAGCGTGGTGCGCACGGCCGCCGCCCTGATCCAGTCCGGTCAGGCGGAGATCGTCGTGGCCGGCGGCGCCGAAAGCATGAGCAATGCCGAATTCTACCTGCCCGGCAGCATCAAATGGGGCGTGGGCGGCGAAAAGGGCATGCCCCGCGGCCACGGCGACCTGAAGATCTGGGGGCTGCCCTTCTATGACCGCATTCAGCGCGCCCGGGTGATGTCCCAGCCGGAAAAACGCTTCGGCATCCTGCCCTCGATGATGGCCTGGGCCGAGACGGCCGCCGAGGTGGAGAACGTCAGCCGCGAGGAGTGTGACCAGTGGGCCTATGAAAGCCACCAGAAGGCCTGCGCGGCCATCGCGGCGGGCAAATTCGACGACGAAATGGTGCCCGTGGCCGTGCCCCAGCGCAAGGGCGATCCGGTCATGGTCAGCCGGGACGAGAACCCGCGGGACGACACCACCGTCGAGAAGATGGCCAAGCTGAAGCCGGTGATGGGCGGCGTCTGCACCGCCGGCAACTCCTCCACGGAAAACGACGGGGCCGCGGCCGTGGTGGTCACCACCCGCGAAAAGGCCGAGCAGCTCGGCATCGAGCCCCTGGCCGGCTTCAGGGCCTGTGCCGTGGCTGGCGACGATCCGCGCCATGCCTACCGCACCGTGGGCGTGGCCGTGGAAAAGGTGATGCGGATGACCGGGCTCAAGACCGGCCAGATGGAGCTGATCGAAATTCAGGAAGCTTTCGCGGCCCAGGTGCTGGCCGATCTGAAGGAGATGGGCGTGGGACCGGAAGACTATCCCAAGGTGAACGTGAACGGTTCGGGCATTTCCCTCGGTCACCCCATCGCCGCCACCGGCACGCGGGTGCTGGTTTCCCTGCTGCACGAGATGAAACGGCGCAACACCCGTATGGCCCTGGAGTGCATCTGCGGCGGCGGCGGGCTGGGCATCGCCGCCATTCTGGAACGCAAATAGAGTGCATCCGACCGCCCCTTCCTGCGATGGCGAAGGGGCGGTCGGCAAATGGAACGAGACGAAGCGCAAGGCCAGCGCGCGGAAGCAATACCAACATTCAAATGGTTCGGCCCGCCCCCGGTGCCGAGCAACCGACATCAAGGGAGTAAAAAACAATGGATTTCAAATTGTCAAAAGAACATGAAATGCTGCGCAAAGCGGTCCAGGATTTTGCCAAAAAGAAGATCGCCCCGTTCGTGGACGAATGGGACGCCAACCACTACCTGCCGGTCAAGGAGGTCATCAAGCCCATGGGCGATCTGGGCTTTTTCGGCGCAGTGATTCCCGAAGAATACGGCGGCGAGGACATGGGCTGGCTGGCGGCCTCCATTATCACCGAGGAGATCGCCCGGGTCTCCAGCTCCCTGCGCGTGCAGTACAATCTCTCCGCCCTGGGCTGTGCTTTCCCCATTTACAAGTACGGCACCGAGGAGGCCAAGCAGAAATACGTGCGCAAGCTGTGTGAAGGGGAGTTGCTGGGCGGCTTCGCCATCACCGAGCCCAATGCCGGTTCCGACGTCATGTCCATGGAGACCACGGCCGAGGACAAGGGCGATCACTGGGAACTCAACGGCTCCAAAACCTGGATCTCCAATGCCAACCAGGGCGACGTGGTGATCGTGTATTGCTACACCGACCGTTCCAAGGGCGGCAAGGGGCTTTCGGCCTTCATCGTGGAGCTGCGCAATTTCAACGGCATCGCCACCACCGATCTTGACAAAATGGGTTCCTACTCCTCGCCCACCGGCGAAATTTTCTTCAACGGCACCCGCGTGCCCAAGGAAAACCTGTTGGGCAATGTGGGCGACGGCGCCAAGATCGTCTTCAGTTCCCTGAACAACACCCGGTTGTCGGCCGCGGCCGGCGCCGTGGGCTGCGCCCAGGCCTGCCTGGACATCGCCACCAAGTACTGCAACGAGCGGGTCCAGTTCGGCCAGCAGATCGGCAAGTTTCAGATGAACCAGGACATGATCGCCCAGATGACCACCGAGGTGGAAGCCTCTCGCCTGCTGGTCTACAAAGCCGCTTGTCAAAAGGACGACGGTTTCTTGAGCAACGGCCTGGAAGTGGCCCAGGCCAAGTACTTTGCCGGCGAAACCGCCATGAAGTGTGCCAATTTCGGCCTGCGCATCATGGGCGCCTACGGCTACTCCACCGAGTACCCCATCGCTCGCTTCTACCGCGACATTCCCACCTACGTCATGGTGGAGGGCTCGGCCAACGTCTGTAAGATGATCATCGCCCAGGATCAGTTGGGTTATCGTAAAGCAAACAGGTAGCGACAGTGCGACCGCCGCCGGCGCCTTTTCAGGGCCGGCGGCGGTCGATTGCATCGCGGGCGCTATTTCCTGATTGCTTGTTGCTTGTCAGGGACCGTTCGATGGCGGACGGCGAACGTCCGCCGAATATCGCAGGAACCGATGTCAAACGGGGCAGCGCCGCCGTTTGGCATTTTACTTTTATTGGGCCGCAGGGAGGTGTTCCATGGGCAACGAAGGCAACAAAATCATCTATTCGATGATCAAGGTGAGCAAGTTCTACGATCAGAAGCCGGTGTTGAAGGACATTTCCCTCTCCTACTTCTACGGGGCCAAGATCGGCGTGATCGGCCTCAACGGATCGGGCAAAAGCTCCCTGCTGCGCATCCTGGCCGGCGTGGACACCCAGTTCAACGGCGAAACCGTGTTGGCCCCGGGCCACACCGTCGGCTACCTGGAGCAGGAACCGCTGGTGGATGTGGACAAAACCGTGCGCGCGGTGGTGGAAGAGGGGGTCCAGGAGACCGTCGATTTGATGCTGGAGTTCGAAGCGATCAACAACCAGTTCGCCGAGCCCATGGACGACGACGCCATGGACAAACTGATTCAGCGCCAGGGCGAGGTCCAGGAGAAGCTGGACGCCCTGGACGCCTGGGATCTGGACGCGCGGCTGGAGATGGCCATGGACGCCCTGCGCTGCCCGCCCGCCGACACGCCGGTGCAGGTGCTGTCCGGCGGTGAGAAGCGGCGTGTGGCGCTGTGTCGCCTGCTGCTGCAAAAACCCGACATCCTGTTGCTGGATGAACCCACCAACCACCTGGATGCCGAGAGCGTGGCCTGGCTGGAGCACCACCTGCACACCTATCCCGGCACGGTGATCGCCGTCACCCATGATCGCTATTTTCTGGACAACGTGGCCGGCTGGATCCTGGAGCTGGACCGGGGCCACGGCATTCCCTGGAAAGGCAACTATTCCAGCTGGCTGGAGCAAAAACAGGAGCGCCTGCGCCGGGAGGAGAAAAGCGAAAGCGCCCGCCGCAAAACCCTGGCCCGCGAGCTGGAATGGATCCGCATGTCTCCTAAGGGGCGCCATGCCAAGAGCCAGGCCCGCATCAACGCCTACGAGCAGTTGCTCTCCCAGGAAGCCGAAAGTCGTGAGAAGGATTTAGAGCTCTACATCCCGCCGGGCCCCCGCCTGGGTGACGTGGTCATCGAGGCGCAAGGCGTGCGCAAGGCCTTCGGCGAGCGCCTGCTGATGGACGACATGCACTTTCGTCTGCCCCCCGGCGGCATCGTCGGCGTCATCGGCCCCAACGGCGCGGGCAAGACCACCCTGTTCCGGATGATTGTGGGCCAGGAGCAGCCGGACAGCGGCACCATCCGCGTCGGCGACACGGTCCAGGTGGCCTACGTGGATCAGGGCCGTGAATTGGATCCTGCCAAGAGCATCTGGGAGGAGATCACCGGCGGCAACGATCAGATCGAGCTGGGCAATCGCCTGGTCAATTCCCGGGCCTATGTGGCCCGCTTCAACTTCTCGGGCGCCGATCAGCAACGCAAGGTGGGGGTGCTTTCCGGCGGCCAGCGCAACCGGGTCCACCTGGCCAAGCTGTTGCGGGAAGGGGCCAATGTGCTGTTGCTGGACGAGCCCACCAATGACCTGGATGTCAACACCCTGCGCGCCTTGGAAGAAGCATTGGAAAATTTCGCCGGCTGCGCCGTGGTGATCAGCCACGATCGCTGGTTCCTGGATCGCCTCGCCACCCACATCCTGGCCTTCGAGGGCGACAGCCGCGTGGTTTTTTACCACGGCAACTGGACCGAATACGAAGAGGATCGCCGCAAACGGCTGGGCGCCGACGCCGACCGTCCCCACCGGATCAAGTACCGGCAGTTGACGCGCTAGCTGCCTTGCATGCCCCAAGCCGGCCTGTCCCTGTAAGGGGATTTATTGCCCGTGCTGCAAACAGCTTCGGCAGGCGGCGCTAAAATCTTCCGGATAGTGGCCGGTGATCCAGCGCAGCTGGGCTTCGCTGAAGGCGCCCGGGGATTGGGGCAGGCGGGGCAGGAAGCTGTACAGCAGGCGCTGGTCATCGTCCGGGCAGGTGAACCGTTTGCTGTATTCGATGACCGTCACCATGGTGGCGCCCAGGCCGGTAAGGGCCCGCATGGCCATGAGCAGGGCGCTGTCCAGTGCGGCACGGACGGCGCTGTCGGCCTCCAGGATGTTGCCCACCGGCCCCCGAGTCATCAGTTGCAGTTCCCACTGGGAGGTTTGGGCCTTGGGAACGAAGAGCAGCACATGGTCGTCCTGGTGGACCACCAGATCGGCCGGCCGGTCGTCGCGGCCGTCCAGGCGTCGGTTGTTGGCGATGGCTTGAAGGTAACGCTCGAAGAAGGCGTGCCCGGTATTGCGCCGGTAATCGGCGCAGAAACGCTGCACCATGTCACCGCAGGCGAATGCCGGCAGCGGCCGGCCTGAAGGATCGGCTTCATCAGGCACGGCGGCGGGAATCAAGGCATACTGCTGATGGATCTGCTGGTGGGAGGCGTGCAGCCGATAGCCCGAGGGCGCGAAGTCGAAGCCGTAGTTCCAGCCCCACAAGGTGGCGCTGAAGGACAGCGGCGGATGGCCCTGCGAGCGGCGGAGTGCATCCCGGATCGCTATGCGCAGTTCTTCCAACTGCACCGCCGAAAGGCCGCTGCGCCGGGGAACGGCGGCCGGCCCCAGGGTTTCGGCCAAGCGCACGTAGGTGCGCTGGTAGTATAAATGGCGCATGTGGTTGACATCCGCCGCGGTCAAATCACCGACGGCATAGCGGATGGCGTCGTGGGCCATGTTGGCCGCGTAGTGGCCCCACGGGATATAGCTGTTGCGACGCAGGTATTCGAACACATGGCTGTGGTTCGAGCGCCGGTCGCCGACGATTTCGCTGTCCCCCTGCACCCCCGGCCGCAGCACCATCACCTCTTTATAAGTATCGGGCAGCGAAGGGTTGTTGGCCACGGCATCGAACAGCGCATCGTCCGCAATGCGCGGTCGGGTCCGGCCGTGGGCATCGACATCGAACAGCAGCCCGACGGGCGGACCGTCGTCCCTGTCCCGAACGAAGCAGCAGCACCCCTCGGCCAAGCGCACCAGGTCCGCCGGATCGGTGGCCGTCACCGCCAAGGCCAGTCGGAGGGGGCGGGGCAGTTCGGCCACCAGGTGGTCGCAAGCCTTTTCATCCGCAACGGTCGGCCCGAAGACCGCCTGCAACGTGGCCTGCAAGGAGACCGGCTCCGGACGGGGAATGGCGATGCGTGCCGGATCGGCGGCCACTCGGTCGGCCCATCTTTTACCGATGTAGGTGGTGCCGCGGAAGGGCAAAGGGTTGGGGATTTCGAAAATGAGATCGGCGGCCGCCGCGTCCACATCGCCGGCGGGAAAATTGGCATCGTTGGCACACCGCTCTCCGGATGGCGTGCGGCCCAGAAGGGAAAGATGGTCCCCTTCCCTCAGGTTGGCCACCTGGTAAGTGGGGCGGTGCAGCCCGTAAACGAAGCGGCCCGCGGGGTTGACACAGGTTCCGGGATAACCGGCCGTACGGTCGTGTGTCATGGTACCTTTCACTGGTTTCAATCGCTGTAGATGACCGCCAGAATCTTGGCCCGCCCTCCTCGTGCGGTCAGGACATGGGGCGTGGTGGACAGATAGTAGGCGCTGTCGCCGGGCTCCAGCACGAAACGCTCCTCGCCGATGTTCAGCGCCACCGTGCCCTCCAGCACGAAGATGAACTCCTCGCCGCCGTGCACGGAACGCTCATCGTCGTCATCCGCTTCCAATTGCACCAGCAACGCTTCCATGTGCCGCCCCTTGACCTCCGGCGCCAGGCTCATGTAGCTGTACCCCGGCCGCCGCGTGCGCAGGGAGGCAGAACGGGAGCTGGCCTTGCGCTCGCTGCGGCGGGTGACGGTATACAACTTTTCCCCTTCGCCATCGCTGGAGAGCAAGCGTTGCAAGGCGCTGTCCAATGCCTTGCTCAACTTGATTATGGTGCCCAGCTGGGGGCTGATGGCGTTGTCTTCGATGGCTTGCAGGGTCTCCGGAGCGAACCCGGTCAATTGGGACAGTTCAATGATGGAGAGCCCCTTCTCCTCCCGCAGCCGCTTGATTCGGTCGCCGATCTGTTCCCGGCAGGCATCGTCGCAGGTGTCGATGTCGCCGGTGAGGTCCTGAAAATAGTCCACATTGATGGGCGGCTTGTCGGTGGGTGGCATGACGCGCCTCCTTGCCTTCTGATGATTATTGATCCACTGCTTCCCATTCG
This sequence comes from Desulfatitalea alkaliphila, assembly GCF_022968795.1. GTDB lineage: Bacteria > Desulfobacterota > Desulfobacteria > Desulfobacterales > Desulfosarcinaceae > Desulfatitalea > Desulfatitalea alkaliphila. The sequence goes on from NZ_JALJRB010000024.1 coordinate 28,425, forward strand.
GCGGGCCAGTTTTGTCCCGGCTCCTCGCCCAGTTTGGCTTTGCGGGCCTTGAGGCCCGGCCGGGCGAAACGGGGATGGCCTTCCTTGAGGGTGCGGCCGTTGATGATCGCCTCGGAGCGCAGCCGATGACCGACCGTGCGCTCCATCTGGCGGCCCAGCCAGAGAATGCGATCCACGTCGTAGCCGTGTGCAATGCCCATTTCATCGATCTGCACCAGCAGGTCCTCCAGGCAGATCAAGCCCACGTAACGCGGATCGTTGTAATAGTAATCGCCGGTGCCCGGCACCGGGCAGTCGTCCAGGAAGTTGGCCGGTTGCCCGCCCATGCCGCCCATGGTGGCTTCGAAATGGCAAATGCCGGCCTGCAGGGCCGCCAGCACCGAGGCGGCCGCCACCCGCTTGGTTTCGTGGAAATGGGCGATGTGCAGCCGTGTGTCGGGAATTTCGTCCAGGATCATGGCGAAATAGCGATACACCTCGGGGGCCGAGGCGCTGCCGTCGTGGTCCGCATGTTCGATGTCATCCGCGCCGATGTCCAGCCACCGTCTGGTGAAGGCCACGGCATCCTCCAAGCGGGTGGCGCCGCCGATGGGACTGCCCCAGATGGTACTGACCGTGCCGCACATCTTGATGCCGGCATCCTTGCATTTGCGAATGCACCGTTCGGCCTCGCGCCAATACTCGGGCAAAGTGCAGCCGGAGTTGGCGAAGTGATGTTCCTCCTCGGTGGAGACCATCATCAGCACCCGGTCCGGTCCGATGCCCTGCTCCTTGAGGCGGATGGCGCGGTCCACCGCCGGCTCGCGGATGGTGATGGCCGTCAACACCAGATCGTCGTAATCGACCCCCTTGCGCGCGCAGCGTTGCTTGAAGCGATCACTGCGCAGGTTCTGCAACAGCGCCTCGGCATCGCTGAACTGGGGCATGAGGAACGGATTGCCCAGGTTGGTCACCTCGATGTTGCGGCAGCCGGCGAATATCAACTCTTCCAGATAGAAGTTCTTGGCCCGGGTGGAGATGAACTTCTCCAGATGCTGGAACCCGTCCCGGATGGTGATGTCGCCGATGGTCACTTTGCGCGGCATGCGCGGAAAGATTTTCCAGTAGTCATATTCGGTCATGGTGGTCACCTCTTTCCGGCCGCATTCACTCAGCGGCCGTTATTTTACAAATTGTGGGGATCGCTTCAACCTATTTTCCCTTGTATTGCGGTTTTCGCTTTTCGCGGAAGGCGGCCAGGCCTTCGGTTCGGTCCTCGGTGGGAATGCAGACCCAATAGGCGTTGGATTCGATGGCCAGCCCGGTGGCCATGTCGGTCTCCAGGCCGCGATTGATGGCGTATTTGGCCTGCTCGACGGCCACCGGCCCGCATTCGCCGATTTCGGCCGCCAGCCGAAGGCAGGCCGCCATCAGCTCATCCGGCGGGTGCACCTGGTTGACCAGTCCGATCCGTTGGGCCGCCAGGGCATCGATGCGCCGTCCGGTGAAGATCATCTCCTTGGCCACGCCTTTGCCCACCAGCCGTGGCAGGCGTTGCGTGCCTCCGGCCCCGGGAATGATGGCCAACCGGGTTTCGGTCAGCCCCATGGTGGCCGAATCGGCGGCGATGCGGATATCGGCCGCCAGGGCCAGTTCCGTGCCGCCGCCCAAGGCCACGCCGTTGACGGCGGCGATTACCGGCTTGCTGAACTGTTCCACATCGTCCATCAAGCGGCGGATTTTGAAAAGGAAGGCCCGCACCTGTTCGGGCGTCATTCCGGCCCGTTCCTTGAGGTCGGCACCGGCGCTGAACGCCTTGCCCGCGCCGGTGACAATCACCACCCGCACCGCCGGATCGAACCGCAGCAGATCCAGCCGGTCGCCGAGGGCTTGCACCATCGCCTGGTTGAAGGCATTCATCACTTCCGGCCGATTGAGCCGCAGTACGGCCACCGGCCCCTCCATGTCCAGCGTGACAATCGTGTCGTCCATAACCGCTCCTGCCACCATTTAGGGTTTGATCTGCATCCCTATCCTTGTCTCAACAGCCGATATGACGTGAAATTACGATGCGCTGCACCTCCGAGGTGCCTTCCCCGATCTCCAGCAGCTTGTGGTCGCGGTAAAAGCGCTCCACATGGTAATCCCGCATCAGGCCGTAGCCCCCATGGATTTGCACGGCATGATCGGCCACCCGACCCATCAGCTCCGAGCAGTAGAGCTTGGCCATGGCCGCCTCCTTGGCAAAGGGACGCTTGCGATCCCGCAGCCAGCACGCTTTGTAGAGCAGGTTGCGGGCACACTCGATTTCGGTGGCGCAATCGGCCAGCTTGAAGGCCACGGCCTGGAACTTGGAGATGGGTTGGCCGAACTGCTCGCGGCTGCGGGCATAGCGCAAGGCCAGCTCATAGGCCCCCACCGCGCCGCCCAAACCCATGGCGCCGATGGAGAGCCGGCCGCCGTCCAGGGTTTGCAGCATCTGGTGAAACCCGTCTCCCTTGCGTCCCAGCATATTGGCCGCCGGCACGCGCACATCGTCGAAATAGAGTTCCGCCGTGTTGGACGCGCGCCACATCATTTTGCCCTTCATGGGCACGGCCTTGACCCCCGGCATGCTGTTTTCCACCAGAAAACAGGTGTATTCGGGTTTGCCGCCGTCGCGGGTGCCGGTGATGGCCTGCACCGTCACGCCCAGGGACATGTCGCAGGCCGCGTTGGTGATGAAGATCTTGGAGCCGTTGAGAATCCAGTCGTCACCGTCCTGCACCGCGGTGGTCTTGCTGCCGCCGGCGTCCGACCCGGCCGTGGGCTCGGTCAGCCCGAACCCCCACAAGGCTTCTCCCCGGCACAAAGGCGGTAAATAGCGCCGTTTCTGCGCCTCGCTGCCGAAATAGTTGATAGGGCCGATGCCCAGGGAGTTACCGGCGGCGATGGTGGCGGCCTGGGAACCGTCCACGCGGGCGATCTCCTCCACGGCGACGATGTAGGAGACATAGTCCAGCCCCTGCCCCTCGTAGGCGTCGGGCACGAACATGCCGAACAGGCCGATTTCGCCCATCTTGTGGGTCAAGCTGGATGAAAAGCGCTCCTCGGCATCCAGGTCGGCCGCCACGGGCAGGATCTCCTTTTCGGCAAAAGCCCGCACCTCCCTGCGAATCATCTCCTGCTCACGGGTCAAATCGTAATCCACCGCGTCCTCCTTTCAATGGCCACACGCAACATCGGAGATCACAGCCGCGCCGCGGCCTGATGCCGCTCGCGCGGGTTGCAACCCGTTGATCACAAAGGTTTCGTAGATCGCGGCAATGGCGTCCACCGTCAGTCGTCCTTCGGGGCGAAACCAGGAGGCGCCGGCCGTGCAGAGGGTCAAAACGGCATAGGAGAGAATCTTCACATCCCCCGGCGCGAAAACCCCCTGGCCCATGCCATGGCGGATCAGTTCCTGAAAAATGCTTTCATAGGCATCGCGACGGGCGGTTACGGTGTAAAAATGGGCCGGCGTCAAACCGCGCAACTCGCTGCTGGCGATGAAGGTCTCTTTCTGACGCTCCAGGTGGAAACGCACGTGGCCCCGCACCGCCGCGCGCAGTCTGCCTTCGGTGTCGTTCTCGCGGGTCAAGCAACTCTCCAGGTGGGCCAGCAGGTCCTGCATGGTGGTGTCCATGATGGCGAACAGCAGCGCCTCTTTGCCTGCGAAGTGGTGGTAGATGCTGGCTTTTTTGATGCCGCAGCCCTTGGCGATTTCGCTCATGCTGGTGGCGAAATAGCCTTTGCGAAAGAAGAGGTCGACGGCGACGTTGAAAATGGTCGCTTTCATGAACACCTGCCGCAGGACTTTGGTTGGGACGATGCCAGGCTACCGACCGGTCGGTAGCCTGGCTTTTTTGTTAGCCGGATCGGGCCTCGTTGTCAAGCATGAATCGTGTTCATTTACAAACTGAACCTCACTTTTTTCTTGACATCTGACGGGCGCCGGGCTTACAAACACAACAGTGATTGAGCGCTCGCTCAAAATAGCTCCGCTATCAAGGGCTCGCGAATAAAGGAAGAAAGTGTCCAGTTTGGCAACCGGTCCCGATACAGTCAAAGAAATACCCACCCAGGTCAAGAACCAGGACTTGGTGGCGCGGCGGCGCAGCCAAATAGTGGATGCGGCGGTGGAAATGTTTTTACAAAAAGGGTTCCACCGCACCACCACCCGCCAGATTGCCCGGGCCGCCGGCATCTCCAACGGATTGCTCTATGAGTACGTTTCCACCAAGGAGGACATTTTATACCTGGTGTGCGACGCCATTCACGCCGAGATGCAGCGCGCCGTCACCGACGCCCTGGCCCGACCGGCCAACGGCGGCCACCCCCTGGCGGCGGTGATCCGCCAGTACTTTCTGGTGTGTCATCGCATGGGGGATCACATCCTGCTGATCTATCAGGAGACCCAATCGCTGCCCGGAAAATGGCGCAAGGTCGTGCTGGAAAACGAGATGCGCATCACCCGGTTGTTTCGCAAGGCCATCGACCAGCTGGTCCGCCAGGGCGCATTGCCGCCGCTGGATGGCAGCGGACGGGAACTGATCGCCCACAACATTTCGGTGTTGGGCCACATGTGGGCTTTCCGGCGCTGGTCCCTGGCCGGTCATTACACCATCGATGAGTACATCCGGATTCAAACCGATTTCATCCTCAACTGCTGCCGGGAGGCCGAAACCGGTCAACCGACGGCGGTTACCGGCCGCACCGCGGCCGGCGCCGATAAAAACCTTTAGCGAGCAATGACAGGAGCCTTATCATGACTGCCGCAACAGAACTTTACAAACCCCGGAACGCCGTCCGGGTCGTCACGGCCACATCGCTGTTCGACGGGCACGACGCCGCCATCAACATCTACCGTCGGCTGTTGCAGGCCAACGGGGTGGAGGTGATCCACCTGGGCCACAACCGCTCGGTGAAGGAGATCGTGGATGCGGTCATCGAGGAGGATGTACAGGGCGTGGCGATCTCTTCCTACCAGGGCGGGCACATGGAGTTTTTCAAGTACCTGGTGGATCTGCTGCGCGAAGCGGGCGTGCCCCACGTCAAGGTGTTTGGCGGCGGCGGGGGCGTGATCGTGCCGGCGGAGGTCAAGGAGCTGGAAACCTACGGCGTGGCCAAAATTTACACGCCCGAAGACGGTGCCCGCCTGGGGTTGCAGGGCATCGTGGCCCATATGGTGCGGATGCTCGATTTCTCGCGGGTCGACGGGCGGCCCCCCGACCTGGACCGGCTCTCTTACAACGGCAAACCGTTGTTGGCCAACATGATCACCTTTGTGGAGCAGAACCGCCAGGAGGACGTGCTCAGCCAATTGCGCTCCCAACTCGACAAGAAGATCGGCGATCGCAAGGTTCCCGTATTGGGCATTACAGGTACCGGCGGCTCGGGCAAATCCTCCTTGACCGACGAGTTGATCCAGCGACTGCTGATGGATCTGAAGAACTTGCATGTGGCCGTCATCAGCGTGGATCCCTCGCGCCGTAAGACCGGCGGCGCCTTGTTGGGGGACCGCATCCGCATGAACGCAATCGGCCACCAGCGCATCTTCATGCGCTCCTTGGCCACGCGGCAGGCCCAAACCGAAATCCCGCCCTCTTTGGCCGATGCCGTGGCCGTGGCCAAGGCGGCCGGTTTTGGTATGGTGATCGTGGAAACCGCCGGCATCGGCCAAGGCGACTCCAGCATTGTCGACCTGGTGGATGTCTCCATGTATGTGATGACCAGCGAGTTCGGCGCCGCCTCCCAGCTGGAGAAGATCGACATGCTCGACTTCGCCGATCTGGTGGTGATCAATAAGTTTGAAAAGCGGGGCGGCGAGGATGCGGTGCGGGACGTACGCAAGCAGGTGCAGCGCAACCGGGTGGCCTTTGACAAGCCCACCGAGCAAATGCCGGTTTTCGGCACCATCGCGGCCAAGTTCAACGACGACGGGGTCACCGCCCTCTATCATGCCCTGCTCGATACCATCGCCGACAAAACCGCAGTTCGGTTCGAGTCACGCCTGCCCCGGCCCAAGGGTTCCACTTCCAGCAGCAAAACCATCATCATCCCCCCGGAGCGGACCCGTTACCTGTCGGACATCTCCAATACCGTGCGGCGCTACCACGAGCAGACCGAGCAGCAGACCGAGGCCCTGCGCCGGGTGTGGCACCTGGAGCAAGCCGCCCGCACCGTGGACCAAAGCGCCCTGGAAGGGGACCGGGAAGCGTTGGTGGCTCGCCTGAAAGCCGAGGCGGAGCAGGCCCGCCAAGCGGTGGACCCGGCCAATGCCAAATTGCTGGAAGGCTGGCCGGCTTTGCGCGAGGCCTATCAACAGGATGAACTGGTTTATGCCGTGCGGGACGGCGAGGTGCGCACGCCCCTGTTCACCGAATCCCTGTCCCACAGCCGGATTCCCAAGATCGCCCTGCCCGATTTCGACGAACCGGGCACCCTCTTTCGCTGGCTGCGTCGTGAAAATCTGCCCGGTTACTTTCCTTATACCGCCGGGGTCTTTCCGCTAAAGCGCACCGGCGAAGACCCGGCCCGCATGTTCGCCGGCGAGGGGGACCCGGCCCGCACCAATCGGCGCTTCAAGATGCTGTCGGCCGACAGCCCGGCCAAGCGGCTCTCCACCGCTTTTGATTCGGTGACCCTGTACGGCTTCGATCCCGATCGCAGGCCGGACATCTACGGTAAGATCGGCAATGCCGGCGTGAGCATCTGCACCCTGGATGATGTGAAGGTGCTTTACGGCGGCTTCGATCTGTGCGCGCCCAACACTTCGGTTTCCATGACCATCAACGGGCCGGCGCCCATCATGCTGGCCATGTTTCTCAACACCGCCATCGATCAGCAGGTGGAGCGCTTCACTGCCGAACAGGGGCGCGCGCCGGACGACCAGGAGTACGCGGCCATCAAGGCCGAAGCCCTTTCCGTCGTGCGTGGTACGGTGCAGGCCGACATTCTCAAGGAGGATCAGGGCCAGAACACCTGCATTTTTTCCATCGACTTTGCTTTGAAAATGATGGGCGATATCCAGGAGTACTTCGTACGCAACAAGGTGCGCAATTTCTACAGCGTCTCCATCTCCGGTTACCACATCGCCGAAGCCGGCGCCAATCCCATTTCCCAGCTGGCATTTACCCTGGCCAACGGCTTCACCTACCTGGAGTACTATCTTTCCAGGGGTATGCCCATCGACACCTTCGGACCCAACCTCTCCTTCTTTTTCTCCAACGGGATGGATGCCGAATACACGGTGATCGGCCGTGTGGCCCGCCGGATCTGGGCCATCGCACTGCGCGACTTGTACAGCGGCAGCCCGCGCTCCCAGATGCTCAAGTATCACATCCAGACCTCCGGCCGCTCCCTGCACAGCCAGGATATTCAGTTCAACGACATTCGCACCACGCTCCAGGCCCTGTGCGCCATCTACGACAACTGCCAGAGTCTGCACACCAACGCCTTTGACGAGGCCATCACCACCCCCTCCGAGGAGTCGGTGCGCCGCGCCCTGGCCATCCAACTGATCATCAACCGCGAGTGGGGTTTGAACAAAAACGAGAATCCGCTGCAAGGCAGCTTCATCGTCGAGCAGCTCACCGACTTGGTGGAAGAGGCGGTGCTGTCCGAGTTCGACCGCATCACCGCTCGCGGCGGTGTGCTGGGCGCCATGGAAACCGGTTACCAACGCAGCAAAATTCAGGACGAGTCCATCTACTACGAAACCCTCAAGCACACCGGCGAACTGCCCATCATCGGGGTTAACGCCTTTCGCGACCCCAATTCGGGTGACGATGCGGCTCAGGATGAATTCAGCATCGAGCTGGCCCGCTCCACCGATCAGGAGAAGGAGTCCCAGCTGCAGCGCCTGGCCGCCTTCCAGCAGCGCCATTCCGAGCAGGCGCCGCAGGCCTTGGAGCGCCTGCAGCGGGTCGCCCTGGAAAACGGCAACATTTTCGAGGAATTGATGCAAACGGTGCGCCATTGCAGCCTGGGCCAGATCACCCATGCGCTCTATGAAGTGGGCGGCAAGTATCGCCGCAATATGTAGCCTGTAGTCCTCCAGCAGCAGCGGGGCGGCCCGTCGGCCGCCCCGCTATCCCGCCTTTTTTTCTTGAAAATCATTACCGAAATTGGTATGCCGACCCCGGTGATGCAGAATGCATTGTGATCGCCGGACCGCTTTTGCGCCATGACCAGCGCGGAACTCATGCGGCGGGGAGGCCGGCCCAAACGTGCTTCTGGTTTCTTCCTGCCATCAGGGTTAGGCGATACACCCCAAAAGCGTACCTGTTCGTGATTCGGTCGACAACCGGTCGGCGATCATGATTTGTACCACGCCATTCAATCCCGCGGGGCGCATGGGTATTGAAGGTGATGATAATTGGGAAGCGCAGGTGAGTGCGTCCGGCGCCAAGCACGCCCCTGTTTGGTTCAGATCGAATCGGGGTAAGAGGTAAGGTGCTGTTATTGCAATATGGATTGAATGGCCGACCTCCGGCTTCCGGCGGGCATGCATTTTGCTTATTGCTATGGGTTGAAATGACAATTGAACGCGAATTTACCGACGGGAGTGATGCGGAATGGATCTTGGTGCCATGGTAACATACAGGGAGTTCAGTCGCCGCTGGGCGGGCTACTGCGGTATTGTGGAAGGCGTCTTCGAGGAAAAGCCCGATGTGGTCCTGGTCCGTTGGGTGGGCGACCAGCGGCGCTGCGAAGAAAAAGTGACGGATCTGGAAGAGCTGTAGTCGCTTCCGAACAATATTCGGTTAACTCCCCCTCCGGTCGACCATTGATCGGTCGACGGAGGCCTGCAAACAAAGAGGCGAGGTGACGGCTTGATGCGGTCACCTCGCCTCTTTTTTCCGGCAAGTATGAAGTGTCGGCGCGAAAAGGTGCGCCTAATCCCGCGGATGGCACTCGTTGCAGGTGGCCGGCGCGATGCGGGCCTGCTTTTCCTTGTTGTAATCCCGGTGGCAGCTCACGCAATTGGCATGCATGGCATTGGCATGGTAGGTCAGCAACTCCTGCTCCGACATGCCTTGGGCTTGCCGTCCGCGCACCTCACCCGGTTTGCTGTGACAATCGATGCACTTTTGTACCGGATCGTCCGCTGTCAGTTCGTTTAAGGGTTGCCCCTGATCGTCGTGATGGCACTCACCGCAGGCGATTTTGTAATCGTCGATGTGCTTCTGATGCGTGAAGGTGACGGCGCTGCGGGTTTTCTTGTAATCCGATTCCAGCACCAACACTTCCGGCATGCCGGCGGCGAATGCCAATGCCGCAACGCACAGGACGGCACCGACGCCAAGGGCGATCATTATACTCAGCGAGCGTTTTTTCAACACTGTTTCACCTCCTTTTCAACCGTTCGTTTGGATCATAGGGATGGTTCTTGAACAGACCGTATCTTTACCAATTCCCTAGTTGACTGTCAATGCGCGGTCGCGATCCGCGTTTGCACATATATGACGTCTGAACGGGGCAAAAAGATTACCCCTGCGGGTCGGATGATGCCGATGCATCGGCGTCATCAGCGCCCTCCTTTTCCTTCCCGGTTTTGCGCCCGAAAAAGCGGGCCCCCAAGATACTGATCTCATAGAGCAACATCATGGGCAGGGCCATGAAGACCTGGGTGACCACATCGGGCGGTGTCAATATGGCGGCTGCCACGAAAAACAGAAATATGGCATACTTGCGATATTTTTTGAGGGTCGGTACCGAAACGATGCCCAGCCGCGCCATGAAGGTGATCACCAACGGCAGCTCGAAGGCCAGCCCGAAGGCGAGCAGCAGCTTGGACGAGAACCCGAGATACTCTTTCATGGAAGGCATCGGCCGGATGGTGTCGCTGGCGAAACTGAGAAAAAATTCGAAGCCGATGGGAAAGACGATGAAATAGCCGAACAAAGCGCCGCCTACGAAGAAAAAGGTGGACAGAAACAGGATGGGCAGCACCAGCCGCCTTTCCTTGTCATAGAGTCCCGGCGCCACGAACATCCAGAATTGATAGAGGATCACCGGCGAAGCCAGCATCAAGCCGCAGATGAAGGCCGCCTTGAGAAAGGTGAAGAACGCCTCGGGCAGGTTGGTGTAGATCAGGTGATCGCCCGGTTTGAGCACTCCCACCAGGGGCAGGGTCAAAATGTCGAATATCTGCTGCTTGAAGGCGTAGGAAAGCAGAAAGCCGACGCCCACGGCGATGAAAGATTTGATCAGTCGAGAGCGCAACTCCTCCAGGTGGGCGGTGAAGGGCTGTTTGTCCGGATCGGTTGTGCTCATGGGGTGCCGTCCCCTTTGCCGCTTTTGGTTTCATCCGCCTCGGGCGGCGCTGCGCCGGTTGCATCATCGGTCGCGGCCGTCGGGTCATCGGCATCGCTGCCGTTGGAACCGACTGGGGGGATCTTTTCGGCGTCCGGTATTTCAGCGTCCGGTGCCGCCGCTTTCGGCTTACCGTTGGCGGCCGGCTTGGTCGGCCGATCGGTGTCGGGATCGAAGGCTTGCCGGACCTGCTGATCGGTCTTTTTCAACTGCTCCCGCACGTCGTCCAGGCCGGCTTCCTGTTCCAGGCTCTGTTTAAGATCGTTGGTGGCGCGTTTGAATTCCCCCAACGCCTTGCCCAGTGACTTGGCCAGGTCGGGCAGCTTTTTGGGGCCGATGAAGATCAAGGCCACCGCCAGAATCACCAGCAGTTCCGGCATGCCGATACCGAACATAGGAGCTCCTTCAAAAGGGTGCTTGCATCCGCACAATCACTGTCTCATAGGGCTTTTACACAGCCTTGTCAAGTGAAACCGGTGGCCGTCGTATTTATTAACCATCTGTATTTAAAGGGGATGCTTGGCTTTGGGGAGGCGGCTCTTCATTGCGCCGTCTCCGGCGCAAGCACCAGGAAAAAGAGCCGGCCGGGGTGACGCAGATGGCCCGCGGCGGTTTCCGCCGCCGCGCCGCCGCCCCAGAACAGATCTGCCCGGCCGGGACCGGTGATGGCGCTGCCGGTGTCCTGGGCCAGCACAAAACCGTGGTGGGTGCCCCACTGTTCGATGGCCCCCGTTTCGTTCAAAAGGGGCACCGGCAGATCGATGAAAGCCAAGGCCGCCAGGGGAAACAGACGGCGATCCACCGCAAGGGAGCGTTTCGGGGTCAGGGGCACCCCCAGCGCCCCGAGGGGGCCTTGGGCGATGGGACGGAAGAAGATATAGCGCGGGTTGTAATCCAGCACCGCCCGCACCTGTTCCGGGTGGCGCCGCAGGTGGCGGCGAATGGCCTGCATGGACATCTCGTCGGGGTCGATGTGACCTTGATCGATCAGCAGGCGGCCGATGCTGCGATAGGGACGGCCGTTGGAGCCGTCGAACTGCAAGTGGCGTTGGCTGCCGTCGGCCAGGGCGATGCGGCCGGAGCCTTGGACCATCATCATGAACAGGTCGACCTCGTCGGCTACCCAGGCCACCGGCGGCGCCAGGCGGAGAAAATCGGGCGCGCGCACAATGGCGGCCCGGTCGGGGTACGGCACCACGGCGCGCCCCTCCAGGCGGCCCACGATGCGGCGGCCTTTCAACTCCGGATCGAAAAGGGAGAGGTCGATTTCCAGCAGATCCCGGGGCCGCGAATGGACCGGCACGTGGAACCCGTCACCGGGCACCAGGCGTCCCGGCAGCATCGGCTCGTAATACCCGGTGAACAGCACCTGCCGGTCATCGGCACGTCCGGCGGCGCGGTAGACCCGAAACCGCTCGATCAGCGCCCGCTGAAGTGTATCGGCGGAAGGATGAGCGGCAATTAGGTCGGCGAAGGCTTCCAGGGAGTGTATCAGGTGGGCCACCGGATAGGCGTCCTCGCCGAAGGTCACCGGACGGTCGGGGGGCAGTTTGCGCAGATGGGTCAGGCTCATGGCGATGGCGCGATCCAGCCCCGCGTAGCCGTCCCGGTCATCGAAAAGCGGGAATTCGGCCGGCGCCAGGCGCACCAGCGGCGGTTCGACCAAGGTTGGCTTGGGGCCGCAGGACACCACCAGCAGCAACCCGATCAGCAACAGCCACCCGCCTGTCGGCCGGATCGGGCAACGATGGCCACGGCGTGCCGGATGAACCATGGGCAGGTTAACCATCGATGGCGTCACGGGTCCAATGACCGCTTTTGCCGCCGCTTTTTTCCAGCAGGCGGATGTCGGAAATCGACATGCCGCGGTCATAAGACTTGCACATGTCGTAGACCGTCAAGGCCGCCACGGCAGCGGCCGTCAGCGCTTCCATCTCCACACCGGTGCGGTCGGCCACCCGCGCCACGGCTTCGATGCGCAGGGTGCGGCCGTCGTCTTGGGGGAAAAAATCCAGTTTGACGTGGGTCAGGTTCAAGGGATGGCACATGGGGATCAGGGCGGCGGTCTGCTTGGCGGCCATCACCCCGGCGATGCGGGCCGTTTCCAGCACATTGCCCTTTTCCACCGCCTGATCGCGCACCAGGGCGAAGGTCTCCGGCCGCATGGTCACCACGGCCTGGGCCCTGGCCATGCGCTCGGTGCGGGACTTGGTCGTAACATCCACCATGCGCACCCGCCCGCGGGCGTCGATATGCGTGAAACCATCCGCCATGATGGGCCTCCTTAAGCGAAGAATTCCGTCTTCTTGGTCACTTTCTTTTTGATGGTGTTGAGGGTGTCGGTCAATACGGCCAACACATTCTCCCGAATATCGCCGGCCACCACCAATCCCATCACATCATCGCCCACCCGCAAATCGCGGTCGGCATTGATCTGCACCAGAATTTCCACAATCCCCGGCCGCAGCTTCTGTTCCGCGATTACCGCCTCCAACTTCCTGTAATCCACCGCCACCCGCAAACCCCGCACCGCGCGCCCGTCCCTGGAGGTCGATCGCACCACCCCGTTGTGGCACACGATCATCCCCACCTTCACATAGTCGGGCCGCTGCTTGATCTGTTCGATCAGCGCGTTGAAATCCATAACCCCCTCCTGTGGTTCATTGCCGCATGGCGGAAGCATAGGGGATCCGGGTGGGGAAATCAAGCAAATGGGGCGTGCGGCCCTTGGCGAATCGTGCAAGGGGTGTGAAAAGAGAGTTTAAAGTTTGCGGCTGAACGATTAAACTGCCGCCACGGCATCCGAAGGGCGCCCGGAAACATGGGGCGGCGGATCTTCTTTGGATGAGGCAATCGGCAATGAAAGGATATCCCATGGATTTACAGGAAAAGGTGGCTTTGGTGTTGGGCAGCGTGAAGGGGATCGGCAAGGCGGTGGGGTTGGATCTGGCCCGTGCCGGCGCGCGGGTGGTGTACACCTGGCATGACTGGCCGGAAAGCCTGCCGGCGCTGGAACGGGATGCGGCGGCGGCCGGAGAGCACCTCATCGTGCCGGTGGACCTGCGGGACACCCGGGCCGCCGAGGCACTGGTGGCGCAAGTGATCCGCCGTTTCGGGCGCTTGGACATCCTGATCAACAACATCGAGCGGGGTGGTTGGCCGGTGGTCCACGGCCCCTACACCCCGGAGCAGTGGGACCTTGAGATGGCCACCACGCTGCGGGCCAAGCAGTGGGTCTTCACGGCGGCCCTGCCCCACCTCAAGGCCACGGGCAACGGCGCGGTGGTCACCTTTTCCTCCATCGCCGCCCTGGTGGGCCGCAGCGGCCCCGCTGGCTACCTGTTCAACGAAGGGTACGCCGCCGCCAGCCGCGGGGTCTCGCTGCTCACCGAAACCTGGGCCCGCCTGGGGGCGCCCGAGGTGCGGGTCAACGAACTGATGCTGGGTCTTTTCGCAACCCGCCACGCCGAGCAGACCCGCGGCTGGGGGCTGCTCGACGACCGGCAGCGCCAGGCGCTGCTGGACCATACCCTGCTCGGCCGCACCGGCCGCCTGGATGATATCCTCCGGGCGGTGCGTTTTTTGATCGCCGAGGCCCCTTTCATGACCGGCAGCGTGTTGCGCTTGGACGGTGGTTACGTTTTGGGCGGTGAGCGCGTGCCGCCCATGCCGCCGGGGGTGGTTTGAAGATGCCCTACGCCATGTCCATGCCCAGATAGGCCTCCTGCACCCGCGGGTCGGCCAGCAGGTCGGCGGCCGTGCCGCTGATCACCACCCGGCCGGTTTCCAGCACGTAGCCCCGGTGGGCCACCTGCAAGGCCATCTGGGCATTCTGTTCCACCAGCAGGAGGGTGGTGCCTTCGGTGTTGATGCGGGTAATGACCTCGAAAATGTGCTCCACCACGATGGGCGCCAGCCCCAGGGAGGGTTCGTCCAACAGCAGCAGGCGGGGCCGGGCCATCAGGGCGCGGGCGATGGCCAGCATTTGTTGTTCGCCGCCGGAGAGGGTGCCGCCGAGCTGCTTGCGCCGTTCCTTGAGGATGGGAAACAGATCCAGGGCGTGGGCCTCGTCCGCTTTCAAGGCGGCGCGGTCGCGGCGCAGGTAGGCGCCCATGCGCAGGTTTTCCAGTACGGTCAGGTCGGGAAAGATCATGCGCCCTTCCGGGACCTGGGTGATGCCCAGGGCCACCACCCGGTCGGTGGCCAGCCGGGTGATGTCCCGGCCGTCGTAGGCGATGGTGCCGCCCCCCACGGGCACCACCGATGAGATGGCCATCAGGGTGGTGGATTTGCCCGCGCCGTTGGCGCCGATCAGGCAGACGATCTCGCCGGCGTTCACCTCGAGGGTGACCCCCTTGAGGGCCTGGATGGTGCCGTAAAAGGCCTGGACCTCCTTGAGTTCAAGCATGGACCGCCCCCCGGCCCAGGTAGGCTTCGATCACCCGGGGGTTTTCGCGGATCGCCGCGGGCGGTCCCTCGGCGATGTGGGTGCCGTGATCCAACACCACCAGCCGGCGGCAGATGGACATCACCAGCTTCATGTCGTGCTCGATGAGAATCACCGTTACCCCCGTGGCCACGATGGCTTGAATCAGGTCCACCAGCCGGCGGGTTTCCCTGGGGTTCATGCCGGCGGCCGGTTCGTCCAGCAGCAGCAACCGCGGTTCGGTGGCCAGGGCGCGGGCGATCTCCAGCCGGCGCTGATCGCCGTAGGCCAGGTTGCCGGCGTCGGCCAGGGCGTGATGCGCCAGGCCCACGAAACGCAGCCGTTCCATGGCCGCTTCCACGATGGCCTGCTCTTCGGCCCGTTGAAATCGGGTGCGCAACACGGCGCGCACAAAATTGGCGTGGGTGCGGCAATGGCGTGCGATGCGTACGTTGTCCAGCACGGTCAGGCTGTTGAACAACCGGATGTTTTGGAAGGTGCGGGCGATGCCTAGGGCGGTCATCTGCTCCGGCTTGCGGCCGTTGATGCGCATGAGCCCCCCGGACCCGGCATATAAGATGGTGCCGCTGCTGGGCGGATGGAGCCCGCTGATGCAGTTGAACAGGGTGGTCTTGCCCGCGCCGTTGGGGCCGATCAAGCCCAGGATCTCACCGCAGGCCACCGTGAAGGAGACATCCGCCAGGGCATGCAGCCCGCCGAACCGCTTGCTGATCCGATCCAGTTCAAGCAGGGGTGTCACGGTTGTCTCCTCGGTCTCCGGCGAAGTCTCCGGCGGCAATGCGTCGGCTGAGGGCGGCCAGCAGCGGGTTGGCGCGCCCGCTGGCGGCGATGGCCGGAAACAGGCCGGCCGGCCGGAAGCGCATGATCAGGACCATGATCAGGCCGTAGGCCATGAAGCGCGTTTCCGGCGGCAGCCCGACGGCGCCCAGCCCTTCGCGCAGCAGTTCGCCCAGGCAGACCAGGATGGCGGCGCCTACCAGGGCCCCTTTGATGTTGCCCAATCCTCCCAGCACCACCATGCACAGCACCAGAAAGGACTCCCAGAACTTGAACATGTCCGGCGACAGGAACATGGACCAGCGGGCGTAAAAACAGCCCCCCATGGCGCCGATGGCGGCCGAAATGGCAAAGGCGATCACCTTGTAGCGCAGGATGTCGACCCCGCAGCAGGCCGCGGCCAGCGGATCTTCGCGGATGGCGTACCAGGCGCGGCCCAGGCGGGAGTCTTCCAGGCGGGTCATGACGAAGTAGACACCGGCCACCAGCAGGGCCGCAAGGTAGAAATTGGGCGCCTTGCCGTAGAATTCGAAGTACCACTGCGGATGCAGCCAACTCAGGTTCAGGGTGATGGGGGCGATGCCGGGCAGGCCCAACGGGCCGCGGGTGAGCCAGATTTCGTTGGTCAGAAAGAGTACTACCAGCTCGGAGAAGCCGAAGGTGACGATGGCGAAGTAATCGCCCGTCAGGCGCAGGGTGGGCGCTCCCAGCAAGGCGCCCCAGAGTGCCCCGTTGAGGGCCGCCAAGGGCACGATCACCCAGAAGGAGAGGTCGTAGTGAATGGTCAGCAGGCCGGCGGTGTAGGCGCCGATGCCGTAAAACCCGACGTAGCCCAGATCCAGCAGGCCGCAGAAACCGGGCACGATGTTCAGCCCCATGGCCAGCACCATGTAGACCAGGGCCAGGGTCATCACATGCAGCACATACTCGGAAGCACCCGGCCAAAGGGGATAGGTCAGCAGGAGTACGCCCGCCACCGGCAGCAGGCGCTTGGCCTGTGCGACCATGGCCCGCCCCATCATGCCTTGTCCGTCACTGCGCGGCCCAGGATGCCCGAAGGCCGCAGCACGATCACCGCGATCATCACGGCATAGGCCACGCCGTCCCGGTAAAGGGAGGAGACATAGCCCGCCCCCAGGGCCTCGGCCACCCCCAGCACCACGCCGCCGGCCATGGCGCCGGGCACCGACCCGATGCCGCCCAGCACCGCCGCGGCGAAGGCCTTGACCCCGGCCGTGTAGCCCATGGTGGGATAGAGGGTGTTGTAGTAGATGGCCACCAGGATGCCGGCCACCGCCCCCATGGCCGATCCCAGGGCGAAGGTGAAAGAGATCACCCGGTTGACGTTGATGCCCATCAGGGCGGCCGCCGTGCGGTTCTGGGCCAGGGCGCGCATGGCCGTGCCGATGCGGGTTTTCTGAATCACCAAGTAGAGCAGCAGCATCATGCCGATGGCCACGGCGAAGATGAACAACTGGAGCCAGCTCAACCCCACCGACCCCACCGTGAGGGCCTGCTCCGTCAGGTAGCCGGGCAGCGCCGTGCGGGGAAAGGGCTTGGAGCGGCTGCCCCAGATGATCAGGGCCAGGTTCTGCAGAAAAATGGACATGCCGATGGCGGTGATCAGGGCCGCCAGGCGCGGCGCCCGGCGCAGCGGCCGGTAGGCGATGATGTCCAGCAGGATGCCGCACATGGCGCAGCACACCACCGCCATGAGCATGGCCACATAAAACGGCAGACCCGCGGCGGTGATCAGGGTCACACAGAAAAAGGCCCCCAGCATGTAAATCTCGCCGTGGGCGAAGTTGATCAGCTGAATCACCCCGTACACCATGGTGTAGCCCACTGCGATCAGCGCGTAGATCAGTCCCAGGGTCAGGCCGTTGATGAGCTGCTGTTCGAGCACAGAGAACTCCCGGCAGTCGGCGTCACGTAATCGCGGGTGGAAACGCCGGGGTGGACGGTGGCCCGCCCCGGTGTCGCGTGACCGGATCAGCGCATCTGCTGCGGCGCGGCGGTGAACTTACCGTCTTTGACCATCTTGACGAAGGCCATCTTTTCCGGATCGCCCTTGGCATTGAAGTAGGTGGGGCCGGTGATCCCTTCGTAGGCCTTTTCCGGCGCGTCGATGGCCGCCAGGTAATCCCGGATTTTGGCCCGGTCGGGGCCCACGGCCGCCACGGCGGCGGCGAACATACCCATGGCGTCATAGGCGTTGGCGCTCATCCAGTCCAGATCGCGGCGGTATTTCTCCTCGAAGGTGCGGATGAAGGTTTGGGCCTGCTCGGGCGCCGCGGCCGCCAGAAAGGGCACGGTCATGTAAGTGTTGTCCGCGGCCGCGCCGCCCAGCGCAATGTAATCCACGTTGTCCAGGCCGTCGGCACCGAACTTGATTATCTGCATCCCCAGGTTGGCCGCCTGGGCGGCGATCAGGGCCCCTTCGTTGTAGTATCCCGAAATGAACAGGCCGTCGGGATTGCCCCCGCGCAGCTTGGTCAGCTGGGGCGTAAAGTCGGTGGCACCCTTGACATACCCCTCGCTGCCCACCACGGTCAGCCCCGCGGCGGCCGCTTCCTTGATGAAAGCGTCCTTGAGGCCGATGCCGTAGTCGTTGTTTTCATAGAACACGGCGATGCGTTCCAGCCCCAGCACCTCCTTGGCGTAGCGGGCCAGGAACTGCCCCTGGTAGTCGTCGAGGTAGACGTTGCGGAAGGACCAGACCCGCCCGGCGCGGTCGGCATTCTGTTCGCCGATGGTCACATTGGTGGCGGTGGGGGAAATCACCGGCATGCCGGAGCGCACATAATTGGGCAGGGCCGCCAGATGGGCCGACGAGCAGACATGGCCTACCACGCCGACGATCGCCCGGTCCCGCACGATGCGGGGAGCCACCGTGGCGGCCTCCTTGGGGTCGCACAGCTCATCGAAGTAGACCGCCTCCACCGGCGTGCCGTTGATGCCGCCGCCGGCATTGATTTCGGCCACCTTGGTCTCCACGCCCGACTTGATGTTTTCGCCGTATGAGGCCGCCGGCCCGGTGAACGGCGCGGCCACGCCGATTTTAACACTCTGCGCCCAAACCGGCGCACCGGCCAACAGCACAACACACGCGGCCGCCAGGGCCGTTTTGCATAAATTGCATCGCATGGGATCACTCCTTTACGGTCCAGGGGGGTTGTCATCGACGAACAGGAACGCACAGGACATTGACAAGTGGCAAAAGTATGGCGGTATGCAACCCACCTGTCAAGCGATTTGCCGCCACCGCCCAACACCCAACCAACCCAATCGACCCGACCCACTCAAGCCACTCGCTCCCCCGTCGGCCGGCCGAAGGGTTTGATGACGATCAGCAGTTGGGGCAGCAGGGTCAAGGCGGCGACCAGGGCGACGATCATGGCCAGGCCGGTGAACAGGCCGAAATAGATGGTGGGCCAGAAGTTGGAGAAGACCAGGATCGAAAATCCGATCACGATGCTGATGGAGGTGTAGTAGGCGGCATAACCGATGCTGGCGTGGCAACGGTGCATGGTTTGCCGGTAGTCGCCGTCTTTGACGATCTCCTCCTTGAAGCGGTGGATGTAGTGGATGGTGTCGTCCACGGCGATGCCGACGCTGATGGCGGCGATGGTGATGGTCATCATGTCCAGGGGGATGTTCAGCCACCCCATGATGCTGATCACCACGGCGGACGAGAAGAGGTTGGGCAGCAAGGCAATGACGGCCAGCTTGATGGAGCGGAAGAGCAGCAGGAACATCACCAGCAAGGCCAGCGCCACAATGCCCAGGGTCTTGATCTGGGAAGAGAAGAGGCTTTGCAGCATGTTGTTGTACAGGACCATCATGCCGGTCAGGTGAACATGGTCCGCGGGCAGTCCGACCTCGTGCACCAGGTCGTGGCGGATCTGTTGGAGCATGGCGTCGCGCTGCAGGGTTTCCAGCGAGTCGATGATGCGGATGGCGTAGCGTGCTTCGTTGTGTTCGATGGAAAGATAGGGCGCCAGGATCAAGTCCCGGTACTCTTCGGGCAAGCGGCCGTAGAGCACCGCCATTTCGATGCTTTCCAGGGGCTGGTCGTTGTTCAGGATGCGGCCGATCTTCAGAAGGGTTCCCAGGGAGAGCACCTTGCCGGTTTCCGGCAGCCCTTCAAGGTAGTCATGCACATCTTCGATGGTGCGCAGGCGCTCGTCGAAGAACCAGTAGCGATCATAGTCCGTTTCGGTCTTTTGCGCGTAGGGATTGAGAAAGTCGTCCTCTTCCGCCTCGTCCATGGTGGCGAACTGCCGCAGATCGACCGGGTCGAATTGCACGATCACATCCAGCGGCGTGGTGCCGCCCAGTTTCTGGTCGATGCGTTTCATGCCCTGGTGGATCTCGGTGGAGGACTTGAAGTAGTCGATGAAGCTGTTCTCCACCCGCAGCCGGGAGAGCCCCACGATCGCCAGCACGGAGAGCACACCGGCGATCACCAGCACGGCGGTGCCGTGGCGATGGGTCAGGCGGGCCAGCGCGGGCAACGGCGTGAAGGGCGCCTTGGCCGATTCGGTTCGCTGAACGCGCTTGCCGGCCAGGACGACAGTGGCCGGAAAAAGAATGAAGGTCATGATAAGGGAGAGCACCAGGCCGGCACTCATCATCCAGCCGAAATCGATGACCGGTTTAATGCCGCTGAGCACCAGGGAGCTGAAGCCGGCGATGGTGGTCAGGGTGGCATAGAGGCATGGCACGAACTTGGCCCGTACCGTTTCGCGGATCAGGGTGCGATGGTCCATCTCCGGGTGCTCGCCGCGGAACTCGCGGTAGCGGACGATCAGGTGGATGGTGATGGCCAGGGTGATGATCAATTGCAGGGAGATGAAGTTGGAGGAGATCACCGTCACCTCCCATTGAAAAATGGCCAGAATACCCATCATGGCGATCACCGACAGAAAACAACACAACATGGGGAGAACGATCCACAGCAGGCGCCGGAAGATCAGGCCGAGCACCACCACCAGCAGCAGGAACACCCCGGCGCCGAAGATCTGCAGGTCGTTGCGAATGTAGGCGATCATGTCGTTCTGGATCATGCTCACCCCGCCGAGAAACAGCTCATGCCGGTCCCGGTAGCCGTCCATGACGGCCCGCACGGCGGCGATGGTTTCACTCTGCTCGAGCGTCATTTTGTCCAATCGGCCGGAGATTCGGCGGTCCAGTGCGCGCAGCGCCTCGGCCTCGGCGCCCCTCAGGCCTCTGTCGGCCCGCAGGTCGTGATAGCGGTGGCGTTGGGCGATCAGGTCCTGGTAGGTGGTGTCGGTCTCCAGGTTGACGATCAGGGCGGTGGTCTGCAGATCGGCGCTGACGATCAAGTCGCGGTAGAAGGGGCTTTCCTGAAACTCCCGGGCCGCCAGTGCGGGGTCCGTGTCCTCCGATTGCAAGGTGCGGATGCCTTCCGCCACTTCGGCGTAGGAGAGGGGCGGGCTTTGAAACAGGGGCACATCCAGCAAGGTGAGCACCGAGGTCACCCGGGGCAGGGCGTCGAGTTCATCGCGCAGGCTGCCGATGGCGGCCAGGGTGGCATCGGAGAACAGGTCGCCGTCGCCGGGGGTGAAGGCGATGAGCAGAAAATCGTCCACGCCGTAGCGCTCGACGATTTGCCGCGAGTAGCGCAGATCAGGGTCTTCCTGCAGCAGCAGCGTGTCGGCCGAGGCCTCGATACGGAAATCGCGGGCCTTGAACCCCAGAAAGGCCACCAGCGCCATGAGGCAGACGATCACCAGGACCGGGTGGTCCAACACCAGTTTGTTGTACCAGCGCAGGGCGGTCGCCCCCCCTTTTTTCAACATGTCTTTTCCCCCGCCTTCTTTTGCAATGGGTGTCTCGATGCCGATCCGTGTGGCTTCGCTTATACCGGTTCACCATTTCAGGGTCAAGCAACCGCCAAAGAAGAACCATTGCAACGCGAGCCCTTCATCTCGCAATGGTCTGCAACCCGACGCGGATTGACTAAGCCCTGGCGGGCAGTTTTAAGTTTTGCGTGTTAAGTTTTAAGTTAATGAATTCTATCGATTTTATGGCGCATTGAACGAGTGCCGGCGGGTGGGGCGGGGGGTTGGGTGCTGCGCGTTTTGGCGCCAAGGGGCCGTAATTGGGTGGGCTCCGGGCGGCCCGCAAACTCGCTGCGCTCAAACAGTGCGGGCCGAACGCCCTGCGCCCACCCCATAACGGCCCCTAAGCACCTGCACGCATTGCAGCACCCAACCCCCCGCCCCACCCGCCTCCGTGCGGGAACAAGCGATGTCGCTTTTACGTTGGCAATAATCCCTTTTATGGTAGGCGTATTCACTGTCTGGCGGGGATTCTGTTGTATCGAAATCGCTATCGGGATCGAAATCGTCTTTGCCTTAATTCACTGGCCACGGCGGCATTGCAAATTTTTCGATCCCGATAGCGATCCCGATTTCCATTTGGATGAAATACCTATGACGCGCAGTTCACATCTTTCCGCCCGCCCCAACCCCCTCTAATCGATAGCATTCCTCAACTTAAAACTTAACACTTAAAACTCTATATTTTCAAACCCTTAATAAAACCAAGCCAACGGCGTATTAACGTTACACGATCGCTTACACCGGATCGCCCCCCGGATATCCCGTAATCTCCCCTATCTTTTCATACAGCGGCCGCAGGCGGGGATACATTTGGCGGTAGACTTCCTTGTAGAGGCGGTCGTAGGTGCGTTGGTGCACCGGGTTGGGTTCGAACAGGGCGCCGGTGTGGGTCATGGCCTGCACGGCGGTGGTGAAATCGGGATGGAGGCCCAGCCCCACGGCGGCGTCGATGGCGGCACCCAATCCGGCGGTCTCGTACAAATGGGGCCGGATGGTGGGCAGATCGAAGATGTCGGCGGTGATCTGCAGGGCCTGGTCGCTCTGGGAGCCGCCGCCCGAGACCCGCAGCATGGTGATGGGGGTGCGGGTGCGCTTTTCCAGGCGCTCCTTGCCTTCCCGCAGGGCATAGGCCAACCCTTCGAGAATGGCGCGGTAGACGTGGGCCCGGGTGTGCACGTCGCCGAAGCCGATCACCGCACCCTTGGCTTCCGGCCCCGGGAACTTGAGTCCCGGGCTCCAGTAGGGTTGCAGCAGCAATCCCATGGCTCCCGGCGGGGTTTGCTCCAGCAGCGTCTCGAAGAGCGCCTCGGCGGTCACCCCCTGGGTGCGGGCCGCCGCCTGCTCCAGTTGGCCGAACTCCTGCTTGAACCACTCCACCATCCAGTAGCCGCGGTACACCTCCACCTCCACGTTGTAGTGGCCCGGCACCGCCGAAGGGTAGGCCGGCAACAGGCGGATCGGTTCCACGTAGCGCTGGTGGGTGGCGTTGATGGTGGCGGTGGTGCCGTAGCTCAAACAGCCGATGTGGGGCGCCAGGGCGCCCGAGCCGAGCACCTCGCAGGCCTTGTCCGCCGCCGCCGCGACAACGGGCAGTCCGGCAGGCAGGCCGGTCTGGTCGGCCGCTTGGGCACTGACCGTTCCCATGATGGTGCCCGGCGGCACCAGGGTGGGCAGGCGGGCGGCCTCCAAAGAGAGACAGCGCCAGTGCCAATCCCAAGTGCGGGCCCAGCGCAGCCGTTTGTAGTCAAAGGGGATGTAGCCCACTTGGCAGCCCACCGAATCCACGAACTCCCCGGTCAGGCGCCGGGTCAGGAAGCCGGACAGCAGCAGGAATTTGTGGGTGCGGCGCCACACATCGCCGTCGTGCTGGGCGAGCCAGTTGGCCTCGGCCTCGGCGCGGATGTATTCCACCGTGCCCCGCAGGCCGGCCAGGCGAAAGAGCCAACCCCACACGCCGCCCAGGGGCGGCAACCCCCGGGTCTTGCGCTGGTCCAGCCAGGTGATGGCCGGCCGCAGCGGGTTGCCGTCCCGGTCTACGTTGACCACGGTGGCCCGCTGGGTGGTCAGGGCCACGCCGGCCAGGGCTTGTTTGTCAACCTTCTCCTGGTGCCACAAGGTGCGGCACGCTTTGCAGAGGGCGTTCCAGAAAAGGTCCGGATCCTGCTCGGCCCACCCCGGTCGGGGCGCGACATAGGGTGCAAAGGGCACCTGGGCCTTGGCCTTCATCCGGCCCTGGAGATCGAACACCATGGCTTTGAGGCTCTGGGTGCCATTGTCGATGGCGAGAATGTGGTCGGCGGCACGCGAAGGGGGCATGGGCGGTTCCGTTGGGCCTGTGTCTATTGTGCGGGTTGTGGGTTGCGATTGCGCCGCAGACGAGTGACCCACTTGCGCCAAATCGTCTTGATGCGCCCCGCTGGGGGCGTGCGCCAGGGGAAACCGTGGATCTGCTGCCGGCGCAGCAGATATTGCCGGCGCTCTCGGCGCCAGTGGCGCCAGGACCATCCCAGGGCGGGCCGGCAAAGGCGTCCGATACGATCGATATGGCGGCGCCCGCCATCGGGCAGCAGCAGGCCGATGCGCACGCGGCGCAGCAGCAGATCTTCCAGGTGGCGCACCCACTCGTGCTTGGCGGCATAGGGCAGTTCGGCCCACAGGGTGCCGGTGCCTGGAATGGGTTGCAGGGTGTCGGGCGAAGCGTTTTCGACCAAGGCGATGGCGCCATGCCCGTAGCGGCTCCAGAGCCGTTGCCAGGTCTCCTGCGCCAGCTCGACCGGGGGCGGCGGGGGTGCCGCCGGGGTGGTGAACCCGGGGCTGTCGGCTGCCGGGCGTTCGATGGGCGGCAGAAAGGGCTGGGCGGCCTTGATGGCGTCCAGGGCCAACCGGCGGTAGGTGGTCAGCTTGCCACCGGCAATGGTCACCAAACCGTTGTCCACCCAGATGTCATGCTCGCGGGACTCCTCCGAGGGCGCGCGTTGGCCGCCGCTGCCGATCACCGGCCGCAAACCGGCGATGGAGGCGATGCAGCGGTTCAGGGAAAGCCCCAGGGAGGGAAACAGGGCCCGCACGCCCTCTATCAGGTAGTCCGCCTCGGCCGGGGTAATGGCCGGTTCCATGTCCAAATCATCGTTGTGATCCAGATCGGTGGTCCCCACCAGCACCACCCCCTCCCAGGGCACCACGAACATGGCCCGCTGGTCCGCCGGGTGCATGAAGGAGACGGCGCACTGCACCGGCAGCGCCTCCCTGGGAAAGATCAGGTGACTGCCCCGCAACGGTCGCAGTTGCCGCTTACCGTGATCTTGGGGATGCAGGCCGTCGGCCCAGCAGCCGGTGGCGTTGATCACCGCCGCCGTTTCCAGGGGTCGGGTTTCGCGGGTCTCCACATCCTGCACCGTCACCCCCGCCACCTTGCCCTTGGCGTCGCGGTTGACCAGCACCACTTCGGTATAGTTGAGGGCCAGTCCGCCGGCCGCGCGCCCTTCGGCGATCAGGCGCAACACCAGGCGGGCATCGTCCACCTGGGCGTCCCAAAAGGCATAGCCGCCGGTCAGGGCGCGGCGTTCGATGAACGGAACCCGCTCCAGCAGCGCCGCCTGGTCCAGGTATTGGTGCTGCCGCTTTTGGGCCATCAAGTCGTAGATGGAAAGCCCGGCCTCCAGCATCCAGCGGCCCGGGCCACGATCCTTGTAAACCGGCACGATGAACGCCACGGGGGTCACCAGGCCGGGGGCTTCCTGCAGCAAGCGTTCCCGCTCCCGCACCGCATCACGGGTCATGCGCAGTTGTCCCTCTTTCAAATAGCGCAGCCCGCCGTGGATCAATTTGGATGATCGACTGGAGGTGCCCCAGGCGAAATCGTGCCGCTCCAGCAGCAGCACCTTGAGGCCCAACCGTGTGGTTTCATGAAAAATGCCCGCCCCGGTGATGCCGCCGCCGACAATCACCAGGTCGCAGCTTTTAGGAAGAGGCATGAAAGCTCCGTCGCCTTGAAAAAAACCATTGCCCATCGAAGCGGAACGTCGGCCGCTTCATTGCAACCCGTCCTTTATCCTTTGACAACGAATTGCTTAGTGGCTTTTTGCATTACATAACATTTTATTCCAATTGCGCCCACTCCTTCCTGCGCGCTTTCCACTTTGAACTCTTTGGCAAAAGATGGCATCCTGATGCCAAGCGTTCATGGTCCCCATGCACCCCAACCGACAAGGAGCCGCGCCGTGTCCCCATCCGCCAACCCACCGGCTTGGTTGAAGCAGCCACCCCCCCCGGGCAGCTACCGCTCCATCTTCAAATGGGGCGCGCCCGACCGCTTTCACCACCCCAAGCCGGCCCTGCTCGACTATCTGCAGGCCCGACTGGGCCTGCGTCGTGAGGATTGGCAACAGCCGCGGCACACCGGCCTTGAAACCATTGCGCCCCCCGAAGGTCCCCGCCTGGCGGCCGAACACATCGAGCGGCTGAGCGCCATCGTCGGTCCCGAAAACGCGCAGACCGATCCCTTCGCCCGCTTGCGCTTCGCCCATGGCCAGTCGGCCGAGGAGATCCTCCAACTGCGGCGGCAACAGCCCCGGGCCGTCGCCGACCTGGTGCTGCACCCGCGCCACCGGGAGGATGTGGTCACCATCGTGCGCTATTGCCACCAGGCGCGCATTCCCGTCACCCCCTTCGGTGGCGGCTCCTCCGTCACCCTGGGGGTGCGTCCGGCGCTCGGCGGGGTCACCCTGGCGATGACCACCCACATGCACCGGGTGTTGGCCTTCAATGAGACCAACCAGACCATCACCGTGGAACCGGGCCTCTTCGGGCCGGCTTACGAAGACTACCTGCGCCGCGCCCCCGAGCATTTCGGCGCCCGCCGGCGCTACACCGGCGGCCACTTTCCCCAATCTTTCGAATATTCCACCGTCGGCGGCTGGATCGCCACCCTGGGCGCCGGCCAGCAATCCACCTACTACGGCGACATTTACGACCTGGTGCTCAGCCAGACCTGTGTCACCCCGGCCGGCACCATCACCACCGCCGAGTATCCGGCCAGCGCCACCGGCCCCAAGATCAACGACATCCTCAAGGGCAGCGAAGGGGCCTTGGGCGTGCTGGTGGCCGCCACCCTCAAAGTCTTTCGCCACCGTCCCCGCGCCCGCCGCTGCTTCGCCTATATGCTGCCCACCTGGGAAACCGCGGTGCTGGCCGCCCGCGAGATCAGCCAGGGGGAATTCGGCCGCCCCGCCATGCTGCGCATCTCCGATGGCGCCGAAACCGAGGCCGCCCTGCAGATGTACGGCCTGGGCCATCCCCTGGTCGACAAGCTGCTGCGCCTGGGCGGTCTGCCTGCACGGCAGCGCAGCCTGCTCATCGGCCAAAGCGACGGTGAACCCGGCTTCGCCCGCCACGTGGCGCGCCAAAGCGGTCGCATCTGCCGCCGCCTGGGCGGCCGCTGGCTCAGCGGCTACCCGGCGCGGCGCTGGGCCCGAACCCGCTTCCTGGACCCCTACCTGCGCGACGATCTTTTCGACATGGGCATCCTCATCGACACCCTGGAAACCGCCGTACCCTGGGATCGGCTCGCACACGTTCATGCCGGGGTACGAGCGGCCATCACCGCCCGTCCCCGCACCCTCTGCCTCACCCACGCCTCCCACTTCTACCCCCAGGGCACCAATCTCTACTTCATCTTCATCACCCCCCTGCCCGAAATAGAGGATTACCAGGCTTTTCAGCGCAGCATCATCCAACGCATCGCGGCCTGCGGCGGATCGCTCAGCCACCATCACGGCGTGGGCAAAATGATGGGGCCGATGATGGAACAGCACCTGGGCAAAGAACAGATGGCCGTGCTGCGCGTTCTCAAAAACCACTTCGATCCCCACCACATCATGAATCCCGGGGGCACCCTGGGTTTGGAATGAGCGTCCGTTGCCGTGGGCTCTGGCGGGCAGTTTTAAGTGTTAAGTTTTAAGTTAATGAATTCTGACGTTTAGATGTGTGTGGGGGGGGGGGGAGAGTTGGTTGGCAGGGCAGTTGCCTTTAGAAATCAAGTGGAAAGGATTTTGATCAGGTAGACATCGTCCCACGCCGCAAGACTTGCCAGACAGTGCCGACGCGGCTTATGAAAGCAATATGGACTAACCACGGTGATAGAAAACGGCACGGCCGCGAAACCAAGGAGGGTGAACATGCCGACCTGCAAGGACGAACAGGACCTGGTGGCATACGCCCGCAGGAACGGCGCAAGCGATGCGGTGATCGTTTCCACCCGCGACATCGGTGTCGAAGACCGCTTCGCCGCCTTTTGTCGCCAACCGCAGTGCGAACAGTACGGCCGATCCATCCACTGCCCGCCCCACACCCCCGGACCGTCGGGGTTTCTAAAATGGGCCGCGGCGCACCCCCGGGCGCTCTTTTTCAAAATCGATGTCCCCTCCGCCGCCCTATTTTCCGATGAGCGGCGGCAGGTTTTTCAACTGCTACAGGAAACCGCCGCGGCCATCGAGCACAAGGCCCTTCAAACCGGGTATCGCAAGGCCCTGGCCTTTGCCGGTGGATCTTGCAAGGCCGTTTTCTGCCATGCCGACCCGGACTGCGCGGCCCTCGCATCGCCCGCGCAATGCCGCCACCCGCAGGTGGCGCGACCCTCCATGTCCGGTTTCGGCATCGATGTGGCAAAGCTGTTCGCTATTGCCGGATGGGATATGCAATGGGAGGGCCGCCACGGCGATGGTACAACCACCCCCATGGCCAATGTCAGCGGGTTGGTGCTGCTCGAATCACGCGATGTTCAGCGGATGACGATATGATCGCAATGCAGGTATACAAAGAACATTCGCTCTATCGGGCGGGGAGGATGGATTGACGAGAAGGGAGATGCGGTATAATTAAGGGTGGCCGGATGAATGGGGCTTTTATGGAAGGTGAGCGCTATGCCTCCAGTTAAGAATCCGCTGATAAAAGCCATCCGACCTGAATCCGGGCGCTTGAAATGCGAACTTATTGTTTCACGAGCCCTTAGGGTGGGGGGTGGCCCCGGAAGCTTCTTTTAACCTTCACCTGACCGCCGCCGCGACCATTCAATGATACAACAGCGCCAATTGCTTCAATATCGGATTGTCAAATCCTTGGGCAGCGGTACGATGGGGTCGGTCTTCCTTGCGGAGGACACCCGGCTCAAGCGTATGGTGGCCATCAAGATCCTGTCCGAGACCCTGGGCGGCGATCCGGCGGCTTTGGCCCGCTTTCGCGTGGAGGCCGAGGCCGCGGCGCGGCTCAACCATCCGGGCATCGCCACGGTGTATGCCGTGGAGGAGACCGATGGGATTGCCTTCATTGTGATGGAGTATGTGAAGGGCAAGCCGCTCAAGGATCTTTTGCCCAGGGGCGGCCTGGATCTGTCGCTTTTTTTCAAGTACTTCATCCCTATTTGCGATGCGCTGGCCCACGCCCACGAGAACGGCATCATTCACCGCGACATCAAGCCGGCGAACATCATCGTCACACCGGAAGGGCTGCCCAAGTTGCTCGATTTCGGGCTGGCGCGCATCCAGCGGGAGGCGCGGGGCACGGCGCCCGAACTGACCCAGGTGGGTACGGTGATGGGCTCGCCGTCTTACATGAGCCCGGAGCAGGCATCGGGGCAAACCTTGGACCAGCGCAGCGATCTGTTCAGCCTGGGGGTGGTGATGTGGGAGGCGTTGTGCGGCGAAAAGCCTTTCCGGGGTGCCAATTTTCAGCAGCTGCTGGCGGTTCTGACCCGCGACGAGGCCGAGCCCATCGAAACGCGCCGGCCCGGGCTTCCGCCCCTGCTGGCCCACGTTCTCGGTAAATGTCTGGCAAAGGATCCGCGCAACCGTTATCAGACCGCACGGGACATTTGGAACGATCTGCGGGCGGCCGCATCCCAGAAGCCGGTGACAGGGGCCGCCACTGCCGTCCCGGCGCGGGTCGCCGCCGGCCGGTGGCGGGGCATGGCCATCGCAGGGGTTGCTTTGCTCCTCCTCGCCCTTGCCCTTGCCTCCTGGCGGGTGTTTTACTTTCAGCCCGGGCCGGCACCGGCCGTCCCGCGCACCTTTCGCATACCCATGGTCGCAATGGAGGGGGGCTATGCCGGCGGCGCTGCGGCGATATCTCCCGATGGCCGCATGATCGCCTATGTGCAGGAAGAAATTCTGCGCGTGATGGACCTTGAAAGCGGCGCGGATTGGGCCATTGACGATGCCCGTGAGGTTTGCGAGCAACCCTTCTGGTCTCCGGACAGCCGGTATATCGGCTATCTCACGGAAATGGGCAGGTATCTGCGCAAGACTCCGCCGAAAGGCGGCGGCAGCACCTTGATTTGCGCGGTGCCCGGTTGGGGGTTCGCCGGCAGCGCCACCTGGGGCGGCCGGGGACAAATCGTCTTCGATGTGTGGGGCGGCGACTGGACCCGGGCCATGGGTCTGATGCGGGTCTCCCAGGACGGCGGAACACCCGAAAAACATCTTCTTCCGGAGACAACGCCGGGTGTGACCCACCAAAACCCGAGCTACCTTCCCGACGGTCAAACCCTGCTGCTCATCGCCGTGACGCCGGATGGCGCTTCCGAACTGCAAATCGCGGCCGATGGCGACCCGCGATCCCTGATGCGCTGTGAGGGGGAGATCTGTTCCAATCCGATCTACTCGTCCTCCGGGCACATCTTTTATCAACGCGGGTTGGCAGGCGATTTTACCATTTGGGCCCTGCCTTTTTCCGCCGCCGGGGGCAAGGCGACCGGCGAGCCATTCCTGGCGGCGGTGGACGCCGTGTGGCCCAGCAGCGCCGCCGACGGCACTTTCGTCTATCTGGAAGCCTCTGCCACGAGCCAGGAGATCGTCTGGGTCGACCGCAAGGGGGAGGTGCAATCGTCCATCGGCAAGCCGCTCGCCGCCACCCAGATCGGCAGCATCGCCCTTTCGCCCGACGGCCGCATGCTGGCCATGGATGCCTTCCAAAAAAGCTTTGAAGACATTTGGATGATCGATACCCAGCGCGGTGTCCGGACGCGGTTCACCTTCGCGGCGGCGCGGGATGCGGAACCCGCATGGATGGATGACAGAACCCTGCTTTTTACTTCGGAAAGAGATGGTGCGAGCGAAATCTTCCGCAAAAGCATGGACCCGGAAGCTTCGCCGCAACGCTTGGTGGGCGCGGAAGCGGCCCATCCGCACTGGTCGGCGGCGGCCGGCGCGGTCGCCTTTCATATGATCACTCCTCGCACGGGGCGCGACATTTACTATCAACCCCTTGCAGTAAAATCGCCCGCGGATGATGCGCAGCCGGTGCTGTTTCTGGGAACCCCCTTCGATGAAGCCATGCCGCAGATTTCCCCCGACGGCAAACACCTGGCCTTCATGTCCAACCGGTCGGGCAAATGGGAGGTGTACCTGCGGCCTTTCCCCGAGGGCGCGGGCGAATGGCAGGTGTCGATGGACGGCGGCGGGTATCCGCGGTGGCACCCCAAGGGCGCCGAACTTTTCTATGCCACCAAAACCGGATTGATGAGCGTCAAGGTGGCCACCCGTCCCGCCATCGGCCTGGCGGCCCCGGTCAAGTTGTTCGACTGGAAGCACCTGGGTCTCTATTTGGTGCGGCGCTACGACACGCACTCCGACGGCAGCCGGTTCGCCGTGGTACGGGAAATCGGCGCCGAAGCGCCGGCTCTCGTCATTGCGCAGCATTGGGCCGCAAGGCGCAACAATTGAAACGGCCCGTTCCAAGGCACCGCTGCCGGTTGGCGCCGCACCATGCCCGCGGCGCGGATGCGATCGCGATTTTTCGCAGCTGCTTGACTTGAGTCAAGGCATGCAACAGCGGATCAGTGAATACTGACACCATGAAAACGACATCCAAAACCATCGAAACACTGCGCAATCGCCTGGCCCGGGTGGAATCCGAACTGGCCGAAGCCCAGCGGCGGATGCCTGCCCACTCGATCAAGCCGCCCCAGATGGCAGCCCTGCTGGCGCTGGAGGACGAGCGCGACACGTTGCTGGAACAAATCAAATCTATTGGGGACGGCGACCCATGAAGTCCGTAGCGACGCGCGCAGCGGCGCCGTGCGAACCGCTGGTCCGTTTTTTCGACCGGCACTACCGACGCCATGGCGACCGGTGGCTCGATCAGGACGGCTGCGCTCCAACGGAAATGGTCGACCTCCTGCTCCGCCGCCTGCCGGCCGCCGCGCCGGAGGAAGAGATCGACCGCGGCGACTGGTGTTCGTTCCGCGAGCTGCCCGGAGCAGGCCCCCTGGCCGTCAACTTCGCCAACAACACCCACAAAACCATTGCCCAGCACTTCGGCGCCGACCTGCCCGCCCTGGATCGTGCCGTGGCCGCCCTCGACGGCCAACCGGAATCGGACCCCGGCTACGACCGTCGCTATCGTTTCCAGGCCTTGCCCGATGTCTGCCTGGTGCTGCTCTACAACAGTCCGGACGATCTGTTCACCGCCCAGGCCAATTTGCTCTTCCAGCGCAGCTCCCAACACCGTCATCCCATCCGCGATCTCTTCATCCTGGGCACCTATCTCACCGGGCGTCTGGTGGGGCAAACGAAAACAGGAGGCGACTGCGATGCGCTGTCTGGTGGTGACGGCCCACCCCCTTGAGGAAAGTCTCTGCGCCACACTGACCCGGCGGGTGGTCCGGCGGTTGACCGAACGCGGCCACGATGTGGTGCTGGAAGACCTCTATGCGGAGCGGTTCGATGCCGCCATGACCGTAACCGAGCGCGCCGGCTATTACGAGGGGACCTACGACACCAAAGCGGTCCAATCCCAAGTGACCCGCCTGCTCCGCAGCCAGGCCATCGTCTTCGTCTTTCCCACCTGGTGGTTCGGCTGCCCGGCGGTGCTCAAAGGTTGGTTCGACCGGGTGTGGGTTCCCGGCGTGGCCGACGACCACTCCGCCGGCTTCGGACCGATCAAGCCCCGCCTGCATCGCCTGCGCGAAACGCTGGTCGTCACCACCCTCGGAGCCCCCTGGTGGGTCGACCGGCTGATTCTGTGGCAGCCGCTCAAACGGGTGCTCAGGACCGCCATCATCAAGCCCTGCGCCCCCCGCTGCCGCTTCAGAATGGTATCTCTCTACAAAAGCGAATCGCTTACCTCGGCACAAGTGGACCGCTTCTGGGCACGAATCGAGACACACCTGAATCGGTGGTAGCGCCCGGAGGAACGCGGCCCTCTTTTTTCTTTGCGAAAAATTTTCTTGACGGCAGAAACAACCTGCGCTTACACTATGACTGACTGGTCAGTCATAATCGTGCAGGAGGCAATATGCCCAAGAATACCCTTTATAAAATTGCGACGGACAAACGGGAGCGGCTGTTGCGCGAAGCGGCCCGGATGTTCGCCGAGCGGGGACTGAACCAGACCGACATGGCCGCTCTGGCCGCGCGGGCGGGCATTGCCAAAGGCTCGCTCTACAACTATTTCGACAGCAAGGAAGAGCTCTACCTTTACGTTTGTCGGGACGGCCTGGAGCGTTCCCGGCAGGCGGTTTACGGTACCATGGATCCCGCCTGGGACGTGTACCGCCAGGTGGATCACATTTTCCGTAACGGCGCGGCGTTCGTTGCCGACCACCCCGAATACCTGATCCTCTATACGAACGTCGCCTCCGCCGGCATGACACGCTTTTCCGAGCAACTGTCCCGGGAGGTGGAGAATTATACCGCCGATCACCTCAAGCAGGTGCTCCAGCGGGACATGGCGGCGGGCATCGTCCGGGACGACCTGGACGTGAACCTGGCCGCCTTTGCCATCAACAGCATTTACATTGTTTTCATGACCTCCCTGGTGCCCGGCCATTTCCAGATCCGATTGCGCGAGTATCTGGAAATCACCGGGGAGCTGGATCCACCGGTCGTAACGACACTCATCGACCGCACCACCGCAATGATCCACCGCATGCTGCGGCCGATCCGGGCAGAAGAACGTCCCCAAACACTAAGAAGAGGAGGTGCTTCATGACCAGCTCAAAGGAAACCGCCACGGGCGGTCAGATCATCGCTAAAATGCTCAAGGCCGAAGGAGTCGACAAGTTCTTCGGCATCGTCGACGGTACCTATCTGCAGTTGTTCGCCCATTGCGTGGAAGAGGGCATGCAGATGATCACCCCGCGCCACGAGGCGGTGGCGGCCCATATGGCCGGCGCCTATGCCCGCATGAGCGGCAAGCTGGGGGTGTGCATCGCCAGCAACGGTCCGGGGGTGGCCAACATGCTGGCCGGGGTGGCGGTGGAGAATGTGGAGGGCAACCGGGTGCTGCTGATCACCAGTTCGCGGCGCACCGGCATCGCCTACCCGGACAGGGGCGGCGCTTACCAATGCTTCGATCATGTGGGGGTGATCCGCGCCATGGCAAAGTGGTCTGCCACCTGCGCTTATGCCGAGCGGATCCCCGAACTGCTGCGCACGGCCCTGCGCCAATGCTACCAGGGGCGGCCCGGCGTGGTGCACCTGGACGTGCCGGAAAACCTGATCAACGGGCCCTGCCCGACGGTGCCCATCCAGCAACCCTCCCAGTACCGCAACACCCGCCCCCTGGCGCCCCTGCCGGAACTGGTCGACCGGGCGGCGGACCTGCTGGCCAAGGCCAAGCTGCCCATGATCCACGCCGGCAGCGGCATCATCCACGCCGGCGCCTTCGCCGCGCTGCGCGAAACGGCCGAGCTGCTCCACGCACCGGTGACCACCTCCTGGGCCGGTCGCGGGGTGCTGGACGAACGTCATGAGCTGGCCTGGCCCATGGTGCACATCGAGGCCAACACCGCCCTGCGCAACAGAGCCGATGTGTGCCTTTGCCTGGGCTCCGACCTGGGCGAAACCGACTGGTGGGGCAAGGCCCCCTACTGGGCCAAAACCGCCGACCAGATCTTCATCCAGGTGGATATCGACGAATCGCGCCTGGCCCGCAACCGTCCCAACGACGTGGCCATCGTGGCCGACGCAGGGCTGTTCCTGCAACTGCTCACAGACGCCCTGCGCACACGCAGCGGCGCCATGGATCTGGCGGCGCGCCAGACCCGGGTGGTGGAACTGGCGGACCAGCTGGCCAAGGACCGCGCCGCCCTGGACCAGATGCTGGAAGTGCCGGCCGAGCCCATGATCTCCTGCCACGTGCCCCACATCTGCCGCCAAACGTTCGCCGACGACGCCGTGGTGGTGTTCGACGGCGGCAACACCGCCGTCTGGGGCAATTTCTACACCGCCTTGCTCACCCCCAACACCCAGCTGAGCACCCCTCACATGGGCCACCTGGGCGCCGGCGTGGGCCAGGCCCTGGGCGCGGCCGCCGCCCGGCCCGACAAGCAGGTCTACTGCCTGATCGGCGACGGTGCCATGGGCTTCAACATGCAGGAGATCGAAACCGCCGTGCGCTGCAACTACAAGGTGATCTTCCTGGTGCTGGTCGACAAGGCGTGGGGCATGGTCAAGATCAACCAGATGTTCGCCCTCGAGCCGGTCAAGGAGATGTTCCAGACCGCCCTGGGTGAAGACCGCAAGGGCACCATCAACACCGACCTGGGCGAGATCGCCTGGGATCGGCTGGCCGAGTCCATGGGGGCCTTCGGCGCCCGCGCCGATTCGCCCGAATCCTTGCGCGACGCCCTCACCCGTGCCCTGGCCGCCGGCAAATGCGCCGTGATCCACTGCGACGTCAATGCCGAAGCCCACATGATGGCCCCCGGCCTGATGCACTTCAAAGCCATGCACCAGGAACCGGAAGGCGAATAACTCGAAAAGGCATCAGAGCATCATTGGAACAAGCGCATGAAAGGAACCAAACCTCCACTTAACCACTTAACACTTAAAACTGAAAACGGCCGGCGCAGCCGGCCCCGGAGGTCCCATGGACGCAGCCGCCATCGATCAGATCCGCCTCAACTTCAATGAAAGTGGTCTCCTGGCGCTCAACGCGGTCATCGGCCTGATGATGTACGGCATGGCGCTGGATATGAAACTGGAGGACTTCAAACGGGTGATCCGATCGCCCAAGGGGCCGGCCATCGGCCTGGGCGCGCAGTTCATCCTGCTGCCGGCCTTCACCTTCCTGCTCACCCTGGTGCTGCCCGTGACCGCCTCCATGGCCCTGGGCATGATGCTGGTGGCTTCCTGCCCGGGGGGCAATCTCTCCAATGTGATGACCTACCTGGCCCGCGGCAACCCGGCCCTGTCGGTCAGCATGACGGCGGTCTCCACGGCCGCCGCGATCTTCATGACGCCCTTTAACCTGGCCTTGTGGGGCAGCCTCAACCCGGCCACCCACGCCATCCTGCGCCGGGTCGCCCTCAACCCACTGGACGTGTTCCAGACCATCGTGGTGATCCTGGGCATTCCCCTGGTCCTGGGGTTGATCACCTCTCGCTTCTACCCCCGCCTGGCCGACAAGATCCGCAAACCGTTCAAGGCCATCTCGGTGGTGATCTTCTGCCTGTTCGTGGCCGTCACCCTGGGCGCCAACTGGCAAAACTTCGTCAAGGCCATCGGGCTGGTGGCCTTCGGCGTATTCGTGCACAACGCCCTGGCCCTCACCCTGGGTTACGGCGCCGCCCGCTGCTGCGGCCTGGAGGAACGGGACCGCCGGGCGGTCGCCATCGAAGTGGGCATCCAGAACTCGGCCCTGGCCCTGGTGTTGATCTTCCAATTCTTCGGCGGCCTGGGGGGCATGGCCATCATCGCCGGCTGGTGGGGCATCTGGCACATTATCTCCGGCCTGACTGTGGCCTTCTTCTGGTCCCGCCGGCCCCTGAAACCTGTAGTCGCGGAGGCGCTCCCATGAACGAAGAACAGCAACCCCTTTTCAAACACATTCTGGTCACCGGCGCCGGCGGTTATATCGGACGCCAGTTGATCGGCTCCCTGGCCGCCGACCCCGGAGGACTGGAAACCATCGTGGCCGCCGATCTGCGCCCGGTGCCCGAGGAGGCGCGCCTGCCCGGCGTGCAATACCTGGCCGCCGACATCTGCGACCCCGCACTGGGCGATCACATGGCCCGATTCAAAACCGAACTGGTGGTGCACCTGGCGGCGGTGGTCACCCCCGGCAAGCAATCGGACCGCCGCCTGGAATACAAAGTGGACGTGGAAGGTACGGCCAACGTGCTGGCGGCCTGCACCCGAACCGGCGTGCGCAAGCTGATCTACACCTCCAGCGGCGCGGCCTACGGCTACCACGCCGACAATCCGGCCTGGATCGACGAAGACACCCCCGTGCGGGGCAATCCGGAGTTCGCCTACGCCCACCACAAGCGCCTCGTGGAAGAGATGCTGGCCCGCTCCCGCGTGGAGCACCCCGAGCTGGAGCAGTTGATCTTCCGTTCCGGCACCATCCTGGGCGCCACCGCCCGCAACCAGATCACCAACCTGTTCGACCAGCCGCGCATCATCGGCCTCAAGGGGGCCGACAGCCCCTTTGTCTTCATCTGGGACCAGGACGTGGTGGGCGCCATCCGCCAAGGTATCTTCCAAGGCGGCAGCGGCATCTACAACCTGGCCGGCGACGGTGCCATGACCCTGCCGGAGATCGCGCGCCGCCTGGGAAAACGGTACCTCGCCCTGCCGGTGGGACTGGTCACCGCCGCCCTGCGGGTGGGCAAGCGGCTCGGCCTGACCCAGTACGGCCCCGAGCAGGTGGGTTTCCTGCGCTACCGTCCCGTGCTGGCCAACCGCCGGCTCAAGGAGATCTATGGGTACAAGCCGCGCAAGAGCACCCGCGAAACCTTCGAATACTTCCTGGAGCAACGTCGCCATGCTGCGCAAACCGCGTG
Organism: Desulfatitalea alkaliphila; assembly: GCF_022968795.1. Classification (GTDB taxonomy): domain Bacteria; phylum Desulfobacterota; class Desulfobacteria; order Desulfobacterales; family Desulfosarcinaceae; genus Desulfatitalea; species Desulfatitalea alkaliphila. The sequence continues at coordinate 65,620 of NZ_JALJRB010000024.1, forward strand.
ATTTCAAAAACCGGGTGGTGGTGGTGACCGGCGCTGCCGGCGGCATGGGCCTGGCCTTTGCCCGCCGCTTCGCCCGCGCCGGCGCCAAAGTCGCCTTGTTGGATCTCAAAACCGAAGCGTTGCAAGCTGCCGCCGAGGTCTTGGCCGCCGAAGGCCCCGAAACGCTGGCCCTCGCCTGCGACGTGGCCGACCCGCGCTCCACCATCGCGGCCATCGAAGCGGTGCTGGACCACTGGGGCCACATCGACGTGCTGATCAACAACGCCGGCATCAGCGCCCGGGCCGCCTTTGCCGACACCCAGCTATCGGTGTTTCACAAGGTGATGGCCGTCAACTTCTTCGGCCCCCTCTACGGCACCAAGGCGGCCCTGGCCGCTCTGCGCCGCAGGCGCGGCCTGGTCATCACCATCAGCTCCCTGGCGGGCTTTTCACCCCTCTATGGCCGCACCGCCTACGCCGCCAGCAAACACGCCCTGCACGGCCTGTTCGATTCCCTGCGCAGCGAACTGCGCGGCAGTGGCGTGGAGATTCTGCTGGTCTGCCCCGGCTTCACCGCCACCGGCATCGGCAGCGCGGCCCTGGACGGCGACGGCACCATCACGCGCCACCCCCAAACCACCGCCGGCACACCCGCCACCCCCGAACAGGTGGCCGAACAAGTTTACCAAGCCGCCCGCAACCACCGGCGCCTGTTGATCCTCACCCCCATCGGCCACCTGACCCGAATTATCCAAAAACTCAGCCCGCGGATTTACGAATGGTTGATGGTTAGGGCGATGGGGAGGGAGTTGGAGCGTTGAAGAGCGTTGGAGAAGTAATGAAGCTAAGTGTGAAAAAGAGAACTGTTTGGTGATGCGTTTAAAGTTTTAAGTTTAAAGTTTAAAGCGAGGAATGCTGTCGATTGTATGGTGTGGTGGGTATGTGGGAATGTGGGATGGAAGATAATGGGGTGATTACGGCGAAGTGTGAAGCAAAAATGATCAGGATAGTAGAATCGCGGGCGGGATGTGGAAGATGATGGCAATGCGCTTTTATTGGGAGGCTGAATATAAGCGGGATTCGATGGGTCATGTGCCAGGCTCTGCCGGCGTTGCGCGGTGCCAACACGGCTCCCCCAGCGCGCTTCTTGTGTTTTGCTGGACGTGTTGTTCGGCCACCTCAAAGCATCACTGAAAATACGCGCGGCACTACTAATGACAGAAATACAGCGTCTAATGCGAGGAGCAATATCGATTCTACGGTTCGCATACAATACACCGACCTGTGTCGAAAGAACAAACCATCCAATGACAGAATACCTTGCTTTAAACTTAAAACTTTAAACTCTTTTTTACAACATCAAATCACCCAAATCACGAACGCCGATACTAAAGGAGAACGCGATAATGAAACAAAAAATGACCCCCTCCGAAGCTCTTGTCGAAACATTGGTGGCCGAGAAGGTGGATACCGTCTTCGGCATTGTGGGCAGTGCCTACATGGACGCCCTGGATCTATTTCCCGCCGCCGGCATCCGGTTCGTGCCGGTGGCCCATGAGCAGGCCGCCTGTCATGCGGCGGACGGCCTTGCGCGGGTCACCGGGCGGCCCCAGGCCTGCATTGGCCAGAACGGCCCAGGCATCGCCAACTTCGTCTCGGCCATGACAGCCGCGTACTGGGCCCACTCGCCTGTTGTGGCCATCACCCCGGAAACCGGTTCCCTGGGCATCGGCACCGGCGGTTTCCAGGAACTGGACCAGATGGCCATGTTTCAGCGCCAGACCGTTTACCAGGTGCGCGTCAACCGTCCCGAGCGCATGGCCGAGCTGACCCGCCGGGCCTTTTACATGGCCAAGAACTTCAGCGGACCCACCCAGCTCAACATCCCCCGGGATTACTTTTACGGCCTGTGTGAAGACGACATCTATGCCACACCCATGATCAACCGCGGTCCCGGCGATCTCGAAGCGCTGGAGCAGGCCGCCCGTCTGCTGGCCGACGCGAAGCGCCCAGTGATCCTGGCCGGGGGCGGCGTTTCCCAGGCCGACGCCCTGGCCGAAGTCCAGGCACTGGCAGAGTATCTCACCGCGCCGGTGGTCAACTCCTACCTGCACAACGACACCTTTCCCGCCGGCCACCCCCTGGCCGTGGGACCCATCGGCTACTGCGGTTCCAAGGCGGCCATGCGCACCATCGCCGAGGCCGACGTGGTGCTGGCCCTGGGCTCCCGCTTGGGTCCCTTCGGCACCCTGCCCCAGTACGACATGAACTATTGGCCGGAAAAGGCCAGGATCATCCAGGTGGACGTCAACGTGGCCGCGCTGGGGCTGAGCAAGCGGGTGGATGTGGCCTCCTGCGGCGACGTCAAGACCTTCAGCGCCCAACTGCTGCGGCAACTGCGCGCCGTCACCCCCGACCGCGGACAGGATGCAGCACGGCTCAAAGAGATCGCCGCCGCCAAGGCCGCCTGGGAGGAGGAGTTGGCGGGGTGGTCGTCATCCACCAACGCCTTGATGCACCCACGGCGCTTCCTGGCCGAGCTGGCCAAGGCCATTCCGGCCGGGTCCATCATCGCCACCGATATCGGCAACAACAGCTCCATGTGCAATGCCTACTTCAAGTTCAGCGGCGCGCGCCAACACATCTCCGCTCTGAGCTGGGGCAACTGCGGATTCGCCTACGGCGCCGCCATGGGCGCCAAGATCGGCTGTCCCGACACCCCGGTCTTCGCCTTCCAGGGCGACGGCGCCTACGGCATCAGCGGCATCCAGGAGGTGATGACCGCCGTGCGCGAGAAGATACCGGTCATCGCCATCGTGGCCAACAACCTGGAGTGGGGCGCCGAGAAGAAAAATCAGATCGACTACTACGACAACCGCTTCGTGGGCGCCAATCTGCGCGAGAACCCCGATTACGCCAAATTGGCCGAGGACATGGGCGCCAAGGGCTACCGGCTCACCGATTACAAGGAAGTGGGCGATGTGGTCCGGGACGCAGTGGCCTCCGGACAGCCCTGCGTCATCAACGCCATGATCCAGGGCGGCGCCGAAGTGTTGGCCGAACCGTTCCGGCGCGATGCGTTGAAGATGCCGGTTCGGTATTTGGAGAAGTATAAACATTTGAATGGATAGGCCGGTTGGGCCGGCTGGGCCGGCTTTGCCGGCAGTTTTAAGTTTTAAGTTTTAAGTTGAGGAATGCTGTCTGATTTTTATAGGGGGGGTGGCGGTGGTGCGGGTGTTGGTTTTGAATAGTGGTAGTTCATCGCTGAAGTATAAATTGTTCGAGATGCCGGGGGAGGTATTGCGGGCTGCCGGTCGGGTGGAGCGGATCGGTGAAGGGCCCGGCGGTGCCTTGATGGTGGTCGAGGCGCCCGTTGGGCGCTGCGCTTCCAAGGGGTGCGATTGCGTCGATCATGCACAGGCTTTGGAGCAGGTTCTGGCCGCTGTGTACGCCCATTGCCAGGATCCCTCCATCGAGCTGATCGGTCATCGGGTGGTTCACGGCGGGGCGCTGTTCGACGGACCGACGGTCGTCGACGACACGGTCATCGACCGCATGGAAAGCCTGCTGGAAATGGCGCCCCTGCACATGCCGCCGGCCCTGGCCGTGTTGCGCGCATGCCGCGAACGCATGCCCCACGCCCGCCAGGTGGTCTGCTTCGACACCAGCTTTCACCGCTCCATGCCGCCCCTCGCCCACCGCTACGCCGTGCCCCGCCGGTGGTACACCGACCACGGGGTGCGACGCTACGGATTTCACGGCCTCTCCCACCAGTACGTAGTGCACCGCGCCGCCGAAATGCTCGACCGGCCGTCCGCCCAGCTCAAGCTGATCAGCGCCCATCTGGGCAACGGCGCCAGCATCACCGCATTCGACCGGGGCCGGGTGCTCGACACCTCCATGGGCTTCACGCCCTTGGAAGGCCTGATCATGGGCACCCGCTGCGGCCCCCTCGACCCGGCGGTCCTGCTGCACATCCAGCGCCGCACCGGCATGAACCTGGCTGCAATGATCCACCTCCTCAACACCCAAAGCGGTCTGCAGGCCGTCAGCGGCCTGGGCCGCGACCTGCGCGCCATCCTGGCCGCCCGCGCCGAAGGCGACCCCGACGCCACGCTCGCCGTGGAGATGTACGTCCACACCCTGCGCAAGTACATCGGCGCCTACCACTTCGCCCTCGACGGCGCCCAGGCCCTGATCTTCACCGGCGGCATCGGCGAAAACAGCGCCGCCGTCCGCGCCCTGGTACTGGAAGGCTGGGCCCATCTCGGCCTGGAATTGGATGGCGTCGCCAATGCAGCGATGACCGCCGGCCAAGCCGGTTTTATTACCCGCTCCACCAGCCCCATCAAAGCCCTGGTGATCCCCACCGATGAAGAACGCCTTATCGCCCGCCAGGCCCATGCCGCGACAGCGGGGGGACAACTGAGGGGACGCCCTTAACTTATTAACTTACTGCCTGAAGTTCGGCAGTAAGTTAATAAGTTAAGGGCGTCCCCTCGAGAGCGGTCCCCTCGGGAGCATAGGGCGTCCCCCGGGAGCATCCCCCCGGGCGCGCGTTACCACCGCTCCTGCCAAAGAAAACTGCAGCAATATTAATCGGTTGACATCTGATTTGCCGCGGTGTAAGTGTATTCGAATTTCCCATCTCCCTACGCGACCCGAATTTCCAACGCCCAGAGGGTGCTGTTCCTGAGCCGATTCGATTCGAAGGGAAAGTCATGGAGACGCAGGGGTTCACCGCGCCGTACCCGGCGCACCCATCTATTCCGAGAACCGGTTTCATGATGGAAGGGTTTCGGATGACACGGAACGGCACTTGCAGGCCGACGGCCCCCGGGGCAAAAACGAGGGCCTTTTCCGAACTGCCGATATCCCCCACCAAACCACCCAGGCTGCTCGATCAGGTTCGCGAAGCGCTACGCACGTGCCACTACAGCCCTCGAACAGAAACAACCTACTGCCAGTGGATCAGGCGCTATATCCATTTTCATGGCTTGCGCCACCCGGCGGAAATGGCCGAAGCCGAGGTCAACGCCTTCCTGACATCCCTGGCCGTCAACGGCAAGGTCAGCGCCTCGACCCAAAACCAGGCCCTTGCTGCATTGCTGTTCCTATACAGGTATGTGATCGGCCGCAAACTCGGCGACCTTGGAGGGGGCATTCGCGCCCGGAAACCCAAGCGCCTGCCGGTGGTACTGACGCGCAATGAGGTCAAAGCGGTCCTGGCCCAGGTCGAGGGCGATTGCCGTCTGATTGCCGCACTGATGTATGGCGGCGGTCTCCGCCTCATGGAGTGCTTCCGACTGCGCGTTCAAGACCTCGCTTTTGCCCGTAACGAGATTCATTCGCAACGGAAAAGGCGCAAAGGACCGCATCACAATGTTGCCCGAATCACTGAAAGCGCCGCTCCAAGAGCATCTGAAAAAAGCGAAAAGAATGCATGAACAGGATCTCGGCGACGGCTGGGGGCAGGTGATATTGCCCGATGCCCTCGACCGCAAGTATCCCAATGCCCCGGCCGAATGGCGATGGCAATTGGTCTTTCCCCAAAAGAACAGATGGAAAAACATGAAAACGGGGACACAAGGCCGGCAACACATTCATGAGACCATCGTACAACGGGCCGTAAAGGAAGCGGCACGGAAGGCGGAAATCGTCAAGCGTGTAGGATGCCACACATTCCGGCACTCCTTCGCCACCCATCTGATCGAGGCCGGTTATGACATTCGAACGATCCAGGAACTTCTCGGCCACAAGGACGTTAGCACGACCATGATTTACACCCATGTATTAAACAAGGGAGGGCATGGGGCCCGCAGCCCGATGGACGAGCTGTAATCCGGCTTATCGAGACTGCATAAAACGGGACGGAAACAACCACAAGCGGTGCTAATACATTGACTTAATGTGTAAAAGCGATCAGTCTACAAATTTGTAAATTGGTCTTATGCAGACAGAAACCTTCTGCGTATGCAGATTTATCCAGACTGCATAATCATTGTTATGTGCATGCAGGCATTTTAATAATGGCAAAATCAACCCCAACCAGTGAAGAACTCATCGCTCCCTGTGGAATGAATTGCGGTATTTGTAGCAAATATCTTGCCTACGTCAACGATTTGAAGAAAAGTCAATGCTCAGGCTGTCGGCCAGGAGATAAAAAGTGTGGTTATCTATTCGAGAAATGTACGGGAATCAATCATTTTTTAGATGGTAATGCTCAGGCAAAGTTCTGTTTTGAGTGCGATCAATACTCATGC
>NZ_JALJRB010000025.1:0-40000 GCF_022968795.1 Desulfatitalea alkaliphila
GACCACCTGCAAATCGAGGGCCGGAAAAACGAGATAGCCGCAACCGCATCACAAATCCTGTCGCACCTAATACGCCTTGAAAGTCTGTTGGACAGCAGAAAAACCTTTAAGCGCTTCCACGCCGGCCGTCGTCACAACGAGCGAGCGCTGGTGCTGGCGCGTGGCGTAAGGCGGGTTTTTGAGCGCTTTGAGCTGCCCGTATCGGCCGACCGTGCCGGGTTATACCACCAAGCACTTTGCATCACCCTGGCGGCCATACAAACACTTTGCAAGGACGACATCCTTCCCGCCAGCGACCCGAGCCGCCTAATAAAGCAAGTCATGGACGAAACCTGTCAAAAATAAACAGGTTTCGTATGTAGAACACAAACACTCCCGCCTTTTATATTGGCGTCAACTTGAATCAATTCCCAAGGAGACGCCATGGAAAAGCAATCCCACCTTACGACCAACGAAGCCGCCCGCGCCCTGGGTGTGCAGGGTTCGACCATCCGGCGTGGACTTTGCGTCAATGGCCATTACATGGGCTTGGTGCCCGTGAAGCTGCCGAACCATCGCCTTTTGTGGCCCGCGAAGGCAGTGGCGCAACTACTCCAACCTGGCGAAAAGGAGTAGACATGTTTCGCGATGCCCACAACTACCAACAGTATTTTAGCGGCCGGCCCGACAAGGAAACCTACAACCTTTTACACCAACTACGCACCCACCCTCGTGGCGGGGCGGTCATCGGCGCTGCCAAGGGTGAAGCGGTCTTCGACGGCTTTTTGGCCCGCCACGGCAAGCTGAAGCATACTGGTGGGGCGGTCTGCCCCCTGCGCTTGGCGGGCCGCCATTGCCGTGGCATGCGCTGCGTTTGCAACATGGACCCGCTTCTTGCGGTTTTCGACCACCGCGAACTGTGGATAGCGGATGGGCGGGCGGCAATTTTCACGGCGCATCCGTATCAGCTCCCCGGCGACCAGGCCGCCGCCCTTTTTCTGTTCTGTAGGCGGCATGGCCTGGAAGCGATGATTTCCACCGATTCGTGGTACTTCCATGGTCAAACACTGCTAATCGAGATCACGCCAGCTAATCGCCAGGGGGCCGTTTAATGTCGGCGCCGGTGCAGCAGCTTCCCCGAGAAATTGAGGCCGAGAAGAGTATTTTAGCGGCGGCCTTGGTGGACCCGTCCACGGCGCCCACCATAGCCGATTTACTGGCGCCAGAAGACTTCTATGTCACCGACCACCAGCATATCATGGGCGCCATCTTCGCCTTGATGGTGGACGGCAGGGCCACCGACCTATCCACCCTCATGGAAGAACTACAGGCGGTCGGCCACATGGAAAACGGCATGGGCGCCTACCTGGGCAAGTTGCTGGAGTGGCCCAGCGCCACCGACATCCCCGCCACTGCCGGCCGAATCAAGATCGCCGCCGCGCGCCGTGCGATCATCAGCGCCGCCACCCGCCTTGCGCAAAGTGCCCGGGTCGAAACCGACATCGACGACATCCGGCGCAAAACGGAAGACTTGTTCTCTTCTGTCGAGCTGGCACTTGACGATAGCACTTGTGGATGGAAGCCTTCCACCAGGCCGCCGACCGCGGCGCGGATGCGCATTACCGGAGAAGAACTTGACTCGGCGGAATTGACGCCGAAGTGCATCGTGCAGAGCTACCTATACGGCGACACCGCTACATTAGCTGCACCTGGCGGGACCGGAAAAACCTCCACCGCCATTTATGAAAAAGTTTGCATCATCCTTCGTAGGCCACTGTATGGCTTGGCGGTTGCCACCCCCGGTTGGTGTTTGTTTGTGACCGCTGAGGATAGCCGCGAAATCATCATCGCCAGATTGCGCGAAATCATGGATGCAATGGATCTGACCGCCGAAGAGCGGCAGACCGTCATGGATCGCTTTGCGGTCTGGGACGTAACCGGCGAGCAAGTGCGCCTGATTCGCGCTGTGGACGGCAACGTGGTTCTAACCAACCTGGCGGACGACATCATTCGGGCCTACCGAGACGACCCACCTGTACTGGTGACGTTCGACCCCGCAATAAGTTTCGGCGCTGGTGAAAGTTTTGTGAACGATAATGAACAGGGTCTGGTTACCGCTGCCCGCCGGATCGTGCGGGGCTTCGCCAAGGCCTGCTGCGTGCGCTACATCACCCACACCGGCAAGGCACCCGCCCGCGAAGGGCGACTCGACCAATACACAAGCCGAGGCGGGTCCGCATTAAGCGATGGAGCACGAATGGTTGCGGTTCTACAGCCCTGGAAGCCCAGCGACAGCCGCCACCCGCCAGCCGGATGTGTGGAGACTCCCGGCGCGACCATCTCCATACTGGCCCGCCCGAAACTGTCATACGCTGCGCCTCAGCCGCTGATTTGGATTCGGCGAAGCGGGTGGAGCTTCGAATACTTCACAGAGACTAAAGTATCGATTGAAGAACGGGAGCGCGCCCTCTTCGATCAAATTGAACGCTTCCTGGCTTCCGAGGTGAGACAGGGGCACCGGCACAACAAAACATCCTTGGAAACCGCATTGCCCGATCTTAAGCGAGCCGATGTGCGCACCGCCATCGAACAGCTCATGGCAAGGGGCCGGATCATCGAACAGGACCTGCCTCCCGAGGAGCGCCAAGGCCGCCGAAAAACCTATTTGTCGGTTTTGGCGGAATACGGCGGAATGGAGGATAAATGATCACCACGACCATGCCCATTCAGCCGGCCCCTTTATTCTGCCGCCGTCTAGGAAAAGATTCGGCGGCAGAATTGAGCCGCCCGATCTTTCCCCTGTTCCTGTTCCCGCCGGCGAAACCCGGCGGAATACGGCGGAATTGGCGGAATTGGATTTCAGAGGTTCAGGGCGCTGCACTGCACCGCCGGTTGGCGGCAACCCTCAATCGAGGCGTGGGTCCTATCTCCGGGTGGCGCCCAACGGTTATCCGCAGCGCGACCGGCGCGTCCAGTGAAAATCGAGAAAAATCGAGGACAAAGGACAGGTCGAGGACATTTAAGAAACAGGAGCAAAGCAAAATGTCAAATGAATTCAAAAGTATATCAGCAGTGGCAAAGTATTTGAAAAATAGGGGTTTTTGTCTGCCCGGTTCCAAAACACCGATAGCCCGAAGTAAAGTGTTTTCCGATGTAAAGCGTGGTTTGTTTGTCTTTTCGGACCCTTCCGCCATAACCCAAGCCGAGGTCGATGCTTATTGCGTGGCCGCAGGGCTGATCCAGATGGATCGTGATCGAAAGGCCCCCGGCGCCGATCCAAAAGTATTCACCGACAAGGCCGCCGCCCAAGCGCGATTGATGGCCGCCAAGGCCTCGAAGGCCGAACACGAGTTGGAAGCCCTGCGTGGTCGGTACCTCCTAAAAGACGATGTCCGCCTTGAGCAGGCTTTGAAGATCGCCATTTTCGAATCTGGCTTTAAGACCCTGGTCCGCACCCGCGTTGAAGACATGATCCGAATGGTGGGTGGCGATCCCGCCAAGTCGCGGATGCTGTGCGACTGGTTTTTTTCCGAGATCGATAGTTTGCTGGCCGCCATGGGCGACATGCCCGAATTGGACATTCGCCTCACGAAACGGGGTGACCGGCCGGCCTGGTCCCTGGATGGCCTGCCGGACCAGCAAGACGCGACCGCCACTGAGTCACCGCAGCGCGAGGACGGTTGAGGTTGTTGGATTTGGTGCCCCGAACCGGACAGGGTGTCCGCCGCTGTCCGGTCTGTCCGCAATAATCGATTTTGAAAGGAGATACAGCATGGAAGGAGCACGGCAAACCGGTGTGGCAATGTGGGTGTTGGATGATCCTAAGCCCGATTATCAGAATGGAGTCAAGCGTCTACTCCTTTCGTTCACGCAAGCCGTGGCCGCCCTGCTGGACGCCGGGGAGCGCGATTTGTTGGAGCAGCTGCTGCGCGTCATGCAGGACAACTGCGCGACCACCCGGGCCATGCTGGAAATGATCGACGACGGTGCCACCATAGGTGATGTGCGCCGATATTTGGAGAACAACCGTGAATGAACGCGAAGTATTACAGATTGGGTGCTGTCCGAAGTGCGGCGCGGGGAGAGTGGGTGTCACGTCCACCCGGCGCCCGTATCGTCACTACCGTTGCCGGGTGTGCGGTTCCCGGTGGAAGACCTTGGAAGTAGTCCAGGCAGACGCCTGGCTGCCGGCACTGCTCAATCTTCTGATGCACCGGGGAGAGTTTGCCACCTTGCCCGCGGAGATGAAAAAGCAGATTGCCGGGATCGTCTATTTGTACCTAACGGGCGCTAAATCTGTAATTTGAATGGTTTGCCCCTGAATTTCCCACATGATACTTTTAAGAGAAAACCGAGAGGAACACACCAATGGATAGAATGAACTTTCGATCACTGCCGATAGGCACGGGGGCGCCAGCGAGCCTGGACGACAAGAGTAGAAGTGTGGAAGTAATAGCGGCAACGGAGCAACCCGTGGCCGTTTTTGATTATGAACAATACGAAATTATTGATGAGGTTCTACTGATGGCCGGGTGCGAGATGCCCGGCAACCGTCAGGTGGTGCTTTTGGACACGCACGACCGAAGCAATGGAACCGGCAGCGTCTTGGGATCGTTTCGTGGCATGACCATATCGAACGATCAGCTTGTGGGCCGGGTGCATTTTTCGACCAGGGCCGCCGACGCCTGGGAGAAAGTCCGCGAAGGCCACTTGACCGATGTGTCCATCGGCTATCGGCCGGTGCAATCCACCTGGGTGCCCGAAGGGGAGACAGCCGTGGTCAAGGGCCGATCCTTCACCGGGCCGGTGAAGGTCACCACCCGTTGGAGAGTCAAAGAGCTTTCGATCTGTCCTATTGGCGCCGACGAACTTGCCAAAACAAGATCACAACCCCCGGCAACCGGGGAGACGAAAGGAAATGTATCTATGACACCCGAAGAAATCAGGGCCGAGGCCCAACGAGTAGAACGCGAGCGCGTGACCGAGATCCGCGCCATGTGCGACAAGTACGACCTGCCCGACCTGGGCAAAAAGCTGGTGGCCGATGGCACCGACCTGGACCAGGCCCGCAAGGCTGTTTTGGCGGAGCTGGAGAAACGGCCCCAACCCAACGTGCCGCATCGGACGGACCCGATCTACACCCACGGCGCCGATGCCAGCGACAAACGAAATGCCGCCATCGTGGACGGCCTGACCCTTCGGGCCGGTGTTCACCTGGATGCCCCGGCCCCCGGTGCCAGCGAGTACCAGGGCATCGACCTGCCCTCCCTGGCCCGTGAGTGCCTTGTGGCCGCCGGCGTCCGCGTGTCCGGAAGGAGCAAGAGCGCATGCGTCGGTGAAGCCCTTCAGCTTCAGACCCGTGCCATGATGACGCCTGATTTTCCGCTGCTGCTGGCCAACGTGGCCAACAAGGTGTTGCGTGAATCCTTCCAAACCGCCCCGTCCACATTCCAGCACTGGACCCGGAAAGGATCGACCAGCGATTTCAAGGAGAACAGCCGGGTGTCCCTGTCAGCCTATGAGGGCTTGGACGAAATCCCCGAAAACGTGCCTTACAAATACGGCACCCACACCGAGATGGCCGAAAAATTCAGCGTCCTGACTTACGGCAAGTTGTTTGCCTTGACCCGGCAGGCCATCGTCAACGATGACCTGGGCGCCCTGACCAACATTCCACGGGCCGCCGGGGCCGCTGCCAAGCGCCTGATCAACAAGTTGGTCTACGATCACGTTCTTGCCAACGGCCTGATGAGCGACGGCGTGGCCCTGTTTCACGCCGCCCACGGGAATACGCCCGAAAGCGGCGGCGCCCCCGGCGATACGACTCTGGATACGGCCCGCGTCGCAATGCGCACCCAGACCGGCCTTGCCGGCGAGGTCCTGGGCATCGCCCCGAAGTTTCTGATCGTCAGCGCCGAAGGAGAGACAGTCGCCGATGTGCTGTTGAACAGCTTGGCATCTACCGCCACGGACCTGAACTCCGGCGTGAAAAACCCGTGGCGCGGCTTGGAATTGCTGGTAGAGCCCTATCTGGATGCCGCCAGCGCAGCGAAAAAGTGGTTTTTGACGGCCGATGCCCGCGCCTTCGATACCGTGGAGGTCTGCTACCTCGATGGACGCGATCAGCCTTACCTTGAAACCCGCGACGGCTGGACCGTGGACGGCGTGGAGTACAAGGTGCGCCTTGACGTGGGCGTCAAGGCGGTTGACTGGCGGGGGTTGTTTTACAACCCCGGCGAATAGGACAAAGACCGGCAGGCGCCCGTTGCCGCGAGGCGCGGGGAGGGGCTCGCAACTCCTTGTTCACGCCTGCCGTCTCCGGGCCGGCCGTCCTGGCCGCTTCCTATCGGCGGAGCTGGCGTCCGGTTATATGATACCCCCGGTTCGGTCGCCGGGGGTATTCCTTTCCCCTATAAACAATGTGATGCAGGCGCTATTCTGATATTTCATCCCGCCGGGGGAAGGGCACCACTGTTGGGCCTTGTGAACGAGGGGTGTGGGTCCGGCGCTTCTTGGCGGGCTTGCTCGATGCCTTTGTCATCGCCTTGATTTCCTCGGTTTCCGTTTCGAGCTGGTCAACCTTGTCCTGTATGGCCGCTGCAGCAGCCTCAACCGACCGCATTTGGTATTCTTGGATGACCCCGTGGTGGCAAGCGTCGATGTTCAACGCCAGCGTTCTTGCAAAATGGGTTTCCGATCCAAGCACATACGCCGCCTTTTTCAGTAGGTCGAAATCAAGCATAGTCAGCCCCCCCCCAATAAAAAAATCCCGAGCGGTGCTTACGGCCCTAAACAGCCGTCCAGGCCCTCACGGGTGCTGGCCACTCGGGAAAATGATATTTTCCATGGTGCGACAGATAATACAGAGCGCTCACGCGGCCCCCTGCGGTTTAGGTTTTAAGCAAGACTAGCATGCCACCAAAGCGGCCTGTGTGTCAATGCTTCGCAGCGCTCCATGGTCGCCCTCCGGGGCGGCTTTTTTTGTAGCAGCTTCGGTTGCCATCGGCGGCCGATCAACATCTTTTTTTTCATCGACATCCATTTTTACTTTTTTATTTTCGGGGGTTGGGTTGCTCCCGACATTTGTCGGGTTTTTGCCTCGCAATCTTTCGGCGCGCCCTCTGTTCAATCGTCCGCGGCGGCGCCGGGGGGTATCGACCCAATCTGCTTACACCAGCGCTTACACGGGCCGGTTACCCAAAAAAATAGGGTTACGGTTTGCGCCGTAACCCCTTGTTTTTGTTGGTAGCGGGGACAGGATTTGAACCTGTGACCTTCGGGTTATGAGCCCGACGAGCTACCAGACTGCTCCACCCCGCAGCAAGTTTGAAAAAGCATTTATAGACACTTTGTGGATGGACGTCAAGATGTTTTTTGAGGCTTTTTCTTCGCCGGCGCAGGGGCCGGTTCGGCCAGTCGGCGAAGCCGGGTGACCAGATCCTTGGCTTCGATGGCTGTCATCGGTCCAGCGGCGGGGCCGATACGGACCTGTTTGCGGCGGTTGGTCAGGCCCCTGATGATAGTGACGGCCGATTTGGGGCGGTTCAGGGCTTTCGCCAGCAGTTCGATGCATTGCTGATTGGCCGCCCCGCCCACCGGGGGTGCGGTCAGCTTGATCTTCAGGCTGTCCTGATGAAGCCCCACAATACCGGACCGGGAAGCGCGGGGTTGCACCTGGACATGGAAGGTGACGCCGTCGGGAGTGGTCTGGGTTTCAAGCATTGGCAGACCCGTTTTGACGCCGGATCAAGTCGCGCATGAAGCGGGGCGGACGGATCACCTTGCCGTCTTGATCGAGGAAGGCATGGCGCGTATGGCCCACGGCATGGACTACCTGGTCGTCGGCGCTGGTGATGCGATAATCGATTTTCAGACCGGCTTTGATGGTCGGGTCGAGGGCGGCCTCGATGGCGAGCAGATCGTCATAGCGGGCGGGCGTCATGTACTTGCAAAAGGCTTCGGAGACGGGCAGCAGGATGCCCCGCGCTTCGATCTCCTTGTAGGCCAGGCCCCAGGCGCGCAGCAACTCGGTCCGACCGATTTCGAACCAGCGCAGGTAGTTGGCGTAGTAGGCGATGCCCATGGTGTCGGTATCGCCGTAAATGACGCGGTAGGGGGTGCGGTGGCTGAGCATGGGGTTACTCCAGCAGCGGGCCCATTGCGTCGCGCACCGCGGTGTAGTCATAGGCCACCTTGAAACGGGGATACTCGGCCAGGATGGTGTCCGGGGGGCGGAACAGCAAGCCGTGCTGCGCGGTTTGCAGCATGCTGATGTCGTTGTAGGAGTCGCCCATGGCGATGACTTGGAAGTTGAGGCTTTGCAGCGCCAGCACCACGTGCCGTTTGCCGTCCGGTTGGCGCAGGCGGTAGTCGGCGATGGCGCCGGCGCCATCGATGACCAGTGAATTGCAGAAGAGGGTTGGCCATCCCAATTTGGCCATCAGGGGTTTGGCGAACTCCACATAGGTGTCCGACACGATGATCACCTGGGTGCGCGCGCGCAGCCAATCGAGAAAGGCCACGGCGCCCGGCAGGGGGTCCATACGGTCGATGACATCGGTGATGTCCTTGAGTTTCAACCCATGGGCATCGAGCAGGCCCAGGCGTTTGCGCATGAGCACGTCGTAATCGGCGATGTCCCGGGTGGTGAGCCGAAGCTCTTCGATACCGGTTTTTTCGGCAACGTGGATCCAGATTTCAGGAACCAATACACCTTCCAGGTCGGTACAGACGATATGCATGGGGCCTCTGATTTTACTCCCGGGCATCGGGATCTTCGATACGGATGAGCATGGGGGCCGGACCCACCACCGACAAGGCGCCGATCTCCCGCAGGGCTTTCCGGATGTTGGCTTCCTTGGCGTGGTGGGTGAGCATCACAATGGGTACCCAGCCGTTGGTTTTGCGGTCTTTTTGCTGCACGGACTGAATGCTGATGGCGTTGTCGCCCAGGATGCCGGCGATGGCCGCCAGCACGCCGGGGCGGTCCTGTACGGAAAAGCGAATATAGTAGTGGACCACGATGTCGTCCATGGGCATCACCGGCACGGGCTGGATGCGATCAGGCTGGTACCCCATCAACGGCACCCGGCCCGTTTTGCCGCGGCGCAGGTTGCGCGCCAGGTCGATGATGTCGCTGAGCACGGCGCTGGCGGTGGGCAGCATGCCGGCGCCGTGACCGGAGAGAAACAGGTCGTCGACGGCGTGGCCGCTGATGGTGATGGCGTTGAGGGAGCCGGACACGTGGGACAGAATGTTGTGTTCAGGGATCATGGCCGGGTGCACCCGGGCTTCCACGCGGTCGCCGTGGTTTTTGCAGATGGCCAGCAGCTTGATGCGGTAACCGAAGTCCCTGGCGAACTGGATGTCCAGGGGGGTGATGGTGGAAATGCCCTCGATGTAAATGTCGTCCAGATTGATCCGCATGCCGAAGGCCAGGGCGCTGAGAATGGCCAGCTTGTGGGCGGTGTCGATGCCTTCGACGTCCAGGGTGGGATCGGCCTCGGCGTAGCCGTTGGCCTGGGCGCCGGCCAGGGCCTGCTCAAACGGCATGCCCGTTGCGGTGATTTGGCTCAGAATATAGTTGCAGGTGCCGTTGAGAATCCCCACCATGCCATGGATTTCGTTGGCCACCAAGGCTTCGCGCAACGATTTGACGATGGGCATGCAGCCGCCCACACTGGCTTCGTAGGCCAGGTCCACGCCCGCGTCCGCCGCGGCGCGCATCAGTTCGTTGCCGTGGGTGGCCAGCAGGGCCTTGTTGGCGGTGACGATCTGTTTGCCTTTGGCGATGGCCGCCTCGATCAGCTCTTTGGCGGCCCCCAAACCGCCGATCATCTCGATGACGATATCCACCTCGGGGTCGTTGACCACGGTCCATGCATCGTCGATGAAAACGCCGGGTGGGAATGTCACGCCCCGGTCGGTTCGACGGTCCAGGTCGGCCACATATTTGAGGTCCAGCGGGATGCCGGTGCGGTCCGCCAGCAATTGCCGGTGCTCAATCAGCAGCCGGGCCACGCCGGTGCCCACCGTGCCGCAACCGATCAGGCCCAGTTTTACAGGTTGCATGGCCACTCTCCTTGGTTGTTTACCGTATCCGGGCAATTTCGTATGTTCGGCCGGGCAAAGTCAACAAAAAATTTTACTTTGACTTTTCAGACCCTTCAGACTATCCATGCAATTGATTTCATATTGATTTAACCGGGAGCAGGTGGAATGGACAAACCATTGACATACAGTGATGCCGGGGTGGACATCGACAAGGCCGATGCCCTGGTGAACGACATCAAGGATATCGCCCGCAAGACCCGCGTGCCGGGCGTGATGGGCGAGATCGGCGGCTTCGGGGGCCTTTTTTCATTGAATGTGGCCAACATGGAGAGCCCGGTGCTGGTCAGCTCCACCGATGGTGTGGGCACCAAGTTGAAAATCGCCTTCATGATGGACAAACACGACACCGTGGGTATCGATCTGGTGGCCATGTGTGTCAACGATGTGGCCGTACAGGGTGCCAAACCGTTGTTCTTTCTCGACTATCTGGCTACGGGACGGATCCGCGACGAGCAGGTCAAGCAGATTGTGGCCGGTGTGGGCCAAGGGTGCCAGGAGGCTCGCTGCGCCCTGATCGGCGGCGAAACCGCCGAGATGCCGGGCTTTTATGCGGATAACGAATATGATCTGGCCGGATTCGCCGTGGGCATCGTGGACAACAGCAAGATCGTGGACGGGTCGGAGATCCAGGTGGGTGACCAACTGGTCGGCGTCGCCGCCAGCGGATTGCACAGCAACGGTTTTTCCCTGGTGCGCAAAATTTGTTTTGACCGGCTCAAGCTGGATGTGCATACCCACGTCCCGGCCCTGGGCCGGACCCTGGGCGAGGAGTTGCTGACCCCCACCCGCATCTATTCCGAAACCATCCAGAGCCTGTTGCGTGGCCTGCCCATTCGCGGCCTGGCTCACATCACCGGCGGCGGTATCGTCAACAACACCCTGCGCATCATTCCACGGTCCTGTGGCCTGCGCCTGCGCCGCGGCAGTTGGGAAATTCCGCCGATTTTCGGTTTCCTGCAGGAGGCCGGCGGCGTGGCGGAGAAGGAGATGATGCGGGTGTTCAACAATGGTATCGGCCTGGTGGCGGTGGTGCCGGAGACGGCGGTCCAGGATGTGCTGGCCCGTTTGTCGGCCACAAAGGAGAAGGCCTTTGTGATCGGCGAAATCGTGGAGCACAAGGGCTCGGACGATGAGCGTTGCCGGTGGGAATGATCGCCGTGCAACGGTTCTCAAAGGGGGCATTGTGAAAGGTTTGTTCGAAATTCTGCGGCGCTTTTTTGAATGGGTCGGTGAAGGCACGCGCAAGGTTCCGCCCTGCCGCTCTTGAGGTGTCCGCCCGCCGGGCGCCGGTTCGGCGCCCCAGGACGACCAGCCGCAATCGAAGCAGTGACAGCGCTTCGGCCGTTCATTCATCCACATGTTATTCCATTTTTCCAATACCCTGTTGGGCGCATGGGGTCGGCGGCGGATGAAGGCCGATGTCATGAACCAATAGATGTTGCCGGTCATCCGTCCGGCCGAATTAGCGCCGATGATTGTATTGGGCATCGAATCTTCTTGTGACGAGACGGCCGCAGCGGTGGTCGCCGACGGGCGGGAGGTGCGCTCGTCGGTGGTGGCCTCCCAGACGGCGGTGCACCATCCCTACGGCGGCGTTGTACCGGAGTTGGCTTCGCGGGCCCACATCGAGGCCATCGGGCCGGTGGTGGAACAGGCCATGGCTGACGCGGGCCTGTCTCCGGAGGCCATTGACGGCGTGGCCGTCACCCGCGGACCGGGCCTGGTGGGGTGTCTGCTAGTGGGCTTCTGTTTTGCCAAGGCGTGGGCCTACGGCCGGGGTTTGCCCTGGGTGGGGGTGGATCATTTGGAGGGGCACCTGCACGCGGTGATGCTGGCGGCGGATGCGCCGCCATTCCCCTTTGTGGCCTTGCTGGCTTCGGGCGGGCATACAGGCGTCTATTATATGGAAGGACCGCGACGGTACACCCTGTTGGGCCAGACGCGGGACGATGCGGCCGGCGAAGCCTACGACAAGGTGGCCAAGATGTTGGGCTTGGGTTACCCCGGCGGCGCGGTGATCGATGACCTGGCCGGCCGGGGCGACGCGGAGCGGATCGTTTTCACCCGGCCCTACCTGGACAAAACGCAATTCGATTTCAGCTTCAGTGGTCTGAAAACCGCGGTCCATCGCTATATCCAGACCCATCCTGATACCTACCGAACGGATCAAGCGGACATCGCCGCCGGGTTTCAAGCCGCGGTGGTGGATGTGCTGGTGCACAAGCTGCTGCACGCCGCCGCGGTGCACAACTGCCCGCGGGTGGTGCTCGCCGGGGGCGTGGCCGCCAATGGCGGCTTGCGGGCACGGTTGACCGCCGAGGCCGCCGCTGCCGGCATCGCGGCCCATATCCCACCTCTCGCTTTTTGCGGGGACAATGCGGCCATGATCGCCGCCGCGGGCTACCACCACCTCCAGGCCGGGTGTCGCGGCGCACTCACCGACGATGTTTACTCGCGCAACACCCGTCCCCTGCCCGCTGCCGGGCCGACCGACTGCCGATGACATCCCCTGGCCGTCCGGCGGCGCCGTTCTGCTAACCGTTGCCGCATTCCGGTTGATTCGCCATCAACGATCCAAATCCGGGCGCCTGAAATGCGGATTGATTTTGATGGCCTCGTAAAAAGTCCCAAAAACGGTGTTTTTGCAAATTGCCATCGTATAAATTTAGGTACTTACAGCGTCGAAAATTGAAAATTCCGACTTTTTACGAGACCATCAATTTTGGCAGTGATGCACAAAACCCAAGCTGGGTCTTGCCCCGTTGGCAATCGAAATCGAAATCAGGGTCGCTATCGGAATGAAGCGAGCCGAGGCCTAAAACGGAACTGAATCGATTTTGATCCCGATAGCGATTTCGATTTCGATACGGCTTCACTTCCTTCATCGGTTGGAAAAAATTCCTGCCTTCAACCAAAGCCTATCCAAGCGAAATCCATGCACCCGATTATATACGTCCAGCCCTACTGCGTCACACGGCCGGGTACCCCCACCGTAGGGGCACGGCATGCCGTGCCTTCGCGGGCTGATCGGGCTCACCCGGGCACGGCATGCCGTGCCCCTACGATGGGTGTAAGGCGCGATCCGTGGAAGGATCCACATGCTCGACCGCCCCCAACTCTCTATGTATATAGAAAGCATTCCCTATTTATTTAATCGCGAGCCCTTAGCGGGTGGACACGCTATAGCGCGCCTTGGCCGCCGCGATGCGTTGGAGGGAGGCTTCATGGGCCTGGGCCGCTGTTTCGGACCGACGGATGCCTTCTTCGATGCTCCGGTGGGCTTCTGCGATATTGGGTCCGGTGTGGCAGATCAGCAGGATGTCTACCTCCGCCGCCAGGCATTGGTCCACCATGTCGGGGAGGGGAAAGTGTTTGATCACGGCGCCCATATCCAGATCGTCGGTGATGACCAGCCCCTGGTAGCCCAAGGTGCCGCGCAGCAGGTCGCGGGCCACCACCGATGACAGGCTGGCCGGCCAGCGGGGGTCAAGGCGCGGATAGCGGATGTGGGAAAGCATGATACCGGCCACACCGGCCTGGGTGGCGGCGCGAAAGGGGGCCAGGTCGCTGTCGGACAGCACTTCGGGGTCGATGTCCAGATCGGGCAGTTCCTGGTGGGAGTCCAGAGTGGTACGTCCGATGCCGGGAAAGTGTTTTCCCACCGCCAGGATGCCGTCCGCCTGCAGCTGCTCGATCACCGCCAGGCC
Organism: Desulfatitalea alkaliphila; assembly: GCF_022968795.1. Lineage (GTDB taxonomy): Bacteria > Desulfobacterota > Desulfobacteria > Desulfobacterales > Desulfosarcinaceae > Desulfatitalea > Desulfatitalea alkaliphila. The sequence goes on from NZ_JALJRB010000025.1 coordinate 13,800, forward strand.
CATGCAGGTCACCCATCCGGGGTCGTTGCCGAAGACCCGGCCTGCCATTACGCTGGGGCCGTCGGGCGGCGCCACATCCAATACCGGTGCCATATTCATGTTGACGCCGATCTGACGCAGTTCCCGCGCGGTGATGCGGCCGAACCGTCGGGCATCGGCTTCGCTTGTCATGGCCGGATTGCCCGCAAACTGGGTGAAAGGCGGCTTGAGGCGGGCCACCATACCGCCCTCCTGGTCGATGGCCACAAACAGCGGTGCAAGACCGCAATCGGCGGCGTAGGCTTGGGCGGTGCCGCACAGATCTTGCACCTGGGCGGGCGATTCGATATTTTGACTGAAAAGAATCAGTCCGCCCACGCGCAGGGTGTCGATGGCCGATTTGAGTTCGTCGTTCAGTACGGTGCCGGTGAAACCGACCATCAGGCGTTGACCTGTCAGCGGGTCGGCGGCGGACGGAGTAAGCCGCATGGACGGGGGTCCTTTCTATTTACAAGGTGGCGCTGGCCCGGCAGCGCAGGTGTCGGAGGTGCCAGATCATTATCGGTTTCCCCGCAGGTATTTGCGTATCGCCGCATTGTGCTCGGCGTAGGTGGCGGAGAAGTGGTGGCTGCCGTCTTTTTTGGAGACGAAAAAGAGATAGTTGCTTTCCGCCGGATAAAGCGCCGCCTCCAGAGCGGCGCGGCCAGGATTGGCGATGGGGCCCAGTGGTAGTCCGCGGATGCGATAGGTGTTGTAGGGAGAGTCGGTTTGCAGGTGGTGCGGGGTGATCGGGCCTTCGAACTCGGCGATACCGTAAACGGCGGTCGGGTCGCTTTCCAATCGCATGTTGCGCTGTATGCGGTTGTGAAAAACCGATGCGATCAAGTGGCGCTCGGAAGGGTGCCCGGTCTCTTTTTCGATCATGGCCGCCAAGGTGACCAGCTCAAGCAGGGAAAGGTTCAACTCCTTGGCCCGTGCGTGCCACACGTCGGAAAACTGGCTTTTGAATTTGTTGACCATCGTGGCGACCAGCGCTTTGGGCTCGATCCGGCGGGGGAAATAGTAGGTGTCGGGAAACAGGTAGCCTTCCAGGCTCGGTCCCTCCAGGTCCATGGCGGCAACCACTTGCGGGTCGTAGACCAATTCTTTGAAGGCCTTCGCGTCTGTAATACCTATCCGGTCGATTTCGGCGGCGATCTGCTCGATGGTGAAGCCTTCCGGAATGGTCAGCCGATGCAGCAGCACTTTCGCATTGACCACGGTGTCCAGCACTTCCGCCGGCGTCATGGTGGCCGCTAAACCGTATTCACCGGCTTTCAGCCGTTTGTCGTCCTGCTTCAGGCGCGCCAGGATTTTGAAGCGCACCGGGCTGACGATGACCCCTTTCCGGTGCAGTTGCGCGGCGAAATTGTGAAAGCTGGCACCCGGCGGCACTTCGATGACGATGGGCGTTGGATCGGTGCCGGCCGGTCGATGGGTGAACTGCTGCAAATCGACCCAGGCCCACACCGCGACGGCGACGATGATCAATACCAGGGCGATGAGAAAGCGGATCAGGAACTTCACGTTGTTGAGAAACCTTTGGTTGACCATGGGAACATCGGGCCCGCTTCGGCGAATCTCTCCTGCGGCCGTCATTGCGCTATGTGAATCAGACAGCAGAAGGCGTCAGGCGTTTGAGATCTCCTGCCGGGACTTATTCGTCACACGGGCGTTTCGCCACACTAAAGCGCAGTTTGGCGGATGGATCAAGGGGGGTGTGCGAAAATCCGCTGCGCATCGTCGCTGCCGGCCGCTCGCCGGTTGCGTCGCTGACCGCTTGCGGCCGGCAGGCGACTCATGCGAAGTCGTATTTGCACGCTCGTTCAATGAGGCGCATTTTCCCTGAGGGGATCAACCGCGCAACTTTTTGGTGATTTCCGCCACCCGTTTGCCCAGGGCTTGCGCAATCGCCAGATCCTCGGGGGCGGGGGAGAGCTCTCCGGATGAGCCGGCTATGGTGGAGGCGCCGTAGGGGGTACCGCCCCTTCCTTCCGTATGCAGCATGCCCGGGGTCGAGTAGGGAACGCCCACGATCACCATGCCAAGGTGGATCAGAGGCGGCATCATGGTCAGCAAGGTGGTTTCCTGGCCGCCGTGGCTCGTGGCGGTGGAGGTAAAAAGACCGGCCGGTTTGCCTTCCATGAGACCCTTGGACCAGAGTTCGGCGGTGCCGTCGATCAGTTGTTTCATTTGGGCGGTCATGTTGCCGTAGCGGGTGGGGCTGCCGAAGATCACCCCGTCGGCCTGTTGCAAGTCGTCGTTGGTGCACACCGGAATGGCGGCCTGTTGTTCGCGAAGGCCGCGGGCGAATTCGTTGTCGTCGATGATTTTGTTGACGGCGTCGAACTCCTGGACGCGCCGCAACACAGGTTCGACGCCGCTGACGCTGCCGACGCCTTCATGGACCGCTTGGGCCATTTTCAAGGTGTGGCCGTACATGGAATAAAAAACGGTCAAAACTTTCATTGCGAACCCTCCTTTACTGCTGTTGGGTGTATGGGCACCAATGGTTCGTGTGCCGTTTCGCTTACGCGGCGCTGAAGGACAATGCCGGCGCCGTGCGGTTCATGGAACGCAATATAAGATGGGATCGGTGGCTGTAAACGGCTGTGTTTGCAACGGCAGTCAAGGTTGTGGGTTCAACTGCCTTTCCGGATTGCCGCCTTTTGAGTTCCTCTGTGGAAAGTGCGCAAAAATCGAAACCGCGAAAACAGCGGCGGCGAGTCGCATAATCAGAAAAGTGAGATATGGTAGGCAATAAAAGGCATGGCATCGATTATGCTTTACAATATGAAAAAAGACCTCAAAAGGACCGTTGGTGTTCGCTTCGGCCGACCGGGGTTCTTTTTTTGTAGCCGCTTGATCGAATCGGCGCCCGGGCGGGAGGGGTTGGGGGTGCGCATCCACTGCGCGCCATTGAAGAGAGTCACTTGAAATTTCAATGAAGAGGAGGCTGAGATGAAACAATTAACAAGTATAGCATTGATTTTGCTTTTATCGGCGTTCGTGATGGTGGGTTGCTCCCAAAAGAGCGGCACGGAGGGACAAGCCGAAGCGCCGGCGGAAACACCGGTTGGGACCACTGCCGAGCAAGCCTTGGACCAGGCTGCCGACACCATGACCCAAGCCGGAGAACAAGCGGCCGAAGCCATGGAACAAGCCCGTGAATCGGGCGCGGATGTTTTGGAGCAGGTCCGGGAAGAAGGCGCGGATGCCTTGGAACAGGCTGAGGAGAGTGCTTCGCAAGCCATGGACAAGATGGCCGAGGGCGCATCCAAGGCGGCGGATGAGGCCCGTCAGATGGCCGAATCGGTCACAGAGCAGGGCGCCACTCAGATGGATGGGATCCGCGGTACATTGGTGGAGACCGAACAGGGCGTGGCCCTTTTCAGCGATATGGGCAATTTCGTGCTCGCCGGCCAGGACCTGGACGCGATGGTAGGCAAGGATGTGCTGGTCAGTGGTACCGTCCAGGAAGGAGAGGGCGTGCCGGTGCTCAATATTTCCTCCATTTCGGTGGTCGAGTAACCTTTTTCCCTATTGCGTTGATGGATCAAAGGGCGGCCGGGGCTCCGGCCACCCTTTTTTTCGAGTCGGTGGAGGGTCCCTACCCTCCGCCGGCTTGGTTTTCGCCCGCCGTTTTGTGCTTTCTTGCCGGATACCTGGCCGCGTCTGTGACCATGGATCTCTTCCGATGCGCCGACGGTTGACGCGCAAGGTCGCCATCGCTTAAATAGACGGTAGGGCTCGCGAAACAATAAATTTGCATTTTAGGCGCCCGGATTTGGGTCGGATTGGCCCGATCAGCGGATTCAAAACCGGAGGCATAGCGAGCTATTCCGAGGATTATGAATCCGCTGATCGGGCCAAGACGACCTGAAGCAGGGATGCATAAAAGGGGAGTTGTTTTTTCGCGAGCCCTTAGCGCCGATGGGAGGGCGACCACCATGAGCCAGGACGATATCCGGCAAATTTCCGATGCACTGCTGTACGCCCTGTTGGACAACCCCTACGAGAGCCTGATCCTGATCGATGCAGCCGGTATTGTCCGTTTCGTCAGCCACGCCAATGAGAGCGTCCGGGGTGTCAGCGCCCAAAGCGCCGTCGGCCGGCACATCAGCGAGGTGAGCCCCGACTCCGAACTGCCGCGCATCATCCGTACGGGCAAGGCGGAAATCGGCCACAGCCTGGTGCTGCGGGATCGGGAGCGCATTGTGGCACGCATTCCGCTGACCCGGGACGGGCAAGTGATCGGCGCCGCCGGCAAGCTGCTGCTCTCCAGTCCCGAGAAAGTCAAAGCCCTCTATCAGCGCATCGAAAGCTTGGAAAAGCAGCTCGATTATTACAAGTCGGCCTACAAGCAGATCTACGGCAGCCGGTTTACCTTTGACAACATCATCGGTCAAAGCCGCAAGCTGCAGGAAGCAAAGGCGCTGGCGCTTAAGGCGGCGCAGAACGATTCGTCGGTGATCATTCTGGGCGAATCGGGGACGGGCAAGGAGATGTTCGCCCACGCCATCCACATGGCCGGCCCGCGGGCCGGGCGTAATTTCATCCGCATCAACTGTGGCGCGATTCCCGGCGAACTTTTTGAATCCGAGCTGTTCGGCTATGAACCGGGGGCCTTTACCGGTGCCCGGCGTCAAGGCGCCGCGGGGAAAATCGAGTTGGGGCACAAGGGGACCGTTTTTCTGGACGAGATCAGCGAAATGCCGCTGCGCATGCAGGTCAAGCTGCTGCGGGTGTTGCAAGACAAGGTGGTGGAGCGCATCGGCGGCGGCAAGCCCCGGCAGATCGATTTCCGTATCATCAGCGCCACCCACCAGGATCTGGAGAGCATGATCCGGCAGGGCACCTTCCGTCTGGACCTGTTTTACCGGCTCAACGTGATGTTGATCCGTCTGCCGGCCCTGCGTACCATTCCCGAGGATATCCCATTGATCTTCAATGCGATTTTGGCCGATTTATGCCGCGCCGGCGGCCGGTCGGTCGTCGAGGTGCGCCCCGACGCCCTGGCGGCCCTCTGCGCCTACCACTGGCCCGGCAACGTGCGCGAATTGCGCAATGTGGCCGAGCGGGCGTTGGTGGTGGCCGACGGCCGACAGATTGATCGCCGGGACCTGCCCGGCGCGGTTCGGGGCGCGGCTGCCACGGAGGATGGCGCACCGCAGGCGGCGCAGCCGCTAAAAGCGGTTCTCGAAACGGCCGAACGGGAGTCCATTGTCACGGCATTGCGGCAAACCGATGGAAACAAGGCAAAGGCGGCCGCCTTGCTGGGTATTCATCGAACCGGGCTGTACCAGAAGATGCATAAATACCAATTGCTTTGATCCAACCACAGGCCGGATTACCTGCCCAGTGAACCTTTTTCTCTACATGTAGATAAAAATCGACACATCATTCGTTGTGCAATAACAACAGCAGGATACTGTCGTCTTTGTATTGATGTGTAGTGGTTGCTATACACTTATCGATGCCGCCCCCCCCCTATCGCCATTGATTGCGCTTTAGTTATAAATGTAATAAAATCGGTATGGTATAGCATGAATGGGATGCATTTATCAGGTTGGCAAGCATATTGCTCAGCATATTGCTCAATCGATTGGCAGCTTGTCAACTCATCAACCGCGCATGCACCCTACACACCGCCAACAGGCGCAGACCGCATCAGGTCACGGCCGTCGGCATGGATTCAACGGAGGAAAAATGGGACATTTCAAAATCAATTCCAAGGACGTGATGTTCATTCTCAAGGAGCAACTGCAATACGGTCGACTCTGCAAGCTGGATCGTTACAGTGACCAGAACGAGAAAGTGCTGGACCTGCTGGTCAAGGAGGCCATCGAGTTCGCCAAGGGGGTGTTGGATCCCCTGAACGAGGTGGGGGAGACCGAGGGGCTGAAGTTCGAGAACAATCAGGTCAAGTGCCCGCCGGGGTTCAAAGAGGCCTTCAAAAAGTACGGCGAGGACGGCTGGACGGCGGCGGCCCGCGACCTGGAGCACGGTGGCCAGGGCTTTCCCCACATGATGCGCATCGTGATCAACGATTTCATGTACGGCGCCTGTCAGTCCTTCAATATGGCGCCCAGCCTGACCCATGGGGCCGCCCATTTGATCGAAAGCTTCGGCACCAAGGCGTTGATCGACACCTATGTGCCCAAGATGTTCGACGGCACCTGGGCCGGCACCATGTGCTTGACCGAGCCCAACGCCGGTTCCAACCTGGCCGCCTTGGAGACCACGGCCTATCCCGAGGGCGATCACTACAAAATCAAAGGCACCAAAATATTCATCTCCTGGGGTGAGCACGACTTGGCGGACAATATCGTCCATCTGGTGCTGGCGCGCATCGACGGGGAGCCCGAAGGCGTGCGGGGGATCTCCTTGTTCGTGGTGCCCAAGATGCGGGTCAATGCCGACGGCTCCGTCGGGGAGCCCAACGATGTGGTCTGTACGGGCATCGAGGAGAAATTGGGGCTTCACGCATCGCCCACCGCCGCCCTGAGCTTCGGCGCCAAGGACGGTTGTATCGGTTATCTGTGCGGCGAGAAGAACAAAGGCCTGGCCCATATGTTTCAGATGATGAACGCGGCGCGCATCAATACCGGCGTCAGCGGCATGGCCATGGCCAGCACGGCCTATTTAAACGCCCTGGCCTATGTCAAGGATCGCATTCAAGGGCGTGACATCGCCGGCCGCCAGAAGGGTGAAGTGGCCATCATCCATCATCCCGATGTGCGGCGCATGCTGCTCTGGATGAAGGCCAACGTGGACGGCATGCGCTCCATGATCTACACCGGCGCTTTCTGGTCCGATCTGGCCCTCGAGCTGCCGGAAGGTGAAGAGCGGGGCCACTATGAGAATTTGACCGATTTCATGACCCCCATCATCAAAGCCTACTGCTCCGATCTGGGATTCCGGGTGTGTGAGATCGCCATGCAGTGTCTGGGTGGCTACGGCTATTGCCGGGATTATCCCATCGAGCAATACCTGCGGGATGCCAAAATCATGTCCCTGTACGAAGGCACCAACGGCATCCAGTCCACCGACTTGATGGGCCGCAAGATGACCATCCGCGACGGAGCCTGCGTCAAGGCCTTCCAGAAGGAGATCGAGGGTTTCTGTGAGGCCCATCGGGAGCATCCGGAACTGGGTGATCGAATTCGTGCGTTGTATGGCGTGGTCCAGCGGCTGCTGGAGGTGTCCGAGGATATGAAACAGCGTCAGAAGAGCGATCCGCTGCAGTGGGCCTCCTACACCTATCCCGCCCTGCTGGCCTACGGCGAGGTGATCATGTGCTGGCGCTTGCTGGACATGGCGGTGATCGCCGCCGAAACCCTCAAAAAGAAGAAGTCGGATTTCTACCAGGGCAAGGTGTTCCAGGCCACCTACTATGTGGACACGACCCTGCCCCACACCCTGGCCACCCTGGAGAGCTGCTTGCGGCCGGGCCGGGAAGTTATGGATATTCCCGACGGCGCTTTCTGATTGTGTTCCATGCCATCGGTCCGGGCCGCGCCGCGGCACGGTTCCGACCGATGAATGATACGACCGGCGGGGCGTCCGCCCCGCCGGTCTTCGATCTCTTCGCGTACCTTGCCGCAAAAAAGACTTGCTTCAACCCTTCCTGCCCCATTAATTAGTGTTCATCCGTTGATCGGACGGAACCAACCCTTTCGCTGTGGCGAACAACCGTCGGCCCATCATGCAAAGAGCGGCAGCCATCATGCTTTCAGAACCATCCGCACGGCGCAAACCCAATGCACTTGAACCGGGCGATACCATCGGCATCGTCGCCCCGGCGAGCCCCTTTTCGGTGCCCGATCTGGCGCGGGGGGTGGCTCTGCTGCATGCCATGGGCTTTGCCACCCGTTTGAGCGGCGATCTGTTCGCCCGTCAAGGGTGTCTGGCCGGTTCGGACGCCTTGCGGGCGGCGCAGCTGCACACCATGTTCGCCGACGATGCCGTCCATGCCATCATGTGTGCCCGCGGCGGATACGGCGGTCTGCGCCTGCTGCAAAGCCTCGACTATGCCCTGATTGCGGCCCATCCAAAGCCGTTCATCGGTTTCAGCGACACCACCGCCCTGCACCAGGCCATTCGTCTCAAAACCGGCTTGGTGACCTTTCACGGTCCCATGGTTTGCAGTTTGGAACCGTCCGACGCCGCCGCCGGCAGTGCGCTGCAGCAAATGTTGCAAGCCGTCGCCATGGGGCCGCCGCGGATTGCCGGCCTGCGCACGCTGCGGCCCGGTCGAGGGGAGGGGATATTGGTGGGAGGCAATTTGTCCACATTGTGCAGCCTTATTGGCACGCCTTTTGCTCAATCTTACCATGGGTGCGTTTTGTTTCTCGAGGACAGGGGGGAACGGCCTTACCGCATTGATCGCATGCTGGTCCAGATGAAGCTGGCCGGCTGCTTTGAGGGGTTAGCGGGATTGGTTTTGGGCTCTTTTTCAGATTGCGGTGCCGGAGAGGAGATTGACGCCATCGTGCGCCAACTGTTTGACGACCGGCCCATCCCCATCATGACCGGATTGGCCGCGGGCCATCAAAATCCCAATCGGACCCTTCCCCTAGGTGTGACGGTGGTGCTGGATGCGGGCAGCGGGACTTTGCGCTTCGAAGAGGCCGCCACGGTGCAAAAGCCGGATCGGATTTCATCCCATGTTTGATTTCGGGGCGGTGGATCGCCTGATGATGGAGGGCGTGACACGGCGCGTTTTCCCCGGGGCGGTGTTGTGGGTGGCTTGTCGCGGCGAGGTGTGCTGTCATAACGCCTATGGTCTGGCCGACCTTTTTCGAGGGCGGCCCATGACCGTGGATACGCTGTTCGATCTGGCCTCGTTGACCAAACCTCTGGTGACCGCCCTGGCCGTGATGCACCTGGTGCGCAAGGGCCTGCTCACATTGGACCGGCCGTGTGCCGACTACTGGCCCTTGATGACCGGCGACGGCCGTGAGTTGCCGACGCTGCGCCATCTGTTGAGCCACTGTTCCGGTCTGCCCGCCTGGCGCCCCTATTTTTTTCGTCTGTTGCGGCGGCCGGCCGCCGAGCGGTCCGCATTGTTGCAAAAGCGGGTGGCGCAGGAGCCGCTGCAGGCCGCGCCGGGGGAGCGGGTGCTCTACAGCGATCTGGGCTTCTGGGTGCTGCAGTGGGTGGTGGAGCGGGCGACACAACAACGGCTGGACCGGTTTTGGGACGCAACGGTGGCCCGACCGTTGAATATCGCGCCGATGCACTTCAACGACCTGGCCTGTTCGCCTCCGGCTGTACCCTATGCGGCCACGGAATTGTGCCCCTGGCGCAATCGGCTGCTGTCGGGGGAGGTGCATGACGATCATGCCCACGTTCTGGGCGGCGTGGCCGGCAACGCTGGATTGTTCGCCACGGCGGCAGCGGTCGGCAAGCTGCTGCAAGTCCTGTTGGCGGTCGATGCGGGCGCTGCGGCGGTCCCGGCTTTCGACCGGGACCTGGTGCGCACCTTTTTGCAAAGGCAGTCCGGCAGTTCCTGGGCACTGGGGTTCGATACGCCGGCGCCGCGCGATTCCAGTGCCGGCAATGGATTCGGGCCTGACAGTGTCGGCCATCTGGGTTTCACAGGCACCTCTTTTTGGATGGACCGTCGCAGGGCGTTGATCGTGGTGTTGCTGACCAATCGGGTGCACCCCACCCGGTTCAATACGGCCATCAAAGCCTTTCGACCCCGGTTGCACGACAGGATCAACGCAGTGCTCGGCCGCAGCGTCAAATGAGCTAACTTGACTAATTTTATTCGAAATTTTAGAGATTCAACTTGAAATGGAAGTCCGTTTCTGGTAGCCCAACAAAGGATAACGCGCAATCGCCAAGACAAGGAAGCCGTATTTATGAATTTTCTGGATAGCATTCTGGGATTTTTTTCCTCTGATCTGGCCATCGATCTGGGGACCGCCAACACGTTGGTGTATGTCAAAGGCAAGGGGATCGTGTTGAGCGAGCCGTCGGTGGTGGCGGTGCGCACGGACAACCGGGCCCGCAACCGGGTGCTGGCGGTGGGTGCCGAGGCCAAGAAGATGCTAGGGCGCACGCCGGGCAACATTATTGCCATCCGCCCCATGCGGGACGGGGTGATCGCCGATTTCGAGGTGACCGAGGCGATGTTGCGCCACTTTATTCAAAAGGTCCATAACCGCCGGTCCCTGGTGCGGCCGCGGGTCATCATCGCCGTGCCGTCGGGCATCACCCAAGTGGAAAAGCGGGCGGTCAAGGAGTCGGCCGAGTCGGCCGGCGCCAGGGAGGTGTTTCTGATCGAAGAGCCCATGGCGGCGGCCATCGGCGCCAACATGCCGATCACCGAACCCACCTGTAACATGGTGGTGGACATCGGCGGCGGCACCACCGAGGTGGCGGTCATCTCTCTGGCGGGTATTGTCTATTGCCGCTCCCTGCGGGTGGCCGGCGATAAGATGGACGAGGCCATCACCCAATACATCAAGCGCAAGTACAACCTGCTGATCGGCGAACGCACGGCCGAAAGCATCAAAACCACCATCGGCAACGCCTATCCCGATCCGGAGACGGTGGACACCATCGAAGTCAAGGGGCGTGATTTGGTTTCCGGCATTCCCAAAATCCTGGCCATCGATTCGGAAGAGGTGCGCATGGCCATATCGGAGCAGATCGATGCCATCGTGGAGACGGTCAAGATCGCCCTGGAACAGACGCCGCCCGAACTGGCCGCCGACATCGTCGATCGGGGCATCGTGCTGACCGGGGGCGGGGCCTTGTTGAAAAACCTGGACCGTTTGCTGCGCGAGGAGACGGGGTTGCCCATCACCATTACCGACGATCCCCTTTCCACGGTCGCGCTGGGTTCGGGGAAGGCGTTGGACAGCATTGAAATGCTCAAACAAGTAATCATCTATTGACCCGATGTTTTCCAGACAAACGGCGATGATCGCCGCCCTGATCGTGCTGATTGTTTCCAGCGTCGTCATTCTCGCCTTGAGCAGTCGCCGTCCCCATCCCGCCTATGGGCCGGGACGCCTGGCGATCATGCTGGTGGCGCCCTTTCAAAAAGTGATCGTTAACACCACCCGTTATTTCCGGGATGTGTGGGAGCACTATTTTTTTCTTGCGGCCGTGGTGGAGGACAATGATCGCTTGCGCAGTGAGCTGCGGCAGATGCAAATCCTGCAACACCGCTACGAGGAGGTTCGCCAGGCCAACGAGCGGCTGCAATCCCTGCTGGACATGACCGAAACACTCCAGCGTCCTGCCGTTGCCGCGCGTGTCGTGGGCAAGGATCCGTCACCCTGGTTTCAGACCATTCTGGTGGACAAGGGCCGGTCCGACGGGGTCGGGATCGGGCAGCCGGTGATCAACGCACAGGGAGTGGTGGGATTGGTGGTGGAAGCCACCGGGGGCTACGCCAAAGTGATGCTCATCACCGACCCCAAGAGCGCCGTGGATGCCATGGTGCAGGCAAGCCGCGCGCGGGGGGTGCTCAAGGGCGGGACGGCCGGTTACTGCGTGTTGGATTACGTGTTGCGGCAGCACACCCTTCACCTCGGCGACACGGTGGTGGCATCGGGTCTGGACGGGATTTTTCCCAAAGGCATGCCCGTCGGCCGGGTGACCGGGATCGTCAAGAACGACGCCGGCCTTTTCCAGGATGTCACTGTAACCCCCTACGTCGATTTTGATCGGCTGGAGGAAGTGTTGATCGTTCCCGTCGTCGATATGGAAGCGTCGGATCCCGCATGACCATTCTGTTCTACATACTGGTGTCCCTTTGCCTGGTGGTGATCAAGACCACCTTGATTCCCGGGCTGCCGTTGTTCGACAAGTTTTACGACCTGTTGATCCCCATCGTCATCTATCTGAGCTTCTTTCGGCCGCGTTGGGAAGGCATTCCCATCGTGGTCTTTTTCGGCCTGCTCATGGACAGTCTGTGCGGCGGCCCCATGGGGCTCTACCTGCTGATATACATTTGGTTGTACGTGGGCATGGGTTGGCTGGCGCGCTTTCTGCACACCGGCGGTCTGCCTTTGCCGGCCTTGGCCGTCGCCATCGGCGTGGCCTTCGAGACCATTGTCCTGATGGGGTACATGGGGTTTCTGGCCCCAAGGGCCAGTATTCCGGTGGATGCCGCCCGGACGGTGTTGTTGCAGATTCTGTGGGCGTTGTTCACCGGTCCGATGATCATGATGACCATCGGTTGGGCCCAGAGACAACTGGACCTGTGGCGCAATCGAATTTTTGCCGACATGTAGCATTCGAAAGCGTGGACCGATGTTTCGCAAACCTGTTCAAATGCAAGATCGACGCTGATGCCCAATTACCTGCAGACCGTCGACATCGAGTGGTTCAATCAGCGCTTGGTGAAGGTGCTGGTGATCGTTTTGTTGCTTTTTGCGGTGTTGTTGCTGCGTTTGATGCAGCTGCAGCTGATCGACGGCGAGGAAATGCGGCGCCTGTCTGCCATCAACAGCATCCGGCTGCAGGACATCCATGCCCCTCGCGGGGTGATTCTCGACCGCCACGGAAACACCATCGTGGACAATCGCCCTTCCTTCGACCTTCACGTGGTGCTCAAGGATGCCAAGCCTTTAGATCGCACCCTGGCGCACCTTGCGCCGTTGCTCGATGAGCCCGTGGCGCAACTGTGGGAGCGGCTGGAGAGCGTCCGCCCCCGGGGCCCCTACGCCCCGCTGCTGCTGAAATCGGATATCGGTCGCGACACCCTGGCCGCGGTCGAGGCCAACCGTTATGCGTTGCCCGGTGTCATGGTGCAGGTAGCGGCCCGTCGGCACTACATTCATGACCAACTGGCCGCCCACGTGGTGGGCTATATGGGGGAGATCAGTCCGGAAGAGTTGCGTCGGCCGGGCTTCGAGGATTGCAAACGGGGTGATTTCATCGGCAAGTTCGGTGTGGAACGCGCTTTCGAGAACGTCTTGCGCGGCAAGCGGGGGGGGCGGCAAGTGGAGGTGAATGCCTCGGGGCAGGTGGTCGGGGTGTTGCAAACCGTGGATGCCGTTGCCGGTCGCAATATCGTTTTGACCCTGGACCGTTCACTGCAACAAAAGGCGGAGATGTTGCTGGATGGGCGGGCGGGGGCCGTGGTGGCACTGGAACCCGACAGTGGCAGGGTGTTGGCCATGGCCAGCAGTCCGGCCTTCGATCCCAACCTGTTCGTCAGCGGCCTGACCCGCGAGCAATGGAACGAATGGGTGACCAACACCTACCGCCCCCTCGAGAACAAGGCCATTCAAGGGGAGTACCCGCCGGCTTCGGTCTACAAAATCGTCACCGCCGTCGCCGGTTTGGAAGAGGGCGTGGTGGACGATCAAACCACCTATTTCTGCCCCGGCCACTACCAGTTCGGCAACCGCGCCTACCGCTGCTGGAAGCGGTGGGGGCACGGCAACGTCGATTTGATCAAGGCGATGGCCGAGTCCTGCGATGTCTATTTCTATCGCCTGGGCGAAGCCCTGGGGGTCGACCGATTGGCCCACTATGCCCATCGTATGGGCTTGGGCAAACCAACAGGATGGCAGGTGGATCGTGAAGCGCGGGGCTTGATACCCACGGCCCAGTGGAAATTGAACCGCTTCGGCGAGCCTTGGCAACGGGGGGAAAACCTGTCCATCGCCATCGGCCAGAGCTTCAACTTGACCACCCCTTTGCAGCTGGCGGTGATGACCGCCGGCGTGGCCAACGGAGGGACGCTGTTCAAACCCTTTGTGGTCGAGCGGATGCAATCGGCCGACGGCCAGGTCACTTATCAGGGCGCGCCGGAGATTTCGGGGCGAATGGATTTGAGCCCCGAAAACATGGCGCTGTTGCGCAAGTCCTTGTGGGCGGCGGTCAACATGCCCGGCGGCACGGCATTGGGGGCACGGATCCCATCCGTTGCCTATGCCGGCAAGACCGGCACCGCCCAAGTGGTGGCGCGGCCCCGCGACGATGAGCATCTGACCGAAGAGCGGGCCGAGCGCCATCGCAATCATGCACTGTTTGTGGCCTATGCGCCGGCCGACGCGCCACGCATCGCCCTGGCGGTGGTCGTCGAACACGGCCAGTCGGGCTCCGGAGCGGCGGCGCCGGTGGCCAAAGCGTTGATCGAAACCTTTTTGGGGTTGGCCGATGATTGATCGTCGTTTGGTGGAGTATTTCGATTGGTGGTTGCTGCTGCTGACCATTGCCATCGGCGGTGTCGGCCTGGTGGTGCTCTACAGTGCCGTGAACGCAGGCGGTGGCGCCCATCCGTCCGGACTGTTTACGCGACAACTGGTCTGGTACGGTTTCGGGGCGCTGGTGATGGTGGCCGTTTTTCTTATCAACTACAAGGTATACGAGCGCTGGGGCCATTTGTTTTACATCCTGTGCATCATCCTGCTGTTGGCGGTCCTGGTGCACGGCAAGCTCGGCGGCGGCGCCCGGCGATGGCTGGTGCTCGGGCCGGTGTCGATTCAGCCCTCGGAGTTGGTCAAGATCGCCGTGATCATCATGCTGGCCAAGTATTACGCAAAGGTGGTCACCACCGAAGGGCTGCGCTTGCGCGAACTGGTGAAACCGATGCTCATCATGGCGCTGCCCTGTGTCTTGATCGTACAGCAGCCCGATTTGGGAACTGCCTTGATGATTCTGATCATCGGTTGTGGCATCACCCTGTACGCCAAAATCGAGCGGACCACATTCATAGGCCTCTTGGGCAGCGGCGCCTTGTTGGTGCCGGTGGTGTGGTTTTTTCTCAAAGGGTATCAAAAACAGCGCATTCTCACCTTTCTCAACCCCGAACGGGACCCTTTGGGGGCCGGCTACCACATCATCCAGTCCAAGATCGCAATCGGTTCCGGCATGGTCAGCGGCAAGGGATTCCTGCTGGGCACCCAGAACACCCTTGATTTCCTGCCGGAGCAACACACCGATTTCATCTTCTCCGTGTTGGCCGAAGAGTGGGGGTTTGTGGGCGCCGCTGCGGCATTGCTGCTGTTTCTGCTGTTGATCACATGGGGATTGCAGGTGGCCCAGCGCAGCCGGGATCCTTATGGCACCATTCTGGCCGTGGGGGTGACCGTCATGCTGGCGACCCAGGTGGTGATTAACATCGGGATGGTCATGGGATTGCTGCCTGTGGTGGGCGTGACCCTGCCGCTGATCAGTTACGGCGGCTCTTCCGTGTTGACCACCATGGCCGGTATCGGCTTGTTGCTCAACGTGAGCATGCGGCGGTTTATGTTCGAAAAATGAGGTGGGCCGGGTGAAAGGCCGATTTGTTGCAGAATCGAAGACAGGGAGGAGACCATGTTGAAAAAGGGCAAGCAAGGGGCCGGGCCGGAAGCCACGGCCACCATTACGACCTTGTTGGGGCGGGACACTTTCATCGAGGGCACCTTGAGCTTCAAGGAGACCATCCGTGTGGACGGCCGCATCAAAGGCAGCGTGCGCAGCGAGCAGGGCACCTTGATCATCGGCGAACACGCCGATCTGGAAGCCGACATTCAGGTGGGTACGGCCATCGTCCGGGGCAAGGTCAACGGCCGTCTGGACGCCGTCCAGCGGATCGAAATTCATGCACCCGCCAAAGTCACCGGTGATTTGCGATCCCCATCGGTGGCCATCGATTCGGGGGTCGTGTACAACGGTCACTGCACCATGGAACGCCCTGACAGTGCGACTGCAAAGACCGGACCATCGGCAAGCGGCAGTCCCGGCGACGTTCCAACCGAGCAAAAAGTTTCAAAAAAGCTTTGACAATTCTGAAGGTCCGATGCTATACAGCCCCCTTGTTCGCCCCTATCTCGGGTTTTGCTATTTTGTAGTCATTTCAACTTAGTAAGCTAACAGTAAAACGTTCTTGGAGGCCCTCTATGATTGACCTCGATTGGACTGTGTTGATCCAGATAGTCAATTTTATTGTCTTGATCTACATCCTTGACATTGTGTTGTACAAACCGATCCGAGGCATGCTGAACCAGCGGAAGGCCAAGGTGGACGGCCTGGAGGGCAGCGTGACTTCGGCCAACCAGCAGATCGAGGAAAAGAACCGGGCCTTTGAGGCGGGCATCAAATCTGCACGCCTCAAAGGGCAGGAAGAAAAAGAAGCCCGCATGCAAAAGGCCATCGAGGAGGAGCAGGCCATCGTGGCGGAAATCAATGCCAAGGCCCACAAGGATTTGGCGGCGGTCAAGGCCAAGATCGCCCAGGACACGGACGCAGTGAGGGTCTCCCTGGAAAAGGAAGTGGATGCCTTCGCCGAAGCGATTGCAAGCAAAATTCTGGGGAGGGCGGCCTGATGAAGATCGCAGCAGTAGGTATCAAGACAAAAAAACTCAAGTGGATAGGCGCCATGACCGCTGTCGTGGCTTTTTTTGTGCTCTTCGGCGCCGGCGCCGTGTGGGCGGCCGGTGCGCACTGGCAGGCGACGGACTCCTACAGAGTGCTTAACTTTGTTGTTTTGAGTTTGATTATTTACTTTTTGCTGCGCAAGCCCGCGGGGCAGTTTTTCCGCAATCGCATCAAAGGGATCGCCCAGGAGCTTGAAGACTTGGAAAGCCGCAAGACGGCCGTCGAAAAGCAGTTGGCCGATTACAACCATCGCCTGGCCCAGCTGGAAAAGGAGGCCGAACGGATTGTCGCCGAATATGTCCAGCAAGGCGAGGATGCCAAGTCGCGCATTCTCAAGGCGGCC
This sequence comes from Desulfatitalea alkaliphila, assembly GCF_022968795.1. GTDB lineage: Bacteria > Desulfobacterota > Desulfobacteria > Desulfobacterales > Desulfosarcinaceae > Desulfatitalea > Desulfatitalea alkaliphila. Next base: position 30,502 of record NZ_JALJRB010000025.1, read on the forward strand.
GAAGCGGCGGCGGACAAATTGAAGGAGCAGGCGCGCAAGAATATTGAGTATGAATTCAATCAAGCCAGATCCGAACTTCAGGAGCAAGTGGTCGAAAAAGCCTTGGCCCGGGCGGAGCAGATCATCAAACAAAAGATGACCGGTACGGACCAGGATCGTTTGGTGGACGAATACTTAGAGAAGGTGGTGGCCTAGTGAGAAATCTGGCAATAGCACGGCGTTATGCCAAGGCACTTTTGTTGATCGGTAAAGAGGATGGTCAGGCCGAAAGCTACCGCGAGGAGCTGGATGGTTTGGCCCGCTTGATGGTCCGTGAAAAGCAGCTGGCAGACACCATCGCCAACCCGCTTTACAACGTCGATGAACGTCAGCGGGTACTCGAGAAGGTGATCGAGAAGATGAACCTGTCGAAGGTGATGGCCACTTTCCTGCTCGTGCTCTTCGAAAAAGGACGCATCGGCTTCCTGGGCAATATCAATGAGTTCTACCAGAAGCTGGCCGACGAGATCAAAGGCGTTGCCCGGGCCAGCCTTGTTGCAGCCAGTGAATTGACCGCTGAAACCGTTGAAAAGATCCGCCAGGCCCTCTCCAAGAAGACCGGCAAGGAGGTGGTGCTTACGGTGGAACAAGATCCGACACTCATCGGGGGCATTGTGACCCGTATCGGGGATCTCGTCTTGGATGGAAGCGTGAAAACACAATTACTCAATATGAGAGAATCTTTAAAAAGGGGTGAGCGTGCATAATGGAACTTAGAGCCGAAGAAATCAGTCAGATTATCAAAGAGCAGATTACCAGTTACGACAAAAAGGTCGAGTTGAGCGAAACCGGAGTGGTCTTGTCCGTCGGCGACGGCATCGCCCGTGTCTACGGCCTGGAAAAAGTAATGGCTCTGGAGCTGGTCGAATTTACCGGTGGTATTTTAGGCCTGGTGCTCAATCTGGAAGAGGACAATGTGGGCGTTGCCATTATGGGCGAGGACATCCACATCAAAGAGGGCGACATCGTCAAGCGGACCGGTAAGATTGCCCAGGTGCCCGTCGGCGAGCCGGTCCTTGGCCGCGTTGTGGACGCCATGGGCATGCCCATCGACGGCAAGGGCCCCATCGAGGGCGCCGAGACCCGCCGCGTGGAAATGGTCGCACCCGGCGTCATCGCCCGCAAAAGTGTGCACGAACCCTGCTACACCGGTCTCAAGGCCGTTGACGCCATGACCCCCGTCGGGCGCGGACAGCGTGAGTTGATCATCGGCGACCGCCAGATCGGGAAAACCGCCTGCGCCATTGACGCCATCCTGGCACAAAAAGATTCCGACATCTACTGTATCTATGTGGCCTGCGGCCAAAAGAAATCCACCGTGGCCCAAGTGCATGCCGTTCTGGAAAAGCACGGCGCCATGGAATACACCACCATCGTTTCCGCTTGCGCCAGCGACCCCGCCACCCTGCAGTACATCGCCCCCTATGCCGGATGCGCCATGGGCGAATACTTTCGGGACAAGGGCCAACACGCGCTTATCATTTACGACGACTTGTCCAAGCAGGCCGCCGCCTATCGCCAGGTCTCCCTGTTGCTGCGCCGTCCTCCCGGACGTGAGGCCTATCCCGGCGACATTTTTTACAACCACTCCCGTCTGCTCGAACGATCGGCCAAACTCAACGACGAGCTCGGCGCCGGCTCCCTGACCGCCTTGCCGATCATTGAAACCCAGGCCGGCGACGTTTCGGCCTACATTCCGACCAATGTGATCTCCATTACCGACGGCCAGATTTACCTGGAGCCGGGCCTTTTCTTCGCCGGTGTGCGTCCGGCCATCAACGTCGGCCTTTCAGTGTCCCGCGTCGGCGGCGCCGCCCAGGTCAAGGCAATGAAACAGGTGGCCGGCACCCTGCGCCTGGACATGGCCCAATACCGTGAACTGGAAGCCTTCGCCGCTTTCGGTTCCGACTTGGACGCCTCCACCCAACGGCAGTTGACCCGTGGCCAACGTCTGGTGGAAGTGCTCAAGCAGCCTCAGTACCAGCCCCTGCCCATGGAGAAACAGGTCACCATTCTGTTCGCAGGCGCCCGTGGCTACTTGGACAAATATCCCATTGAGGTCATCGCCAAATACGAGGCCGGGCTCTACCCCTTCATCGAGGAACGTTTCCCCAAGATGTTCAGCCAGCTGAAAGAGAAGCAAGCCATCGACGATGAATTGGAAACCCTCATGAACGATGCCTTGAAGGCCTATGACGAGGAATTCAAGGATACCATCAAATAAGACGGGTGACCTGTTTCAGGGCAAACGAAGACTCAAAACGATAAGGGCTGAGCTTTATGGCGACTCTAAAAGAAGTTAAACTCAAAATTGCCGCGGTCAAAAAGACCAAGCAGATCACCAAGGCGATGAACATGGTGGCTGCCTCCCGGTTGCGCAGTGCCCAGCAGCGCATGGAGGGCTTCCGGCCCTATGCCGCGAAGTTCGAAGAGGTGTTGGGCAGCCTCGCCCAAAGTTCCGCGGACGATAGCAATCCGTTGCTGGTACCCCGTGAGTCCATCAAAACGGCCAACGTGTTGTTGTGCACCTCGGATCGCGGCCTTTGCGGTGGTTTCAACGCCAATCTGATCGAAAAGGCCGAGGAGCTGGCCAACACCCTGGCCGACAAGGGCGTCGCGGTCTCTTTCACCGCCTTTGGTAAAAAGGGACGGGATTGGCTGCGGCGGGAGAAACGCACCATGGTGGAGCAGCACATCGGTGTGATGGGTGGCACCATCGGGTTCAACATTGCCGCCACCACGGGTCGCGATATGGTCTCCAGCTTTCTTCAGGGCACCTACGACGAGGTGCTGATGGTCTATGCCGAGTTTGTCGGCATGTCCAAACAGCTGCCGGTCGTTAAACAGTTGCTGCCCATTCCGCCCCTGGAAATCGCTGATGAGCAGCAGGTGTCGGATGAGGAGGCGACCTATCTGCCGGAACACATCTGCGAACCTTCACCGGAGGAGCTGTTGGGTGAAATTCTGCCCAAGAGTGTGGATATTCAGATCTACAGAGCGCTGCTCGAAACGTCGGCCAGTGAGCATGCCGCCCGGATGCTGGCCATGGACAACGCCACCAAGGCATGCAACGACATGATTGAAAGTTTGACCCTGGCCTACAACAAGGCCCGCCAGTCATCCATTACCGCCGAACTGATGGATATCGTGGGCGGCGCCGAAGCCCTCAAAGGTTAAGACGCATAACGAACTGAGTTTCATAGGAGGAATATAGATGGCAGAGAATACCGGAAAAATCACGCAGGTGTTGGGGCCTGTCGTGGACGTCGAATTCGAGCAGGGCAAGTTGCCGACCATTTACACGGCGCTGACCATTACCAACCCGACGATTAACGATGAACCGGACAACCTGGTGGTCGAGGTGGCCCAGCACTTGGGCGACAACGTGGTTCGCACCATCGCCATGGACATCACCGACGGCCTCGTGCGCGGCATGCCGGTCAAGGACACCGGCAACCCCATCATGGTACCCGTCGGCGAAGCCAGCCTGGGTCGCGTTATCAACGTTGTGGGTCGGCCCGTGGATGGTCTGGGTCCCATCAGCCAGGAAAAGATGATGCCCATTCACCGCGAGGCGCCCAAGTTCACCGAACAGGACGTGGAAGTCAACGTGCTGGAAACCGGTGTCAAGGTGATCGACCTTCTGGTGCCCTTTCCCCGTGGCGGTAAAATGGGGATGTTCGGCGGTGCCGGCGTGGGCAAGACCGTTATCATGATGGAGATGGTGCATAACATCGCCATGCAGCATGGTGGTATCTCGGTGTTTGCCGGCGTGGGTGAGCGCACCCGTGAAGGCAACGACCTGTACCACGAAATGAAGGATTCGGGCGTTTTGCCGAAAGCCGCCCTGGTGTACGGTCAGATGACCGAGCCGCCCGGTGCCCGCGCCCGCGTGGCCTTGTCCGCCCTGACCTGTGCCGAATATTTCCGTGACGTGGAAGGCCAGGACGTGCTGATCTTCATCGACAACATCTTCCGCTTCACCCAGGCCGGTTCGGAAGTGTCGGCCATTTTGGGGCGCATGCCCTCCGCGGTGGGTTATCAACCCACTCTGGCCGTCGACCTCGGCGAGCTGCAAGAGCGCATCACCTCCACGGACAAGGGGTCCATTACCGCCGTGCAGTGCGTTTACGTGCCTGCCGACGACTTGACCGACCCGGCGCCGGCCACCACCTTCGCCCACTTGGACGGTACCGTGGTGCTCTCGCGTCAGATCGCCGAGCTCGGGATCTACCCGGCGGTGGATCCGCTGGACTCCACCTCACGCATTCTGGATGCCAACTTCATCGGTGAAGAACATTATCATACCGCGCGTCAGGTGCAGCAGATTCTGCAGAAATACAAAGAGCTTCAAGACATCATCGCCATTCTGGGCATCGATGAGCTTTCCGAAGAGGACAAGCTGACGGTCTCCCGGGCACGCAAGATCCAGCGGTTCCTTTCCCAGCCGTTCCACGTGGCGGAAGTTTTCACCGGCTTCCCGGGTAAATATGTGAAGATCGAAGACACCATCCGGGGCTTCAAGGAGATCGTCGAAGGTGTCCATGATGATGTTCCCGAACAGTGCTTCTACATGAAGGGCGGTATTGAGGAAGTGCTGGAGGATGCCAAGAAACGGCAGGCCGAGGCCGCCTAAACGGTTGAGGGGAAAGCATGGCTGAAAAGACATTGAAATTGGAGATCGTGACCCCCGAAAAATCGGTGGTCAGCGAGACGGCACGCATCGTCATGGCCCCTGCCGCCCTCGGGGAGTTCGGCGTGTTGCCCGGCCACACCCCGTTCATGACCAACCTCAAACTCGGGACGGTGCGCTACGTCGACGATGGGGGCAAGGAGCGCCTGGTGTTTGTCAGCGGCGGTTTTGCTGAAGCGTTGCCCAACAAGGTTACCATATTGGCCGAATCTGCCGAACGGCGTCGTGAGATAGACGTTGATCGCGCAAAAGCGGCCTTGGAGCGTGCCGAGAAACGGCTGGCCAGCGAAGATCGAGAGGGCATCGATTTTGTGCGTGCCCGCGCAGCGTTGGCGCGCGCGATCATGCGTATCAGAATGGCGGAGTCGCCACGCGTTTGATATAACGGATCCACTCATGAACAAAGAGGGCGACCGGTGTCGGTTGCCCTTTTTTGTGGGGCTGCTGCGACTGCGGACAGGACGAAAGGCCGCTGCAACGCCGGTGGATGACCGCGTGCAAGTGGATTTGGGAGCAAGGTGAAAATTATGACAGACACGGTGGGCATTGTCATTCTGGCGGCCGGTCTTGGAACCCGCATGGAATCGGATTTGGCCAAGGTGCTGCACCCTATTTGCGGTGTGCCGATGATTCGATACGTTGTCGACACCGCAGCCACGGTCGCCGGCAATAATGTCGTCGTCGTGGTGGGACACCAAGCCGAACGGGTCAAACAGGTGGTGGCCGAAACGGTCTCGGCTCATTTTGCACTACAGGAGCGCCAGCTGGGGACGGGTCACGCGGTGATGTGTGCCTTGCCGTCGATTCCCGACGATGTTGCGCAGGTGGTGGTGCTTTGTGGCGACGTGCCCCTGATCAGGCCGGGCACCATAGAACAATTGGTGGCCGATCACTGCCGCCAACGACGGGATGTCACCTTGTTGGCGGTGCGACTATCAAATCCAAAAGGGTACGGCCGACTGATCTTCGATGCCGGTGGCGGATTGACCGCCATCGTGGAGGAGGCCGACGCCGATGAGGTGCAAAAAGCGATCAACATCGTCAATGCCGGTATTTATGTAATACGGCGCGATTTTCTTGAAAGCGTCTTGCCCCGGTTGGGCCGCGACAACAAGCAAAACGAAATTTATCTGACGGACATCGTCGGATTGGGGTATCGTGACCAACGCCCCATTGGTGCCGTGATCGTGTCCGACAGTAGCGAAATCCTGGGTGTCAACAGTCGTGATGACTTGCAAATAGTAGAAAAAATTATGAATATGAGGGGTTCGGGGAAAGATCTTGACTTCAGTTGAGCCCCACGCATATAGTGTTTCTAAACAGACGAGGTGTAAGTTTGGATCAAGATACCGTTATAACGCAATTTGAGATATTAGAGCGTAAAATCGAACAGTTGATCGAGGCGTGCAAAGTTCGTGATGCGGAAATCGCCCAATTGCGTCAGGGCAATGAGCAAATGACCCGTCAATTGCAAGAACAAGCGGCGGTGCAAGAAAAGGATGAAGCGCTAAAGACACTGATTCGGTCAAAGGTCGATGGTTTGATGAACAGATTGTCCGAATTTGCGGATGAAAAGGATTAATTGAATGGGGCGGAGAAGGGAATTTCGACTTCGTTGGATCAAGTGCTGACCATAGAGATACTGGGGCAGACCTTCACATTCAAAACCGACGTGAATCGCGCGGAAGCCCAATCGGTGGCCGATTATGTGTTAGAATCGGTCGACCAGGCCCGAGCGCAATGTGCAGGCAATACCCTGAACCCGGACAAACGTGCGATATTGGTGCTTACCGCTTTGAACATCGCCAATGAATTTTTCGATCTGAAGAAACGACATCAGCGATTGCTCGAGGACATTGGACAGCGGTCCGGAAATCTATTGCACACACTTGAATCGCAACTCGGGTTATCCTGAGCTTACCACGGTAGTCGGCCTTAGCGCCGGCGGATGTGGACGATCTTGCCTCGATGGTGCAAGACAGACGAAACCAGCCCTTTCCGTGGCCATGACAGATGAACGTGCGTGAGTGCGTCGAATTGGGTGATCACCCCTGCTGTGTGCGTGATTGGAAGATGTGCTTTGACCCAACGCTTATTCAAAGGGAGCCCTTCTTGGCTTCGGTGTGCAAGTTCTGCATGTACAGAAAAGCCTGAAGAAGTCACAGGGCGCCCACTTGCCTTTATGGTTCAAAGGCCTGCCAACACGGCATCTTGGTGGGGGTGATCCTCCATTTGCGCGTGACCCGAACGCAGCCGGTGCTCGTGCTCCAATGGGCATGAACACCCTGGTCTTTCCTTCACTGTCCCCATCCATTATCCCCTTCGATCATTGATCGTTCATTATCCAACCGATCCAATCACGGACGGGCATCCCCTTTGTGTTGAAGAACAAGGGGGGCAATTGCCCGGCCATTTTGAAATATGACAACAACCCTCACGGAGGCACGATGAACGGATATGTGTTCGCCCTGGTGATCGTGGGACTCGGTGTCGGCTTTGGTGCGGCGTTTCTGCTCAATTGGCTGATGGAACGACGTAAGACCGAAGCGGCACGGACGGAAGCGGAAAGAATCCTTGAGGAGAGCCGGAACAGAGCCGATGCCCTGCTCAAGGAGGCCAGTCTGGAAGCCAAAGACCGGCTTCTGGTGATGAAGAACGAGTTTGACGCCGAAACGAAAGAGACGCGCGCCGAGCTCAAGAAACTCGAACGTCGATTGATGCAGAAGGAGGAAAACATCGATCGCAAGCAGGAGACTTGCGATCAAAAGGAAAAAGAGCTGCAACAGATCGAAAAAGAGATCGAAAGCCGTCATGAGACCATCGCCCAAAAAGAACAGCAATGCGATTCAATGATCGAGGAGCAGCGCTTGCAACTCGAAAGAATTTCCGCCCTGACCGCTGAGCAGGCCAAGGAGCTGCTGTTGCGGGCGATGGAGAACGAAGCTCGCTACGAAGGGGCGAAACTGATCAAAAGGATCGAGAGCGAGGCCAAGGAGGAAGCGGACAAGAAAGCCAAAAAAATTCTGGCCACCGCCATCCAACGGTATGCCGCCGATTATGTGGCCGAGCGCACCGTGACCGTGGTTCAGCTGCCCAGCGACGAAATGAAAGGGCGCATCATCGGTCGTGAAGGCCGCAACATCCGGGCTTTGGAGGCGGCCACCGGGATCGACCTGATTATCGACGATACCCCCGAGGCCGTCATTCTCTCCGGGTTCAACCCCGTGCGGCGGGAGGTGGCGCGTCAATCCTTGATGAAATTGATTGCCGACGGCCGTATCCACCCGGCCCGTATTGAAGATGTGGTCAAGAAGGTCACCGTCGAAATCGATGCATCCATCAAAGAGGCCGGTGAGCAGGCGGCCTTCGATCTGGGAGTTCACGGCATTCACCCCGAATTGATTAAATATTTGGGCCAGCTCAAGTATCGGACAAGCTACTCTCAGAATGTGCTGCAGCACTCCATCGAGGTGGGGTTTTTGTGCGGTATCATGGCAGCGGAACTCGGGTTGAAGGAGAAACTGGCCCGGCGCATGGGACTGCTGCACGACATCGGCAAGGGGATTGATCACGAGGTAGAGGGGCCCCACGCACTGATCGGTTCGCGTTTGGCGAAAAAATTTGGTGAAACGCCACAGATCGTTAATGCCATTGCCGCTCACCATGAAGATGTGCCGCCGGCGACCGTCTACGACATCCTGGTCCAGGCGGCTGATGGGTTATCCGGTGCGCGCCCCGGGGCACGCAAGGAGCTGCTTGAAAACTATGTCAAGCGGCTGGAGGAGCTGGAGGGGATCGCCACAGGCTTTCGCGGTGTGGATTGCGCATACGCCATCCAGGCCGGCCGGGAGCTGCGGGTCATTGTGGAAAGCGGTAAAATCAACGATGAGGACGCTATTCTGATGAGCCGCGATATCGTTAAAAAGATCGAGGAAGTGCTGACCTTTCCGGGCCAGATCAAGGTGACGGTGATACGGGAAACAAGGGCCGTCGAATATGCCAACAAATAGATGACCACGGCCGATGGCGGTGGTGGCACCCGGTGCCTCCATAGCCATCGGCCGGGACGGATCTTTGCAGTAACGGAGCGACAGAGAATGGCGAATGTTATCGAGGTAATGCGCGACAGGGGGTTCATCGAACAGACCACCCACGACCAGGAGCTGCGCGAATATGCCGGATCGGGGTCCATCAGCTGCTACATCGGCTTTGATCCCACCGCTGCGAGCCTCCATGTGGGCCACCTGGTGCCGATCATGGCCTTGGCGCACATGCAACGGTGCGGCCACCGGCCCATTGCCCTGGTCGGTGGCGGTACCGGTCTGGTAGGGGATCCCAGCGGCAAGACGGAAATGCGCAAAATGCTCACCGTGGCGCAAGTGAATGCCAATGTGGCGGATATCAAACGGCAGTTGGCGCACTTTTTGGACTTCTCCGACGGCAAGGCCATGTTGCTCAATAACGCCGAGTGGCTTGGGCAAATCGCCCTGATTCCCTTTCTGCGCGATTTCGGGCGCCACTTTTCCGTCAATCGTATGATCAAGGCGGAAAGTTGCCGGGCGCGGCTGGAATCGGAGGAGGGGCTAAGTTTCATCGAGTTCAATTACATGGTGCTGCAAGCCTATGACTTTTATACCCTTTGCGAACAGCACGGGTGTCGGCTGCAGATGGGCGGCAGCGACCAGTGGGGCAACATTGTCGCCGGAATCGATCTGATTCGCCGGACCCTCGGGCAGCAAGCCTTTGGCGTTACTTTCAAGCTGATCA
>NZ_JALJRB010000025.1:47500-68265 GCF_022968795.1 Desulfatitalea alkaliphila
AACCGTGTTCCGGCCGCACCGCTGGTTTTTAGCAACGCTTTATGTTAGGAATGCCCATCCCTTATTCCGTTTGCCATCCTGGTTGTCCAGGAATGCTCAGCATCGGTGGTGAGCGATATGCTTTTGGAATGTCGGAACATCAATTTTCGCTACCCGGGTAACGAGGCCCTTTTGTTTCAGGAGCTGTCCCTGGTCATCGATACACCCGGCTTTCATGCCTTGTTCGGCCCCTCCGGTGTCGGAAAATCTTCCCTTGCAAAAATCATCAGCGGACAGTTGACCGCTGAACAAGGTGCGGTCCGCTATCATAACGATGGGCGGGTGTTGTATGGCTACAACTTGGAAAGACTGCCCGGTTGGTCCAGCGTTGGTCGCCACCTGGAGCGAGTGACGCCGGCCCATCATCGTTCATTGAAGGAGGCGCTGATCGAGGCTTTTGGTCTGGCCGAAGTAATGGATCGGCATTTCAGCCGGCTTTCTTTGGGGCAACAGAATCGTATCAATTTATTGCGCTATTTGGTTCAGGATTTCAACGCCCTGATTATGGACGAAAGCTTGGCCAATGTGGACGAAAAGACCCGCGAACAGATTTTGCTGACCATCAAAGAGATGTTTCCCGATGCGCTTTTTCTCTACATCAGTCACAATGTTGTGGAGGTGGCCGCCTTTTGTCGGCAAATCCTCGTGCTGCGGGGGTTGCACAAAATGCCGCGGGTGGTGACGGTGCAGGGACAAGATCGCATGAAAGGCCGAGAAATTGACCGCCAGGGATTGCAGCAAACTATGCTGGAGATCATGAATGCTGCTTAGACGCATTTATCAATTCATGATGATTTACGGGCTGGGGGTGTTGTGCCTCCTGGCCCTCAAGATGGTTGCCGATCTGTCCGACTATGTGATTCCCGGACTCGATACCCTGTGGCACACTTTCCGGGAGGTGGCCTGGCGCTATACCCTGGATGTGTGGGACACCTTGCGGGTGGCCATGATCGGGCAGGTGCTTTCCATCGGCCTGGCCCTGCTCGTCGGTATCGTTGGCCGTCAGGCCACCTGGTTCGGGTCGTTCATCAAGGTGGCGGCCTACAATGTCCAAGCCTACCCCATCGTTGCCATCGCACCGATCATTTTCATTCTTTTGGGCGATGGATTTCTGTCCCGTTTGCTGATCGCCGCAATGATCTGTTATTTTCCATTATTGCTTTCCGTCGTCGGCATCATGTCCCAGCCGATACCGGACATTGAGCATTTCTATCGCCAAACAGGCCGTATGCGCTGGCAGTTGGAGGTGAAAATCCGGGCCTTCGAGAATCTTTCCAAGCTGACCACCGTGATCGTGGGCAGCGCCACCCTGGCCATGGCCGGCACCATCGTGGCGGAGTTCATTGCCGCCGGCGCGGGTATCGGCTACAGCATCCGGATCGCTCTGTACCAGAGCGATTTGGCCAAGATTCTGGTCGCCCTGTTCATGATCGGTATCACGCTTTCAGTGTACCAGGGCGTTCTTGAACGGGCCGGCCACTGGGTCAAGCAGGTCTGGTCCGGTTAGGGCCGCGAAGGAGGAGGGCATGCAAAGAAACTTTCCATGGTGTTCACCCGGCGCAATCGGTCTCCTGGTGTTGTTGTTCTGCCTGCTGCGGCTGGATGTCGGTGTGTCTTGGGCGGAGCAGGCCGTTGCCTACCGTCTCAAATGGTTGATCAACATGTCCACGGTGGGGGATGTGTACGCCAAGGAAAAGGGGCTTTTCGCCGCCCGGGGGCTTGCGGTGGATTTGCGGGCCGGCGGTCCCGAGCGGGATGCCATCCGGGAACTCGAGTTGGGGCATGCCCATTTCGGCGTCGCCTCCGCCGATCAGGTGATCCATGCGCTGGCCAAAGGTTCGCCCGTGGTGGTACTGGCCCAGTTGTTCCAGGCCAATCCGCTGCAGTGGATCTATTTCAAGGATCGGGTGCGGATCGATGCCTTGGCCGATTTGAAAGGCAAAACCATTGGTGTGACCTTCGGTAAAAACGACGAGATCATCATGCGCACCTTGCTGGCCAGGGCCGATATCGGTGATCGGGACGTACGACTCTACAGTGTGCGCCTGGACTACACCCCCTTTTTCAGCGGACGGGCCGACTTGTGGCCGGTCTACATCAATTCCCAAGGGGTGGAGATCGGTCAACGGCTGACGGCCGCGGGGGAATCCATCGGATTTTTCGAACCCGAGGCCCATGGTGTCCGTTTCGTGGCCAATTCCGTGGTGACCTCCGAACGATTGCTGGCCGAGCAGCCGGAGCTGGTAGAGCGGTTTATGAGTGCGCTGTTGGCCGGCTGGCGGGGGGCGCTGGATCCGGCCAATGCCGCAGAGGCGGTCGCCCTGGTGCGCCGCTATGATCAGGATACCGCCTCGGAGGTATTGCAGGCCCAATTGACCGCCACCAGGCCCCTGGTGCAGCCGATGGACGGTCCGCCGGTGGGGCATATCGATATCGAGGCCTGGCAGCAGACCGAGGCCATGATGCGCCGCTACGGTCAAATCGACCGACCGGTCAATGTGGCCGAGCGGCTGCGGCGTTAAGGGATCGCGAAAAAGTTAATTGCATTGCTGCGTTCTTGCTCTGTTGGAATCCTCGGCGGCGCCGCAGGGGCACGGCATGCCGCGCCCCTGCGCCTGCAGCCCAAATCATTTATTCGGGATAGAGGCGGCGAATCTGTTCGTGCAGCGCTGTCGAACGCATGACGAAAATGGCCATGTTGCGGGTGGTGTCGAATTCCAGCATGCGCTGGGTGGTTTCCCCTACCCACACATCGTGGCGGGCGGCATCACCTGTGCGCCGGCCGGGACCGAAGCGGGTGATCAACGCCTTGCGCAGCCGTTCGTAACCGATCCGCCCTTCGGCCCACATCACAATGGTATACAACTGCAGGTTCCAAAAGCCGTACACCAGGCCATCGAGCAAGGCGTTGTCGAAGGACAGGGGATGGTCGGGGCGCCAATATTGATCGATGCCGCCGAAGGCCGGATCGGTGTCCAGTCGTTGCAGACCATCCATCTGCTCGGGTGATATGCGCCAGGCAACACCATCGATACCTATCTCATCCACCACCTGCGGTTGTTGTGTACCGGATCGGAGCTGCTGCGCGTTTTCACGCTCCCCTCGCGCCCGGTCATTCGGTGAATGCCGGCGATCCGGGCCGGGGCGAACCGTGGTGGGCAAGTTGTCGGCCAAAACACCGCCGTCGGGTGCGGCGGAATGCGCGGTGGGCGGCGTAGCCGGCAGGGGCGGAGGAGAGGCACCCCCTTGCGTTGCCGGGATGATGGCGGCCACCTCCTCCTTGTTGACGGAGACCACCAATCCCTGCATATTGAAACGAATTTTGTCCCCCTCTTCCCACACCTGACTGGAGGGGAAGCGGTCGCCGCTGGTCATCACCACGATGAGCTGCGTGTCGGCACGGGCCGGTGACCAGAGGGCGATCACCAGCACGATTCCCACGAAACACCGCATCATGATAGACAATCCCATCGTGTTTGCCTCCGGGTGCGATGTGCCGTTTCAGTGCCGTTTGGCGAAATGGAGCACCACCCTGCCATCCGCCAGGCTGGCCTGAAAACCGCCCGGATTGACCGTGGCCGGTAAATGGATGATGTGTTGAAAGCGGGCAGGGGCGCTGCGCGGGATGTCGCTCTCACGGTCCGCCGCTGCATCCCCTCGCAGGGCTCCCTGAATGATGACCATTTTGCCGGCCACCGCCAGGTGCAGGCTCTCTTCGTCCACGGTGGCCAAGGCGACTTCGATGGTCATTTCCGCATCCGTTTCATGAACGGCGATACCGCCCGATGGCGGTGGGACAACGGCCCATTGTGCCGGAGTCCGATGGGACCATGCCTTAGGGCGATATAAATGATAATCGACCAGCGGCCGCCAGCCACACAGGCTCACCTGGCGGTAGAGCGATGGTGAGGGGCCGAAGGCTGTTTTGTAAAGCTGTTCGACGGTTTGAGGCAGATTTTGGTGCGCATACCGTAAATTCAGTTTCATGGACCCCATATGCATTCTCCTTGTTCCAAGTCCGTTACCCTATAGATCGGTCGATGGCCTTCGAACTTGAGCCTTTGCAGAGTGGTAATGAGCATTGGTAATATAAGTAAATTTGGTTATGCACAAAGCCCAAGTACGATGAGAAGCGGGCTAAGGGCTCGCGAAACAACAACTTCCCCTTTTATGCATCCCTGCTCAAGGCCGTCTTGGCCCGATCATAGGATTCAAAATCCTCGGAATAGCTCGCCATGCCTCCGGTTTTGAATCCTATGATCAAACCAATCCGACCCAAATCCGGGCGCCTAAAATGCGAAGTTATTGTTTCGCGAGCCCTAATTCTGAATCTGAATACGATCGCAGCTGTCAGCGCAGCAGGCACCATTGCTTTGAACAACTGCCTGGAAGAGGATTTTTGCACAAATTCCGGTGGCCGCGGCGACACCGGCATGGGCAGGGATCCCAGGCAGATTGGCGCCAGTGTGGTTGGACAGCCAGGGAAACCTCGGCAACGCTTGACGCCGGCCAATGAATTTGCCATAAATCTCAATAGCTGCGTGAACTATCCCCAAATGCTGAAAGAAAGCCTGGATTGCCATGACGGAAATGGAAAACGCAAACGGAAACCATGGGCCTGCCGCAGAAGAGAAATTTCCCTCCGGGGTGCGGCTCTTATTGGTGGACGATGAGGAGGCCTACGTTAACGTGCTGTCCAACCGGTTGCGCAAGCGGGGTTTCCTCGTAACCAAAACCTTCAGCGGCACCGAGGCCTTGCAGCAATTGCGGCGGCAGGAGTTCGATGTGGCGGTGCTCGATTTAAAAATGGCCGACATGGACGGTATCGAGGTGCTGCGGATCATCAAGCTGATCGACCCCCAGATGCAGGTGATCATGTTGACGGGGCACGGTTCGGCCACCGCGTGCAAGCAGGGATTGGAATTGGGCGCTTTCGACTATTTGACCAAACCGTGCGAGCTGGATGCGCTGGTGAAAAAAATCGGGGAAGCGTTCAAAGCCAAACAGAACGCCTCCCCGACGCATTAGGATGCCGCCAACGGCAATGGTGGACGGCACACGCCTTTGTCGAAGACTGCACACCCGGTCTGTTATGTGCGCCGGGTGGTGATTTCGCGCATCTGGGCTTCGATGATCTTCTCTTCGTGGTGCCGTTTCTTGATGCCGGCTTCGGTCACCTTGCTCACCAGCAGCTCGATGTCGCATGGTTTCATCAGGTAATCGAAGGCCCCTTTTTTCATGCCTTCAATGGCCGACTCCACCGTGGCGTGGCCCGTGAGCATGATCACCTCGACCAGCGGATAACCTTTTTTGATCTCTCCCAGGGTTTCGATGCCGTCCATTCCGGGCATCTTGACATCCAGGATCACCACCTCGATCCGCGGGTTCTCCTTGAGTTTCGCCAGTGCCTCGTTGCCATCATAGGCGGGGGTGACATCCATCTCCCGTTTGGTCAGCCGCTTGATCATCGTGTCCACGAAAGGTTTTTCGTCATCCACCAGCAATACTTGTGCTATGGCCATATTTTTTACGCTCCTTCATTTTTGGCTGCCGAATCGCTCAAAGGCAGCTCGATGTGAAACGTTGTTCCCTTGCCCACCTGGCTCTCCACATCGATGCGACCGCCCATCTTGTGGATGATGCCGTAACAAATGGAGAGACCCAGGCCGGTTCCCTTGCCCACGGGTTTGGTGGTGAAGAACGGGTCGAACAACCGTCCTAAATTGCTTGCGGGGATGCCCGGCCCGGTGTCCGCGATGGCGATGCGGATCCGGCCCTCTTCGAGGCGACTGTGAATGTGGATGGCGCCGCCGCTCTTTTCCATTGCGTCCACCGCGTTGTGCAAAATGTTCATCAGCACCTGTTGCATCTCGGTGGCAGAAGCCTGGATCGGCGGCAGGTCCGGATCCAGGTCCACCGTGACCTCCACATTGGCGTAGCGCGACTTCTGGGACAGCAGGTCCACCACTTCGGTAATCAGTTCATTGATTTCCAGGGTTTGCACCCGAGAGTCGGTCTTGCGGGCGAAGCTCAACAATTTGTGGGTGATCTCCTTGCAGCGCCGCCCCTGGGTCTCGATCTGTTTGAGGGCCCGCTTGAACTCTTCAAGGTTGTCCCCTTGGTCGATGCCTTCCTGCATCAGATCCTGGATCCAGCCGGCCTCTTCCACCATGATGGCCACCGGGTTGTTGATCTCGTGGGCGATGCCGGCAGCCAGTTCCCCCACCGAGGCCAGCTTGCCGGTTTCGATCACCTGTTGGTTCATCATCTCCTTCTCGAAATCGAGCCGTTCCATGCGTTTCACCATGCGACCGGCGACGATAAAGGCCACGACGATGATGGCCAATGCGCCCATAAGGGCGACGAGACCGGCGATCAATTGGGTGCGATTGAGTTTGGCGAAGGCATCGGATGCCTCCTGCTGGAAAATCAACAACCATTGGTTGTTTTTCAAGAAGGCGGCCACGATGATGAATTTGCTGCCCCGTTCGCCCATTTTTTCCACGCTGAAAATGGAACTCGGCGCGGTGTAGCGCTCCAGGTAGCCGTCCAGATAGATGCCTTCCTCCTCGATCATCAATCCAAGATCACCGGATGGCTGCACATTGCGCAATGCCTCTTCGCCCTTGGTGAAAAGATTCATGTACTGCTGATTGGTCAGCTCGGGTTCGCCCCGCGGGGGGCGGGTCTGGAACTCTCCCTGACGGTTGAGGATGAAGGCGGTGCCTGTTTGGCCCACCGCAAGGTTTTCCACCAGGGTGTTGAAAGCCGCAAAGTCGATGGTCGCCCGCAGCAGCCACTCCCGTCCCTCCCAATGGCGTTTGATGGAGACGATGAAGTGCGGGTGGCCGCGCAATCCCAGAAACACGTCGCTGATGTAGCCGTGCCTTTTGATCGCCCGTTGAAACCACTCCGCGCCGCTGTAATCGGCGCGTTGCAGCTCGAAAGGGCCCGCATAAGCCACCTGCCGACCGGTTTCGTCCACCAGTCCCAGGTCGACAAACACGAAACTGTACTCTTCTTGCAGGATGCGCAGTCGCTCTTGCAGAAACGCCTTGTCCTGCAGTTGGTCCAGATCGAAACTGCGGGACAGGTGGCTGATGTCGTTGAGTTTTTGTCGTAAAAAATAGTCGATGTTCTGTTTGTGCTTGAGGACCAGTTCTCCCAGGTGGGCGCGCACCATCTGGTTGGAAAAGACATGGAACTGGTAGAGGATGAGGCCGCTGACCAGCACCATGGGCGCCAGGGAGACCATGATGACGATGATGGCCATCCGGAACCGGAGTCGCAGGTACCCTGCGCTCATGTGATCCGATCGGGTTTCCGTTTCGCTCATCGGGCTGTTCCCCGTCTTGTCTGCCCCATCGTTACCGATTGCCGCTACTAAACATTATAAGGGGGTCAGGGGTGAATATCAATGGTCGGAAACAAGCCCTTGAGCGCCCCTTCGGGGTAGGGCTGAATCAGGTTGAAGGAGATGTTCTGGCTTTGCTGGGCGTGCCCGTGCTGGCTGCTCCCATCAAAATAGGCACCGTTGGCCTCCAGGATGTGTTCGATGCGGTGCTGAAAACCCTCGACAAACAACCGGCCGTTGCCGGCGAAGCGCATCCCGCCGCGTTGAAACGGCCCTTCCACGGAGGCTAATTCCGCCAGAGGCACACTGTGATCAGCCACATCGTCCTGGGTGCGGATCAAGCCCCATACCAAATGTTCTTCGGGGATCGTCACCGGCTCGCTCAGGTCGATGATGGTGTGGGGCATGACGATGCTGTTCGCGCCGATGGTCAGCCGGTGGTCCGGCGTGCCTTGTAGAAAAGAGTTGAAACCCACGAACACCTTTTCGCCCAGGTCGGCATGGATGATCTTGGCGCCGTGGGCGGTGACATTATAGCCGCTGAGTCGGGAGTGGAGAATGTAGCAGTTCTCCTGGGCATTGGCGCCGATGCCCATCCAGCTGTTTTCGATATAGGCGCGTTGGGCCACCAGCACGTTTTTATTGAATTGGGTCTTGGGCTTGATTACCGCGTAGCGGTTGACCGACGCCCCTTCGGGAACGTTGGGGAAGCTCTCCAGGTTAACCACGTCGAAGATCCGTTGAAAATCCTCCTTGCGTCCTTCCACGAAGTCCATGAAGATTCCCTCGGGCGGCTTGCCGCTATCGAAGCGGATGTAGCGCTGCAGCACGTCCGGGGAGTGGTGGTAGGTAAAATCGAAATGGTTGCCGTTGCGCACCCACACCGTGCCCGCGGGCAGTTGGCGGTGGCTCAATTCGCCGACCTGGGCATAAACGAAGTTACCGATGACGCAGTCGTGCAAGGCGGTCAGGTCCACGGTGCTGAACGGTCCCAGGAAACATCCCTCCACATCCGAGCCGTGGATGTTGGCATAGTGGGTGGAGACGGTGTTCTGGATGATGAACTCCTCGGGGGTCTCCGGATCGTGGGAGTTGTTGTGCACCAGGGTTTTGATCAGGTAACTGTCCTTGATGCGAATGGTTTCGTCTTCGGTCAGAGGTATTTCGAAACCTTCGTATTTGAATATCTCCCCGCTGCGCTTCAGTTCGTCCCCCCGGATGTCGCTCTTGTAAAGTATGGCGTCGGTCACGTGGCACCGGCCCAGAAAGTAACTGCCGGACAGGTTGGCGCGGCTGAAATGGAAATCCAGGGGGTGGTAGGGGGTGATGCCGTAAAAGGCATAGAATTTGACCAGTTGCTGCCAGGGCACCAACCCGCGCACATAAGGCCCCACGTCGAACAGGGGTTCGCGCAGATTGACATTCACCCGTTGAATGATCCTTTCAAGCAACTCGTGCAAGCGTTCCATTGTTGACCTCCCCGTCGGTTATCAGGTGCCCAGATAGACCGGCATGCCCATCAAGGGCCACACCAGGATGATGATCAGGCCCAGCACGGCCAGCAGCAGGATGCTGGCCGGCACGCCGGCGGCAAAAAACTCACCGCTGGTGAACTGCTTGGAGCTGTAGGCGATGGCATTGGGCGCCGCACCCACCAGCAGCAGAAAGGGCATGCCGGCCACCGTGAGGGCGGAGAAGAGAATCACTTCGCTGGCCACGCCCAGGTAGGGGGCCACCACCAGGGCCACCGGCAGGGAGATGGCGATGGCGGCCACGTTCATGATGAAGTTGGTCATGATCAGGATGAAAAAGGAGATGCCCATGACGAAGATGAACCAGTGGGCCTCGGTGAAGAAGCCGAGCCAGTTGATGGCCAGCCACTCGGCCGCGCCGGTCTGCCACAAACAGAAACCGATGCTCATGGCGCCGGCGAACAGCAGGATGATGTTCCAGGGCACCAACTCCAGGTCCTGGATATCGAGAATGTTGAACAGAAAGAACATTACAGTGGCCACCAGGATGACCGCCGACTTGTTGAAGGGTTGCAGGGCCGGAACGAAGGATTGCAGCGAGAGGAACAAAATGGCGCCCAGCACGATCAGCGCGGACAGTATTTCCTTGCGTGTCAGTGACCCCATTTCATCGTTGAGCTGCTTGGCCTTTTCCCGCAAACCGGGGATCCGGTCCTGCTCCGGTTTGAACATGACCAGGAAGAAGATCCAGAGCAGAAAAACCATCAGCCATCCGATAGGCGCCATGTAGTAAGAGAGCTCGAAAAAGGAAATATCCTGACCGGCGATCTCCTTGTAGAACCCCAGGGCCACAATGCCGCGGGCTGCGCCCAGCAGGGTGATGATGCTGCCCGCGCCGGCCACGAAGGCCATGCCCATGAAGAGCCCTTTGCCGAAGCGGGTGGGCTTGGTGTCGGTGGTGTAGAGGGAGTAAATGGCCAGCAGCAGGGGATACATGGTGGCGGCCACGGCGGTGTGGGCCATGATGTGGGTCAGCAGAGCAGTGACCACGAAGCAGCCCAGGTAGATGCGGCTGGTGCGCTCGCCCACGATCATCAGCATTTTGTAGGCCAACCGCTTTGTCAGGCCCACCTTGGTGAACACCATGCCGATGGTCAGGGAGCCGAAGATGAACAGCACCGAGGGGTCCATGAAGTCCTTGAAGGCCTCGCTGGCGGGGCGGATGAAGAACAGCGCCTGGATGACGCCGATCAGCAGGCCGGTCACGCCGATGGGCATCACCTCGAACACCCAGAAGGTGCCGGCCAGCAGAAACAAGGCCAGGGCGCCCTTGGCCTGCTGCGACAGCTCAAAATGCTTGCCCATGGGGTCCACGGCATCGGGCCAGGGGGGGGAGTAGTAAACAAGGAGAAAAAGACCGACTCCCAGGCAGAAAAACAACCAGCGTTTCCAATCGAAAGTGACTTTGCTTGTCCCATCGGCGTTCGTCATGGACACATACCTCCCTCACCCGACCTAAGCAGCGCAGGCATTTTGAATATGAAAAATTTGGATGGCGTTCGTTCTCCTTCCACCAAAAACCGTTTCGAAAAATCCTGTAGCTTTTATCGCAAATCGGCGCTGCAAGCAACGTAAAACACGCTGTGCACAAGGCTGGAGGCCTCATCTTCCTGTGGGACTGAGCACTCAGTACAAAATGATTGCGACACTCTCATGAAGGCAAAGCCGGCTGATGCAAGCACCGCCCGCCGTCCGTCCCGAAGCGATGGTGATTATAACCGTAGGGTTGCGCAGATCGCTCCGGGCAATCCTCAGGGTCTATCGGACTACTGTTTGTAGCCGATCATGCGCAGAAACGATTTGCGCTTGGCGATGTCGGCCTCGCCCTCCACGCCCTTGGGGCTGAAGCCGTCGACGACCCCCAGGATCCCCCGCCCCTGATCGGTTTCGGCCACCAGCACCTGGACCGGGTTGGCGGTTGCGCAGAAGATGCGGCACACTTCGGGCACGGTCTGGATGGTGTTGAGGATGTTGATGGGGAACATGTCGCGCATGAACAGGATGAAACTGTGACCGGCGCCGATGGCCAGCGCGTTTTTGCAGGCCAGGGATACCAGATCCGGATCGGTGCCGCTGTGGCGCACCAGGCAGACGTCGGAGGCTTCGCAGAAGGCCAGGCCGAATTTGGCGTTGGGCACGGTGTTGACCACGGCTTCGTGCAGGTCCTCCACACTTTTGATGAAGTGGGAGTGGCCCAGGATGAGGTTGAGCTGCTCGGGATTTTCCACGGCGACCGTTTTGAGTTCCATCGGGATTCTCCTTTGTTTAGAAATCGATTAACCCCGTATAGTTGTGCGGGGTGACGGCGGACAGTTCCGCTTTGATTTCCGGCGGGACATCCAGGGCCGCGATGAATTGGGTGATGGCCTCTGCATCGATGGTGCCGTGGGTACGGGTCAGGGCCTTGAGCGCTTCGTAGGGCGCGGGGTAGCCTTCCCGGCGCAAAATGGTTTGCAGGGCCTCGGCCACCACGGCCCAGTTGGCCTCCAGATCCCGGTCGATGGCCTCCGGGTGGAGGACCAATTTGGCCAAGCCGCGCCGGATGGACTGATAGGCGATCAATGTGTGGGCCAGGGGAACACCCAGGTTGCGGGTGACGGTGGAGTCGGTCAGATCCCGCTGCAAGCGCGAGATGGGCAGTTTTTCCGCCAGGTGTTTGAAAAGCGCGTTGGCCACCCCCAGGTTGCCTTCGGCATTTTCAAAATCGATGGGGTTGACCTTGTGGGGCATGGCCGACGAGCCCACCTCGTCTTTTTGGATGCGCTGTTTGAAATAGTCCATGGAGATGTAGGTCCAGAAATCCTTGCACAGATCCAGCAGGATGGTGTTGATGCGCTTGAGATTGTCGCAGAAGGCGGCCAGATTGTCGTAGTGCTCGATCTGGGTGGTGACCCGGCAGCGCTCCAGGCCCAGAATGTCGTTGACCAGGTGATCGCCGAAGGCGATCCAGTCCACCTCCGGATAGGCCACCAGATGGGCGTTGAAATTGCCGGTGGCGCCGCCGAATTTGGCCGAAAAGGGGATGGTGCGCAACAGGTCATACTGGCGGCTCAGCCGTTCGACGAACACAAAGATTTCCTTGCCCAGGCGCGTGGGCGAGGCCGGCTGGCCGTGGGTGCGGGCCAGCATGGGGATCTTTTTCCACTCCCGGGCCATGGTGCTCAAATCGGCCGTCACTGCCTGCAACGCCGGCGTCATCACCGTTTGCCACGCCTCCTTGAGCGCCAGCGGCATGGCGGTGTTGTTAACATCCTGGGAGGTGAGGCCGAAGTGAATGAACTCCTTGAAGGGGCCCAAACCCAGGCCGTCGAACCGCTCTTTGAGAAAATACTCCACCGCCTTCACATCATGGTTGGTGGTGCGCTCGATCTCCTTAACCCGCAGGGCATCATCGGCACTGAAGTTGCGGTAGAGGTCCCGCAACGGCTCCCACAACCCTGCATCCACCCCTTTGAGCTGGGGCAGGGGCAGGGCGCAAAGGGCGATGAAATACTCGATTTCCACCCGCACGCGGTAACGGATCAGGGCGCCTTCGGAAAAGAAGTGTCCCAGGGGTGCCGTGGTGCGGTGATAACGACCATCCACCGGGGATATGGCCTGCAAGGGCGAAAGTGTCATGTCCGGATCTTTCTGTTGCGGGTTGCTGGTTGCGCGGGAGTGTAGCAAAATTCCGGTACCGCGATCAACCGGGATCTTTGTTTGACAACCAAGGTCTTGTAAGCCATATTGGAAAAGACTTCCGGACCGTGGCCGGCAGCGGCTGCCGGCGCGGCTGCCCGGCCGGCGGCAGCACCGATCCCGGAGGAAAACCCATGGGTTACGTTTTCGATTTCAACGATGCAAGGGCCTACGTGCAGTGGCTGGATCAGCCGCGGCACCAGTGGGCGGCGGCCCTGGAGTGCGGGCTGATCGCCGGACTGCTCCAACCGGCCGAGGGGGAAACGGTTCTGGATATCGGCTGCGGCGCCGGCGGCGGCACCAAGGCCCTGCTGGATATGGGGCTCAATGTCACCGGCATCGATCCTTCGCCCTACATGCTCGACCGCTGCCTGGAACGGGTGGGGCATCATGTGGATCTTTACCGGGGCTTTGCCGAAGACCTGCCCTTCGACGACAACGCCTTCAATCATGCCGTTTTCTACCTCAGCCTGGAGTTTGTCGAGGATCCGCGCAAAGCGATCGAAGAGGCTTGTCGCGTGGCCAAGGACCGGGTCTTTTTCGGCTTTCTCAACCGTTTCGCCCTCAAAGGCGCCCAACGGTGGCGCACCGGCTTCTGTTCCATGGAGGTGTTCCGCCAAGCCCGCCTGTTCAGTGTCTGGGAGATGAAAAGTCTGGTGCGCTCCCTGGCCGGACCGGTGCCCGTCACCTGGCGCACCGTTTGTCAAATGCCCCACGCCCCCGCCAAGGTGGCCCGCAGCATCGAAGGGTCTGACCTGGTGCAGCGTTGCCCCTTCGGCAGCTTCGCCGGCATGGTGACCACCCTGTTGCCGCGCTTTCGCACCCGGCCGCTGGCCATGCGCTACCGGCCGGAAAAGGCCCTTGCGGTGATGCCCAATTCTGCGCCCGTGGGGTCGTCGGTGATGGGACCCGGCAGCGGTGGGCGCGATATGCAGGGAAGGTAAAGGCGAAGGCGGCGGAGAGGCCGCTTTCAAAGGCCGAATGATAATCTTCTGCCAGGGAGGTGGGGGCATGAAAGAAGCCTTGCTCTATGAGCAACTGGCCGACGACTGCGTGCGATGCAACCTGTGCAGTCACCGGTGCGACATCAAGCCGGGGCGGCGGGGCATTTGCGGCGTGCGGCAAAACGACCAGGGGGTGCTCCACACACTGGTTTACGGGCGTCTGATCGCCCGGCATGTCGATCCCATCGAAAAAAAGCCGCTGTTCCATCTGCTGCCCGGCAGTCGTTCCTACTCCATTGCCACCGTGGGGTGCAATTTCCGCTGCCGTTTCTGCCAGAATGCCGACATCGCCCAGATGCCCCGCGACTTCGACGGCCGGGTGACGGGGGAAACCGCCACCCCCGAAGCGGTGGTGGCCGACGCCCTGCGGCAGCGCTGCGCCACCATTGCC
Source organism: Desulfatitalea alkaliphila (assembly GCF_022968795.1). Lineage (GTDB taxonomy): Bacteria > Desulfobacterota > Desulfobacteria > Desulfobacterales > Desulfosarcinaceae > Desulfatitalea > Desulfatitalea alkaliphila. The sequence continues at coordinate 61,499 of NZ_JALJRB010000025.1, forward strand.
TACACCTACACCGAGCCCACCATCTTCTTTGAGATGGCCCTGGAAACCGCCCGCCTGGCCCATGATCGGGGTTTGCGCAATGTTTTCGTGAGCAACGGCTACATGAGTGCCGAGGCGTTGGAGATGATTGCACCTTGCCTGGACGGCGCCAACGTCGATCTCAAGGCCTTCAACGATGAATTTTACAAGCGCCAATGTGGCGCCCGGCTGGCACCGGTGTGCGACACCCTGCGGCGCATGAAGGACCGCGGCATCCTGCTGGAGGTGACCACCCTGATCATCCCCGGCCTCAACGACGACCCGGAGGAGCTGACCCGTCTGGCCGGCTTCATCGCCGACGACCTGGGTCCCGAGACCCCTTGGCACATCAGTCGCTTCCATCCCACCTACCTTTTGACCGACCGGCCGCCCACCCCGGTCGGTACCCTGCAGCGGGCCCGCGACATCGGCGTGCAGGCGGGGTTGCGCTACGTCTACATGGGCAACGTGCCCGGTGAAGCCGGGGAGAACACTTTGTGCCACCACTGCGGGGCAATGCTCATCGAGCGGTTGGGCTTCGCGGTACGTCGCAATAACGTCCTTCGCGACGGTGGATGCCCGGATTGCGGCACCCCGGTCCACGGCGTGGAAATGGCGGGAACCGGCGCCTGATTCTCAAAAGTTGAGCGGCAGTGACGCCTCGGATGCTTGCCAGCGGGTGATGAGCGACAGGTAGGCCTGCGCTTCTTCGTTGCGGCCGCGCTTGCGGCAGCCGGCGGCGTAAATGCGGCATTTTTCATCCAACATCGCCTGGGCGGCCTGCTGCTGGGCGGGGTTCAGGCAGCCCCGGCGCAAAATCTTGACGATGGCGCGGATGCGGTACTTGTCCAGCTCGGGCAGGCGCGAGAGCTGGTCGGCGTGGCCGCCGTACTTGATGACCAGCGGCTCGTCGATCAGGTGCACGGGGTGTTGCCAGGTGAGCCGCAGCCACAAGTCGTAATCCTCGCAGGCCGGCAGCGATTCGTCGAAGCCGCCCGCAGCTGTGAGCAGGTCGCGGCGCAGCATCACCGCCGAAGGACTGATCAGGCAAAGCGGCAGGCACTGCTCGAAAATCATGCCCGCCAACTTGCGATGGCGCTGTTTGGGATTGACCCGCACCCCGTTGCGGATCCAGATCTCCTCGGTTTGGCAGATCACCGTTTCGGGATGGCGCTGCAAATGATCCACCTGCCGGGCCAGCTTTTCCTGCTGCCACGCATCATCCGAGTCCAGCAAGGCGATCCACTCTCCGGCCGCGGCGGCCACGCCCCGGTTGCGCGCCGCGCTGACGCCGCGGTTGGGCTGCCGTATCACACGGATGCGTCCGGCATAGCGTTCGAGCAAGGCAGCGGTACCGTCGGTGGAGCCATCATCCACCACGATCACCTCCAGGGGCGGCCGGGTTTGCGACAATACCGAATTGATGGCCCGGGTCACGATTCCGGCCCGATTGAAGGTCGGTATGACGACCGATATCCGGGGCTCGGCGCCGCCGATAGGGCAATGTGTGTCGGGTGAGACGGCCATGGGCTGCGATGGCTCCATCATTGCTTCAGGTCATGCACGTTGAACTTTCATCCCTTTGAACCACCGGGTTGTGATACAGTGCCGGTCAACGGCCTTTGGTGCGCAACGCCGCATGGTCATCAGTGATGTTTAAGGTTTCCGGTGTCTTGTGTAAAGCGTAAAAAACGCCAGGCGCCGCGCCGTCTTGCCGGCAACGGATGCAATGCGAACCCTGAAAATGAGGTGATGGATTGACACTGGAGCGAAACGGCATCCGCCTGAACAATCCTTTGCACTACCGTCTGCTGATTTTTTTCGTGCTCAGCGCGCTCTATTTTCTGGCCTGCCTGCACCGTATTTCACCGACGGTCATCGCACGCGACCTGATGTCGGCCTTCGGTGCCGATGCCACCGCCCTGGGGGTGATGTCCTCGGCTTACTTTTATCTCTATGCGGCCGTCCAGCCGCCGGTGGGGGTGCTGTCGGACACCTGGGGCCCCCGGGCCGTGGTAACCCTGTTCGCTGCCATCGCCTGCTGCGGCGTGCTGCTGTTCGGTCTGGCGCCCGGCATGACCGTGGCCACCGTCGGCCGCGCCCTGATCGGCATCGGCGTGGGTGGCGTTTTCGTGCCCGCGCTCAAACTCTTCTCCAATTGGTATCGCAGCCAGGAGTTCGCCGGCATGACCGGGCTCTTCCTGGCCGTGGGCAACGCGGGCAACCTGGCCGCTTCGCTGCCTTTGACCTACCTGGTGCTGTGGCTGGGGTGGCGCATGTCCCACGTGGCCATCAGCGTGGCCACCCTGGTTTTGATTGCCGTGAGCTGGTTGGTGCTGCGGGATCGGCCGGAGGACAAGGGGTGGCCGCCGCTGGTGCAAAGCGACGGCACAAATGCATCGGCCGCTGCCCAAGTCCCTGCCGGCATGAGTGCCGGCAAGCGCTTGGGCATCGTCTTCCGCCAACCCAACTTCTGGATGGTGAGCCTCTCCACCTTTTTCTTTGGTGGCCCCACCCTGACCTTCCAAGGCCTCTGGGCCGTGCCTTACCTGATGGATGTCCATGCCTTCAGCCGGGTGCAGGCCGGCGGCATGCTGATGCTGCTGCCCCTGGGGTTCGTCATCGGCGCACCGACCTTCGGCTTGCTGGCCGACCGGTTGCCCGTCGGGCGCAAGAGCGTCTTGCTGGCGGCCCTCTCCCTCTCCCTGGTTTGCTGGGGGGTATTTCTGTTTTCCGGTGGTCGGCCCCACCCGTACTTCATCGGGCCCTGCTTTCTGATCATCGGCGCCTGCGGCGGTGGGTCCCTGTCGCTCTACATGACCATCACCAAGGAGCTGTTTCCGCCCTGGCTCACCGGCACCGCCATCGGCCTGATGAATCCCGCCGCCTTTTTCAGCACCGCCCTGTTTCAGCCCTTTTCCGGCTATCTGATGGATATCGTGGGCGCCGTGGGGGATGCCTATCCGTTGGCCGCATACCAAAATGTGTTCATCGCCATCTTCGTGTTCATGGTGCTGGGCCTGATGACGGTGATCCCCCTGCGGCTGCCGCACGTCCGGTGACGGCCTTGCGATCCGATCAGCGCACCGCCCTGCCGGACGCCGTAGGTTGGGCTTGTACGTGGCGGGGCGGAACCGCGACCAAAGGCGTCAACCACGTGCACCTTTAAGACGTCCGAACTGCGCGAAATAGGTGTGGGGGCCCAGCTCCACCACGGCGCCGAAGCGAATCAGCCCCCGGGCCATCATGCGCCGGGTCACATCCGCCAGACTGAGGCGCACGGCCTTGGGCGGTCCCGGCGGACCTTCCTGCGGAATGAACTCCACCACGGCCACCCGGCCGTCCGGTTTGAGCACCCGCGCCACCTCGGCCAAGGCTGCTGCATCCACCCCGTCGGCCGCCAGATCGTGCAGAATGGTGGCCATCAAACACAGATCCACACTGCCGCCGGCCAGGGGCAACGCTTGGGTCACGTCCAGCGCATGGGTTTCGATGATGGTTTGCCGCCCGGCACCTCGGGCGGCCTGCTCCAATTGTGCCAGGCCCTCGGTCCACAGATCCACGGCCACCACACGGCCCGCCGGGCCGACGGCCTCGGCCAGGGGCAGGGTGTAACGGCCCGCGCCGCAGGCCAGGTCCAGAATGGTGTGGCCGGTCAGCGGCCCGATGGCCTTCCAGAAGCGTTCGCTGTCGATGAGGTCGTAACTGCTTTTGCCGGCGCCGCGCATTTTCAAGTTATCCCTTCTTATTACCGATAAGTATCGGCGGATGGGGTTCGTGCCGCTGCGCCGTGCATCCCGCCGGCGCTATATGTCGCCCCGCTCGGAAGCAAAGGAGCTGTTTGATGTGGAAAAGGTTGTTGCCGATGGTCCTGGGCCTGCTTTTGTGGGCGGTCGGGGTTGGCGCCGATGTGCCGGTTGCATCCCTCGAAACCTTCATTGCCACCCATCGGGCCGAAATCCTCAAATTGGACAGGGAGGAGGCCATCCGCAGCTACTTCGCCACCCATCTTTTGGGCGCCTACGGCGATGTCGCCAACCTGGTGGGCTTTGCCGACACCCTGACCCAAGGCGTTTATCTAAAAGAAATCGATTACCTGCTCAAGGAAAAAATTCTGGAAGTGCGCATCGATGCCCGCAGCTTGCGGTCGGTGGACAAGATCAGGGGCCATTTGACCCGCATCCGGCGGCTGGGCAAGCACCCCTATCAGTGGCCGGCCGAGGTGTCCCACAACCCCGCCACCGGTGAGATCCGTTATGGGTTCACCCTGGGCACCAAGCCACCCTTTATCCAACTGCGTTATGAGGGAAGGGTCGGCGCCGACGGCCGCACCGCCGCAGGCACTTTTCGACGCGAAGGCGGTTCGGGGACGGCCTGGAGCGGCACCTGGCAGGCGGTCAGAAGGTAGGTTGGCGCCGTTACGGTGATGATCCGAGAACTATTCCGTCAATCGGGGCGGGTCCTTGGGGACCGTTTCCACCGGACGGCATTCGGGCGTCATGGCCGGTTCGTTCTCGGTTTTTTCGTATCGAAACAGCCGCTTGATAAAACCGGCGATCTTCTTGATGCTGCGCCACAGCTTGGGCAGCACCCAGATCAACAGCAGCACGAAGAGGACGATCAAGGCGATGAACAGCCAGGGGTAGTGCAGGGCGATCCACAATCCGCCCACCACCGCCACATCTTCGGTAACCGAGGCGGTCCAGTTGGTCACCGGTTCCGGCGAGGTATTGATCAGCACACGGGTGCCGGCCTTGAGCGCATGGCTGCCGGCCGCCAGGCCGCCGCCCAGAATGCCGGCGGCCACGGCGATGGCGGGGTTCACATCCCCCATGGCGCCGGCGGCCAGCACCGCGCCGGCCGGAATGCGGATGAAGGTGTGCAGCGTATCCCAGCCGGTGTCCACCCCCGGGATCTTGTCGGCGAAAAATTCCACCACGTACATGATGCCCGCGGCGCCCAAGACGAGGGGGTGGGTGAGCACCTGCAGGTTCTCCGGCAGCACCATATTGCCGGTCATCCCCAGCAGCCCCAGCACCAGGATGGCGGCGTAGAGATTGATGCCGCTGGCCCAGGCGGCGCCCATGGCCAGGGCGATGGCGGCGGTGACATCATAAAAAGGGTCCACGGGATGCTCCTCAGTATTGCATGGTGGCGTTGGGAATGACCGCCGCGCGGGTGCCGGCGCCGAAACGCCGTTGCAGCAGCGCCAAGGTTTGCTCCCAACCGCGGGTCCAGGTGATGGCCTCCGGATTGGCGAACCAGTCGCCGAAGGTTTTGTCCAGGTAGGGGGCTTGAATGATCATGTCGATGCCGTCGGGTACCGCGGTGACCGGATATTGCCGCCCGCCGTGGTCGCGCCCGAAACGTCCCAAGAGGTAGTGCACCACCTGCCCTTCGGGGGCGTTGGCGATCACGACCAGGGTGCCGCTGAAGTTCTCCAGGGCCGACCGGCCGACCCCCATGGCGATGGGCATTTCGTTGGCCTTGGCAAAGGCGTTGGCGATCACCAGTTCGCGCTGCTCGGGGCGCGGTTCGGTGCGGTACACCGCCTGCGCGGCCGCCACGGCGCGGGTGTGAACCGCGGCCAGGTCGCCGGCGAACACGGCGCTGGTGGCGCCCCGACCGTTGAACAGCACATCGATTTTAAAATCCATGGCCACCATGCGCGCCGCCTCCTCGATGTTTCGGCGCAGGATGTTGTCGTCCCACTTGGCCAAGCCGGTGGTTTTGGGCGCTTTGGCGGCCACTTCCAGATGGTAGTGGCTGATGGTGTCGATATGCGCCACCCCCGGCAGCAACAGTTTCCCGCCGCCCGAGAAGCCGGTCTGGGCGTGGGCCGTGACGCAGCCGATGCCGATTTTAACATCCGCGGCCATCACCTCGCGGTTGATCATCACCCGCGTGCCCAAAGCGGTGGTGCCCACTTCCACGCAGTTTTCGTAGGGATTGTGATTGAAGACGCGGTACTTTTCCAGAATCGAAGCACCTACCTTCTTGCGCAGTTCGTGCTGGGTCAGCGCCCCGTGGGTGCCCAAGGCGCAGACAAAGGTGATCTGTTCCTCCGTCATCCCCGCGGCATGCAGCTCCTTGAGCACGATGGGGGCCAGTTCATAGGTGCGGGTGGGGCGGGTCATGTCGTCGAAAACAATCACCGCCGATCGCTTGCCCCTGGCGATCTCCCGCAGTGGGGGGCTGCCAATGGGATCGAGAATCGCCCGTGCCATCCGTTCCACGCTCAGGGCCGGATCATTCGCCCCCCTCATGGGGCAAACCTGCACATCCCAATCGTCGGGCAGATCGATCTCCAGGGTGGTGTTGCCGTACCAAAGCAGTTGAGGCAAAAGAACGCGCATGGGGTCTCCTGTTCGAAAACCGACCTGTGGAGGGTTCTGGTTGCGTTGCTGAACCAAACAGATGCGATTATAGGTCAAGCCCCGGGAAATGACAACCGAGTGGATGGGGCGGTCGCGATTTCGATTTCAGGTGGTTTTCGGAATTGATCCGCATGCCGATGATCCATTCTGTTGCACCAACCCGTAGGGGCACGGCACGCCGTGCCCAATAAGGCCCGATCCACCCGTAGGGGCACGGCACGCCGTGCCCCTACGGGGGTGCCCGACCGTGTAGCACAACAACAGGACGTACCTAACCACCGGCCATAATTTCGTCCAGCGCCCTATAAATAGAATTCATTCGCATAGCGACACCGCTTGTTCTCCCACGGAGGCGGGTGGGTCGGGGGAGCC
>NZ_JALJRB010000026.1 GCF_022968795.1 Desulfatitalea alkaliphila
TGTCAATCTTTTATCCTTTTGAAATACCAGGAAATCCAAAATTCCACTGTCGAACTTCAGTTATACTGATTTTTATGCCGGCACCGGATCCGTCGTCAGGGCGCAAACCGACATTCATTGATGACCTGATGGTGCCCCGCAACGTGAAAGCGACTCCACAAAGCAACCGCCGCTGGAACCTCCCGAATCGCCTTGTGCGGCGGATGGGGTGGAACGGACAACAATGGTGACGGTGGCAGGCGCCGATTGGTACTCGCCATCGAAAGCGGTATAAGTGAAATGATCTTCACCTGTGAAACCCGCAGCCGGCAGGTAGGTGAAGGCCCCGGTGGGATCCAGGGCGAGGGTGCCGTGTTCCGGCGGTGTGACCAACGCCACCGCCAGGGCATAGGGATTGTCGAGGTCGTCGTCGTTTTCCAGAACCCCGGGGGCTGGGACATGTAGCTGGCCGCCCGCGTCGCAGTCGTAGAAAATATCGTTGGCAATGGGGGGGGCGTTGTCAGGCGCGGTGACGGTGATCCAGCGTGTGGCGCTATCGGCGCCGCCGCTGTCATCTCTGACAGTCAGGGTCACCGCATAGTATCCAGCGGCTGAAAAGGTGTGTTGCAGGGTGATGCCCTCGGCGTTCTGGTCGAAGCCCAGGGTCCACTCGTAGGTGAGCGGGTCGCCGTCCGGATCGTTTGATGCGCCGGCGTTCAGGTGCACTATAAGTGGTGCGGCGCCTGTGGAGGGATCGGCGGCAAAGTCGGCGCGGGGGTTTCGATTCATTGCGGGGCATTGGGATACCGTATTCAAGCGACCGAAGTTCTGGGTCCAATAGTATCCGCTGGCCACGTAGCCCACTCCCAGGTCACAAAAGTGCTGGTTCAAAATGTTTTGGCGGTGGCCCGTGCTGTTCATCCAGGCGAGCACAACCGTTTCTGGCGTCCGATACCCCTTGGCGATGTTTTCGCCGTAGGTGCTCCATGCATATCCGGCCGCCGTAATTCGCTGGCCGGCTGTGCGTCCATCCTGGCTGGTGTGGGAAAAGTAGTTGTTGTCGGACATGTCCCGCGAGTGGGCTCTTGCGCTGGCGGCCAGGCGATCGTCCGCCGCAAGGGGCAGCCGGTCATGCTTGCTCCGTTCCTGATTGACGAGGTCCAGGACCGCCTGCTCTTCACCGTTCATCGCGCTTCTGGCGGAAAAATGTCTGTCCGGTGTTTCCATTGCAGGGTCTTGGAACGAATTCAGCGGATCCGGGCAAGGGGCGGTCGGTTGGATTGCCCCATCCATCTCCTGGACCACATGCAACGCATCGGTCAAAGGGCGCAAATCGAAGCGGCGGCCATCCACCCGGATCATGGCCGAAGCGTTAGGCCCATGGACCACCAGGGTGACCCGGCTTTCGGGATCTCCCTCGATGCGGCCAAACCAGGTCAGTCCGCCGTCGTCCCCTGATTCGTTCCAGAGCATGGTGGCGACATATTGTCGATCCTCGAACAGATCGAGCCGGATGCGCTCAGGCACCGCGCTGGCGAAGAGCTGCGCATCCAACCAAACGGTGCGTTGGCGGAGAACCACATCCGGATTGATCGGCAAGGCATTCACCTGGCCTCGGGGTGCTTCGCGCAGCAAAGGTGCAGCGGAATGGTTGGCCAGGCCCGATCGGTCGGGACCCGCGACACCCCACAAAAGGGCGAGCAGGAGGGGCAGGCAAAGACGGCGGTACCAAGGCATCAGAAGCGGCATTTGCATTCACTTTCGTATTGGATTGAGAATCGATGCATTAATTCCCAGCAATTTTGGTGCCTGTTTTTGGTGCGCGCTTTGTGACACGCTCTGATGAGCGCCAAAGCACCACCGGCAGCCAGGCGGGTGATTCAATCGTACGTACCGCAATGGCCGTCGCAATTATAGCGTAAACCTTCCATTTTTGCCAGAGAAAGGGGACGCCCTTTATATTTTTACATTTACAAATCCATTCAAAGCATGCTAACCAATCGCCATGCCCAGACAATCCAGAATAGATGCGCCGGGAGCGGTGCACCACATTATTGCACGCGGGATCGAGCGCGGCCAGGTCTTCCGTGACGATCAGGATCGCGACTTTTTTCTCAAGCGGTTCGGCGAACTGATTCTTGAAACCAAGACGAAATGTTTTGCCTGGGCCTTGATTCCCAACCATTTTCACCTATTGCTCAAAACCGGCGAAGTTCCGATCGCATCGGTCATGCGCCGATTGATGACCAGTTACGCGATAAGCCACAATCTGCGCCATCATCGAAGCGGGCATTTGTTTCAAAACAGGTATAAATCGATACTGTGCCAGCAGGATGCGTATTTAAAACAGCTGGTGCGTTATATCCACCTGAACCCGCTGCGGGCAGGCTTGGTAAAGGATGCAGACACGCTGGACGGATATCGCTATTGCGGCCACAGTGCTCTTATGGGCAAGAATGTCAACGGCTGGCAATCGGTCGATGAGGTGTTGGCGCTTTTCGGCGGCAAACCTGCAGCGGCCCTGCGAAGCTACCGGGGCTTTATTGAAAAAGGGATTGATCTGGGTCGGCAGCCTGAACTTGTCGGTGGCGGGTTGGTGCGCTCCGCCGGTGGTTGGGAAGCCGTTCGATCCCTGCGCAAAGCCGGCATTTTTCAAAAGAGCGACGAACGGATTTTAGGTGATGGCGATTTCGTTGAAGCGGTTTTGTCGGATGCCCGGGAGGTCACGGATAAAAGATATGCGCTTGCTGCAAAGGGTGTTACTTTCAAAGATGTTATGGCGGCGGTGTCCGACCTGCTTTGCATTCAACCTGAAGCGTTGTTCGGGCCATCGAAAAACAGGACCATTGTAAAGGGCAGGGCGCTTCTTTGTTACTGGGTTGTGCGGGAACTGGGGGTTTCGATGACAGAGCTTGCCGACCGGCTCAAGATCGCAGTGCCAACCGTGAGCGTAGCGGTGCGAAAAGGGGAGAAAATCGCCATTGATGATGTTTTGGAATTAACGGAACTTTTAAATGTAAAAATATAAAGGGCGTCCCTCTATGGATAAACAGGTGGTGCGGCGGTTTGAGAAAATCGTGGGGGCCGGGAATGTGATGGCCGAAGAGGCTGATCGCCAGGCCTATGCCTATGATGCGGCCGTGCTCGATTCCGTGGTGCCGGCCCTGGTCGTTCGGCCGGAAACGGTGGCGCAGCTTGGGCAGGTGGTGGCCCTGTGCAATGAAAGCGGCCTGCCGCTGACCGTGCGCGGATCCGGCACCAACTTGAGCGGCGGCACGATCCCCAGCAGTACCGAATCCGTGGTGGTGGTCACAAACGGGTTGGCCCGGATTCTGGAGATCAACACCGAAGACCTTTATGCAGTGGTGGAGCCCGGGGTGATCACCGCGCAATTTGCGGCTGCCGTGGCTGAAAAGGGGCTTTTTTATCCACCGGACCCCGGCAGCCAGACCGTGTCCACCCTGGGCGGCAACGTGGCGGAAAACGCCGGCGGCCTGCGCGGGCTCAAATACGGGGTTACCAAGGATTACGTCATGGGGGTGGAATTCTTCGACGTCAACGGCGAGCTGGTCAAATCCGGCGCCAGGACGGTGAAGTGTGCCACGGGATTCAACCTGTCCGATCTCATGGTGGGATCGGAAGGGTTGCTGGGGGTTTTTGCCCGCCTTATCCTCAAACTCATTCCCCCGCCCAAGGCGTCCCGGGCCATGACCGCGGTGTTTGATTCGGTGGAAAAGGCGTCCGAGACGGTGTCCGCCATTATTGCAGACCGCATCGTGCCGTGCACGCTGGAGTTTCTCGACAACTTCACCATCCGGACGGTGGAGGATTTCCGGCATGCGGGGCTTCCCGTGGATGCCGAGGCCCTTTTGCTCATTGAGGTGGACGGGCACCCGGCCGAGGTGGCCGAAGACGCGGAGAAAATCCTGGAAATCTGCCGCAAAAAAGGCGCTGTGCAGGTTCAGGCGGCCGGTTCGGTCGAGGAAAAGGAGCTGATCTGGCAGGCCCGGCGCGATGCGCTGCCGGCCTTGGCGCGCTTGAAGCCCACCACTGTGCTCGAGGATGCCACCGTGCCCCGCAGCCGCATTCCGGACATGGTCAAAAAAATCAAGGAGATCAGCCGGATCTACAATCTGGACATCGGCACTTTCGGTCATGCCGGTGACGGCAACCTGCATCCCACCATTTTGACCGACAAACGCAATCATGAGGAATTTGCCCGCGTGGAAAAGGCCATCGATGAGATTTTCGAGGCGGCCCTGGCCATGGGCGGTACCCTTTCCGGCGAGCACGGCATCGGTCTGGCCAAGCGCAAATACATGGAAAAAGAGACCAGCCGGGGTACGATTTTCTATTCCCGCAAACTCAAGCAGACCTTCGACCCGAAAAATATTTTGAATCCGGGCAAGATGTTCGGAGCGTAGCCCATGGCGGATATCGCTGAACTGGTGCGGCTATTAAAAGCGCTTGAAGACGATCTGGTCTCCTGCACCCGCTGCGGCATGTGTCAGGCCGTCTGTCCCCTGTACGGCGAGACCGGCCGGGAAACCGATGTGGCCCGGGGTAAACTGGCTCTTGTGGAAAACTTGAGCCGGGAAATCCTGGACAACCCGGAGGCGGTCAAAGAGCGCCTGGACCGGTGTCTGCTGTGCGGCTCCTGCGCGGCGGCATGCCCGGGCGGGGTGCCGGTGTTGGACCTGTTCCTGAAGGCCAGGGCCATTATCACCGGATTCCTGGGCCTTTCGCCCCTTAAGAAAGCGATTTTCCGGGGCTTTTTGTCCAACCCGGATCGCTTCGACCATCTTATGCAGTGGATGGGCCGCCTGCAGGGTCCGTTTACCCGCAGCGTGAACGAAACCCTAGGATCTTCATGTGCCCGGTTCATGTCGCCCCTGATCGGCGACCGGCATTTCATGCCCATTGCCGCCGCGGCCTGGCACAAAAAGGCAAGCCGGGACTTTTCAGGTCCCCGGCAAAGCGGCCGCACCCGGGTGGTGTTTTATCCCGGATGCCTGGTGGACAAGGTTCTGCCGCAGGTGGCGGATGCGGCCATGGAGGTATTTGCATTTCACGGCGTGGATGTGCATGTGGCCGCCCGGGCGCCCTGTTGCGGGATCCCGGCCTTATCCGGAGGGGATGTGCAGACCTTTTCCCACCTGGTGCACAGCAACATCCGGATATGGCGGGATCTGGATTTTGATTATCTTGTCACACCCTGTGCCACCTGCACGTCCACGATCTCAAAGCTCTGGCCTGCGATGCAGGTTTATATCGGCGGCGATTCCGCAAAAATCGAAAAACAAATTTCCGAAATTGTCGCCAAAACCCGGGATATCAACGCGTTCCTGGTGGATGTGGTGGGCGTGCAGGCCAAAGCACCCGCAGGGGGTCAAACCGTGACCTATCATGATCCCTGCCATTTGAAAAAATCTTTGGGGATTGCCGAACAGCCCAGAACCCTGTTGGCGGCGAGCGGTTCGGTGCGGCTTGCGGAAATGGCCAATGCGGACCGGTGCTGCGGCATGGGCGGCAGTTTCAACCTGGCCCATTATGAATTGTCCAAAAAAATCGGTGCCAAGAAACGCGACGCCATCCTGGCCACAGGTGCCGATGCCGTGGCAACGGGATGTCCGGCCTGCATGCTGCAGATCATTGATCTGCTGTCCCATGCCGGAAGCAATGTTGCGGTCAGGCACCCCATTGAAATATACGCCCGCGCGCTTCAGGTGGAGAATAAGGAGGAACCGTCGTGAACAGAACAGCGCTCGCAACGCAATTCGGGCAAAAGGCGAAAGCTGTGCGAGCTGCCGCCGGAACGATGTCCCCGGGGGGCCATAATCGTAAGTTCCAGGGTACGTCCAATTACCCCCAAGGATTAAGCAGCTTCACACCGCTTTGCGCTATATCGGTTCCGTTTCGGGTTACAACTGTTAAATCATGGGCGATTCCCGTGGCAGCGATCAGGGCGTCGATGGCCAGCATCGGTTTCCCTTTTTTCTCCGCGAGACACTGAATCTTGCCCCATAAGAGGGATACGTCCATATCTATTCCGATGATTCGGTTTTGAAACCGGGTTTTTAATTCATCCTCAATCCAAACCCGTAATGTTTCCTTTCTTTTTGATCGAGGCAATTTTTCAATGCCTTTGTGTATTTCCCCAAAAGTAAGAACAGAAACATAAAAATGGGTCTCGTTTTCACTCAGAACCCAATCCACGACTTTTTGATTCGGCTCGGACTTCGCCAGTTCTGAAATCAAACAGGTATCAAGGAGATAATTCATAATTCGATGTCCCTGGAAACGCTTTTATCACGTTCGGTGTCAATAGAGGTCCTCGATAAAGGAGACCTTTGAATGAATTGAACCAGGTTGGATTTTGGCTTGACAATCTTTCGATACTCTTCCACCGAAAGTACTACGACAGATTCTTTCCCATGTTTGGTAACGTATTGAGGCCCTTCCAATCGTGCTTTTTCAACAAGCTGACTGAATTTGTTTTTCGCTTCTTGCAATTGCCATTTCTGCTCCATACAAGCCTCCTCGGACTCCTATTCTATCCAGACTGTCTAGACAATATGTCCTTTGTTCGGCATTGTCAATCTCGAATGCGGATCGGCTGGGGGCTGACCAGCCGCTGCACCGACTCCGCGGCGATCATCAGGGCCACGACGGCCAACACGACGGCGCTGGTGAATCCGCCCAGGACACCGATTTTGCCGGTGCCGAAGGTGTAGCGGGGGTTGGCGGCATGTTTGCGCGCGAGGCGATAGGCGACGACGGTGATGCCCAGGGCCGCGGCGTGGGTGCCCATGTGCCAGCCGTCGGGGGCACCCTATCTTTTCGACCGAATGAGAGGCAGCGGCAGCGTTCGCCGGATGCCGTTGAAGAAGGGCGCCATTGGCCGCGCCATGGCGCGATGATGCCGGATGAAGGGGCTTGAATGAAATCTTAAGTGATTCACCCAAGGTGTTTCGTTGATTTTGATTGATTCGATGCAAAGCTACAATTTATGATTCAGACTGTTTTGATCCCAAGGGAGGCGGTTATGGTTTTCTTAATTGGCGGATTTCCGAACACCCGAACCTGCAAGGGCAATCAGTGCACCTCCGGCGTGTGGTGGTTTGCCGTGGGGCTGATTGTTGCCCTTGGCCTTGTCTTTGGTTGTTCCGGCGGTGGGACGGCAGACAACAGCGCTCAGAAAGACGGCGTGGCGACGGAGACGATACCGTCGGCGGTATCGCTGCCGGTATTGCGCCAAACGCTGCCGGCCAGTTGGGATGAAAACTGGTTCGCGTCAACTGCCGTGTTCGATTTGACGGGCGACGGCCGTCAGGAGATCATCGCCGCCCGGCACAGCGTGCTTTATGTGTGGACTCCTTCGGGGGAGATGCTGTGGCGTGCACCGGTGGGCGAGTCGGCTACTTCGGCCAACGATCACGGCCTACACCGTCAATACGCCTCGCCGGTGGTGGGCGACCTGAATGGCAACGGTGCGGGCGAGATTGCGATCGCCTTCAGCAACAGGGTGGCCCTTTATGACCACAAGGGCGATCTCCTGCCGGGTTGGCCCCAAGCGTTTCCCGACGCCGAGGACGAAATCCGCTCCATTGCCGCCGTGGATCTGGACAATGACGGGCTGTTGGAGATCCTGGCCCAGAAGACGGGACCGGGGCCGGTCACCATGGCGTGGCGGTTGGACGGGACGATGGTGCCGGGCTGGCCCCAGGCCGTGGATTGCGCTGAGTGCAATCAGTATGGCGGATACAATCAGAACATCGGTGCCGCCGACCTGACCGGCGATGGATTGCCCGAGGTGGTCAGCACCTACGATTGCAGCTATGTGGGGATCATGAGCAGCGACGGTACGCCGTTGCGGGCCGATACGTCCCTCTACACCGGCCCTTATGTGAGCAGTGTGCCGATGTTTCATGACATCTCCCTGGCGGCCCGGGGCTGGGGGGCCGACGGGAGCGACCGGGATGAGTTCACCGCTTCGCCGCCGGTGTTCGCTGATATGGACGGGGACGGGATACTGGATTTGATCGTCTACTCGGATCGCGAGCGCGCCGGCGAGCCTGTGGTGCGGGGCAACTGCCTGTGGGCTTTCAAGGCCGACTTGACCCGGGTGCCGGGGTTCGAAAACCCCATCTGTTCCGGCGAACCTCTGTCGGTCGATTATCGGAACAATATCGTGCGGATTTGTCCGGCCCCGGCCGTGGGGCAGTTCACCATTGAGCGCCGTCCCGCCATCGTCGTTCCCTCTTATGATGGCGTGATGCGCTGTTACGGCGCCGCCGGCGCACTGCTGTGGGCCTACCGGTTCGATGCGCCGGGGGGGCATTTCATCGGCGCATCCGGGGCCGCCTTGGGGGATCTGGACGACGATGGGATTCCCGAGGTGGTGTTCACCACCTATTCTACCGCCCAAGGTGTGTCTCACTTGATTATCCTGAATGCCGCCGGCGCCCTGCTACATCGGGTGCCCATTCCGGGCCGCGGCGCCATGAGCGTTCCGACGTTGGCGGATGTGGAAGGCGACGGTATTCTGGAGATCGTCATATCGCTAAAGGATCAACTCGGTGGCGGTTTGGGGGGCGTTCAGATTTACGATGTGCCATCGGCCGTGGCGGGATATCTGCCCTGGCCGACGGGGCGGGGGAATTTGTTGCGCAACGGTCAGGGGTATTAGGGCGCGGCCAATATACAGGTTCGCTTTTCAGTGGTCCGCATGCGGTTCGACATCGCCGGTCGCACCTTTCTGATCGATCCATACTTTTCGCGGATCCGGCGTCTCAAGGCGGCGATCGGGGCCATCCTGCCGGATCGCGCGGCCGTTGCAGCCGCCTTGCCCGCGGTGACATCCGTGTCTGCGATCATTGTCGGCCACACCCATTTCGATCATGCCTTGGATGTCCCGCTGATCGCCGCCCAGAGTGGTGCAACGGTTGTCGGCAGCCGTTCGCTGGACACCTTGATGGCCCTGAGCGGGTTGCCGGGGCGGACGCAGGTGTGCCGCGGCGGCGAAACGGTCGGCCTGGGTCCGGATGCCGCGGTCCAGATGCTTCCCTCGGCCCATGGGTTGGCGGTGATGGGCAAGGCGCCCTTCGGCGGCGAGATCCGGGCTTCCGGCAGATTCCCCATGCGGGCGGCCGGCTATCGGGCGGGCATCGTTTTCGCCCCTTTGCTCCGGTTGCGGGACAGGACCTTTTTGCACATCGGCAGTGCCAATTTCATTGCTGCGGCGCTTGCGGGCCGGTCGTGCGATGTGCTGTTTCTGTGTGTGCCGGGGTGGAAGCGCGCCGAGGGGTACCCCGGGCAGGTCATCACGCTGACACGGCCGCAAACGGTGGTGCTGTTTCATTACGATGATTTTTGCGCGCCCATCCCCCCGCGGGGTGGGCCTAAACGGCTGCCCTTGCTGGATATGGCGCGCCTGGCCGACAGGATTCGCCGCCATGCGCCCGGGATCGAGCTGTTGATGCCGGAAGTGGGCGCGCGGATGGTTTTTTAGTGGTCTGAATCAAATCCCCCCCTTCCTTCCATGCTGGTCGCGCGCCTGCCTTGGCATCGGATTGCAGCCATCCCGGCCGCGCAGTGGCCTTCCCGCCTTTTGCACCGCAAATTTGCCTTCAGCCGATGCCAAATGGGCGATGGGGTCTTATATTGCCCATCGGCTTTTTGTGTGATGCGGCGCTATCTGAACCTGCACGGAGTGGATCGATGCTTGATTTCATTGGTATTCGCGGGGCCCGGCAGAACAATCTCAAGGGTTTCGATCTGGATATTCCCCTCAACCGCCTGACGGTGATCACCGGCGTGAGCGGTTCGGGCAAATCTTCCCTGGCCCTGGACACCCTGTATGCCGAGGGCCAGCGGCGTTACGTGGAGACCTTCTCCCCCTATGCGCGCCAGTTCATGGACCGCATGGACCGGCCGCGGGTGGACGCCATCCTGGGGGTGCCGCCGGCCATCGCCATCGACCGCAAGGACCCTGTTCGCACCTCCCGTTCCAGCGTGGGCACCATGACCGAGCTGACCGATTACGTCAAGCTGCTCTTCGCCCGCCAGGGGGTGCTGCATTGCGACGGCTGCGGGCAACCGGTGCACCCCGACGGCCCCGAACGGATATGGCGCCAATTGATATCACGGCACGGGGGGCAGCGGGTGGTGCTCACTTATCCCTTCAGGGTCAACGGGGACCCGGCCGGGGTGCGCAAGGAGCTGCTGCGCTTGGGCTATGACCGGGTGTGGGACGGGCAGGCGGTTCAGGATTTGAATGCCCTGGCCGATGCCGATTTGCCCGATCCGCTGGACATGGTGGCCGACCGGGTGGTGGTGCGCGATGATCAGCGCCAACGGCTGATCGACTCGTTGGAGAGCGCCCAGCGCATGGGCGGCGGCCGGGTGGATGCCTGGCCGGCAGGGCAGGGGCGGCAGTCCTTTTCCGACCGGTTGCACTGTCCCCGTTGCGACATCGCCTACATGCCACCGCTGCCGGGACTTTTTTCTTTCAACAGCCCCCTGGGGGCCTGCGACACCTGTCGCGGCTTCGGGCGGGTGATCGACATGGACCTGGACCTGATCGTTCCCGATCCCGATCTGTCCCTGGCCCAGGGGGCCATCAAGCCGTGGGGCGGGGCGGGCGACAAGCGTTTCGAATACCGCGACCTGCGCGATTTCTGTCGCCGCGCCGGTATCCCCATGCACAAGCCGTTCAAGGCGCTGAGCGCGCAGCAGCGCCGGGCGGTCATCGAGGGCACCGATGATTACTACGGCATTCGCGGGTTCTTCAAATGGCTGGAGGGGCGCACCTACAAGATGCACGTGCGGGTCTTTCTGTCGCGTTACCGCAGCTACGACCTCTGCCCCGACTGCCAGGGGGCGCGTTTCAAGCCCGAGGCCTTGCGTTTCCGCGTCGCCGACCACACCATCGCCGCGCTTTACGCCCTGAATGTGGACCAGGCCCTGACCTTTTGCGAGGCGCTGACCGGCCGGGGCTGGGACGCGGCCACCCGCCTGGTGCTGGACGAGATCCTGGGGCGGTTGCGCTATTTGCGGGATGTGGGGTTGGGGTATCTGACCCTGGACCGCCAATCGCGCACCCTCTCCGGCGGCGAGGTGCAGCGGGTGGCGCTGGCCTCGGCCCTGGGGGCCTCCTTGGTCAATACCCTCTATGTGCTGGACGAGCCCAGCATCGGCCTGCATCCCCGCGACAATCAGCGCCTGATCGCCATTTTGCAGCGGCTGCGGGATCTGCCCAACACCATCGTGGTGGTGGAACACGATCCGGCCATCATGCAGGCGGCCGATTTGCTGCTGGACATGGGGCCCCGGGCCGGCGAGGCGGGTGGTGAAGTGATGTACTTCGGGCCGCCGGGCCAAGCCGGTGATTCCTTGACCGGCCGCTATCTTTCCGGCGCCCTGACTCTGCCGATGCCGGACAAGCGGCGCGCCCTCCGCCGCGATCACCGGCTGAAGGTGCGCGGCGCGGCCGAGCACAACCTGCAGCAGATCGATGTGGATATTCCCCTGGGGCTGTTGGTGTGCCTGACCGGGGTGAGCGGTTCGGGCAAATCGACCCTCGCCGAGGAGGTGCTCTACAAGGGGTTGCAGCGGCTCAAAGGGGCCGGCGAAGGACGGCCCGGGCGCCACGACGCCATTTTGGGCGCCGAGCGGATCAAGGCGGTGGAACTGGTGGACCAGCGGCCCATCGGCCGTACACCGCGGGCCAACGTGCTCACCTACACCAAGGCCCTGGACCCCATTCGGCACCTGCTGGCCGGCACCGATGCGGCCCGGGAAAAGGGGTTCGGGCCCGGCCACTTCTCCTTCAACGTGGCCGGCGGCCGCTGCGAGACCTGCAAGGGCGAGGGATTTGAAACGGTAGAGATGCAGTTTCTCTCCGATGTGCTCATCTCCTGCCCAGACTGCCAGGGGCGGCGCTTCAAGCCGGAAGTATTGGAGATCACCTGGGAAGGGCTG
The DNA here is from genome assembly GCF_022968795.1 of Desulfatitalea alkaliphila. GTDB lineage: Bacteria > Desulfobacterota > Desulfobacteria > Desulfobacterales > Desulfosarcinaceae > Desulfatitalea > Desulfatitalea alkaliphila. The sequence goes on from NZ_JALJRB010000026.1 coordinate 11,962, forward strand.
GGCATCGACGCCATTCTGGCGCTGACCGTGGATCAGGCCTTGGATCTCTTCGCCGCTCACCCCAAGATCACCAAGGCCCTGCAGCCGCTGGCCGAAGTGGGGCTGGGATATCTGCGCCTGGGACAGCCGCTGTCCACCTTCTCCGGCGGCGAGGCGCAGCGGCTCAAGCTTTCCCGCTATCTGGGGCCGGGGGGGCGCAACCGTCTGTTGATCTTCGACGAGCCCACCACCGGGCTGCACTTCCACGACATCGCCATTTTGTTGAAGGTCTTGCAGCGGCTGGTGGACCAGGGCGGCAGCGTGCTGATCATCGAACACAACCTGGATGTGATCCGGGCCGCCGATTGGGTCATCGACCTGGGGCCCGAGGGGGGTGACGGCGGCGGCCGGGTTGTGGCGGCCGGCCCGCCGGAAACGGTGGCGGCCGTGACCGACTCCCACACCGGCCGTTTCCTGCGCGCCGCCCTGGCCGGCAGCCACACGACTGTCCCATCGGCAAAACCCGCGGCGTTGCCCGCCGCGGCGGCGGGCGACGGCCGCGCCATCCAGGTGCGCGGGGCCCGCGAGCACAACCTGCGCAACATCGACCTGACCATTGCCCACAACCAATTGGTGGTCTTCACCGGGGTCAGCGGCTCGGGTAAATCCACCCTGGCCTTCGACATCCTCTTCGCCGAGGGGCAGCGCCGCTACTTGGAGAGCCTGGCACCCTACGTGCGCCAGTACATGAAAATCCTCGAGCGGCCCGAGGTGGATCTGGTCAGCGGGCTGTCGCCCACCGTGGCCATCGAGCAGCGCATCAGCCACGCCGGCCGGCGCTCCACCGTGGCCACCCTCACCGAGGTGTATCACTTCCTGCGCCTGCTCTTCTCCAAACTGGGCACGTCGCACTGCCCGGGGTGCCGGCGCCCCCTGTCGCGTCAGACCGCCGCGACGCTGCACCAGCAGGTCCAGGCGCGCCACGGCAAGGGCGATGCCCTGGTGCTGGCCCCCAAGGTGGCCGGCCGCAAGGGGTTTCACAAGGCTTTACTGGCCCGCGCGCTCAAACAGGGGTATGCGCAGGCGCGCATCGACGGTCGGGTGGTCGCCCTGACCCCCGGCATGGCCCTGAGCCGCTACCACGAACACACCATCGACCTGGTAGTGGGAACGGTGCCCCGGGGTCGCGGCGCCGCCCGGCGGCTCGGCGAGCTGCTGGACCGGGCCTTGCAGGAGGGGGACGGCAGCCTGATCGCGCTGGCCGGCAACGGCGCCGAGGAGCTGTTCTCCCTGCATGGCCGCTGCCCGTCCTGCGGCATCAGTGCCGTGCAGGGCGATCCACGGCTCTTCTCCTTCAACTCCCCCCGGGGGGCCTGTCCCACCTGCGAAGGGCTGGGGGTCTTGGCAGCGGATGGCCCGGACAACGGCGACGCGCCGACCATCTGTCCCCAGTGCCGCGGCAGCCGGCTCAAACCCGAAGCCCTGGCCATCACCGTCCAGGGTCGCACCATCTGGGATTTGGTGCAACAGCCGGTCGCCGACCTTGTCGGCACCCTGGCCGGCCTCGCCTTTCCCGACCACCAGCAGCCCCTGGCGACGCCCATCCTCGACGAGCTGGCCACCCGTCTGGCCCTGATGCAGCGCCTGGGGCTGGGCTATCTTTCCCTGGCCCGTTCGGGGGAGACCCTTTCCGGCGGCGAGGCCCAGCGGGTGCGCCTGGCCGCGCAACTGGGCTCCAATCTCACCGGTGTCACCTACATTCTGGACGAACCCACCATCGGCCTGCACCCCCGGGACAACCACATCCTGGTGGACGCCCTGCGCGATCTGCGCGACCGGGGCAACACCATCATTGTGGTGGAGCACGACGAAGAGACCATCCGCGCCGCCGACACCCTGGTGGACCTGGGACCCGGGGCCGGCACCAATGGCGGCCAGGTGGTGGCCATGGGCACCCTGGCCGATCTGCGCCGGGCAACGGCCTCGGTCACCGGCGCGGTGCTCGATCAGGGCCGGGCGCGGATCGACAGCCGCCTGCGCCCCTGCCGGCGCACCCCGGCCCTGAAAATCATCGGCGCCGCCGCCAACAACCTGCGGCGCATCGACGTGCGCATTCCTCTCAACCGCCTGGTGTGCGTCACCGGGGTGAGCGGCTCGGGCAAATCGAGCCTGGTCAAGGCCACCCTCTACCAGGGCCTGCAGCGCAAGCTGCGCGGACGTGCCCCGGACCCGGCCGTCTGCGCCGATATCCAGGGCTTCGCGCCCCTGACGCGGGTGCTGGAGGTGGACCACAGCCCCATCGGGCGCACGCCCCGCTCGGTGCCGGCCTCCTACGTGGGCTTTCTGACCGCTGTCCGCAACCTGTTCGCCCAACTGCCCGAAGCCCGCGTCCGGGGTTACGATGCCGCCCGCTTCTCCTTCAACGTGGAGAGCGGCCGCTGCCCGGCCTGCAAAGGCCAGGGGCGTCCCAAGGTGGAGATGGCCTTTCTGCCCGATGTCTACGTGCCCTGCGACGTGTGCGCCGGCGCGCGCTTCAACGCCGAAACCCTGGCCGTGCGCTACAAGGGCCACACCATCGCCGACGTGCTGACCATGACCTTCGCCGAAGCATTGCAGTTCTTCTCGGCCATCCGCCCCATCCGCCAGGCCGTGCAGTTCGTTTGCGACATCGGCCTGGGGTACCTGCAACTGGGCCAACCCAGTCCGACCCTCTCCGGCGGCGAAGCCCAGCGCATCAAGATCGCCCGCGAAATGGCCCGCCCCGCCGCCGGTCACACCCTCTACATCCTGGACGAACCCACCACCGGCCTGCACCCGGCCGACGTCCGGCTGCTGCTGGAAGTGTTGCAGCATCTGGTGGACCAGGGCCACAGCGTGCTGATCATCGAGCACAACCTGGACATGGTCAAGGCCGCCGATTACATCATCGATCTGGGACCCGAGGGTGGCGACGGCGGCGGCCGGGTTGTGGCCGTGGGCTCGCCGCAAGAGCTGCTGCGCAAAACCGCCCGCTCCCATACCGCGCAATGCCTGCGACGCTACCTATAGGGCGTGCAAAGACGGCATCCAAATCATCGACCAAGATAAATGGATTGTGGTTTTCGACTGAACGCGGTAAGTTTGCAGAACCATATACGAAGTTGCTTTTCTGCGAACCTCGGCGGGAGAATGGGGGGCGATGCGAGGTAGACGGCTGCTGGAAAGATTGCGCACCATGGAGAAGGACCCGGAATGGCGGGGCACATCGGACCCGCAAACCGTTATCGCGTCAGTGTTGGCACACCTGGGAAAGATTCTCAACACCCGCCAGGGCAGCGCCCCCACGGCCATCGATCTGGGCATGCCCGACTTTACGATCCTCTCCGGCGCCCTGGACGCCGATTCCCTTCCTGCAATGGAAGAGACCCTCACTCAGGTCATCTCCCGCTACGAGCCCCGCCTGGTGGATGTCAGGGTCTATTCCGATCCCCTGCCGGATCGACCGTTCATGGTCACCTTCAAGCTGACGGCCAAGGTGCAGGTGGAAGACCGCAAATTGCCCGTGGTCTTCGAAACCCTGCTTGACGCCGACGGTCATATTACAGTGTCGGAGTAATATCCAGTGATTGGAAAATACTACCAGCGGGAATTGGCCCATCTGCGCCGGCTCGCTTTGGAATTTGCCGCCGCGCACCCCGCATTGGCCCCCATGCTCAGCGGCCAGTCCACCGACCCGGACGTGGAGCGCCTGCTCGAGGGCACCGCCTTTCTGTCTGGGTTGCTTTACGAAAAAATGGACGACGATTTTCCGGAAATCGTCCACGGCCTGATTCAGCTCCTCTTTCCGCACTACCTGCGACCGGTTCCGTCGGCGACCCTGATTCGCTTCACCCCCAAACGCAGTTTGAGCGAGACCCTCGTGATCAAAAAAGGCGCGGCCATCAACTCGGTACCCGTCGAAGGCACACGCTGCACCTTCACCACCTGTTACGATGTGGCGCTCTCACCCTTGTCCGTGGCCGCGGTCGGTTTCAGCACCCCGGGTGGCGGCCGGGGTCTGCTGCGCCTCGATTTGCGACTGGAAGGCATGGCGCTGGAGGCGTTTACATCCGATTTTCTCCGGTTCCACCTCGGCGGTATTTATGCCGAGGCATCGCGGCGCTATTGGCTTCTTTTCAGCCGGTTGCGCGATGTGCGGATCGTCGCTGCCAACGGTCAACCCGTCTCCCTGGGACGCAAGGCCGTGACCCCCGTGGGCTTCGGCGAGGAGGAGCGCCTGATGCCTTACCCGGACCGCTCTTTTCCCGGTTTTCGCCTGGTGCAGGAATATTTCGTCCTGCCGGAAAAGTTCCTCTTTTTCGATGTGAACGGTCTGCATCAGTGGCGCGGACGGGGAGGGGGGGCGAGCTTCGCGCTGGAGTTTGAATTCGCCGATTTGCCGCAGGATTTGCCGCCCATGGCGCTGGCGCATTTCCAGCTGTTTGTGATACCCGCCCTGAATCTGTTTGCCCACCATGCCGACCCCATTGTGTTGGACCACCAGAAGGCGGAATATCCCATACGGGCCAGTGGCGAGGATCCGCGCCATTATCAGATTTACGGCGTAAACAAAGTGACCGGCATTGCCCGGGGCTCCGTCCGGCAGCGGGCTTACAGCCCCTTCGAACTGTTCAACCCCCGGGTGACCGCCAACCCGGTCTATGCCCTGCACCATCGCCTGTCGTCGCTGGATGGCCATGCCGAACTGCACCTTTCGGTGGCCTACCCCGGCGGCGCAGCGGAACCGGAGGTGGAGACCCTTTCGCTGGAGATCTTGTCCACCAATGGCGCCTTGCCGGAAATGCTGCAAGCCGGGGATGTGCGGGTGGCCACCGAATCCTCCCCGGAGTTGGCCGATTTCACCAATACCCGGGCGCCCACGGCACCGGTCCAGCCGCCCCTGGGCCGTAATCTGCTCTGGCGTCTGTTGTCCCATATCTTTTTGAACTACCTGTCGGTGGCTGCCGCGGACAATCTGCGGGCGGTGCTCAAACTCTATATTTTCACCGAAACCCGGGATCGGGGTGCGGTGCTGGCCAACACCCAACGCGTGGACGCCATCTCCGGACTGGATGTGCGCGCCTCGGATCGCTTTGTGGAAGGCCATCTGCTGCGCGGCCAGGAGATTCTCCTGCGCCTGGACCCGCAGGGGTTCACCGGAGAAGGCGACATGCATCTGTTCGGCGCGGTACTCGATCATTTTCTGGGCAATTACGCGGCCATCAACGCCTACACCCGGCTGACCGTCGAGGACACTACTGGCAAGGAGCGCTTCACATGGCCGATGCGTCTGGGCGACCGGACCCTCCTGTAAACGCCGGCGGTCCGCAGGGTGTGCCCCGCAGGACCACGGTGCTGGAACAATTGCTGGCAAACCCCGGTCGGTTTTCCTTCACCCAGGCCGTGCGGTTGCTCAAGCAAGCCTACGGGCCGCAGGAGGACCACGGCAAGCGCACCTTTCTGCGTGATCAGCTGCGGGTGCGCGCGGATCTCTCCCTGGGGTTTCCGGGCAACGATCTGGTGGCCATTGCTCCCATTGCGCCGCCTGATGGCGCAGCGCCGACGGATGCCGCCCGGTTTCGCATCACCGCCGCCTTTCTCGGGCTCTATGGTCCCTCATCGCCGCTGCCCACTTATTACACCGAGGAACTGCTCGACGAGCAGAGTGACGACGGGAGCGTCGACCGGGATTTTATAGATATATTCAACCACGGCTTCTTTACCCTTTTTGCCCTGGCCGATGGCTACTTCCACTTGAGTCGGCGGGTGTGCGAGGAGAACGATCAGGAGATCCTGGCGCGCCTGTTCGCTTTGGCCGGGCTGGGGCATCGCGAGCTGCTCAACGATGCCTTGCGCGACCCCGGCGCCCTGCTGCGGGCCACCGGGCTGCTTTCCCAGTTTCCCCGTTCCGCAGCCGGTTTGCGCGGCTTGGTCGCCGACCGTATCGGCGCGCCGGTGCGGGTGCGCCAGTGTGAACCGCGAACAGCGGCGATCCCGGAAGACCAGTGCTGCCGGCTGGGGCGGGAAGAAAACGCGCTGGGTGACGCCGCGTGGCTCGGATTTCACACCGCCGATGCCATGGGAAAAATCGCCATCCACATCGGGCCCCTGGACGCCCGGCGCTACCGGCGGTACCTGCCCGGTGGGCCGGATCGTGACGATCTGCTGCTGCTGATCCGGTTTTACTGCACCCAACCCCTGGTTGTCGATTTGGCCTTTTTTCTATCGCCGGGCGAGGCGCAACCCGGGCGGCTGGGCGAAGAACACTGGTCCCGACTCGGCTGCGATGTCTGGCTCGATCCCGATTCCCGGGCGGAAACCGAGGCGCAATTCCCCGAAGGAGATTCATCATGGTAGACCGTCCTGTATACTGGCACCAGGGCCTTTTTCTGCAACCCCATCACTTCCAGATCCTGGAGCAGCGGATGGCCGACGCCCTGGCACCGATGGTCGCCCATATCACGCCGTACTTCTGGGGGCTGGCCTCGGGTGCCGTGAACGCGGCGGCCCTGGCCGCCGGGCGGTTGGAATTGGACGGGATCAGTGTTCTGTTTCCCTCCAGCCCCGAAATGATCACCCTGCCGGGCAATGCCGTGTGCGCCGGGCGGCAGGTATCCGTTGCATCGATCCCCGTGGACGGCACCCTGACCGCTTATGTGGGCATCCGCAGCGCCAAACCGGGTGAAGTGAATGTCACCGTGGCCGACACCCCCGCCGAAATGGCCGCCGCGGCCACCCGCATGGCGGTTCCGGTGGCACCGGAAGAGGTCGCCAATCGGTATGGTGACGGCCCCCCTGCCAAAGTGCGTCGCATGACCTATGTGTTGCAGCTGGTGCTGGAAACGGAACTGGACCAGGCGGGGGATCTCGACCTGATTCCCGTGGCATGCCTGACACGCCGCGGGGAGGGCATGGCGTTGGATCCCCATTTCGTGTCGCCCTGCCTGAACCTTTGCGCCTCTCCGGTGCTGGCCACCCTGCTGCGCGCCATCCGGGACCGTGTCCTGGGCAAGGCCCGGGAACTCGAGGGGTACAAGAATCTTTCGGCGCGTGGTGCGGCGTCCGGGGATTTCACCTTGTTGTTGATGGGGCTGCGCACCCTCTCGCGTTATGCCGCCCGGCTGGACCATGCAGTGGCCGCCCCCTGCCTCTCTCCCTGGCAGGCCTACGGTATGCTGCGGGAGCTGGTGGCCGAACTCTCGGTCTTCTCCATCACCATCAGCGCCCTGGGAGAAAATGGAGCGGATGAACAACGGTTGCCCGAATACGGCCACACGCATTTGGGCGAGTGCTTCCGGGCCGCCCACGACCTGATTGTTCAGTTGCTCGAGGGCATTTCTGCCGGACCGCGCTTCGTAACCCGGTTCGTTTTCAACGACCCCTATTGGACGGCGCAGATACCGCCCCAGGTGCTGGCCGAGGCCCGCACCGCCGCCGGCGACTTCTGGTTGGTGCTCCATTCTCAACAGATGGGGCCCGATGCGATGCGCGAATCGATCGCCCGCCGGCTCAAGCTATCGCCCCCGGGCGGCATGGAATCGTTGCTGGTGCGGGCTTTGCCGGGCCTCCCCCTGAGCCTGGCGCAGGGAACCCCGCCGGGCATGCCCCGCATGCAGGGCGTTGTGTACCTGCGTATCGAACGGGAAAGCCCGCTGTGGTCCGAGGTGGAGCAAAAAGGCCGGCTCGCCATGCACTGGACCGATGCACCCGAGGATCTGGACGCCCAACTGGCCCTTCTGGCGAGGTGACTCATGGCCTTGATCGATCACTATATCGCACCCCTGGCCTTCGCGGCCCTGCTGGCATCCGAAGAGAACCTGGCCGATATTCCCTACGATATCGCCCGCGACGATATGGACCGGCTGCTGGATCAGGCGGTGGGCAAAGCGCGCCTGGAAAACCCGGAGCAGGCGGACAATGCGCTTTTCGCCGTGTGTGCCTATGCCGACGAAGTGTTGTTGGACTCGCAATGGCAGGGGCGTGATGCATGGATGCGCCGCAAGCTGCAGGAGGCCCGTTTCCGGACGGCCAATGCCGGTCTGGAGTTCTACGAACGCCTGGAAGGAATTTACAGCGCGGGTTCCCGGGATGCAGGGGACGACCGGCATACGGAAGCCCTGGATGCCGGCCGGCGGGAGGCGCTTGAAGTCTATGTCACCTGTCTGACCCTCGGGTTCCGGGGACAGTACGGCGATGCACAGGGACGCAGCCGCGTGGACCAACTGACCGAAGCCAACTTGCAGCGGGTGCTGGCGGATGACGCGGCGCCGGATGGCCGGCTCTTTCCCGAAACATACGCCGCCGGGTTTCCAGCCCCCGCGAAATCCCGTTTCAAACCGGCCGTGAAAGCCGCGCTCTTCTTTGGCGGCCCTTTGCTGACGGCCATCGGCGTTTATGCTTTCTACACTTATCTGCTCTCGGCGTTTGTCGGGCAGTGGGCAAGAGATTTAGGTGTGCCGTTTTAAGCTTTCGCACATGAAATCCGGAATGGTTATTGACCCATGGCAAGACTTCTGATGACCGCACTGAAGATATCTCTTCTACTGCTACTCGCCCTGGCCGTGGGATTTGGCGCGCTGCTGCTGGCCGACCACCAAGGCTGGCCGCGTTGGACCGTGGCTGTGGCGCTGGTCGGGCTTTTGTTCCTCGTTGTGCTGGTTTTATTGCTGCGCCGCTATTACTACCGACGCCGGGAAGCGAAATTCGTGCGGCGCGTGGTGACCCAGGACCAGCAGGCCATCGATGCAGCGCCGTTGCACGAGCGCCGCCGCCTGGTGGCGTTGCAGGAGCGCTGGGCCACGGCCGTGGCGACGCTGCGCGCCTCGCAACTGCGTCACCGGGGAGATCCGCTGTACCGCTTGCCCTGGTTCATGATTTTCGGTGAGAGCGGATCGGGCAAATCCACGGCGGTGGCCCACGCCCGGTTGAAGAACATCCTGACCGACGCCGGCCCGACCGGCGGGATCGCAGGCACCCAGAATTGCGACTGGTGGTTTTTCGAGAAGGCGGTGGTCCTGGATGCCGCCGGGCGGTATGCCGTGCCGGTGGCCGACGAAGATCGCGGGGAGTGGGAACGCTTCCTGGTTTTGCTGGCCAAGTACCGGCGCAAGGAGCCGCTCAACGGCCTGATCGTCACCCTGCCGGCGGATCGGCTCCTGGCCGGCGACTTGGACGCCCTGGCCGATTACGGGCGTTCGCTGCGCCTGCGCATCGACCAGCTCATGCGCGTCCTGGGGGCCAAGTTCCCGGTATATCTGCTGCTGACCAAGATCGACCTGGTGCCGGGTCTGACCGCCATGGCCGAGCTTTTGCCGGACGAGCGGCGCAGCCAGGCCTTGGGGCTGTTGAGTGCCGCCGAGCAGGGCGATCCGCGGGTCTTTGTGGATGCCGCCATCGCGGATGTCAGCCGGCGACTCAAGGCGCTGCGGTTGCGCCTGGCGGCGCCGGTGGGCAAGGCGGCGGGGCGGGCGGTTTTGTTTCCCGATGAGTTTGAACGCCTCGCGCCGGCCATACGGGCCTTTGTGGACGGCGCATTCCATGAAAACCCCTACCAGGAGACCCCGTTTCTAAGGGGCTTTTTCATCTCCAGCGGGCGCCAGTCGGGGCTGGTGCGATCCGGGGTATTGGGCGGCCTGGAAAGTTTCAAAGAGCGCCAATGGCAGTTGCCCGATACCGGACGGGGGCTTTTTCTGCGCGACTTTTTCGACGCCATCCTGCCCCGGGACCGATCCGGGTTTCGCTTGCTGGGCGAATACCGCTCCTGGCGTCAGGCCACCGCCAACCTGGCACTGACCGCATGGTTGCTGCTGCTGCTGACCGCTATCGGTCTGGCCGGTTTTTCCTACATGCATATCCGCCAGGTGATGGCACCGGTGCACGCCGACTTCAACCGTCCCCCGGAACTGGGTGGCGACCTGGCCCGGGATCTGGTCACCCTCGGGTTGCTGCGGGACCGCATCGTGGAGATGGAGCAGCGGCTGCACCACCGTATCCGCTTGGATATGGGATTCAACCAGGGCCGGCAGGCGCTGCGCGGGCTGAAACGCGCCTACAACCAGTGGTTTCGTACCCATGTGCTCGATCCCACCGACGCCGCCATGCGGGACCGGATCATCACCCTGGGATCCCACGCCCGGGACGACACCGCCCTCGCCTATCTGGAGTACCTCGTCTGGCGCGTCAATGCCCTCGCATCCCCCCGGGCGGGGTCCTCCGATGCTCCGGGTCCCGCGCAGGCAGGGTCGCTGCAAGCCCTGGCCCTGGTCCTGGGTGAACATTTGCCTTACGTAACCGCCTATTTTCCCGACATGTACCGCTCTTATGCCATGTGGGAGGCGGATGCGGGCCGGCTTGAACGCGAACGCCTCGAAATGCAGGCCTGGGCCAACCGGATCATCGAACTGGAAGGCCGGGACCTGCACTGGCTGGTCGATTGGGCCGACAGCCGCATCACCCTGATGCCCATCACCCTGGATGATTTCTGGCCCGGCCCCGGCCGGGTGGCCCATGTCCCCCGCGTTTCCGGTGCCTTCACCGTGCAGGGCAAGGGCGAAATTGAACGGCTGGTGGCCCAACTGGGACGGGTGGCCACCGATCGGGCGGTGTTCGATAAACGGGTGCGGACCTTCTGGGATGCGTATGCCCGGCAATTCGAAGCGCAATGGAGCGCCTTCGCCCGTGGCTTCGGTCAGGGCAGGGATAAACTGCTGACCCGGGATGGGTGGCTGGGGACCGGTGCCGCCATGGCCACCCTGGACAACCCCTACTTTCGGCTGATCGCGCGCATGGACGAGGAGTTCGACGCCATCCGGGCCCTCAGGCCTCAAGACCATCTCGCGCGCCTGGCCCGGGAGTACACCTATATCGCCAACAGCTACCAAGCCGCCCAGGCCAAGGCGACCCTGAAGACGACCATCGCAGCGAAGGTGCAACGGCTGGAGGCGCATCTGGACCGCTTGGATAAGAGCCTTGCGGCCTCCGACGAATTCAGCGAATACATGAAGGCCCTGGATGGTTTTGTGACGGTCAACGCGACGCCCAACACGGCGTACCGGTTCGCCTTGGACCACTATGGCCAGAGCGCCGGGGACGGCACCGACTCGCCGGTGGTGCAGGCGCTGGCGGCTGCAAAACAGATACGCTCCCTTTTGGGCCATGACCCGGCCGTCGAGGCGCCCTTCTGGGCCTTGCTGGAAGGCCCGCTGGACTTTCTGGTCGACCTGGCCACCTTCGAGGCCGCCTGTACCGTGAACGATCTGTGGCAGTCCCAGGTGGTGGCAAGGACGGCCCGCATGCCGGAGAACGCCTTGTGGCCCGCGCTGTTCGGCGAGCAGGGCCTGGTCGAAGCGTTTGTCGCCGCCTCGGCGCAACCCTTTTTGAGGCGTACTCGGAACGGCTGGAGACCGGAAGCGTGGCTTGGCCGCGCTTTCCCTTTCCAGCAGCCGTTTCTGGCGTTCCTCGACCAGGGCGCGCTGCGCCGGCAGCAGCTCCAACCCAGTTACACCGTCTCGCTGGCCGGCCGACCCACCAACGTCAATCCCGAGGCCCGCAGCGAGCCCTACCAGACCCGCCTGACACTGCAATGCGCCGGCGGTCTGCAAACCCTGGACAACTTCAACGCCCCCAGCGCCCTGGATTTTGTTTGGGAACCGGCCACCTGCGACCATGTGACCCTGACCATCTTTTTCGAAGCGTTCACCCTGACCCATGCCTGGCGCGGGCAGTGGGGTTTCCGGGACTTTCTGCGCGCCTTCCGGGACGGGCGCGAGGTGTTCACCCCGGCCGACTTCCCGCAACAGAAAGGGGCGCTGGACAATCTCGGGGTGCGTTTTGTGCAGGTCAACTACACCATCCGCAATGCCGAGCCGGTGCTGGTCCTCGAAACTTACCCGGCCCTGCAGGTGCCGGACAAGGCTGCCCACTGCTGGCCCGGTCCGACGGCAGGACCCGGGCCCGATCCGCAAACGGGGCGTGCGACCGTTACGCAGGGATCCCCCGGTACCTCGGCAATCGGCAAGAAAGGAGTGGCGCCATGAGTGTGCTGCACTCCCCCCGGGCCCCCTGGATTTTGCTGCTGCTGTTCGGCGCGGCGGTCCTGGTTTTGGTCCTCCTGGCGGCGGGCCGGGATGTGGGGCTGCTCCGCGATGCGGACACCCTATCCGATCCGTCGGCCTTGACCCGCGAGGTGCGGATGCCGATCCCCCAAGTACCGCCAAGCAGCGCCAGGGGGCAAGCACCAGCATCACCCGCAAAGGAGCGTCCGATCCCGGATCGGCCCCAGGACCCGCCCGCCCCGCCGCCGGTTGCGGCCCCCCGGGATGTGCCGCCGCCCGCGGTGCCGGAACCGACCGCAGGTCCGGGCCGGCTGCTCGCCTACACGATTACCCATCACGACGAGGACACCGGCTTGACCGCCCGTTTTCGCACCGACATCCCCGTGGCCGATCCCCGGGTCTTCTTCCTGGCCGATCCGGCGCTATGGGTCGTGGATTTGCCCGGTCGCTGGACGAATCTGGCACCGCGCGTTCACACCTCCGACCAGGGGGTCGTCGGACGCATGGTGATCGGCGAACACCCGGACCATCTGCGCATCGTCTTTCACTACCGGGACCGGGATCGGCCGCGTCCGGCCGCGGCGCCGGTAGTCACTCGGCAATCCCAAGGCATCACCGTGTCCATCGCCCCATAAAGGAGAAGCGTCATGCCGCAAATGAAAGAGAACGCATTTACTTTCGAAAGCCGGGCCCTGGCCAAGGACACCTTCAGCGTGGTCCGTTTTTCCGGCGACGAGGGACTCTCCGCCCTATACTGCTTCGATATTTTGCTGATTTCGGAAAGCGCGGACATCGACTTGACCGAAGTGCTGCAAAACCCAGCCACCTTCACGATCAAAAGCCAGTTCGCCGACGGCCCGGATCTGCCCTTTCACGGCATTCTGTCCGCCTTCGAGCAGATGCACCAGAGCGGACCGTACATCTATTACCGGGCCGAATTGAGACCCAAGCTGTGGTGGCTGACCCTGACCCATCACAACCAGGTTTTTCTCGATAAAACCGTCGACCGGTTTCTCAGCGACGTGCTCAAGGACGGCGGCCTGGCCCCGGCAGTGGATTTCGAATTCCGTTTTCAGGGGCAATACGCCCCATGGGAGTATGTCTGCCAGTACGGTGAATCCCACTTTGCCTTTGTTTCCCGGTGGATGGAACGCGAAGGGGCCTATTACTGGTTCGAACAGGGCGCGCAGTCCGAAAAAATGATCGCTTCGGACACCCGCATCGCCCACGCCCCCCTGCCGGGACACGAGACGTGCCTCTACTCCCCACCGTCGGGACTGGACACGACCGGCGCGGACACGGTGATCAAGCGCTTCACTCTGAAACAGGCCCCCATGCCCAAAAACGTCCTGCTCAAAGACTACAATTACATGAAGCCCGGACTGGATCTGGAGGGTCGGGCAACCGTCCAGGACCAGGGACGCGGGGAGATTTACCTGTATGGCGAGCATTTCCCGGACACGGGCGAGGGGCAGCGACTGGCCGGCGTGCGGGCCGAGGCGTACCGCTGCCGCGAAAAGACGTTCCACGGGCTGTCCGCCATTGCGGCGTTGCGGCCGGGCTACCTGTTTACGCTGGAACGTCATTACAGAGCCGATTTCAACGGGCAATACCTGACCACCACCGTGCATCACGAGGGCAGTCAGGCACGCTACCTTGTCAGCGGGCTGGGCGTCGGCGACCTGGAGGACCGTGAAGGTCTTTTCTACCGCAATACGTTTACTTGCATTCCCGGCGATGTCCAGTATCGGCCTGCGCGGACCACGCCCAAACCGCGGATTGCCGGCACTTTGTCGGCCAAGATCGACGCCGCCGGGTCGGGCCGCTACGCCGAACTGGACGCCAACGGCCGGTACAAAGTCATTTTGCCCTTCGACCGTTCCGGGCGCAGCGGCGGCAAGGCCTCGGCCTGGATCCGCATGATGCAGCCCTATGCCGGCGAGGGCATGGGGTTCCACGCCCCGCTGCACAAAGGCACGGAAGTACTGCTCTCGTTCATCGAGGCCGATCCGGACCGGCCGGTGATCTGCGGGGCCGTTCCCAACGCCGAGACCCCCAGCCCGGTGCGAGACGCAAACCAGACCCAGATCCGCCTGGTCTCCGGCAGTGGCAACGTCATGCACATGGAGGACAAGGCGGGCAGCGAGCGCATTCTGATGCACTCGCCGGCGGCCAACACTTTTCTGCGCCTGGGCGCGCCCAACGATCCGGACACGGCCGCGGGTCATCAGGGCGACAACCATGAGGCGCAGCCCGAGGAGGAGGAGACGGAGTGGGGCGCCCGCCTGGTGACCGACAAGCTGTTGAAGATCCAGGCCGGGGGCGAGAACACCGTCATTTTGGGTGAATGCATCGAAACCGTCGTCGGCGTCGATCTTGGCATCAAGCTGATCAACACCGATGAGATTATCGGCGGCATCAAGACGGAAGTGATGATGGGCGGTCAGGGCAGTTACACGCCCTTGGTTCACTGGCATCTCAAGGGGAGCGAAGAAAAGGTGGCCGCCACTGAAATGAAGGTGATTGCGGCCAAGCAGGACGCCTTGGGCACTTACGAGGTGGTCGAAGGCGAACAGGGTCGGGTCACGGCCACGCTGACAGCGGTGACGGCCGAAGCAGCCCGAGCCGTCGGGGATAGCATAGACGTAACCGGCGCCGTCACCACGGCGGTCGGAACGCAGACCGAGGCCTTAGGAGAGCAAATCCGTGCGGCTGTCAGCCAAACCACAGCGCTGGGTGAGCGCGTACAGGCGCTGGGCACCTGCGTTCGGACCGTTGGAAGTCAACTATCCAATGCCGGGACCTGCTTGCGCAATGCCGGGTCCGATATGTCCAACTCCGGAACGCGTATTGATAATGCAGGTACGGCACTGCAAAACGCATCCATCGCCATCCGGGATGCGCCCATCATCATGGACAACTAGGAGCGTACCGTGAAGGTCGTCAAAGAGCTTACCCACGGCATCCTGCTCAATTACTTCTCCATCCGGGGCCAATCCCACCTGGTGGTCTCGGTGTTGACTTTTTTCGACCTGGATGCCCCCGATACGCCGCTTTCCGAACAGGAGATGTGGCGCTTCGTTCCCCTGGCGCTGGGCGACAATGCCGTTCTGGATGCGGCCATGCCCAAGGCGCGGGCCGAAGTGCTGCTCAAATCCCGATGCTTCGCGCCCGGAGGCGTACCGCGGCCGGTCGGGCAGGTCGCTTTGCGCGTCGGCCGGATATCGAAAAAGCTCGATGTCTTCGGCCCGCGGTTCTGGCAGCGGGGCGTGGCGGGATGGGCCATCACCGACCCGCAACCCTTCACGGCCATCGACATCGATTGGCCGAACGCCTTTGGCGGGCCCGATTTCCCGCTCAACCCACTGGGCCGGGGGGCTGTGCCCGGGACGACGGCATCCGGCGCAACCCGCCATGAACTGCCCGCCGTGGAAGACCCGGCCCGGCTCATCGGCGCACCCGGCGACCGGCCCGCGCCGGGCGGATTCATGCCCATCGACCAGAGTTGGCCGCAGCGCCGCGCCAAGGTCGGCACCTACGATCAACAATGGTTTCAAACCCACTGGCCCTATTTTCCGGAGGACATGAACTGGACCTTTTTCAATACCGCCCCCGAGGACCAGCAGCAGGATACCTTTTTCCAGGGCGGGGAAGCGGTGGAACTGATCAACATGCACCCGGAGCGCCAGGTGGTCAGCGCCTGCCTGCCCCGTTTGCGCCAGCGGGTTTTCGTCAACCAGTTCAATGATCCGCGCGACCCGGCACGGGGGCTGATGTTTCGCGAGGGTCGCACGCAACTGGACACGGTCTGGCTGTTTCCCCACGCCCTGCGGGGCATCGCAGTGTACAGGTGCGTGCTGCCGGTGGCCGAAGAGGAGGCCGTGGACGTCAAGCAGCTCTATCTGGTCACCGAATCTCCGGACGAGGCCCCCAAAACTCTTGCCCATCACCTCGAGGCTTTGAACAAGCGCCTGGACCGCAGCGTGCAGGTGGACATGTCCCAGTTGGACGCGGCCTTGGCCCAGGCCGCCCTGGACCTCAAGCAGGTCGAAGATATCCCCAAAGCCCTGGCCCACAGCCTGGCGGTGGCCAAGGGCGATGTGCCCAATGCGGGTCTTGCGCCCCGGAATGCCGCGGCCCAATGCCTGGCGCTGCTCGATCAATCCGGGACCCGTATGCTGGACGCCGAGAAGCAGTTGGCGGATGTGAAGGATAAGTTCGGACACATGGTCCGGATCGACCTGGCCCCGTTGTCCCGGGCCAGGGACAAGTTCGAACAACTCAAGGAAACCATCCACCGCCGGATGGCTGCCGCCGACGCCTTGACCCAAAAAGCCAAGTCCGCCAAGGCGGGGATGCGGGACAAGGTGCTCAAATCCCTGGACCGGCCGGCCACCCAATCGTTCATCCCCCGTGTGCAAGCGCAGATGACACCTCCGGACAAAGCGCCATGGCACGAACAGGCCCTGGAAATGGTGCGCCAGGGGCGCTGCGACCTCTCCCTGGACCATGAACGCATGGCCGCGCTGCGTGGGCTCGGGCTGCGGCCCGTGACCCTGAAACGGGCCATGCTGGCCGTCATGCCCCGGGAGTGGTCGTTTGTCCCCGAAGCGTGGGGTCTGGATCCGGCACCTCCCGTGACCCTTCCGGCCGGGCTGGTATTGGTGGCCCATGAAGGCGCGCACATCACCCGCCTGGATGTGCGCCGCGGTCCCCTGGAAAGCGGTGCGGACGACATCACCGTGCCCGGTTCCCAGGCGACCCCCTTTAGCGCCGGCCTGGCCCCGGGCAAAGCCGTGGTGCAGGTGGCCGACCCGCTGGAAGCCTGGCTGGTCGAGCAGGCGGCCGGCGATTTTGTCGGGGCGGTGGCGCTGGCCGATCCGCAAACAGCGCCGGACAAGCAGACGGCCGCCCTGCTGCAAGAGACCGGTCGATTGCTGATCGTGATCTACGACCGGGATCCAATTGCCGTTGAAAAAGCGTTCGCCCCGTGGCGCGCGGTATATCCCCAAGCCGAACCCCTCGCCCTGCCGGCGCAATCGGCCATACTCGATGCCCATCAAAAGGGGGTGGCGCTCGAGCAGTGGATTGTTGCGGCGCTGGGTCCGGATCAAGCGCCCTTTGTGCCTGACGACAGTCCTT
Source organism: Desulfatitalea alkaliphila (assembly GCF_022968795.1). GTDB lineage: Bacteria > Desulfobacterota > Desulfobacteria > Desulfobacterales > Desulfosarcinaceae > Desulfatitalea > Desulfatitalea alkaliphila. Next base: position 29,154 of record NZ_JALJRB010000026.1, read on the forward strand.
TGCGGGCCGGGAAGGCGGGGGTGGTCGGCGGCATCGCTCTGCCGACGGTGGATGCCATGGGGCTGTATCAGGCCCACCACGACGGCATGATGCAGAAGATGGCCCCCATGCTGGAAAAGAGCGAAGCGTTGCAACAGTCGCTGCCGCGTAAAATGGAGGCCGCCATCGAACAGGCCAGGGCCCAAATGACCAAGGATGGACTGCAAAAGCACGGCATCGATCCCCAAGCGTGTTTCAAGCCCGCTTTCCCGGAAAAACCGCCTGAAGGCTTCATGGCCGGCCTGGATTTGCCCGCCAAGTATGCCCATATCCGCAATACCCTGGCAACGGCCGGGCAGTTGACGCCCGAGCGGGCCGCCGCCCTCGACGCCCAGGAAGCCAAGATGAGCGGGGTGCTGGCAGCGTCCAAAGCCCAATGGGCCGCCGGGCAGGCCAAGCGGGTCGACGCCGGCGCCGGGTTCGTCTTTCCGGAGTGGGCCAGGGAGCTGCTTGCGCCCTTTCATGTCGACCCGGCGGATACCGAAAAGCTGACCCGCGAAACGGTGATTGCGCGTCACGCCGACCACATCTCGCTCAAAGGCAAGAACCTGAGCGGCCTGGATTTGTCCGGCTTGGATCTGTCCGGCGCGGACCTGCGCGGTGCCCGCATGCAAAAGACCCTTTTCACGCAATCCAATCTGGATGGCGCGGACCTCAGCGGCACCATCGCCGACGGCGCCGACTTTACCGGGGCCTCGTTTCGCAACGGCAAGGCGGTGCAGGCCCTGCTGGGCAAGGCGGTTTTTGCCGGTGCCGCTATGGGCCGCACGGATTTCAGCAAGGCGCTGCTCAAGGCGGCCGACCTGTCCCGGGCCGATCTCTCCGGCAGCATCCTGGAGCAGGCCCTGCTGGAAGGGGCCAATCTCACCGGCGCCACGCTCACCGGCGCCAAGGCCGCCAAAGGCTATTTCATGGGCGCGGACCTGACCGGCGCGGACTTCAGCAACGCGGATGCCGCCAAGGCGGTCTTTTTGAAAGCGACGACCGAAAATACCCGATTTTCCGGCACCGATCTCGGCAAAGCCATCTTCTGGGACGTCCGGGCGGACGGGGCCGGGTTTCAAGCGGCCAACCTGGACAACGCCCGTTTCGGCGGGACCGCCTCGGTCACCCATGGCGATTTCAGCGCTGCCGATCTGTCGCACGCCTCCCTGATCGACGCCGATCTTTCCAGCGCAGATTTCAAGGGGGCCAAAATCCAGCGCGCCTATTTGCGCAACTGCAACCTGTCCCGCGCCGACCTGTCCGGCGTGCAGGCCCAGCGCACCTTCTTGCACCGCACCAACCTGGACGGTGCCGACCTCTCCAGGGCAAATCTTTTCATGGGCTCCCTGCGCAAAGCCCGGCTGGTCAACGCCGATCTGTCTAGGACCAACCTGTATGGCGTGGAGATGTACCGGGCCGAGGTGGGCCGGACCCGTTTCGAGGCGGCCAACCTGAAAATGACCCTTCTGCACAACCGCGAGGCGCTGCTCGATGACCCGCAATGAACTGGCCGCGGCCATTGCCCGCGACGACACCATCGAAAACCAGGACCTGACCGGCGCGGACCTGACCGGCCTGGATCTTTCCGGGGCGCGCTTTGAAAAATGCGTGCTGGGCGGCGCCGATTTCCGCGGTGCGGTGATTCGCCGCACCGGTTTCAAGGGGTGTGTGCTGCAAGGCGCGAACATGAGCAACGCGGACCTGACCCAGGTGTTGTGGATGAACATGGACCTGAGCGGTGTCAATCTGAGCGGCGCCAAACTGGAAAAGGCCGTGCTCACCGGCGCCAGGCTGGTGGAAGCCGATCTGACCGGCGCGGACCTGACCCGTGCCGTGCTGGACAACGCCGTGCTGGACCGGTCGCGCATGGGCCGGGCGCGCCTGTTCCGGACCGTGCTCTTCCAGGCATCGCTCAAAGAAGCCGATCTGACCGGCGCGGACCTGACCCGGGCCGTCTTTTTCAAGGCCGATCTGAGCGGCGCCGATCTCAGCCGCGCCACGCTGCACAAGACCTTTCTGCGGGACTGCGCCCTGGCCCACCAGGATTTTTCAGGCGGCACCTTCTCCTGTGTGCAGGCCGGCGGGGCGGATTTAACCGGCGCCAATTTCTCCGGGGCGGATGTCAACCGCTCCAATTTCATGGGAGCCGCCCTGGCAGGGGCCGATTTCAGCGCGATGAACGGATTCGGCGCCGTCTTCATGGAAGCGGATCTGCGCGGCGCCACCTTTGCCGATGCCGTATGCAACAATGCCAACTTCGAAGCGGCCCGCCTGGACGGGACCGACTTCACCCGCGCGCGGCTGGAACAGAGTCTGATGGCCAGGAGCGTCTGCGCCGGTGCCGTGTTCAGCCACGCGCAGTGCGCCTATTGTGACTTTTCGCATGCCGATTTGCAGGCCGCCGATTTCTCCCATGCGGCACTCTACCGTGCCAAAATGCACCGCGCGCGGGAGGATCACACCATCTGGGACGGCGCCAACCGCGATTCGGCGCTGAATACCGACCCCGATCTGGACGAAGCCGAACAGTGGGCGCCATCGTAAAATTCAGGCCGCCCGACAGACCCATAAGGAGACACCGATGCCCCAAGCCGTCCAAAAAAAGATCGAATCCCCGGAGTTGGCGCTGACCTATGCCGCCGTGGCATCCGTCAACGGCGCTGCGCTCGTGGTGCAGACCCCAACCGGCCAAATGCAGGCCCGCAAGGCCGTCAGCTGCCTGCTGGCCCCCGCGCCGGGGGACCAGGTGCTGGTATCCGTGGACCGTTTCGGCCGCGCCTATGTGCTGGCCGTTTTGGCGCGTCCGGACGCGCTGACGGAAAACCGGCTGTCCCTGACCGGACCGACCCGGCTGACGGTGACCGGCGGCGACCTGACCCTGAGTGCCGAACACGGGATGGACCTGGCCTCACCGGCACACCTCTCTCTGGCCGCGGGGGAACTGAATGTCCACGCGGGTCGGGCCGAGATCGGTCTGGCCGAAACCAATTTCACCGGCAACGCCCTCAGCGCCAACATCGTCCGCATCCGGACCGTGGCCCGCAGCGTGGACAGTTTTGTCAAAAATTGGGTGCAGCGCATGACGTCGTGCTTGCGCTATGTCCGCGAGCACGATGAAACCCAGGCCGCTTCGGCCCGCCAGTTGGTCGAAGGCACGCTGACGGTGCAGACCGGCAACAGCGTGCACCTGGCCGAAGGGCATGTGAAGATCGATGCCGAGCAAATCCATCTGGGATGATGCATCGCACATAAGGAGTGAAAATGTTTCAATTGACCATGATGGGCGGCACGATGATGGGGTTTCCCGATGTGTGCCTGACGCCGACCCCCGCGGGCCCGGTGCCCATCCCCTATCCCAACATCTCCACCGGCGTGACCACCGTTCCCACCACCACGGCGCTCACCGTGCTGACCGACGGCATGCCGTCCCACAATCAGATGTCCGAAGTCTATATCAGCAACGGCGACAATGCCGGGGTCAATATGGGGGTGGCCTCGGGCGTGGTGATGGGCCCCACCGAATTCATCCTCGGCAGCCTGACCGTGCTCAAGCAGGGCATGCCCGCCCAGCGCATGACCAGCATGACCGGACACAACGGCCTGTCCATGAACTGTCCCGGCGTGTGCCTGGCACCCAGCCAGGTAACCGTTCTGATCATGGGTTGATCCAGTAAATGGAACGTCCCTTTTTTCCCTTTTTACAGTGAACGGCGGTCCGTTGCGCCATGGCCGAACGGGCTCCTTCATCCTTCCGGTTTTCCGGTCGATTTGTAGAAAATATTGAAAATTTCCTTGCCCTTGTCCGTCAGAAAGGCATTGTTGAGCATATCGCCCACAAAGCACATGGCATCGTCGATGTCGTAAGTGTCTTCCATGGTGGTCAGGTGGATGGCCGCTTCGTTGATGGCCAGGTTGAAATAGGCCAGCAGCACCGGGTCCACCGGTTGAATGATGCCGTTTTGGATGGCCCTTGTGAGCTCTTTGATCAAATTCTCCATCATTTCCCGGTACAGGCGTGACAAACGGTCCTTGGCCCATGGATCGCCGATGATGACCCCCGAGCGCAATTGATTGAGAATTTCACCGATTTTGGCATAATGGGCATAAAAGGTTTCGAACATGGTCTTGGATCTGCGGGTGAGGTCCTTTTCGTTCTTGAGTGATGCGCGGATCTCTTTTTTGAAGTTCTTGACCACGTATTCGATGGTTTCGACGAACAGCTCGCGTTTGTCTCGGAAATAGCGATAGAAGGTGGGGGCCGAGATGCCGACCGCGTTGGTGATCTCCCGGATATTGGTCAGATAATATCCCCTGTTGGCGTAAAGTTTCAGGGTGGCTTCGATGATTTTCTCGCGAATTGCCGCATTTCTATGACCGTTGCTTGGTGGCGCTGCAACGGCGGCGGCGGGGGGTTTGATCAGGGAGTAAAGCTCGGTGAGTTTGTGCTTGATGTGGTCCAGGGGTACGCGGCTGGTTTTGGCTGTTTTCAGATAGTCCAGCTTGATTTTTTGGATGGTCGCCAGGCGCTGAATGTGCTGCTGGTCATATTCGGCCGTGGTCTGTCCCGATTTGACAGGGCGGTGCAACAGACCGCAGTTGACATAGTGGTGGATGGTCGAGCGCGGAATGCCGGTTGTCTTTTCCAGTTCGCCGATTTTCATCGATTGCTTTCCTGAATGGGCGCCCTGACGGGCAGGGCGGCTGAAGTGCCGCGTCGCAACGTTCCGTCGCTGGTGGGCGGGCACGGTTCCGCTGGGATCGTGCGCCTGCAGTGCGTTGTAAAGTGAAGATTATAAAGTGAAACTATAAAGTAAATTGTTGCGTCTGTAAATATTCTGCTTGCAATTACGACCCGTTGCGAGGCTTCAAATGGAACAACCCGGTTGTTGTTCTGCGCAAAAACCGTTAAAAAACAAATATATGACAAATTGATGGCCGTTGTATAGCACCTTTTTTTTATTTGACAAGAGTGCCTCTTCTTTGTGTAAAAAGGGCGTTGGCTGCACCCGCCAAAGCCACAGGTTAACACCGTGTAATACACTTTTGAATTCATGGACCCACATCATCGACCAAAGGAGACACGACCATGTTGAACACACCGCTTTGCCAATTGCTCGGGATCAAATACCCCATCATCCAGGCCGGTATGGGCCCGTTCAGCAACAACAAACTGTGCATCGCCACCGCCAATGCCGGTATCCTGGGTCTGTTGTCCACCAGCGGCATCACCACCAAGAAGGACCAGCCCGGCATCTACAAGCATTTTGCCGAAACCGGCGGTGCTTCCCCCGATGATTCGCCGGAGGTGATCTTTCGCAAGATTTTCCAGCAAACCTTCGAAAACACCAAGGAGAGCGGCGGCATTTTCGGTATCAATGTGATGGTGTCGGCGGAACTCAAGCCGATTGCCGAGATGATCATCAACACGGCCATCGAGGCCCGCAAGGAAAACCCGGAGATGCAAGAACGCTTCAAGGTGATTTTCACCTCCGCCGGCGATCCCATGGGCTGGGGAGACAAGATCAAGGGGGCCGGCTTCAAGTGGCTGCATGTGGTGCCGTCGGTCAAAGGCGCCGAGCGGTGCCGCAAGGCCGGCGTGGATCTGATCGTGGCTTCGGGGCACGAGGGTGGCTTCCACACCTCGTGGGAGCCGGTGCACAGCATGATTCTGCTGCCGGCGGTGGTCGAGGCCATGGCGCCCCACGGCATTCCGGTGGCCGGGGCCGGCGGCTTCTGCGACGGCAAGACCCTGGTGGCCGCCCTGGCCATGGGTGCGGCCGGCGCCCAGATGGGCACCCGCTTTCTGGCCACCCAGGAGAGCGATTTCGCCGATCTGTGGAAACAGGGGATCGTTAAAGCCGGCGATCGGGGCACCCTGGTGGCCAGGGGCTTCGTGGGACCGGCGCGCTGGATCAAAACGCCGGCCAGTGTACAGCACATGGAAAACACGCTGAAGAAGGCGCCGGGCGTTTTCATGGGAACCCCGGATGACGGCATGAGCGAGGGCGCGCGCGAACTGATCGAGTTCGAGAAGAAGGGCATCGATGCCACCTTCGAAGGGGACGAAAGCCGCGCCCTTTACGCCGGCGGCGAGTGCGCCCAGCGCATCAACGACATGCCCACCGTCAAGGAGCTGGTGGAGCAGATGGTGAGCGAGGCCCGGCAGATCATTGAGGGCTTTCCAAAGCGCTATGCATAAAACGACGTGATCGATTCATAAACCCTATGAAAGGAAGGTGGTTATGAAAACGAGGCGGATCGACATTGCCCGCGGAAGTTTCAACATCCGTGAAGGGGGTGCGTCGGACGGTTTTCCGGTGGTGATGCTGCACGGTTGGCCGGAAAGCAGTTATTGTTGGGAGGGGGTGGCCGCGCATATGGACCCGGCGTTGCGCATCATCGCGCCCGATTTGCGCGGTCTGGGCGACAGCGAGCGCACCTTGAATCTGGAAGCCTATCAGAAAGTGGAACTGGCCCGTGATATCATCGCGATCCTCGATGACCTGGCCATCGACGCTTTTTTCCTGGTGGGCCACGACTGGGGCGGCATCGTGGCGCAGGAGATCGCCCTGCTGGTACCTGACCGGGTCAAGCAAATGGTGATCATGAATATTCCCGTCATCACCAACGCCGCCGGCGCACAGGAAGCAGGTAAGGCATTGGCCGCCATGCGTTTTATGCCCTACTGGTATCAATATTTTCAAATGCAGCCCCATTTGCCGGAGGCCATGATCAAGGGCAACGAAGCGGTGTGGGTCTCCTATTTCTTCGGTAAGAAGGGAAAGGACGGCATCATCCCCGCGGCGAATATTGCTGAATATGTTCGTTGCTACGCCATCGAAAACACGCCCGCCACGGGCGCATCCTACTACCGGGCCATGGCCATGGACGCCCAGCGTTGGGCCTCCATGGCCGGCCAACGCTTTACCATGCCGACCCTTTACATATACGGCTTGGAGGAGATCACCATCGTTGCGGAAAACCTGCTTCACCTGGAGGATTGTTTCGATTCGATCCAGGTCGAGAAACGTAAGGCCGGCCATTTCATCCAGGAAGAGCTGCCCGAGGAGGTGGCCGACCTGATGAATCGCTTTTTCAAGAGCCCTACGGCTTGACGACATTCTCGATGTCCGTTCGGAAACAGCGGGTAGCTCGGCTTCACCGAGTTATAAAAAGGTGAGGGGGTGGCGATGCGCAATTAACGGTTTCCGGACGGACGCTTTTCATCTATGCTTGGAGGAGAAACGATGGGCGACATCTCAACCAACGAGGAGCAGTTCCAGGCGCTGGCCGACAATTCCGACGAGGGCCCCTTTGTCATGCTCAATCTGTTGAAATTCAAAGAGAGCGGGGGGCGCGAGGCCTATTTGCGCTATGTTCAAGAAGCCAATCCTTATGTGGCGGGGGTCGGCGCCAAGGTGATCTACAGCGGCAAAGCCAATGAATTGGTCGGCGGCGATCAGACCTGGGATGCCGTGATGCTGGTTGAATATCCTTCGCGCCGGGCTTTTCTGCAAATGGCCAGTGATCCCGGTTACCTGAAGGCCCACGCCCACCGCGTGCAGGCCCTGGAGCGGGCGGTGTTGTATGCCACCGACCCCATGCCCATGAGAACGATCTTGTCCGGATAGGAGGACACGATTTGGGGCGTACGCTTTTGATCGCCGCACTGGCTGTTTTGTTGGTGCTCAATTTCACCGCCTATGGCGATCGTGCCGGAGAGGCGTACTTCGATCAGGCTTTGAAAAGTGCGGCGGCCACATTTGCCGTGGCGCGGGTGTTGAACGGCATCATCTCCGTCATCCAACATGTGGAGGTGGCCGCCGCCCCGGCAGGCGTCGGGTTGTCGGCCGCGCCGGGCCAGGTGCTCGACCCGCTCAACGATTTGGTGGAGCAGTTTTCCACGGTGATGTTGATGGCCACGGTCTCTCTGGCCATGCAAAAGTTGTTGCTCTCCTTTTCCGGGTGGTGGGTGGCCAAGGTGGTCATCGCCGTGCCGTTGGCCTTGCTGCTGCTGTGGCTGCTGGTGGGGGACCGCGGTGTGTTCGGCGCAAGGCAGCGCGGCCTGCTGGCGCGGGTGGTGTTGATGCTGTTGCTGGTCCGCTTCGCGCTGCCTTTCGTGGCCGTGGCCAGCGGGGCGGTGGAGCGGGTTTTTCTGAACGAACCGATTCAGACCAAGACCGAGGCCCTGGTGCGCATCGAGCAGTCCGCCGTCGAGCTGATGCCGGCCGACGAAGAGGAGACGGATCGCAAGTGGCACGAGAGCTTGCTGGCCGGCGGTAAAAGCATGCTGCAGCTGCGGGAGAACGCCAAGCTGCTGCAGGAGAAAATTGCCGGCGCCATCGGCACCATCGTCGATCTGATCGCCCTGTTCATCATTCAGACTGTCTTGTTGCCCATCGGTTTTCTCTACATAGCGATCAAGGGCGTAAAAGCCCTTTGGCGCACCGCCTAGCGAGCGGGATGCAATTTGCCCGTTCCATTCCCGCGCCCTCCTTGTTTGGTGTTGCGGGGTCGGCTTGGATCGCGGATTTGCGGCTGTTGCAGGGGTGCCGCTTCCGCGGCGCCCCTCACTTTCGGGCGGGTCGTTAGGAATCGGCCGGGACCGCCGAGGGTTGTATCTGGATGTCGGCTTCCGCCCGCAGTTGCACCAGCCGGGCCGCCACGGCCTCATGGATTTTCCGGTTCCGCAAATGCGCGGCGACATGTTCTTCGACCTCATCGAAAGGCATGACCCGGGCCGGTTGCCGATCGGTCACCTCGAGTAGATGAAAGCCGCGGGAGCTCTGCACGATGGGGCTCAGCGCGTTCACCTCGGTGGCGAAGGCCGCTTCTTCAATGACTTCTTCCATGGTGCCCCGGGTAATGAATCCCAGGTCGCCGCCGCTGTCCAGGCCACCGCAGTGGGAGGCCTCTTCGGCCACCTCGGCGAAGGGCTCACCCGCCAGGATTCGCTGTCGCAGGGCTTCGATGGCGGCACGGGCCGCTTCCATGTTGGCGTCGGTCCCATCCGCATCCGCATCCACGTAGACGCAGATCTGGTTGGCCCTGACCTGTTCCGGTATCTCGAAGTGGTGGGCGTTTTCTTGATAAAAGGATCGCTTCTCCTCGGGCGAGACGGTGATGGTGCCGGCGATTTCCCGTTCCACCCAGGCCTGGATCGTCAGATCCTTGCGGATCAGCGGCAATACCTCCGTTTCGGTCATGCCCGCACTTTTCAGCACACCTGCGAATATCACTTCGTTGATGTGCTGCCGTTTCATCTCTTCCAATTCAGTCGCCACCGCCTCGTCAGTGACGACGATGCCCTCCCGGGTGCTGTGCTGCCATAACAACTCCGTTTCGATCAAACGGTCGAGGGTTTCCCGGCGCAACGCGTCGAGTTGCTCTCCCTCCGGGAAAAGCCCCTGCATGGCATGATCGTCCCGTACTTTTCGCATTTCCCGTTCCAGCGTCTTCAGGGCGATGGGAGCGCCGTTGACCAGGGCCACCGGTTCCGAAGGGTCGACGTTTTCTTTGTGCTGCAGAAACCACCATGCGCTGAACAGCAAGGCGGACAAAAGCACCAGACAGACGGAAAACCAAACAATTCGCTTGTTGAGGGACATGGTTGCTGCTCCAAGGGGCTGCGGCGTTGTTCCAACACCTCGATTCAGGGGGCAATCGAAGGGTGTGCCGCCGTACGGTGGCACACCCTCGAGAAGTAACACGTTTTATGTTCGGGGTTTAGTCGAAGGCATTTTCCAAACCATCTTCCATCGCCAGCGTGCCGCCCTGTCCCATTTCGAGATATTCGCGAACGGCGCTGGTGTGCGGCGTCCAGGCCACGCCCGGCAGGCTGGGATCGCCGGTGAGAGCGAATTGCGCCCACATGGACATCAGGCTGTCAACCACTTGCACATCGGCGGCGCCCCATCCGGTCGGCGGCGCCGGTTCTCCAGCAGGCAGACCGGTCAGCCCCATGGCGTGGTGCACGTAGAGGCTCGGGACATAGTTGAACAGATAGACCAGCTCGATGCCGTGGTAGGCGCCCACGCCTTCATCGCGCCACCCTTGGGGCACGTGGTCGAACAGGTAGACATAAATGTCCGAATCGAACAGGTCGGCCATCCAGGGCATTTCCGAAATCAGCAGGGCGATGCCGTGGGGCATGTCCTCCTTGTTCATGCCCGAGATCAGCGGCACGTCGTTGTGGGTGCCGGCCGTGAAGATGTTTTCGATGGTGTCGGGCAGATAGTGGCCGTCCACGTTGGGTACTACCGCGGTACGTTCGACCAGTTGGGTCATGGCGGCATCCACTTCCATCCAGCTCAGGGCCCGCATGGCCGCCACAGGATCCGCTTCACCGTCCACGCCCAGTATGACCGCCAGCTCTTCGCCCTGGGCTTCGGCAGCGGCCAGGGCGGTGGTTTGGCGCGGGTACATGCCCGATTGGATGATGGCTTTATGAAACAGGCCGGCGGCCAGTGGAGAAGGCAGCAGGTGCTGCACTTTGCCGCCGCCGCCCGATTCGCCGAAGAGGGTCACATTGCCCGGATTGCCGCCGAAGGCGGCGATGTTCGCCTGGACCCACTCCAGGGCAGCGATCAGGTCCATTTGGCCGTAGTTGCCCGAACCGCCGTAGTCCGATTCGGCGGAAAGATCGGGATGGGCGAGGTAACCGAAAGGACCCAGCCGGTGGTTGACGGTCACCAGCACCACATCCTTGGTGGGCAGGGAGAGCGGGTTGTTGAAGGCCTTGGTGTTGCCCGTCAGGATGCTGAAACCGCCGCCGTGGAACCACACCATGACCGGCAGGTCGTCGCCGCCGCGGGGCGCGGTGACATTGAGGTAGAGGCAATCTTCGCCCATGCCGCCCAGGCCGAAGGCTTCATAAGCCGGATTTTGGGCCGCCTGGTTGCCCCAGGCCAGCGCTTCGCGCACGCCGCTCCAAGCCACCGGCGGTTGGGGCGGCCGCCAACGCAGATCGCCCACGGGCGGTTGCGCGTAGGGGATGCCGAGCCACTGCCAGGTGTCGCCGTTGGGACCATAACCGCGCAACATTCCCTGGGCGGTCTCCACCTCGATGCGATCGGCGAGGCCGGCGACCAGCTGGTCTTTGGCCTGGTCGGCGGCTTTCAGCCGCCTGTCGCGGGGATCGAGATCGGTGAAGACCCCGGCGCCATTCAGATCGGCCATCAACGCTGTGACGGCCGCATCAGCGGCGAATTCGGCGGCGGGTTGATCGAAGAGAAGGTCCCGGTTCTGAGCCGCGACGGCGTCATGGATGCCCGCCGTGATCTGAATGCCGTTGTTATTGTCGCCGTCGGCATCCAGGGTCTGCAGCAAGCGGGCGATGTTGATGACCGCCTGGTGATCCGTGGTGCCGCCGGGCACCAGATCCGGCAGGGTGAGCGCCGCGGCGCCGGTCGCCGATCCCAATGTCAGGTCGCCGACGCTGAAGGTCACCGTTGCGCCGCGCAGGTACTGAAATGCCCCCGAGGCGTCGGTACGGCGGGGGATCAGGCCGGGTGAGGTGTAGGTGAGGCCGGACACGGTGTTGCCGATGAGCTCGCCTGTCAGCGGAAAGGCATCCTCGAGGCCCGCTTGGATTGCCAGGTCGCCGCCCTGGCTGATCTCCAGATAGTTTTCCGTGGCGGCGGTATAGGGAGTCCAATCGATTTTGCTTGCAATGCTCGGGTCGCCGGTCCTGGCGAAGTTGGCCCACATGGTCATCATGTCGTCCACCACGGCCATGTCCGCGGCGCCCCAACCCAGGGGCGGCGGCGCGCCGGCCGGCAGACCGGAAAGGCCCAGGGCATGATGGGTGTAGGCGCTGGTCGGATAGTTGAACACATAGACCAGTTCGATGCCGTGGTAGGCCACCCCGCCTTGCGCCGCCCAGCCGGTCATCACATGGTCGAACAGGTAAGCGTACACGTTGGATTCAAAATTGTCGGCCCAGATGGGCATCTCCTCGATCATGGTGTCGATCAGCGTCGGCAGGTCGGCGCGGTTCATGCCCGAGATGACCGGCACGTCGTTGTGTTCGCCCGCCTCGAAGATGTTGCGCACGGTGTCCGGCAGATGCCAATGGTCCACATTGGGGGCCGCCACCGTCCAGCCGGGTGCCGCCGCCACGATATCCTGCCATGGTACGGCCCGCATGGCCGCCGGCACATCCGCCGCGCCGTCCACCGTCAAGGCCTGGGCCAGGGCCACGCCGCCTTGCTCCGCCGTGGCCAAAGGGATGGTTTCCGATGTGAACATGCCGCTTTGTAAGATGGCCTTGTGGAACAGGCCGGCTGCGTGGGGGCTTGCCAGCAGGTGCTGCACTTTGCCGCCGCCGCCCGATTCGCCGAAGATGGTCACGTTGTCGGGATCGCCGCCGAAGGCCGCGATGTTCTCCTGAATCCATTCCAGTGCGGCCACCAGGTCCATCTGGCCATAGTTGCCCGAGCCGCCGTATCCCGATTCCGCGGAAAGATCGGGATGGGCGAGATAGCCGAAAGGCCCCAGGCGATGATTGACGGTGACCAGCACAATCCCCTTGGTGGGCAGGGAGAGCGGGTTGTTGAAGGCCTTGGTGTTGCCGGTTAAAATGGTGAACCCGCCGCCGTGGAAATAGACCATGACCGGCAGGTTTTCACCGTCACGGGGCGCGGTGATGTTCAAGTAGAGGCAATCTTCGCTCATGCCGCCGAGCCCGAAGGCCTCGTAATTCGGGCTCTGGGCCGCCTGATCGCCCCAGGAGACGGCATCGCGGACACCCTCCCAGGTCGTCGGCGGCTGGGGCGGCCGCCAGCGCAGATCACCCACGGGGGGTTGCGCGTAGGGCACGCCGAGCCATTGCCAGGCGCTGTCGCCGGCCGCAAAACCGCTCAGCGCGCCTTGGGCCGTTTGCACGATGATCCGATCCGCCATACTGGCCGTCAGGTGATCCCTGGCCTGGTCGGCCGGCTTCAGCGCCCGGTCGCGGGGATCGAGATCGGTGAAGACGCCGGCCGCGTTCAGGTCGGCCAACAGCGCCGTGACGGCCGCATCGGCGGCGAAGTCGGCGGCGGGTTGATCGAAGAGAAGGTTCCGCGCATGCGCCGCCACGGCATCATGGATCTGCGCCGTGATCTGGATACCGTTGTTGTTGTCCCCGTCGGCATCCAGGGTTTGCAGCAAGCGGGCGATGTTGATGACCGCCGGGTGATCCGTGCTGCCGCCGGGCACCAGATCCACCGGCGTGACCACCTCGGCCCCGGCGGCCGTGCCCAACACCACGCCGCCGACGGAGAAGGTCACGGTCTGACGGCCGTTGTAGTGAAAGGTGCCGGCGGCATCCGTTGTGCCGCTGCGGGTGGCGGTCTCGTAGGTCAGCCCCTCGACGGGGCTGTCGATGAAAATGCCGCTGTGGGTCGGGCCGTCGCCCACCGGGTCATCCTTGTTGCTGCTGCTGCAACCGATGATCAAGGCCAACGTCAAAAACAGAAGGAGCGTGTATCGAATTCGTTGGCAGTTCCCGAATGCCATGCCCTGTCGTCTATGCATTTTCTTCTCCTTGTGCCCGGTGGTGGTCAGTTGAAAAGGGGGAGGAGGCCCGCAGACCTTCTCCCCCTGGGATGTCATGCATGCTTTGCGATCAAAGGAACGGTTACCATCCTTTTGTCGACCGCCTTGCGCGATGGATCAATCGCATCCGGCATTGGGATCGTCACCGTTGCCGCCGTCGCTGCCCGGGTTGAACTTGTAGTCGGTCATGCCGCTGCCGGCGCCGCGGGAGAAGACATTGTAAGCCGCTTGGTCGCCGTTGAGGTAGTGTTGGGCCCAGGCCACGATGAAGTCGGCCTCGCTGCCCGGTCGGCTGTTGTTCATCCAGTACATGTGGCTGGTGCTCCTCAGGCTGGCATACAGCCGCGGGGTGCTGGAGGGCAGGCTGTTGTAAGCCCCTTCCCCCATGCGGGCCGGCGCCGTGGTGTCGCTGGTGCCGGTGAGGATCATGGTGGCTGCGTTGTGGTTGCGGCTGGGGGTGTTGGGACGGTAGGGCGCCATGGCCACGACCGCCTCGACGCCGGACAAGGTGCCCAGGTTGATCACCGCGCCGCCGCCCATGGAGAAACCCATGATGCCGCGCTTGCCGACCCGGCCGTTGATGGCGCTGCGGCTGTTGTTGTTCTCGCTGGCCAGCAGCGACACGCCGGTGGTGTGGGCTCTTTCATAGCCGGAGATGGAGGAGTTGTTGGAGGCGCTGATGGCCATGGCGATGATGCCGCCGGCCTGCAGGCGTTGCGCCAGCCAGTAGAACTGCTCTTTGTTGTTGGTGAAACCGCCTGACACGGTGACGGCGCCGGTGACATTGGTGCCCGCGGGCACGAACACGCGGGCCGAACCGATGCCGCTGCCGGCGGCGGTGCCGCTGATGTCGTAAGTGTTGCCGCCGGTGTCGGTGTCACAGGCGGCAAACGCGAAGATCACGGCCAGAATTGCGAACAGGGACAGTGCATTTTTCAATTTTAACATTGGAAGTTCCTTTCTCATCGTGCATCACTCAATACGGTCTGTTGTGAACGCAGTACAGCGGCCCGCCTGTCGGGCGGCCACCTGCGCCGTGCGATTACCAGTTGGGATTGCATCATCGAGCAGTCGTTTCATCCCCCCTTTTTTCGTGATCGTTTATTTTCACGCCCAGGTTGTGTTCGAAGAGACTTCCACTCTGGGATCGACTGCTGAAGGAAGCGACGCCATGGCTGTTCATGGATGAGGATGTCGACTCTTGTGTCCCGAATACTTGAAGCCTTCCTTCGTTCGCCAAACCATCATGGTGTTCAAATTATCAGCGAGGACCGAGGGGCACAATCAGGGATTCCCTAATACTGGCGGGGGAACCTCCTATATCAAGTGAAAAGGGGGAGAAGGCCCGTGGACCTTCTCCCCCTGGGAGGTTATGCGTTGTGTGCGGTCGACGGACCGCTTACCGTCGGTTCGTCGACCGTATTGCGATATGGATCAATCGCAACCGGTGTTGGGATCGTCGCCGTTGCCGTTGTCGCCGTCGCTGCCCGGGTTGAACTTGTAGTCGGTCATGCCGCTGCCCGCGCCGCGGGAGAAGACATTGTAAGCCGCTTGGTCGCCGTTGAGGTAGTATTGGGCCCAGGCCACGATGAAATCGGCTTCGCTGCCCGGACGGCTGTTGCTCATCCAGTACATGTGGCTGGTGCGGTTCAGGCTGGCATACAGCCGCGGGGTGCTGGAGGGCAGCCGGTCGTAGGCCCCTTCCCCCATGCGGGCCGGCGCCGTGGTGTCGCTGGTGCCGGTGAGGATCATGGTGGCCGCGTTGTGGTTGCGGCTGGGGGTGTTGGGACGGTAGGGCGCCATGGCCACGACCGCCTCGACGCCGGACAAGGTGCCCAGGTTGATCACTGCGCCGCCGCCCATGGAGAAGCCCATGATGCCGCGCTTGCCGACCCGGCCGTTGATGGCGCTGCGGCTGTTGTTGTTTTCGCTGGCCAGCAGCGACACGCCGGTGGTGTGGGCCCGCTCGTAGCCGGAGATGGAGGAGTTGTTGGAGGCGCTGATGGCCATGGCGATGATGCCGCCGGCCTGCAGGCGTTCCGCCAGCCAGTAGAACTGCTCTTTGCGATTGGTGAAGCCGCCCGATACGGTGACGGCGCCGGTGACATTGGTGCCCGCGGGCACGAAGACGCGGGCCGAACCGATGCCGCTGCCGGCCGCGGTGCCGCTGATGTCGTAGGTGTTGCCGCCGGAGCCGGTCTCGCAAGCGGTGAAAGTGAAGAGTAAGGCCAAAATGCCGAGCATGGGTAGCACGTTTCTCAATTTGAACATTTGAAGCTCCTTTTTCCTTCTGAAGGTTGGTTTACACTGGTGATGCGTGATACGGCGGGCACCCGACATGAGCGTCCCACCATGGCGGCCGACGGCTACCAGTTTTTGTACTTGGAATCCCACTTGCCGGTGTTGAAAACGCCATTGCGATCAAAGAAATCCGCCTGGCGCTCGGTTTCGTCCATCAGGTGCCAGCGCAGCCAGGCGATGATGGCGGGGAGGCCCTCCCTGGCCGCCTGCATGTGGTCCACGCCGCTCATAACCGTCATGAAAACGGGCACCGTGGTGGCACGGTAGTCCCGCTCCACATTGGAGGTGGCCATGCTGTCGTTTTCTCCGGCGATGTAGATGGTCGGGTTGCGCAGGCTGCGCGATCCCCTGCCGTCGAAGGATCCGCCGGCCACATGGATGGTGGTTTTCAGACGGGGGTCGTCGGCGATGGCAAAGGTGCCGATGGAGCCGCGGGAGTGTCCGCCGGCCGCCACGTTGACCGCAAGGGTGCCGCCGGTGGTGGGGGGAGAGACCGAATCGCAGCCGGTGCCGCCATTGCCGTTGTCGCCACCGGATTCGCCGGTGATGTCCAGTTTCTGGTAAAGCGGGCTGCGCGGGTTGTCGTTTTCAGAGATCAGCCAGTCCAGTGCACGGGTCAGTTCGGTGCCGGAGTTGGAAGAGACTTCCGCCACGACCACGAAGCCGTGGGAGGCGATCCGGTTCATGTGATCCGTGTAGTTCCGGGGGCCGGAGGCGGCGCCGCAACCCCACAGAAAGATTGGGAATTTTTTGTTGTCCGTTCCGGAACCGGTGGGGTGGAACAGACCGCTGTCGCCGGACGGGCCGGAGCGCAGATCTTGGGTGGTGCGGTACGGACCGGCTTTGAACGTGTCGTAATCCGGATCGGGCCCGGTGGGGTCGGTGGGCACACACCCCCAGGCCGCCAGCAGCACCAATGTCAAAAACAAGGTGAGCCCGGTCGACAAGAAACGTGATGTGGTTTTCGCTTTCATAATGCCCTCTCTTTTTGAAGCCGTGGTTGGGTTTCATACTGAAAACCGATCTTTTTCTGCCTACATCTTGAGATTGGATCATCTGGCAATCATCGCATCCCCCCTTTTCATGGTCGTTGATGTGATGTGCTGTGCCTGGGTGGCTTACAAAGAGCACCTTGTATCGCGTGCATCCGATCACCCGGCCTTTGGCGGCCGACAGTGTCGAGCAAATTTGCGTTGAACAGGCGACATCGGGATAGTTGTTGCGTCGGCGGCGCTTGCTGGAATTTTACTGTGATTGTCCGTTGACGGAAGCGACGCCGTGGTTGTCCATGGATATGGATGAGGATGTCAAACCTTGTGTTTCTAATGCGAGATGCTTTCCTTCGTCCACCAAGCCATCGTGGTGTTCAACCTATCAGTGTGGGCCGAGGGGCACAATCGGGGATTCCCTAAAACTGGCGGCGGAACCTCCTATATCGAAAGGGTCGTGCTATGGTTATCAGCGGATTTCTTTGGGGGTACGGCGTTTCTATCAGGCAGGTGTGTTGTCCGGCTTTTCGTTCCCGTTCGCCATAATGCGATCCAGCGTATTGGCCAGCGCGGCGACGGTGAACGGTTTGGGCAGAAAACTTTCCGCACCGGCATTGAGGATTTCGCGGGCGGGGCCGTCGAGGGTGTAACCGCTGCAGACGATCACCTTGAGGTTGGGGATCATGGCCATCAATTTGGGATAGATCTGGTTGCCGCTCATGTCCGGCAGGATCACATCCAGCAGGGCGAAGTCAATGGTCGCGGCGTGGTCGCGAGCCACCGCCAGGGCCTCCGTGCCCGATTTGGCTTCAAGCACTTCATAGCCCAGTTTTTCCACGATGGCGCGGTTGACTTCCATCACCAGTTGCTCGTCTTCCACGATCAAGGCGGTGCCGGAACGCCGGGTCGGACTCGGGGGGCGCAGGGCGGCGACCTCGGGCAAAGGTTCGGCCCGGGGCAGGAAGATGGAGACGGTTGTGCCCTGGCCCGGTTCCGAAGCCACGGCCACATAACCGCCATGCTTTTTGACGATGCCGTAAACCGCCGCCATGCCCAGGCCGCGCCCCTGGAACTTGGTTGTGTAGAAGGGCTCGAAGATCCGTGCACGGGTGGTTTCGTCCATCCCCTTGCCGTCGTCGGCGATGCGCAGCAATACCCGCGGGCCGGGAGTCAGCCCTTGATGGTGGAGGCACTCTTCGGGGGTCACGGTCACATTGCGCAGGGCGATATGTACGGCGCCTTTGTGGTCCATGGCTTCGGAGGCGTTGGAAAGGATGGCCGCAAGAAGCATCTGCATCTGGGTGGCGTCCACCTCGATGGCGGCGGCGTCGGGGTCCAGATCGGTTTGCACTTCCACTTGGGAGGCGATGCTGTGGCTGACCAGCCCAAGGGCTTCTTGCACGAAAGTATGTGAGGGAACGACCTGGGTCTGGAACTTGCCGCCGCGGGCATAGGCCAGCAATTGACTGGTCAAATGCACCATCTTCTGGCCGGCCTGGCTGATGGGATCCACGAAGCGCTTGATTTTCTGGTCGGCCAAACCGTCCATTTGGATCAGTTCGAGGTTCCCCAGGATCACCGCCAGGGCATTGTTGAACTGGTGGGCGATGCCGCCCGCCAAGGTGGCGATGGCTTCCATCTTCTGAGCTTGCTGCAGGCGGGCCGACAAGCGGCGCTGCTCCAGTTCGGAGGCCTTGGTCTGACTGAGGTCCACCACGAAAGCCAATGCGCCGGCGTAGCGGCCCTCTGCATCCCGTTGGGCGATGGCGCTGAGCTGCACCTGCTTGACCGTGCCGTCCTTGGTGCAAAAATCGAAAGAGCGGTTTTTCATGCGGCCGGTGCGGTAGAATTCCGGCATGAAGATTTCAACCGCGTCCTTACGGCTTTCGGGGGCGAAATAGTCCAGAGCGGACCGGCCGATGACCTCCTCCCGGGTGTAACCCATGGTTTCCAGCCATAAATTGCTGGCATCCGTAATGCGATCCGCTTTGTCGAGGGAGTAGAGCATGACAGGCGTGTTGTGATACAGTTCGCGGTAGCGCCGCTCACTCTCTTGCAGTGCTTTTTCCGTGCGTTGCTCGTGGGTGACGTCCCGTCCGCATCCCACCGTGCCGCACAGATTGCCCTGATCGTCCCAGAACGGTGCTTTGTGAATGTCCAGGGCAAGGTATTCGCCCCGGACCAACCCCTGCTCGAGAAAGCGCCCCGCCACCTTCCGTTGCAAGGTCAGGGCATCGGAATCGTCACCTTGCTCCGGGAAGGTGTGGCGGTGGCCCAGCCGGCGTTCGTTTTCGAAAAAGGCGGCATCGGTCTTGCCGATGACCGCTTCCGGTCGTTCACATTTGAGCAGGGTGTCGCACAGGGGCTGGTTGGCGAACAGGTAGCGGCCCTGGCGGTCCTTGGCCCAGATCAGGTCCGGCACGTTGTCGGTGATCAGGTGCAACATCGTGTTTTGTTGCCGGCATTGCGCCTCGCTGCCGCGCAGGCTGCGGGCCGTTCGGCGTCGTTCCTCCTCTATGGAAAGGAGCTTGGCCAGGATGGCGAGAATCTCCTGCTGCGTTTCCGTGAAGGGGCGTTGACGCGTGTCGGCGATGCACAGCACCCCGATGGCGTGACCATCGCAGGTGACAGGCCTGCCGAGGAAGGTTTTGAGCCCCCAACGCACCAAATAGGGATCGCTTTCCAGGTAAGGGCTTTGGGCGATGTCGGGCAGATGGGTCGGTTGGCGGTCGGCCCGGAGAATGCAGTCCTGCAGCAGGCGCCCCGCAGGGGCGGTGGCGGGCGGGAAATCGGCCGGCCGGTCTTCGCCGGACCAGGCGGCGAGCCATTCCTTTTCGTCCGCCAGTTGGGCATAAAAGGCGCATGCGCAATCGATCAGAGGGTTGAGCTGTTGGACGATGGTGCGCATGTTGTACGCTGGATCGGATCCCATCAGGGCAAACAACGCACTGAGATTTTGAATTTTTTTATCCATTGCGCTTTCTTCGCGACGTGGCCTGGTGCGGGTGACGGATCGGGGGGCTGTTGAGATGCTCCGGGCAGTCTCCCTTGATCACAATTCGCCTTATCTTGGCGTTCATTCCATATTGTACCGTAAAACTCAAGCAAAAAAACGGGATAAATGGTTCATATTAAAGCAAATGATTGCAAAGTTGCGATTTTTCAGAGGTTTGCCCTGAAACCGGGTTTACAGGTCGCCCCTTTCCTGTCAATAGTTGCGCAAACACAATTATAAGACACCACCGGCGAAAGGGAAACCCATGCGATTGATTCGATTCGGCGCCCACGGGCAAGAACGGCCGGGATTGGAACAACCCGACGGCATTGTGGATTTGCGCGCCATCCATCCCGACATTCCCGATATCGGCGAATCGTTTTTCAGGCAGGATTGGCCCCGGCGCCTTGCAGGGCGCAACTTGCCCGCACAGAAAATGACGGTGCGCCTGGGGCCGCCGGTGGTGCGGCCCTCCAAAATCATATGCTTGGGCAAAAACTACCGGGAGCATGCTCGGGAGGGCGGTTTCGATGCCCCCAGCGCACCGTTGCTATTCTGCAAGAGCCCCAACACTCTCAACGGTCCCTGCGATACGGTGCTGCTGCCCCGCAGTTCGGGGCAGGTGGATTGGGAGGTGGAGTTGGCGCTGGTGATCGGCAAAGAAGGCAAGGGCATTGAACGGAATCAGGCCCTGGAACACATCGCCGGTGTGACGGTGATGAACGATGTGTCCGGGCGCCAGGCCCAGTTCGCCGATTCCCAGTGGTTCCGGGGCAAGTCCTTCGACACCTTCGCCCCCCTGGGACCGGCTCTGGTG
This sequence comes from Desulfatitalea alkaliphila, assembly GCF_022968795.1. Classification (GTDB taxonomy): domain Bacteria; phylum Desulfobacterota; class Desulfobacteria; order Desulfobacterales; family Desulfosarcinaceae; genus Desulfatitalea; species Desulfatitalea alkaliphila. The sequence goes on from NZ_JALJRB010000026.1 coordinate 49,819, forward strand.
ACCTTGGACGAGATCCCCGATCTGCACAACCTGCGGTTGACGGCCACCGTGAACGGCCGGTTGATGCAGGACGGCAACACCCGCGACATGATGTTCGATGTGCCGGCCATCATCGCCGATATCAGCACCGATATCACCCTGTTGCCCGGCGACGTGATCGCCACCGGCACCCCGGCCGGGGTGGGCATCTTCCGTGACCCGCCGGTGGTGCTGCAAGACGGCGACGAGGTGGTGTGCCGCATCGAGGGCATCGGCGCCCTGTGCAACCGGTTTGTGCGCCAGTGAACGCGAGCTCTTTTGGGCCTCGGTTCGCTTCGATTTAGATTTCGATACCGATACCGATACCGATTTCGATTTCGATTGCCAATGGGGCAAGTCCCGACTTGGGCTTTGTACATAGGCGCATTTTCTTTTGGCCCCATTGACATCCGCATCCAAACCCCCTATAGGAATTTAAAGACCGACATAAGCCCTAGGGGTGCGATTGACGCTGAGAGGATCTCATCCAACCCTTGGAACCTGATCCGGGTAATACCGGCGAAGGGAAGTGGCGAGGCAGACACAACTTTCATTAAAGTGATCCGGCCGCCGACCCTTCGATGGGGACGGCGGCTTTTTTTATGCGGGGAATGGATCATGCAAATCACGATCAACGGACAGCTGGAACGGATCGCGCAGGAGACCCTCGAGGAGATGGTGCGCCGCAAGGGGCTTGCTCCGGAGCATCTGGTGCTGGAGCACAACCGCGAGGTGGTGCCGCGGGAGCGCTGGGCGCAGGTGGCGCTGCAAGAGGGCGATGTGGTGGAGCTGCTGCGTTTCGTGGGAGGAGGATGACCGGATGGACGACGATGTGTTGACGATCGGTGGCCACGGCTTCACCAGCCGTCTGTTTACGGGCACCGGCAAGTTCGCCGACGATGCCCGGATTCCAAGGATGCTGGCGAGCAGCGGATCGCAGATGATCACGGTGGCGTTGCGGCGCATCGACGCCGAGGCCGGGCCGGGGAATGTCCTGGATCACATACCGCCGGGGGTCACCCTGCTGCCCAACACCTCCGGAGCGCGTACCGCCGAGGAGGCCGTGCGCATCGCCCGCATCGCCCGGGCCGCCGGCTGCGGGGATTTCATCAAGATTGAGGTGATCACCGACACCAAGTACCTGATGCCCGACAACTGGGAAACCCTCAAGGCCACCGGGATCCTGGCCGAGGAGGGGTTCGTGGTGCTGCCCTATGTGCTGCCCGATCTGACCCTGGCCAAGCGGCTGGAGGATGCCGGGGCGGCCGCGGTGATGCCCCTGGGGGCGCCGATCGGCTCCAACCGGGGCCTGGAGACCGCCTCGTTGATCGCGCTGCTGATCGAAAACTGCCGGGTGCCGGTGGTGGTGGATGCCGGCATCGGGCGGCCCTCCCACGCCGCCGCGGCCATGGAGATGGGGGCCGACGCCGTGCTGGTCAACACCGCCATCGCCACGGCGGAGGATCCGGTGGCCATGGGGCGGGCCTTTGCCCTGGCGGTGACGGCAGGGCGGATGGCCTTTCTGGCCCGCATGGCCGAAGAGAGCCGGGAAGCCCGTGCATCTTCGCCCTTGACCGGGTTTCTCGGTGCAGAGGATTGAATCATGTCCTTTTACGAAGTTCTGCAGTGTTATCGCGATTTCGACTTCGACGGGTTTTTCGCCGCCGTAACGGAAGCGGATGTGATGCGCGTGCTCGCCAAGGAGCGCCGCGGTGAACGGGATCTGCTGGTGCTGCTCAGCCCCCGGGCCGCCGATTTTCTGGAACCCATGGCCCGGGCGGCCCAACAACTGACCGTGCAGTACTTCGGACGTACCATCCAGCTGTTCATTCCCCTCTATATCGCCAACCACTGCGCCAACCAGTGTCTTTACTGCGGGTTCAACCGCAGCCACGCCATCGGGCGGCGCAAGCTGAGCCTGGAAGAGATCGCCGCCGAGGGCCGGGCCATCGCGGCCACCGGCATGCGGCACCTGCTGGTGCTCACCGGCGAGGCACCGGAGGTGACCCCCATGGACTACATCGAGGCGGCCCTGGCCCTGCTCAAGCAGTACTTCGCCTCGGTGGCCATCGAGATGTTCCCCATGGCGACGGAAGCATACCGGCGGCTCAAGGCGGTGGGGGTGGACGGGCTCACCCTCTACCAGGAGGTGTACGACGAGGCGGTTTACCGCCGGGTTCACCAGGCCGGTCCCAAGACCGACTACCGCTTCCGCCTCGACGCCCCCGAGCGCGGCGCGCGGGCCGGTTTCCGGGCCGTGAACATCGGCCCCTTGCTGGGCCTGGGGAAAAAGCGGCGCGAGGTGTTTTTCGCCGGCCTGCATGCCCGCTACCTGGATGATCGCTACCTGGCCACCGAGGTGGGCCTGTCGCTGCCCCGTATCAACCCGGCCGAAGGAGGGTTCCAGCCGTTGCATCCGGTCAGCGACCGGGAGTTCGTTCAATTTCTTTTGGCCTTGCGGCTCTTTTTGCCCCGCGCGGGCATCACCGTCTCCACCCGGGAGCGGGCCGCCTTCAGGGATCGGCTGGTGCCCTTGGGCGTCACTCGCTTGTCGGCGGGCAGTTGTACCGGCGTGGGGGGGTATGCGGCGCCCGAACGGCGCGAGACGCCGCAGTTCGAGATCGCCGATCAACGAGCGGTGGCACTGGTGGCGCAGGCCATCGCCGCCCAAGGCTATCAACCGGTTTGCAAAGATTGGGACAGCATCGGATGAAGAAGATCGGCATCGCCGGCGCGGGCGGCATCGGCTCCAATGTGGCGGTCCACCTGGTGCGGGCCGGGGTGCGCTGTTTGAAGATCGTGGACTTCGATAGGGTGGAATTGTCCAATCTCAACCGGCAGTTCTACTTTCACGATCAACTCGGCCGGCCCAAGGCGGCCGCGCTGGCCGCGAACCTGCGGCGTATCGTGCCGGACGCGGTCATTGAAACCGAGAACGCACGGCTGGATGCCGAACGTATGACCACCGTCTTCGCTGATTGCGATCTGGTGGTGGAAGGGTTCGACGGGGCGGCGGAGAAGAAAGCGCTGCTGGAGGCCATGTCCGTCGCCCGTATTCCCATGGTCGCCGCCTGCGGCGTGGCCGGCACCCGGTTGGATCGGATCGGGGTGCGCACTTTGGGCGGCTGCACCATTGTGGGGGATTTTGCCACCGAGGCGGCCCAAGCCCCTTGCCACGGTCCCAAAGTGGCCTTGGTGGCCGCCATGATGGCCCATATCGTTCTGGAACGGGGAGGTTACTATGAGTGAGCAAAAACCCATACTGCCCGGCGGCATCTACGGTATCACCGCTGAAAAATTCTCCAAGGGCCGCAGTAACGAAACGGTGGTGCGGGAGATGATCCGCGGCGGCATCGCCGTCATCCAGTACCGCGAAAAGCGGCCCGACAAAAGCCACCGGCAGATGCTGACCGAGTGCCGGCGCATTCGGGCCTTGACGCGTGACGCCGGCATCCCCTTCATCGTCAATGACTACGTGGACATCGCCCTGCTGGTGGATGCCGACGGGGTGCATGTGGGCCAGGACGACCTGCCCGTGCCCGAAGTGCGCCGGCTTGTCGGCCCGGACAAAATCATCGGTTTGTCCACCCACGCTCCGGAGCAGATCCGGCAGGCCGAGGCGCAAGGTGCCGACTACATCGGCGTTGGTCCCATCTTCAGCACCCGGACCAAGGCCGATGTGGTCGATCCCGTGGGATTCGAATATCTGACCTGGGCGGTGCAAAACAGCCGATTGCCCATCGCCGCCATCGGCGGCATCAAGGCCCATAACATCTCCCAAGTGGCCCGCCATGGCGCACGCACTTTTTGCCTGGTCACCGAGATCGTCGGCGCACAAGACATCGCCGGGAAGGTAGGTGAGCTGCAAGGGATGATGGGTGAGGGCGCTGCCCGGTGAATGGTGGGGGGCGCTTGAAGTTCAAAGTGAAAAATCCAAACAAGGAGCAAAACCATGAAAACCCAGATGGCGGCCGCCCGCGACAACATTGTCACCCCTCAAATGGAACAACTGCTGGCTGCCGAAACGGTCGACCGCGATGATTTGGTTTCGGCCGTGGCGGCCGGGCGCATCGCCATACCGGCCAACCCGCATCACACCCATTTGGTGGCCGGCGGCGTGGGTCGGGGGCTGCGCACCAAAATTAACGTCAACCTCGGTGTGTCGGAGGATTGCTGCAATGTGGATCTGGAAATCGAGAAGGTGCGGCGGGCCGTGGCCCTCAAGGCCGACGCCATCATGGATCTGAGCACCTTCGGCGACACCCGCGCCTTCCGGCGCCGGGCCATCGAGATCAGCCCGGTGATGATCGGCACGGTGCCGGTCTATGACGCCGTGGCGCGCTACGGTAAGAGCGTTCCGGACATCTCCGTGGACGACTTCTTCGACACCGTGGCGCTGCATGCCGCCGACGGCGTGGACTTCATCACCATCCACGCCGGATTGACCCGCGCCGCCGTGGACCGGCTGCGCCGCCGGCCGCGCTTGACCCACGTGGTCAGTCGCGGCGGCGCTATTTTGCTGCACTGGATGGACGCCAATGAATGCGAAAATCCATTCTACGAACACTTCGACCGCCTGCTGGAGATCTGCCGCGCCCACGATGTGACCATCAGCCTGGGCGACGGTTTGCGGCCCGGCTCCCTGCACGATGCCACCGATGCGGCCCAGATCCAGGAGTTGATCATCCTGGGGGAGCTGACCCTGCGCGCCTGGCGGGCCGATGTGCAGGTGATGATCGAAGGGCCGGGGCACGTGCCGCTCCACGAGGTGGCGGCCAACATGCAGTTGCAAAAGAAGCTCTGCCACGGCGCCCCCTTCTATGTCCTGGGCCCCATCGTCACCGACGTGGCGCCGGGCTACGACCACATCACTTCGGCCATCGGCGGTGCCCTGGCTGGGGCCCACGGCGCCGACTTTCTCTGTTACGTCACCCCGGCCGAGCATTTGCGCCTGCCCGATGCGGACGACATGAAGGAAGGCATCGTGGCCGCCCGCATCGCCGCCCATGCTGCCGACATCGCCAAGGGCATCCCCGGCGCCATGGATTGGGACAACGCCATGAGCCACGCCCGCAAGGAGCTGGACTGGCCGCGTATGATGGAACTGGCCATGGATCCGGACAAGGCGCGCGCCTACCGGGAATCGTCAAAGCCTTTGGATGAGCATGTGTGCACCATGTGCGGCGACCTGTGCGCCGTCAAGCGCAGCCGGCAGGTGCTGGAAGGGCGTTAGGGCTCATAATGGGTCAACCGTGTTGGTCGCTTCTGCGACGCGACAGTGCGCGCGCATCCCGCTATTGACAACCGGCGAGCCATATGGTGATTTGTTGCGACGGTGCGGGACGGCCCATCCGGCCGGTGCCGAGGGCCACCCGCCGGATTTCACCACATCGGGGGACGATCATGACGGAAAGAACCATTTATATCACCCAATTCGACAAGGCGCGTCTGGAAGAGCTGATCGCGGTGGCCGAGGAGTTCGGTGGCGGGCGTGACGATCTTGAAGCCTTGGCCGACGAGCTGGACCAGGCCGAAATCGTTACCTCCAAGGAGATAGGCCCGGATGTGGTGACCATGAACGCCAAGGTGGTTTTGCGCGATTTGGATAGCGACACAACCCGCACCCTGACCCTGGTCTTTCCCCGGGATGCCGATGCCGGTGCCGGTGCCATTTCCGTGTTGGCCCCCATCGGCACGGCCATCCTGGGCTACGCCAAAGGGGACGAGGTAAAGTGGCGTGTGCCGGGCGGCGTGCGACGCATCCGGATCGAGGAGATTCTCTACCAACCCGAAGCCGCGGGGGATTATCACCTTTAGGGCTCGGGGTTCGCGAAAAAATAAATTCGCTTTTCAGGCGGCCATCAGAGCGTCGTCCACTGGCCCACGGTCTGGACCGCATGACCGGTGCCGAAGTGGCGCGTGAAGATGTTGTAGTAGTACAACTCCTCCTTGCTGCGGATCAGCGGGCATTGCGCTTGGGCGGCGGCCAGCCGGTCATCGTCGAACATCTTCTCGAAATGGACGGTCAGGGGCGCCGCGGAGCCGGATCCTTGTGAAAACTCCTGCTTGAGGCGCCAGGTGATCTGCTCCGGCAGATCGTCGGCGTAGGCCTGGCGGAAAACCCACTTCTCAATCTTCTCGCTGCCGTTGGGCCGGATCTTCAATTCCGGCGCCATGGCCATGGCGGCGCGCAGCAACTCTCCGGAAATCAAGGGGGTTACCACCCGCAGGCCGTTGCACTGGTTCATGCGGTCCAGGCGCAATGCGGCGTTGCTGTGCAGCGCCCGCAACACCAACAGTTGACCGGCGAACATCTCTTCCGGCGGCCGCTCCTTCAAAAACAGATAGCCGCAAAACACCTCGTCGCCCCCCTCGCCGGAGAGCAGCACTTCAATCCCATGTTCGCGCGCGTGGCGCGAGATCAGGTAGTTGGAGACCGCGCTGCGTACCAGGGAAGGATCGAAGGATTCAAGATGGTAGATCACGTCGTCCAGCACACCCAGCATGGTGTCCAGGTCGATGATCATTTCGTGGTGGTCGGCGCCGATGTGGTCGGCCACCAGGCGGGCGTTGCGGATGTCTTCGCTTTCTCCCACTCCCAAGGCAAAGGTTTTCAAACGCTTGTCGTCACCCAATTTTTTCCGGCAAGCGCGGGCGGCCAGCATGGCCACCACGCTGCTGTCGATCCCGCCGCTGAGCAGACTGCCCGTGGGGCGGGTGAAATCCACCTGCGCCGCCAGGCTGTTGTCGATGATGCGCCGGATGTCGGCCACGGCTTGGCCGGTGTCGGTGCACAACGGCTGGGGCGGCTGGGCCGGCAGGGCGGCAAAGGGGTGCAGGGCGCCGCTTTGATCCATGTAGTGGCCGGGGGGGAATTCATACACCTCGTCGGTGATCGCCAGCACGCTTTTGAGCTCCGATCCCAGATAGACGGCGTCGTCTTTGCGGCCGTAGAACAGGGTTTTGATGCCCAGCAGGTCCCGGGCGGCCAGGACGCCGTTGTCGTCGGCGATGATGAAAGTGAAGATGGCATCGTCCAGGTATTGGAACATTTCGGTGCCGTGGCGTTCATGGAGGCGCAGCAGAATGCGCTCTTGGCGATAAGGGCCTTCTCCGACGCCGAGCTGTTCCGCCAGGGGCGCCCAATTGGTGATCTGGCCGTCGAAGCCGATGATGTGGTGGGCCGGCGAGGTGTCCACCAGCGGCACCGGTATCCGGCCCGGATCGCCGCCCACGTCCGCCGGCAGGTAGTTCTGGCCGATGGTCGCCGTTTTACACTTGGTCCAGCCGCCGATATCGGGTCCGCGATGGGCAATACGGTCCAACATGAGGCGCCACTGCCCGGCCACGCCGTTGCCGATGATCGCTATCCAACCACTCATTTGCGCTCCTTTGTTTTACGGTTTTACTTGTTTCGCGAGCCCTTACGCCGTCTGCCGCCCTCGGTCAGGTGGCGGTGGCCGCATCTTTCATCGTGCCGCTGATTTTTTCCCGTTCCTCGTCGAAATCGAATCCCGTCCAGATACCGATGGACGGCAACAGGGAGTCCTGGGGGTGGTAGCGTCTAAAGATCTTGAAATAGTAGGCCGCCTCCTTGCTGTTGATCACCGCTGCGGGGTGGGCCTTCCGGATGCGCGCCATCTCTTCATCGGAAATCTCCCGCTCCGCCAACCGTTCTCCCAGGTCCTCACATCCCGCGCCTTGGGTGTACTGCACCTTGTAACGCCACAGGATGTCGTCGGGGATCAAACCCGAGCCCTCGAAGGCTTTGCGCAGAATCCATTTTTCCACCTTGGCGCCGTTGACGGCGCGAATCTTCAAATCCGGTGCGATGCGCATGGCCAGATCGATCATGGCCGTGTCGAAAAACGGTACCCGCAGCTCCAGGCTGAAGTGCATGCCCATGCGGTCGGCCCGTTGCAGGTTGATGTTGTGAACCCCCGCCACCAGGCGTTGCACCTCCTGATTCAGGGCATCCGGCGACAGTCGTTTCATATAATGGTAGCCGGCGAACAGTTCGTCGGCCCCCTCTCCGGTCAGCACCACCGTGACGTATCGGGCCGCCAGTTTGCAGGTGAAATAGCACGGTACGGCACAGCGCACCAAGGCGGGGTCGTAGGTTTCGAGGGTTCGAATCACCAGTGGCAGGACTTCGTAATACTCCTCTTCGGTGAAGATGTACTCGTGGTGGTCCGAGCCGATGTGGGCCGCGACCCGCCGGCCGGCTTTGAGGTCGTCGCTTTCCTTGCCGGCAGCATCCCGCATGCCGACGGCGAAGGTATGCAAATAGGGGATCTGCTGGGCGGCGATGGCCGCGATCAAGCTGCTGTCCAAGCCGCCGCTGCAAAAGGCGCCCACCTGGATCCGGGGATCGGAAAGCAGGCGTTTGGTGACGGACCGGTCCAGGGTATCGCGGATGCGGCGCCCCGCTTCGCTCACATCGACCATCGGCCTTTGGGCGGGCGGCGGCACCTGGTAGTAAGGCACGAAACCCTCGGACGGGGTGTAATAGTGGCCGCAGGGAAATTCATGCACCTGGTCCAGCCCGGCCAAACTCATGGCCCCCAGTTCGGAACTGAAGTAAAGGCGATCATGCAGGTGGCCGTAGTAGAGTGGTTTGATGCCCACGGGGTCGCGGGCCAGCATAAAATTGTCACCGTCGAAAAGGGCGAATGCGAACATGCCGTCCAGATCGTGCACGCAGTGCGGTCCTTTTTGGCGGTACAAATGCAGAATGACTTCCGAATCGGAATGGGTGGCGAAGGTGTAATCGGCGGTCAGTCGATCCCGGAGGGCTTGAAAATTGTAGATTTCACCATTGCAGATGATGCCGGCCCTTCCGTTGTCGGCCAGAATGGGCTGGTGGCCCCGGGCCACGTCCACGATGGACAGCCGGGTGTGTCCCAGAACGGCGGCCCCGTGTTGGAATATACCGCGATCGTCCGGTCCTCGGTGTGGCATGGCATCCAGCATTCGGGTGATGGTTTGGGTGTCGTCGATGCCGAAGCATCCTGCAATTCCGCACATCGGTTGTACCTCCCTATTTATTTGTGGAACACGAACAGGGGTTTGATGCCCACCGGGCGTCGGATCGCGGTTTCAATATCGGTCGCTACGGGCCCGTTCTGCTTGCGAATCGGCACGGGGGCGGGATCGGCGTTCGGGGTGGGTCCTGAACCCTTGGCGCCGTAGGAATTAGAAGTCCAGCGTCATTCGAACCATTGATGGTGATTGATGCACATGCATATAGGTCCTAACGTGACCGGCGGGGATTGTCAAGGAAAGGCCAAACAAGAAATGTGGCACCCTTGACACAAATAGACACGAGCTGCAAATCAAATGCTTGTTAAGCGGTTCATCCTGGGGTGAAGGTTATCAGCTTGCATACAGATATCAGTACCGTCACCGGTTAAGCCGTGATCCATAATTCACTGACCACTGAGAATGCCTGGTCGTAATAATCGGCGTACGCGTCATTCTGAACAGGCGAGAGCCATTCGACCACGACGCTCTTCCAGCCAAAAGCCTCGGCGATGGACGGATCAAGCACATTGGGTGTATTCGCGCACCATCGTGCGAAGCCAGTGTTCGCTGCGTTTTGCCGTTGGCGGTCTTGGTCGTCTTGGAATGCCCTCATTCTATCGGGGAAAACGAGTTTCACCAGCAAGGGAATCGAAACCGCATCACCTCTGAATGCCTAAGCCACGTTTTGTTTTCCACAACGGCAGATTTTTTCTTAAGCAATGCAATGGTAGTGTCTTTGTCATAAGGGTTCATGCGGCTCATGAGAAATCCTTTCGATAGAGGTACAACGATTTAATCACCGGCGCGCGGAAGGCTGGCGAGCTGCTACGGCTTCTCCGACCTCGCGCTATTGCCCTTCGCGTCCAGTGAATTTACATGTTGTGCCTTTATATTGTTATTTTAATGGCTTATGCATCATAAAAATCGCCCGTTGACGAATACATATAATGTATGTATATTTTGGCCATGGACATTATCTGGGACCCAAATAAGGCTGAGACCAACCTTAAGAAACATGGGAATTCTCCGATGCTGAAATGGTCCTTTATGACTCCTTTGCCATGACCATTGAAGAACAAATAGTTGCAAATGAACTACGATATGTGACCATTGGGACGGATTCAGTTGGACGAATACTCGCCGTCGTTTATTCATACAGATCGGATACCATTCGATTGATTTCAGCCAGAAAAGCGACCCGCAAGGAAAGGACACAATATGAAGAAGGAATATAATTTTGAAAATGCCAAAAGAGGCCCGGTTGCACCCACTAAGGGTAAAACCAGGATTACCATGTATCTTGATACGGATATTATTGAAGATTTCCGTGAAAGAGCGGACAAAACTGGATATGGTTACCAAACCATGATTAATGAAGCACTTAGAGAATATATTTCAAAAAGCGGAAAGCCTCTCGATGAGACAGTTATCCGCCAGGTAATTCGGGAAGAATTGGAGCGGGTTGCCCATCATTGATATATCGGTATTCCAATTACTCATTTGTTTTTAGTTTGCGGCCTTCCATTTTTGTGAGGCCGCTTTTATTTGAGGCACAACGCCTGAACTGTGCGGCGCGGGGTACTTACTATCGACCTGCTATTGCCTTTTCGGCAAATCACGCCGCCCCTTCGCGTCCGCCACCAGTGAGTTGTTAGTGGTCCATATTCTGATTGCCGAGATTTATTCCCATGAAAGACAATTTAATGTCTTTCAAAATCTGGGTAGCCTCCTCAAATTGATCAATTCTTATCATAAGTCTTGCAGGGTCCGCCAACGGTCGAACATACATAAAATGTTCACCTTTGAAAAAATACTGTATTCCTTCACTGTCAAGAACAGATTTTAAAAATGCTATATCAGCAGGATTGTATGTCGCAAGCGCTTCTTTGTAAGCCACGAATACAGCGGCAGGCTCTTCTGGTAGTTCATCAATAAGTTCGACATTGCATTCAGGGCATTTGATGATGCCTTCTATAAATTCGGATTTGCATTCGGGGCAAAACATGTGCAGGTTCCTCGTTTAGTGTAACTATAGATTATGCAATCTGCATAAGCAGACTGCTACGGGATGCATATATCCAGCGCGGATGATTATCCGAAATAAGATAACCCCCTGAATCTACACAATTATGGACTCCATTACAATCATTTCGGTTCCTGCGAATCATTCCCTTCTGGTGTGCATGCCATTTCGCGCCGTGCTTCGGACAGCGCTGATGCGACCACCCCGGCGGGCACCGCCACGATTCCGAGCCCAATTAATAAAACAAGGCCCGTAAAGATACGCCCTCCCGCCGTGATAGGATATATGTCACCATATCCCACGGTCGTTAATGTCGCCACCGCCCACCACATAGAGTGAAAGACAGAGGCAAAGATTTGCGGTTGAGCTGGATTCTCGAAGTGATAAATGCCAACCGAGGCGAGATAAAGGATTATCCCACTGGCGCTTAGATAGAGGACTAGTTCCTCTCTTGCCAGATGAAACGCATGTTTCAGTCTCGCCATGGCCGCGTTGTACCGCATGATTGTAATGACTCGGAACAATCGAAGCAGTCTAAACACACGAACGGATCGCAAGTCCAAACCTGTCGATAGATAAAAAGGAAGGATCGCAACCAAATCCTTTAGGAATGAACGGAGCAATGTTCGTCTGCTCGGTCTTGTCATCTGCCCCCCTCAAGGTGTGGAACGATCGGAGAAAAAAACCGGTTTTTGTCATCACTTACTGGACGAACAGCGCTTGTCCGATCAGCCTGACACGCTTATGCTTCAAGCCTTGACTAGTTTTTCGCCGTCCACCCTGCATCTGCCATTTTTCTTCATGAGTTCTATGCCTTCCTCGAAAAACGCGCTCACATTGACACCGAGTCGCGTAATGCCGAACAGGTTGGCGGTTTCTCGCGCAAGGTCATCCTGGTTCATGCTGATATGCATTTTCAGGATCTGGGACGCCGCGTTGGCGATTTCCTCCGGGCAGATTTCCCCTGCCGTTCTCGCCCTTGGCTCCATCTCGCCAGGGATACGGAAATTCTTGTAAGGGCTTTCAGACAAATCTTTGGTCCAGATAAACGCACGCTTCCCCGACCGGCGTACCGGAAGGCCGTTCTGCTTCACTGCGTCTTTGACCGCCGTGCGGATGCGGTTCCCGGTTCTTTTGAGCCCCCAGAGGGACGCCACCTCCGAGCAGAGCGAATCGAACAGAAGGGGGGCCTCAGTATCAACGATCGATTTGACCAGTGCGCGCACTTGTCGTGCGTTTTTCGGATCGTGAAGCTCACCCTGGAAGGTTTTGGTACCCGGCGGCTTGTAACGCCGATAGATCAACTGCCCCGGAAGCTCGGTACCGTCGCGAATGGGACCAGTGGGATGGGGCGCAACAGCCGCCGCGCCCCTTGCAAACTGCAGATTCGTGTCCTGCTTGCCGGGCGTACCGGTTGGTGCGGAATTCGGAGGGATGTTAGCCGGGGGGCTCAGGTCAACGTCGTTGGCCGCGTCAAATTTCTGTTTGGATACCCTGATCGCCTCTTCAAGTTTGGCAATCTCCTTGGGTCGCTGAAGCCACCAGTCGGTCGACCAAATGCGATGCAACCGCCAGCCGAGGCCTTCCAGCACTGTCTGGCGGAGCCGGTCGCGATCCCTTGCCGACTTGGCGCTGTGGTAGTTCGCACCATCGCACTCGACGCCTAAAAGGTACCGGCCGGGAGCGTCGGGATCGCGGACGGCCAGATCGATCCGATACCCTGAACAACCTACCTGCGCATCTACGCGCCAGCCGCGCTGGGTCAATTCATCCAGAACCGACTGTTCGAAGCCGGATTCCACCTCCCCGGTCGTTTGGCGCACCTCTTCCGCGAATGCGACCGGTCCGCGCTTCACGTAATCCAGAAAGGCCCGCAGGTGACGCACGCCGACGGCCTGGGTTCGGGATAGGTCGATTTGCTCGGGCGCCAGGCGCGAAAAGACCAGCAACTGCCTGCGCGCCCGGGTGATGGCCACGTTGAGCCGGCGCTCGCCGCCTTTATTGTTCAGCGGGCCGAAGTTCATACGGGTTATCCCGGCGGGGTCCGGCCCGTAGCAGATCGAGAACAGGATCACGTCCCGTTCATCGCCCTGGACCGTCTCAAGGTTCTTGACGAAGACGGGCTCGGAAACCGTCGTGAAGTACGGCTCGATTTCCGGGTACTCGCCTCGCGCGGCGTCCAGGAGGTCCTCGACCAACCCTTGCTGCGCCTGGCTGAAGGTCACCACGCCGAGGGAGTTGTTCTGTTCCTCGGGATCGCGCAGCCTCCGGACGATCTCGGCCACCACCGCTTCCGCCTCCTTGCGGTTCGTGCGCGACCTGCCGTAGTCGTAGACCCCGTCCGGTACTTCACGCCAGCGCACACCGAGCCCTGGATGCTCCGCGAGGGCGGCCGGAAAGGTGTGGAGCCGGTTATCGTAGTATTGGCGGTTGCTGAAGGCGATCAGGCTCTCGTGGCGGCTGCGGTAATGCCAATCGAGGCGCAGCGGCTTTATTCCCGCCGCTTCCGCCTCTTCGAGGATGCTCTCCAGTTCCTCCGGCAGATCATCCTCGCTGTACTCCTCATCGCCTTTCTGCCGTTCGAAGAAGCTCGTGGGTGGAAGCTGGCGGGAGTCACCGACCACGAGCAGCTGGTTCCCGCGCGCGATGGCGCCGATAGCGTCGTACGTGGGCATCTGCGACGCCTCGTCGAACACGACGATATCGAACTTCGGGAAGTCCGCGCCGATGAACTGGGCCACCGAAAGCGGGCTCATGAGCACGCAGGGCTTGCACCTGGCCAGCGCATTCGGGCACTCCCTGAAAATGCGCCGGATCGTTTTGCGTCCACCTTGCGCGAACCGCTGGAGCAATCCGGCCTCGGAGCTGGCCGGCGTGCGCTGCCCGGCAGCCGCTGCCCGCGGCATCCTGCCGGCGATCCGGGCGAAGGTCTCCTTTCTGGTCAGGTCGGCAATTTGGGTTTCGAGCCCCCGGAACTCCCGAATCTTCAGGTCGTGCCGCTCTCCGATGAACCCGGCGAGGGACGGGATCGACTTCAAGACCGTCCTCGCCCACCAGTCGGCAAAGGAGTGCTCAAAGGTTGATTTCAACTGGTGAACGCCGATATCTCCGCGTTCGAGGGCCTCCGCGAGCTCGGCAAGGCGAAGCTCCGCGACCTGGGCGCGCGATGCCTGGTAGACAATCCACTCGCGCAAGCGCGGCAGGTTGGCCGCCAGGTGCCGCAGGGTTGTCCCGGTATTCTCGAACATGCTCCCATCGGCCTCGCCGCCCCAGGCCGCCTGGGCGTTGAGTTGCAGCAGGCTTTCGAGGCGCTTTCGCCGATCCCCGAAGCCCTGAAAGGCTTCCCGAAACGCCCGCGCCCGCTGGGCGGCAGGCGCATCCGCGGCAAACAAGGCACGGCCCTCCGTGGCCAGACGCAGCCATGCACCCCTGGTGCCCGGCTGCGCTTCTAGGCCGGTGCCCGGAGCACGGTCGATGACCGCGCGGCACTTGTCGGACCACTCCACGATCTGTCGCATCTCGTCCCAACGCGATTCGAAATGCTGCCAGAAGTCACCGAAGAGCCGCAAGAGGACCTCACCATGGGCTTCGAGCTTAGCGCTCTCCTCGACCACGGTCAGCGCCCGTGCGAGTTCTTTCTCCAAGGCCGTCAGGTCCTTGGGCTTCTTGCCGTCCTTGCGGACCGGCAGCACGGCCTTCCGGACAAGCCCTCCCATGTGCCACTTTTTCCAGAACCAGGCGTCCTTTCTCGTCCGCAGCGTTTCGATCAACGCGGGAAGATCGAGCGCGAAAATGCCCTCGGTATTGGATTCCAACAGAATCGACCGCTTCTTCGAGCACGTCCGCCCCAGCTCTATCCATTCGGTCAGCTCAGACTTGATGCGCTGCCAATCGGGCTCCGAAAGGAGCGCCCGGGTGACACCAGCCGGCGCGGTCTCCAGCAGGGCGGTCAACCCGCTCGCCAGCTGGAGGTCGGAGAACGACGCCTCGTCAACCCCGAGTCCCAGATCCGGCAGAGTCAGCAGCGCCGAGGCTTTCAGGCCACGATGGGCCTCCTCGGCCGCCTGGATCGCCTTTTCCGCCTCGTCCTCGATGCCGTAGCTCCAGGCGTACATCCGAACCGCATCGAGCGGATGCCCCGCCGGGCTGCCGGACACCCGGGCGGCTTCGGCCATTTCCCGCACGATGGCCCGCATTCGCTCGAACTCCTCATGCGTCCGTCCGTCGGGATCGCCAAGATCCAGCGTGACCTTCGGTTCGCCACTGAGACCAATCAGCCGGGAAATGATCCAATAGGCGCTTTTGCCGAACGCCCGGGGCTCGTGCAGGTCACGCGCGTATTCGTTCAGTGCTTTGCGCTGCTCGGCAAGGCGGCTTGTCCGCGCCTCCCATTGTCCGCCGGCCACGGCACCGGCCACACCGAGCGCCTCGCGCAGCTGCGCGCGGAAAGACTCTTTCGTCGTCTTGTTCGAGTGCAACTCCATGCAGAAAGGCCCCAGTTCGATCTCCGAGAGCCGTTTGTATACCACATCAAGCGCCGCCCGCTTTTGGGCAACGAACAACACGCGCTTCCCGATGGTGAGGCAGTGGGCGATCAGGTTGGTGATGGTCTGGGACTTCCCGGTGCCTGGCGGGCCTTGCAGCACGAAGGTGCGCCCCTCCGCCGCGGCGTGGATGGCACGCAGCTGCGAGGAGTCGGCGTGCAGCGGACAAAAGGTTCCAGATGGCGGATAGTCGTCGTCGAGGGTTTCCAGTATGGGAAACGTCGCGCCGGGGTCGAACTGTTCGTTCGGAGATTCGAGCAGGTGCTGTACGACCGCGTTCTTCTTGAGCTCCTCGGAATTCGCTTCCAAATCCAGCCACATCAGGAATCGGGAGAACGTAAGGATTGTGAGGCTTGCGCTCTCCTCAACTTTCCAGCGCGGTTCGCGCTTGATCGCCTGGCGGATGGTGCGCAGGATCTTCGGCACGTCCAGGCCGGACGCGTCCTCAGGCAAGGGATCCAGGCCGTCGACGGTGATGCCGAGGTCTATCTTGAGCTTTTGGAGAAGCGTGATGTTGATGCGCGATTCCTCGTCGATGCGTTGGATACGGAATCCCTCGCGAATCGATTTGCGCTCGATACCCATGGGAATCAGGAGAATCGGAGCACGGCGTTCGATGTCACTTGTCTTGTCCTCTGTCCAAACAAGGAAGCCGAGCGCAAGGAACAGCGTGTTCGCGCCTCCCTCTTCCAAGCCGAGGCGGGCGGCACGCTCGACCTGGGTGAGGCGGCCGGCCAGTTCGCGTTCGGTAATATCGGCGTGCAGGCGCCGCTGGGACATCTCCTCGCGCAGGTAATCGGCCAGGGCATCTGCACCTGTCTGTTCCCGGTGTAACGTCGCATCGCGAGGGTCGGATTCGTCCCAGACCTTCGGCTTGGGCCGCACGCGAAACCCTTCGTTCGCTGCCAGAGCGTCCTCAAGGCCCGCGATGTCGGGACAAAGCAGCGGGATCGATTTCTTTGAATCCTTGAAGTTGAGCAAGCGGTTCCGCAGGCTCAGATCGAGCAGGTTGGATTTCCACTTTGCAAGGCGATCCGCCGTGCTCTCCCGATCACCCGCCGGGCGTGTCGGCGCCATGGTACCAGCCTCATCAACTCCCTGCGGCACGGTAAGATCTTCAAAGGGTGACATATCATTGCCATCAAGGCCGATGTCCTCGTCCGCGGTCCCCGCATCCTCTCCGGCAAGTGATAGCGGGCGGATACCGAGCCTGCGGGCGGCCCTTATGTCCACCGCAAAATGGAAACTTGGACCAGATTGAAGCTGATTCCTTGCCTGCTCCAGCGCCATCTTGAATGCAAATGGGGGCGTCTTTGCTATGCCTGTGGATTCCACAACAATAAATTCATTAAGGCCGATCCGATTAAGGAGGATCGATGCATGGTGAGTCACAGTGTCGTCAAAGGACTTGTCCACGAGCCACACACCGGGAAATGCGTGTCCTTCGACAAACACGATTACCGGTCGCAGCCCTGCTTGCTCGAAGCACGAAGCAAGGAGTGTCGTCGTGTCCAGGCAGCTTCCGAGTTTTCTTGTAAGAATGTGCGCGGGGGTTCTGACTTTCTGGCCGGTTTTTTCGAAGCTCGCCGGGGGATTGATGTAACCGATCTTGTGGCGGGCTGCCGCGAAATAGATGGCGGCGGCTTGTGAGTATGCGCGCCGGGGGCCGCCGCTTTGATATCCTGATAGCGAACCGTCCTGTGTTTTTTCCAACAGCAGTTTCGACGCTTCAGCGAGGATGCGCTCTACGGCCGAATCGTTGGGCAGCACGTGGGCGGCAATGAGTTCCGGCTGTGAGCAGACGCCGTACCACTCGTTGTAGGCAAGAACGGACAGGGGAAGCTGCTGCCGTGTAGGTTCAAGCCCATCGGCAACCGCCTCGATCCAGAAATGCCCCTCCTCTCGCTCGGCCTGTTTGCGAAGGGCACCGCGTTGGAGTGTAAGTGCAGGCGCTGAAAATGTGTATGTGGTACTGGGGGCGATGGATTCCACCCTGAGTATTTTCTCTGCGACGACCCGTGGATCGCTCCACACACGGACAGTCACACCAGTTGTCTGCTTATCGGAAGAGTTGGTTACTGAGAGCGCCCGAAGCAGTGGAACCGAGTTCTGCTGCATAGCGAAGTTTACGAATGGCGTATATTCTGCCTCAACTGATAAAGGGGGCTCTGCTCGTGACTGTTGGGGTGATTCGACCATGGCGGCTCCAAAAGTTAAAACTCAGGCAGAAAGCATTGATATTCGTCGAGTCGTTTTTCGACTGTTCATTGGCTTAACATGTTCAGCACCGGAAATCGTTTACTCCGGACGTTCCGGCTTTGCGGCGCCGGCGAGCATAAGCCCCGGCTAATAATCAAGCACTGTTCCCGGCGTCCGCCAACAGCCCCTTGTTGGCCGCCATGCATGCCGCAGATTGCGTATACTTAGCCACGCCCTACCGATATTTTTTCTGCACATGCCCCAAGAAACTTCTTACCGCCTCGAACATTTGTGTCGCCCCCGGCTCCTCTATCGGCCAATGTCCGGCTCCCTCGAGAACCACCATTTTTTTGTCTGCTC